>NC_016940.1:1715000-1965000 GCF_000250635.1 Saprospira grandis str. Lewin | reverse complement strand
GAGTCAAATCCTACCAACCCCTGATGAACTCCGAATGCTTAGACATGTTACCGAGCAGTGAGGCTGGGGGTGCTAAGGTCACCAGCCGAGAGGGGAACAACCCAGACCATCAGCTAAGGTCCCAAAATAAACGTTAAGTTGACTGAACGAGGTGGAATTGCTATGACAGCTAGGATGTTGGCTTGGAAGCAGCCATTCATTTAAAGAGTGCGTAACAGCTCACTAGTCGAGTGATTCTGCGCGGAAAATACTCGGGCATAAAACGTTTTACCGAAGCTATGGATTCGAAAGAGTGGTAGGGGAGCATTGTAGTTGCGCTGAAGGTGTACTGTGAGGTATGCTGGAGCGACTAGAAAAGCAAATGTAGGCATGAGTAACGATAAAATAGGTGCAAGACCTATTCGCCGTAAGACCCAGGTTTCCGATTCTATGTTAGACAGAGTCGGGTTAGTCGGACCCTAAGGAGTAGCCGAGAGGCGAATCCGATGGAAAATCAGTTAATATTCTGATACTTGTATATTGGGCGAAGCGGGGACGGAGTTGACGGTCATCTGCTCACTGACGGAATAGTGGGCTAAAGTGTGAAGAGAGGGCAGTAGTGAAGTACGCTGTCTATTTGAAGCACGATAGTACTTGGATCTCATTAGAGAGAAGAGCTAAGATGTTAGTCAGCTTCCAAGAAAAGCCGCTAAGCATTAACTAATATACAAACCGTACCGCAAACCGACACAGGTGGTCGAGGAGAGTATCCTCAGGCGCTCGAGTGATTCACGGCTAAGGAACTAGGCAAATTGGACGCGTAACTTCGGGAGAAGCGTCGCTCTGAGTAATCAGAGCCGCAGTGAAAAGGCCCAGGCGACTGTTTAGCAAAAACACAGGACTCTGCGAATCCGAAAGGAGAAGTATAGGGTCTGACACCTGCCCGGTGCCGGAAGGTTAAGGAAGGGGGTTAGCGTAAGCGAAGCTCTTGACTGAAGCCCCGGTAAACGGCGGCCGTAACTATAACGGTCCTAAGGTAGCGAAATTCCTTGTCGGGTAAGTTCCGACCTGCACGAATGGTGTAACGATCTGGGCACTGTCTCGGCCGTGAGCTCGGTGAAATTGAAGTATCGGTGAAGATGCCGATTACCCACAACGGGACGAAAAGACCCCGTGAACCTTTACTACAACTTAACATTGTCTTTGAGTAATTGATGTGTAGGATAGGTGGGAGACTATGAAGCTGATGCGCTAGTGTTGGTGGAGTCGTCCTTGAAATACCACCCTTTAATTGCTTAGAGACTAACCCGATGGGGGACATTGTTAGGCGGGTAGTTTGACTGGGGTGGTCGCCTCCTAAAAGGTAACGGAGGCTCCCAAAGGTTCCCTCAGCATGGTTGGTAATCATGCGAAGAGCGTATAAGTACAAGGGAGCTTGACTGTGAGACAGACAAGTCGAACAGGGACGAAAGTCGGGTTAAGTGATCCGGCGGTTCTGCATGGAAGGGCCGTCGCTCAAAGGATAAAAGGTACTCCGGGGATAACAGGCTGATCTCCCCCAAGAGCTCATATCGACGGGGAGGTTTGGCACCTCGATGTCGGCTCGTCACATCCTGGGGCTGGAGAAGGTCCCAAGGGTTGGGCTGTTCGCCCATTAAAGTGGCACGCGAGCTGGGTTCAGAACGTCGCAAGACAGTTCGGTCTCTATCTGTTGTGGGCGCTCGAATATTGAAAGGATTTGACTCTAGTACGAGAGGACCGAGTTGAACAGATCTCTAGTGTACCAGTTGTGCCGCCAGGTGCATGCTGGGTAGCTATATCTGGAAAGGATAAGCGCTGAAAGCATCTAAGCGCGAAGCCAACCTTAAGATGAGTATTCGTTGAAGAGACCTGGAAGATGACCAGGTAGATAGGCTATAGGTGGAAGCACAGTGATGTGTTAGGGAGCCAAGTAGTACTAATTTCTCGAAAGCTTCCTTTTTCTTTCTTTTTTAAAAGAAAGATCGATAATCAACGCACTTTTAAAGTTCTATTACTTTCCTTATGTCATAACGATATAGAGTTTATCCAGAGGGATAGACAAAGATTTAATGGTGGTCATAGCGAGGGGGAGACACCTTTTCCCATTCCGAACAGAGCAGTTAAGCCCCTCAGCGCCGATGGTACTACGAAAGTGGGAGAGTAGGTCACCGCCAACCTAATCTATAAAGCCTGTACAGCAATGTACGGGCTTTTTTTTTGCCCTAAAGAGAGTTTTTGCCCCGCAGGGGCTGGCGGCTTGCCGCCAAAGAGGAGCGAAGCGAGGACGGCTGAGGGATGGAAAGCAGGGCCGCCGCAGGCGGCAGACCCAAGGCTTTTGCAGCGAAGCGAAAAAGCCTGCAGGGCCGAGCAGACCTGCGAGCTGCGATACAGCCCGACCCGCCCGCAGGGCGGGGCAGCCCCAAAATAACAGCAGCAGAAATAGTACATTTCTGATTTTGAAGCGATTTGGGAAAACGACTCGAAAAACTTTAGCTATCTTAGCAAAAAAAATAGACCGATGAAGTACTACCTCCCATTATTGTTATTCTGCCTGAGCCTGACCGCCTGCAAAAACCAAAAAGATATAGCCGATAATAGCCGAAACACCCTCGATTGGGCCGGCCGATACCAAGGGAATTTGCCCTCTGCGGATTGTCCAGGCATTCAGACAGACTTGGAATTAAAAGAAGATGGGAGCTATACCCTCCGCTATCGCTATCAAGATCGTTCAGACTCGATTTATACCGAAAATGGAAAACTGAAGTGGGGGAAAAAAGGCCAGCAAATTACCCTAGAAGGCAAAGAAAAACCTAACCAATATAAAGTAGAAGAAGGTGCTTTGCGCCAATTGGACCTAAAAGGGAAGCCGATTGAAGGAGAACTAGCCGAACGCTATTTGCTCAAACGCCCAGAAGAAAGTCCGCTAAATAAATATTGGAAATTGGTGGAGCTGAATGGCCAAGCTATAAAGACTACCGAGGGCGCTCGCAGAGAAATGCACTTTATCCTAAAAGCCAATGGCCAACTCCAAGCGCATGGCGGCTGCAACAGCGTTTCGGGCAACTATAAATTGCAAGAAGATCAAAAACGCATTCAGTTTACAGGCCTGATGAGTACCAAAATGGCCTGCCCCAACTTGGGCAAGGAGCAAGAGTTTCTCAAGGTCCTTGGCAGCGTAGATAATTATAGTATTTCTGGAGACAAACTCAGTCTGCAAAAGGCAAGAATGGCCCCTCAGGCCCGTTTTGAAGCAGTTTATTTTTATTAAGAATCATGGAACGCATACAACATTATTTCCCAAATCTTAGCGCTCAACAACTGGAGCAATTTGCCCAATTAGACGCTTTGTATAGAGAGTGGAACGCCCAAATCAATGTCATTTCCAGAAAGGATATCGACAATCTTTATATTCATCATGTTTTGCATAGCTTGGCCCTCGATAAGGTGATGCCCCTAAAAGCTGGGGCGCAGGTATTGGACCTTGGTTGCGGTGGTGGATTTCCAGGTATTCCCTTGGCTATCCTCTATCCAGAAACCAATTTTATGTTGGTGGATTCTATTGCCAAAAAGATTAAGGTGGTGACTGAAGTGAGCCAAGCCCTTGGCCTCAAAAACGTAAAAGCAGAAGCTGGCCGTGTCGAAAAATTGAAGCAACGCTTCGATTTTGTAGTGACTAGAGCCGTGGCCAAAGCGCCCAAACTGGCGGCTTGGACCCGCAAATTGGTTAAGGCTAAAGGCAATCACTCTTTTCCGAACGGCATTTGGGCCTATAAAGGACTAACCAATATGCAAGAAGAACTCAATAGCCTCGGCCCCGATTATTATGGGGAGATTTTTCCGATGAAGGAGTTTTTTGAGGAAGAGTTTTTTGAAACTAAGTGTTTGGCCTACATTCAAGCACCCTAATATGCTGAGTTTTGAACTGAAAGCCTTCTCGGAGCTAAGCCTGCAAGAGTTTTATGCTCTGGCCCAATTGCGCCAAGCCGTTTTTGTGGTAGAACAAAATTGTCCCTATCTCGATCTAGATGGCAAGGACCAATTGGGGCATCATCTTCTTGGCCTAGATGCCCAAGGCGAACTGCAAGCCTATGCCCGCATTTTACCTGCGGGCAGCTCGTATCCCGAAGATACCTCGATTGGCCGAGTGATTAGCAGCGCCAAAATTCGTGGAAAAGGCCAAGGGCCCGCCCTGATGCAAGCCGCTATTTCTGCCTGTCAAAAATTATATCCCCAAACAGCTATTCGGATTTCGGCCCAAAGCCATTTGGTCCATTTTTATGCCAGCCTAGGCTTCCAATCTACAGGCAAAGAATACCTAGAAGACGATATTCCACATACTGAAATGCTACTGGAATTTAAAACCCTTTAGCCAAACTATAATAGCCCAAAGCCATGGCCAAAATGCCTAGAATTACACTAGCCAATAAATAGCCTAAGGCCATAGCATGGGCTTGGGTCCGTAATAACTGAAATAACTCCTGCCCAAAGGTCGAAAAGGTACTAAAGCCCCCACAAAAGCCCGTAGCCAAAAGTAACTTATAGGCCATCGGTCCGCCTTTTTGCTCAAAGTAAGCCCCAAAGAGGCCCAACAAAAAACAAGCGGCCAAATTAGCCGCTAGGGTTCCCCAAGGCCAGCCCTGAGCTGGCGGTAAATATTGATTGAGGGCAAAGCGGGCCATACTGCCCAAACCACCCCCCAGAAAAATCCATAGATAGTGCATCTTGCTAGTCTATATTGAAAAAGTGAAGCCCTGCCCTGGCCCATGGCTGAGCGCTGCGGAGCGGGTGGCCCGAAGGGCCAGACCAAGCCGCCAAAGGCGGCGCAGGGCCGAGCAGACCTGCGAGCCCCGCAGCATAGCGACCCGCCTTTAGGCGGGGCAGCCCCAAAAAAACTAATTATTCTTCAAAAAAGAAGCATCAAAAGTAGAGAGTAAGAGGTCCAACAAATCAGAAAATTCATCGGCGCTGCCGTCTGTATGTCGACGTAGCCAGAAATTGGCGCAAGTATTGGCCTCATACCAAATATAACCGGCCGCCTCTTCTTGGTCCGAATAATCTCTGAAAAATTCTTGTCGCTCCTCGGCATCTAGTTTTTGTCCTGCTGTGATGAGCTCGGGTTGCCGCTTCAAATGTTGCTCGGCTCGGTAATAACTGCGGGCCAATTGCTGTAAATTGGCCTCATAAAAAGGCTGATAACTACTCACAAAATCCTTCTGCTTACTCAACTTCTTGAGATATTGCTTGAGCTTTTTGAGAAACTTAGGATTGTAATGCCCAAAATCATCATTGTCCCAATCCATTATATTGCCCTCATGCGGGCCCGATAAAAAGAGCTTTTCGCCCAAAAGCGCCTCTAAAAACGGAATGCTCAATTGGATGCCATTATAAGCATACTTGCCCCGAATGCCGTATTCTGGCACCCAGCTTTCCATGGGTAAAGGCGGCTCTTCAGCCTGATTGTAATAAGGAGCCACCCAATTTTTTTTCGTTTGCTCTAGCTGCTGGCTGAGCTGCTTGACTTTTTTCTTTGATTGGGCCATAATCGCCCCAGAAGAAAGCCCCAAAAATAGAAGCAGGAATAGTTTGCGGTACATAATTTAAGCGTTGATTGCGGTAAAGGGAATTATTTTTATAGCCGTTTGGGTTAGAAGAAATGGACCAAAAATAAAGTTATGGAATCTCCAGATTTTAATCGGGATATGGCCAAGTCTAGATTGAGCTATGCCCATGAAACCGACCCCAAAATGAAACAGCTGCTGATTCGAGGCATCGAGCGCCTAACGGGCCGCCCTCGGATTGAAAAGCTGTATACCGAAATGAAACAGATGGAGCTAAGCCCTCAGTCTATTTGGCAAATTGCCTTAGACAAATTGGAGGTGTATCCGCATTTTGATCAGGCTCAATTGGAAAAAATTCCCCAAGAAGGGCCATTGGTGATTGTGGCCAACCACCCCTTTGGCGTGATTGACGGCCTGTTGCTAGGCCTAATCGCCTCCAAAATTCGACCCGAATTTGGGATTCTAGTCAATGAAGTGCTCTGCCGAGAAGAAATGTTTGAGCCCTATTTTTTGCCCATCGATTTTCGAGAGACTAAAGAGGCCCTGCAGACCATTATCAATACCCGAAAAGAAACGCTGGAACGACTGGCCCAAGGCCAAGCCATTGCCATCTTTCCCTCCGGAGGCGTAGCCACCGCCAAAAAACCCTTTGGCCAAGCCGAAGACTTGGAATGGAAGCGCTTTGTGCTTAAATTGGTCCAACGATCTAAGGCTACGGTTGTCCCGCTCTTCTTTCATGGCCAAAATAGCCGGCTGTTTCAACTCGCTAGCCAAATTAACCAAAATCTTCGCCTTAGCCTACTGCTGCATGAGGTCCGAAATAAAATGGGCCGACATATTGGCATTAGTATCGGCGACCCCATTGCCTACGAGACCATCAAGGCCCAAGGTAAGGCCGACCAAATGCTCGATTTTCTCTATCAGGAAACTTGGAAGCTAAAGGAAGATCCGATCTACAGCCAATTTAGAAAGCCTAAGCAAGCCAAAAAATTGGCCCGTACCCTAAAGTAAATCATATGCTCGACCTGATTGCCTATAATGCCGGCCAAGCCGACCGAAAAGAACTCCGAATTGCCGAATTAGAAGGCAGTCTGCCTGAATTTACCGAAGCCCAAAAGTGGCTGAATATTAACGTTCCCCAAGATAAAGATCTGGGCCAATTGGCCCAGTTTTTCAAATTGCACCACCTGACGCAAGAGGATATTTGCGCCACCGAAGATCTACCCAAAATTGAGGCCTTTGAGGATTACCTCTTTCTGAGCCTCAAGATGCTGAGCCTAAATGAAGCAAAAAAGTTAGAGGTGGAACACCTCTCTTTTGTCTTGAAAAAAGAGGCTCTGCTCTCTTTTCAAGAACGACCCGGCGATGTGTTCGAAGATATCCGAGATCGCATTTTTAATAATAAGGGCTTCCTCAGAAAACGCCGCCTAGATTATCTGTTTACCCGCCTGATTGATGTGGTGGTGGACCATTACGGCTTTTGCCTAGAAGATATCCGACAAGAAATTGTAGAGCTGGAAATCCGCCTGCTCGATCAAGCTATTGATAATAAAGGCGTGATTCAGGAAATTATGCGCCTCAAAAAACAACTGAACCGCATCCGTAGCCTGATTTGGCCCCTAAGAGAGCTGCTCAATCGCATCAAATCGGAAGGGACCAGCTTTTTTCATAAGTCGAGCTTTACTTATCTCAACGATATCCAAGACCATCTCCAATATCAACTTTCAGCCTTCGATAATTTACGCGAAATGCTCAAGGACCTGATGGATTTGCATAACGCACAGCTGAGCAATGACATGAATCAGATCATGAAAACCCTGACCATCATCTCGGCCCTCTTTATTCCACTCACTTTTTTAGCCGGCATTTATGGGATGAATTTTGACCATATGCCCGAAACAAAATGGCCCTGGGGCTATCCCGCCTTACTTGGCTTAATGCTGATTATTACCGCCTTTTTGATCTATTTTATGCGCCGCCGAAACTGGTTTTAACTCTTCCGATTAAAGGAAATACTCTTTTGTCGGCTACATCTAAAACGCTGCATACCCGCTGGCGCCAATTTCTGATGCTTGCTTTTGCGCCCCTGCACCCGCTTGCGCCAACGCCGAAAACTACTGGCTTTCATCTCTTTCCGCATCAAGGCAATGACTTCCTTTTCTGTCAATCCAAACTGAAATTCAATGGCCTCAAAGGGCGTGCGATCTTCCCAAGCCATCTCAATAATCCGATCTATGCTGATTTGATCCATTTTTTCTTTTTCTCAACAAGCATTTTCTTTTTTGGTTTATTTTTTTGGGGCTGCCCCGCCTTGCAGGCGGGTCGGGCTGTCTCGCAGCTCGCTCTTCGCTCGGCCCTGCGCTGGCTTCGCCAGCTTGGTCTGGCCTTCGGCCACTGCTGCCCATCCCTCAGCCGATGCCTTGGGGAAAGCCCCAAGGCCAGGCGCCATCGCTTGGCGATGATTATTTTGGCGGCTTCGCGCCCGCTCCATCAATTTGGACCAATAGCAGGGAAAATCCGCTATTTTTCTCCTAGCTTTGGCTTTTGACCATCTTTAATAGAAAAGCATGAAACGCATAGGCCTCATTTCCGATACGCATTCGCATCTAGAACCCGCTGTCTTTGATTACTTTGCCGACTGCGACGAGATCTGGCATGCTGGCGATATTGGCCACACCGATTTGGCCGATGCCCTAGAAGAATTTAAGCCCTTTCGGGCCGTTTATGGCAATATTGATGGCGCCGCTTTGCGCCGCCGCTATCCTTTGGTCCAAGATTTTGAAATAGAAGGCTTGCGGGTCTACATGATTCATATTGGGGGCTACCCTGGCCGCTATTCCAAGGGCGTAAAAGCCGCCCTGCAAGCCAGCCAAGCCGATTTATTTATTACGGGCCATTCGCATATTGTCAAGGCCATGCCCGACCGCCAACTCAATTTATTACATCTTAATCCAGGAGCAGCGGGCCGCCACGGCTGGCATAAAGAAAAAACCCTGATGCGCTTCAAGATTGAAGCAGGCCAATTAAGCGATTTGGAACTGATCGAATTGGGGCCAAGAGGCCAAATTTCCCCCGAAGAGCTGCCCTAGTTGGTCCATTGCGGTGGACAGGCGGCGGAGCCGCCGCAAAGGCGCGCAGCGCCTCGGCTGAGGGGCTGTAGCAGGGCCGCCAAAGGCGGCAGACCCAGCGGGCATAGCCCGCGCAGGGCCGAGCAGAGCTGCGAGCTGCGCAATGGCCCGACCCGGCCGAAGGGCGGGGCAGCCCCAAATTGTGAAAAAAGGGAAAAAAAAAGGGCCTTTGCTAAAAAGTGCGTATTTTGAGACAAGACCCAAAACTTGTTCAAGGAAACAATAGCAGCATGCAAAAATCCAAAATTAGCATCCCCAAGGAGTTGAGTGAGCATATTCTTACGCCCTTGGCCGAGCGCCTAGCCGTAGAACATCCCCAAGGAAAAGTGACCATTGGGATTCCCAAGGAACTGAAGTTTTCTGAAAATCGGATTGCTTTGACGCCCTCGGCTGTGCGGACTTTGGTCCAAATGGGCCACCGTATTCGCCTAGAAACTGGGGCCGGAGAAAAGTCTAATTTCTCCGATTATGATTACTCTGAAGCTGGGGCCGAAATTTTGGCCGATAGAGAGCAGCTCTTTAAGTCGCAAGTGATTCTTAAGGTTGCGCCCCCCTCTTTGGAGGAGATTGATCTGGGCCATCCTGGGCAGATTATTATTTCGCCCATTCATTTGCCTGCCTTGACCGAAGAATATATCTATCGCCTCAAGCAAAAACGCATTACCGCTATGGCCATGGAGTACATGAAGGACAGCTCGGGAAGCTTTCCTTTTGTGCGCATGATGTCGGAAATTGCCGGGGTTTCTGCTATGCAAACTGCCGCCGATTTGCTTTCTCATAATGAAGATGGCCGAGGCGTTTTGTTGGGCGGAATTGCTGGGGTTCCTCCGGCCAAGGTGGTCATTTTGGGCGCTGGCGTAGTGGCTGAAGTGGCCACAAGAGTGGCCCTGGGCTATGGGGCCGAGGTCCGCCTATTTGATAATAATATCCGCAAATTGATGCGCCTCCAAAGTAATTTGGGCCATCGTTTATATACGGGCACCTTTAGCTCGCCAGAAATGTATGCCGAAATCCGCTCCGCTGATGTGGTCCTTGGAGCCATCCACTCGGAAACGGGCCGTACGCCCTGTATTGTGGGCGAAGATACGGTGGAGCAAATGAAGCCCGGCTCCGTAATTATTGATGTGAGTATTGATCAAGGCGGCTGTTTTGCCACCTCTCGCCTGAGTACGCATGAGCAACCCAGCTTTATTAAGCATGATGTGCTGCATTATTGTGTGCCCAATATCGTTTCGCGCTATCCCAAAACTAGCTCGGCGGCCATTAGCAATATTTTGGTCCCCTTATTTGCCGAAGCAGGTAGCACCATGGGCATTGAGGCCCTTTTGCGCAGCGATGCGGGCTTCCGAAATGGCGTTTATATGTATAAAGGCAGCCTGACCAACCAATATATGAGCGAGCGTTTTAATATCAAGTATATGGATATTGACCTTCTCCTGATGACTAATCTCTAAGATCTATTATGAAGTTAAGAGCCGAAAACCTAATTAAGCAATATGGCAACCGCATGGTGGTCAAAGGGGTGTCTTTAGAAGTCTCTCAGGGCGATATTGTAGGCCTTTTGGGCCCAAATGGGGCCGGCAAAACCACTACTTTTTATATGACGGTGGGCTTTGTGCAGCCCAAAAGCGGAAAGGTCTATCTGGATGAGGAAGAAATTACGGATCTCCCCATGTATAAACGGGCCCGCAAAGGCGTGGGCTACCTGCCTCAAGAAGCCTCTATTTTTCGCAAATTGACGGTGGAGGATAATATCAAGGCGGTCCTAGAAATGACCAAATTGACCAAAAAAGAGCAGGCCCATAAACTGGAAGAATTACTGGATGAATTCTCTTTGCATAAGGTCCGAAAAAGCAACGGAGATACCCTTTCGGGGGGGGAGCGCCGCCGTACGGAAATTGCCCGTGCCCTAGCCGTTAATCCCAAATTTATCTTGTTAGATGAGCCTTTTGCGGGCATCGACCCCATTGCGGTGGAGGATATTCAGACCATCGTTTGGCGGCTCAAACAAAAGAATATTGGCATTTTGATTACGGACCATAATGTGGGCGAAACCCTCTCGATTATTGACCGGGCCTATATCATGGTAGATGGCAATATTTTTAAGGAAGGAGGTGCGCATGAATTGGCCAATGACCCCAAAGTGCGGGAGCTTTATTTGGGCCAAAGTTTTGAATTAAAGCGGAAGTACGGACAGGTTTAGGATGATGTTTTGGGGCTGCCCCTCCCTTTGGTCGGGTCGGGCTCTGTCGTGGCTCGCAGGTATGCTCGGCCCTGTAGAACCGCTAAATATGGGCCATTTGGGCCAAAAAAAGAGGGAGCGCAAAGCGCTCCCTCTTTTTCATTTAGGCTAGTAGCCTTCTGTTTTTCGGCGTTTTAATTCCTGTTCAATCAGTTGTAGCTCTCGGCTCATTTCGCCATTGACCGAAGAGTTTTCTTGGGCGCGGCGAATCAGGTAGGGAATCACATCTTTGATAGGACCAAAAGGCATATACTTAGACACCCGATAACCCGCTTTGGCCAAATTGAAGGTCAGTTGGTCACTCATGCCATAGAGCTGGCAAAAGCTGAGGTGGGGGTGGCGTTTGGGCAATTCTTCTTGCTCCATCAACTCCACCTGATAGGCTGTACTAAACTGATTATGTGTAGCCACACAAGAAGCAATGCGTTCATAATGTTCTACACAAAAGAGAACGGCCAGATTATAATCTCGGTCGGTGGCCTCCTTATTGGGTTGGATAGGAGAGGGATAGCCCATTTTTTGGGCGCGTTCCCGTTCTTTTTCCATATAAGCACCACGGACCATTTTGGCCCCCAACAAATAACCACCTTCTAAGGCCTTTTCATAAGAATCTTTAAGAAACTGCAGGCGGTCGTGTCGGTAGAGCTGGAAGGTATTATAAACCACCACTCGTTCTGTATTAAATTCGGCCATCATTTCATCGGTCAGCTGGTCGATAGCGCCTTGGATCCAGCTTTCTTCTGCATCAATGAAGAGGGCCATTTTTTTCTCTAGGGCCGTTTGGCAAAGGACCCGCAAGCGTTCTTTGGCCCGATCCCAGGCGGCTAGTTCTGTCTCAGAAAGAATATCTGCAGCAGTAATTTTTTCGAGTAGGGCATGCTGGGCCAAACCCGTTACTTTGGCGCTAATGATTTCTAGGCTTTCTTGCTCTTCGGCAAAGGCAAGTGTTTTTAGAAACTCGTCTAGGGTTTTATCAAAGTCGGCTTCTGTATCTTTGGCCTCGGCCCCATAATCGAGGACCGTTTCTACGCCATAGACCTTGAGTTCTCGGACCGCCTTGAGGGTTTCGGGCAGGTTGCGCCCCCCGCAAAAGAGGTCGAAAATAGTGCTATGGATGAGCCCCTCTACGGGCAAGCCCCAATTGAGGGCCTTGAGGCCAAAGCGGCTCCCTAAGCCCACGAGCCAGTCTTGGCTCATTCCGCGAAACAACCAGCGCATTTTTTGTAGTCGCCGATTGGAATACCGCTCGAAAGCGATTTTAGTGTTGTTAAAATCTATCTGCATAAGGCATAGCTGTTTATCAAAGGAGGGAAGTTTTGAAGCGGCCCAAAAAGTAGATATAGCAGGGCCTTAGCCCTGCTCTATAAAGGATCGCAAAGCGATACCACTTTTAGCGTAGCGTTTCGGCTGAGGGATGGAAAGTGGTGCGGCGAAGCCGCAGACCCAAGGCAGGCGGAGCCTGCCTGCAGGGCCGAGCAGACCTGCGAGCCACGACAGAGCCCGACCCGAGCGAAGCGAGTGGGCAGCCCCAAAAAAACATCATCCTAATAACTTAGAAGGCGGTCTAAGGTTTGGGCCAAACGGCTTTCGGGCAAGAAATTTCGTTCTAGGTCGGCGGCAAAAGGGACGGGGGTGTCTAGGCTGGCCAAACGGAGGACAGGGGCATCGAGATGCTCAAAAAGATGTTCGGAAATATGGGCCGAGAGCTCGCCTGCGATTCCGCCGAAGAGGCAATCCTCTTGAAGAATAAGGACGCGATTGGTCTTTTGGACCGTAGCGGCGATAGCTTCATAATCGAGGGGCAGCAGGCTGCGCAGATCGAGGATTTCGACATCTAGATTTTGGGCTTCTACATAGCGTTTGGCCCAGTAGACGCCCATGCCATAAGTAATAATACTGGCGGCTTGGCCTTCACGGATGAGCTTGGCCTTACCAATTTCTAGGCTATAGTAATCGTCGGGAATTTCTTGGACCACCTCTCTAGAGCGGTAAAGTGCCTTATGCTCGAAGAAAATAACGGGGTTGGGGTCCTCAAAAGCGGCCAACAGCAGGCCCTTGGCATCGTATGGATTGGAGGGGTAGAGCACCTTGAGGCCGGGAGTATGCGTATACCAAGCCTCATTACTTTGCGAGTGGTAGGGACCGGCGCCCGTGCCAGCGCCCGTAGGCATACGGACCACTAGGTCGACATTTTGGCCCCAGCGCCAATGTAATTTGGCGGCATTATTTACAATTTGGTTGAAGCCGCAGGTAGAAAAATCGGCAAATTGCATTTCCATCATGGCCTTATGGCCCTTAATAGAGAGGCCGATGCCTGCGCCGACGATAGCACTTTCGCAGAGCGGGGTATTTCGGACCCGTTCTTTGCCAAACTGCTCGACAAAGCCCTCGGTAATTTTGAATACCCCGCCATAATCGGCAATATCTTGTCCCATGAGGACCAATTTGGGGTGTTTTTCCATAGCTTGGCGGAGCCCATCAGAGACGGCATCGACAAAACGCTTTTCGGTTTTTGGGCCATTTTGGGGCGGCAACTGAGGGGCGTAGGGATTAGGCGCAAAAAGATCGTCCAACTCCTTTTGCGTATTGGCTTGGACGGCGGGTTCGGCATAAGCGACCTTTAGGCCCTGCTCAATTTCTGTTTTAATTTGCTTGCGGAGCGTTTTGATATCCTCCTCCGTCAAGAGCTTTTCTTCTAGCAAAAAGGCCTCATAATTATGGAGCGGATCTTTTTGGGCCCAGTGGTCCATTAGTTCTTGAGGGACATATTTGGTTCCGGAAGCCTCCTCATGTCCACGCATTCTGAAGGTATCGCATTCGACTAGAATGGGCCGAGGATTTTTGCGCATGGACTTGGCCAGTTTGTCTACTTTTTGGTAGACCTCTAAAATATTATTGCCATCGATGCGGTGGCCTTCCATGCCGTAGCCTTTGGCCCGATCGACTAGATGTTTGCAGGCGTATTGTTCGCTAGTGGGGGTAGAGAGGCCGTAGCCATTATTTTCGATCACAAAAAGGACGGGTAATTTCCAGACTGCGGCCACATTGAGGGCTTCATGGAAATCGCCTTCGCTCGTGCCGCCTTCTCCGGTAAAGGCCACAGCAATTTTTTGTTCTTCCTCTAATTTATGGGCCAGGCCGACGCCGCCAGCTAGGGCCAATTGGGGGCCAAGGTGAGAAATCATGCCCACAATATGGTGTTCGGGGCTACCAAAGTGAAAAGAGCGGTCGCGGCCTTGGGTAAAGCCTAGGTTTTTGCCCTGCCATTGGGCAAAAAGGCGTTCTAGCGGAACATTTCGGCTAGTGAAAACGCCTAGGTTTCGGTGCATCGTGAAGATAAACTCATCTTCTTTTAGGGCATTGGTGATGCCCACGGCGATGGCTTCTTGCCCAATCCCAGAAAACCACTTACTGATTCGGCCTTGGCGGAGGAGGACCAGCATTTTCTCTTCAATCATTCGGGGGCGGAGCAAGCCTTCATATAGGGCCAGCAAACGCTTTTTAGACAGTCGTTTTTTATCAAATTTTAGCAAAGTGCTCATAATCGTAATTGTTTAGTTGTGCTAACTAAAACAAAGGTAAAAATCCTTTTGAAAATGTAGGAGTTGGCCTAGGTTTTCCGCTTTGGGAATGGGCGTTATTTTTTTGCTTGTGGGGGAATTAGTGAGATGTAGATGTGAGTGTAATTAACTAATTATCGTATATTTGATGAGCGTGGTTTTTTGAGGAAAAAAATTTTAGATATGTCAGAAACAAATAGGGTCGAGTATAAGGTCACTTTGAATAAAGAGCTTGATTTAGAAAAGGAAGTAATAGCTTTTTTTAATTCTTTAGAGGGAGGTTTTATTTATATCGGTATAGATAAAAATGGAGAGACTATAGGTGTAGCTGATCCAGATGATGATATGCTTAAAATTAAAGATAGAATAAAGCATAATATAGAGCCTTCGGTAATGGGGCTATTTAACCTTCAGATAGAGGAAAAAGAGGGGAAGAAAATTATTAAGTTGACTATAGCTAGTGGTATTGAAAAACCGTATTTTAAAAGAAAGTTTGGGATGACAGCAAAAGGTTGTTATTTAAGGATTGGATCTGCCTCGGAGCCAATGCCTCAAAAGATGATAGAAGATTTATTTTCGAGTAGGACGAGAAATTCAATAGGCAAAATAAAGTCAGATAAGCAGGATTTAAGTTTTGCCCAATTAAGGATATACTATGAAGAGAAAAAAAGACCTTTGAATGCTAAGTATCAAAAAAACTTGGAGTTATTAACAGCTAATGGCTTTTTGAATTATGTAGCTTATTTATTAGCAGATGAGAATAGTATATCCGTTAAAGTTGCAAGGTATAAGGGGGCCAGCAAAGTTGATTTAATCGAAAGCAATGAATATGGCTACAAGTGCTTAGTTACAGCAGTTAAAAATGTGCTGAATAAAATTGAGCAGGAAAATAAAATTGAGGTAGCCATTACAGCTAAAGAGCGCATAGAAGCTCCTCTTTGGGATGGAGTAGCTCTTCGAGAGGCTATAATAAATGCTTTTGTACATAATGACTATACAAAAGAAGTCGCTCCAACAATAGAAATATTTAGTGACCGTATAGAGGTTACTTCATTTGGTGGTTTAGTTGATGGTCTAAGTCAAAATGAATTTTTTGAAGGCTACTCTATTCCTAGAAATAAAGAGTTAATGAGGGTATTTAAAGACCTTGATTTAGTGGAACAACTAGGGTCAGGGATACCGCGCATATTAGCATTCTATGATAGAAGCTGTTTTAAGTTCTCTCAAAACTTTATAAGGGTTGAGTTACCTAAAAATCAATTGCCAGCATCTCAAAAAGGGTTGGTAAAAGGGTTGGTAAAAGGGTTGGTAAAAGACCTTGATGCCCGCCAAATTACTTTATTAAATTTAATAGCAGAAAACCCAAAGAGTACGAAGGTTGAAATGGCCCAAAAAATAGGTGTTAGTAGTACAACTATAGATAAACACTTGAACGCATTAAAAGAGCTGAAGCTATTGAAGCGGCAAGGCGGTCGCAAAAATGGCTATTGGCAAATTCTGCATAAAAACGATAAAGGAGAGTGATTTGATTTTAACAAAAAAAGCCCACTAAGATAACCTTAGTGGGCTTTTGCCTGCTCAGCCATTTTGTTTAGGCGGCTTGGGCGCTATATTGTTTAACCTTGCTTTTAATTCGGGGCAGAAATTTTTGCATACAAGAGACATTGATCAGCAGGCAGCGGTCTAGCATGCGTTCGGAAAGTTGTTGGGCCTCGGTATCGATATAAGTTTTGAAGCGGACCTCTCCGGTTTGTTGGTCGAGCTCGAAGTTGCCAAAGATGCGTTCATTATTGATTTGCATAAGGTAGAGGGCGAGCTCGGAGCGGTTTTCTTCTGGCACCTTAAAGGGGAGGACCGAATAAAAGGCGATGCCCGAGCGGCCGCAAAGAAGCAGCATACAGGCCCAATGGCCTTCTGGGGCATCTACTTCAAAATCAAAAACCTGTTTGTTTTCTCGGATTTGGTAGGGCACGGCAATGCGCTCCAAGTACTTTTGGACCATTTTAAACATAAGCAGAAGTATTTAGCGATCTAAAGAAAATGGGAAAGAAAGAATAGGCGATTATTTATCGTAGGCATCGAGTCCAAAAAACTCAATAATACCAATGAGCTTTTCGGCATATTTGGGGTCGGTGGCATAGCCTGCTTTTTTGAGGCCATGCGCCCAATCCTTATAATTGCTACGGTCGAGTTTAGTGAGGGCCTTATAACGGCGGCCAGAAAGGAGTTTGCTATGCTCGCGGAAACTGCGCCAGGGCGTTTCAAAAATGCGGAACATATCATATTTACTATCATCGGTATAATTGGCGCAGCGGCAGCCAATACATTTTGCGCGGCATTTGATGCCAAAATGATTATTGTCATTTTTGGCCAAGCGGCTGTGGCCCGCATTGCTTTCGAGTAGGCCTTGGGCCAAGGTAATACTAACGGGAATATTAAAGAGTTCGGCCTCTTCTTGGGCCGTTTTCAGATATTGGTTGATGTAGTCTTTGCAAACGGCTAGCTTGGCATTGACAATTTTTTGGGGAATGCCGTGTCGCTTGGCATAGGTGGGGTTAAGCACAAAACCCAGATTAGAATATTGGGCCGCCTTTTTTTGCTCCTCGGCCGTGAGGGCAGCCCCTACAGCTGTGGCCGCATTGGCCAAATTGAGGTTTTGCTTAATGTCCTGGCTCTTTTCTCGAATTTGCTCCCACCAAGGCTTATCTAAAGCAGGCGTTTTGGCCGAGGCAGGCACCGCCTCTGCCTGAGGGGCCTCTTTCTGGCTGGCCAAAATGGCGGTGGGCGCCAAACTGCTGTTCATGGTCTGGCTCGATTGGGCCGATTGCTCGCCCATAGAAAAATGAAAACTAAACTCTCTTTGCGAAAGCAAAAAAATAAGTAGGCCCATAAAACCCAAACGGACCCAGCCGTTGCGGCTGTAATCTTGGGTTTTTTTCCAACCGAATTGAATACGTTGACGAATGGGGGCGGGGAGCTGTGGTAATTTAGACTGAGACATATAGCGCTTGTTTTGTTGGTAGAGACAATTTGTAGGCGTTTCCTGCCTTACAAAAGCAAATTTAAAACAAATTGTTTCAAAAAGGAAAACAAAACCAACAAAAAGTTTTGATTTTGGCCAAAATTCCAACTCCAAGGCCGATAAAAAGGGAGAATTATTCTTTGGATTCTCTTGCCCACGGTTGTATCTTGCCCATATAATTGGTCCTTTTGCGGTGGACAGGCCCCAAAGGGGCCGCAGGCTATAGCCAAATTTAAACGCACTCACTTTTATAGTTTGCAGCAATTTCCCGCTAGTCGGTCCTATTTTTCTCGACCATAGCGAAGGCTATGCCCTCAAAAAATAGCTGGCCTAGCAGAAAATTCATAGCAAAGATGGTCAAAGCAGCGCGATTAAATCTGGCTGAGGGATGGACAGCAGTGGCCCGCAGGGCCAGACCCAGCAGGCGCAGCCTGCGCAGGGCCGAGCGACCCGACCAACGGGAGCCGACGCAGCGAAGCAAGTAACAGCGAGCTGCGAAACAGCCCGACCCGAGCGAAGCGAGTGGGCAGCCCCAAAAAAAAATAAGCCATGTGGAGATTCTGGAAAAAGCGCTTTAAATGGAGCCGCTTAGAAAAAGGAAAAGATTTGCAGGCGGCCCAAGAACGGCCCGCTCGGCTTTTTGTGGAGGCCAGGCTGAGTAATCCGCCTCGAAAGGCCTTGGTGGGCATTTGTTTGTTGGCCTATGAAGATGAGGATTTTGTCTATTGGGGCTACCCTTATTTTTGCCGCTTGTTTTCTAACCAACGCTGTGTCAATGAATTTTTTAAGAGCCCAAGGGCAGAAGTAGCCGATTTATATCCCGAATATAAACTCGATTTTTATAGCCTGCGCCTAAGGGAGCGGATTCGGGCTTGTATTCGAGAGCAAGAAGAGCTCTTGGATGGGGTTCATTTTTTGGGCTTTACTTACCGTATGCCGCCAAAAATTAAAACTAAAACAGATTGTTTTGAAATAGAGGTCCGGGCCTACCGGCGGTTTCGTTCTTCGGGAGAGGAGCGGAGCGAAAAACATAGCTATTACCTGAAATTGAGTCGGCCCGATTTGGCCTTGCTCGATTATCGTTAAACAGATTATTTTAAGATGAAGAAGATTCAAATGGTGGATTTGCAGAGCCAATACCGCCGCTTTAAAACAGAAATTGATGCTGCTATTCATGAGGTGTTGGATAGCTCGGCCTACATTAACGGTCCCGCTGTAAAGGGCTTTCAGGCTGCTTTGGAGGAATACCTAGGGGCCAAGGCCGTGATTCCCTGCGCCAATGGAACCGATGCCTTGCAAATTGCCCTAATGGCCCTAGATTTGGCCCCCGGCGATGAGGTGATTGTGCCTTCTTTTACCTATGTGGCCACGGCCGAAGTGGCGGCCCTGCTGCGTTTGAGCATTGTGATGGTGGATGTTGATCCCCAAACCTTTAACCTGCGTGCAGAAGATGTTGAGGCGGCCATTACGCCCCAAACTAAGGCGATTGTGCCCGTGCATCTCTTTGGCCAAAGTTGCGATATGCAGCCCATTATTGAGCTGGCCGAAAAACACCAACTCTATATTGTAGAGGATAATGCGCAGGCGATTGGGGCCGATTATAGCTTCCCCAATGGCGAGCAGAAAAAGACGGGTTTGCTGGGCCATATTGGCTGCACCTCTTTTTATCCCTCCAAAAATCTGGGCGCTTATGGCGATGGCGGCGCCATTTTTACCAATGATGAGGCCCTAGCCGATAAAATTCGCATGATTGCCAACCACGGCCAAAATCGCCGCTATTATCACGATCGGGTAGGGGTGAACTCTCGCCTAGATGGGATTCAAGCGGCCCTTTTGCATGTAAAACTCAAGGCCCTAGATGAGTTTTCGGCCGCTCGCCAAAAAGCTGCGGACTACTATGATGCGGCCTTTGCCGAGCTAGAGGAGGTCCAAACGCCTTATCGCGCGCCTTATAGCAGCCATGTTTTCCACCAATATACCCTTTTGGTCCCCGCCGATCAGCGCGATGCTTTGCAAGCGCATTTGCAGGCGGCTGAGGTGCCCTGCATGATTTATTACCCCCTGCCTTTGCACGAACAAGCCGCTTTTGAGGGCTTTGCTCGCAAGGCCAAGGCCGAGCTGCCCAATACCGAAATGCTTTGCCAGCAGGTTATTTCGCTGCCCATGCACTCGGAGCTAGAGGCCGACCAACTGGTTTATGTGGCCGAGCAAGTCAAGGCATTTTTCAAAAAATAGCCAGCCGCATAGGGGAACATACTATATATAGTCTCTTCTGATTGTAGAATTATGTAAAGCTCCCTGCTAGACCTCTTCCTTTTTGGAAGGGGTCTTTTTTTGGGGCCTCCGCAGCAAAGCTGCGGCGCTACGCTTTGGGGCTCGCTATTCGCTCGGCCCTTCGTCGCTTCGCTCCTCGGTCTGGCCCTGCGGGCCACCCCGCCGCATCGCTAGGCCTGCGGCCCTTCGGGCCTGTAGGATGGATATATAGACCTGTGGGTTAAAACCCGCAGCCAATTTCGGAACAGATTAGCTAAGATTTAGCCACCCCTTGGCCTGCAGCTTAAAAGCCGCAGGACCTGAAAAATCAAATAGCTCCTTTCTTAATTGAAGCAGGGGCTTTTAAGCCGCTGCGGCGAGAAAAATAATGACCCAAGCAAATTGGCTGCGGCCTTTAGGCTGCAGAAACAGGGATTTTGGCCTCTAATTGTTAGTAAATTGTTAAAAATAGAAATAATGTAACAAAATGAAAAAGGGGAAAAGTTCGGTTTGGAGGTGAACCAGTTTGGTCTGGAGGTGAACCAGTTTGGTCTGGAGGTGAACCAGTTTGGTCTGGAGATGAACTAGTTTGGTCTGGAGGTGAACTAGTTTGGTCTGGAGGTGAACCAGTTCGGTCTGGAGGTGAACTAGTTTGGTCTGGAGGTGAACTAGTTCGGTCTGGAGGTGAACCAGTTCGGTCTAGCGCTCTAATTTGGTGTATCCGAGATAAAAGCGTAATTTTGGGCTTCACAAATACAGGAAAACAGTTGAAAGCAAAAAAATCATTTGGCCAGCACTTTTTGAAGGAGGGGCCTATTGCGGAGCGGATCGCCAAGAGTTTGATGGAAGAAGGGCCTAAAGAAGTCTTAGAAGTGGGGCCGGGCATGGGCATGCTCACGCAATATCTTTTGCAAGAAGACTGGGATTTAAAAGCGGTAGAGGCGGATAAGGACATGGTCAGTTATTTGGCCCAGCATTATCCTCAGTTGCCTGTTTTTGGAGAAGACTTTTTAAAATTAGACTTTCAGACTGTATTTGATGGGCGACCCTTTCGTTTGATTGGCAACTTTCCTTATAATATTTCTTCACAGATCTTGATTAAGGCCGTAGATAATGTGGCCTTGGTTCCGGAAGTTGTGGGGATGTTTCAGCGGGAGTTGGCCGAAAGAGCGGCGGCCAAGCCGGGCTCTAAAATATATGGGGCTTTGTCGGTAGTGGTGCAAGCCTTTTATGAGGTAGACTATCTGTTTACGGTCAAGCCGGGTAGTTTTAACCCCCCTCCCAAAGTATTTTCGGGCGTAATAGCTTTGAAAAGACGAGAAAATTACTTAGATTTAGGATGTGACACGCGACTTTTCCGAACCTTAGTCCGTGCTAGTTTTGGCCAGCGCCGCAAAATGTTGCGCAATACCATGAAGCCCTTTTTACCGAAAGAGGTCTTATTTGGGGATGCGTTTTTTCAGCAGCGGCCCGAACAGCTGAGCCTTGAAGATTTTATTTCCTTGACGAACATTGTGGACGAGCATCGTAGCTAGCGAGCTACCTTGCTGCTTTTTTATGCCTTTTATCTACTAAGGATAAACAGGCTATATTTCTTTGTGCCTATTTGGACCTTTTCCAAACAACTTTTAGCAAAAAGCGGAAAAGGCTGTATCTTGGGCGCCAAAATGCTCAGTATGCAAAAGAAAGTACTTATCACGGATGCCGTAGATCCTTTATTGATATCGGGTTTGGAAGCGGCGGGATATGCTTGTGATTATCGGCCCAAGGCCAGTTTGGCGGAGGTACGTCAGATATTGGCGCCTTATGCGGGTTTGGTCATCAATAGTAAAATCATAGCGGATGCGGCTTTTTTGGCGGCTGGGCCGAACTTAGAATTTATAGCTCGTTTGGGTTCTGGTTTAGAGATCATTGATTTGGAGGAGGCTGAACGGAGGGGTATTTTGGTCCATAGAGCGCCAGATGGCAATTGCGATGCGGTAGCGGAGCACATTCTGGGCATGTTGTTAATGTTGGCTCATCGGCTTCGGTTGGGGGACCAGCAAGTGCGGAGCATGGCTTGGGACCGAGAGGCGGCCAGAGGATGGGAGCTAAAAGGGAAGAAGTTGGGTATATTGGGCTTTGGCTATACGGGTCGGGCGTTTTGGCGGCGTTTGGCGGGTTTTGAGCTAGAGTGCATGGTCTATGACAAATACCAGAGGGATTATCCTGGGGAGACGGAATTAGAGGAGTTATTGGCGGAGGTAGACATATTGAGTTTACATTTGCCGGCAACGGCCGAGACCTTAGGTTGGATGGATGCGGCTTTTTGGCAGCGGCTAGCCAAGCTGCGGGCAGGGCGGCCATTAGTTTTGCTCAATAGCTCTAGAGGGAAGATTATCCCGATAGCGGCATTAGTGGGGGCCTTAGAGTCGGGAATTATTTCGGCGGCGGCCTTAGATGTATTTGAGCAAGAGAAAACGGCTTTATACACTGCAGAAGAGCGAGTATTATATGGTCGGTTGGTCGAAATGCCTCAGGTTGTTTTGAGTCCGCATGTAGCGGGATGGACAAAAGAATCTAAGGAGCGACTAGCCAAATTGCTCTTAGGGCGCATCTTATCAAAAGCGGCTAGAATATAGGGCGTAGGCAAAACGGCTATTTAGAGCAAGGACTGCGCCGATTTTGGTCCAGAAAGGGGGCGCAGCCCCCTTGGCCTAGCGATGTGCAGCAGTGCGGCGAAGCCGCAGACCCAGGCCGTTAGGCCGCAGGGCCGAGCAGACTTGCGAGCTGCGCAACGTAGCGCCCGCCGCAGGCGGGAGGCCCCAAAAGCAGAAGAACAGTAAAAAAGCTGATCTTTTTGAAAGAAGGGCCGCTTAAAAGACTGGAAAATTGTAACTCTTTCTTAACAAGGGAAATAATTTATTAACTTTGGCATGCAAGCCTTAGGGCTTCAGCCGAAAATTTTTTTAGACATTCATTACAAACACTTTTAAAGTTTATGTGCTTATGATTCGTTACATGCTTTTACTCTTGCTCCTGTCAGTGGGCTCGGTGGTGGCTTTTGGCCAGACCACGGGGGACCTGCAGGGTAAAGTAAAGGACGAGAACGGGGAACCCCTAGCGTTTGCGAATGTGGCTTTGTATAAAGAAGACGCATTGATTCGGGGAACATCCACCAACTTCGACGGCCTTTACAATTTTGCCCAAATTGAGGCAGGAACCTATGACCTAGTGGTGACCTATGTGGGTTATCCGACGCTAAAAACCGAGGGCGTAATTGTTAAAATTGGCGCGACGGTGGAACTAAACGTAGATTATCAGGAAGATGATTTGATTGCGGGTTTAGATTCGCTTGCCGAGGAGACCGTAGTGGTTCGGGGGTATCGGATTCCCTTGATTGAGACGGATAACACCACTGGTGGGCAGACCTTGGGTTCTGAGGATATTGAAAAACTGGCCACACGTAACATTTCTAGTATTGCGGCTACTACGGCTGGGGTCAACCAGAAAGATGAGGGCGAGGAGCTCAACTCGAATGGTGGGCGTAGTTCTGGAAACGATGTTTATGTGGATGGTGTACGTGTAATTGGCGGTGCATCTATTCCTGAGACAGAGATTGACCAGGTGCAGGTAATTACCTCTGGTGTACCTGCTGAGTTTGGTGATGCGACTGGAGCGATCACCAACATTATTACTAAGGGCCCATCTGCGAAGATGTCTGGAGGAATCCAGGTAGAGACCTCGCAGTTTTTGGATGCTTTTGGAGCTACAACTATTGACTTTAGCTTGGGTGGACCTTTGATGACGGAGGTTAAATTGAGCCCTAGCGGAGATACCTTGAAAAAAGACGGTAAGCCTCAGCGCAAAGCGATTTTGGGTTATCGTATGGCGGGTCGTTATGCGACCAACTTGGACTCGCGTCCTTCTGCTTTGGGATCTTTCCGTTTGACGGATGAGAAGCTCAGCAGCATTTTGAATGATCCTTTGTTGAATGTAAACGGCGGTATTATACCTAATGCCGAGACCATTACTGAAGATGATTTGGTAGAGGTAGATGTACGTCCGAATGGCCGTAACTCTGTAGGTTTATTGACAGCAAAGATAGACTACAAGCCTAGCGAAGACTTTTACTTTGTAGCTGGTGGTCAGGGTTCATTTAACTGGGGGTATTCTCCTTCAACGGTGAACCGTTTGATGAACTCGGACTTTAATCCTTATGTAAAGAGCAGTGTTTTCCGGGTGTACGGTCGTTTCCGTCATACGATTTCTAGCACAATTTACAAAGCTGGAGCGGATGCGGATTCTACAACAGTAGAGCCTGTTTTCCAGAACTTCAGCTATGAGGTACAGGCCGATTATACGCAGAGCAACAGCTCTAACTACGACTCTCGTTTTGAGGATCGTTATTGGGAGTATGGCTATGTAGGGCAGATTCGTCGTAGCCTTACGCCTGTAGTTGGAGTAGTAGATACGAACTACATCATCAACTCTGCTGGCGACACATTGGGTACAGAAGAAGTGCAGGGTCATGCCTTTAACCAAGTAACCTTTGATGGTTATTCTGATGCCGGTCAGTTTGGTTATGACAATGGCTTGTCTCGTTACAACCAGGTAGTAGACTTTGACGCTATCAGTGATATGGAGCAGATGCAGGTGATCAACGGACGTTTCACTTCTTCTAACTCTACTGTATTTAGCCTATTTAACAATGCATACTTTACCAACAATGGCGTAGGCAAAAGCCAATCTAGCCAGGTACGTGGAAACATCAAGACCAACTTTGACTTGGTGACCAATGGCGGTAAAATTCGTCACTCTATCCAAGCGGGTGGGGTATATGAGCAGCGGGTATTCCGTTCTTACAGCATGTCTCCATTTAGCTTGTGGACCTTGGCGGATCAGTCGGCCAACTCTCACATCTCTAATGCAGCCGATGCCAACAACCCCGTATTGGATGCCAATGGCAATCCTGTAGAATTCTTTGATCCTGTTACACAGCGTTACTACATCCAGAACAACTCACTGATCCGTACGGATGAGAATGATGAGCAAGTCTCTATGAGTGCATTTGGAGAGAACCTACGTAACTTCATGGGCAAAAATCCTGAAGATTGGGTAAACGTTCATGAGATGGATCCTAACGATATGGACCTTGCTTGGTTTGAGCCGACTACCCTAATTTTGGGTGCTCAGCAGCTAGTGAGCTACTATGGTTATGACTACTTGGGTAATGCTTTGGGTACAAACACGACCTTTGACGACTTCTTTAATGCTGAAGATGCCAATGGTCGCAAGACTCGTCCTGTAGCTCCTTTTGCTCCTATTTATGTAGCGGGATACATTCAGGATAAGTTCAAGTACAATGACATCATCTTCCGTATTGGTGTACGCTTTGACAGCTACGATGCCAACACAAAAGTATTGAACGACCCCTACTCTGTAACGGGATACTACACGGCTTCTGAGTTTACCAACGTAGGGTCTGGTTATACGGCTGGTCAACAGCAAGGCTTTAGCCATCCTTCCAACATTGGCGACGACTTTGCCGTCTATGTAAATGAAAACAGCCCCGACGCTTCTGTTGTTGGTTACCGTGATGGTGAGCAATGGTATGACGCTAGCGGTAACCCTGTGACTACTCCTACTCAGCTAGGAAGCACAATTGTACCTGCTCTACGTGGCTTTAGCACGGCGCAGATTGATCCTCAGGGTGAGGACTACGATCCTTCTCTAGCCTTTAGCGACTATGATCCTAACTTGGTAGTGATGCCTCGTATTTCATTCTCTTTCCCTATTGGTGATTTTGCCAACTTCTACGCCAACTACGATATCTTGGCCATGCGTCCACCAGAGGCTACTTTGGCTACGGCACTTACTTACTTCAACTTCCGCGAGAACAAAGACTTGATGTCAAACCCCAACCTTCGTTCTCAGAAAACCATCAACTATGAAGTAGGTTACCAGCAAAAAGTATCTGACAACTCTAAGGTGAAATTCTCTTTGCTTTACCGTGAAGAGCGCGACCTTATCCAGGCTCGTCAGTATATCTTGGCTTACCCCATTACCTATACTTCTTTTGGTAATGATGACTTCTCTACTGTAAAATCACTTAAGGTAGAGTATGATATGCGCCGCGTTAAGAACTTCCGTTTCTTGGCCAACTATACCCTACAGTTTGCAGAAGGTACCGGCTCTAGCCCCACCTCTTCTTTGGCTGTAGCTGCAGAAGAACTCAAGTATATCTTCCCACTAGATTTTGACCAACGCCACACTTTCTTCTTCCTATTCGATTACCGCTACGGAGAAGGCAAAAAGTACGATGGTCCCAAAATCGGTAAGTTCGATGTTCTAGAAAATACAGGAGCCAACCTATCATTCAACTTTAGCTCAGGTACCCCCTACACACGCAAACTCACTCCTGGTGGTATCGGAACTAGCTTCCCTGATGCTGTAACTGACGGAAGCATTAACGGCGCCCGTATGCCTTGGAACTTCCGCATAGATCTTCGCTTCGATCGCGATATCGTGATCGGTAAAAATAGCGATCATCCTATCTATGCTAATGTTTACCTACGTGTACAAAACTTGCTCAACACACAAAACGTACTCAATGTCTATCCCGTAACAGGTAGCCCCACAGAAGACGGCTTCTTGACTATCGACGATAGCCCCGGTCTAGGACTATTGGCCTCTCGCGCTCAGTCTTACCAGTTGTTGTACGATCTTCGTATGCGTAACCCCTTCAATATCTCACGTCCTCGTCGGATCTTCTTGGGTGCACGCTTTAGCTTCTAAAACCAAGTCTTAGTTTTTGCCAATATTGAGGTTTGCCCTGTTTTGGGGCCTCCCGCCTTCGGCGGGCGCTACGTCCGGCAGCTCGCTATTCGCTCGGCCCTTCGCAGGCTTCGCCTGCTCGGTCTGGCCTGCGGCCACTGCCTACCATCGCTAGGCCGTTTTGGGCCTTCGGCCCAATTGCAGCGCAAACCTCAAGCTTGGCCTTCTGTCTAAACTGAATCATTTTTATTAAAATAATTGCAAACATGAGTAGATTGAAAAACTTCTCTACAATCGTGCTATTCCTCTTCACGGCCAGCTCACTCTGGGCCATCGAAGACCGGAATTTTGTGGGAGGTAATAGCAATAGCTCCAACAGCACCAATAACAACAGTTATCGTGCTGCTTGTATCGAGGCTCGCTCAGAACGCGATCTAGATATTAACAACGTCCGCGCTCGCCTCCGCACCGGAGGTGATCTCTGGTGGGACGGTGACCGAGCTCGCTATATCGTTCCTAATGTAGACCCTGCTTCTGGCCAACCAGAAGTATCTTCTCTCTTTGCCGGAGGTATCTGGCTAGGGGCTTTCGATGATGGGGGGAACCTTATCCTCGCTGCCCAAACTTACCGCCAAACTGGTAACGATTACTGGACTGGCCCCCTAGATGTAAATACGGGTACAATCGAAAAAACCGATTGTGAAAAATGGGACCGCTTCTTCGAAGTATACGGTTCTGAAATTGACGCCCTCCGTGCCGATTATTTCGAACCCGATGCTGTTACTGGCCAACCCGATGAGTCTATTGAGACTACCCCCGCCCGAAATATCTTGGGCTGGCCCGGCCGTGGTAACCCCTATTTCGCAGAAATTTACGGTTTCGACCTTCCTGACCAAGAACTCGCTCCCTTTATTGAGCCTGTAGGAAAGGAAGACGGTATCTATAACCCCTACGATGGTGACCACCCCGTAATTGAGGTGGTGGGCTGTCCTAAGGATTATTTCAACCCCGTATATGCTGACCAAATGGACTGGTGGGTCTATAACGATAATGGTAATATTCACACCAATACTAACGGTCAACCCATGTTTATGGAGGTACACGGTCTAGCTTTTGGCTACCGCACTACCGATGCCATTAACAACATGACGTTCTATCGCTATAAGTTGCTCAACCGAAATAACTTGAGCCTTAACGATACTTACTTCTCGCTTTGGTCAGATCCCGATTTGGGCTGTTTCAATGATGACTATATTGGTGTAGATACTATTACTGGTATGGGCTATGTATACAATGCCGATGCTGATGATGATGCTACCTGTGGTAATGACGCCGTAGGATATGGAGCCACTCAAATTCCTGCTCTAGGGGTAGACTACTTCCGTGGTCCTCTAGATTCTACAGGTTCCGAGCTTGGCCTTTCTTCTTTTGTTTACTATGAAAATACCAATGACGCTATCCGTGGTAACCCGAACAGTGCTATACAGTACTATCGTTTGATGGATGGTCTTTGGTTGGATGGTCGCCCCATCTCTCGTGGTGGAACAGGAGACAACGGTCCTACTGCCGATAAATTCCCCTACGTATTCTACTCTTTCCCCAACGAATCGGGAACAGATGTATGGTCTATGTGTGAGGAAGGAATTACCGGTAATGACTACCGCTTCTTGCACACTTCTGGTCCTTTCGTTTTGGCACCTGGTGCAGTAAACGAATTGATCTCAGGTGTAGTTTGGGTTCCCGAAATTCCAGATTATCCCTGTCCTGCTTTGACCGAATTGGTAGAGGCCGATGTTTTGGCCCAAAACCTTTTTGATGACTGTTTCAAAATTACTGACGGTCCCGATGCACCTTATATGGATGTAGTCGAGCTCGAAAATGAGTTGATTTTGAACTTGAGCTATGTTCCTGCTCAAAATAACTACGAACTCAATTACTCTGAGTCTCCTGCTATTCTTCGCAATACTGCCGATACTACTTATACCTTCCAAGGCTATAAAGTATATCAGGTAATCAACGAGAACATCTCTGTAACTGAACTAGATGATCCTGAAAAAGCTCGTCTTATCCGTCAGGTAGACCTTCGTGATTCTATCGGCAAAATTGTAAACTGGAATGCATTCAGCGATCCCGATGTACAGGCTTTCATTCCTACTATTATGGTAGATGGCGCCGATGAGGGAATCAAGCATACCTTTAATATTACAACAGACGAATTTGCAGAGGGAGCAACTAAACTCGTTAACCATAAGTCTTACTACTTCTGTGTAGTTGCTTATGCCCACAATGAGTATCAGGCTTATGATCCTACACTCAATACCGGACAAGCACTTCCTTATCTACAAGGTCGTCGTAACTTCCGCGTCTATACTGCTGTACCTCGTCCCAATGATCCTGAGTACAACGGTTTGGTCCTCAACTCTGCTTATGGAGATGGCCCAGAAATCACTCGTGTAGATGGTAAAGGAAACGGTGGAGGACTCTTCCTCGACTTTAAAGATCCTGCCGCTGCAGAAGCCGATGTATTGAACAATGGCCGTATCGGTCGTGTGACTTATGCCGCTGGTCAAGGTCCCGTTAATGTAAAAGTAGTAGATCCTTTGCGCGTTCCTGCCGCTCAGTTCCAACTTTACATCAGCGACCAAAACTATACTTTCCGCTATGATACTGCTGCCGATGGTAGCATCATCGTTACTCCACAGCCTCCTACAGGCGTGACCGCTTTGTCTGACTCTCTCTTCTCGTTGAAGATATTCCCGCTCCTGGTACAAATGGCGTAAGCGGATTTGTAGGTTCTGCTGCCGTTTATGAAGATGAAACTAATGCAGGTTGGTTCCAAGGTGTTGAAGATGGCAATGGCATCAACGATATCTTGAAAACTGGAAACGCTCAAGATGATCAGGCACTAGATCCTAATCAAGATTACTCTGGTATGGCCGGTGGCTGGCACCCTGTTCGCCTAGCTGACTGTGTATTCCGTACCGATGAATACTATTTCTCTACTTCAGAAATCGTGCTTTCTTCAAATGCCTTGAGCTTCTGCCAAGCATGGAGAGCTGGTAACACTAGCCAAGTGCTCGGCAATGTACGCAACGTCAATGTGGTCCTCACTCCTGAAAAGAGCCAGTGGAGCCGCTGTGTGGTTGTAGAATCTGCTAGTATGTACCATACACAATCACTCGGACTTAGCATTCCTGGTGGTTATGGTCAACTACAATGGAAACGCAATGAGCCTAGCCGTGATATCGATGGCCAAGTAGAAGCCGGTACCGGTATGTCTTGGTTCCCCGGTTTTGCTTATGATGTTGAAACTGGTGAGCGCCTCAATGTATACTTCGGAGAAAACTCTCTTTATGATGGTTCTTTCTTTGATGCCAATACTTACCCTGGCGCTGCGACAGGTAATGACATGCTCTTTAACCCCACCGATTTGCAACAGGTGACGCCTACCAACGGATTCCCCGTATTTGGTAATGCCAACACCTTTATGTCAACAGTGAATGGTGGACAGCACGTTATTTATGTAACTAACACTGCCTACGATGAATGTGCTTCTGTAGTGACGGCCCTAACCACAACCTTGGGGGCTATCTTCACTCCTCCTTACATTTCTTTGAAAGACCAATTGGTTTGGGGAACATTCATGTATATGGCTCCTGGTACAAGCATGCTTAACAATGCTGGAGTTCCTGAAGTAGGTGGACATGTGCCTCCTTCTAAAGTGACCTTCAAGTTGCGTGTTTCTACTCCTTACGAAATCTATGCAGCGACTAACGATAACCAAGGTTATCCGCTCTATGAGTTCGACCTTACTGGCCTTGCTCCTACCAAGGAAGATAAAGCCACGGCCGAAAGTGCTCTAGATCTTATTGGGGTAGTTCCTAACCCTTATTATGCTTACTCTGAATATGAGCAGACAGAAACGCAAAATGTAGTGAAAATTACGAACTTGCCCGCTAGCTGCGAAGTGAATATCTATTCTATTGAAGGCCGCCTGGTTCGTCATTATGATGTTGCTCAGGATTACAATGCAGAGGTACGTAGTGGTATCGCTCGTCTAGGTGCTTTTGGTAGCGGTGATATTGAAACTCAGGTAAGTACTTCTCTCAACTGGGACCTCAAGAACCAAGCTGGTGTTCCTGTAGGTAGTGGGGTATACCTCATCCATGTTGTTGTAGAGGGTGTTGGTGAAAAAGTGGTGAAAAGCTTTGTCATCAACCGTGCACTTGATGCTCAAAAACTCTAGTGATTTATTTTCGTTTTGCTCCCTCTGTCTTGGAGGGGGCAAAACCCTTTTAAACGATTTCATAGCATGACTAAATATACTTCTTTGTTGTTTGTGGGCCTTTTTTGCCTCAGCTTTCTAGCTGCTTCGCCCACAGCAAAAGCAGGAAATCCGGACCGACAAGGGGAAGCCGGTGCCTATGAGTTGATCATGAACCCTTGGGCTCGCTCTGCTGGCCTCAATGGCTTGGTGGCTGCTCGCGTAACTGGGGTAGAGGCGCTTCGCTTTAATCCTGCAGGAATTTGCCGCATCTCTGGAAAAACAGAGGTGGCATTAGGACATACACAATATATGGCCGGTACGGGCATTAGCCTTAATGCCGCTGGATTGGTCCAGAAAATTGGCGATAATGGCGCCTTTGGTGTAGAACTAATGTCTGTTGGTTTTGGAGATATTCCTTTGACTACTGTTGACCAACCTGGCGGAATTACCACTTTTAGCCCTTCTTTCTTTAATATTGGCCTCTCTTATGGCTATGTATTTAAAGATGAAGACGGAAACGAGAAGGTTTCTGTAGGCTTTGGTGTTCGCGTGGTTTCAGAATCTATTGCCAATGCTTCTGCTACTGGTGTAGGTTTTGACGCTGGTGTACAATATGTTACTGGTGTCGATCGCCAAATCAAATTTGGTGTGGCTCTCCGTAATTTCGGAACCAAAATGTCTTATTCTGGCGATGGTCTAGCCTTTGTTGGTGTGGCCCCCAATAATACAACGGCACTTACCGTAAATAGCCGAGGCGCTGGCTACGAATTGCCCTCTTTGCTGCATATTGGTATGTCTTATGACTTTTACCTCGGTAGCAAGATTAACCGCCTAACGGCAGTGGGTAATTTTACCGCCAACTCTTTCTCTCGCGACCAATATGGTGTAGGCTTTGAATATGCCTTTAAAGAGATGTTTATGGCACGTACCGCTTTCCGCTATGAAAGCGATATGTATAGCTCAGAAACTTCTAGCACAGCTTCTGGTGGATTGACCGCAGGTGTTACTGCCGAAATCCCTCTCCGTAAGGGCTCTGCTAAGAAAATTGCCTTCGATTATGCCTATGAGTATACTCAGGTATTTAAAGGGACGCACTCTTTGACTTTGAAGTTGAAGCTCTAATTGCTGCCCGCTAAATGATTAGACCTCTAAGCCCTAGGCTTAGAGGTCTTTTTTTTTGAGAGAATAGATAAATTGGCGTTCTTGCAGGCATTTGTTTAGGCCCAAAGCCGCCTAGGCTATTTTTTCACTTCATTGTTCCCCTAATATGAAGCTCAGTCCAACTTTTTATCTTGCCGTCTTAGTTATATTGCTTACGCACTTTTTGTACTACCCAAAATGGAGCAAAGGCGGAACGGAAGCGACCATCTCCTGGGATGTTTCTGGCTATTATATGTATTTGCCCGCTAGCCTGATTTATCAAGATATTAAGGGCTGTAACTTTAAGGATAGTATTCTTCAAAACTATGGCCCCACCCCCAATTTTCAACAGGCTTTTGTGCATGAGGCTTCTGGCAATTATGTGATGAAGTATTCTATGGGCCAAGCGATTTCTTTTTTACCTGCTTTTGGCCTTGCTCATTTATATGCCAAAAGCACGGCCTATCCCGCCGATGGGTTTTCTTTTCCCTATCAATTGGCCATTTCTTTAGGGAGCTTGTTTTGGGCGCTTTTGGGCCTTTATTATTTGCGCAAGTTTTTGCTCTTTTTCTATCGACCTAAAATAGCTGACTGGACCATTTTAGGGTTGGTTTTAGGCAGTAATTACCTCAATTATTCCGCTATAGATGGGGCCATGACGCATAATACCCTTTTTACGCTCTATAGCCTGCTGCTTTATGTTACGGTCCGCTTTTATCAACAGCCTAGCTACCTAAAAGGAGCGGCTATTGGGGCTTTGGTGGGCTGGGCCGCCCTGATTCGCCCTACCGAAATTATTGCCTGTATTATTCCCCTAGCTTGGGGCCTGCAAGCTTGGGTCTGGACGGACTTGAAACAACGCCTGCAGTTTGTGGCCCAACATTTTGGGAAGTTGCTTTTGGCGGTTTTGATTACGGCTTTTATTGGTAGCTTTCAGCTGATGTACTGGAAATATGCAACAGGAGAATGGATCGTTTATTCTTATCAAGATCAGGGCTTTAGTTGGTTGAGCCCTCATTTGCATGCTGGCTTTTTGAGCTATAAAAGTGGCTGGCTGACCTATTCTCCTTTTATGCTGTTGCCGCTTTTGGGGTTTGGGCCTTTTTTCAAGCAGCAAAGAAGCTTGTTCTCGACGGTTTTTGTCTTCAGTTTGCTCTTTATTTATATCACTTTTGCTTGGGATATTTGGTGGTATGGCGGCTCTTTGGGCCAAAGGGCCATGGTGCAGGCTTATCCCGTTTTAGCCCTGCCTTTGGCGGCATTGATTCACTGGCTCAGCCAACAAAAAATTTGGCTGAAACTGCCCATTTTTGGGTTTGCCCTGCTTTCGTTTTATGCCAATCTTTGGTTTACGCATCAGGCGCATAAGGGCGGTTTGCTGCGTCCGGGCGAGATGACAAAGGCCTATTATTGGGCCACGCTTTTCCGCTACGATAAGGATCCTGAGCGCCTGAAATTATTGGATGGGGTTCGCCAATTAAAGAAGGGGGAGCTCAAGGAGGCTAGTCTGGTTTATTCCGATACCAGCTGGCAGGCGCAGCTGGACCAAAACCAGCAGTTTGCGCCAATTATTTCCTTGGCTTTGCCCAAAATGCCCGAAAAAGAGGGCCTTAGAGTGAGCATTTTAGCCCAAATTATAGGGCCAAAAGAATGGGAGTTTTGGTGGATGACGCAGTTTACCGTTAGCCTCAAAAAAGAGGGGCAGCTTATTGATGAGCAGATGTTTCGTCTGCAGCGCCACATACAAGAGGGAGAAGAAAAGCGCTTGTATATGGATTTGCCCGTTCAGGGGGCCGATAGCCTAGAAATTAAGTTTTGGAATGCTGATGGAAAGAAGGCCATAAAGTTGAGTCAGCCAGAGGTTTGGCGTTATGTTTTAGACTGATGATTTGGGGCTGCCCCGCCCTTCGGGCGGGTCGCTCCCTCCGCAGCTCGCAGGTCTGCTCGGCCCTGCAGCCCTGAGGGCTTTGGTCTGCCGCCTTTGGCGGCCCTGCTCTGGCAGCTCAGCCTGCGGCGGCTTCGCCGCCTGTCCACCGCAAAAATGGCATTCGTCGCTGCGCTCCTCATCTGCTTATATTTACCCGCCCGCCCACCCCTTTTCGGACCTCCTTGCGGAGGCCCTCAGGTCTGGGCGGGCCCTTTTTTCATTCGTTCCAGCCCGCAGGGCTAGCGCAAATCGGCCTAGCGATGTGCAGGGGTGGCCGTCAGGCCAGACCCAGGCGCTTTGCGCCGCAGGGCCGAGCGAACAGCGAGCCCCGAAACGACAACAAGCCCTTTAGGGCGCAGTTCGACGACCGAAGGGAGTAACCGCCGCAAGCGGAGCGCAGCGGAGGCCCTCAAGTCTGGGCGGGCCCTTTTTTCATTCGCTCCAGCCCGCAGGGCTAGCGCAAATCGGCCTAGCGATGTGCAGGGGTGGCCGTCAGGCCAGACCCAGGCGCTTTGCGCCGCAGGGCCGAGCGAACAGCGAGCCCCGAAACGACAACAAGCCCTTTAGGGCGCAGTTCGACGACCGAAGGGAGTAACCGCCGCAAGCGGAGCGCAGCGGAGGCCCTCAAGTCTGGGCGGGCCCTTTTTTTCATTCGCTCCAGCCCGCAGGGCTAGCGCAAATGGCCTAGCGATGTGCAGGGGTGGCCGTCAGGCCAGACCCAGGCGCTTTGCGCCGCAGGGCCGAGCAGACCTGCGAGCCCCGAAACGTAGCGCCGCAAGCGGAGCGCAGCGGAGGCCCCAAAACATCAAAAAAAAGGGAAAAGAATAGTCTTTTTCTCCAAAGGCCTGTATTTTTGAGTTTGCATAAAAAAAGGCGCTAAAATGTACAACTACCTAGATTTACAAGACACCATTGTGGCCGTGGCCAGCCCTGCCGGAGCTGGAGCCATTGCCGTCATTCGCTTATCGGGCAAATCGGCCATAAGCATAGCCAACGGGATGTTTCGGGCCAAGGATTTGAGCCAGCAAGAGAGCCACAGCCTGCATTTGGGCTACATTTATGATGAAGCGGGGCAGCGGGTCGATCAGGTACTTTGTTCGGTTTTTAAGGGGCCAACTTCTTACACTCGAGAAGACGTCATTGAGTTTTCTTGTCATGGTTCGCCATATATTCAGCAGCGATTGCTCAGTTTGTGTTTGCGTTCGGGCGCGCGTTTGGCCAAAGAGGGGGAATTTACCTTGCGGGCTTTCCTCAATGGGCAATTGGATTTGGCCCAGGCAGAAGCCGTGGCCGACCTCATTGCGGCAGATTCGGAAGCGGCGCATCAGATGGCTTTGCAGCAAATGCGGGGCGGTTTTTCTCAGCAAATTGAGGGCTTGCGAAAAGAGCTTTTGCAATTTGCCTCCCTGCTAGAGTTGGAGCTTGATTTTGGCGAAGAAGATGTGGAATTTGCGCAAAGAAAAGAGCTAGAGGAGCTCCTTTTGAAAATTCGGGCCATGATCAAGCAATTGATGGACTCCTTTCAGTTGGGCAATGTATTGAAAGAGGGGGTAAGCACCGTTTTGGCGGGCCGTCCCAATGCGGGAAAATCGACCTTGCTCAATGCTTTATTGAATGAAGAGCGGGCCATTGTGTCGGATATAGCGGGCACCACTCGCGACAGCATCGAAGAACTGCTCAATATAGACGGGATTCAGTTTCGCCTAATTGATACGGCGGGGATTCGGGAGGCCAGCGATCAAATTGAGGCCATTGGGGTAGAAAAAACCTATGAAAAAATTGCGCAATCTACGGTCTTGCTCTATGTCTATGATGCCAGCCAATTGAGTCAGGAAGAATGCGAGGCGGACCTTGCTCGTTTGCGCAGAGAGGGCTTGGCCGTCTTGGTATTGGCCAACAAATGCGATCAATTGGAAGAGGGGCAAACCTTAGCTGCCGATCATTTTCGGCTTTCGGCCAAGCAAAAAGAAGGCTTGGGCGAGCTGCGTTCGGCCTTACGCAATTTAGTTGTTGAGGGGCAAATTCATCAGCAAGGGACCACGGTAAACAACCTACGGCATTATCAGGCATTGGAAGAAGGTTATCAGGCCATAGATGCGGCCTTGCTGGGCTTAGAAGAGGGCCTCAGTGGGGACCTACTGGCGATGGATATTCGGGCTGCGCTTCGGGCTTTGGGCGAAATTACGGGCAAGGTAGATGTGGAAGATTTGTTGGAGAATATTTTTGGGCAGTTTTGTATTGGGAAGTAAGAAAGACAAGCATTGGCTAGTTGTATTGAACTAGATGAAAAGTTTAGGAGTTTGTGAAAAAGTAGAAAAGAATTTTGATATCTTATATCAAGTACTCAGGGCCTTAAAAATGGTAACAAATATGGGAATTAAGTTAGAAGAGCTAGAAAGAGAGCTAAGACTCTTAAAGCAAAGAGATAATGATAAATACTTATCATTATTGTCTACTATTATAGGCGCTGGTGGAAGTGACTTGGAGTTTGAAAATGAACTTGAAAGTATCAAGCAAACTCGGCTAACAAAGAAAGTTATACAATCTTCTGAGCGAGAAAAAGTATTGGATGAAGTATTTGATATGAGTATGGCTGAATTTGAAGAAGTCTATAAAAACTTAGCTTAGAAAATGAGTCTGAAATATTTTCAGAAATCTGACATTATCTACTTCAATAGAAAGCTCTTATTAAAAGAGGGCCAGCCTTTTGTTGAGCCATCTAATCTTAAGAATGAGTCCTCATTAGATTACTTAGTGGAGATAGTACAAAATGATTCTTATTATCCAAGTTTTTTAGAGAAAGCGGGAGTTTATATTTTTAATATAAACTCCTCGCATATATTTAATGATGGTAATAAGCGGACAAGCTTAATGGTGTTGCATGGTTTTATGTATCTAAATGGCAAACGATTTAAGTCAGAAATTGAAACCGTCAATATAGCCTCAACTGCAGAGAGTCAACCAAAGCAAATCCCCAAGACGGAATTAAAAGAGAGAGGAGAAATTATTCAGGCATTTGTAGAGGATATTGCAAGATCTAGCCTAACTAAAGAGGAGGTCATCATGTTTTTAGAGAAAAACGTAGAGTAAACCATCTTGATAGTATCATTTGATACTATCAGCTCAGTAAGTAGAGGGGCAGCAAATTTAGAAAATGGGAACAATCTTTACATTTTCCTGTTAAAAATAAACCTACAAGTTGACAACATGAAGATAGTTCATATATTTGGGGGAGCTTTGTACGCTGTTCATTATGAAGAAGCTGAAGATAATGAATATGATAGGTTAATGGACCTTTGGAGTGATGTGGTTTATCTTCGGGAATACTTGAAGAATTGTGCTGTTAAAGAAGTTAAACAACTTGCCAATAAAATTTCAGATGATCAGGAGTTGATAGAAGACCTGATGATAGAGGTTGAAGAGGGAGAGCGAAATCTAGATATGTTTTTTCGACCACTATATAACAGTGAAACGGGGTTTAGAGAGCTATCCTTACAAAAAGGTAGGCCTCATCAAAAAAGTTATTTGCGTTTGTATGCAATTAGGATAGATTCAGATTGTTATCTTATTACAGGAGGAGCAATTAAGTTGGTGCCCAAAATGCAGGACGATCCTAATTTGATGGAGGAGTTAAAAAAGTTGAAAGCGGTAAAAAACTATTTAAAAGTAGAGGGAGTTTTTGATCAAGATTCTTTTGAAGATTTAAAAGAGGAGTGAAATGAAAGCGAATAAAGATAAATTCTTGGCCTTAGTTGCTGAACAGGAAGTAAAGACATCAGAAAAGAATAAAGAACGTGTAGCTAAGCGGCTGATGCTTCGAGCATCTCGTGATATTGCCCATAAAATACTGGACCGTTTAGAGGAGTTAGGCTGGAGTCAAAAACAACTAGCAGAAGTATTAGCTGTTAGTCCTCAATACGTTAGTAAGATGGTTAAGGGGAAAGAAAATTTTACCTTAGAAACTTTAGTCAAAGTTCAAAACATTCTTGATTTGCCAATTCTTGCTAATTACTATGAAAGTAATAGAGATAAAGCAATTCAACTTATAGGAGAAGAGTCAACTGAAGTAGTTCCTATGAAGATAGATCTTACTTATGACTATGTTGTTATACATGAGTCTACTGATATAAAGGAGTCTTCTACGATTAACCTTAAACAAATTTGTTAATTATGGGTGTTGGATTTACACTAGGGCGAATAGCAACAGAACAATTTGCAACCTTCCCAGAACAATTAGATGCTAACCAAAAAGTAGATATAGTACACGCCTTTAAGTTTATGCTTAAGCCGGATGTTCGCCAACTAGGCATTGTTACTAGCTTTGACTTTAAACAGAAAAAAGCTGTTGTGATGAAAATTAGTGTTAGTGCTCATTTTCAAATAGGAGAGGAGGCTTGGAGCGATTTTGAATCAAAAAATAAGGTGGTTTTTCCCAAAGACTTTATCAGTAATATTACTGGAATAACGATAGGTATTAGTAGAGGGGTTCTTCATACTAAAAATGAGCATACTGAATTTTCTCGCTATATGCTTCCCTTACTAGATATTAGTAAAGTAATTACATCAGAATTAACCTTTGAATTTCCCCCCACAACATGACTTCTTTCCACCTTGGCGTTGGCGCCATTATCTGCAGTTCGGACCAGCAATTATTTTTTGTGCAGCAAAAGGATGAAACTTATCCGCTGCCGCAATGGCGACTGGCCTTATCGGTTTGGGGTGGGGCTGTAGAGGCCGAAGATGAAAGCCCAGAAATTGCCTTATACCGAGAGCTGCAAGAAGAGTTGCGCTGGCAACCTGAGCAGCCGCCTATTTTTATTGGGCAGTTTAAGATCAAAAGTGTTCAGGAGTTTGAGCTTTGTTTGTTCAAAATTATCCTGCCCAAAGAAGAGCTAGAACAGTTGGCCCAACAGCCCGTTTATGAGGGCTATGGTCGCTTGCTCGATGCAGAAAGTTTGCAAAAATATAGTTGGGTTTGGGATTTGGGGACAGTTATTTATCAAGAGATTATAGAAAAGGGCCCCAAGGGCTAGTGCTTTCTTCAAATTTTAACGAACTTTGGGCGATTTAGCCCTATGGGGCCTTCTGTTCCTGAATAAATTTGGAAATCAATGAAACTTGCGGAATCGATTCTCGTCTCTGAGCTAGCCAATATGCTAGGCGCCAAACTCATCGGAGATCCCAATGTAGAAATTACTCATCTCAACGAAATTCATAAGGTGTGTAAAGGCAGCCTGATCTTCGTCGATAATGAGAAGTATTATAATCAAGCTATTTATTCTACGGCCTCAGCTATTCTGATTGATCAGGCAGTAGATTGTCCCCCAAATAAGGCCCTTTTGGTGGTGGAACGCCCCTTTGAGGCCTATAATAATTTGGCCAAAAAGTATTTGCCTTTTACGCCTATGAGCAGCCAAATTAGTCCCACGGCCCAAATTGGCAAAGGGACGATTATCGAGGCGGGTGCTGTGGTGGGCAATCATGTCGTGATTGGCGAAGATTGCTTGATCCGGGCCAATGCCGTGATTTCTGATTATACGGTGATTGGCGATCGAGTGAAAATCCACTCTAATGCTGTGATTGGCAATGATGCTTTTTATTACCACTTAGAGGAGGACCGCAGTTATAAGCCTTGGCATTCTATTGGCCGAGTGGTGATTGAGGATGATGTCCGCATCGGGGCAGCTTGTACTATTGATCGCGGGGTTTCTGGCGATACGCATATTGGTAAAGGCTGTAAATTAGATGATCAGGTGCATTTGGGCCATGGTGTGGTTTTGGGCAAACATTGCTTGATTGCGGCCCAAACGGGAATCGCAGGCAAAACCATTATCCAAGATTTTGTCACTATTTACGGACAAGTGGGTATTTCTAAGGGCTTGGTCGTTGGTGAAGGGGCCGTTTTGCTTGCGCAAACGGGGGTCTCTAAGTCTATTCCTGGTGGTAAGCGCTATATGGGCGCTCCTGCGGTAGAGGCTTACAGCCGCTTTAAGGAATTGGCGGCCATTCGACGCTTACCCGAATTGACGAAAACAGTAGATCAACTTCAAAAACGATTTAAGAATCAAGATCTTAATCCTCAAGATTAGGCCCTGATCCATAAGAGATAGGAGAGAAGTATTGCTTTTTAGCAGTACTTCTCTTTTTTTTGGGGCCTCCCGCCTTCGGCGGGCGCTATGTTTACTCCCTTCGGTCATCGAAGACGGCCTAAAGGCCTTGTTGTCGGGGCTCGCTAATGTTTTTTGGGGCCTCCGCTGCGGCTTTGCCTTGCGGCGCTATGTTTCGGGGCTCGCAGGTTTGCTCGGCCCTTCAGCCCTGCGGGCTTCGGTCTGGCCTGCGGCCACCCCTGCACAGCGCTAGGCCCTAGCCGCCCAACTGCTCAGCTACAAGCCGCTTTGCGGCTTCAAGCTTCGCAGGCTCGCGCCAAGCGCGCCCGGCCAGCGGCTGGCGGCAGCCCCCATCTTCCCTGCGTCTCAGCCAATTAACCCCTCAATATATTACATTTCAGTTTCGGTCCTCCCGTTCGCCGCCCCCGCTTGGGGGCTGGGCTCCTTTGGCCTTGGGGGCCAAAGCGCCCAGCATTGCATTCGTCGCTCCGCTCCTCATCCTCAAAAAAACAAAACAAAAAAGGCCAAAACAAGAGATTTTTTGTAATTTAATAGGGCCAAAATTTAACCACCCTTATTTACCACTCCCATGAGTCAAATAGAAACCATCAAGCAGACCCTGCAAACCTACCAGCAAGAACTGCCCAAACTCCGTCAACTCTTCATGCAAGACGGCCTCATCGACGCCCAAGAAAAGGCCCAACTAGAAGATATTGAGGCCCGCATCCAAAGCCTACAAGCCCAGCTCGGCCAAGCCTCTGCTGGACCTAGTGGCAGCGTAGAAAACAGCAGCGGCCTAAGCGGCTCCGTCGGCTACAAAGGCGACAACCAAAAAGCCGACGTCATCAAGGTCCAAGAACTGCTCAACAAAAAAGGAGCAAGCCTCAAAGTAGACGGCAAATGCGGCCCCGCCACCATCTACGCCATCCGCGACTTCCAAAAGGCCAACTTTGGCGGCGCCGATGCTCGAGTAGACCCCAACGGAAAAAGCTGGCAAGCCCTCACCGGCAGCGGCAAAAACTTTACCCCCTCGGCCCCCCCAGCCAAAGAACAGGTCCAAAACTTCTCTAGAGCAGAAAGCACCGTAGATACCACTGCCAAAGATACCAGCCCCTCGGCCATCGGTAATTTGGTCTCTAAAGAAAACCTAGAAAAAGGCGCCCGTTTTGCCCTACAGCAATTCATCAACCAAGGCAATGTCGATATCGAAGTCTTTAATGTAAGCAAAGATATCCCCTTGGCCGAATACCTCGTCTTTTCGCTACATCTCACTATGGGGGTCCAAATGAACCTCACCCTAGAACATACCCTCGTCGAAAAAGAACTGGCCATTGAGTCTAAAGCTAGCGGCGTTATTGATGCCTACTTTGGCATCAAAGGAAGCGCCATCGGTATTCTGGGCTACAACCTACTAGATGTTACCGCCGCCCTGCATGGCGCACTAGACGCTAACGGTACCGCCAAATTGGCCATCCAAAAAGATACGGTCCTAGAAGGAAGCCTCCGGGCCGAAATGGTCCTTAAAGCCTATGCCGATTTTAATGTGAAAATCTTGGCCGAATCGGTAACGCTTTATACCACCAAAACCAATGATTTCAATTTCTTCATCATGACGGCCCCCACCTATGCTATCTCTTTCCAAGTAAATAGCTGGACCTATAAGGGCGCCCGCCGTGTAGGAGGCGAATTTGCCGCCGAAATGCACCCCGATTTCCGCAATTTCTTGCAAAAAACAAAAGAGGTGATCAGCAGCCCCATGACCTATATCAAGAAAGGCGCAGCCGCCGCTGCCCATCTAGCCGAAGAGGTTTGGGAGGGCGTAGAATATGTGGCCGGAGAAGTAGGCGAAGCCGCCGAATGGGCCTTAGATACCGCCGCCGATGCCGTAGAATACATGAATCCCTATAATTGGTTTGCCGAAGAAGGCTAAAGGCATTTCCTGCGTTCCGAGGCGAGCGTAGCGAGCCGGCTGAGGGATGGAAAGCAGTGGCCGCAGGCCAGACCCAGCGGGCAAAGCCCGCGCAGGGCCGAGCAGAGCTGCGAGCTGCGACACAGCCCGACCCCAAGGCCCAAAGGGCCGAGGGGGCAGCCCCAAAATCATTCTAAAAAAGCAAAGAAAAATACCCGAAATCGATGTCAAAAGCAGAACAAATAGAAGCCCTCAAAACAGCAGCCGCCGCAGCAGAATGGCCCAAATTGCAAGAGTTGGCTTTGGGCGCTCTAAATGAATACCCCGAAGAAGGCTTTGGCTACGATTATTTGGCCCAAGCACTAGATGCCCAAGAGGGCGGCTCTCTAGAAGCTATTGAGCGCTGTTTGCTCAAGTTGGTAGAGCTCAACCCCAAAGATACTAAGGCCCTTTTGCGCCTAGCGCAAACCCAACTGAAAATGGGAGATGCCCCCCAGGCGATGGTGGCCTACCGCCAAATACTCAAGCTACAACCCGAGCAAGATGAAGCCCTAAACGCCATTGGGGAAGAACTGCTTTTTGAGCAAAATAAAGCGGCCGAAGCCCTCAGCTTTTTTCAGGCCGCCATGAAGGTCAAACCCAATGAACTGCTCTATCAAATCAATGCCCTTTTGGCCATGAGAAGCATGGGCAACCGAGAAAAAGAAGCCTTGATTTTATTGACCAAAAGCATCAAGCTACATGGCTATCAAGAGAAGCTATTTGCGGTAGGGGCAGAGCTCTACCTAGCAGAAGGAGAAAAGAAAAAGGCCCTCAAATTATTGCAAATGCTGCGCGAAAAGGACCCCAATCTGACCTATGTCTATAATGTGGGCCGAATTGCCAATGAGCTAGAAGATTATCCGCTCGCTTATGATGCCTTGGCCCAAGCCTATGAACTGGCCAAAGCGAATAATGAAGTTAGCTCGCTGCTTTTGCAAGCCTACGCCAAGGCCGCTATGGAATTGGGCCATGCCCAAAAAGCTCAAGAACTGATTGAGCAAGGAATTCAGATTAGCCCCAGCGTAAGCGCCAACCTCTTATTGCTCGATAGCCTTTTGGCCCAAGGCAAACTAGAAGAGGTGGAAAAAGAATTGGAGGTCCTTCTGCGCCAATATCCATTAGGAAGCACCTTTGGTCTAGATGTTATTCTTAAACAAGGCCGCCTCCTACAGGCTAAAGGCGATTATGCCGCAGCAGAAACCCTCTATCTGGACCTCATGAAGGCAGAAGGGGGCCAAAAAGATGCCGCTATGGCCTTGGGCCTAATGGCCATTAATCAAGAAAATAATCCTGCCAAGGCTTATTTTTACCTCTCGAAAGCAGAGGCCCTAGGCGCTCCCAGAGCCAGCCAACTCATCAAGGAATATCTTTATGATTACCTAAAGGGCTATGCAGAGCAAACCCTAGCCGATATGGCCCCCGCTATTGAGCAAAATAAAAATCAAGCGGTCTTCCAACAATTGGCCGGTAAATACCTCAGCTTTAAGGCCGTCCGCTCCGAAAGTATGCGGCAAATTAACAAAGAGGTGGCCGATATGATTGAGGAACAACTCAAAAAACGAATCATCTTTTTTAGCCCTCAGGCAGGCTTTAGCATCAACCCAATTGGACAAACGACGGTCTTTGCCTACGAACTCAAGGTGCAACATTCACCCAATATGCTCGATTTTGAGTTGCGCCCGCTAGATGGTCGCCGTGGACTTGGCGTTCGCCTCAATATGAGCCCACAAGGTTTGGTCTGGAGCGAAAAAAGAGGGGAGTTCCTCCTCTTTGAACTGAAAGATTGGTCCGAACTAGGCGAAGAACAACAATCTCATGTTCAAGAAAGCCTAGCTAAAGTGGCTTATCTGCCCGATGCAATTCCCCAACATTAGGCGGTTTTTTACTAAAAGTAAGGAGCTTGTCGGCAAATTTTGCTGGCAAGCTCCTTTTTGTTTGTCTCTAAGGCCAGCAAAGCAGCGCAAAAATGCCCCTAAGCAAGAAAAAGCCGCAACAAAGCTCTTTTCTCCCCACGAACTTCTGTATTTTTGGCCTTCGATTTAGAATCACTAGTTATACAGAATATGGAATTATCTAAACATTATGATGCCGCCAGCGCCGAAAAACGCTGGTATGCTCACTGGGAAGAAAAGGGCTATTTCCGCTCTACCCCCGATGAGCGCCCCGCTTATACCATTGTTATCCCCCCACCCAATGTAACGGGGGTCTTGCATATGGGCCATATGCTCAACAACACCATCCAAGATGTGCTCATTCGTAAAGCACGCTTGCAAGGCTTTAATGCTTGTTGGGTGCCTGGTACCGACCATGCCTCTATCGCTACAGAAGCTAAGGTGGTCAAAATGCTCAGGGAACAAGGCATCAAGAAGTCAGATATTTCTAGAGAAGAGTTTTTAGAGCATGCCTTTGCCTGGAAAGATAAGTATGGCGGAATTATCCTGGACCAACTCAAGTTGCTAGGCGCTTCTTGCGATTGGGAACGTAGCCGCTTTACTATGGAGCCTAAGCTCTCTAAGTATGTGCAAAAGGTGTTTGTAGACCTGCACAAAAAGGGCCTGATCTATAGAGGTTTGCGCATGGTGAACTGGGACCCCGAAGCCAAAACGGCCCTCTCTAATGAGGAGGTGATTCATACCCATGAGCAATCTAAACTCTACCACCTCCGCTACCAAATTGAAGGCAGTGAGGACTATGTCATCATTGCGACCACCCGCCCCGAAACTATTTTGGGCGATACGGCCATTGCTGTCCATCCCAATGATGAACGCTACCAGAAACTAAAAGGGAAAAAGGTGTTGGTGCCCATCATCGGCCGCGCTATTCCCGTTGTTTTTGATCGCTATGTCGATCAAGAGTTTGGAACCGGTGCCCTTAAGGTAACTCCCGCTCACGATATGAATGACTATGAGATTGGCCAACGCCATGATCTCGAAAGCATCGATATTTTCTACGATAATGGTCGCATGCACCCCAATGCTGGCCTTTATGTCGGTATGGACCGCTTTGAGGTGCGTAAGCAAATTGCTAAGGACCTCAAGGCCCAAGGCGCTCTAGTCAAAGTAGAAAATTATAGCAATAAGGTGGGCCGCTCAGAACGTACTCAAGCAGTTATTGAGCCCCGCCTCAAGGAACAATGGTTCCTCAAAATGGAAGGCCTTGCCGCTACGGCCCTCGCTGCCGTAGAAAAGGGCGAGGTGAATTTCTTCCCCGAGCATATGCTCAATATGTACCGCAACTGGCTGAAGGAAGAGAATGTCAGAGATTGGTGTATCTCTCGCCAGCTTTGGTGGGGACAGCAAATTCCCGCTTATTATGGCCCCAATGGCGAAATCGTCGTGGCCGAAAGCTTAGAAGATGCCCTAGCCCAACTCCAAGCCGATGGCAAGGAGTATAGCGCCGAAGATCTTACCCAAGATGAGGATGTAGTAGATACTTGGTTCTCTTCTTGGCTCTGGCCCATGGCCGTTTTTGATGGCTTCGATAATCCCGAAGAGCTTCGCTATTATTACCCCACGCAGGTGCTGGTAACAGGCTGGGATATTATGTTTTTCTGGGTGGCCAGAATGATTATGGCAGGCTACGAATGGGCCCCCGAACTCCTAGGCGAGAACTTGGCCCAAGAAAAAGGCGTGCAGCCTTTTGAATCGGTTTACTTTACGGGCATGGTGCGCGATAAACTCCGCCGAAAAATGTCTAAGTCTTTAGGCAATTCGCCCGATTCTATCGAGCTGATTAAGAAGTATGGCGCAGATGGCGTCCGCTTCGGTATCCTCTCTTGTGCCGCCGCCGGAAATGACGTTATTTTTGATGCCCCCTTTGCCGATAAAGCGAAAACAGCCATCAAAAATGAAAGCAAACTCTGTGAGCAAGGCCGAAATTTCTGTAACAAACTTTGGAATGCCCTCCGCCTACTCGAAGGTTGGGAGCAAAGCGAAAAAGCAACGCCCAAAGAAAGCGAACTGGCCATGCGCTGGATCGAACAGAAGATGGCCCAAACTCTAGAACAGCTCAATGCCTCTTTTGCCGAATACCGCCTTTCAGAGGCCTTGATGACGCTCTATAACTTCATCTGGGGCGATTTCTGCTCTTGGTACCTAGAGCTCATTAAGCCCGCTTATGGCGATAGCATCGACAAAAAGACTTATGCCTTTAGCATCGATATTTTTGAGCAAATGATGATCTTGCTACATCCCTTTATGCCTTTCATCAGCGAAGAAATTTGGTCCAAATTGCGCGAACGTGCCGCCGGCGAAGATTGCGTGGTGGCCAAATGGCCAGAAGTTGGCCAATACGATCAGCAGTTTTTGCAAGAGGTGGAAAATATGCAAGAGGTGGTCAAAAATATCCGTGAGCAAAGAGCCAAAAACCAACTGCCTATCAAGGAAGAACTGGAACTCTTGCTCCGCAAAAGCACTACCGCTGACCAACTTCTGGCCCTAGAGGGCTGGGCCGAGGCCGTGAGCAAATTGGGCTTCCTCAAACGCTTTGAATTGGTCCAAGAAGAGGTAGAAGCTAGCTCTTTCCTCGTTGGCCCCGATCAATATTATCTCCTTTTTGATAAGAAAATTGATCTGGCCGCCGAAAAAGAACGCCTAGAGAAAGAACTCAGCTATTCGCAGGGCTTTATCAAAGGCATTATGAAAAAATTGGGCAATGAGCGCTTTGTCAATAACGCCCCTGCTAAGGTGGTGGAGCTAGAGCGCAAGAAATTGGCCGATCATGAGGCAAAGGTCCAACTCCTAGAAGAAGAACTCAAGAAACTGAACTAGGAGCCAAGATGAATATAAAGCGCTCAGTTTTGGGCGCTTTTTTTTTGGGGCTTCCCCGCCCTGCGGGCGGGTCGGGCTGTGCCGCAGCTCGCAGGTCTGCTCGGCCCTGCGGCGGCTTCGCCGCCTAGGTCTGGCCCTTCGGGCCACTGCTATCCATCCCTAAGCCAAGGCGCTTCGCGCCTTTCTAGACGCTTTAAATCTGCCGCAGATGAATATTATTCGCCGTATTTTTGCGCTTTCTATTCTGATGATTCTGGGCTTTTCGGCCCTTTTGGCCGCTGCCATGACTTTTATGGTAGATAATCCAGACTCTCACTACCTTTGGCCCTACTTTCTGGGCTTTGGGCTCTTAACGGGCCCCGGCTCGCTTTGGGCCATTATTTATTATAATCAGCAGTTTAAGCAGTTGGCCAAAAAAGAAGCCCTCAGTAAAAAAGACCGCATCTTGGCCCAATGGCAAAAAGAAGATGGCAAGGAGGTGCTCCTTACCCTAGATGCCCTCTTTATTGGGCCTAGCCATTACCCCTTTTGGGCCCATTATGAGCGCCTGCTCCAAATAGAAGTCCTAGAAGATAAAGCCGCCCTCCGCTTTCAACTAGAAGTGGGCTTCAATAGCCAGAAAAAACATTATCGAAGTATTTATTTGGATGTTCCTGAAGAGCTCTTGGCCCAACGCCAAGCTTGGGCCGCAGACATTCAAGCAGCTTCTGCCCATGGGCATAGCTGCGACATAAAATAGTAATCGCATGTATCAAACCGCTTATCACGATCGAGACCTTAGCCAGTTTTCTGTACTCATTACTGGAGGCGCTGGCTTTATTGGCAGCAATCTGGTCGAATATTTTTTGAAGTATGGGGCCAAAAAAGTCCGTGTTATTGATAATTTCCTCACGGGCTTCCGAGAAAACTTGGCGCCTTATATGGACCACCCCAATTTCGAGCTAATCGAAGGAGATATCTCCGTTTTGGCCGATTGCGAAAAAGCCTGCGAAGGCATGGATGCCGTTTGCCATCAGGCCGCTTTGGGCTCGGTGCCCCGCTCTGTCGCCCAACCCCATCTTACGACTCTTCACAATGTCAATGGCTTTGTGAATATGGTGCATGCCGCCCATCAGGCAGGGATCAAGCGCTTTGTTTATGCCTCTTCTTCCTCTGTTTATGGCGATGAGCCCAATTTGCCCAAAGTAGAAGACCGAATTGGGCAACAATTATCGCCTTATGCCATTACCAAATATAGCAATGAGCTATTTGCTAAAAACTTTGGCGATTTGTACGGAATGGAGTTCATGGGTTTTCGCTACTTTAATGTATTTGGACCAAAACAAAGCCCCAAAGGGGCTTATGCTGCCGTAATTCCTCTTTTTGCAGAGGCTTGTCTTTTGGGCAAAACCGCTTATATTAATGGCGATGGCCTACAAACTCGAGATTTTACCTTTATCGAGAATGTGGTCCAAATGAATGTAAAGGCACTCTTGACTGAAAATCCTGCAGCTTACAATCAGGTGTATAATGTGGGCGTAGGTGGCCGCTACTCGGTCCTAGATCTTTATGAGGGCATCCGCAAAGCAGCTGGCAGCGAACAAGCTCCCGTACATCGAGAAAGCCGAGCAGGAGATATCCGTGATTCTCAAGCGAATATTGAGAAAGCCAAAACGCTTTTGGAGTATAATCCACTCTTCAGCTTTGAGGAAGGCCTGGCCATTACGGTCCAACATTTTAAACAGCTACTAAAGGCCTAGCGACCAAAGAAAAAGGCCAAAAGCAAGCTGGCCTAGCGATGTGCAGCAGTGGCCGTCAGGCCAGACCCAGGCAGCTTTGCTGCCGCAGGGCCGAGCGAATAGCGAGCTGCGAAACCTTGGGTTGACCCACTTTTAAAAATAAGCTTAACTTAGCTCTAAATCAAGATTTATATGGACAGTACAAAGGTATCTTCATTTATGCTAAATAAGCAATCAGTGAGAGTATGTTATAGATTAGCAGAGAGTCTAAAAAATAATCCTAACCCACATTTAACAAATGTAGCAAAAACTGATGCAGACCGTAAGGCTTTCATGAGGTTGTTATCAAACAAAAATCTTACTGAGGAATACATTCAATTTGAGTTTATTGGCAAAAGTAGGGAGTCTATGAAGGTGGTTGAAGAAAAGCTTCTGGCCTTTCACGACACCTCTGAAGTTGTACTGAATAAGCAAAGAAATAGACTAACGGACAAAGAGGGTTTAGGCCCTGGAGGTCGGGAAACAAATTTGTCTGTATTTCTTCACATGGCTCTACTATATGGTCGAGAAAGCTTTCATTATCATGGCTTAGGAGGTGTTCAGCTTTATAATCGATATAAAAATAGAGTAACTTGTAAGGAGGCTGAAAATAGAAATACGGGTCATTTTAGAGGTGAAATTACGAGATGGAAAGTAAATGTAGAAGAGACAGAATCTGCGTTAAAAGTAATTAACGACCTAATTGATATTTTACATGTTTGTGATCGAGAAGGAGATGTTTATCCCATGATGGAAAGTTTTTTCAGACAGCATATTAAGTTCTTGATTCGGTCTCGAACAGATAGACGAGCAACGATTTGGGAGGATGGCAAAAAGATTCCATTATGTGATGTCTTTGAACATTATCCAGCAGACTTTGAGACGACAGAAACGGTCAAGAGTAGCCGTAAAAAACTTAACGGGAAGAAGCTAGTTATTCGATCTAAAAAAGTGACTTTTGCCGTTCCCAAATCTTGTAAGTATGTTCTTGGCGAACCAAGGCCTAAACCAATGACAATCAATGTTATTGAGGTCTTTGAAAAGGGCAAAGGTTTTTCAAAATCTGCCGCTAGAAAAAGAAGCCGAACAAAAAAAGATCATGATGATGAAACCATCAGTTGGCGCTTACTCACAAATGAAGAAATCAACAGCGAAGAAGAGCTCTTAGAGCTTGTTCTTTGCTACCGCAAGAGGTGGTTAATTGAAACATACTTTAAATATTTAAAATCAGATGGCTTTGATATTGAAAACATATGTTTAAAAACAGGTAAAGCTATCCGCAAAATGATACTTATGGCAATCAGTGCATCTGACAAGGTCCTTAAGCTTAAAGAAGCTGGACTTAACCAAGATAATGAGACTCCAGCAACCTCTATTTTCACAGAAGATGAAGTAGAAGTCTTAGATCTTATATTTAAACAATATCTAAAAGGCGAAAGCCAAAGCCCTTCTTTGCGTAACCCATTTACCTCTAAATCAATAGCTTGGGCCTATTGGATCATAGCAAGGTTGGGCGGATTTAATGGCGCAGTGAAGAAAACTAGGCATGCCGTATCCGTCAAGAAAATAGGACTAGGGTTAGAGAGATTCATATTTATGTATGATGGATATCGATCCCTAAATTGACACCGCTATAAAAAGTGGGTCAACCCAAGCTGCGAAACGTAGCGCCCGCAGCTTGCTGCGGGAGGCCCCAAAAAAACAGAAAAATAATCAGCAACAACAGAATATAACATAGAATGATGCAAACGCAAGCCCCTTATGAGGCCCAGAACAAGATCAGAATTGTGACGGCCGCCTCTCTATTTGATGGGCATGATGCCGCGATTAACATCATGCGGAGAATCATGCAGCGCTCTGGCGCAGAAATTATTCATTTGGGCCATAACCGCTCGGCTCAGGAAATTGTCGATACCGCTATTCAGGAAGATGTGCAGGGTATTGCCATTACCTCTTATCAGGGGGGACATATCGAGTTTTTTAAGTATATCTACGATCTTTTGCAAGAACGTGGAGCCGGCCACATCAAGATTTTTGGTGGGGGAGGAGGGACCATCCTGCCCACAGAAATCGAAGAGTTGCATGCCTATGGCATTAGCCGTATTTACTCGCCCGATGATGGACGAGAATTGGGCCTGCAAGGAATGATTAACGACCTCTTGAGCCAATGCGATTTTCCCACGGGTAAAAATATCAATGGCGAGCTTAAGCAATATGCAACAGGCGATAAATACGCCCTGGCCCGCCTGATCTCTGCCGCAGAAAACCAACCGCAGGAAGCCGAAAGCTGGTTGAGCGAGCTAGAAGCCAAAGCCGCCGCTAAAAATACCCCCATTTTGGGCATTACAGGAACAGGCGGAGCGGGTAAATCCTCTTTGGTCGATGAATTGGTGCGCCGCTTCCTGCTCGATTTTGAAGATAAGCGCATTGCCGTGATTTCGGTAGACCCCTCTAAGCGCAAAACGGGCGGGGCCCTGCTGGGCGACCGTATTCGGATGAATGCCATCAACAGCGAACGGGTGTACATGCGTTCTTTGGCCACCCGCCAATCCAATCTATCCGTTTCTAAGCATATTGGCGATGCCGTGAATATCTTGAAGGCCGCAGACTTTGACCTCATCATTCTAGAAACCTCTGGAATTGGCCAATCAGATACCGCTATTACCGATTTCTCGGATGCTTCTTTGTACGTGATGACGCCAGAATATGGGGCCGCCACACAGCTGGAGAAAATTGATATGTTGGATTTTGCCGACCTCATCGCCCTCAATAAGTTTGATAAGCGAGGAGCGCAGGATGCCCTGCGGGATGTTCGCAAGCAATATCGCCGCAATCATAACCTCTGGGAGGCCAAAGAAGATGATTTGCCCGTATTTGGGACCATTGCTTCTCAGTTTAATGACCCCGGCATGAATAGCCTCTACAAAGCCTTGATGGATAAAATTGTAGAGCGAACGCAGGCGCCTTTGACCTCTAGCTTTGAGGCGACTAAGGAACAAAGCGAAAAGCAATTTATCATTCCTCCCGCCCGAGTGCGCTACCTTTCAGAAATTAGCGAAAGTATTCGTCGATATAATGACAAGATTGAGCAAGAAGCCCGCTTGGCCAGTCAGCTTTATCAGCTGAAGGGAGCGATGGAGCAACTAGGCGAGGAGAGTCCCGCTAGCTTGAAAGAAACTTATGAGTTTAAATACGCCAACCTCAGCGGAGAGCAGCAGCGCTTGCTAGAAGGCTGGAAAGAAAAACTGGCCCGCTACCAAGCCGATGAGTTTGTCTATAAGGTGCGCAACAAAGAAATTCGAGTAGAAACCTTTACCAAATCCCTATCGCATAGCCGCATTCCCCGAATTGCCCTGCCTAAATACAGCGATTGGGGCGATATCGTCCGCTGGTCAGGCCAAGAGAACTTCCCTGGGGAGTTTCCTTATACCGCTGGGGTATTCCCCTTCAAGCGCAAAGGCGAGGATCCCACGCGTATGTTTGCAGGAGAAGGGCATCCAGAACGGACCAACCGCCGCTTCCATTATGTCTCTTTGGGCATGCCTGCAGCCCGCTTGTCTACGGCTTTTGATTCCGTGACCCTTTATGGAGAAGATCCCGATTATCGTCCAGATATTTATGGTAAAATTGGTAACTCTGGGGTAAGCATTTGTAGCCTAGACGATGCCAAGAAACTCTATTCTGGTTTTGATCTTTGCGATCCCAAAACCTCGGTTTCTATGACCATCAATGGTCCAGCCGCTACCATCTGCGCCTTCTTCATGAATGCCGCAATTGACCAGCAATGCGAGAAGTACATTAAGGAACATGGCTTAGAGGCGAAGGTAGAAGCCGCCTTGAAGGCCAAATATGATGATAAAGGCTTGGCCCGCCCCCAATATATGGGCGAATTGCCCGAAGGCAACGACGGTCTGGGCCTAATGCTCTTGGGCTTGACTGGCGATGAGGTGCTTCCTGCCGATGTGTATGCCGAAATGCGCACAAAAGCCCTGCGTTCTGTCCGCGGAACCGTACAGGCCGACATCCTTAAGGAGGACCAAGCGCAAAATACTTGCATCTTCTCTACAGAGTTCTCGCTCCGCCTAATGGGCGATGTGCAAGCCTATTTTATTGAGGAGCAGGTGCGCAATTTCTACTCGGTCTCGATCTCTGGCTACCATATTGCCGAGGCTGGCGCCAACCCCATCACCCAATTGGCCTTTACCTTGGCCAATGGCTTTACCTTTGTGGAGTATTACCTCTCTAGAGGGATGGATATCAACGCTTTTGCGCCCAATCTCTCTTTCTTTTTCTCCAACGGAATTGACCCAGAATATGCCGTGATTGGTCGAGTGGCCCGCCGCATTTGGGCCAAGGCAATGCGCGAGAAATATGGAGCCAATGCCCGCTCGCAAATGCTTAAATATCATATCCAAACCTCTGGCCGCTCTTTGCACGCACAGGAAATTGGCTTCAATGATATTCGCACCACTTTGCAGGCCCTCTATGCAATTTATGACAACTGTAATTCATTGCACACCAATGCCTATGATGAAGCTATCACCACGCCTACGGAGGAATCTGTGCGTCGGGCAATGGCCATTCAGTTGATTATTAACCGAGAATTGGGCTTGACCAAAAACGAGAATCCCTTGCAGGGCGCTTTCATTATTGAGGAGCTCACCGACTTGGTCGAGGAGGCCGTTTTGACCGAATTCGACCGCATTACCGACCGTGGCGGCGTGCTAGGCGCTATGGAAACCATGTATCAAAGAGGAAAGATTCAGGAGGAAAGCCTGTATTATGAAACCCTCAAGCATACGGGCGAAATGCCCATTATTGGTGTGAATACTTTCTTGTCTGATGAGGGCTCACCCACCATTATTCCCGAGGAGGTGATCCGTGCGACCAAGGAAGAGAAGGAGGCACAAATCTCTGCCCTCCAACGCTTGCATCAAACGCATGAAGAAGGTGGACCTCAGGCCCTCAAGGCTTTGCAAGAGGCCGCTATCGAGAACAAAAACCTCTTCGATTGCCTGATGACCGCCGTGAAGTTCTGCTCTTTGGGCCAAATTACCCAAGCCCTCTATGAGGTCGGTGGGCAATATCGCCGCAATATGTAAGGACTCCCCTTAATCTATAGTTTAGCTAGCGCTCTCCAATTCTTCTTTGGAGGGCGCTCTTTTTTTATCCTGCTGCATAAGGTTTATTGCTTTTGGGGCCTCCGCCTCCCTTCGGTCGTCGGCGCTACGTTCCGCAGCTCGCAGGTCTGCTCGGCCCTGCGCCGCCTGCGGCGGCTGGGTCTGGCCCTTCGGGCCACTGCTGCACATCGCTAGGCCAAAACAACTTCCTTGGGCTAATCTGCAGTTTACAAATGCCTCTGGCCTGGCGCCAGCCTTTATCTGCATTTGCAAAACAGCTCTAAACGATGCCCGGAGCTAATTTGCAATTGCAAAACAGCTCTGAACGATGCCCGGAGCTAATTTGCATTTGCAAAACAGCTCTGAACGATGCCCGGAGCTAATTTGCATTTGCAGAACAGCTCTGAACGATGCCCAGAGCTAATTTGCAGTTTACAAACTCCTCCGGGCGTATCTATAATCCCCTATCTTTTTTTTCTGGACCCACCCTACTACAGTTTAGTTAGAGGCGCTTAGAAGCAAAATTATGGAGACAGCTGAAAAAAGAAAGCCTATAGCTCCAATAAGGAGCTATAGGCTTTCTTGAGATCTATATAAAAGGGCTTAAGGATTAAGCTTGATCCTCTTCGCTATTATTTTCGCTAGCTTCCTCCCTTTTGGGAGTTTCTTCTACTGCGGGAGGCGTTTCTGTTTGAGCTTCCGTCTCTTTTTGGAGTTCGGCCGCTTGTTTTTGCATTTTGGCGAGGCGTTTTTGGAGTTCCTTCATGGTTTTATTCATGTCGGCCAATTTTTCGGCCTTAGAGCTAATGCGTTCGCGGAGCATTTTGGCCTTCACCTCACGGAGTTGCGTTTCGATTTGGGTAGCATGTGGTGCATTGATCTTACCGTCTTGGATATCGAGTTCTTTTTGGTCTCGATCAATAGAGCGTTGCATCTTCTTGATAGCTTCTTCTAGGCCTTGGATACGGCGTTCGAGTCGGCTATCGCCATTTTGCTTACCAAAACGTTTTACCTTCACTAACTTAAAGGCCTTATCGATACGGGTCCAGAGGCCATTGCGTTGTTTTTTGCTCAGTTTCATTTTTTTCATCTGAGCTTGCAAGCCTTTGAGTTGTTCGAAATACTTATCCCATTTGCCTGTTTCGCCTTCTAGTTCTTTTTCGATAGCGGAAAGGCCTTGATCCAATTGATCATAATTGGCTTTGGCGGCTTGTTCAAAGGCTTCATCTTGAATCTTGCGCAAGTTCTTCATCAGGCCAAAGAGTTCATTGAGGCTATCGCGAAGTTCTTGAACATGTTCTTTAAAGAGATTTTTCTCTTTGTCTTGAGCGTGCACTTTAGCTTGGAAGGCCTTAAGTTCTTCCCAAAGCATTTTATCATACTTTGTGGCGCGTTCTACACGGTCTTGGATTTCGCCAAGTTCTGACCAATAAGTCTTATACAACTTAGTAGAAAGGACCGCAAAGAGCCATTCTGTTTTTAGGCTATCCAGATTAAGGCTTTCGTCTAAGCATTGGTATGCTTCGGGCAAAAGGCGGCTAGCGGCCGATAATTCTTGCTCCGTTTTTTGGTAGCCAGTTGTAGGAAAAGCGACCACAAGTCCTTTGGTCCATTTCTCCTTTAATTCTTTTTCAATGGCTTCGGTAGCGGCATCGCCTTCAAATTTATGCAATTCGATGCGGTTGTCTTCAGCCTTTAACTCCATGGCTAGCAGGCATTTTTGCGTGCCTTCAGCTACGGCCTCTTCGGCCCAAAATACAAGTTTCTGTTTCATCTCAAAACAATAAGTAAATCTAAAAATCGCTGCTCTAGAAGTAGAGCGGTACAATAGTATTTGTTTAAGGAGAAAAGGAGGCAAAAGGTTTGCTTTGGCCATCTGATCGCCTTAATTTTTCTCAAAATAGTTTTTATTTCGCTTTTCCTCAAGGCGAAAGCAAACTCATTTAAAAAGGGAGATTTTATTCCGTCCTGTTAGGGGAAAAAGGGCTAAAAAAAGGGGTTTTGGCTTTAAAGTGGGCTTTAGTCCTTTCGCATTCAAAACTTTAGCGGTATATTTCATTGAACGAAAATTCAATTTTTTGGCTTTTGGAGTTCACAAAATGCCTAAAACCCTCATTATAGAGGTAGAAGTCCTTGTTTACCCCCCAAATTTTATAACAGCGAGGACGACAAAACAATCATGCTCAAAATCACTAATCTATGAAAAACCTAATGTTTCTTTTTGTGGCCCTTTTGGCCTTTGGCCTTGGCAGTTGTAACACGGAAGCGCCTGCAGCTTCTGTAAATGATGCGATGGAAGTGACCACTCGTGGTCAGAAAGCAGAAGATAAAGTAGAGAATTTTACGGCGGGCAAATGGGAGGACCAGAACACCTTTGTCAACTTGAAGCTAGATGGTAGCTTTGAGGCCTCTTTTGATGGCGAAACGACTATTGTGGGTAACTGGACCCTTAGCGATGATGAAAAACAGCTTTCGCTCAAGGCAGAAGAATCGCTAGAGGGCAAAGGCAGTGTATTTGCCAAAACCTATGAGGTCTTAGAGATTACGCCCGAGACCTTAAAAGTAAAAGACGAAGATGGCTACGAACTTGCCTTTAAAGCAGCCTAAGAAAATAGCTTAAACCCTAAGCGGCCTGCTCCAGATTGTTGGAGTGGGCTTTTTTTTGGCCTAGAAGCGGGCGAAGCCCGCTGGCCTAGCGATGCGGCGGGGTGGCCGTTAGGCCAGACCGAGTTTTGAGCGCAGCGAAAAAACGAAGGGCCGAGCGAGCAGCGAGCCCCAAAGCGTAGCGCCGACGAGCGAAGCGAGGCGGAGGCCCCAAGAAACAGAAAAAAGAAAAAGCCTATTGATTTTGAGGCAAAAAAGAGAAGGGAGCGAGATGCTATTCAGCAATTACAGGCTTTTTTGCTACTTTTGTGGCGCAAAACAAAAGCAAAATCAATGTCGACAAAAATAGCTGCAGAAGTAAATAAGAGGCGCACCTTTGCCGTAGTCGCCCACCCCGATGCGGGGAAAACCACCTTGACCGAAAAACTCCTACTTTTTGGTGGGGCGATTCAGGTAGCGGGAGCGGTAAAGTCTAATAAAATCAAGAAATCGACGACTTCCGATTTTATGGAAATTGAGAAGCAGCGGGGGATTTCGGTGGCCACCTCGGTCATGGGTTTTGAGTATCGGGATCGGCAGATTAACATTTTGGATACGCCGGGTCACAAAGATTTTGCGGAAGATACTTATCGGACCTTGACGGCGGTGGATAGTGTAATTGTGGTGATTGATGTGGCCAAGGGGGTAGAGGAGCAGACCGAGCGATTGGTAGAGGTTTGCCGTATGCGAGACACCCCCGTGATGGTCTTTATTAACAAATTGGACCGTGTGGGCAAGGATGGGATGGACCTATTGGATGAGATTGAGGAAAAGCTCAAGCTCAATGTTTGTCCCTTGAGTTGGCCCGTAGGTATGGGCCCCGATTTTAAGGGGGTGTACAACATCTATGAAAAGCAGCTCAACTTATTTGCGCCAGGAACCAAATACGGCGACCTCACGGCATTGGAAGATTTAGATGATCCTGTTTTGGATAAATTGGTGGGTGAGGACTATGCGGAAGAGCTAAGAGAAGAGGCCAATATGGTCATGGAAGTTTATCCAGATTTTGATCGAGAAGCCTACCTTAAAGGGCAACTATCGCCAGTGTTTTTTGGCTCGGCAGTAAATAACTTTGGGGTAAAAGAACTGCTCGATTGCTTTGTAGAAGTAGCGCCCACGCCAACGGGCTTTCATACAGAAGAGCGGGATATTGAGCCCTTAGAGCCTAAGTTTACGGGCTTTGTTTTTAAGATCCATGCGAATATGGACCCTCGTCACCGCGACCGCATTGCCTTTATGCGGGTCTGCTCGGGGGTATTTGAGCGCAACACCAACTACCTGCATGTTCGGAAGAACAAAAAGATGAAATTCTCGAATCCCACGACCTTTATGGCCTCTAAAAAAGAGGTGGTCGAGCAGGCTTATCCGGGAGATATTGTGGGCCTTTATGATTCGGGCAACTTTAAGATTGGCGATGGCTTGACAGAAGGCGAAACCCTACATTTTAAGGGAATTCCTAGCTTCTCGCCCGAGCTTTTCCGTTATATAGAAAACGCCAACCCCATGAAATCGAAACAATTGGCCAAGGGAATTGACCAATTGATGGATGAGGGCGTGGCGCAGATCTTTACCAAAACCTCGAACAATCGCAAGATTATTGGTACCGTAGGGCAGCTCCAGTTTGATGTATTGCAATATCGTTTGGAGCATGAATATGGGGCCAGCTGCCGCTATGAGCCCGTGCAACTGCACAAAGCCTGTTGGATAGAGGCCGAAGAAGAGGAGCAACTCAAGGAATTCTTGCGGAAAAAGGCTCAATTTATTGCTAAAGATAAAGAGGGGCGTTATGTCTATCTGGCTGAATCTAAATGGATGCTCAGCACGGCTCAGCAAGACTACCCTAAAATTAAATTTCACTTTAAATCAGACTTCTAAGGATGCGTCAATTGCCTGCTTATCTGCTTTTGGCCCTTTTGGCCCTGCTTCTTCTTCAATGTGCTCAGCAACAACCTCTACAAGGAGGGCCAAAAGACGAGCAGCCGCCAGAGCTAGATTTGCGGCGCTACTCTACGCCCAACTATCAAACAAACTTTAAGGAAAAAGAGATCTTACTGACCTTTAACGAATGGGTGCAGCTCAAAAACGCCCAGCAGCAAATCTTAATCTCGCCGCCTCTGGACAAAAAACCAAAGGTGAAGGTCAAAAACAAAACGGTCATTCTCCGCTTCCAAGAAGAGCTAAAAGAAAACACCACCTATAGCATTCAGTTTGGCCAAAGTATAGTTGATTTTCGAGAGGGGAATCCCGTCAAAGACCTGCGTTTTGTCTTTTCTACAGGCCCCCAACTCGATTCGCTTCAGTTGGGCGGCCAACTGTTTGATGCCAAAACGGCGGCCCCGGTCGCCGAGGCTTGGGTGATGCTCTATGAAGGAGAGCTAGGCGACTCTACGCCCATTCTTCAGCGGCCCAACTACCTGGCCCGAACCGATGAAAAAGGAAACTTTAAGCTAGAAAACTTGAAGGCGGGCCGCTATATTCTCTTTGGCTTGATGGATAAAAATAACGACTATCGCTATCAGGCCAATGAGGAGCTAGCGTTTTGGTCCGAGCCCATTGTTTTGACCGATAGCAGTGCCGGAAACCCCAAGCTCCGCTTATTTGCAGCGGCTCAAGAACAGAAGTTGGTTTCGGCCAAACAGTTGGCCCAGCAACAGGGGCAATTACAGTTTCTAAAGCCCTTTTCAGATAGCCTGAAAATTCAGCCCTTAGAGGAGCTCGAAGACTGGACCTATTACCAAAATAAGGAGTTTGTCTGGCTGTTTTGGAAAGGGGCCCAAGGCGAGGAACTTCGATTTGTACTAGAGGCTGGCGATTATCGAGATACGGCCAAAATTAACCTATATACAGGCCTAGACCCTAGCGAATTGCGCTTGATTGACCCCAAAAAAGCCGGCAAGGCTAGGGCCACAGAGGGCCTGCAAATTCCACTACCTATTTTGCATCCCAAAAACCCGATGCAGCTCGATTTTGGGGCTCCAATTCAAGGCATTGATACTAGCCTTTGTGTTTGGCAAAATGACACGGGCCTCAGTTTGGGCCCCTTGAGTTTTCAGCCCGCGGGCAATTATCTCTGGACCTTAGAGGCGCCCAAAGCGCCTTCTGCAACTTATAGCCTTCAGTTGTTGCCAGGTGCTTTGACTGACTTTTGGGGGCAGCAAAATAAAGATACCCTCAAGGCTAGCTACGCTCTAGAAACCGATAAAACCTTGGGCAATATTTTGGCCCAAATCCAAAATGCTGACAGTAGCAAGCAATATGTTTTTGAGCTGCGCCGCAATCAAGAGGAGGTCGTTCACAAGCAGTCGCTTTTGGGCCAAAGCCAATATGCGCTCAATTTTCCCCTGCTCCCGCCCGGCAATTATCAAATTCAACTGATTTGGGATGAAAACCAAGATGGGCAATGGACCACAGGAGATTATTTAAAATTAAAGCAAGCCGAAAAAATATCAAGTTCTAAGGAGTTGCCTTTGCGCCCAGGTTGGGACAATGAAATTTCTCTAGATTTAAAAGAAGATTAGCCGGATGATTTGGGGCTGCCCCGCCCTGCGGGCGGGTCGCTCCACTTCGCAGCTCGCAGGTCTGCTCGGCCCTGCAGGCTTTTTCGCTTTGCTTCAAAAGCCTTGGGTCTGCCGCCTTCGGCGGCCCTGCTTCGGCAGCTCAGCCTGCGGCCCTTCGGGCCTGTAGGACCAAAAAAAAGCTTGAACCTCAATAGGTTCAAGCTTTCTATTATTTTGGGCTAATCCTTTAGCCAGTTTTTGATTTGTTCTAGGGAGCAGCCAGTAATTTTGGCAATTTGTTCTAGGGGGAGGTTGGCGGCCTGCATTTGCTTGGCCATGGCTTTTTTGGCCTTTAACTCGCCTTTTTCTAAGCCTCGTTCTTCTCCTTTTTTCAGGCCTTCTTCCAAGCCCTCGGCTCTGCCTTTTTCTAGGCCCTCTTCTAGGGCGGTGTCAATAGCATTTTTAATATCTCGATGCTTTTTGAGGGAGACCTCATAATTTTGGCGCTCCTCAGTAGAGTAGCTGGCAATTTCGGCGGCACGGAAAAGCCTAGTGAAAATGCGCTCTTGCAAGGCCGCTGGCCGATCTTCTAATTTGGCCAAATAACGGAAAAGATAAAGCCATTTATCCTGCAAATCTTCTAGCTCATCTAGGGTTTTGGTGAAATTAGGTAGCTCGATATAAATATAGGTGAGGTCTTTAAAGAAGAGCTCTTTGTCTTGGTCCTTGAGCTGTACATAGCGGATCACTCGATTATGGGGATTGGGCTGATTGATCTTGAAATCGAGAATACAGATCGTATAAATGGGCCAAAGCTTAAAATTCCAATCGCCCCGTTCGGATTGTTCTTGAATGGGGAAAGTGCTATAAAAAATAGAGCGGTCGATGAAGTGATTTTGCTTACTGCGTTGCAGCTCGATGACAAACTGCTCGCCTCGGCTGCTGGTGCAATAGATATCAAAAATAACTTTTCGGTCCAGAAAGCTGGAGGGCAGGCGTTCGCTAGGAAGATATTCGAGGTCTTCCACCTGATGCTTTTCGGGCAGCAGCTGATTGAGAAAATGGATGAGTAGCTCCTTATTGGCGGCCTCGCCAAAAAGCTTCTTAAATCCAAAATCGGTCAGTGGATTGATGTAGCGATCCTTGATCATCTTTTTTTCTTCTTTTCTCAAAATTAAGGTATTTAAATGAGGTGCTAAAAAAATGCAGCACTAAAAACTGCGTATACCACCAACTATAAAGACTGAAAACCAAATAATCAACATCTTGATACACTTAATTTTAAATTTGGACCAAATTTGCGGTTTGGGGGCGCGAAGCGCCCGGCCACAACAAGGCCTTTAGGCCGCCGTTCGACGACCGAAGGGAGTAACCGATCTGCATTAGGGGGCGGCCTAGCGATGTGCAGCAGTGGCCGAAGGCCAGACCAAAGCGGCGCAGCCGCTGCAGGGCCGAGCGAATAGCGAGCTGCGAAACGTAGCGCCCGCCGCAGGCGGGAGGCCCCAAAATATCAGCGAGCTGTGACAACCAGCCCCTATAGGGGCGCCAGTTCGATGACTAAAGGGAATAAACGACAACAAGAACTTTAGTTCGCAGTTCGACGACCGAAGGGAGTAACCGCCCGCCGCAGGCGGGAGGCCCCTAAAAAAAGAAAAACCCTCCTCATCTGTAGACAAGGAGGGTGGAGCTTGTTTAAAAACTACATCATTAGGAGTAGATTATAGTTTTCAAAGTACTCTTGATAAAAGAAACAACTATGCATCTTCAACTTGAGCGGCATCTTCATCGGTTAGTAATCTAGATCTGATGATAAAGCGCAGGCCCAAGGGAATTTCGAGAGAGAAGCTAGCGCCTCTGCCAGGAACGACATCCAGGGTAAGGTGGCTATTCTTCCAGTATTTGTATTGAAAAGCTGACATATAAAAAGGGCAGTCTTCAATTTCGGCGAGCAGAACATCCGAGTCGTCAATCATGAGTTCTCCGGCCTCGAGACAGATAGGAGCTGATCCATCGCAGCAGCCGCCGCTTTGGTGAAACATCAGATCGCCGTGTTTGGCTTTCAATTTTCGGATTAACTGCCGCGCTTTTTCTGTTACATCGACTAGTTCTGCCATAAAATGGAGGAGTTTAGAAGAATCCGAGAGCGTTCTTATCGTAAGAGATGAGCATATTTTTGGTTTGGCGATAGTGTGCGAGCATCATCTTGTGATTTTCGCGTCCGATTCCGGATTTTTTATAGCCACCAAAAGGAGCGTGAGCGGGATAAGCGTGATAGTTATTGACCCAAACGCGTCCGGCTTCAATTTTTCTAGAGATTTGGTAAGCTTGGTGCATATCGCGTGTCCATACGCCAGCGCCTAGTCCGTAGAGGGTATCATTGGCAATTTCTACGGCTTCGGCTTCATCCTTAAAGGTGGTAATACAAACGACTGGGCCAAAAATTTCTTCTTGGAAGACTCTCATTTTGTTGTGTCCTTTTAGGATAGTGGGGCGGATATAGTATCCACCAGAGAGGCTATCTACTGCAGCGGCGGCGCCACCTGCCAAGACTTCGCAACCTTCTTCTTTACCAATTTTGATATAGTTGAGGATTTTCTCGTATTGATCGTTAGAAGCTTGTGCGCCCATCATGGTGTTAGGATCTAGGGGGTGGCCCATCTTAATGGCGTTGACGCGTTCGATTAGGCGTTCGATAAACTTATCGGCGATACTTTCTTGGACCAAAATGCGGGAGGGGCAAGTACAAACTTCTCCTTGGTTGAGGGCAAACATAGCGGCCCCTTCTAGGCATTTATCGAAGAAGGCATCATCTTCTGCCATCACGTTAGCGAAGAAAACGTTGGGCGACTTACCGCCCAATTCCAAAGTAACGGGAATCAAGTTTTTAGAAGCATACTGCATAATGAGCTGACCGGTAGTCGTTTCTCCGGTAAAGGCCACCTTGCGTACATCGGGGTGAGAAGCTAGGGGTTTACCTGCTTCTACGCCAAAACCGTTGACTACATTCAGCACGCCTTTGGGTAAAATATCTTGAATAAGCTCCATTAGAATTAGGATACCTACAGGAGTTTGCTCTGCGGGTTTAAGGACTACGCAGTTACCAGCGGCTAGAGCGGGAGCGATTTTCCAAGCAGCCATAAGGAGCGGGAAGTTCCAGGGAATAATCTGGGCCACTACGCCTAGGGGTTCTTGGACATTGATACAAACTGTATTAGCATCGAGTTCGCTCATGCTACCTTCTTCAGCGCGGATAACGCCAGCAAAATAGCGGAAATGGTCGATAGCTAGGGGCATATCGGCTGCGCGAGTTTCGCGAATGGCCTTACCATTGTCCCAAGTTTCGGTACGAGCGAGTAGTTCAAGATTTTCCTCCATACGGTCGGCAATCTTGAGTAGAATATTGCTACGGAAAGTGGCCGAGCTATTGTTCCATTCTGGAGCGGCGGCCCAGGCGGCGGCTACGGCCTTATCAATATCTTCTTTGGTAGAGCGGGGGATAAGCGTAAAGCTTTTACCGTCTACGGGAGATACATTTTCGAAGTACTCGCCATTGGTAGGTTTTACCCATTCTCCGTTGATAAAGTTTTCGTATTGAGGTTTGAAGTCGGGAGCTTTTAGGACTTCATCCATTACATTTGTTTCTTGCATGTTGTTGTTGGTTGTTCAATTTAGCAAAAGCGGAAGCTTTTCTTAAACTGATTGTTAGCAAATAGTTTTACTGTTGACTAGCCAAAGGTAATTTATAAATTTGGGGTCTTTTTGTAGCTTTCTATCAAATACTTGAACAATCCTATCAATTTCAATTCGCTATGCCCACAAAAAAACTGTAGATTAAGGAAATAGCTTTATTTTTATTTGGCTGCAACATCTGCTTGTTCTCTACTGTTCAGCTAATTCAAAATTCCTCTCCACATCAAAATCAACTCCTATGCTATTACCAGATAACTATCGGGCTGGGCGTCCACTCCATACTTTAGTCGAGCAGCAAAACAGTTTTGCGGCGGCCCAGGCGGAGCTTCATATTTTTGAGACGCATCAGATGGCAGAGGCGGTAGAATTGCAGTTTCGGCAGCCGGTATTGGCGGCTATGTTGATGGGGAAGAAGCGGATGCATTTGCGAGATAAGGCGCCCTTTTGCTTTTTGCCTGGGGAGTCGGTGCTTTTGCCGCCCAATGAATTGATGCGCATTGATTTTCCGGAGGCCAATATGCATCAGCCCACCAAATGTTTGGCTTTGGCTTTGGATGAGGATATGGTACAGCAGGAACTAGATTGGCTGAATAGGGAGCGTCCTCGAGAAGATGGTCTACTTTGGTCTTTTCAGTCGGGGAATTTTCATTTTACGCATTCCTTGGCGGTGCAGCAGATTTTGCAGCGGCTCATCTTTTTATTTACGGAGGGGCATCCTTCTAAGGATTTATTTGTGGGAATGGCCTTAAAAGAGTTGTTGTTGCGGGTATTGCAGCAAGAAAATGAGGTGAAAATAGGGGAGGAGGACAGTCGGTTGGCGCAGTTGGTCCAGTACATCCGCCAGCATTTGAGAGAAGAGCTCAGCGTTGGGGAATTGAGCAAAAAAGCTTGTATGAGTGAAGCTCATTTTTATCGGTCCTTTAAGGCAGAGCTAGGGCAATCGCCCAATGATTTTATTCAGGAAGAGCGTTTAAAATTGGCGGCTAGTCTTTTGTTGCAGACCGAAGAAAAGATTGGGGACATTGCCCTAGATAGTGGTTTTAATAGCCTGTCTTATTTTAATCGCTTATTTAAGCGGCGCTATCAAAAAACGCCCTCTCGTTTTCGGAAAGAGAAACAGGGCCGTTAATGCTGCGAGGAGCAGGCTGCTCATTAGGCCTAGCGATGTGAAGCAGTGCGGCGCAGCCGCAGACCCAGGCCGTTAGGCCGCAGGGCCGAGCGAATAGCGAGCTGCGAAACGTAGCGCCGACGACCGAAGGGAGGCGGAGGCCCCAAAATAGCAGTTAAATTAAAATAAAACTGACAGATTGTCAGTTGGTTATGCCAAGGGAAATAAAATAAAAAAAGCCTAAAGTCCCTATAATGAGGGCCTTGAGCTATAATTGCGGCCATTAATTGCGCAACTTCTTTATTTAAGTTGTATTTTTGTATGAGTTTTGCTCAGAGCAGACGGCAGGAAGGGATAACCCCTTTCTGATTTACAGATTATAAACTTTATACCTTAGCATGTTTGGTTTCTTAAAAAAGATATTTGGGAACAAGCAAGAGCGCGATATTGAAGAGTTGCGCCCTGTAGTGGCCCAAATTAACGAGGAGTACGCCAAGCTCAAGAGCTTGAGCCATGACGAGCTCCGTCATAAAACAATTGAATTTAGAGCGGCCATTAAAGATTATTTGGCAGATATTGATGTAGAGATTGAAAAGCTGCAAGAGCAGGCGGTCTCTACCGAAGATATCTTCAAAAAAGAAGATCTTTATAAGGAAGTGGACCAATTGAAAAAGGACCGCGATCAGCGCCTAGAGGAAATTCTAGAAAATCTCTTGCCTCAGGCTTTTGCTGTAGTTAAAGAAACGGCTCGCCGTTTTACAGAAGAAGAAACCCTAGAGGTGACCGCTACTGATTTTGATCATGAGGTGGTGGGGAATTGGATCAATGATGAGGTCCGTCCGCTAGAACTAAATGGAGATAAGGCAATCTGGAAAAACCGCTGGATGGCTGCTGGAAATGAGGTGGTCTGGAATATGATCCACTACGATGTGCAGCTTATTGGTGGTGCCGTTTTGCACTCAGGTAAAATTGCCGAGATGGCGACGGGGGAAGGTAAAACCCTAGTGGCTACTTTGCCCGCTTACCTGAATGGTTTGGCCGGTGAAGGGGTGCATATTATTACCGTGAACGATTATCTAGCTAAACGGGATGCCGAATGGATGGCGCCCTTGTTGAGCTTCCTTTTCCTTACTGTAGATTGTATTGATAAGCATCGCCCGCATTCTGATGGACGCAAGGCGGCTTACCGTTGTGATGTAACTTATGGAACCAATAACGAATTTGGTTTTGATTATCTAAGAGATAATATGGTCCATAAGGTAGATGAAAAAGTACAAGGTAAGTTTCATTATACCATGATTGATGAGGTGGACTCGGTCTTGATTGATGATGCCCGTACACCACTCATTATTTCTGGCCCAACGCCCAAAGATGATCGCGCAGAGCTATTTTTGAGCCTCAAGCCTGCTGTAGAGCATATTATGAATGCCCAAAAGAAATTGGTCGTTCAACTCATCCGCTCGGCTAAACAAAAAATTGCCGCTGGCGATACTGGACCCGAAGAGGGTGGGGGAGGACTCGATCTTTTCCGCGCCTATCGTGGTCTACCCAAAAACCGCGCACTCATTAAGTTTTTGAGTGAACCCGGTATGCAGCAAATTCTACAGAAAACAGAGGCGCATTATATGGCCGAACAAAGTAAGCATATGCACAAAGCCGATGCTGAACTGTTTTTTGTGATCGAAGAGAAAAACCGCAGTGTAGAACTGACCGACCGAGGAACAGATTTATTGGGTAAGGGAGGCTCTGATAAGCACCTATTTGTTATGGAGGATATCAATGATAAACTCTTGCAAGTAGATAATAATAGCAGCCTCAGCCCCGAAGACAAACAGCTCAAAAAAGATGAGTTGATTCAGGCTTTTGCCGCCAAAAGTGAGCGCCTGCATGCTATGCGCCAATTGCTTAAGGCTTATGCACTCTTCCATAAAGAAGATGAATATATTGTTGTAGAGGGCAAGGTGAAAATTGTCGATGAGCAAACGGGCCGGGTTATGGATGGCCGCCGCTATTCGGACGGCCTACACCAAGCACTAGAAGCTAAGGAAAATGTAGAGATCGAAAACTCTACCCAAACTTATGCTACCGTAACGCTACAGAACTTCTTCCGAATGTACCACAAACTGGCAGGGATGACCGGTACAGCGGAAACGGAATCACAGGAGCTTTGGGATATTTATAAATTGGATGTGGTGATTATTCCCACCAACCGCCCAATCGCCCGTGATGACCGTAACGATTTGGTCTATAAGACAGAACGCGAAAAGTATAATGCGATCATTGAAGAGGTGATAAAGATGCGTGAAGCTGGCCGACCTATCCTTGTCGGTACAACTTCGGTCCAAAGCTCAGAGGTCTTGAGCCGTATGCTTAGCCTCCGCAAAATTCCGCATAATGTACTTAACGCTAAACAGCACGCCCGCGAGGCCGATGTAGTAGCAGAAGCGGGTAAGAGTGGACAGGTGACCATTGCCACCAACATGGCCGGTCGTGGTACCGATATTAAACTAAGCGATGAGGTGAAACAATTGGGCGGTTTGGCCATTATTGGTACAGAACGCCACGATTCTCGCCGGGTAGATCGCCAGCTCCGTGGTCGTGCCGGCCGTCAAGGAGATGTAGGTTCTTCTCAGTTTTATGTTTCTCTAGAAGATAAACTGATGCGCCTTTTCCGCTCCGATCGTATCGCTAAAATGATGGACCGCCTAGGCCATAAAGAAGGCGATGTTTTGCAACATCCCATGATTAGCAAGTCGATCGAAAGAGCACAAAAGAAGGTGGAAGAGAATAACTTCGGTATTCGTAAACGCCTACTCGAATATGATGATGTAATGAATATGCAGCGGGAAGAAATTTACCGCCGCCGTAATAATGCCCTAGAAGGCGATCGCCTAGCGATTGACCTCAACGATATGTTCCTCGATTTGCTCTATGAATTGATCGCTCAATATCAAAATGAACGCAATTATGAGGGCTTCGAACAGGCCATGATCCAAAACTTTGGTATCGATCCACAAATTACAGCTGAAGAGCTCTATACGACAGATCCCAATGATTTGACGGACCAACTGTCGGCCCCGCTTTTTGCCGCCTATAACCGCAAGTTCGAGCATATCGCTCAGGCTATTTTGCCGCTTATCCAACGGATCTATGAGGACGAAAGCAATAACTTTACAAAAATTGCTATCCCCTTTACTAACGGTATCCAGGCCCTGGAAATCAATGCCGATATGGAACAGGCCGTGAAAACTAATGGCAAGAGCCTGATTAACCAAATCGAACGCTCAATCACTTTGGCCCTTATCGATTCTAATTGGAAGGAGCACCTCCGCGATATGGATGAGCTCAAGGATCAGGTCCAAAATGCTTCTTTTGCCCAAAAAGACCCCTTGGTGGTCTACAAAATTGAGTCGCGCAAGCTTTTTGCCCAACTCCGTAGCCGAATCAATCAAGAGGTTTGCTCTTTCTTGTTCCGTGGCCTAATTCCTATCCAACAGGAAAGCCAAATCCAAGAAGCACAGGAGGTAGAAGAAGAGGAGTACTTCGAGGAGGTACACAGCAATATCGAAGAGCAAAAAGCGAAAGAGGAGGCCCAAAAACAGGCTGCGCAACAACCTCAAGGCCCCGCTCCTAGAGTAGCCCCTCGCCGTGTAGAAAATAAGGTCGGTCGCAACGATCTTTGCCCCTGCGGTAGCGGCAAAAAATACAAGCATTGCCACGGCAAAAACTAATTTGATTTAGTTTATACCCATAAATCGCTCACTTATAAGTATCTTTCTTGTAAGTGGGCTTTTTTTTGGGGCCCGCGGCCGCCCATGGGCGGCCGCCGCTATGCTGCGGGGCTCGCAGGTCTGCTCGGCCCTTCGCCGCTTTCAGCGGCTCGGTCTGGCCTGCGGCCACCCCTCCGCAGCGCTGGGCCGGCTCGACAAAAAGGCCCTGCGGGCCAAAAAGGCTTCGCCCCCGCCTATCTCCATGATTACAAAATCTAAGCAAAGAACGTTATGGAAAAACAAATTCAGCTGATCAAGAGCGCTGTAGACCAATTAGAGGCCAGCTTGCCTCATGCCTCAATCGGAGCGCCAAAGGTATCGGCTAGAGCCATTGATTGGCATATAGAACATAGCCTAAAAGCAGCAATCTTAATTATTGATGCATTAGAAGAAAGTGACCCCGCTCAGTTTAAACCCAAATTTAGCCCTACTAAAACCCTGATTCTCCGAATGGGGCGAATTCCTAGAGGGCGGGCCGTCTCGCCAGATATTTTAAATAACAAAGGGGAGATTTCATTAGGCAAAGTCCCCGAAATGATCGAAAAATTGAGAAACTTGCTGCTGGGCGCTCAAAACAAGGCCGAAAAAAGTTATTTCGATCATCCCATTTTTGGCCATATGAAACGAAATGAAGCCCTGAGGTTTGTGGCTATTCATACGAATCACCATCTCAAGATTATTCAAGATATTTTAGCCGCTCAAGCTAATTAGTCTCCCTCAAATCTGGAATTTTTTATGAAAAAAGAAGTAGATATGGCTCAGCAGAGCCTAAAGGATTTAGCCAGCTATTTGGAGCAAGGGCCGCTTTTGGCCCCTGAGGTATCGGAAAGAGGGGTAGATTGGCATATTGAGCACTCGCTTAAGGCAGCTATTGCTATGTTGCAAGCCATTGTCGATAGCGATCCCGCTCAGTTTAAACCCAAGTTTAGCCCCTCTAAATCACTGATTTTGGCCACGGGCAAAATTCCCAGAGGAAAAGCCAAGGCCCCAAAGATGATTAACAACCGAGAAGCCATAGACCTTAGTCAGTTGCCTAGCTTATTGGAAAAAAGCGAGGCCCTGCTGCAATTGGTCCAAAAACAAGCAGAAAAAGCTTATTTCGACCATCCTTTTTTTGGCCACCTTAGAAGAAACCAAGGCATTAAGTTTGTAGCCATTCATACGAATCATCATCTCAAAATTATAAGGGATATTGTGGCCGCCCAATAAAACCAAAAGGGCCGAAGCCCAAAGCCTTTAGCTGGCTCCTCGGTGGAGCGGCTGAGGGATGGACAGTGGTGCGGCAAAGCCGCAGACCCAAGTTTTTGAGCGTAGCGAAAAAACTGCAGGGCCGAGCAGACTTGCGAGCCACGACACAGCCCGACCCAAGCGAAGCGCAGGGGCAGCCCCAAAAAAAATATAAAACAGAACTATGAAACTAATTGTAACCGTCATTCATGTCCCACTATCTGGTGGATTTTGGGGCCTCAAAGATGATCAGGGCCAAGAATACTTGCCCACAAATTTGGACCAAAAGTATGCAAAAGCGGGTTTGCGCCTAGAAATTATGGCCAAGGAGGCAGAAGATTATTTTTCTGTGCAAATGTGGGGAACCCCCATCGAGATCCTCGAGTTGAAAGTACTTTAGCCCCATTTTTTACTGTAAAATACTAACTATGAGTTGGATAGGATTGATTTTCATTTGGACCTTTGCCTCTTTGTCGCTTTGGTTGCTCTTTAAGGAGGAGGCCCATATTCGCAAATATTTTGGCCCTAGTTTTATCGCCTCTTTTCTGATTTTCTTGGCTTACCATCTGGTTTTGCCAAGCACCTTTGGCTACATTCGGCTAGTGGTTTATCTCTTTATTTTGTTTGGGGGAGCCTTTGTGCTCAATATTTTCTCCAATAATAAAATCGCCTTTCTCTCTCTTTTAGGGGCCAGTGTTTTTGGCCTTTATCAGCTAGATGTGCAGGGCCTCAATTTGTTTTTTGGCCAAAAGGCCACTGCCGAAAACCTCGATCCACAATCAGAGCTATTGATTGAGTTGGAGGAGGGGCAAACGCCCAAATTGCTAGATAAATTGGCGGCCAAATATGGCTTTAGCTATGAGCCCGCATTTAAATTGCAAAACCCAGAGCAAACGGATTTAGATGATTTTTATGCCTTGAATATTCCAGAATCAGCTTTGGACCAATTGACAGAGATTGAAGAGGAGCTCAAAGGGTTGCAAGGGGTAGAAAGTTTGGAGGAAAATGAGATTTTGCAACTTTGGGAGCCCCAAAGCGCTGCCGCAATTAGTCGCTCGCCCAAACAACCTTTGCTCAATGATCCTGGCATTGCCAAAATGTGGGCCTATGAAGCTTTGAATTATAATGGGCTGCACCGCTTCTTGCAGGAAGAAGGGATCCGCCCCAAGAAAAAGGCGCGCATCTTTATTTTGGATACAGGCGTAGATGCCAAGCATGAAGATATTAAGGACCAATATCGCTCTGTGAGTAGCGAATATGATAAGGATGTTCAGGGCCATGGAACGCATTGCGCAGGAATTGCCGCTGCCGTTTCTAATAATGGCAAGGGCGTGGCCTCGGCTTTTCCCTCTTCTGATTTTGTGGAGCTAAGTAGCATTCAGGTTTTTCCTCGCTCAGGAGGAACTACGCAGCGTCGAATCATTAACGCCATGCTCTTGGCGGCCGACAAAGGAGCCGATGTAGTTTCTATGTCTTTAGGTGGCCCATCTAGCGATGATCGTCAAAAGGCCTATGAAGAAGCCGTGCGTTATGTGAATAAAAAAGGCGGTATTGTGGTTGTTGCTGCGGGAAACAATGGTTTTGATGCCCGTCGAATTGTACCCGCTTCTGTAAATGGGGTAATTACGGTTTCGGCCTTGGACCCCCAACTGCGGAAAGCGAGCTTTTCTAATGAGGTGCAGCACCTTAATTATGGATTGGCGGCTCCTGGGGTAGATATTTATTCTAGCATGCCCAATTCTAAGTACGATAATATGAGTGGGACCTCTATGGCTACGCCTTATGTGGCGGGAACCTTGGGGCTTTTGCGAGCGCTTCATCCGCAACTGACGACCAAAGAAGCCTATGAGCTATTGGCAAAAACAGGAAAACAAACAGCCGATGGCCAAAAAACAGGCCCATTGATTCAGCCTATGCAGGCCGTAAAGGCCTTGAAATAAGCCCAAAGGGTACAAAAAAAGCCCCGCCGAAAGGCGGGGCTTTTTTTGTCATCACATTATTCCGAGCAACTAGAGCGAAAAACTTTCGCCACAGCCACAGGTTCTAGCAGCATTGGGGTTTTCAAAATAAAACCCCTTGCCATTGAGCCCGCCCGAAAAGTGCAGGGTCGTATCAAAAAGATAAAGAAAGCTCTTGAGGTCTGTAACCACCTTTACGCCCTTATCTTCAAAGACCTGATCTTCGGTTTGCGACTCATTGTCAAAATCCATTTTGTAGCTAAGGCCAGAGCATCCTCCGCTAGTCACAGAAACCCGGATGAAAAACTCATCGCTGAGTTGCTCTTGCTCCTTAATTTCTTGGATTTTTTCCTTGGCGCTATCGGCTACATAAATCATAGTACAATTATTTTTGGGCCAAAATTAGGCCTTGGCATTTTTCTCTTGATAATCCTTAATGGCTGCCTTGATGGCATCTTCAGCCAAAACAGAGCAGTGAATTTTTACGGGAGGAAGCTCAAGCTCTTCCACGATAGCCATATTATCAATAGAAGCAGCTTCATCTACTGACTTTCCTTTGAGCCATTCGGTGGCCAAAGAAGAAGAGGCAATAGCAGAGCCACAACCAAAGGTTTTAAACTTGGCTTCTTGGATAATGCCATCTTCGCTTACCTCAATTTGGAGACGCATGACGTCGCCACATTCAGGAGCGCCAACAAGGCCAGTACCTACCGTATTTTTATTCTTGTCCAAGGTGCCTACATTACGAGGGTTCTTGAAGTGATCGAGCAATTTTTCAGAATAAGCCATAATATATGCAGTTTAAGCAGTTTTCAAACAAATTTTAGTGTTCAGACCATTCTACAGAGTCCAAATCAATTCCTTCTTGGTACATTTCCCAGATAGGAGATAAAGAACGCATGTGGTTTACTCCGTCGCGGATGCGCTCAATCGCATAATCTACATCTTCTTCTGTAGTAAAGCGACCCAAGCTGATGCGCAAAGAAGAATGCGCCAAATCATCTCCCAATCCTAGTGCTTTGAGTACATAAGAGGGCTCCAAAGAGGCCGAAGTACAAGCAGAACCAGAAGAAAGGGCAATATTTTCATTGAAGGTCATCATGAGTCCTTCCCCTTCCACATGCTTAAAAGAAATATTCGTCAATTGAGGCAAGCGGCTTTCTTTGGCGCCATTCAAGACCACCTCTTCCATTTGCAACAATTCATGGTCAATTTTATCGCGCAAAGCTTGCAAGCGAACCGTTTCCGCTTCCATTTCTTCGCCGGCCAATTCGCAGGCCTTACCCAAACCAACAATAGCAGGCACGTTTAGGGTTCCAGAACGCATCCCTCTTTCATGTCCACCGCCATCAATCTGAGCCGTCAATTTAACTCTAGGGTTTTTGCGGCTCACATAAAGTGCACCTACGCCTTTGGGGCCATAAATTTTGTGTCCGCTAAAGGCCAAAATATGAATGCCCATATCTTTTACATTTACAGGTACTTTCCCCACGGCCTGAGTGGCATCGCTAAAGAAAAGCGTTTTGTTCTCTGCACAGATTTTGGCAATTTCCTTTACGGGCTGAATGGTCCCAATTTCATTATTGGCAAACATAAGGGCCACCAAAATGGTTGTATCCTTAATAGCTGCACGCAATTCCTCCAAGTCAACCAAGCCCTGACGGTTCACATCCAAATAAGTGACTTCCATGCCTTGGCGCTCCAAAGCTTTACAAGTATCCAAAACCGCTTTATGCTCTGTTTTGGCCGTAATAATATGGTTTCCTTTGCGGCGGTACATATTGGCTACCCCTTTGATGGCTAGATTAACGCCCTCGGTGGCACCAGAAGTGAAAATAATTTCACGGGGGTCGGCCCCCAATAATTTAGCAATGCGCTCGCGTGCTTGGTCCACTGCATCCTCAGCTACCCAGCCAAAGGAGTGGTTGCGGCTGGCCGCATTCCCAAATTTATCCTGAAAATAGGGCAACATTTCTTCCAAAACTCTAGGGTCTACAGGAGTGGTGGCGCTATTGTCCAGATACACAAGTCTTTTATCGCTCATAGCAGTTATTTTTTGTCCTTTCTATTTAGATTCAATCTAATCACAAAGATAACAGACTTCTAGGATTAATTGTTTGTCTTTGCCCCCTTTTTTCTCTGCTAGTGACAGCTATTTTTTATTTTGAGCCTCCTAAGGGCTTAGAAGTCCTTTTTTTATGATTTTTTTAAGGGGCCTCCGCTCGGCTGCGCCTTGCGGCGCTCCCTTTCGGGGCTCGCAGGTCTGCTCGGCCCTTCGCCGCCCAAGGCGGCTCGGTCTGCCGCTGCGCGGCACCCCTACAGGCAGCTAGGCCTGCGGCGGCTTCGCCGCCTGTCCGCCGCAGAAATTCAAAGCAATCTCATAAAAATGCCGTAACTTTGGCTCCCTAAATAAGAAATGAAAATATGCCAAAACATCCTAGAGATCGCTTTATCAGCGTGTATGGACGCAAGCCTGTTTTAGAGCTGCTCGAGCAAAATCCCCTGCCCAAAATTCATAGCATCCGCCTCGATAAAAAGGCCAAAGGCCCCACTATTGCCGCTATTCTCAAAAAACTGAAGCAATTGGGCCTAGAGGCAGAACGAGTAAAGGGCGAAGAGGTGCACCGCATTTCTAAAAATCCTAAGCAAGATCAAGGAATTGTGGTGGATGTAGAAAATAGCGCTATGGATGATTTTAGCGATTTTTTTCAAGGCCCACTGCCTAGTAAAATGGCTTTTTTGGCCCTAGATGGGGTAACCACTCCGGGCAATTTGGGCCTGATTATTCGCTCGGCTACGGCTTTTGGTCTAGCTTTGCTCTTGCCCCGAAAAGGCAGCGCCAAGCTTAGCCCACTTGTGGTAAAAGCTTCTGCTGGGGTGCTGTTCAAAAGCCAAATTGTGGGCTGCGAACGCCTAGGCCCCGCCCTAAAAATGGCCAAGGCAGCCGGCTTTAAGGTCTATGCCTTAGCGGGAGGTGGCAGCAGTAATTTTTACCAAACCCAATTTGCCGATCGGGCCATATTTATTATGGGCAATGAAACCGAGGGCGTAGGGGAGCATCTGGCCCAATATATAGATGAATACTGCCATATTCCGATGTGGAATGCCGTAGAGTCTTTAAATGTGGCTTGCGCAGCCACCACCGTCGCTGCCGAATATGCCCGTCGTCAACTCTAAAAAGTTTAAACTTATCGCTTATGCGTTTATCTTATTATGGCTGTTGCTTTTTACTGATGCTATTGCTTGGCGCCTGTGGCAGTAGCAAAAAGTATAAACTACTAGAAAGCAATCGGCAGGTATTGCAGTTGCAGCTAGATAGCAGCCGTAGCCAATTGGCCCAATTGCTTAGAGAAGAAAAAAGCAAGCAGCAGCAGCAAAAAGAGCAGTTGGAGCAGGCTGTGGCGGCCCAAGAACAGGCCGAAAAAGCAAGGCAAAATAGTTTGCAGCAACTCGCCGAAACGCAAAAGGCCAAAACAGCCTGCGAGCAGCAATTGGCCCAAAGCGAAAAAGCCCTACAAATGTTTCAGGCCCAATTGGGAAAAGAAGTGCGCAAAAAAACGGAATTGGTCCAAGCAGAAGAACGCATACTCAAGCAAATGAAAGCCTATAAGGGCCTAGAATTTGAGCGAATTGCGGCCAGCCAAGCCCTTAAAATTGCTTGTCCCGACAGCCTACTTTTTAAGGGTAAAAACTCGGTGCATAGCTCAGCGCTTCCCTTTTTAACGGATTTGGCTTCTCTTTTGAGCGAAGAGGAAAACTGGGCGCTAGAGCTTAGAGCCACCGCAGATAAGGGAACAAAAGCCAAGGCTCGCTTGGCTCAAGCCAATACTCGAGCGAATTCTGTAGCGATAAAACTGCGTCTACTTGATTTGCCTTTGGAGCGACTTTATGTGGGGGCTTGGGCCCAAGAAGATGATATTCCGCTCTATTTGTACATTTACCCCAAAGGAAAACCTTAGGCGGAAGCGGCCAACTTTGGCCGCAGGCCAAAACGGCCTAGCGATGTGCAGCAGTGGCCCGAAGGGCCAGACCAAGGCGCTGCAAGCGCCGCAGGGCCGAGCGAATAGCGAGCTGCGAAACGTAGCGCCGCAAGGCGAAGCCGCAGCGGAGGCCCCAAAACAGGATTTACTTCATTAAAAAATAAATAATTTATGTTGCGAAGAAACTACTTAGTTGCTGTAGCCCTACTATTTTTGATGATAGGCGGGCTCAGCTCTTGCGTGTCTAGCCGCCGCTACAAAGAGGAGGTAAGCGCCAAAGAAGCGGCCGAGAAAAATGCCTCGGAAGCAGAGCGCAAGCGCCAAGAAATTCAGGAAGAATTGAGCAGCGTTCAGGGAGAGTTGAGTAAGCTCAAGGCCTCGCATAAGGAATTGACCTCTGATTATGAGCTTTTGCAAGAGCGCTACAATCAACAACAACGATTGAATAAAGATTTGCAGGCTTCTTATGATAAGCTCTTGGCCCTGAATGAAAAACTGAAAGAAGAAGCGGCCTCTAAGAAAAGAGAACTATCTGAAGAATTGAGTATCAAGCGCCGAGAATTGGAGCGTCGAGAAAGAGAACTTAAGGCCGAGCAAGAGCGTTTGGAGCAATTGCGCAAAGAGCTGCAAGGAAAAGATGCCAATATTACCGATTTGGAGAAATACAAAAAGGAATTGGAGGCGGATTTGGCGGCTCGCGAACGCCGCGTAAAGGAGCTAGAAGCCGCTATTGCCGAAAGAGATGCCAAGGCCAATGCTTTAAGAGCCAAATTGTTAGAAGCCCTAAAAGGCTTTAAGGATGCGGGCGACTTGGATGTAGAAATCCGAGATGGAAAAGTATATGTGTCTTTGAGTCAAAAATTACTGTTCTCTTCAGGGAGTGCAAGAGTAGACCGCCGTGGTGTGTCGGCCCTAGAAACACTTTCTGGCGTACTCAATCGCAACAAAGATTTGTCTATCTTGATTGAGGGCCATACCGACTCTGACGGAGATGCCAAAATGAACTGGGACCTCTCTACCGATCGGGCTTTGGCGGTGAGCCAGGTCTTGATTAAAAACCAAGTAGATCCGGCCAGAATTACGGCTGCTGGCCGTGGAGAACATGCGCCTAAGGCTTCTAATGATACTACAGAAGGGAAGGCCAAAAACCGCCGGACCGAAATCATTTTGGAGCCACAGCTCAATGAAATTATGGGCATTTTGTCGCAAGACTAAACGTAAGGACCATACAATAAGCAAAGCCTAGTTTACCAAAGTAAACTAGGCTTTTTTATGAAAGTACTGTATTTCTGCTTTAATGAAGCTCTGTCTCTAAATGAGAGAGGCGGCTATAGTCTAAGATATTATCTAGGATATCCTGCTCGGGCTCCAAGAAACAATCTGCTAACTGAGCTTGGCCGTTTTTCAATTGCTGCAGTTCTGTTTGTAGGGCAACATCTGTTTTTAGGGCTTTTTGCAAGGCCATAGATTCCAAACAATCGAGCTCATCGTAGAGGTAAAGTAGAAGGTCCTGAGTAGTAAATAATTGCTTCATGGTGGTTGGAATTAAGTGTGTGGAGTATATTCAACTATTTTAAGCAAATAGAATTATATTCGGTGTATATAGTAAAAACGATAGCCTGCTAACAAATGTTGCAGGCTATAGAATATTTTTTCAAAATTTTATTTTGTAAAAAAGTATTGAATTTACCCAACCCTTTTTTATTTACTCTCGTTTTCAATTACCAATATTAGTCTACGCGATGCCAAGTTTGGGTTCTGTAGAACATGCCCCACCAACCTCTTACTTTGAGGGTGTTGGCATTATCTAGCCAAATCGTGCAAGAATAGAGTTTTCCTTTTTTAGGATCAAGGATTTTTCCGCCAGCATAGCGCTTACTTTCTTTCTCCATACCATCAATAATAGTCATACCGACCACCTTCTTGTTTTTGCGGTTGCCTGGGCAAACCTCACAGATAGGGTCTTTGTCTTCATCGGCTGTGCGGTTGAGCAGTTTGGTGATTTTACCGTAGTATTTGCCGTTCTCTTTATAGATTTTTACATAAGAGCGGGCTTTGCCTGTTTCATCATCAATGGTTTTCCAGGTCCCTACGCAGGTTTTACCATCTACAGAAACTTGGGCCGATAGGGCCAGAGAAAAAACGAGAAAGAGGCTCATTAGGCCCCAACGAATGGATGCTGTCCAGTTCATAGTTGTTAACATTTAATAGTGATTATAAAGTAGAATTTAATGACCCATCACTTTTCCTATTTATAAGGAACAGAAGTCAGTCTAGTTGTTATGCGCTGTTTTGGCTGTCCTAAGTTAATGGATTATTTGAAATATTTGTTTACTACCTATTTCTTTATAGGGCCATAACAGGCAAATTCGACTAGCTTTTTGTATATTACGCCCAAATTTTATCAAATTTTCATTACAGAAAAATATGCGTTTTACCCTATCCTCTGCAGAGCTCAAAGAACAGCTCCAGCTCGTTAATGGAGCTTTAGGCTCTAACCCAGTGCTACCTATTCTGGAAGACTTCCTCTTCCAACTTGAAGATGGCCGCTTGCGTATTACCGCTACCGACCTAGAAACCTTCGTGCAGGCAGAACTCGAAGTTAATGCCGAAGAGGAAGGGGCTGTGGCCGTTCCTGCAAAAATTTTGCTCGATACACTCAAACAGTTGCCCACGCAACCTCTTAGCTTTCAAGTAGATCCCAATAATTTTGCCATAACGATTACTTCGGCTTTTGGACAGTACCAATTGGCCGGCGAAGATGGCGACGATTATCCCAAGTTGCCGCAAGCCGATAGCGCCGAGGAAATCGAAATGCCCGCATTACTCCTCTTAGAAGGAATCAATAAAACGCTTTTTGCCGCTAGTAATGATGAGCTCCGCCCCGCTATGACTGGGGTTTTGCTCGAAATTAACCCCCAGGGCGTTACTTTCGTCTCTACCGATGCTCATAAGTTGGTGAAGTATAGCTTTACCGAAATTGAACCCACTACCGATACTAGCCTGATCCTCCCCAAAAAGGCCCTGAACCTACTCAAAAATGGCCTTTCTGACCATAACGGCAATGTCCGCATCGCCTTTAGCCGCAGCAATGCCTTTTTCTATTATGCCAACCAGATTATTATCTGCCGCCTAATCGATGCCCGCTATCCCGATTATAATTCGGTGATCCCCCAAAATAACTCGAAAACTATGCGGGTGGTGCGCCAAGATTTTCTCAATTCACTCAAACGGATCGCCAATTATGCCAATAAGGTGACCAACCAAGTGAAGCTGACCATCTCTGAGGAACACCTCAAAATTGAAGCAGAAGATATCGATTTCTCCAATAAGGCTTCTGAAAAAATGCCCTGCTACTATGAAGGCGAAACCCTAAGCATCGGCTTTAATGCCAAGTTTTTGGTCGAAATGCTCAATGTGATCGGTGGCGATAATGTTTTGCTGCATCTTGAGTCTCCCAACCGAGCCGGCGTTCTCCGCCAAGAAGAAGAAAATCCCGGCGAAGATTTACTCATGCTCGTGATGCCCGTGATTTTGAATTACTAGGCCATAAATAGGTTAAAATATACAGCAGTAAGCTCCCCGAGTTTACTGCTTTTCTTTTTTTGGGGCTGCCCCGCCTTGCAGGCGGGTCGGGCTGTGCGGGGGCTCGCTGTTCGCTCGGCCCTTCGCTTTTTCGCTTCGCTCAAAAGCTCGGTCTGGCCTTCGGCCACCCCCTACCATCCCTCAGCCAAGGCGCTGCGCGCCTTTTGGACCAACACCCTAGCGCTTTTCCAATATTTCTAAACGCTCTACCGCTAGGTTTTGCCCCCATTGCAAATGCAAACTGTAAACGCCCGCAGCTATTTCTGGCCCTAACTGAATCTTTGCTCCTTCTCCCGCTGCTACTTTTTGTCCCCGCAAGTTGTATAAGGTCCATTTATCAATAGGCTGAGCAGCCCGCCAAGTTCTGGGCCCTTCCACAATTAAGTCGATCTGGACCAATAAGGGCAGCTTGGCCGCAGGCCAAGCTGCCCGCTCTATTTTGGCCCGCCCAGCAGCTTCGCCCGCCAATTGTAAGCCCTTGGGCTGCGGCAAAATGCTCAATAAACGGCCCTCCGCCCAAGGCAAAGTTAATTGCTCCATTTGTTCGCCCTCATAATGGACCAAATAGGGTGAATAGGGCTTGCCCTGGGCCAAATAAGTACTGTCGGCCAGCTGTAGGGAGTCCTGAAAATAGCCGCCCAGAAATAAACCTCTTTCTCCCCAATAAGCCGCTTGGATATAAATATTGCTTGGGCTGTTGCTCTGCCCCTTGGCCCAAATTTGCCCAGCCGTATCTAGCTCGGCCCAAAAGTAATCATAGTATTTATAGGCCGTTTTGAAGAGGGGAGGAGCCGATTTTGGTCCCAACAAACCCGTAAAATGCCCCAAGACCATAAAGCGATCTGCTTTTTGAGGGTGGGCCAAGAGCAAAGCTGGCCGATCGGAAAAAACACCCTGCCAAGGCCAAAGCTTCTTGCTTTGGCCCAAACTATCGAGCTGCAAAAGCAGAAAATCAGAGTGTACGGGATTATTAAAGAGCAGTTGCTGCTCTATCATTAGGCTGTCTCTATACTCTATGGCCCAAATGAGCTGCTTGCCTAAGGGCAAAATGGCGCGGCCCCAGCTTTCTCGACTTTTTGGGCCAGCTCCCCAAGCTAAAAGTTTTCCCGTTTTTGTACTGACTTTGGCCCAAAAGGCCTGACTCATTCCCGCTCCATACAAATTTTGGCCCTGCCAAAGTAAACTATCATTAAAACTGCCCGACAAATAGAGTTGCTCTTGGCCCAAAGCCAATTGATAAAGGCTATTGCTGCCCTTGGGCGACCAACTTTGCTCCCAAAGCCAATTTCCAGCAGTATCTAGGCCAAAAATAAGCAGGCTTTGCTTGGCCGATTGGGCCAGTAAACTATCCGTTCTCCATAAACTATCTTGAAATTGCAAGGCCCCAAAAACTTGGCCGGCTGTCCCCGCAACTAGTCCCCGCCAAGCCAAATTTTTGCCCTCAAAAGACCAGCTTTTTCCGCTAGAGGATTGCAGGCTCAAAGAAACTTGGCCCTCCTTGGCTTGAGTTTGAGCTTGCCAAACTTGTTCTTTGCCCAAAACTTGAGCGTCTATTTGGCTCTTTTGGGCCCAAATCACCGTAGGAATCAGCAAAAAAACATAATTTAGATAAGATCTAAATAGCTTAAAGGAAAAGAAGAAGATAAACGTCAAATAGCGCATAATGGTTAATCTATTGGGGCAAATGGCCCTGTTTAGGGGTTTTGCTGTACTTAACAAGGATTTAAAGATGAGGGGATGAACTGGCCCAACGCCTAAAAAATTGTACTTTTGTGGGCCAATTTGGGCGGCGCAGCCGCCTGGGCCGAAGGCCCATCGGCTGAGGGATGGACAGCAGTGGCCCGAAGGGCCAGACCCAGCCGCCAAAGGCGGCGCAGGGCCGAGCAGACTTGCGAGCTGCGATACAGCCCGACCCGCCTAAAAGGCGGGGCAGCCCCAAAACAAAATCATAGTAGAGATAAAAACGATAGGATATGAAAAAGATGCAAATTTTGGCTTTGATTGTCATTGCCGCCGCTATTGGAGTATTGATTACGCAGGCTAGCGATTACCAAAGTTATGGTGATTTTTCGGTAGCTATGAAAGAAATAGACCGCAACCATCAGATTGTGGGGCAGTTGGTGGTCGATGATGCCCGCCCGATTGTGTATAATCCGGAAAAAGATGCCAATGCTTTTTCTTTTTATATGGAAGATGAGCAGGGGACGATCAAAAAGGTGGTGGCGCAGATGGCCAAGCCGCAAGATTTTGAGCGTTCGGAGCAGATTGTATTGACGGGTCGGATGCAGGGCAGTCAATTTATTGCGCATGATATGCAGCTAAAATGTCCGTCTAAGTATCAGGACCAGGCGCTGCAGAGCCAAAAAGCAAGGCAGGTAGTAAGTAAATAAGGAGGCTTGAAGAGCTTTCTATTTTAGTAAGTTGATTTAGGGAAGATGAATTACGAAGGAGAACATTTGTGGCCAGGAATCATTGGGCACGGCCTGATTGTTTTGGCATTTGTGAGTAGCCTGTTGGCCCTTTGGGCCTATGCTGGGGCCACTAATAGCCGAGCAGATTTGGCCACAAGTAGAGATTGGAAACGGATTGGCCGCTGGGGCTTTGGCATTCATGGCCTGAGTATTTTGGGCGTGATTGGGCTGTTGTTTTACATTATGATTGCTCGTTATTATGAGTATGAATACGTTTGGGGGCATACCTCCGATAGCCTGCCCTTTCAGTATATTTTTTCGGCCTTTTGGGAGGGCCAAGAGGGCAGCTTTTTGCTCTGGATGTTTTGGCATGTGGTTTTGGGCTTTGTCCTGATGAGCCGAAAAGACAAATGGGAGGCGCCCGTATTGGCCGTTTTTGGGCTGGTGCAGGCCTTTTTGACCTCTATGATTTTGGGCTTTTATTTTGGCGAGGGAGACGACCGCATCGGCTCGAACCCCTTTGTGCTGCTGCGCAATGTGCATGAGGCCCCCATTTTTAATATGCCCAATTATTTGCAATCGATTGAGGGTACGGGCCTGAATCCGCTTTTGCAAAACTATTGGATGACTATTCATCCGCCTACCCTCTTTTTGGGCTTTGCCTCGACCTTAGTGCCTTTTGCCTTTGCGATTGCGGGACTTTGGACCAAAGAGCATAAGGCTTGGATTAAGCCGGCCCTGACTTGGTCGCTTTTTTCTGGCGCTATTCTCGGTACGGGTATTCTGATGGGGGGCGCCTGGGCCTATGAGGCCTTGAGCTTTGGGGGCTATTGGGCCTGGGACCCCGTAGAAAATGCCTCTTTGGTTCCTTGGATTATTATGTTGGCGGGTACGCATACGGCTTTGGTGGCCCGCAATAGCCCGCATTCGATACGCTCGACTTATCTGTTTTTTATTCTGAGCTTTATCTTGATTGTCTACTCGACTTTCTTGACGCGCTCGGGGGTTTTGGGTGAAACTTCGGTGCATGCTTTTACCGAAATGGGCCTAGAGTGGCAACTCATTCTCTTTATGGGAGCCGTGAGTATTTGGCCTTTGGTCCTTTATGTTAAGGCCAAAAAAGAGATTCCTAGCGTAGAAAAAGAAGAGAGCAGCTACTCCAGAGAGTTTTGGATGTTTGTAGGGGCTTTGGTCCTGCTGTTTTCTTCGATTTTGATTACGGCCACTACCTCTATTCCCGTTTGGAACAAATTGGCCGATGCCTTTTCTGCCCTTGTTGGCGGTGGCGATATTACCAATATTGCCCCTCCCGAAGATGAGGTGGCCCATCATAACCGCTACCAATTGTGGATTGGCGTATTGATTGGCTTTTTGTCGGGAATTTCGGTGCTTTTGCGCTATCGCAGCCGAGAGATTTCGGCTAGTTTTGGCCGCTTTTTGGGCTTGCATTTAGGCCTTGCCCTTGTTTTGTCGGTTGTAATTACCGTTCCCCTGATGCTTTGGTCTTCTATTGTGGCTTGGCAATATTGGTTGCTGGTGGGCAGTGGAATTTTTACCGTGATTACGAATTTAGACTATATCGTTTCGGTCCTCCGGGGCAATATTAAGGTGGCGGGAGCGCCTGTGGCCCATATTGGTTTTGGTTTGTTGATGGTGGGGGTGGTCTTTTCTGGGGCACTCAAACGGCCCATTTCAGAGGGATTTACCTCTATTGAGGTCAATGATATCAATCCGCAATCCAATAAGAATGTTTTGGTGGTCAAGGGACAGCCGGTCCCTATTGCCGATGGTTATACGGTAGAATACAGCCGCGATTGGGCCGAGGGAAATCAGCAGTTTTTTGAGCTGAAGTTTACCAAAAAGGACCCTGCAGGCAACATCCTTGAGGAGTTTATTACCTCGCCCAATGTGATTCGGGATTCTTTGCCCAAGGGCAAGTTTAAGTTCCGTGCGGCCAATCCCAACACCCGGCATTATTTCGAGAAAGATATCTTTACCTTGGCCATTCCGCATTGGGCTTTTGAAGACCCAGAGGCCAGCAAAGAAGAGGAAGAAGCCGCCAAATGGGAGTCGCATATTATTGAGCAGGGCGATACCTTTTTCACGCCTGGTCATTATGTCGTTTTTGATCAAATTGGGACCGAATTACCCCAAAATGAGGCCTATAAGTTTCAGGAGGGCGATATTCCCATTACGGCCATTCTCAAGGTCTACGAGCTCAATTCGGATAGCTTTTATTTGGCCAAACCCTTTTTGTACATCCGAGATAATCGGCCCCTTAATATTCCTTTTGAGCTAAAGGAATTGGGCCTCGATTTCCGTTTTGCTCAGGTATTGCCCGAAAGCAAAGATCGGATGAAAATGCAGTTTGATGTCCGTAGCCATAGTCCCGAAAAAGCCTATGTGGTGGTCCAAGCCCTGGTCTTCCCCGGCATCAATTGGGTCTGGATCGGCTCCATCATGATGATGATCGGCCTGCTGATGGGCATGTTTCAACGGATGGGAAAAATAAAATCCAAAAAGCTAGAGATCTAATCTTTAACTGATGGAGCGCAAAAGGAGTAGTAATTTTTTTACTGCTCCTTTTTTGTTTTTTGGGGCCTCCGCAGAATATATGGTAGCGGCGGTTACTCCCTTCGGTCATCGAACTACGAACTAAAGTTCTTGTTGTCGGTTCGCAGCTCGCTGTTGTTTTGGGGCCTCCGCCTCGCTATGCTCGTCGGCGCTACGGTTCGCAGCTCGCTATTCGCTCGGCCCTTCAGCCCTTTGGGCTTCGGTCTGGCCTGCGGCCACTGCTGCCCATCGGTTACTCCCGTTGGTCGTCGAACTGCGCCCTAAAGGGCTTGTTGTGGCCGTTTGGCCTTCGGCCATGCGGCGGCTTTGCCGCCGCTGAGTCTGTTTAAAGTTTTGTGTTTCTCCTTTTTGCTGCCTAGGGACAAGCCCCTAGGCTAGCTTTTTCAGACAGCCCTCTAAAGAGGGCCTTTGGATGAGGTTTTTCTCTGCGATAACAACTGAACACGGCCTTGTATATCAACCGTTGAGGCCCTCGCAGAGGGCTGACTCCATTGGGTTAGCCTAGGGGCTTGTCGAGACTGTTTAAAATTTTGTGTTTCTCCTTTTTGCTGCCTAGGGACAAGCCCCTAGGCTAGCTTTTTCAGACAGCCCTCTAAAGAGGGCCTTTGGATAAGGTTCTTCTCTGCGATAATAACTGAACAATGTCTTGTATATCAACAGTTGATGCCCTCGCAGAGGGCTGACTCCATTGGGTTAGCCTAGGGGCTTGTCCCTAGGCGACTACTGGCCAAATCCTAACAAGCTAAAGGCCCAAATTTTATTCTGATACACAAAATCCTGAACAGTCCCGGCTTGTCCCTAGGCGATGATTGGCCAAATCCTAAGCAGCTAAAGGCCCAAATTTTATTCTAATACACAAAATCCTGAACAGCCCTAGCTCTGGACCTAACTGGTTTACCTCCAGACCTAACTAGTTTAGCTCCAGACACAACTGGTTTAGTTCTGGACCTAACTGGTTTACCTCCAGACCTAACTGGTTTAGCTCCAGACCTAACTAGTTTAGCTCTAGACCTAACTGGTTTACCTCCAGACCTAACTGGTTTAGCTCCAGACCTAACTAGTTTAGCTCTAGACCTAACTGGTTTACCTCCAGACCTAACTGGTTTAGCTCCAGACACAACTAGTTTAGTTCTGGACCTAACTGGTTTAGCTCCAGACACAACTGGTTTAGTTCTGGACCTAACTTTTGCCTTTTTTCATTTTGTTGCGTTTTTTCTATTTTTAACAAAATGCTAACAAATGGGCCTAAAAAAAGGGGCAAAACTTAGGTTTTGCGCCTTTTTCAGTGGGCAGGGCCGAATCTCTAGCTATTTGGGCCGTTATTTTTTGCGTTATGCAGGCGCGAAGCGCCGCAGGCCCAGCGCTGCGGAGGGGTGGCGCACAGCGCCAGACCAAGGCGGCAAAGCCGCCGCAGGGCCGAACAGACCTGTGAGCCCCGCAGCATAGCGGCGGCCGACCTAGGCGAAGCCTAGCCGGCCGCGGGCCCCAAAGCAATAGTTTAGAGTAAATCCTCGCCCCATTGGTCTACGGCTGCTTGGCGAATCTCCTTGATATGTTGTTCTGCGGAGAGGGGGGCCAAGAGGAGCAATTGAGGCTCATCGACCACCAGCATATTGTCTAGATCGTAGAGAATGACGGGGCGGTTTTGGCTACTATAGAGCAGATTATTTTTGCTATTGCTCAGTTGGCATTGCTTTTTATCGAGGCCCAGGACCAGGTTATTATCCTCATCTTTATTGGGGGCCACTTGTTGGAGGGCCTGCCAGGTGCCCACATCAGACCAGCCGATATCGGCGGGTAGGGTATAGATATTATCAGCTTTTTCGCTCACGGCATAGTCAATAGAAATGCTTTCTATTTGCTCATAGATGGCTGCGCTGCCCTGAGGAATGGCCAATTTATTTTGGAGTTGGCCATTATAATTTTGGAACGCTTGATAGAGGCTGGGGCTATGTTTGGCCAACGCTTTTTGGATGCTTTGGACCGACCAGAGATAGATGCCTGCATTCCAGAGATGCTCGCCACCGGCCAAAAAGGCCTTAGCTTTTTCTAGCTGGGGTTTTTCGGTAAACTGCTTCACCTTAGAGATATTTCCCTGAGCTTGGGCATCAAAATGAATATAGCCGTAGCCCGTATTGGGGTAGTGGGGTTGGATGCCGAGAGTGAGAAGCGCCTCATTTTGGCCGACAAAATCGAGACCTTCCTGTAGTTTTTTAACAAACTCTGCCTCATTGAGAATCAGGTGGTCGGAGGGAGCGAGGATCACCCGGGCTTGGGGGTTAATTTGCTCTAGGAAGCGCATCCCCATAGCAATACAAGGCGCTGTATTTTTGCGGGCGGGTTCCATAATGATATTCTGAGGGGCGAGGCCAGATTGCTCTAGGGCCAATTGGCCGTGTTCCTCAGAAGTAACGATAAAGATATTTTCCTTAGGGATAAAGGCTTCAAAGCGCTTGACGGTTAATTGGAGAAGCGTTTGGCCCACGCCCAAAACATCTAGAAACTGTTTGGGTAAGCTATGGCGGCTAGCGGGCCAAAATCGAGTGCCGAGCCCCCCAGCCATAATAAAGACATAGTCGTTAGATAACTGCATATAAATAAGATCTGATTGTAGGGCCTTGGCCCAATTGACTAGTTTTATTCCTCCTCTTCTTCCTCTTCAAAAAAGCCATAATCGGCTTCTAGGCGTTGGAGGCTATAAAGAAGGCTAGTCTTAAAGTAATTTTTGAGAAAATAAGCTTGGTATCGTCCGAGGGGATCTTTGCTATTATGTGGGAGGTCGGCTTCTAGGCGCCAAGCGAGTTGGGTATAGTCTGGAATACTATTGTCTAGGGCCATAATGCCTTGAATTTTGAGTGGGGAGCGGTCCACCTCCAGTTCAAAATTGATTTGTTGTTCGTTGGCTTGGGTAATAATAAGTTTGGCAGAAATCTGCTTGCTTTTCCAGAACATCATAGCGCCGGGGCCTGCTTCTGGGCCTTCAAAAGAGAAGGAGTAGCCTTGTTCTTTGGTCCAGGCCGACCAATTGGGCCAATTGGCTGGTGTTTGGAAGAGGGCCAATAGTTCTTTGGGGCTAGCGGCTAGTTGGGCCACCTCTTCGATGCGCCAAGATTGGGGCAGCATAAAGGCGAAAACGGCGGCGACTAGGGCCAAGACGGCAATCAATACGATGAAGGTAAAGAGTATAGACATAGGGCAAAGGTGCATACATAAAAAAGGGCCGCAGTATTGCGGCCCCTAAAGTTACGTTATTTATGGCTTTGCGCCAATTCTTCTATAGGTGCAAAAGCTCGTTGAAGTATATCTTCTAGCTCTTGATTGTGTTGTTTTTTGTATCCCGTAGCTGGAGAAGCACTAGATTTGCGGGCGATGAGGCCCAAATCGTAGTTGCGGTAGAAGGCCAAGAGATATTGCCAAGATCCCATGTTTGAGGGTTCTTCTTGTACCCAGAAGAACTTGGCGTTGGCATATTTCTTAATCAATTCATTGACCTGTGCCTGAGGGAAGGGGTAGAGCTGTTCTAGGCGAACGATAGCGATATCCTCATGTCCTTCTTTCTCTTTCTTCTCTAATAGGTCATAGTAGAGGCGGCCTGTACAGCAAAGTACTTTTTTGATTTTGCTGGCATCTTTTACGCTAGCGTCATCAAAGGTTTCTTGGAAACCACCAACGGTAAAGTCTTTAAAATCAGAAATACAACTTGGGTGACGGAGCAAACTCTTAGGCGACATCAGGATCAGTGGCTTGCGGAAGGGGCGGGCCAATTGTCTGCGGATGAGGTGGAAGAAGTTGGCTGGTGTAGTCACATTGGCTACGGTCATATTGTATTCTGCGCAGGCTTGCAAGAAGCGTTCTAGGCGAGCCGAAGAGTGCTCGGGGCCTTGTCCTTCATAGCCATGAGGGAGAAGCATAACCAAACCGCTCATGCGTGCCCATTTACTTTCAGAAGAAGTAATAAATTGGTCAATAATAGTTTGGGCACCATTGACAAAGTCGCCAAACTGTGCTTCCCAAACCACTAGGCTATCGGGAGAAGCCAAAGAATAACCGTATTCAAAGCCCAAAACAGCAAACTCAGAAAGTAGAGAGTTGAAAATGCGGAATTCGGCTTGTTCTCCTTCTTTTAGGTGGTTGAGGCGGCTATATTGCTCATTGGTTTTTACATCATAGAGGACCGCATTGCGGTGCGAGAAGGTCCCGCGCTTCACATCTTGTCCACTCATGCGTACAGGATGTCCCTCCAAAAGCAAAGAGCCATAAGCCAAATGCTCGGCCATCGACCAGTCGCATTGGCCGGCTTCGATATGGCCTTGGCTACGTTTAAGAATCCGCTTAAACTTAGAGAGCATATTAAAGTCCTTGGGAATCTCTTGTAGGTTGTTGAGAATATAGGTCAATTGCTCTTCAGAAATAGCGGTATCGGGAGATTTTAGATAATCTTCCCAAGAGGTTTTCTTTTGCAATTGGCTCCAGGCTACTTCTGGGGCCTGAAGTGTATAGTCTACTTCTTTTTGTTCTACTCGGTCAAAGCGCTCTTGCAAGAAGGTGTTAAACTCTTTATCCATTTGCTCGGCCATTTCTTTTTCGATAGCACCCTGTTCGATGAGGCGATCGATATAGATCGAGCGAGGATCGCGATGATTTTTGATAAACTCATAGAGTTTGGGCTGTGTGAATTTGGGATCATCTCCTTCATTGTGCCCATGTTTGCGGTAGCAAACCATATCAATAAATACATCTGTATTAAACTTCTGGCGATATTCAGCGGCTAGGGTAGCGGCAAAAATAACGGCATCGGGATCATCTCCATTAACGTGGAAAACGGGGGCTTGCACCAAGGCGGCAGCTCCAGTACAATAGGTAGAAGAGCGAGCATCTTCAAAGTCGGTAGTAAATCCAACTTGGTTGTTGATGACAAAATGGATGGTTCCACCAGTATAATAACCTTCTAGTTGGCTCATTTGGACCACCTCATAGACCACTCCTTGTCCAGCAACGGCGGCATCTCCATGAATGAGAATAGGCAGAATCTTATCAAAGTCAGAGGTGTAAAGAACATCGGCCTGGGCGCGGGCATAACCTTGAACCACAGGGCCTACGGCCTCTAGGTGTGAGGGGTTAGGCACCAGCTTCATATGGACCTCTTTGCCAGAAGGGGTGGGATACTTAGAGGCATAGCCTAGGTGATATTTCACATCGCCATCGCCAAAGGTTTCTTCGGGCATGACGTTTTGGAACTCACTAAAGATATGGTCATAGGTTTTGCCCATAATGTTTACCAAAACATTGAGGCGACCACGGTGGGCCATACCAATCACCACTTCTTCTACGCCTTCCTCTGCGCCTTTGCAGATGATTGCATCTAGGGCGGGAATAGTTGTTTCTCCACCTTCTAGACCAAAGCGTTTTTGGGCCACATATTTCTTGGCCAAAAAGTTTTCAAAGCCAACAGCTCCATTGAGCTTCTCCAAAATGCGGCGCTTTTGCGAAATGCTCAGGTCATAAGCCTTTTGAGGCTGGCTTTGCTCCATGCGGTCACGGAGCCACATGCGTTTGTCACGGTGTTCAATATGGCTGTATTCTACGCCAATATTGCCACAGTAGACTTCAATTAGTCGGTTGCGGATATCCTTCAATTTGGCATTGGGCATTCCGATTTCGGCCCCCGCCATAAAACTTTGCTCCAAATCTTCCTCTGAGAGGTTGTAGTTGGCCAAGTCAACATTAGGGAAACGAAAACGTCTGGGCCGTACGGGGTTGGTTGTAGACAAGAGGTGTCCTCTCTGACGATAACCGTGAATCAGTCCCAATACAGCAAATTCTTTCTGAAGTTGGCTAGTAGACAGCCCGCCTTCAATGCTATCGGTAGGCCCTGCGGCCCCCTGCTCAATGGCAAAATCAAATCCTGCAAAAAATTGTTTCCAGCCCTCGGCCACCTGTTCGGGGTCCTCCTTATAGGTCTTGTACAAGTTGTCAATATAACCTGGATGGGCATTGGAAATAAAAGAGTAGCTCATTTTCAGCTGCTTTATGCGTTGTTGATAATCATTTAGGCCCTAAAACTAGGCCTAGTCAATATCTTGTAAATATAGAAAATCATTCTTCTATTAGTAAGGCCCTTTTTGCTTTTCTGTTCACAAAAACTATTCAGTTTCCAAGGGTTTAGCTAATAGCTAAATGAATATATAAAAATCTATTTATAGATAGAAGGGGAGGAGGATTTTATTTTGCTTCTTTTCTATGCTATTTGTTGCTTTTTTGGGGCTGTCCCGCCCTCTGGGCGGGTCGGGCTGTATCGCAGCTCGCAGGTCTGCTCGGCCCTGCAGGCTTTTTCGCTTTGCTTCAAAAGCCTTTGGTCTGCCCCTTCGGGGCCCTGCTGTCCATCCCTCAGCCTGCGGGCGCTTTGCGCCCTGCTAGGCGCAGACTTACTCGGTTACGGCTTGTTGGGCTTTGCTGCGCTCTTCGGCCAAAATGCGTTCTTCTCTAGGCGAGGGGCGGCCATCTAGGCGGGCCCGAACGGCGGCTTGACTATCGTTGGGTTTGCGTTTGCCCAATAGCAGTTGGTTGTTGCTTTTGGCGTTTCTTTGGCCCGAACGGCGGCTGAGGGCCTGATTACTTTGTTGTAGTTGGCTAGAGGGAGGTACCTTCAGTTGATCGCCTTCTTGAATGGGAGCGGTTTTATGTTGGTGTTGGGCAAAAATGGCGGAACTGCCGAAAAGGAAAAGGGCAATAAATAGGTATTTCATGATATTGTCGTTTTGGTCCAAAAAAAAATAAGGGCGGGCAGGGCGAGCGCAGCGAGCCGGCTGAGGGATAGAAAGTGGGGCGGCGCAGCCGCAGACCCAGCCAGCTTGCTGGCGCAGGGCCGAGCAGACCTGCGAGCCACGACAGAGCCCGACCCAAGGCCGTAGGCCGCAAGGGCAGCCCCAAAAATACAAAAGAATTATTCTTTGGGCGTTGCCTGGTTTTTTAGTTCGAGCAAAAGCAGCTCTTCTTGTTTAGAGGGGCGACCATCCTCGCTGCTGCGTTGCTTGACATCTTGCAGCTGCCGCAGAGGCGTAGGCGCTTTTACCGATTGATTAGTGCCCTGCTGATACATTTGCATAGTTGGGGCCGAACGCAAACTTTGTAGCTTACTTTTGTCTAGTTGCACCGCCGAGCTCTTGATCTGCTGGCCTTTTTCAAAGGCTTCTTGTTTTTCAGACTTTTGGGCCCACAAACTTAGGCAGAGCAACAAAAAAAATAGAGTGGATAGAATACGCATAAGGCAAATTTTTAACTGATGAAACCCAAATTTTGGCCCCTTAGGCCTATGAAAATTAGGCATAATATAAAATTACAAAATTAAAGTTTAATCTAGGCGCTAGCTCCTTTTTTTCTTTTTTGGCACTCTTCCTGCAGCAAATATCCTCCCAATTTAGCCTTAAAATTAAGGCTTGTAAAGCCAATGTTAATTTGGAAGCCCGCTTAAAATGAAAGTTTAAATAAAATAATATTTTGTACTACTTAACTAGGCTTCTTGTTTATATTTCTATTTGCTGCTTTTTGGCCGAAAATTTCTTGACCCTTCTTTTTGGCCCAAGAATCTAAGGCCTATCTTTGGGCAAGCCATTGTAAATGAATGTTTTTTAGTGGATTTTGGTCGGAAAAATGGGGCTTGAAGTCGAGAGAACTTGCCCTAGCTTTGGGCTTGCCCTATCTTTGTGTCAACAAAAGGGAGGAACAACTCCCAAAAAATAAACAGATACAAATATCTCCAACTCAAATTTCACCCTTATGAATTTTCGTAATTTCTTCTTCGCCCTTAGTTTATTTATCGGTTTTCAGTCCGTTTCTGCTCAGGCTAGTTGGGCCCTATACAGCAATGAGGATTTGGCTATTGAAATCACGGCTATTGGGGAAGAAACGGCCAGTGGGGCCGAGGTAGTTTCTGCCTATCAAGAGGGAGTAGCTTTGACCAAATTATACAATAAATACGGCCTTGTCAATGCACAGGGCGTAGAAATCATTGCTCCTCGCTATGAGGAAATTCGCCCCTTTGAGAATGGCTATGCGGCTATTCGCAAGGGCAACAAATGGAGCTTTATCAATAAGCAGGGGCGCAAGATTAGCAGTTTCCGCTTTGATTGGGTGGGCCGTTTTGAGCAGGCTGCTGCTGCGGTTCAGATCAATGGAAAATGGGGCTTTATCAATGAGCAGGGCGCTTTGATTGTGGCTGCAGAATTTGAAGCGGTCCGCAGTTTTGGCCAAAATGGCTTGGCTATGGTCAAAAAAGATGGCCAATGGTACAACTTGAACCAAAAAGGCGAATTGACGACTTTGCCCAGCAATTTGGAGCAGGGGCTACAAGCTAGCCGCTAAGCAAAGAATATAAGAACAAGCATAAGTATATTTAGGATTTGTAATGAAAAAGCCCGCAGCCAAAAGCTGTGGGCTTTCTATTTATACGCCATCGCCACGCAATTTCCTAAAGCGTTTTCGGGCTTCTACGGTAAAGTAGCTGCCCATATGCTCCATGAGGATTTGCTCGTAGAGGGGCATGGCTTTTTCTGGTTGATTGAGTCGCTCTTCATAAATTTGGGCCATTTGAAAGAGGGCGTTATCGACCAAAATGCCCTCGGGGTAGTTGGCCACAATTTGCTCCAATTCGCTTAGGGCTTTGCTATAATCTAGTTTTTGCAAAAAGACCTTGGCCCTGGCAAAATGGATGTCGTCTTCTAGTCCATGCCCCTTATAAAGCAATTTGATGCTATCCATCTGCGAGAAGGCTTCTTCAAAGCGATGCTGAAAGATTTTTAGCTCGGCTTGGGCAAAAAGACGCATGCTGTTGGCCGTCGTATCCAAATTGTAATGCTCCATAATAAAGACCGAAACATCTATGGCATCGTTGGAGATGAGCTCAGAGGTGGCTCCTTTTAGAATTTCGAGCTGGTCTTGGGCCCATTCAAAGTCGCCTTTATAATAAGAGAGTTTGGCATTTTTATAACGGGCCTTTTCGCCCAAGGGGCTATCTTTTTGGTCCTTGTCTACTTGGCTATAGAGCAGACTAGCCTCCCAAACTTCTTGGTTCATCAAGAAGTAATCGCCCAGCTGGATTTTGGCTTCGGCTAGGCGCTTGCGGTCCAAACGAGGCATTTCTACGGCTACTTTCAAAATCTGAATGGCTTGATCCAAATCATTGAGGTAGAGGGCTTCCAATTCGGCTAGTTGTTTCATGATGCCATAGGTGCCCGCATTTTGCCCAAATTCCTTCAAAAAGGCTTTATACTCGCCCTCCAAGGTCCGGAGTTGTTCTTCGGTATAGGCAAAGCCCTTGCTGAGCTGCTTGCGCTTGGTATACAGAATTTGCTCTTTGGCATTGATGTAATAAATAGAGGTTTTGCCTTTTTCCTCCACAATGTAGGCAAAGGCATCTAAGGCGGCCTGATATTGCTCTTCATTCAGGGCCATTTGGGCCAACTTATAGACCCTAGAGCCATTTTCCTGCAAACGCAAATCTAGGGCCCGAGCTTGCACTAAAGCACTCTCAAAGTCTTCTTCTTGCACATAAACCCAAACGAGCATTTCGGGATAGAGGCTGTTGTTTGCATCTTTTTGGCTTCTCCGAAAGAGCTCTGTTTTTAGTGCGTCATAGCTGCCGGTCATCTCGGGCAAATACCGCTGCAAAAAGGCTTGTATATTGGTCAAGCGACCTGGCACGGCCTCAATGGCATCCAAATAAGCCTTGACCATTTCCTCGGCATTGCCGGCCAAACGATGGGCATTTCCCCGCTGATAGGCAAAAATCCCTGGCTGCCCCAATAGTTTTTCCCCTTTTTCATAGGTGGCCACCATCTCGGCATGCCGGTCTTGCTTCTGAAAAGCATTGGCCAAGCGACTGATCTGAATTTGGTTGCCCGTTAGTTCCTTAATGGCCCGCTTATACTCCTTTTCGGCCTTTTCCATTTTTTGCTGCCGAGCATAAAGCCGCCCATAATCTACTCGCCGTTCTAGTTTTTCTGGACTCGCCTTGATGGCCCGCTTAATTACTTTTTCGGCCGTTTTATAGTCTTCCAATTCAAATAAGGCGCTCAAATAACGCTCATAGTAGTAGTCGTGGCTGCGGTCTTTGTTGTGCAGCTCCTCAAAGCAAGCTGCCGCCTTTTCAAATTCGCCATTGCGGTAATATTGTAGGCAAAGTCTGGCTTTTTGGGCATTATTAAAGCTTTGCCCAAAAGTAGGAGAGATGGCCGAAATAAAAAGGGCCAAAAAGAGATACTTATACATAGTCGTTCAAGATTCATAATGAGTTGGGGCTGCCCCTCGCTTCGCTCGGGTCGGGCTGTGTCGCAGCTCGCTGTTCGCTCGGCCCTGCAGCGCTTTCAGCGCTTTGGTCTGCCGCCTTCGGCGGCCCTGCTATCCATCCCTCAGCCTGCGGCCCTTCGGGCCTGTAGGGACCAAAATAGGCCCTTGGTCTAATGTAAGCCTTTTGCCGCAAAAATTGTTCTGAATGCTTCGCTTATAGCGGCCCTTTAGTTTTTTATTAAGGGCAGAGGCCCCCGCTTTTTACTAGAAATGCTAAAAAAGGCCTAGTTTCGTCTTATTCTTTCATGCTGAACAGGAGTTCATAAAACAAAAGCAATGACTTTAGAAGAACGTAAAGAACAATCGACGACCAGAATATTTAAGGCCATTTTTCCCAATACCACCAACCATTATAATACGCTTTTTGGTGGGGCGGCTTTGCAACTTATGGATGAGGTGGCCTTTATCTGCGCTACCCGCTTTTGCCGAAAAAGAGTAGTGACCATTTGCTCGGATCGAGTAAATTTTAATCATCCTATTCCAGCAGGTACTTTAGCCGAATTTGTGGCCAAGGTAAGCAAGGTAGGGCGTACCAGCCTAGACATTGATGTCCGCATTTACCTAGAAGAAATGTATGAAGACAGCCGAGAGCTAGCCATTAACGGTTGCTTTAGTTTTGTGGCCATAGATGAGGACCGCAACCCTATTCCCGTTTTAGATTAAGCGCTAGAAAGTCGTATTATTTTGCCTTAAGGCCAGGCCTCATCTCGGCCTAGCGATGTGCAGCAGTGGCCCAAAGGGCCAGACCAAGGCGCTTTAGCGCCGCAGGGCCGAGCAGACCTGCGAGCTGCGAAACGTAGCGCAGCAAGCGCAGCGCAGCTGAGGCCCCAAAAAACAAAACTTATGATTTCCCCTAAACTTATTATTTGTGCAGCTTTATTTCTCTTGCCTCAATGGATGTGGGGGCAAGGATTGCTGCGAGTGTTTTTTCCGCAGGCCAGTTTTGAGACCTATATGCAAACGCCTTTTCGGGCCAAACTGACCAAGGCCAGCAATAACGGCATGCAGAACCCCAACCCTAAAGATGGCAGCAACTGGACCAGTTGTCGGGCAGGGCAAGGGCAGTTGGTAGGCACATTTAGAGATATTAGTGCTTGTGCGGCTAGCTTGCATCTGGGCCGGCCCGTGACCAAAGAAGAGCTCAGTAATTTTAGTTATGAGCAGGCGGCGGCGGTGCTAGAAGGACTTTGGGAAGATATTTGGGCCCCAACTATTCCGCATCAAGCAACGGCCAATATTTGCATGCATGTAAAGGTGCATTATGGCAATATGCGGCCCGTAGAGCGCGCCCTGAATAGCTTGGGCGCCAATTGTAAGGTAGATGGCGTTTGGCGAAAGTGGGAGCTGCGTTGGCTGCAACATCTGAGCTATGCCAACTCGGGGGCTACTTATATGGCCATTCGGGCCGAGCTCTCCAAAAGTAAGAATTTTAGACGGCATGTTCGCCGCTATTTTAAGCCCATAGAGGGCCCAAAAACAGAGGAAGAGCAGCTATTGGCCTTGGGCAAAAAATGCCTATTTTTTTATATGGACCATTTTTGTAGGCCGCCCAGCAAGAAAAACCCGCCTCGGCCTTGGAGCAGCTACCCCTAAACAAAAAATGACCCCAGCCAACATAAAGCTGACTGAGGTCGGAAGCGTAGCCCATAGGGGAATCGAACCCCTCTTTCCAGGATGAAAACCTGGCGTCCTAACCGATAGACGAATGGGCCATAAAATGGCGTTCAAAAAAAGAACTAAAAAAAGTAGCCCATAGGGGAATCGAACCCCTCTTTCCAGGATGAAAACCTGGCGTCCTAACCGATAGACGAATGGGCCATAATGGCGTTCAAAAAAAGAACTAAAAAAGTAGCCCATAGGGGAATCGAACCCCTCTTTCCAGGATGAAAACCTGGCGTCCTAACCGATAGACGAATGGGCCATAACTTTCGTTGTAGCGGATGCAAATATAACAAGCTATTTGAGATCTCACAACTTTTTCTAAATATTTTTCAAATATTCTTCTAAACGTTCTTGGCTGTGCAGTTGCATTTTTTGTCTTAGGCGGTATCTATTGCGGAGGGCAGACTCTGGAGAGATGTCTAGAATATCCATAATTTCCTTTTGGTCTAGGCCCATATAAATCAGGGTACAATAGATGAGTTCTTCTTGGCTGATATTGGGGTGGGTACTTTCTAGTTTTTTGATAAACTCCTGATGTAGGAGTTGGATGCGGTTTTGCAGTTCGCTCCAATTGCCTTCTACTTTGAGTTTATGTTTAATTTTTTGTTGGAGTTGGAGCAGGGGCCCATGGCTTTCCAGTTGTTCTAGTTCATCTAAAATTTCTTTGAGCAATCGCTTTTGCTGAGCAATTTGGATCAGGCTAGCCGAGAGTTCTTGCAGCTTAAAGCGAGAGCGTTCTTCTTCGGCTTGTATAAGGGCCTTATAATATTGGTCTCGGCTGAGGATAGATCGGCAGCGGGCGAGTAGCTCTATGGGGTCTGCGGGTTTGCGCAGAAAGTCGGCGGCCCCAGCATCTAGGGCCTCCCGCAAAGATTCGGGGCTAGTCATGATGCCGGTATACATAATGACGGGAATATTTTGTTGTTGGGGGTGGGCTTTGAGTTTTTGCAAAAAGCTAATGCCATTGGTGCCGGGCATTTCCCAATCGAGCAAGATAAGGTCAATGGCGTAGCGTTCTAGTAGTTTGTCGGCGATGGCTGCAGAGGGTGCGGCTAAAATCTTATAGGTTTCTTCTTGCTGCATGAGTTGTTCTACAGCAAGCAGACGATTTTGGGGGTTATCGTCTACAATCAGAAGACTATATTGGTACTCAGAGGGCATAAAGAGGAGTAGTTAGTTGTTCATAAAGGGGCTGGTCGCTATTATAAATAGCCTGTTGTAGAAGGCTGCACCATTGTTGTAGGGCCAATTCATTTTCTGTTTTGGCTTGTAGTTCTGCGACTATTTTTCGCAAAGCGGAGGCTTCATAAACAGTGAGGCTGTTGAGCTCGCTTAGGTAAGGCGCAAGGCAGTTTTTCAACTGAAGCAGATGCTCTTGCATAAAGCTTTGGGCATCTGTGGCCGGAGAGGGGGCAATGGCCGTTTGCTTATGGGGCTGCATGCTTTCTGGAACGGGCACCTGAGCTTGTTCGCCAAGCGGAAGGCTAAGGCGGAAAATACTGCCTTTTTGCTCTTGGCTCTCAATGCTAATTTGCCCTTGCATACATTCGGTAAACTGCTTGGCTAAGATCAGTCCCAAACCCGAAACGCTTTTACTTTTGGTCTGTAGCTTTTGGGTCTGAAAGAGCTTACGAATGGCTTCTTTGCTCATGCCTTCGCCCTCATCTTCTACCTCAATATACAATAGATTTCCCTCCTCCCAACTACGAATATAGATATTTCCCCCTTCCGAGGAAAACTTAATGGCATTGGTCAGTAGGTTGCGCAAAACGGTTCGTAGCATATAGGGATCGGCCTTGGCGTAGGCCGATACATAGTCCTGGTAAATGTTTAGGTTTTTAAGTAAACGCATGCTGCTGAGCAAACGCAAGCTCTCTTCTACAATGGGCCGAATATCAATGTCTTGGTTTTCAGCTTCTAGTTTGCCTGTTTGCCCTTGTATCCAACCCAAGAGGTTTTCAAAAATCCAATAGGCTTGCTGAGAGGATTCATCTAAAATCTGAAAGGAGGTTTTGAGCTCTTGCCAACGGTTGTTTTGGATGTAGGTTTGCATGAGCTTAGAAAAACCAGTCAAGCTGTTAAATGGCCCCCGCAAATCATGGGCAATGACCGAAAATAAGAGGTCTTTGGTCTCGTTCAGTTCTCTTAGCTCTTCCGCATTTTCACTAATAATTTGCTGCTTGCTCGCAATGGTGCGGTTTTGCTCACTCAAACTGATGTTTTTCTGACTCACTTCTCGGCTTTTCTTATTGAGCAAAACCACAAATACTGCCAGCAGAACCAGCAAACAAGCAATAACCGATAAAATCCACCACTGTATGCGCTGCTCTTTCTGCTCTTGGGCCAAGGCCTGCTCTTGCTGGGCTAGCTTTTCTCGGCTGTTGTAGTTTCGCCACTCGGCATGAAAACGCAACATGCTCTCGGAGGCTCCTGGCGTCTGCCGCTTGACCAAATCGTAGAGCTGTTCGTAGGCCGCCGCCATGGCCGCATAGTTTTCTTCTTCTCGATATAAGGAGATGAGGGCTTTCCAAAGCAACTCTTTTTCATCAAAAAAGGAAAGGGCTTGGCTTTTCTTTAAGGCGGCTTTCCAAAGCTTTTCGGCCTCTTTTTTATCGCCTTTTTCTCTAAAAAGTAGCCCTAGACTGTAGTAGGATTTTAAGAAGTAGGGACTCAGCTGCGGATAGGGCTCTGCCAATTCTATAGAGCGTAAAAAATGATGCTCGGCACTGTCCATCTGCCGCTGCAAATGAAAGGCTTCTCCCAAAATGTAGTGCTGGGCAATGGGCAAAAACTCTAGGTCGTAACGCCCTGCCCATTGCCCGCCTGAACGATGCTCCATAGAGTTTCGGGCAAATTGCTCGGCTTGCGGCCCCCTTTTCTGGACCAAGGCTAAACGCCCCAAATAAAAGTAGGAATGAGCCAGTAAAAAGGAGTCCTGAAATTGTTCTCTAGACCTTAGCGCTTTCCGAAAATATTGCTCGGCTTCAGAATAATCCCCCTTCTCCTCAGCCAATAAGGCCAAGTTGTTATAACAGGTCTCTATACCCCTTGCCCCAGCCTCCTTTTTGGGGTCAAAAATGGCAATGGCCCCCTCATAGTAGGGCCGGGCTTCTTCATATTTTTTGAGGTCGTAGTATAGGTTGCCAATGTCAATCAATGAAAAACCTGCAGACTCTTCTTTACCCGCATTTTTCATCAAAATGTAGCTGTTCCTAAATAGCTCCGCCGCCCGATAGGTATAGCCCCAATGCCGATAACTATGCCCCATGTTGTTGTAAATTCGAGCCAAAGCAAGACTGTCTTTGAACCCTTTGGCCTTGCTCTCCGCAAATCTCAAAATATCCATGGCCTTCCGCCGATCTTTCCGATATAAGGCATCCGCCTCGGCCAAATAGAGGTCCAACTCTTGCTCCCAAACTAAACTGTCTTGCCCCAGCAAAACAGAAGCCCACAAACAACAGTACAAGATGTATCTTAACCTTCTCATGTTTTTTTATTTTTTGGGGCCTCCTGCCTGCGGCAGGCGCTACGTTCCGCAGCTCGCTGTTCGCTCGGCCCTGCAGCCCTTCGGGCTTTGGTCTGGCCCTTCGGGCCACTGCTGCACATCGCTAGGCCAGCTAAGGCCTAGCCAATTTTTCTTCTCTTGAGCTTATTGTATAGCTAGCTAAAATACATTTTTCTATGCGATTATCTTTATTCTTCCTCTTTTTCCCGCTTTTCCTTTTGGCCCAAAAAGGCCCCTACGCCCCCTACGGAGGAGTCTTTACCCCCAAAGGCCAACTCAAAGCGCTTTTGGTTCCCGTCTATTTTACGGATCAGCCCCAAACGAATCCCAATTTTAAAAATCAAGACCATTATTTGGCCCAATGGGATAGCCAAAACCCCAATATGCTGCCCAATCCTATTGACCCCGAAACAGGCCGCTGCCCCAGCTTTATGGCCAATGATAGTAGCGATTTTGAAGCCGATAATTTAAGCAAAATGGGTTTCAATGCCTCTTCGCTCTTTTTTCTCCAATCTCAAGGGCAGTTTCAATTTACGGTAGAGGTTTTTAAGGATAGTAGCGGCCAAGCCGCTGCTGTGGGCATCAACCCCAGCGGCGGCCGCAGTTGGTCCGATATGAACCGCAAAGCCCTTTTTGCCATGATGGCCGCCAACCCCAATTTGCCCCTTAGCCATTTGGACCAAAGAACAAATCGCCCCAATTTCCAGTTCGATAACCAAAATACAGCCCCCGATAGCTTAATCGATTATGTCATTTTTGTCTATCGCTATTCGCCAAATTGGAGCCAGCAACCCGCCCCTGGCATGAACCGCTGGCTGGGCTCTGGGGGTGGTTTTGCTAGCCCTGGCAGCATTGGGCTCGAAAGCTACCAAGGCTATAGCATCCAACAAGGGTTTACCATGATGTGGGGCTCCAATGTGTTTGTCCACGAATTGGCCCATAGCCTCTTTAATGCGCCCCACTTTTTTGGGGCCAATCAAACAGTAGGCGATTATTTTAGACGGCCCGCTATTGGCTGGGGCGCCACCAGCACTATCCCCATTTTTCAGCTTTTTAATGCCTGGGAAGCTTGGTATATGGGCTATTTGCCCAATTTGCGCAGCCTAGAGCTAGATTTTGGCCAAAAAGAGGTTTTGGCCCTAGGCGATTTTTGTACAGAACAGGAGGCGATCCGCATTCGGCTGCCGCAGGGCCAGGGTCAATGGCTTTGGCTAGAGCTGCACCAAAAACTACATCCCTTTGATGAACACGCTTGGGCTGGGCAGCAGCTGGGCCAATTGCAACTGAGCGGTACCCCAGCAGGACTCTACGCTTATGTAGATGATACGGGCATCGATAGCCTGCAACAAATTGTTCGGGCGCTTTCGCCAGCTTGCAATGCGCTTTATCCCATTAATGCGGCTGGAAATTACGATTATACTTATATTCAAGAAGAGCCTAAACGCAATGCTTGGGGCAATCCGCTTTATCGCTTTCAGCGATTAAGGCCCAATGCGGTCAGTGGGACCAATCCCTTTTTCTTTTTTCGGGCCGATTTGAATCAAGATGGCCGAATTGCTTACAACCGCAATTATAATGGCGCCCGAAATGAGGGCATGCCCATTATTTATGAGCAAAATGATACGGGCGGCTATAGCGAACTCTACCAAAGTTTTGGCATGCAGGCGGTAGCACCTTTGCCTCAAGGCTACCGAAACCAAGCCTTTGGTCCAGGCGATCAACTTTGGGCGGGGGGCAACCCCGCTTTGGTCCATTACCCCAAATATGACTTTAGAAAGGATCTTCAGGCGCCTTACCGCTTGCAGGATCTACATATTAAGGTTTTGGCCACAGAAAACCAGCGCTATATTTTAGAAATTGAGCGCAAAGCCATTGAGTTAGAGGAGGGCCAAGATTGGGCTGGAGAAATTATTTTGCCCAATTGCAGCAAAGATGAGCGAGTAGACCTCATTTTGGCCAAAAAACAAGTTTTGCAATTGCGTCCTTCAGGCACCGCCAATCGGAGTCGCCAACAAGCAAATGGCAGCTTTGTGGGGCCTACGGTTTTGACTTTAGAGCAGGGGAGCAGCTGTTATTTGGCCAAAAAGTCTAGACTTTATATTGCTAAAGATTGCCAACTGAAACTAGAAAAGGGCGCCAAAATCATTTTGGGACCCAAAGCTAAAATTATCATTGAAAAAGGGGGAGCGCTAATGGCCGAAGAGGGACAAATAGAATTGGGCCGCAGGGCTAAAATCATCAAAAAGTAGAGTGGGTCCAAGCTTTTGCTGGCCAGAAGAAAGGGCCGCCTTAGGCTTGTATAGATAGATCATGGCGCAGCCGAACGGCCCTCTCGCTGGCTATTCAGCCAGCGAATCGGCTGAGGGGCTGTAGCAGGGCCGCCGCAGGCGGCAGACCAAGGCGCGTAGCGCCGCAGGGCCGAGCAGACCTGCGAGCTGCGCAATGGCCCGACCCGCCCGCAGGGCGGGGCAGCCCCAAAAAAGAAATAGTGAAAGTGTTTTTAAATGCACTTTTGTTGGTTTTTCTGCTTGGAATGGTTAGGTTTTTGCTATTTAGTGTATTATAGTGCACAATTAAATGCGAAAAAATGGAGTGGATACATTTGGCCAAGCAGCTTAAATCGAGGCGAAAGCAGCTTAAATTGACGCAGGAAGAGTTAGCGGAAATAGCTGGTGTAAGTTTAAGGGCTTTGAAGCAACTGGAATTAGGGAAGGCAAATCCAACGCTCAGGACCTTATTTTTAGTGGGGGATACAATGGGGTTGAGATTGAACTTTGAAATTAGAACAATAGATAGTGATGCGAAAAGCGACAGTTTTATTTAAGGGAGAAGAGGCGGCTGATATTTGGCAGGAAAAAGATGGCAGTTTTGGTTTTCGTTATCGGGATGCTTGGTTTGCAGATCCTTTGCGGCCCAGTATAATTTTTAGGATGCCGAAAAGTCAGCAGGAATATCGGTCAGAGCACCTTTTTGCTTATTTCTTTAGCATTTTGCCAGAGGGAGGCTTTCGAAAACGTCTTTGTCGGGATTTAAAAATTGATGAGGATGATGATTTTGGGCTCTTATTGCGTTTGGCGGTAGAAGATGCTACTGGAGCGATTACTTTAAAAGATGTAGAGGATGTTTAAAGCTACCCCCATAGCTTTTCAGTGCGCCAATTATTTGGGAAGCCCATTTGTGAGAGTTGCTCTGGTTTTAATGGAGCCAAAAGGTGGAGTAAGGGCAGAGATATCGTTAGGGCATAAAAAAACCCGCCAAAAGTGCGCATCAGAAGCCTAATCTTTAAATGAACAGGTTGAAAGTCCGGAGGCAATAACCTTATAAAAATTAAAAATATAGACAGCTTCGAGAGGCGAGGCGGGTGTTGATGCTTTAAAAATACAAACTTTTTGAAAATAATTCCATTAAATCGCATTTTATTTATTCCCCCAAAGCCTGATAACAAAGCTCATGAATTCTAGTCCGAATATCTAAGCGGATAAGCTGCATATTTTCGCTATCTGGATAAGTTCTGTTGGATAAAAATATATAAATCAACTCATTGTCGGGGTCGGCCCAAGCGCCAATGCCCGTAAAGCCCAGATGCCCAAAAGTATTGGGCGATGCTTGTTTGGCTACATTAATGGAAGCGTTGGGATCGGTAATTTCTTTGCGATCAAAGCCCAAGCCTCGGCGAGAGCGAGCACTATATTGCTTGGTAAATAGGGCAATTGTGCTCTCTTTGAGGTATTGACGGCCCTTATAGCTGCCTCCATTGAGCCAAAGCTGATAAATGGCGGCCAGCTCTTGGCCCTGAGAAAATAGTCCCGCATGTCCAGAAACCCCAGCTAGCATAGCCGCCCCCATATCATGCACATCGCCCTGGACCTTTTGGTAGCGGTAGTATTTATCTTCTTCGCTGGGAATAATCTGGCTTTTGCTAATGTTTCGATTTAAGGGGTTGAAGCCCGTGTATTCTAGCCCCATAGGCGCATAAAAATGCTCTTGAACATATTGATCTAGGGTTTGTCCACTTACTTCTTCTACCAAACGAGCAAATAAATAGAAGCCCAAATCGCTGTATTTATAGTTGGTCCGCCCCCGAAGGTTTTGCTCAATAATGCGGTCCCACAAATAGGGCTTTACCTTATCTCTATGGAAATATAGCCCTTCGGCAATCCGAAGCTGATAAGGACCTTGCGGCTTTTTGCGATAGAGGCTATCCATTGGGCGCTTATTCTCATCCAAGGTTTTGGCATAAAAGGGAATCCAAGGCTTGAGCCCCGCCTGATGCGCCAAAACAGCCCGAATTTTCAAATTGGCTTTGTTGCTGCCCTTGAGCTCAGGAATATACTGGCCCAATGGAGCATCTAAATCAATTAGGCCCCGTTCATAAAGGTGCATGAGGGTCATGGTGGTAGCGGCTACCTTGGTCACAGAGGCCAAGTCATAAACATCATCTAAGCGCTGTGGACGTCTTTTGGCGTAGGTATGATGACCGTAGGCCTTGTGAAAAACAATTTTTCCCGATTTGGCCACTAAGATTTGGCAACCTGGGGTGGCCTTTTTGCGAATCGCTTCTTCGGCAATTTTATCAATCTGATTTAGAATATCGCTGCGCATGCCCATAGATTCGGGACTCTCGGCATGGGGCATACGGAAAATCTGCGTTTTTACGCCTAAGCCCGCTCTTAATTTTTTGCTGGCCGAAACAGGCAGTTGGCCCATAAAAGATTGTGCACCAACCATAGCTCTTGCGGCCTGAATTTGGGCCGAGCGATCGTTGACATAAGCACAAGAGAGGTAGGGCACTTCTTCAAAGTAGCCTAAGCTATAAGGGCTGCCAAAGGCGATAAGGACCACCTTGGTCTTTTTACTTAGCTTTTTGACAAAGCGCTCCACAGAAGTGGATACCCCAAAACGGTCTTTTTGCTTCCTACGAAGACGGTCAAGGGCTACAAAGACAACTTCTTGCTGCCCCAATTGCTGCAATAAACGCCGCTCTTGTCCTGCCGAAATCCTTGTGCCCGCATAAAAATGCTGCTGAATGCCATAGCGCTGTAGTTCTAACTGAAAGCTGTTTTTACGGCCAGAACCAATGCAAAGACTCGCTAGTTTTCGTCCCTTGATTTGACGAAGCGGGAGCAGGCTATCGGGATTGGCCATTAGGGTCAAACTCTGCCCCAATATTTTTTTATATAAATCTTGAGCCGCCTGATTATTGATGTTTTTAACCACATTTTTGGTCGATACGGGCTTGTAATTTGCCAATCCCGCTCTATATTTTGCCCGCAAAATCTTGCGGATGCGCTGCTCGAGATCCTCCCAGCTCAAATCGCCTTTTTTCAGGGCGGCCAAAATCATTTTTTTAGATTGTGCCACTCTTTGAGACATTAATAGGATGTCATTTCCCGCTTTTAGGGCTTCTACATCGGCTTGGCCAGGCCCATAATGCTTGGCCACACCTTGCATATTCATGGCATCGGTAATGACGAGCCCCTTAAAGTTGAGCTCTTCTTTGAGGAGCTTTTGGATGGTGGCATAAGAAAGGGTGGTGGGCCGCTTATCTCTAGGGTCTAGGGCCGGAATATTGAGGTGGGCCACCATAATAGAGCCCAAACCTTGTGGAATCAACTGCCGAAAAGGGTAGAGTTCTAGGCTGTCCAATCGACTCCTAGGATGTTTGATTTGCGGTAAATCGTAATGAGAATCGACATCCGTATCGCCATGTCCCGGAAAATGCTTGGCGCAGGCCATTAGCCCATGATCTTGCATGCCTCGCATATATTGATAGGCTTTGGCCGTAACATTGCGTTTTTGCTCGCCAAAAGAGCGGTCGCCAATCACGGGATTTGCGGCATTATTGTTAATATCAACCACTGGCGCAAAATTGATATGAATACCAATATGTTGGGCTTGTCGGGCCACTTCTTTGCCAAAATCATAAATCAGGCGATTGTCGGGCAGGGCCCCAAAAAGCAATTGTCGGGGGTAATTAATGATAGAGTCTAGCCGCATGGCCAAGCCCCATTCCCCATCAATGGCCACCAAAAGGGGGACCTTAGGCGCCCAGGCTTGATATTTATTGCAAAGGCTAGCAGCTCGAGTGGGTGGGCCTTTAAAGAGCACCACTCCGCCCAAATGTTCCTTTTGGATGAGCCGTTTCATGCGGATTTCATCATTTTTTCCATGCAAAGGGTAGGCGGCCACCATAAAAAGCTGTCCGAGTCGCTCTTCGGGGCTCATGCTTTCCCACTTCTGATTAATCCAAGTTTCTTCTTGGGCCAAAATGCGATCTTCTAGGGCTTGCAATTGCTTTTTTTGAGGAAAAAGCTGGGGGCCAAGAGCGGGCGCGTTGGGTGGCAGGCTCGATTGGCACATCAAAAAACTAAAAAAGAGGAGGGAGATAACAGCCAGATAGCCAAGACGAAAGGGCATAAGTAGGATGATTTAAGGCGATGAATATTTTTTTGGGGCCTCCGCTGCGCTGCGCTTGCGGCGCTACGTTTTGGGGCTCGCAGGTCTGCTCGGCCCTTCAGCGCTGCGCGCTTCGGTCTGGCCTTCGGCCACCCCTCCACATCGCTAGGCCGATAGCCGCTTGGCTTTGGCCGCAGTAGGAGAGGGGCGGAGATTGCTTTTAGCGCAAAATAAGGCAGTGTAAGGAGTTTTGGAGAGCAGAGGAAGGAAAAACTTTGTTTTGGATGCAAAAAGGGCCGAAGAAGGGGCCAAAAAGCGAAGAAAAAGGATGAGCGGCCTAGCTGCCCGCAAGGGGGGCCGCAGGCCAGACCCAAGCGGCGGCTTTGCCGCCGCTGCAGGGCCGAGCAGACTTGCGAGCCCTGAAGGGGAGCGGCGGGCGCAGCCCGCAGGCCCCTAAAAGCAATTGATAATCAGCTATAAAGCGTTTTTTGAAAAAAGCCCCCTAAAAAGTTTAAAAAACTGCCTAAAAGTTTAAAAATCATTTTAATAAAACTAGAATTAGTATTACCTTTGCAAACGCTTAGGCAAACCCTTAGTCCAACTAAGGGCAGTTATTTATTGTCTCTGTTTATCTGTAAAAATAATTATTAGATGCCAACTATTAATCAATTAGTACGCAACGGAAGGAAGCTTATCGTCAAGAAGAGCAAGGCCAGAGCGTTGGACGCATGTCCTCAGAAACGCGGTGTCTGTACTCGTGTATACACGACTACACCCAAGAAGCCTAACTCAGCTTTGCGTAAAGTAGCCAAGGTACGTTTGACCAATGGTATCGAGGTAATTGCTTACATTCCTGGTGAGGGTCACAACTTGCAGGAGCACTCAATCGTATTGGTACGTGGTGGTCGTGTGAAAGACCTCCCTGGTGTACGTTATACAATTGTACGTGGTGCTTTGGATACTGCGGGTGTAAACGATCGTAAGCAAGCTCGTTCACGTTATGGTACCAAGCGTCCTAAGGCTGCGAAGAAGAAGTAATTCGCGCTTAGACGAAGATCCTTATTTGTTGAGGTAAACCCTAGAAAAGCTGGGGTTGAAGAGTGGACCAGCCCTTAGGGGGTAGTTACTTTTCGAAGTTCACGCAACGACATTAAAATTTAAGAAATGAGAAAACGTAAACCGAAGGTGCGGCAAATCGAGCCCGATCCGCGCTATGGAGACACCACGATCACAAGATTCGTGAATATGATGATGTTGGATGGCAAGAAGAGCACGGCATTCCGTGTATTCTATGATGCCATGGACATTGTAGGCGAGCGCTCTGAGGGTGAGGAAACTGCTCAGGAGGTATTTCACAAAGCGCTTAAGAACGTAATGCCTCAGGTAGAGGTGCGTTCTCGTCGTATTGGAGGGGCTACCTTCCAAATTCCCACAGAAATTCGTCCGGGTCGCCGGATGTCTATTGCCATGAAGTGGATGATCAAGTACGCCCGTGCGCGTTCTGGTAAAGGGATGGCAAACAAACTCTCTCAAGAAATTTTAGCTGCAGCTAAAGGTGAAGGCCAGGCTGTGAAGAAGAAAGAAGATACGCACCGCATGGCTGAATCTAACCGTGCATTTGCTCACTTCGCACGCTAATCAACTCTATATATTTTATTTTAACCTTTTTCAAAAGCCACCAAAGTCATGGCAAAGAAAGACCTAGTATTCACTAGAAACATTGGTATTGCTGCACACATTGATGCCGGTAAGACCACTACCACTGAGCGGGTATTGTTCTACACTGGTTTGACTCACAAGATTGGTGAGGTTCACGATGGTGGAGCTACCATGGACTGGATGGAGCAAGAGCAGGAGCGTGGTATCACGATTACTTCTGCAGCGACGACCACCAGTTGGAATTGGAAAGACAAGTCTTACCACGTAAACATTATTGACACACCCGGTCACGTAGACTTTACGGTAGAGGTGTCTCGTTCTTTGCGTGTATTGGACGGACTCGTATTCCTTTTCTGTGCTTCTAGTGGGGTACAGCCTCAGTCTGAAACTAACTGGCGCCTAGCCGACGGTTTCAAAGTTCCTCGTATTGCATTTGTAAACAAAATGGACCGCACAGGTGCTGATTTCTTCGGTACTGTTCAACAGATGCGCGACATGTTGGGTGCCAATGCTGTTCCTCTTCAGGTGCCTATCGGTTCTGAGGATGATTTCAAAGGTGTAGTAGACCTTATCACTGGTCAAGCTATCGTTTGGAATGAGCACGATATGGGTATGACTTATGAGGTTGTAGATATGCCTGCTGACTTGGAGGATACTGTAGCCGAGGCTCGTGAGCAATTGCTAGAAGCTGTTGCTGATTATGATGAGTCTTTGTTGGAGAAATTCTTTGAGGATCCTGAGTCTATCTCAGCTGAAGAAATCCGTGCCGCAATTCGTTCTGCTGTATGTGATATGAGCATTATTCCTGTAATGTGTGGTTCTGCCTTTAAGAACAAAGGGGTACAAGCGGTACTAGATGCAGTATGTGCATTTTTGCCTTCTCCTTTGGATGTAGAGGAAGTAAAAGGAACTAACCCTGATACAGAAGAAGAGGAGCCCCGCCCCGCTTCTTATGACGCTCCTTTTGCTGCTTTGGCCTTTAAGATTGCCACTGACCCCTATGTAGGTCGCTTGGCTTTCTTCCGCGCCTATTCTGGTGTACTCGAAGCTGGTTCTTACATTCTCAACACTCGTTCTGGTAAGAAGGAGCGTATCTCTCGCCTTTACCAAATGCACTCTAACCAACAGAATGCAATTCCTGAGGTAGGTGCTGGTGATATCGCTGCTGCTGTAGGATTTAAGGATATCAAAACTGGTGATACTCTTTGTTCTGTAGACAACCCGATCATTTTGGAAAGTATGACTTTCCCCGAGCCAGTAATTGGTTTGGCGATCGAGCCTAAAACTCAGAAGGATGTAGAGAAGTTGGGTATGGCTTTGGCCAAACTCATGGAGGAAGATCCTACTTTCCGTGCTACATATAATGAGGAAACTGCTCAAACCGTAATTAGCGGTATGGGTGAGTTGCACTTGGAAATCATCGTGGACCGCCTCAAGCGCGAGTTCAAGGTAGAGGTGAACCAAGGTGCTCCTCAAGTAAACTATAAAGAGGCCCTAACTACTTCTGTTACTCACCGCGAACGCTTGAAGAAGCAGTCTGGTGGTTCTGGTCTATTTGCCGATATGGAGTTCGAACTCGGACCTGCTGATGAGGAGTTCCTCGAAAGCGAAGAGTTCAAGTCTGGTAAGGCACGCTTGCAATTTGAGTGGGCTATCGTAGGGGGATCTATCGATAAGGCTTATATCAACCCCATCACTAAAGGCTTTGAGTCTATGATGGATAATGGCGTATTGGCTGGTTACGGTATGGACTCTATGAAGGTTCGCGTTTATGATGGATCTATGCACAACGTTGACTCTAAGCCTATCGCTTTTGAGCTTTGTGCTAAGGAAGGTTTCAAGGCGGCTGCTCGTCAGACTAAGCCTGTAATCATGGAGCCCATCATGAAATTGGAAGTAATCACTCCTGAAGAGTATACTGGTACTGTTATTGGTGACCTTAACCGTCGTCGTGGCCTCCTAAAAGGTCAGGAATCTCGCGGTGCGGCCATCGTTGTAAAAGCCGATGTACCTCTATCAGAAATGTTCGGTTATATCACTGAACTACGTACCCTAACTTCTGGTCGTGCTTCTTCTACCATGGAGTTCTCTCACTATGCTCAGGCTCCTGAGGGAATCGCCAAAAAGGTAATCGAAGACGCCAAGGGTGTCGCTGGTTAGTCATAAATTATAAAAGCCGCCGCTTTCCTTTTGCTGGAAGGTGGCTGGCTTTTTTTTGTTTTTTTGGGGCCTCCGCTTCGGCTTCGCCTTGCGGCGCTACGTTTACTCCCTATGGTCGTCGAACTGGCGCCCCTATAGGGGCTGGTTGTCGCAGCTCGCTGTTCGCTCGGCCCTCGCTATGCTCGGTCTGGCGCTTCGCGCCACTGCTGCACATCGCTAGGCCAAAACAGCCGGCGCCCAAATCAACAGCTATTAGAAATCTTATTTATCTATTTTTTTAAATCATGTAAGAGGCATGAATCAAAAAATCAGAATCAAGTTACGTTCCTACGATCACAATCTCGTGGACAAGTCTACTGCTAAGATTGTACAAACTGTTCGTAACACCGGCGCAGTTGTTACCGGTCCGATTCCGCTGCCCACCGAGAAGAAGGTATTCACTGTTTTGCGTTCACCGCATGTGAATAAGAAATCACGGGAGCAATTCCAACTGCGTACTCACAAACGCTTGATCGAAATCTATAGCTCTACTGCTAAGACAGTGAGCGCCCTAGAGAAGCTGGAGCTTCCTTCAGGGGTAGATATCCAAGTGAAATTGATGTAAGCAGAATTTGTTAATCTAGAATTCCAAAAAGTTAAAGAACCGTGGAAGGATTAATTGGAAGAAAAATTGGAATGACCAGCATCTACACTGAAGGCGGCGCAAACGTTGCTTGTACTGTAGTAGAGCTGGGGCCCTGCACCATTACTCAGGTGAAGACGCAGGAAACAGATGGTTACGATGCTCTGCAGCTAGGCTTCGGCGAGCGCAGATCGAAAAATGTTAGCCAACCTTTGAAAGGTCACTTTGAAGGCCAAAAAGCCCATAAAGAAGAGGGTGCTAAGGCGGCAAGTGCTGTAAAACAAAACAAGCGTGGACAAGAGGTAACAGTTTACCCTCGTCACTTGGTAGAATTCAGAGAATTTTATACAGAGAAAGCGCTTGGCGAAACCCTAACTGCCGAGGAGGTATTTGCTGAAGGCGATACAGTACAGGTAGTAGGTACTTCAAAAGGAAAAGGATTTCAGGGTGTTGTAAAACGCCACGGATTTGCTGGTGTGGGTATGCGTACGCACGGTCAGCACAACCGCGGACGTGCACCTGGAGCGATTGGAGCTTGTTCTTACCCTGCAAAGGTATTCAAAGGTATGCGTATGGCTGGCCGTATGGGTGGCAAGCGTGTAACTGTGAAGAAGCTCAGCGTAATGAAAATGTTTCCTGAGAAAAATATTTTGCTAATCAAAGGAGCTATTCCTGGTCACAAGGGCTCTATTGTAATCGTGAAGAAGTAAAATGAAACTAGAAGTATTAGATATCAACGGAAAAGGCTTGGGTAGAGAGGTAGAACTCTCTAGTGATGTCTTTGGTTTGGAGCTGAAAGAAAATCACGAGCACGTAGTTTACTTGGCTGTAAAGCAGTACCTTGCTCATCAGCGCCAGGGCACCCATAAGTCTAAAGAACGTGCAGAGATTGCAGGTTCTACGCGCAAGCTACACCGCCAGAAAGGTACGGGTGGAGCGCGTAAGGGTAGCATCAAGAACCCTTTGTTTAGAGGGGGAGGACGTGTATTTGGTCCCCGCCCACGTAACTATGGCATTAAGCTAAACAAAAAAGTTGGCCGTTTGGCTCGTAAGGCTGCTTTGAGCAACAAGGCCCAAGACAACCGTATTTTGGTGGTTGAGGACTTGAAGTTTGATGCGGCTAAGACCAAGAACTACATCAAGTTTTTGGAGGCTTTGAATATTGCGGACAAGAAGAGTTTGTTGTTGGTAGATGCTCCTGTAGCGCCTGCAGCACCTAAGGCTCCTCGTTTGCAAAAGGGCCGTGGACGTAAAGCGGCTCAGCAAAAAGAGTTTAATCAGGCTTATGTAGCGGATTTGAAAGCTTATGAAGCGACTGTAGCGGAGTATGAAAAAACGCTAGAGGAGCAGGATAAGGTTTATGATGAGGTGTTCACAAATGTGGCCTTATCTGCCCGCAACCTCTCTCAGGCTGATGTAATCAATGCTCGTGACTTGAATGTTTATGAGACAATGAATGCAGAATGCTTGGTAATTACGGAGAGTGCATTGGCTGCTATTACAGCTCTTTTGACTAAATAATATTATAAAGCTTGCTAAAAAACGGCTAAAATGGCAAAGAAAGCAATCATCATTAAGCCGCTTCTTTCTGAGAAGAGCACTGAGTTGGCTGACAACCCAATTTCTACGAAGTACACTTTTGTGGTGGCAATGGACGCTAACAAAATTGAGATCAAGAAAGCGGTTGAGGAGCAGTTTGGTGTAACTGTAGACGACGTAAACACTTCTATTCGCCCGGGTAAGCGTAAATCACGCGTAGTAAAGGGACGTATGGTAAGTGGACGTACTAGCCCTTATAAGAAAGCAGTTGTTACTGTTGCAGAGGGAGAGTTCATTGAAGGTTTCTACGGTATTGACACGGAAGAGGAGTTGGAAGAAGTAGATGGAAATGAAACTGAGGCTGCAGAAGCCTAGAGTTTAAGAGAGACAGACATTTTATTTTCTGCGTAAAGCAGGCGGCGGAGCCGCCGCAGGCCTAGTTGCCTGTAGCGGTGCCGGCTTTGCCGGCAGCCCGAAAGGGCCGAGCAGGCTTGCGAGCTGCGGAAGGGAACGGCCTGAGCGAAGCGAGGGCAGGCCCCAAAAAAGATAGAATAGTCTGGAAATTATATTATTCACCTATAGTTTGCGAAACTGATAAATTCGTAGTTTAACATGCCAGTTAAGAAGTATAATCCGATTACGCCTGGTACTAGAACTCGGCTTGGGAACACTTTTGCGGAAGTGACCACAGACAAGCCAGAGAAGAGCCTGATTCGTAAGAGCTCGAAGTCTGGGGGTAGAAATGGACAAGGACGCATGACTGTTCGTCACAGAGGTGGTGGACACAAGCGTCGTTATCGTGTAATTGACTTTAAGCGTAACAAGGATGGGATTCCTGCTACTGTAAAGAGCATTGAGTATGATCCTAACCGTACAGCTTTTATTGCTTTGTTGGTATACGCTGATGGAGAGAAGCGCTACATTTTGGCGCCTCACAAATTGAAGGTAGGCGATGTTCTATTGTCTGGGGTAGAGATTGCTCCTAACTTGGGGAACAGTTTGCCTTTGAGCAAAATTCCTTTGGGAACAACTATTCATGCTATTGAGACTCGTCCTGGTAAGGGAGCCACATTAGTAAGAAGTGCAGGTACTTCTGCTACTTTGGCTGGTCGTGATGGCAAGTATGCGATCATTAAGATGCCTTCTGGTGAGACGCGCTTGGTTTTGTCTGAGTGTAGAGCTACAGTGGGTACAGTATCTAACCCTGACCATGGTTTGCAGGTATTGGGTAAGGCTGGTCGCAAGCGTTGGTTGGGCCGTCGTCCTCGAGTACGTGGTGTAGCCATGAACCCTGTAGATCACCCCATGGGTGGTGGTGAGGGCCGTGCTTCTGGAGGTCATCCTCGTTCTCGTGGCAACATTATGGCCAAGGGACAGAAGACGCGCAAGACCAAGAAGTACTCAGATAAGTTTATCATCACGCGTAGAAAAACAGGTAAAAATAAGAAATAGATATGGCACGTTCACTGAAAAAAGGACCATACGTTTACCACAAGTTGATCAAAAAATTGATCAAGGCGAAGAGTTCAAAGAAGAAAGGGGTGATCAAGACCTGGTCACGTTCTTCTATGATTATTCCTCAGATGGTAGGCGAGACCATCGCTGTGCATAATGGTCGTACATTTGTACCCGTATATGTAACAGAGAATATGGTAGGTCATAAGTTGGGAGAGTTTGCTCCTACACGTACTTATCGCGGGCATTCTGGAAACAGAAAGAAATAGCCCAGGATCTAATTTTAATAAAATAAAAGCAGCATAAAGTCATGCAATATAATAATGAGACGGTACAGGCGACGGCGAAGTTGAAAGGCTGTCGGATGTCTGCGCGCAAGATGCGTTTGTCTGCGGATATTGTCCGTGGTCTACCTGTATCAAAGGCTTTGGGTATTGTAAAATTTACCCGTAAGGAAGGTGCTCGTCATTTGGAGAAGATGCTATTATCTGCAGTAGCGAACTGGTCTGTATTGACTGGTGAGGAGGCAGATGAGTATGGCTTGGTCGTGAAGGCTATTTGGGTAGACCAAGGGCCTCAGCTCAAGCGTTTTCAGCCTGCGCCACATGGTCGTGCGCACCGTATTCGTAAACATTCTTGTCACGTAAGTTTGGTGGTAGAGAATACCGTAGCTCTTCCTACTGATTTTGTAGTAGAGGAAGAAGTGGCAGAAGAAATTGAAGCATCAAACGATTAAAATCTTAAGTCAAAACTTATGGGACAGAAAACTAATCCAATAGGTAACCGTCTAGGGATTGTACGCGGCTGGGATTCTAACTGGTTTGGCGGCAAGGACTATGCGGAGAAAGTAGTAGAGGATGAGAAGATCCGTGCCTATCTACGTGTTCGCGTAGAGAAAGGTGGTATTGCACGTATTGTGATTGAGCGTACGCTCAAGCGCGTAACTGTAACTATTCATACATCACGTCCTGGTATTATTATCGGTAAGGGTGGTCAAGAGGTTGATCGCATTCGTGAGGAGTTGAAGAAGTTGACGGGCAAAGAAGTGCAGATCAACATTTTCGAAATTCGCAAGCCTGAGTTGAACGCACAGATTGTTGGTGAGACTATCGCTAAGCAGTTGGAGGCGCGCATCAATTACCGTAAGGCAACAAAAATGTCTATTCAATCAACTATGCGTGCAGGTGCCGAGGGTATCAAAGTGCGTTTGTCTGGTCGTTTGAATGGTTCAGATATGTCTCGTTCTGAGGAGTATAAAGAGGGGCGTTCTCCTTTGCATACTTTCCGTGCGGACATTGACTATGCTATTGTTGAGGCACAGACTGTATATGGTAAGATTGGGGTAAAAGTATGGATTTGTCGTGGAGAGATTTATGACAAAGTAGACTTGTTCCCTACTCAGCAGAGCCGTAGCGGACGTGGCGGACGCGGTGGACGCGACAATAATCGTCGTGGTGGCCGTGGTGGTCGTGACAACCGTCGTGGTGGTCGTGACAACCGTCGTGGCAGAAAGTCTTAAAAAACCTCCTGTAAATAAGGAGTTTTGCAAGAAAAAACTTATTTTTGCAGCCACTTTTGGCCTTCCTTATGAGTATAGGGGAGGCCAAATAGGGCTAATTTTATTTGAACGTAGCACAATACATTAATAATGTTACAACCGAGAAGAACCAAATACCGCAAGCAGCAGAAGGGCCGTATCAAAGGTATTGCCCATCGCGGTTCTAAAATTTCTTTCGGGACATTCGGCATTAAAACCTTGGAAGAGGGTTGGATTACCAACCGTCAGATTGAGGCGGCTCGTATTGCGATGACTCGCTATATGAAACGTGAAGGAAAGGTATGGATCCGAATTTTCCCCGATAAGCCTATCACTAAGAAGCCCAACGAAGTACGTATGGGTAAGGGAAAGGGAGCTTTGTCTCACTATGTTGCTGTAATTAAGCCAGGTCGTGTTCTATTTGAAATCGATGGAGTTAAGCGATCTATTGCTGAAGAGGCTTTGCGCCTAGCGGCTCAAAAGTTGCCCGTCAAGATGAAGTTTGTCGTGCGCAACGATTATGTAGAACAATAATAGATTTATAGGTAATGGACAAGATTAAGGCAACGTCTATGACAGACGAGCAGCTGAGAGAAGCCCTTGAGCAAGCAGAGACTGCTTTGCACGAGATGGTTTATCAGCACAATGTTTCTGCTTTGGCCCGTCCTAGCGATCTTAAGCTGGCTCGTAAGAACATTGCGAGAATCAAGACGGAGCTTCGTGCTCGTGAATTGAAGCAGCTAGAAGAAGCTGGCGACCTCAAGCGGGATCGCATCCGGGCTCGTAGAAAGAAGAAATAGGAATAGAAAAATTTTAAATCTAATCTAATGGCAACAGAATCAACACGCAATCTGCGCAAGCAACGTGTAGGTATCGTGACCAGCAACAAGATGGATAAAACCATCACTGTTTCTGTTGAGCGCCGGGTGAAGCACCCCATCTATGGTAAGTTTGTAAAAACGACCAAGAAGTTTAGCGCTCATGATGAGAAGAACGACTGCAACACAGGCGATGTCGTTCGCATTATGGAAACTCGACCCTTGAGCAAAAAGAAGCGCTGGAGACTGGTTGAGATTATTGAACGTGCGAAATAATTATATTTTATCATGATACAAGCAGAAAGTAGACTGCGAGTAGCTGATAACACGGGAGCCAAAGAAGTACTTTGTATTAAGGTGCTTGGTGGCTCTAAACGTCGTTATGCCTCTATCGGTGACATCATTGTAGTTACGGTAAAGGATGCAGCTCCTGGCGGTCAGGTAAAAAAAGGCGTTGTTTCTAAGGCGGTAATCGTACGCACGAAGAAAGAAATTCGTCGCCAAGACGGTTCTTATATTCGCTTTGATGACAATGCAGTTGTTCTCCTCAATGCCTCGGAAGAGCCAAGAGGAACTCGTATTTTTGGCCCAGTAGCCCGTGAGTTGCGCGAGCGCGACTTTATGAAAATTGTTTCACTCGCTCCTGAAGTACTATAATCATGGCAAACAAAAAGCAAACTAAGGTGAAACTACACGTTAAAGTGGGAGACACCGTAAAAGTGATCTCTGGAGACGAAAAAGGCAATACTGGTAAAGTAGTAAAAACCTTTCCTCTAGAGCAACGTGCAATTGTAGAAGGCCTCAATAAGGTGAAAAAACATATCCGCGCTACTAACGAACGCGCAGGTGGCATCATCGAAAAAGAAGCCTCTCTTCACGTTTCTAACCTTATGCTCGTAGACGCTGAAGGCGTAGCTAGCAAGGTGAAAATGGAAATTCAAGACGGCAAAAAGGTCCGCATTTCTAAGAAAACAAATCAAGTTATTTAATAATGAGCTATCAACCTAGATTAAAGCAGAAATACCAAGAAGAGGTGGTTGCTAAGCTGAAAGAAAAGTTTCAGTACAAAAGCATCATGCAAGTACCCCAGTTGGAGAAAATCTGCGTAAGCCAAGGTGTAGGAATGGCTACCTCTGACAAAAAGTTGGTTGATAATGCTGTCGAGGAGCTAACTCTTATCACTGGTCAGCGTGCCGTGAAAACTAGAGCCAAGAAGTCTATCTCAAACTTCAAACTCCGTGAAGGTATGCCTATCGGCGCTCGCGTAACTCTACGTGGCACCAATATGTATGAATTCCTCGATCGCCTAATCAATGTTGCTCTCCCTCGTGTACGTGACTTCCGCGGTATTAGCAACAAAAGCTTTGATGGTAGAGGTAATTACACCCTAGGTGTAACAGAACAAATTATCTTCCCTGAGATCAACTTGGACAAAATTCCTCGTATCACAGGTATGGATATCACTTTTGTCACTTCGGCTCCAACAGATGAGGAATCTCTAGAATTACTCACTCTTCTTGGACTACCCTTTAAAACTAAAAGCTAATTATGGCCCGTAAATCCGTAATCGCAAGAGAAAAGAAAAGAGAGCGCCTAGTGCAAAAATATGCCGCTCGCCGCGAACAACTCAAAAAAGAAGGTCGTTGGGACGAACTAGATAAGTTGCCCAAAAACTCTTCTAAAGTCCGCTTGCACAACCGTTGCAAATTAACCGGACGCCCCAAAGGCTATATGCGCCAATTTGGCCTCTGCCGTGTGAAGTTCCGCGAAATGGCTCTAGCTGGCAAAATTCCTGGTGTAACCAAGGCTAGCTGGTAATTTTCACTCTCTACGCTTTCGAACTAGAATTCAAAATTTATTCATCAGCTAAAAGATCTCTCTTCACTGAGATAATTTTAGCGATAACATTGCAATCATGGCAGTAACAGATCCTGTTGCGGACTACCTAACTCGAATCCGCAATGCCCAGATGGCTAAACATCGCGTCGTCGAAATTCCAGCCTCTAATCTGAAAAAAAGAATTACTGAAATTCTTTATGATCAGGGCTATATCCTCCGTTACAAGTTTGAAGAAACTTCTAACAAACAAGGAGTTATTAAAATCGCTCTCAAATACGATGCTTCTTCTAAGCAACCCGTTATTCGTAAAATGAAGCGCATTAGCCGCCCAGGCCTCCGTCACTATGTGAAGGCCGATGAGCTACCCCGCGTAATTAACGGCCTAGGCTTGGCAATCATCTCTACCTCTAAAGGGGTAATCACAGACAAAAAAGCTCGTGAAGAGAATGTAGGTGGTGAAGTACTCTTCTATATCTACTAAGCCCTTTTCTCAGATTTAATAAGATTTAAAAAATAATAGCATGTCTCGTATAGGAAAACTGCCTATTGAAATTCCAGCGGGCGTAGAAGTTAATATCAAAGGTAATCTCGTAGAGGTTAAAGGCGCTAAAGGCCAACTCTCTCAAGAAATTGCCTCTTCTGGTATCTCTGCCAAAATTGAAGATGGTCAGGTACTAGTATCTCGCGCTACCGAGCAAAAACGTCATAAAGCTATGCATGGCCTCTATCGCCAGCTGATCGCTAACATGATTGAAGGAGTTTCTCAAGGCTATAAAGTAGAACTGGAATTGCATGGTGTGGGTTACCGCGCTAGCAATAAAGGCCAACTCCTAGAATTGGCCCTAGGTTACTCTCACCCCGTTATGTTCTACCTCCCAGAAGAAGTAAGTGTAACTACAGAAACCAAAAAAGGTACGCCCCCCTTGGTGACTCTAGAGTCTTTCGATAAACAACTTATCGGCCAAGTAGCTGCCAAAATCCGTAGCTTCCGCAAACCCGAACCCTACAAAGGTAAAGGTGTACGCTTCAAAGGAGAACAAATCCGTAGAAAAGCCGGTAAAACCGCTGCCAAATAATCGCAGCCTCCTTCATCTAATTTTTTCATTTTTTGCGAACAGTTTTATAGCTCTCTATTATGGCTTCAAAACAAATGACTCGTCGTCAGCGCATTCACAGAAGAATCCGCAAAAAGCTTAAAGGTACTGCCGAGCGCCCACGCATGACAGTATACAGAAGCAACTCTCATATATATGTCCAGCTTATCGATGATATCGCTGGCACAACCTTGGTCTCCGCTAGCTCTAAAGAAGACGGAATTGATGGCCAAAATGTCAATAAATCTGAAAAAGCTCGCCTCGTTGGTGCCCTAACCGCTAAAAAAGCAATGGAAAAAGGGATCAACACGGTTGTCTTCGATCGTGGTGGCTATCTCTACCACGGCCGCATCAAAGCCCTCGCTGAAGGCGCTCGCGGTGCACAAAAAGAAGATGGTAGCAATGAGCTCCTTCAATTCTAAATCATCTAGCGAAAACCAATATTAACCATGGCAAAGAAATCTAATCGCGTAAAGCCAGTAGATACTGAATTCCAAGATAAATTGGTCGCCCTCAACCGTGTCTCTAAAGTGACCAAAGGAGGCCGTACCTTCAGCTTCGCCGCTATCGTTGTAGTTGGAGACGGAAACGGACAAGTAGGCCACGGCCTCGGTAAAGCCCGCGAAGTCTCTGCAGCTATCACTAAAGCCGCAGATGAAGCTAAAAAGAATCTCGTTAAAGTGCCCGTACTAAACGGAACTATCCCGCACGAACAACACGGTAAGTTTGGCGCAGGTAAAGTACTTATCCGCCCCGCTGCCGACGGTACAGGGGTAATCGCTGGTGGTGCTATGCGCGCCGTCCTAGAAGTAGCCGGCGTCCATAACGTACTCGCCAAATCTCTCGGTTCTTCTAACCCTCATAACGTAATCAAAGCTACTATCGACGCTTTGCAAAAACTACGTACGCCAGCTCAAGTAGCTAAAACTAGAGGAATCAAACTCGAAAAAGTTTTTAACGGATAGTCCTTAACCTCTCTGATATCATGAAAAAAGTACGTATCACGCAAATTAAAAGTGTTATCGATCGTCCTAAAGACCAAAAGGCAACTATGGTAGCCCTAGGTCTGCGCAAAATCAATCAGTCTTCTGAGCAAGTTGTAACTCCTCAGGTAGCCGGAATGATCAATAAAGTTAAACACTTGCTAAAAGTAGAAGAGCTCTAATTTAAGCTCCTCCTTTTCTCATCAGTAAAACATTTCACATAATGAAACTGAGTAACCTCAAACCCGCTAACGGTGCCGTAAAGAATCGCAAACGCGTCGGACGTGGGACTAGCTCAGGCCGTGGTGGAACTTCTACTCGCGGTCATAAAGGTGCAAAATCTCGCTCTGGATATAAAAGCAAAAGAGGCCATGAAGGTGGTCAAATGCCTATCCAAATGCGCTTGCCTAAACGCGGATTCAAAAATACTGCCCGCCGCTATCAATCTTACCAACCCGATAGCTTCACTGTAGTAAATTTGAACGACATCCAAGATGCAGCCAACAAAATGAATACGACTACTGTCGATATCAATACGCTAGTCGCTGCTGGCCTCATCAAAAAGAACGAACAGTTCAAGGTCCTCGCTCAAGGTGAACTAACTGCCGCTCTTCAAGTTTCTGCCTTCCGCTTCTCTAAAGCTGCCAAAACAGCTATCGAAGAAAAAGGAGGAAGCTGCATGCTTATCGTTAAAGCTAACCAAATCCAAGGTGTCGCAGAAGCTGCTAAGCTCTCTGCCGTAGGCGCCAAAGAATTGGCCGAGCACTTTAAGCACCTAAATGAAGATGATAAGTTGCACGTTATCGCTGAAGGTAGCCTCAAAACTAAATTTGACCTCCAAGCTACTAAGGTAGACGATGAAGTCAAAACTCAAATCGAAGCCTTAGGCGCAGCAGTCTCTCTGCTCGGCTAAAATCGGTACAAGCCTAAAAGGAGAAATTCTACTTTCTCCTTCTTTTTTGTACCCCAAGTGTCTAATGCTTTAGCTCCCCTTATTAAGGTTTTTTTGGGGCCTGCCGCTTTCAGCGGCCGCTCCCTTGCGCAGCTCGCAAGCCTGCTCGGCCCTCAGCGCTTTTAGCGCCTCGGTCTGTGGCTCCGCCACACTGCTTCAGGCAGCTAGGCCATTGCTTACCGCTCCGCAAAAACAGAAAACCCCCAAAACAGGGAGAAATACTTACTTATAATAGCCGCATTAGCCAAAAGCTTTGCTGCCCAGGATAAAAACCCCAGCCTATTTTTCAGAATAGGCTAGGGGTTACTAGGGCTTTTATACCCCTTTTTGTCCTTTTTCGCAGATATAAAGCCCCACTAAGCGCTATTTATTTCCTTCCCTAAAATAATTCTCTTAATTTAGGGGCCGCAAAAGTCAATCTAGACACCTCTTTTAGACTATAACAGAGCTGATCCATGAAATCCTTTATAGAAAAAATGAAAGAGATCTGGGCTATCCCAGAGCTCAAGAACAGAATCTTGCTTACCCTAGGTTTGCTTGCAGTCTACCGCTTCGGTAGCTTCGTCATTCTTCCCGGTATCGATACCGCCGAAATTCAAAAACAACTCAGTAGCGGAGGAGATGATGCTCCCGGCCTGCTAGACCTACTCAACACCTTCTCAGGTGGGGCCTTCTTTAACGCTGCCGTTTTTGCCCTAGGTATTATGCCCTATATCTCGGCATCAATTATCGTCCAATTACTCGGATTCGCAATTCCTTACTTTCAGAAATTGCAAAAAGATGGAGAAGCCGGCCAACGCCGACTCAACCAAATTACTCGCTATATCACTATAGCAATTACCCTAGTGCAAGGCTCTGCCTACCTCAACTATATGCATGCCTCTTTCCCAGAAGCTATCTCTAGTGAAGTAGGTCTACCCATTTTCTGGTTCTCTAACATTATTATCCTGACCGCAGGTACCGTATTCTGTATGTGGCTAGGAGAACGCATTACCGATAAAGGTATCGGAAATGGTATCTCGCTACTCATTACTGCAGGTATTATCGCTACCCTCCCTCAGGCTTTTGTCGGAGAAATGAACCTCAAGTTTAGCGCAATGGCCGGTGGCCCGGTAATCTTTATCGTAGAACTCGCCCTCTTCGCTCTTGTCGTTCTAGCTTCAGTCGCTCTGGTTCAAGCTGTTCGCAAAATCCAAATTAAGTTTGCTAAACATATGGTGGGCCGTGCCGATGGCGCTAGCCGCGTCGCCGCTATGGGTGGCCAGTCTGGCCTCGACCATATTCCAATCAAACTTAATGCAGCAGGAGTAATGCCTATCATTTTCGCCCAAGCCCTCATGTTTGTTCCCGGTGCCATCGCTGGCTTCCTCGGAGCTCCCGCAGGCGCAGATACTATCTGGGGCCAATTGGCAGACTTTACCTCTATCCCTTACAATGTCCTCTTCTTCTTTTTGGTCGTTATCTTTACTTATGTCTACACCGCGCTGATCGTTAACCCACAGCAACATGCAGACCAACTGAAACGCCAAAATGCTTTCATCCCTAACGTCAAGTCTGGGGCCGATACCGTAGAGCATATTGATAAGGTCGCCTCTCGTGTTACTCTTCCCGGATCTATCGCCCTCGGCGCTATCGCTATCTTACCCGGTATCGCAGCTGGCGTACTCCAAATTGACCTCGGATTTGCTATCTTCTTCGGAGGTACTTCACTACTCATTATGGTAGCCGTAGTCCTCGATACCCTACAGCAAATTGAAGGCCACCTAGCCATGAACTCTTATGGCGGATTTATCCAAGGTGGACGCCTCAGAGGCCGAAGAGAAAACCCCGCCGTAGATGCTACATCTACTACGGAAAATCCCGCTGGTTAAAACATCAGCTTGAATAAACAGTCTAATAATTAGGTATTTACCAAGAATTTAAAGATATTTGCAGTCCGAAAAAACAGTCTAATGGGAAAAAAGAATCTTATTCGTCAAGACGGCGAAATTACTGAAGCGCTTTCTAATGCGATGTTCCGCGTAAAGCTAGAAAACGAACACGTAATTATTGCTACCATCTCAGGAAAGATGAGAATGAACTACATCCGAATCCTCCCTGGTGATAAAGTAGCCGTCGAAATGTCTCCCTATGACCTTAGCCGCGGACGTATTATCTATCGCTACAAGTAGTAAAAGTAACCTTAATCATGAAAGTTAAGCCTTCTATCAAGAAAAGATCGGCCGACTGCAAAATCGTCCGCCGCAAAGGAAAAGTTTACATTATTAACAAAAAGAACCCTAAGTTCAAGCAACGTCAGGGATAATTTAAAACATATATTATGGCTCGTATAGCAGGTGTTGATCTACCCAAGAATAAAAGAGGTGTTATCGGCCTAACCTATATTTATGGTATTGGATCTACTCGCGCTAAGCAAATCCTTGCTAAAGCGCAAATTGATGAAAGTACTAAAGTAAAGGATTGGTCAGACGATAATATTAAAGCAATCCGCAACATCCTTTCTGATGAGTTCCTCGTAGAAGGACAACTCCGCTCAGAAGTACAGATGAACATCAAACGCCTTATGGATATCGCTTGTGTTCGCGGACTCCGCCACCGTCGTGGTCTTCCCGTTCGTGGACAACGTACCCAGACTAACGCTCGTACTCGCAAAGGAAGACGTAAAACCGTTGCGAACAAGAAGAAAGTGGGTAAATAATTCTAATTTTTTGTCAAGCTTAATATCTCAAGGCAGTTATGGCTAAATCATCTAAGAAAGTCAAAAAGAAAAATGTAAAAGTAGAAGCACAAGGCCGTGCTTATATTCAAGCTACTTTCAACAATATTATTATCAGTATTACCAATAAAGCAGGTCAAGTTATCTCTTGGTCTTCTGCTGGTAAGCAGGGTTTCCGCGGTTCTAAAAAGAATACGCCTTATGCAGCGCAGGTTTGTGCTTCAGAAGCAGCTCGCGAAGCTTATGACCTTGGCCTACGTAGCGTAGTTGTCTACGTTAAAGGACCTGGCTCTGGCCGTGAAGCCGCTATTCGTGCCATCGATGGTGCTGGTGTTCGTGTAACTACTATCCAAGACACAACTCCACTTCCCCACAATGGCTGTCGTCCACCCAAAAAGCGCCGCGTATAATGCCTCCCGGCATTGGCTTTTATTCAAAAAACAACCGTTAAATCTTAGGAAACAATGGCAAGATATAGAGGACCAAAAACAAAAAAGTCTAGAGCTTTTGGTGAATCTATCTACGGATATGATAAATATTTCGAGCGTAAGAAATACCCCCCCGGCCAACATGGCCTAGCTAAACGCCGTAAGCAAAAATCTGACTACGGTAAACAGCTTATGGAAAAACAAAAGGTCAAATATGCTTATGGTGTGCTCGAACGCCAGTTCCGCCGCATGTTTGAAGCCGCTAGCCGCAAATCTGGCGTTACCGGCGAAATCCTTCTCCAAATGCTAGAAGCACGCCTCGATAATGTAGTCTACCGCCTAGGTATCGCTCCTACTCGTCGCGCAGCTCGCCAACTCGTTACTCACGGCCATATCGCCGTCAACGGTGTTGTTACTAACGTACCCTCTTACTCTGTTCGCCCAGGCGAAGTTGTAGCCGTACGTGGTAAATCTCAAGGCCTAGTTACTATCCAAGAGTCTGTTGCTGCCAATAGCAAAGAAGCTCAAAAATATAGCTGGCTAGAATTTAACGCCGAAAAACTAGAAGGTTCTTTCGTTGCTTATCCCAACCGCGACGAAATTCCAGAGCCTATCAACGAACAACTTATCGTTGAACTCTACTCTAAATAATCTGCAGCTTATGCAGATCGCTAGCTTAGGACAACCCCCAAGGGTTCGTCCTAAGCTTTCTTTGTTGCCTTCCTACACTTTCATAAGGCTCCTAGTCTGATTATTTTATCTAATCGCCACATCTCTATTTTATTTATGAGCTTGCTGAACTTCCAAAAACCTGATAAAATTCTTCTCCAAAAGGCCGACGACTTCGAGGGCTCTTTTGAGTTCAAACCGCTAGAACCCGGCTTTGGCCAAACTATCGGTAACTCTCTACGCAGAATTTTACTCTCTTCTCTCGAAGGTTTTGCCGTTTCTGCCGTCAGAATTAAAGGGGCCGAACACGAATTCTCTACTATCGAAGGCGTGGTCGAAGATGTTGTCGATATCGTACTCAATCTAAAACAACTTCGCCTGAAGTACCTTCTAGATGATCCCGATATCACCTCTGAGAAAATTTACCTCAGTGTGTCTGGAAAAAATCAACTTCTCGCCTCCGATATCAACGAACATACTAACGTCTTCCAAGTTACTAACCCCGATTTGGTGATCTGTAACCTCGATGACGAAATTACTTTCGAAATGGAACTTACCGTAACGAAGGGCCGTGGATATGTTCCCGCTGAGGAAAATATGCCCAAAGATGCTCCCATCGGTTATATTCCAATCGACGCAATTTATACGCCTATCAAAAATGTTCATTATTCTGTATCCGCTAGCCGCGTAGGCCAGCATACCGATTATGAAAAATTGAACATCGATATCAAAACTGATGGCGCTATCCACCCAGAACAAGCCATCAAAGAAGCCGCCAAAATCCTTATCCAACACCTGATGCTCATCACCGATGAGAATATCAAGTTTCCCGATGAAACCGATAAGGAAGACAATATCGTCGATGAGCATATTCTGCACATGCGCAAGTTGCTCAAAACTTCTTTGGAAGATCTCGACCTTTCTGTCCGCGCCTATAACTGCCTCAAGGCCGCCAAAATCAATACCTTGGCCGACCTCGTGCAGTACGAAACTCACGAACTTCTCAAGTTCCGCAACTTTGGTAAAAAATCTCTAGTCGAAATCGAAGAGCTGCTCCAAGACAAAAGCCTTACTTTTGGTATGGACCTCAGCAAATACAAACTCGACGAAGAGTAAATTATAATCTTTCACTTTTGTAGTAACCGAGCCCACTGCGCTTAGTGCTACGATGTTAAAATTACCATCATGAGACACGGTAAAAAGTTTAACCACCTTAGCCGCAAATCTGGCCACCGTAAGGCCCTTCTCCGTAATATGGCTATCGCCCTTATTACTCACAAACGCATCAAAACTACTTTGCCCAAGGCCAAAGCCCTTCGCAAGTTTATTGAGCCTATCCTTACTCGCGCCAAAGATAATACTACGCACTCTCGTCGTGTTATCTTTAGCTACCTCCAAAATAAAGATGCTGTCAATGAGCTCTTTAATGAAGTAGGACCCAAAATCGCTGAGCGCCCCGGCGGATACGTACGTATCCTCAAAATGGGTTTCCGCCCCAGTGATGCCGCCGATGTAGCTATTATTGAGCTAGTGGATTACAACGAAACCGCTGAAGCTACTCCAGAAGCTAACAAAAAACGCACTCGCCGTCGCCGCAAAAAGAAAAGCAGCGAAACTACCGAGGCCGTAGCTACTGAAGAAACTACAGAAGAAGCCACCGAAGAGGCGGCCGACAATGAAGAAGAAAAGACTGAAGAATAGGTCTAGCCCTTCTCATATCTCATATAAAACCCTTTTTCCTTTTGGAGAAAGGGTTTTATTTTTTTGGGGCTGCCCCGCCCTGCAGGGCGGGTCGGGCTGTATCGCAGCTCGCAAGTCTGCTCGGCCCTGCAGGCTTTTCGCTTCGCTTCAAAAGCCTTGGGTCTGCCGCCTGCGGCGGCCCTGCTGCCCATCCCTCAGCCTGCGGCGGCTTCGCCGCCTGCTAGACGCAGAACATCAAATGGCCGAAGCAATAGGCCAAAAGCTAGCCCCAAAAGAGGAGCGGCCTAGCGATGTGCAGGGGGGCGGCGAAGCCGCAGACCAAGGCGCTTTGCGCCGCAGGGCCGAGCAGACCTGCGAGCCCCGAAACGTAGCGCCGCAAGCGTAGCGCAGCGGAGGCCCCAAATTATTCATCAACCTATAAATTTTAAAAAATGCGTTTAGTCATTCAAAGAGTGAAAACTGCCCGAGTAGATGTGGCTGGCAAAACTGTAGGCCAAATTGATCAAGGGCTTTTTGTGCTGCTCGGTATTCATCAAGAAGATAGTAGCAAAGATGTCGATTGGCTCATCCAAAAGCTAGTCAAAATCCGTATATTCAATGACGAGCAAGGCAAAATGAACTATTCTATTCGAGATGTTCAAGGGCAGCTCCTTGTTGTGAGTCAATTTACGCTTTATGCGGCCTGCAAAAAAGGCAATCGCCCCTCCTATACTCGAGCTGCTAGGCCAGAGCAAGCCATTCCGCTTTATGAGGAATTTATTGCCAAAGCAGAGGCAGAATTGGACCAAAAAGTAGCCAGTGGGCAGTTTGGCGCCGATATGCAAATTGAACTAAACAACGATGGGCCTGTTACCATCATTTTAGATAGCAGAACCCCCGAAATTTTTTAAGCTCCCCCTCCCAAAACTTAATTTTATGAGAAAATCTTTCCTCTTTTTCCTTTTTGGCCTAGGGCTACTTTATGCGGGCCTGCAAAGTAGTAGTGGCGGACGAGCCGCGGGCGGAAATGACAACAGTGGTTCGCCCTTATCTAGCGCCACTTGTTCGGCCTGCCATGGGGCGGCCTCCTCGAATACGGTTGTGAGCGTGACCTTATTGGACCAGAGTGGAAATGCCGTGACCGAGTATATTCCGGGCGAGCATTATTCCATTTTTGTCAATGTGAATAACCCCAACTATAGCCAATATGGAGCCCAGGCCGTTATTTTGGATGCGGCCAACAATCAGGCGGGGACCTTGGATAGCGTGATTACGCCAAACACGCAAATAGCGAGCATAAACAACAGGAGTTATTGGGAGCATCAGGGCCGCTCGACTACAGGCAACTTTACGGCTGCTTGGACCGCCCCAGCAGCAGGTACAGGAACCGTAACCGTTTATGCGATGGGCAATGCGGTAGATGGTAGTGGGACCTCTGGCGATGCCCCTTCTAGTCCGATTAGCATCAGTTTTACGGAGGTGGTGAGCAGTGGTTTAGCTAGTTTGCCTAGCGAAAGCCTAAGCGTTTGGCCAAATCCTAGCCCCAATGGGCAGTATTTTTTCCGTCAAACTAGCGATGCGCCATTGCAGTCGCTACGGATATTTAATAGCCAAGGGCAGCTTATCCGCCAAGAGCAGCTCCAAGGTTTTGAGGGACAGATTTCCTTGGAAAATGAGGCCAAAGGGCTTTATTATTTAGAACTGCAAACGGAGAAAGGGCGTTGGCAGAAAAAATTGGTCCGTTAAAAGAAGTCTAACCGACTAAAACGAAAGCAGTCCTCTAGCTTAAAGGCTAGGGGGCTGCTTTTTTTGGCCCAAAAGAAGAACAAACAGCGCTTTGAAAACTGCCTAAAAATGTGTTTTTTAGGGGTCTTAAAGCAAAAAAATATGATGCATCAGAGAATGCGAAACAATGCAAAAACGCTTAGCCGAGAACTCAATTGGTTAAAGTCGGTATTGAAACTTCGCTATAAAATATCTATAGAAAGCCAGCGGCCCAACCAAGACATCTATGAAATCTTGCCGCCAGACATTAGCCAAGACAATTCGGTTTATGCGCAGTGCATACGGCATTTTGCCATGAGCTCTGATGAGCGTTTAGTCTTGATCTTAAGTCTTTGTCCGCATATTCGGCCCGAGATTTTGGATCTCTTTTTCACTAAAAACAAGAGTTACGAGCGCATTTACACGCAATTTGGGGGCTTGGTGGGCAAGCGCCACAGCGGGTTTCTTCCCACAGGAGAAACGGCGGCCTTTATCATTGCGGGAAACAATGTGGCCAAGCGCATAGAAGTGCTAGAGTTATTTCGGCCCAGCCACTATTTTTCTAAATTGGGCATTCTCAAGCTCGACCTACAAAAGGGCCAATACCGAGAGCCCGTATTGAGTAACCCTTTAGAGATTTCTGAGGAATACCTGATGCGGCTTACGAGCGGGCAGCCCTACAAACCTGATTTTAGTACGACTTTTCCGGCCAAATTGCTCAGCACTCGTTTAGATTGGGCCGATTTGGTCCTAGACCCCCATGTTTTGGCCGAGGTTTCTGAAATTACGGCCTGGCTAGAGCATGAAGATAAAATCATGAACGATTGGGGCCTTAAAAAGCTACTCAAAAGAGGCTATCGTGCCCTTTTTTATGGCCCTCCAGGTACGGGTAAAACCCTAACCGCTTGCTTATTGGGCAAAAGTATGGGCCTAGATGTCTATAGAGTAGACCTCTCTCAGGTGGTCTCTAAATATATTGGAGAAACCGAAAAAAATATGGCCAACATCTTCGATCAGGCCGAAAACAAAAACTGGATCCTCTTTTTTGATGAAGCCGATGCTCTATTTGGCAAACGGACCAATGCCTCCGATTCTAAAGATCGACATGCCAACCAAGAGGTGGCTTATCTGCTCCAAAGAGTAGAAGACTACTCTGGGGTGATTATTTTGGCCACCAACCTCAAGGCCAATATGGATATCGCCTTTACTCGCCGCTTCCAATCCATGATCTATTTTCCCACGCCCAATTACGAACAACGCCTCCGCCTTTGGCGCAATAGCTTTGAAGGCCTACAGCTAGAAGATGATGTAGATTTTCACCAATTGGCCAACGACCATAAAATTGCAGGGGGTAGTATCATTAACATCCTGCGCTATTGCTCGCTCTCGGCCCTAAGTAGAGGCCAAGATAAAATAGCCATGGAAGATATAGAAGAAGGCTTGCGCAAAGAATTACGCAAAGAAGGGAAAACACTCTAAATATTAAATTAAAAGCCTCGGAATACAAGCCTTATATAATAAATTACTAATTTTAAGTTCTGTGCTACACCTACCTAACACTATTGAACCAATCACACTGCTAAGCAAAAAAGAAACAGCCCTATGAGCAGTTCCTCTAAAGGATTACAAGAGTTCGCACGCTCTATTATCCGCACCAATCTATTTAATTTTGGCATTCTCGCAGCTATCGTTGTCAATGGTCTCCTCATTGGTATCCAAACCTATGAATGGGCTCCAGAATGGTTGCATTATGTGCAGCTCTTTATTCTCTTTGTCTTCTTTGGAGAGATCTGGCTGCGCTGGGTGGGTAGAACAAGCACAAAGCAGTTCCTCTCCGATGGCTGGAACTATTTCGATATTATCATCCTGGTGCTGGGCGTCGTTCCCGAAGTCGCCGATATTATTATGGCTAGCGAAAAAAATGGCCAGAATAGTGTCTGGGCTACTCTGCGGGTGCTTCGAGTCGTGCAACTTACCCGATCTATCCGAGCCGTAGAAGAAATGCAAGTGCTGGTGGCCGTTTTGGTCCGCTCCGTTCGCTCGCTTTCCTATATCGCGGTCCTCTTTTTCTTGATTATGTACATCTATGCCATCATCGGCGTTTCGCTCTTCAAGAATCCAGATTATGCCGAATCAGACCACCTAGCGCTGACTATCAGCAACCCCGATCCCTATAAGGATATGGGAGAGGCCTTTTTTACGCTCTTTAGAATCCTAACCGGAGAAGACTGGACCGACCTGCGCTACAATATGCTCGATAATGAGTATACCAAAGCCAATGGCCGAAATGTGGTCGCCCCCGATGTGCCCAACTGGGTCAAAACACTCTATCATGTCTCCTGGATGATTATCGCCGCTTACCTCCTGATGAACTTGGTCGTCGGTGCTATCGTCAATAATTTCCAAATGGTCCTCGATGCCAAAAAAGAAAAAGAAGAGGGCGGAAATGGAGGAAATGGCGGAGACAAACCCAAACGAACTCGCATCAATAAAAGACCCAAGGTCTAAATAAGGCCATCTTTTGAAAAAAATCTTATCTTTAAGATATACAAAAGCCCAGACGCTATAGGTGTTGGGCTTTTTTTTGGGGCCTCCCGCCTTTGGCGGGCGCTACGCTTCAGGGCTCGCAGGTCTGCTCGGCCCTGCGGCCTGACGGCCTGGGTCTGCGGCTTCGCCGCCCCCTTTCGCATCGCTAGGCCGTTTGGCCTCCGGCCATAGGACCAAACATCAGACTTTTGCCTAAATTACACTAGCCGCTAACTTTCTTTGAATACCCAATTTTATATGATGCTCATGAAAAGCTTTTATCGCCTTCTTCTGCTCTTTGCTTTCAGTTCTATGGCCCTCCAAATGGCCCAGGCTCAAGGTAGCCTCATCCGAAAACTTCCTATGTATCTCAATACTGCTGCCGATACTATGGCCTTTTGGGAACACCGAAACTATGCCTACCAAGATGCTATTACTTATTATAGCATAGAAACCGCTATGGAGGTTAAGGACCGAGTACACCGCCTAGACCTTAGCAATGACTCTTTGGTTAGCCTAGGCGATAGTATCCGAGAGTTTCGCCATCTTTTCTTTCTCAACCTAGAAAATAATTACCTCAAAGAATTACCCGATGGCCTCTTTGATTTACCCTATCTAGAAGAGCTCCGCCTCTCTAATAATCAACTCCAATATCTGCCCGAAAAAATTAAGGGCCTGCGCAATCTGCGCCGCCTATATATTGATGGCAACGAACTCCGTATGCTGCCCAATAACTTGGCAGAAATTAGAAAACTGGCCTTCATCGCCGCAGAAAATAATCAACTACAGTCTATTCCCGAAACCTTAGGCAAACTCAAACGCCTGCGCAGCCTACTGCTAGATAAAAACCAATTGCAGTACCTGCCCGAAACCCTTAGCGGCGCCTCGGCCCTAGAGGTCCTTGCCATAGATGATAACCGCCTCAAAAAATTACCCGAGGCCCTCATCTATCTCAAAAAATTGACCTTCCTTTTTGCCGCCCATAACGAATTGCAAGAACTACCGCCCCAAATTGGTAGCAGCCGCAACCTCGTTAAACTCTGTGTAGAACATAATCAACTCCAAAGACTCCCCGAAAGCATCGGCCAACTCCAAAAACTAGAGCTGCTCCGCCTAGAACACAATCAGCTGAAACAATTACCCAAAAATTTTGGCCAACTCAAAGCCTTGCGCAAACTCTATCTCGATTCTAATCAATTGACTGTTTTGCCCATAAACTTTGGCGAGCTAAGGGCCCTAGAAAATCTATACCTCAGCGATAATCAATTAACTAGCCTGCCCTCAGGGATCGGAAATTGCAAAGAACTCCGAGAACTCTTCCTTAATAATAATGCAATGACTAGCCTGCCCGATAGTATGGGCACGCTCTACCAACTGGAAGAACTCTATATGAATGATAACCAAATTGCTAATCTACCTAGCAGCTTTGGCGGCCTGAAAAATCTAAAACTTCTCTTCCTAACCAATAACAAAATTAACCGCCTAAGCGAAGATTTAGATTGTAGCGGCTGGAAACGCCTATCCGCTATTTACCTAGAAAATAATGCCTTCCAAAAATTACCCAAGGCCCTAGAAACCGCCCCCCAACTCCAAACACTCTACCTAGATGGCAACCTGATTAGCGAAGTCAATGACTCCATCATTATTAAAATGCCCAAAATTGAACATATTAGCCTAAATGATAACCAACTCTCCGAATTACCCGATAATATGGGGAGCTGGCCCATTCGCCACCTGGCCCTAGAACGTAATGGGATCATGGACCTACCCGAAAGTATTCGCTACTTTAAGAATTTAGAACTCTTGGACCTAGCAGGAAATAAAATTACCCAAAAACGTCTCAAGAAAATTCAAGAGAATATCGCCTCTGAGTTCGTTATGGCTAAACAACCTATTCTAACCGGCCTAAGAGAACAAATTAAGCCCACTAAAGAAGAGGAAAAAGCGCTCCGCCTCCGCAAAAAAGAAAAACGCTTAGAAGCTAAGCGCAAAGCTAAAGAAGAAGAACGAAAACGAAAAGAAGCCCAAAGAGAATGGGAACGAAATAGAGGAAGACGCTAAATGAAAAGAGGCCGCCAGATTACTGGCGGCCTCTTGCTGTTTTAGCCCAAAAGGAAAGACCAAAGAGATAAAATACTCGCTAGTCACAATAAATAGCATCTTTTGCCTTAAAGCTATAAAAGTTATTCTGCAATAAAATAAAGACAACCGCGGCTCATAGGAGAGCAGCCTTCTATTTGAATAATAGCTTTTTGCTGTTGAGCATCCCAAGCTAAAATATAACTAAAGAAAATGCCTTTGATGTCTTCGGCTTGCTTGGCCTTTAGGTTCGTTATGCTTGCCGCATCAAGAGGCTCACCATAAAATAAAGGATATTTAGTGTAGGCCTTTTTTGCCTTGGCCATTTTTGTTAGTTCCTCTACCTGCTCTATGATGGCCTCAGCTACAGTTTGCTTTTTTACTATGCTTTGTCCCTCATTGCCCTTAAAGGTCCAGCTAAGCTGCTGCTTTTGTATCCAGTTAATGGCTTCTTGCTTGGGGTCTAGCTGCTTTCTGCTCTCTACAGGAATCCAAAAGGTTTCTACTTCTTCAGCAAGTTGTCCCTTGGCATCAAAACGACCCACAATTGGCGCCATAGAAATAGGATAGATCTCTAATTGCTTACTTTTGCTGTTGTAGGCGTAGCAAAGAAAAAGCTTAAAATGGCTAATATGACTATTGCTGTAAGTGGTGGGGACCAATTCAACAATTTCTTTGAAATCTTTGGGGTCAAAGGTAACAACGGTATCTATTGTCGCTATCTTTTTGCCAATCTGATCTGGACTGAGCAGCTGCTGTAGCTGAGGATCTTTATAGCATTTGTTCTTGGCCTGCCCCCAAAAGTCTTTTGTGGCTATCTTGCCAGCAAAACTATGAAAACTGAAATCATCATAGCTGTTTTTTAAAATTAAGGGCATCTGATGCTTGACGACCAAGTTTTGACTCATGCCCCCAGATAGTTTCATGTTCTGATAGCCTACCTTTGTATGAAATTCTAAGGTGGTCGTTTGCGCCCAACTAATATCAGGGTTTTGCTTAATTTTATTCAAAATCTCTTGCCCATAACTTTGGGCAAAGCTAGCGCAGAATAGCGCTGTTAAAAGCAATTTGTACATAGGGATTTATTTAAATTATAAATAGGTAGTTATGTTTTTTTTAAGCAGCCCAGCCCAAAAAGTTACAGGCGCAAATAAAAAAAAGCGGCAATTATTTTTGCCGCTTTTCCATCTGACTACTTTTGAATAAAGTAAATTGGACCATTATGGGCAAGAGGAGCATGCCCTTCTATTTCCATAATTAACTGCTCTTTTTTCTTGTCCCAAGCCAACAAATAACTAAAGTAAAGTCCCTGGATATCTTTGGCTTTTAGCTTTTGGAGCAGCTTTAATCGCTCCGGGCTAATGGCTTCTCCATATCGCATAGCTGCCTCTGTTTTGGCCTGCCGAGCTTTGACCTTTGCTGGCAAATTAGCCAATTGTCGCATCCCTACTTTGGCCAAGCCTTCTGTATCTTTAAAGTAACAGCCCATTTCCTGCCACTGAATCCATTCTAGGTTTTTCTGATTGGGATTGATCTTCTGCTGAAGGTTTACAGGAATCCAAAACATTTCTTCTTCACTAATGAGCTCGCCCAAACTATTAAATGAGCCATCCACAGGCGCAATGGAGATCGGGTAGACCTCAAAGTTTTCTGTTTTGCTGTTGTAAGCATAGCAGACAAATAATTTGAAGTGACTAATGTGATTCGCCCCTTTTGTGGTCTGATGAACATGCACAATTTCTTCTCCCGTCTCTTGGTCGAAAATAATCATGGTATCAATAACCGCTAGCTTTTTATTCAACTCTTCTACCGAAATTAACTGGCTGAGCTGAGGATCTGCATAGCATTTGTTTTGGGCCTGCCCCCAAAATGCTTCTGTCATCATTTTACTAGCAAATTTATGATAACCAAAATCCTGAAAACGCCGATCTAGTCGTCTGGGCATTTGATGCTTGATGACAACATTTTTTCTCGAATCCTTGGAGAGCTGTATGGCTTTGGCGGCTTGCCCCAACTCTGTATGAAAACTAATTACTGCAGTTTGATGCCAACTAATGTTGGGATTCTTTTTTAAGTTCTCAATTACATTTTGAGCGTTCATTCCTAAATTTAATGCTAGAAATGTGAAAACAAAAAATAACTTGTACATAATCTAGGAGGTTTTTGATATGTAGTATTTAAATTCATCTATATAAGCCGAATCCTAGACTAAGGTTACAAGCCCTCAATAAAAAAAAGCTAGTTAGCTCTTTTAAACTAACTAGCTTCCAATAGCTTAGCCACCTGAAAAAATAAAATATTTTATTCTTCTTCTGCCGCCTGTACCTCTAAAAGCAACTCCAAAATAGAAATAGCCGCCTGAGCTATCTGAGTACCTGGCCCAAATACACCCACTACTCCCGCTTCATAGAGTGCTTCATAGTCTTGGGCCGGAATAACACCACCCGCAACAACCATAATATCGGGACGACCCAAAGCTGCTAAGGCCGCAATGCTTTCAGGCACCAAGGTTTTATGCCCACCCGCCAAAGAGGAAAGGCCCAAAATATGGACGTCATTTTCCGCCGCCTGACGAGCAGCTTCTTCGGGGGTCTGAAATAATGGCCCCATATCCACATCAAAACCTAAATCAGCAAAACCAGTTGCTATGACTTTTGCCCCACGATCATGCCCATCTTGGCCCAATTTGGCAATCATAATACGAGGACGACGACCCTCTACTTTGGCGTATTGGTTGGCCAAGGCCTGCGCCCGCTCAAAGTATTCATTACCCGATGCTTCCTGAGCATAAACTCCAGAAATGGTGCGGTTGCTGGCCTGATAACGACCAAAAGTTTTTTCCATAGCCGCCGAGATCTCGCCCAAACTAGCCCGCAAACGCGCAGCTTCTACCGCCAAGGCCAAAAGGTTGCCTTCTCCGCTTTCTGCCGCTGCCGTGATTTTGGCCAAAGCTTCTTGCACGGCCGCCTCATCTCTACTCGCTTTCATGGCTTCCAAACGCTTGAGCTGTGCCTCTCTTACCGCCTTGTTGTCTACTTCCAAAATGTCTAAGGGGTCTTCTTTTTCCAAACGGAATAAGTTAACGCCCACCAGTTGCTCACGCCCGCTATCAATTCTAGCTTGCTTGCGAGCCGCCGCTTCTTCAATGCGCATTTTGGGCAAACCGGTTTCTATGGCCTTGGCCATACCTCCCAATTCTCGGACTTCCTGAATGTGCGCCCAAGCTTTATTGATCAATTCTTGAGTCAAGTATTCTACATAATAAGAACCCGCCCAAGGATCAATGGCATCGGTTACTTTGGTCTCTTCCTGTATGTAAATCTGCGTCTCCCGAGCAATTTTAGCCGAGAAGTCCGTAGGCAAGGCAATGGCCTCATCAAAGGAGTTGCTGTGCAGGGATTGTGTGCCTCCCAAAACAGCCGCCATGGCCTCAATACAGGTCCGAGCCACATTGTTATAAGGGTCTTGCTCGGTCAAACTCCAACCCGAGGTCTGACAATGGGTTCTGAGCATCAGTGATTTAGGGTTCTTTGGCTCGAATTGCTTGACCAATTTGGCCCAAAGCATCCGACCCGCACGCATTTTCGCAATTTCCATGAAATGATTCATCCCAATGCCCCAAAAGAAGGACAAACGAGGCGCAAAATCATCTATTTTTAAGCCCGCTTTAATCCCGGTCTCAATATATTCCAATCCATCGGCTAGGGTGTAGGCCAATTCCAAATCTGCCGGAGCACCCGCCTCATGCATATGATAACCACTAATCGAAATAGAGTTGAATTTGGGCATTTTGCTAGAGGTGTAGGCAAATATATCCGCAATGATGCGCATAGAAGCCGCCGGCGGATAAATATAGGTGTTGCGCACCATGAACTCTTTCAAAATATCATTCTGAATGGTCCCACTAAGTTTTTCCTGCGCCACGCCCTGCTCTTCTGCCGCCACAATGAAAAAGGCCATAATGGGAATTACCGCCCCGTTCATGGTCATGGAAACCGACATCTGGTCCAAGGGAATCTGATCAAAGAGGATCTTCATATCTTCCACGCTATCAATGGCTACGCCCGCCTTGCCCACATCGCCTTTTACTCTGGGGTGGTCCGAATCATAGCCGCGGTGGGTGGCCAAATCAAAGGCTACAGAAAGGCCCTTTTGCCCCGCCGCCAAGTTCCGGCGATAAAAAGCATTCGATTCCTCCGCGGTCGAAAACCCCGCATATTGCCGAATGGTCCAAGGCCGCAAAGGATACATGCCCGCATAAGGTCCTCCAATAAAAGGAGCTTTGCCAGCCCCAAATTTATGATGCTCGTTTCCCGCAATGTCTTCCTCGGAAAAACGAGTTTTTAAAGGGATTTGCTCGGCATTTTCCCATGTCGATGAAGCCGCTTTTTCTTGCTTGTAGTAAGGCGTTTGCGCACAAATGTCTACGTCTAAATAGTTCATAGCTATTATTTTTTAAGGGCGGTAATCTGCTTAATTGTTTGTTGGCCTTTTTTTCTGCTGCTATTTTGGGGCCTCCCGCCTTCGGCGGGCGCTACGCTTTGGGGCTCGCAAGTCTGCTCGGCCCTTCGGCGGCTTTGCCGCCTCGGTCTGGCCTGACGGCCACCCCGCCGCATCGCTAGGCCGTTTGGCCTTCGGCCATGGCTGCCAAAGGCAGCTAATTTTTGGCTAGTTAGCCAGCAAATTAAGGATTTTAGGCCAAAAAATTAAGCTGGCCAAGCCTAAAGTGGCTAGGGCAAAAATCAATACGGCCGCCGCCGCCATGTCCTTGGCTTTCTTGGCCAAAGGATGAAAATCTGGCTGAACCAGATCAACTACATATTCTAAAGCGGAGTTGAGGGCCTCTAGGGCCAATACGCCCCCAATGGCCAATATAATAAGGCCCCATTCCCAAGGCGATAGGGCAAAGTAATAGGCGGCCAGCAAAACCGTAATGGCCGCAATCAGATGCAAAATAGCGTGGGGGTGCCGGCCCGAAAAAAAATCAAAAAGGCCCGCAAAGGCATAGCCAAAGCTGGCCCAACGGGCTTTTATATAGTTTTTCATGCTTTTGGTCGCTAAGATAGGGGGGAACAGCTTTTTTTTGGACCAAAAAGAAACAAAAAGCCTTGTTTAGCGCTTAAACTGCTGGTCCAAAACCAAATATATCCGCTCCTACAGGCCCGAAGGGCCGCAGGCTATAGCCAAATTTAAACGCACTCACTTTTATAGTTTGCAGCAATTTCCCGCTAGTCGGTCCTATTTTTCTCGACCATAGCGAAGGCTATGCCCTCAAAAAATAGCTGGCCTAGCAGAAAATTCATAGCAAACTATGGTCAAAGCAGCGCGATTAAATCTGGCTGAGGGATGGACAAGGGTGGCCGAAGGCCAGACCGAGCTTTTTGAGCAAAGCGAAAAAAGCGAAGGGCCGAGCAGACCTGCGAGCCCTGAAACAGCCCGACCCGCCCGCAGGGCGGGGCAGCCCCAAAAAATAGAAATCAATACATTAGAGCACCTTTGAAAATAAGTTATTAACTTGAAGGGTTCTATTAAAACAAACCACTATGCTAGCTCGAATTATAGGTTCTTCTATCTTTATTTTACTCTTTCTTTCTCTAGAGTTTTATGTTTTTTATGGCCTCAAAGGGCATTTTAAAGATCAGTTTAAGCTCTGGATGAAAATCAGTTATTGGCTTTCTGCTGCGGCTCCAGTGGCTTGGCTATTTTTTATGGGCCCTGCGGCCTCCGCCCAACCCCTGAGCAATTTGCAATTGGTCCACCACCTGATGATTGGAATTTGGGTGACCTTGCTGGTGACCAAGTTGGTCTATGCGGGCTTCCTTTTTATTGAGGATTTTTATCGCTTTACGCATTATGGGGGCCAACAACTGGCCAAACTGAAGGATGCAGAACGGGAAGTGAACTTGCAAAGTCGACGAACTTTTATGCGCCGTTTGGCCCTTTTTGTGGCGGCGGTTCCCTTTGCTTCTTTTCTCTATGGGATTAGCCGCGGAAAATATGCCTATACCGTGGACAAGGTAAAAATTAAGGACCCCGAACTGCCAGAGGCCTTCAATGGCCTGCGAATGGTCCAGATTTCTGATGTGCATGCAGGCAGTTTTGATAACCGAGAGGCCGTGGCCAAAGGCCTGCAAATGATACAGGACCTAGAAGCGGACCTGATCGTTTTTACGGGCGATTTGGTGAATAATCGCGCCCATGAAATTGTTCCTTATATCGACCTTTTTGCCAATTTGACGGCTCCCCTCGGTAAATTTTCTGTGCTGGGCAACCATGATTATGGCAGTTATGTCCGCTGGCCCTCTGATGCGGCCAAGGAACAAAATCTCGATAAACTCAAGCAATATCAGGCCGATATGGGCTTTAAAATGCTAAATAACAGCGCCCTAGTACTGGAAAAAGAGGGGCAGCAAATTTGTTTGGCTGGAGTAGAAAATTGGGGCCATGGTCCCTATCCCAAAGAAGGCGATTTGGCCGGCTGCTTTGGCGAAGAAAATAATGGATTGTTTACCATTTTGCTCTCTCATGACCCCACACATTGGCGGCATAAGGTGCTAGAACATCCCCAAAAAGTGCATCTGACCCTCAGCGGGCATACGCATGGCATGCAATTAGGCGTGAAAATTCCTGGCTTCCAATGGAGCCCCGCCAAATGGCGCTATAAAGAATGGGCCGGACTTTATGAAGAGTTGGGCCAACGCCTCTATGTAAATAGAGGGTTTGGCTTTTTGGGCTTCCCCGGTAGAGTGGGCATGCTACCCGAAATTACCCTTTTTGAACTGACTAAGGCATAGGAATTTGCTCGCTATAAAGCAAAATTTCTCCTCTACCATTAAAGCCAGGAAAATGAAAGACGCACTTCTTGTTTTTAACGTCTAGCTCATAAGGAAACTTAATTTCTTTTTGCTTTTTCTTATCGTAGATAAGCAGATAATCCTCATGTCTTTCGATGATTTTAGCATCTATTGTCTCTTTAAGGGTGCTGAGGTAAACCATGCTGTCTTGCAAAAGAATACGCCCATTCTCTAGATGCTGGATGATAGCCCGCTCCTGTATATGTATAGGGGTTTTATCTGAGGAAGGGTTCTGCAGTTTGCATTCATAAATTGTCCAATGGCTGTCCTGAATAATGTTATTCTTTGCTAGCTTTTTACTGCTCTGACAAGCGAATAGAAGGCTGGCTAAGAGCATAATGCTTAGGATCTGTTTCATAGAATTACTTTTAGGTTTGTGTTTTATTAAAAGAACGGACTAAGGCATAGGAATTTGCTCACTATAAAGCAAGATTTCTCCTTGTCCATCAAAGCCAGGAAAATGAAAGACGCACTTCTTGTTTTTAACGTCTAGCTCATAAGGAAACTTAATTTCTTTCTGTTCTTTGGGATCATATAGAAGAAGAAAGTCCGCCTGTCTAGTGATGATCTTAGCATCTATTTTATCTTGCTGAGACTGTATATAAAATATACTGTCTTGAATTTGAATGATAGCCTGATCAAAAACTTGATAGGCTATTACCTCATGCAAGGCCTTACCAACTTGTTCCTTTTGATCGTTTTTGATTTTAAGGTCATAAACCTTCCAATGGCTATCCTGAATAATGTTATTCTTTGCTAGCTTTTTACTGCTCTGACAAGCAAACAGAAGGCTGGCCAAGAGAAAGATGCTTAGGATCTGTTTCATAGAATTACTTTTAGGTTGCTGTTTTGTTCTTGAGCTAAGATAGTTTTTTTTTGATTGGCAAAGATTTTCAAAAAGTATAATATGAAAAACTACATCTACACCCTCTGTTGTTTATTTTTTACTTTTTCTTTAGCTGCTCAAGAAAGTTGGATTGTCCAATTCGCTTATGGCCAAGAGATCGAGGAACAGAAATGGCCCAGCCATTGGAACCTAAGAGTGCTTCGTCCTTTGGTCCCCACGCTCAATATTTGGGAGCTGCAACTAGGACCAACTGCCGCCCAAGAACTAGCCGATTGGCCTAGGGTAGTGGCCCTACAAAAAAATCATTCATTGCGCCCCCGCCTGATTCCTAATGATCCCGATTTTAATCAACAATGGCATCTGGAAAATAATGGCAGCAATGGCGGCCTAGTCGATGCCGATATTGACGCCACCACCGCCTGGGATTTGGCGCAGGGCGGCCAAACGGCCCTGGGCCAACAGCTCGTTTTGGCTGTTATTGATGATGGACTAGATACGACGCTAACAGAATTGCAAGGCCGCCTTTGGACCAATACCGCCGAAATTCCAAACAACGGCTTAGATGATGATGGAAATGGGTTTATTGACGACTTTAAAGGCTGGTCTAGCTTCAACCAAAATGATGAGATTTCAGGCGGAACCTTTGGCGCTAGCCATGGTAGTCCCGTCAGTAGCTTGATTGCAGGCCAAGCCAATAACAATAGCTTAGGCACTGGCATTGACTGGTACAGCCAATTGCTGACGGTGGTCGGTGGCGGCAGCAATGAGGCCGAAGCCATAGCCGCTTATGCCTATCCCTTGGCCCAAAGAAGAGCCTATAACCGCTCTGCCGGCCAAAAAGGAGCCCTAATTGTTGCTATAAATGCCTCTTGGGGCCTAGATGAGGTACTGGCTACTGATTTTCCCGTCTTGACGAATCTCTTTGACTCTTTGGGGCAAGCGGGTATTTTGGTCGTGGCCTCTACCTCTAATGCAAATAATAATGTGGACCTAGTGGGCGATCTGCCCACACATAGCCCCAGCCCTTACCTAATTGCGGTGACCAATAGTAACCGCAGCGATCAAAAGGTAACCGCCGCTGGTTTTGGTCGCCAAAGTATTGATTTAGCCGCCCCTGGCGATGGCCTATATACCCAAATGAAAGGGGGAAGCATGGGCAATTTTTCGGGTACTTCGGCAGCGGCGCCCTTAGTCACTGCAGCGATTGGCCTGATTTATAGCTTGCCTTGTCCCCGCCTGGCTTATCTGGCCCAATTGCAGCCCGCAGCCACCGCCCTTTATGTCAAAAATGCCATTTTAGCGGGAGTAGATAGCCTGCCCCAACTCGATACTTTTTGCCTTTCTGGCGGTCGCCTCAATTTAGCCCAAGCCCTAGCCGCTGCCGAATATAGCGATTGCCAATTGCCTGGCTGCACGGCCCCCTATAATCTATCTTTTTTGTCCAATCAGCCCGATAGCCTGCTGCTTTCTTGGAGCAGCCAAGCCGATAGCAGCTTTTTGCGCTACCGCCTTTTGGGCCAAAATAACTGGCAGTTGCTCAGCACTACAGATAGCTTTTTGCTTTTGGACCAACTGCAGCCCTGCCAAACTTATGAGCTCGCCCTTTGGTCGAGCTGCAACGGCCAAGCTTCTGCCGATACCAATTATGTTTTTTGGGAGAGCCAAGGCTGCTGCAATGCCCCGCAACTTTGGCAACTGGATAGCAGCGGCAGCGATTTCTTGGCCCTCTCTTTTTCAGAGATTGCCGCCGCCCAAAGCTATACCCTAACTTATGGCCCAATAGGGCAGGGGAGTAGCCAAACGCTCCAAAGTAGTCAAAACAACTTTATCTTGCCCAATCTAGATAGCTGCCAAGCTTATGAGATTCGCCTTTGGTCCAACTGCGCTAGCCCTAGCTTAGATAGCCTAAATCTACAATTGAGTACGGCGGGCTGTGGCAGTTGCCGCGACCTAAATTATTGCGCTCCTTTTGCCAATAACAACTTTGAATGGTTGACAGCGCTGCAATTAGGAGACAGCAGTTATGCCTCTTCTCCTGCCCCAAATGGCTATGCGGCCTACGATAGCAGCTTCTTTTTGCAAGCGGGCCAAACTTATCCCATGCACTGGACTTGGGCCACGGGCAGCAGCCCTTTTCCCAATTGGCGGCTGGGCTTTTGGGTAGATCTGGACCGCAACGGGCAGTTCGATAGCCTCGAATTGGTTTGGAGCTCTCCCACAATTAGCCAGATGCAAACGACTTATGTAGACCAACTGACTATTCCCGCTCATTGGCTGGGCAATTACCGCAGCCGCTGGCAACTAAAATGGGGTTCTGGCGCTTTTAGCAGCTGTGGCGATACGGGTTTTGGCGAGACCAAAGATTATTGTTTGCAGGTTGATCTACCCGATGGCCTAATTCCCATTGCCCAAGCCCAAATGCAGCTTTATCCCCAACCCGCTCGGCAGGCCCTCTACCTCAAGTCGCCCCCAAATCTAGGCGAGCTCTGGATTATCTATGACCTACAGGGCCGCCAACTAGCCAGCGGCCAGTGGTCGGGCCAAATCTCTTTGGACCCATGGCCCGCAGGGCTTTATATTTTGCATTGGCCCAATTTAGGCCTACAAAATCGCTTTCTGAAGGAGTAGGTTTTGGGGCCTCCGCCTCCCTTTGGTCGTCGGCGCTACGTTCCGCAGCTCGCTGTTCGCTCGGCCCTGCGGCCTGACGGCCTTGGTCTGCGGCTTCGCCGCACTGCTGCACATCGCTAGGCCGCTCAACAGCCATGTTTGACTACTACATTCGGCTTCGGCCCTTCTAGCTGACCCAACGGCTGACCCCCAGCCTAAATCATTGATTTTTAATGATGAAGTATTTTTATTCTGAACTTTTATTTGCATTATTTTATTTAAATAAATAAATTTGCCTGAAGCCATTGAAAACCCTGACTTCTTCATATAGCCAAATAAACACAATAATCATATTATGGCTGATCCAGGTGACTTCTTAGACAAAAAGTCTGAGGCTAGTAAAAAAGCAGCTGATTTTTTATTGACAAATCGGCATTATAATAGTTCCGTTCATTGTTATTATTACTCTTGTTTTCAGAAAATAAAATCTAAGTTGTTGATCCTTTATAAGGAATCAGAACTAGAGCAAGACCAAAGAAGGCAGAAAGTATCGTCGCATGTATTTTATTTAAATAAAATAGATAAAGAACTTGATGGTATTGGAGCTAATGAAAGGGATTTGTTTTTTTTTATAAAAGATCTTAACACCCTTAAACGCTTAAGAAATCAAGCAGATTATGATGATATAGAAGTTAAGCCAACTGAGGCAAATAGCGCTTCAGACTTGAGTGAAAAAATATTAAAATATATTAAAGATAAGCTTGGGTAACATTAAATATATGAAGTACTCAAATATTGCAGAATTTATAGAGTTTGTGATTAATCAATTTGAAGGTGTTGAGTTTATTCATGAATATAATGATAGCGATGAGATGCATCTTTTTAAACTGAAAGATCCTCAAATCTATAGATCAGAAGCATTTCAAAAAATAGAAATGGAAGCTGTTTTTTATTTTTTGAGAAAAAAAATGATAGCAGTGCTCTTTGTTGATCCTGAAGATGATTTAATTCAGTTCTCAAACTTTGAAATCTATAACCAACTAGAGGCAAATTCTAATCAAGATAAATCTCAACTCCTTGTTTTGCAGGGAGATAATTGTTTTTTGGAGGCAGCTGTAGACTGTAATAATGAATGTACCTCTGCCGCATAATACTAGCAACTTATGGCCGCATCTAATACTGAAATCCATCTTAAAGACATTTATTTATCTTCTTCTTCTTTTCAACGCCCCAAGAACTATTTGGGAGAAGGGGAGGACAAATTAAGTATAAGCATTAAAACGGCTAAAGACGATTTGCCCAATCGGCAGCTGATGACGACTTTGAGCGTGAAAGTAGCCTTAAATAAGGGCGAGGTAAAAGAGGAGCTTGCCGCTATTGAAATGCAAGCGATTTTTGAGTATGGCGAACAGTTTGCTATTCCGCTAGAAAATTTTGCTCATGTTAATGCAGCAGCTATCATCTACCCTTTTATTCGAGAGCATCTAGCTAACTTATCTATGAAGGCAAATATGAATCGCATCTTATTGCCTCCCTTTAATTTTGTGGCCTTTCATGAAAGGAATAAAAGTGAAGAGGATAATGAACAGAATTTAGGCTAAATGAGAAAGGCCCAAAACCTTGGTTTTGGGCCTTTTTTCTGTCTAGGGCAGGAAAGGGTGCAGAGGCGGCGCAGCCGCCGCAAATGGCCGAAGGCCAAACGGCTGAGGGATGGTAGCGGGTGGCGCGAAGCGCCAGACCAAGCTTTTGAGCGCAGCGAAAAAGCGCAGGGCCGAGCGAATAGCGAGCCCGCGCACAGCCCGACCCGCCCCTGCAGGGCGGGGCAGCCCCAAAACAAAAGTCGAACTATCTAGAAAAGCCTGCTTTTTATCGAACTTGTTGTAGAACTCTTATTTTTAGCCTTAAATTGAAGCAAATAAAAGAATCCCTTATGCGTCAACTTTATGGAGTTTTAGTTTTGCTCATCTTGGGGGGCAGCCCTCTTTTTGGGCAAGATAGTCTTGATTTGGCTGCTTGTATTGATTATGCCTGGCAGCATAACCCCCAAATCAAGCAGGCGGGTATACAACAACGGCAGGCCGAACTGAACCGCAAACAAGCGAGTTGGGCCTTTTACCCTACCTTAAATGCCTCTTTTCGGCATGGTTTGAACCTGGGCCGCTCAATTGATTTTACCTCCTATCAGTATGTCAATCAGAGCACACAGTCTTCTCAGCTTTCGCTCAATACCAATTTCCCGATTTATCAGGGTTTGCGTTTGCGCAATCAGCTCAAGCAAAGCCGATTGGATGTTCAGGCGACTGCGCAGGACTTAGAGCAGGCCAAGCAGACCAACGCCCTTTCTGTGGCTCAGGCCTATTTGCAGGTCTTGCTGGCCGAGGAAAACTTGCAGGTGTTGCAGGCCCAAAAAGCCCTAACCGAAGAGCAATTGGCCCAAACCCTCAAGCAGATTAAGGCGGGCAATTTGCCCGATAACAGCCGTTTGGAGCTAGAAGCGCAGCAGGCCAGAGATGAACAGGCTATTGTCAATGCAGAAAATACCATTGAGCTGGCTTATGTCAATCTTAAGGTCCTGATCAATATGCCCGTAGATGAAAAGATCCGTCTGAAGGTGATTGAGCTGCAGTTGCCCGAGGCCAGAGAGCTGGAAACCCTAGATGAGCTTTATCTAGAGGCCGCAGCCAATATGCCCAATATGGCCGCCAATCGCTTGAGAGAAGAAAGTGCAGATTTGGCTATTAAGGTGGCTGAAGGGGCCCTTATGCCTTCTTTGGGGGGCTATGTTTCTCTAACCTCCAACTACTCTTCGGCAGCTAAGGAACGTACCACCGAGCAAACTACCCAGACGCTCTTTTTAGATGTCAATGGCACCCAAGTGCCCGTAGAGTTTCCTACGGTGCGGACCATAGAAGGGGGAACCACGCCTTATTTTGAGCAAGTGGGCAATAACCTCTATACGAACGTAGGCGTTAGCCTTTCGGTCCCTATCTTTAACGGTTTTCAAAGCCGTATTGCCATTGAGCGGGCCAAACTCAACTTAGAATTGGCCAAACTGAATAGCAGCCAGGCCCAAAATCAACTCAAAGCCGATATCCAAAGAGCCCTAACCGATGTCAAAGCAGCCCGAAAAAGCCTAGAAGCGGCCCAAAAGAGCCTAGCCGCTACCTCGGCCTCTGCAGCCAATACCCGCAAACGCTTCGAGCTGGGTATCGTCAATAGCTTTGAGCTGAGTTCTGTGCAAAATATGCTGACCTCCGCCGCTTCTTCGGTGGTGCAGGCCAAATATGATTTACTTTTCAAACTAAAGGTCCTTGATTTTTATAGAGGAATCGGACTGAATACCCCCCCAGAAAATTAAAATGCTATGGCAAAGAAGAAAAAGGGCATTAGTCCCATTATCTGGATTGTTGGTCTATTGCTGATTGCTACGGCCCTGATCGTGATTTTCCGCAAGGATAATAAGGCCAAAGCCGTTCGGGTGCTGCTAGAAGCTGCCGAAAAACGACAAATCGTGGAGTCGGTTTATGCTAGCGGTAAGCTGTTTCCCGCCACGGAGGTCGAAATTACCTCCAATGTATCGGGAACAATCGTCGAGCTTTTAGTAGAAGAGGGCGAAAATGTAAAAGAAGGGCAGCTATTGGCCAAAATTGACCCCGAAGCCCTGGCTTCGGTGGTGGAAAGAGCCTCGGCTAGCGCTAAGTCAGCTAGAGCGCAATTGGGGAATATCAAGGCCCAAAAGGATCAGCTTTTGGTGCAGTTGGCCCAGGCCAAAGCCAATTATGACCGCAATAAAACCCTTTTTGATGAGGGCGTGATTTCTAAGGCAGAACTAGAAACCATCGAGACGAGTTTCCGCTCTACCGAGGCCAATATTGCAGCCCTAGACGAGAGTATCCGCTCGGCTAAATTTAATGTGGAAAGTGCCGATGCTACGGTGCGAGAACAGCAGAAAAACCTCTCGCAAACCTCTATCTTTGCCCCTATGTCTGGAGTCGTGTCGAAGCTCTACAAAAAACAAGGCGAGCAGGTGGTGGGAACCATTCAGATGGCGGGAACGCCCATTCTGAAAATCTCTAATCTCAGCTCGATTGAGGTCCGTGTAGATGTGAATGAACGCGATATTTTACAACTCAACCGAGGCGATTCAGCCGATATTGAGCTAGATGCTTACCCCAACCGCAAGTTTTTGGGCTTAGTGACGCATATCGCCAATACCGCCACGGGCCTGAGCACTATGGCCCTCACTTCAGACCAGGTGACCAACTTTGAGGTCCGCATCCTGATGTCGCAAGAGAGTTATAAGGATCTGCAACTAGATCCCAATAAACCACCTTTTAGAGCTGGACTTTCGGCCTCTGCCGAGATTCGCACCAATAGCATTTCCAATGCTTTGTCACTGCCCATCGCCGCTGTCACTAGCCGAGAAGATGAACAGGCCGAGGAACAACTAAAGAAAGGGGAGGAGATTGGCCTAAAAGAGTATGTATTTGTCCAAATGGCCGATTCTGTCCGCCTTCAAGAGGTGCAAACGGGCATCCAAGACGACCGCTATATCCAAATTACTAAGGGCCTAAAGACAGGCGAGCAGGTGGTGGTCGCTCCCTTTGATGCCATCTCGAAAAAATTGGAGCAGGGCAGCATTATTGAGGCGGTGGCAGAAAAAGAACTCTATCAAAAGACGAAAGAGAAGTAGGAGGATTTGGGGCTGCCCCGGCCTGCGGCCGGGTCGGGCTGTGCCGCAGCTCGCAGGTCTGCTCGGCCCTGCGGGCTTTTTCGCTGCGCTTCAAAAGCCCTGGGTCTGGCGCTTCGCGCCACTGCTATCCATCCCTCAGCCAGTCGCTGCGCTCCTATGCGGCGGCTTCGCCGCCTGCTAGACGCAAGAGAAAATCTTTGCGTATTATCCCGCTTAAAGCTCAAAAAATGAAGGCTTAAGGGCTTTTTTGCAGATATAATTTGCTCGGCCCTTAAAAAAATGTTTATTTTTGCAAGCATTTTTAGGGGCCTTTTGGGCCAAATAGAGCAGAAAAACCCCAGAAAAAAGCGCCTTTTGAGAGAAAGGAAGAAAGAAAATTATTTACATAAAAATCTGTTCAACCAACGCTAAGTAGAACAAAGTTATGGCAGTATTAGGAAAGATTCGCAACCAGTTTGGTTGGGTGATGATGGGGCTAGTGATTCTCGGGATCGGTGGCTTCCTCTTTATGGATGTAAGCTCGGTGGGCCGCGGAATGGGCGCTCAGCAGCGAATTGTAGCAAAAATTAATGGAGAGGATGTCCTTCGCGAAGACTTTGATGTCTACATTAAAAATTATGAAGGGGCCCAGGCTAGCCAGGAGCAAATCCGCGAACAAGCTTGGAAGGACCTCTTGAGCAATGTCATTTATAAGCAACAGGCCAAGAAATTGGGTATTGTTGTTACAGAAGAAGAGGTAACAGACCTATTCACAGGGCAAAATATTAGCCCTTTGGTGGCCCAGCAGTTTGCCCAAATGGGCGCTGGCGTAGACCGCAATATGATTGAGCAGCAACGCAATGCTTATTTTCAGGCTAAAGAAAAAAGTGCTTCTGAGCTAACTAACCAAGAAATTCAGTTCCTGAATGCTTGGGAGGCCCTAGAAAAATCAGTAGCCGATGAGCAGCTTTCTGCTAAGTATATCGCTATGCTCCAAAAAGGAGTTTATGCCCCCGCTTGGATGGTCAATGCAGAATATGCCCGCAAAAACAGAACTTATGACTTTAACTTCAGCCGTGTACTCTATGCTGATGTAGATAATGCAGAAGTAAGCATTTCTGATGCAGACCTTAGCGCCTATATTCAGGCGAACCCCAAGGCTTATGAGCGCAAAGCCAATGTCTCTATCGAGTATGTTGTTTTTGATGTACAGCCTTCTGCTGCAGATACGGCCAACTTTGAAAAAACTTATGCCTCTATGGTAGCCGACTTTGCCAAAACTTCTGGCCAAGGCGATACCACTTATGCAGAAACTAACCGCATCCAGCTAGATCCTATTTATTATACAGAGGAAAAATGGCAAGATGCAAGTATTAAGGATACTCTCTTTAGTATGGATAAAGGCCAGGTTTATGGCCCTTACTACGACAATTTGGGCCAAATCAAAATGGTCAAGGTGATGGATCGCAAGATTATGCCCGATTCTGTGGCTTGCCGCCATATCATGAAGCCCGTCAACCGCCGCGATATCAATACGATGCAGGCCGCTTATGTAGAGCTCGACTCTTTGCGCAAGTTGCTTGTTGCCGGTACAGCCAACTTTAATGACTTGGTTGCTGCACATAGCATGGATATGTCTACCAAAGACAAAGGAGGTGTAATGGGTTACCGTGGCCGTGGCGATAGCTATGGCGCTCCTTTTGAAAACTTCATTTTTGATGTAGGGCAAAAAGATAGCTTTGAGATCATTCAGACGCAAAATGCTATGCACTTGATCCAAATTACAGATTATAAATTTGGAGAAAATAAGGTAGGTCTTCGTCTAGCTTATAAGAGTGAGCCTATTTTGCCTTCTGCCGAAACAGAAAGAGCTGCAGAGGCCAAAGCCAATGAGTTTATGGCTAACAACCGTACGCTAGAAGAGCTCAAAGCTGCCGCTAAGAAAAATCCCAATCTTCGTTTGAGCAATGCTGCTGGTCTAGAAATCAATGACTATGTATTGACTCAAGGTTTGCAAGGTGCCGAGGCTGCCGAAATCATCAAGTGGGCACATAAAGAGGCCAAAGATGGAGAAGTAGCTGGACGCATTTATCCTTTTACTGATCCTAAGTACAATACGATTGCTGCAGTGGTGGTCCCTGCCTTGGCTAAAAAATCGCCTGAAGGCTTGGCTAGCATTGAAGACAATAGCGTTCGTGCAGAAGTAGAGCGCATTGTTCGTAATGAGAAGAAAGCCGAGATTATCCTCAAGAAACTAGAAGGCGTAACTTCTCTAGAAGCTATGGCTGGCAAATATAGCAGCGCTAAGGTAGAAACAGCCAATGGCGTACGCTACGATGCCCCCTTTATTCGTGAAGTGGGTGGGGTAGAGCCTAAGCTGACTGCTGTTGCCGATGTACTGGAAACAGGAAAAGTATCTAAGCCTTTTGCTGGAGAGCAAGGTGTTTACATGATCCAATTGATCAATAAGCAGGATGGTCCTTCTATGGAAAATATGCCCAATGCAGTACAACAGAAGCGCAACTTTGTGATGCGTAGCTTGTTGCCCGCAGCCGCAGCTAGTCCCGCTGGTTTCCGCGAAATGCTTTTGGGAGCGATCCAAGATGATATGAATATCAAGGATAATCGCGCAGATATGTACTAGGCCATTTTGAGCCGATGCTGACCAAGCAGCCAATTCTCTAGCTTAGAGGGTTGGCTGCTTTTTTGGTCCAGCAAGGCGGCTTTGCCGCCTTGGGCCCGAAGGGCCAATGGCCCAGCGCTGCGCAGCCGTGGCCGCAGGCCAGACCCAGCCGCCGAAGGCGGCGCAGGGCCGAGCAGACCTGCGAGCGGCGGAGCATAGCGGCGGCCGCCCCAAAATAAAGGGCGGCCGCGGGCCCCCAAAAAAGAAAAACTTTGTTCAGCTTTTGGCCCTGAAAAGCAGGGAATCACTCCACAAAAGGACCTAAATATTAGTAAGATTGATAATTCTGGGCTATATTTGTAACAGCCAAGCTCAACCAAGCATTGGCTTTTTCTGTTAATAGGCAGATCAGAAAATATTTTTTAGCGGCCTTTAGCCAATCCACCCCTCAAAGCATACATCATTTTGGCTACCTATTCGATTCGTGACCTTGAAAAACTGTCTGGCATCAAAGCCCATACGATTCGGATTTGGGAACAGCGATATAATATAATTGAGCCCAAGCGTACGGCCACCAATATTCGGTATTATACGGATGAAGATTTGCAGTACTTGCTCAATATTGCGTTCCTGAACCGAAACGGTATGCGTATTTCTAAGATTGCCCGTTTGACGCAAACAGAGGTTTTGGAGCGGGTAGAAAATATTGCGGAGGAGAGTGAGGAGCAGAGCAATTTATTGCAGCGGCTCACCATGGCGATGATGGAATTTAATGAGCTGGAGTTTGAGCGGATTTTGAACCAGGAGGCGGAAAAGTCGGGCTTTGAGGCTTTATTGACCAAGCTTTTGCTGCCCTTTTTGGAAAAGCTCAGTTTGCTTTGGCTAACGGGGGCGGTGCGTATTGTGCATGAGCAATTTGTGCATCATTTGATTCGGCAGCGCTTGGCTCATCAGTTGTATTTGTTGGGGCATGAGCCTGCAAAAGAAGAGCGGCCCAGGGTGTTGTTATTTGAGCCCTTGGGCGAGCAACAAGAGATTTTGTTGCTATTGTACCATTATTATTTGCGCTCTAGAGGTTGTGCGACTTGCTATTTGGGCAGCCAGATTCCGCCCAAGGAGCTAGAAGTGGCGGTAGAGCAATTTAAGCCAACTTGTATATTTACCACCAGCTCGACGAACAACGGGCAGTTGTCTCCACAGGAGTTTTTAGGGGCGCTTTGTCAGCGTTATCCCGATATTCAGATATTTTGTTCGGCCCAACCTATTATGCACCCTTTAGAGGCGGCTCCCAACCTCAGTTTGTTTGAGGATTTTAGTGAATTTATCGACTTTTTGTCAGAACTCTCCTAATTATGCAGCTAGCGGCTTTTCTGCAGTTTTTGCGCTACGAAAAGCGCTATTCGGAGCATAGCTGTCGGGCTTATGCTACAGATTTGCGGCAGTTTAATGCCTTTTTGAAGGAGAAATATGAGCTAGAAGAGGCCAAAGCTGTCAATTTGGGCATTTTGCGCTCTTGGCTGGTAGAGCTGATGCAGCAGGGCCGAGCAAGCAGCACTATTCACAGAAAGGCCAGTAGCTTACAGCGCTATTTTAAGTTTTTGATGCAGGAGGGCCAATTGCAAGAAAACCCTATGCAAGCCCTACAGCTGCCCAAAAAAAAGGCGGCCTTGCCTCATTTTTTGGCCGAACAGCAATTGGCCAAGCTCTTTAGTGGACCTTATTTTGAGGCCGATTTTCCAGGCCAAAGAGACCGCCTGATGTTGCAGCTTTTTTATCAGACAGGCATGCGCCGAGCCGAATTGTTGGGCCTGCGCTGGACCGATTGGGATGCAGGGCTCGAACAACTGAGAATTTTGGGAAAAGGCCAAAAAATGCGCATTATTCCCATTCTCCCCCAACTCAATGCCGCCCTAGCCGCCTTTAAAGCCCTCGCCGAAGAGAGTTTAGCCAATTTTGACCCCAAAGGACCAGTGATTCTCAATGACCAAGGCCAAGCTCCCTACCCCAAATGGGTCTATAATAAGGTGCGGCAGTATTTGGGCCTCGTTACTACCCAAGAAGAACGCAGCCCGCATAGCCTGCGCCATAGTTTTGCCACCCACCTGAGCAACCAAGGGGCCGACCTACAAGCTATTAAGCTGCTTTTGGGCCATAGCAGCCTAGCCGCTACGCAGGTCTATACTCACAACTCTTTAGAACAGCTCAAGAAAGTATATGCCCAAAGCCACCCTAAAGCCAAAAAAAAGAAATAATTTTGCCCGCTAAACTATAGTATACTATGACGGATCTTGCAAAACAACAATTTCAACTCAAACTCAAACTCGAACTCATCTTCTGGGCACTTACGCTCTTGTTGGTGGGCCTGCTCACTTACCCGCTTTTTAGCATTATGCAGGACTGGAGCTTTGTCTATGCCAATGCCCTCTTTATTGTCATTTTTGTTACCTATACCCGCCACCTTTTTTTGCTCAAATATAGCTTTCTGGCCTATGCCCAATGGGCCAAATTTGTGCTTATTTTTGCTAGTATCCCCCTGATTTTTAAGCTGATCGAATATACCTTCAATTTTCAGGACTTTATGGAGTCTGAAGGCCTGCCTAGCTTTACGCCCTATTTTTATCCCGAGGTAGGCATCAAACAACAGCAACAACTTCTAGATTATATGAAGGGCGAGTACCTCTTTTTTGGCGTGGCTAGCATTATCGCAGCTATTCTACTCCCTTTTCGCCTGCTCATTTCCTATTGGCGGGTGTATAATAAACAAGGAACGGTATAAAACTGCTGTTTTTTTGGGGCCTCCGCCTCGCTATGCTCGTCGGCGCTACGCTTTGGGGCTCGCTGTTCGCTCGGCCCTTCACTGGCTGCGCCAGCTCGGTCTGGCCTTCGGCCACCCCGCCGCATCGCTAGGCCAGTCGCTTCGCTCCTTTGCGGCGGCTTCGCCGCCTGCTTGCCGCAATAAATAGAGCAGCAGTTGGCCAACTTATAGCTAAGTTTTCAGAAAAAGCTGTAACTTATTTTGCGTTTTAATCGTTTTGAGTTTGTAAGCACTAACTATTCTATGAAAAACAAATTTGTTGCGGCCATTTTGGCCTTCTTTCTCGGTTTTATCGGTATTCATAAGTTCTACTTGAATCGTCCGGTACAAGGGGTTTTTTATTTGCTGTTGTTTTGGACAGGGATTCCGGGCCTTATTGCCTTGGTGGAGACGATTATGCTATTGTTTATGTCTCAAGAGACCTTTGATTATCGGTATAATTATGAAAATACTTCAGGAGTAGGCCGCATGCTAGTCCGAGAAAAACAAGCGCTTTATCGCGAAAAGCTCCAACTAGAGCGCCTGCGCCTAAAAGAAGAGCGAGAAAAGACCCAAAACCGCCTGAACAATAAAAAAATTGCGGTCAAAAAGATTACGGGCGAGCAGGCCGATACCCTAGCTGCTTGGCAAGATCTACTCGATAAGGGAATTATTGACCAATACGAGTTTGAAGAAAAGAAAAGAGTCATTTTAGGCCGAGACGATTAAACCTATTGGTCCTAAAACTTTCATAAATAGCCTAGTAGATATGCAGCCCACAGTAACTATGAGCTGTTAATATTTAATTAACTACTGTCTTAGTTTAATCTTTTTCAGTAGTTTTGGCTGTACGCTACTAAAAGTGTATCATTTTTGCACATACATTTTCATTACTTATTTAAATTTCACAGCATGAAACAGATCATGATGCTTTTCGCTATGCTAATGTTTGCTGGCATGGCCCACGCACAATGTCCTCACGCTGCTGCTAAAGCTGCTAAAGCTGAAGCTACAGCAACTACAAAAACCACTACTAAGTCTAAGAAAGCTTGTACCAACAAAGCTGCTTGCACCAAAGGCGACAAAAAAGGTTGCTGCAAGTCTAAGGCTTCAGCTACTGCTGCTGCCAACACAAAGTCTTGCTCTAAGGCTGCAGCTGGTAAATCTTGCTGCAAATCAAAAGCCGCTGCTACTGCAACAGCAACAGCTGCTTCTAACAAAAAAGCTTGCACTAAATCTGCCGCTGCTTGTACCAAGGGCGACAAAAAGTCTTGTTGTAAGTCAAAGGCCAAAGCTACTGCTGCTGCCGCTGCTGACAAAAAGACCAAAGCTGCCCAGAAAGGCTAAGCGTTTGTGCTAAATAATCTTGAGGCCGGCTCCCAAAGGGAGCCGGCTTTTTTTTGGCCCAAAGGGCCTTTTGGCTGGCCCATTGGGCCAGGGCTAGGCCTAGCGCTGCGGAGCGGGTGGCCGAAGGCCAGACCGAACAAAACGAGCGCTAGCGAAGTTTTGTGAAGGGCCGAGCAGAGCTGCGAGCCCCGCAGCATAGCGCCGCAAGGCGTAGCCGCAGCGGAGGCCCCTAATCCAAAGGTTTAGTGAGCAGCAGAAAGAGCAGAAAGGGGGCCCCAAATAGCGAGCTAATGAGATTGATGGGCAGCAATTGCTCGAGGCCCGGAAGCTGGGCCAAAATTTGGCAGGCCAGCAGCAAAACCGCCCCCAAAAGGGCCGTAAAAGGCAGTAAAACTTGATGGCGTTGGCTGCCCAAAATCAATCGGGCCAAATGCGGTACGGCCATGCCCACAAAGCCAATGGGGCCACAAAAAGCCGTGATGCCCCCAGCCAAAAGAGAAGAAATGAGGAGAATTTGCCAGCGCAGGCGGCTAGTATTGAGCCCCAAAGAACGGGCTTCGGTAGGGCCTAGGAGCCAAATATTGAGCCCCTGAGCCAGTAAAAAGGCCAAAAAGAGGGCAAAAAAGACCAAAGGCGTGAGCAAGGCCAGCTCGCTCCAGCCCAGGCGGTTGAGGTCGCCCATGCTCCAAAAAATAAAAGACTGCAATTCTTCTTTGGGGCTAAAATATTGGAGAAAAAGAATGAAAGCATTGGTAAAACTGCCTAGCATCAGGCCCATGAGGAGCAGATGGGCGGGCCGTTGGCCCAGGCGCCAAGCCAAAAGCAACAAAATAAAGAGGCAAAAGGCGGCCCCGCTGGCTGCGGCCGCTAAAAGGCCCCATCGGCTAGCGGCCCAAAAAGAACTTAGGCCCAACAAACTGCCGCCCATAATCCAGAGCGCCGCTCCTAGTCCAGCTGCGCTACTAATGCCCAAAACAAAGGGGCCCGCAATGGGGTTTCGGAAAAAAGTTTGCAGTAAAAGTCCACTAACCGACAAGCCCGCACCGGCCAAAATGGCGGCCAGACTTCGGGGGAGGCGCAGCTGCCAAATGATGCTCGCCAGCCCTTCGGTAGATTGAGGGCCAAGAGAAAGCCCTTGCCACAATTGGCTGATGGAAATAGGGCTAGAGCCCAGCGCCAAACTTAGGGCGAAGAGCAGCAGAAGGGCCATAAAGAGCGAAAAAAATTGGTTAAAATGCATCATCCGCCCAATCATAATAATAATGGAGCCGCCAATTGGGCAAAAGCTCTGGGTGGAAAATATGAATCAGGTCGCTAAGCACTTCATCGGGATAAATAGTGCCTGATTCAAAGAAACCGTGGCGACCTGTGCCACAGAAACGATAGCCATAATAATTATAGATCTTTTTTTGCTGAAAGGCCTGGAAAAGGGCATAGCGGGGGTTATTGGCCCTTAGCTCCTCGAAGCTCCTGTAACTGCCCACATTAAGCCAGAAATCGGCCTTTTGTCCTTTGGCCAAAACGGCCTCAAAATCTAGGGGAACCCCCGCTTTTCCCGGCAGGTCCTTCCAGAGATAATTGGCTTGTGCATCGGCTAGATATTGGGCCATAAAGCTTTTTCCTCCAGCCAAATACCAGCCACCGCCAAACTGGCTACCCAACAAAACCGAAGGCTGTGTTTGGGCCTTTTGGGCTAGCTGTTTTAATTCTTCGTAGGCGGCAAAGCGCTCATTTACAAACTCTTGGGCCATCTCATCTTTTTCGAAGAGCAGACCAAACAAGCGAATCCATTCCATCTGGGCGAGGGGAGAGGCTTCTGCATATTCTTTAAGACGAAGCTCGGGAATATTTAGGTCGGCTAGTTTGGGGTCGGCTTTGGCCCCATAACCAACCACCAACTCCGGCGATAGCAAAAGCAAAGCCTCATAATTAAGCTGTTCTCGGCCCAATTCGGGGAGATACTTAACATAAGGGCTTTCAAAATCTCTAGCATCAGAAATGCCCACTACACTTTTACGCTCATCGAGGAGTTCGATCATGGCCCAAGCTGGACTGCTTTTGCAGACCACTCTTTTTAGGGGGTAGGGCAAATACTGGTAGCTTTCCAGCCTTTTGCTGATTTTCAACGTCCTAGGATAAAGGCAAAAGCGCTGCTCGCCAATTTCTACTAAATATTGTCCATTTTCTATGGCCCTGACCTTAAACCCTTGGGCCTGCCGAAACTCTAGAGAAGAGGAGCTTTGCGCTTCTTCCTGACTAGAAGTTGGTGCTTCTCCTTGGCAAGCAAAAAGCAAAAGGGCTAAAAAAGGGAGAAAGTATCGCATAAAAGGCTTTTATGTAGAGAAATACTAAAGGCCCAAAGTTAGGGAAAAAGCGGGCAGTCTAAAAAACTAAGCTTTTGTTAAAGCTGTATTGAAACAGGAAAATAATTTAGAAAAACAAACTAAAAACTTAGTCTTAAGTAAAGCAATTATTAACAGCTAGTTAGCTGATGGCCAATGAAAAAAGGGAAAATAAAAGACTTCAAAATATAATTGATCTTCGCTAAAGATAGGGGCCAAATAAAGTCTAAGAGCCTGTTAAATGCCTAGCGAGACTTAACAAAGGCTTAATAATGGGCTTGTATTCTATAATAATTTGCCTATTTTTACCGAACTGAAGCTATTGTTCTAATTACACAATTTTAAATCTATTTTATGTTTAACCAAAAACTTACACAAGTACTGGTTGCACTTGCTTTCTTGCTTTCTGCAGGAAGCTTGTCTGCACAAACAGTTCTATGGGGTGCCGGTTCTTCCGATACTCAAATTGACTCTATTGGTCGTTTTGCTACCGATACGATCATTGGCCTAGATGGTTTGGGCTGGACCGTAGATAGCGTTGCTGGAAAATGGGAATACTCTGTAGATGGAATTTCTCAGGGGACTTTCTCTTCTGGTACTCCTGGCCTAACTTCTCCTTCTGTTGGAGATGGTGTGGCTTTCTTTGATGCTGACTTCTGGTTTGCTCAAGGTGCTAATCCTCAAATAGGTACTATTACCTCTCCTGCTTTTGACTTGACTGGATACGAGGATTCTATCGTTGTTCTTGAGTTCTATGCTGGTCTTCGCGACTTTCGATCTACAGATAATAGCGCTGGCTTCTCTACAGATGGTGGTGCAACTTGGACAGATTTCGACGTGATCTCTGCTATTGGCGCTCCTAGTGGTAGCGCTGGTGAAGGTATGGTACTCTTCGATCTGTCTAACATTGTTAATTCGGCGACTAGCTTGACTAACTGCCACGTTCGCTTCTCTTTTGAAGGTGATTCTTACTACTATGGTGTAGATGATGTTACTGTTCGCACTTCTGAGGCAATTTATGATATTGCTATTGATGAGAATTATAACCCCCCAAAAGTAGTAGGTTCTAAGCAACTTCCTCTACGTATGGTAAATGCCGACGAAATGGGATGGGGTGCCAATATCGAAAATAACGGTATTGGAGGAAACATCAATGCTGGTGAGGCTATGCTTTATGTGACTGTCTCTGAAGTAAGTAGTGGTACTGTTGCCGTTATGGACTCTATGGCCGTTCCCGCTATCGCTCCTGGTACTGATACTGCACTTTATATGCCTGGATTTAGCAACGGTTGGATGCCCACTGCTGCTGGCGACTACCGTGTAGATTATTCTGTATCTTATAGCGCTAATATGCAAATAGATACCACTAATGATGTTTATACGGATTTCTTTACCATCACTGCTGATGATTACCTTTCTAAGGTAGGTCGTGATCTAACAGGTTTCCCCTCTGCCGATGCTGCTACTCTTCCAGGTGTGCGTGCTGCAGACGGCTTCCTACCTGCAGAGCACGAATGGGGTTCTATGTACTACATCCCTAACTATACCGTCACTAACGGTGATTCTATCGTTGCGGATTCTTTCCTTTATACTGGAGCTACTGTCAATGCAGATACAAGTGTAACTGAAGCTGTTGTTCAGGTTCGTCTTTATAAGTTTAATGATGATGATGGAAGCGGTTTCTGGACTGCTCAGCCTACTGGCCCCTCTGATCCCGAATTGCCTATCCAAGCTTTGGGTGTAGATACTTTCGAGCTTGATCTTTCTCTTGCTTTCCGCCAACGTGCCGTTGCGCTTAGCAACCTAAGCGGGGGTACTGGTGCTGTTCTACAGCCCAACTCTTTCTATGTAGCTACTGTTCTTTGCAGCGACCAAATTAACGGTCTGCGTAACGCCGATAATACTACTCGTCATATCTTTATTGGTAACTCTGAAGATAAGTATGACTTTACTATCGACTCTTTGCCTAACTACTTCATTCCTGCTTCTATTGTTCGTTCTGCCTACATCGATCCTACTGGAACGGTAACTGGCCTACAGGACAACCAATGGTATGGCGCTGGTTATGAGTCTGGTATTGTGCCTTCTATCGGTCTTACTTTGACTGATGCAATCACAATCAACGTAACTGCTAACGAAGCAGTAACTACTGAGTTCAATATCTTCCCCAACCCCGCTACTGAGCAGATTTCTGCCAAAGTAGAGTTGACGGAGATGAACAGCAATGTAGAGTACATCATCACTGATGCTACTGGACGTGTTGTAATCAAAGAACAAAAGGCTGATCTTCAGTCTGATGTAGTAACTTATGACGTAAGCCAACTACCTGCTGGCGTTTACTTCTTTACTGTTCGTACCGCTCAAGGTGCTAGCTCTCAGAAGTTTGTTAAGCAGTAAGCTTAGTTAAGCTATAATTTTTTGCAGCTCAGACAGTCTTTCTGTTTGGGCTGCTTTTTTTTGCCCTTTTTCTTTTTTTTGGGGCTGCCCCTTCCGCCGGGTTGAAACCCAGCGCAAAGCGGTATCGCTTTGCGAAGCTATACAAAATGAGGGTTAAAACCCTCATGAATTATCGGGCGGGTCGGGCTGTATCGCAGCTCGCAGGTCTGCTCGGCCCTGCAGCGCTTTCAGCGCTTTGGTCTGGCCTGCGGCCACTGCTGCCCATCCCTCAGCCGCGTCGCTGCGCTCCTTTGCGGCGGCTGCGCCGCCTTTTCTTGGTCCAAAATCTTTTCCTTATGTCTATTGCTGTAAATGCTCGTTTCTTATTGGCCAACAAATTAGAGGGCATCGGCTGGTATAGCTATGAAATTCTCAAACGCTGGGTAGAACAGCATCCCGAAGAAGAGTTTGTCTTTTTCTTTGATCGCCCTTATGATCCTCAGTTTGTTTTTGGGCCCAATGTAAGGCCAGTGGTTTTGGGACCTCCAGCTCGCCACCCCATTTTGTTTTATCTCTGGTTTGAATGGAGCTTGCCGGCCGCCTTTAAAAAATATGGCTGCGATCGCTTTTTTTCTCCAGATGGCTTTTTGTCCTTGCGGGCCAAAATTCCCACGCTTTTAGTGATTCATGATATTGCCTGGAAGCATTTTCCAGATTTGGTCCCTTGGGCCCACCGCAAACATTACGAATACTTTATGCCTAAATTTATTGCGGCTGCCCAAAAAATTGCCACGGTCTCTGATTACTCCAAACAGGATATTTTAGCCCAGTTTCCGGCAGCCCAAGGCAAAACCTTCTATAGCTACAATGGCTGCCACCAAAGCTATCAGCCTTTGTCGGAGGCGGAACAAGAGGTGGTTCGGCAGCAGTATGCGGAGGGCCAAGATTATTTTTTGTACCTCGGTTCTATTCATCCCCGCAAAAATATGCTAAGGCTTTTGCAGGCTTTTGAGGACTTTAAAGCCAAAACCAACTCGCCCATTTTGCTTTTGGTGGCGGGCCGCCTAGCTTGGCAAAATGATGAGCTCAAAAGCTATTTGGACCAAATGCAGTACCGCTCTTCGGTCCGTTTGCTGGGTTATTTGCCTCAAGAAGAGCTGCCCAAAGTATTGGGGGCGGCCTATGCGCTGCTCTATGTCTCTTTATTTGAGGGCTTTGGTTTGCCCTTATTGGAGGCGGCAGCGGCGGGAGTGCCTAGCTTGGGCGCCAACACCTCCTCTATGCCCGAGGTGGTTGGAGCTGCTGGACTCTTGGCCGATCCTTACTCTCTAGCGGAGATCAGTGCGCAAATGCAGCGGCTGGTCCAAGACCAAGCCCTTTACCAAAAACTGAAAGCGGCCACGGCCCAGCAAGCCAGCCGCTTTTCTTGGCAACAAGCCGCTGAAGAGCTCTGGACCGAACTCATGGCCCTGAAGGCTTAGGTGGCGAAGCCGCCCTTTGGGCGCCCCAAAGGGGCGCTTTTTTCGGCCTAGCGATGGGGAGCAGTGCGGCGCAGCCGCAGACCGAGGCGCTGCAAGCGCCGAAGGGCCGAGCAGGCTTGCGAGCTGCGGACCGTAGCGGCCGCCGAAGGCGGCAGGCCCCAAAAAATTATTAAAATGAGCATTCTAAAAAAAAAGATGCATAGAGTTCTGTATTTTTGAGAAAAAGAAAAGATGAAATACCCCCTATTCTTGGGCCTTTTGCTCTTATTTTGCGCTTGTGAAAACAGCATGCAAGACGTAAAGCGCTTTGAGGGCATGGCCAATTCTAGTGTAGAAGAAGCCACCGAAGTAGAGATGCTATATAGTGATTCGGCCGTGGTTCGGATGCGTCTGCAAGCGCCTTTAATGCAAGAAGACCGAGATGAAAAAGAGCCCAAACGCATCTTCCCGGATGGGGTAGAGGTAGAGTTTTATGGGCGTGATAAGCAGATTAGCAGCCAGTTAACGGCCCTTTATGCAGAATACTCGGAGAAAAAACGCTTTATTGTGCTGCAGGATAGCGTAGTGATTCATAATAGCCAAGGCGAGCAACTCGAAACCGAGGAGCTCTTTTGGGATGAGCGCAAAAATGAAATCTATTCTGACAAATTTGTTAAAGTAACTACCCCCACCGAAGTCATGCAAGGCTATGGTTTCCGCTCAGATATTGAGTTTAAGAACTGGGAAATTGATTCGCTTAGTGGTATCTTTGAAAGCAGTAGTTTGTTGAAAAACCCCGAATTTTAGGCCTTGGCCAGATTATATATATTATGTATACACAGCTTTTACTCATCTTAGCCTTTCTTTTTGCATCAGGCTTTTTCTCTGGAATTGAAATCGCTTATGTATCGGCCAACCGTTTGCGGATTGAGCTGGAAAAGAAAAAGGGCAGCCGCCGAGGGAAAATCTTGGCCCAATTGATTGAGGAACCTTCCGAGTTTTTGGGCACCACCCTGGTGGGTAATAATATCGTGCTGATCATCTTTTCCATTTTGGCCGAGGAGTTTATCTTGACCGAAAGTTATATGAATTTGGCCGCTAGTTTTCCGGATACCACCGCCCAACTGCTGTTGGTCACGCTCTTGAGTACCCTAGTCGTTTTGGTGTTTGGAGAGCTGATGCCCAAGGTCATTTTTCGGGCCACGGCCACGGCTAGCCTCTTCTTTTTTGCCCTGCCATTTTCTATCATTAAGTGGTTGCTCACGCCTGTAGTTTGGGTAATGGTCCAAACTTCTTATGCGCTTTTACGCATCTTTTTGGGCATTCAGCCCGAAGATGAAGAGCAGGTATTTACCAAGCTAGACCTAGAGCATTTTATGAAGAGCATCAAGCCCTCCAATTTGGAAGGCATTGACCAGACGCTTTTCCAAAATGCCCTCTATATCAATAATGTGAAAGTGCGGGACTGTATGATTCCCCGCAACGAAATTCAAAGTATCGAAATCAATAGCACGATAGAGGATTTGCGAGAGAAGTTTATTAGCTGCCGCAACTCTAGAATCATCGTCTATGAAGACAATATTGATGAAATCAAGGGCTATGTGCACCACCAAAAGCTACTGGAAAAGCCCAAAAGCATCCAAAGCATGCTCTTCGATATTCCAATTGTGACCGAGTTTATGCCCGTTCGGGACCTGATGAACTCTCTGATCAAAAATAAGGTAAATATTGCTTGGGTGGTCGATGAGTTTGGCGGCACCTCGGGCATTGTGACCTTAGAAGATATTTTGGAAGAAATCTTTGGCGATATCTCTGATGAATATGATCCAGAGCCCGAGCATCAGCAAATTTCTGATTCGGAGTATTTGCTAGCGGGCCGCCTAGATATTGATATGATCAATGAAGAGTATGAACTCAATCTGCCAGAAAGTGAAGACTACCATACCCTTTCGGGCTTTTTGGTCACGCAAATGGAGGCCATTCCCGAACAGGGCGAAAGCTTCCACCTCCAAAATTATGAGTTCATTTTTGAGCAGGTAAGCGACACCCGGATAGAATTGGTCCGCCTGATTCGACTCTATGAACTGGAAAATGAAGATTAAGATAAAGGGCATTCAAACCATTGCGGCACAGTAATAGTCTATAAAGTAGAAAAATAACTCCCCCTTTATTAAAAAAAATAGGACTATGAAAATCAATTTGCTGAGCGCTGCACTGCTCGTTTTTGGCGCCTCTCTGCTTCTGAGCTCTTGCTTCAAAAGAGATAATGCCGACTGGACCTTTACGCAGGATAATGCCGTTTCTTCAGAGCTCTTTCAAGATGTCTACAAACAGGTAGATGAAACCGCCCAATCTGATGGTAACCTCAAGAGCTGCGCCAATGTGACGCTCTCCGATACCTTGGGCAACTTCCCGAATACTGTAACAATTGATTATGATTCGGCTTGCTTGGGCAGCGATGACCGCCTGCGCTCCGGAAGCATTCAGGCCGTATTTACTGGCCGCTGGAGAGATGCAGGAACTACCGTTACTATCGATCTGCAGAATTATAGCGTAAATGATTATGCCATTGAAGCCGATGTAACCGTGACCAATAATGGCCGCAATACCGCCGGCAATATGTCTTATTCTGTAGAGGTGGATAATGGCCAAATTATCGACCCCGATGGCAATACCATTTCTTGGGAAGGAACCACTACCTACGAATGGACCGAAGGCGAAAGTACTACCTTCTTTAGCGATGGCCTAGCCGGTATCCGCGATGATGTCTATAGCATTACCGGCAACTCTTCTGGCGTAAACCGCAATGGCTCTGCTTATACCTCAGAAATTACCGAGCCCCTGATCCGCCGCCTCAATTGTAAGTGGATTACCGCCGGAGAAATTGAATTGACGCCTAATAATGGCGACCCTAGAGTGATTAACTTTGGTAATGGCGACTGCGATGCCGCTGTCACATTTAGCTTTAATGGCATTAGCTTTAATTTCCTATTGCCTTAAGGACTGAAATTGTACCTATTAACGGCCAGTGCTATAAATTAGTGCTGGCTATTTTTTTGGGGCTGCCCACTCGCTTCGCTCGGGTCGGGCCATTGCGCAGCTCGCAGGTCTGCTCGGCCCTGCAGCGGCTGCGCCGCTTTGGTCTGCCGCCTTCGGCGGCCCTGCTACAGCCCCTCAGCCGCAGGCCTTCGGCCCTTTTAAAAACGGTATTGCTGCGCAATCTTTTATTATTGGCCGAAGGCCAATCGGCCTAGCGATGCGAAAGGGGGCGGCGAAGCCGCAGACCAAGGCCGCAGGCCGCAGGGCCGAGCAGAACTGCGAGCCCTGAAGCGTAGCGCCTGCCGCAGGCAGGAGGCCCCAAAAAAAATAAAGAGAGCTCCAGAAAAAGAAAAAAATCAACCTATTTTTGCCCCGCTTGTTAAAACCAAAAAGCAAGACGAAATATGGCATATAAAAGCATGAAACAGGCCCTCTTGGATTTAGAACAAACAGGGCAGTTGGTTCGGATAAAGCAGGAGGTAGACCCTTATTTGGAAATGGCGGAAATCCATTGGCGAGTATTTGATGCCAAGGGGCCGGCCATCCTTTTTGAAAATGTGAAGGGCAGTAAATTCCCCGCTGTATCTAATTTATACGGCACTTTTGAGCGAACCCGTTTCTTGTTTCGCCATACTTTGGCCAAGGTACAAAAGGTCATTGAGCTGAAAATTGACCCTATGCAGCTCATGAAAAAGCCCGGCCGTTATCTCGGCACGCCATTTACGGCCCTAACGGGCCTGCCCCGAAAAGCTTGGCGAAAACCCGTAAAATATGGGCAGTGTAAAATCTCGGAGCTGCCACAAATTCAGGCTTGGCCCATGGATGGCGGGGCCTTTATTACCCTGCCGCAGGTGTTGAGTATGCCGCCCAAAGACCGCAATGTGATGCACTCTAATTTGGGGATGTACCGCATTCAGCTGTCGGGCAATGACTATAAAATGGATGAGGAAATTGGTCTGCACTATCAAATTCATCGGGGAATTGGGGTGCATCATAGCCAATACAACCAAACAGATGACCCTTTTAAGGTCAGTATTTTTGTGGGGGGACCGCCCTCTCATGCTTTTTCGGCCATTATGCCTTTGCCCGAGGGCTTATCGGAAATGACCTTTGCGGGCCTGCTGAATGGTCGGGCTTTTCGCTACTTTTGGGAGGATGATTATTTGCTTTCTGCCGATGCTGATTTTTGCATTACGGGAGAGGTGGTCAAGGGCAAAAAGAAGCCCGAAGGGCCTTTTGGCGATCATCTGGGCTATTATAGCTTGACGCATGATTTTCCCTATATGAAGGTGGATAAGGTTTATCATCGCAAAGATGCCGTTTGGCATTTTACGGCAGTAGGCCGCCCACCAGCAGAGGATTCTAGCTTTGGTTATTTGATTCATGAGCTGGTCAAGGAGCTGACGCCCCAAGAGTTTCCGGGCCTAAAAGACATTCATGCCGTAGATGCGGCGGGGGTACATCCGCTTTTGTTGGCCGTAGGCAGCGAGCGCTATATGCCCTTTAGAGAGCGGCAGCCAGAGGAAATCTTGACCATTGCGAACCGAATTTTGGGCAGTGGACAAACCTCCTTGGCCAAATTTCTCCTCATTGCGGCCGATGGCGATCGTCCACAGCCCTTAGATACCCACGATATGCCCGATTTTTTCCAGCATCTGCTCGAGCGGATCAATTGGGAGCGAGATCTGCATTTTCAGACTAAAACCACCATTGATACCCTAGATTATTCGGGTTCTGGTTGGAACCAAGGCTCAAAAGTCGTCATGGCTTGTTGTGGACCAAAATTGCGGGAGCTTGGGCGCGAATTGCCTAGACATCTGCGTTTGCCCCAAAACTTTAAGTCGCCTCAGCTTGTTTTGCCGGGAGTACTGGCTATTCAAGCTGCCGCCTTTAAGGACCAAAGCAGCGCCAAGGCCGAGCTCGATCAATTGACGACAGAACTGGCGGGCCAAGATTTAGAGCAGTTTCCGCTAATCATTTTGGCCGATGATTCGGCCTTTATGGCCCAAACGCTCAACAACTTTTTGTGGGCCGCCTTTACCCGGACCAATCCCTCGCATGATATTTATGGGGTCAATAGTTTTGTGGAGTTTAAGCATTGGGGCTGCAAGGGCCCTTTGATTTTGGATGCCCGCATCAAGCCGCATCATGCGCCAGTACTAGAAATGGATCCAGCCGTCAGTAAAAAGGTGGATCAGTTATTTGCAAAAGGGGGCGTTCTCGCCCATATAAAATAAAAGCTATGGGATTTTTTGATCAGTTATTTGGAAAGCAGGGGGGCGAGGAGCAGCAAGCAGCCTTGCCTTGGCAGCCTTTGCGCAGCCTAAACGATTTGGAGGCGGCTTTGGCCCAATCGGAAAATGAAAAGATCGTTTTGTTTAAGCATAGCACCCGCTGTTCCATCAGTTCTATGGCCAAAAAAAGGCTAGAACGAAGCTGGGATTATGCAGAGGGGCAGGGGCCCAAGATGTACTTTTTGGACCTCATCGCCTACCGAGAAATCTCTAACGCCATCGCCGAAGAATTGGGCGTGATGCACCAATCTCCGCAATTGATTGTGGTCCAAAATGGGCAGGCCCTGATGGATTGCTCTCATTCTGATATTCGCTGGGAGGAATTGCAGGCAGTACTTTAGGGGGGGCACTGATGTAACAAAAAATAAATCGATAAAACAGCCTAGTCATGAGAGCACTCTTCTTTTTTTTCTTTTTTAGCTCGCTCTTCTTAATTCCTCTAAAAGCCTTAGACGGAAGTAATTGGGATCCTAGTCCAGAAGATAGTTTGAACATTGACTTAGCTATTCGGCGGCTAATTTTTCTTGAGGAGATTATGATAGAACCCTTTCTATTAAATCAGGAAGAGCAGCGAATAGCAAGTTATGAGATAAGAGAAGTACCTATAAATGAAGATGTTTTTTCGGCTGATCTAAAATTTTTTAGAATAGACGTTCCTTCAATTTACCCTAACAGCAGAGAGGATAAAAGTAGCTATCTAGTGTATGTAAGAGGGGGAGGGAGCACCCATTACCATCTTATTGAACGGCTCAAGGGCTTTACGAGTAACGATATATCGTACTTTATTACCTTTATATTAGAGATGCCTGATTACGGACTTCCTAAGGCCAAGCTTAAACATTTTTTGAAGGCCTTAGACTTGGGTAGCGATCAAGATCTTAGTAAGGAGCTAGACATTGATTGTTTGATAGAGGCCTTCACTTATTACGACAATGAAAAGAATGGAAAAAGTAAAAATAAAGGAGCTATTTATTTTCCTTGTATGACATCAAATTTAAAGGTTAAACTTAACCCTTATCAATTTACAAAAGATCCTAAGTTGAAAGAGAAGTACCTTAAGTACAATATGTCGAAAATGTATATCCATTTACGTGAGAAAAAACCCTTTAAGTTTTGGTGGAACAATTATATTCTAAGAAAAAAAGTTTATCCTTATATATAGTCCTTTTTTTGCTTCTGTTTCCTGCAATTTTAGCGGCTCAAAAGCTAACGGTTTGGGGAATAACGACAGCAGATAGTATTCGCCTGGATAATATGATTTTTCGATTAGTAAATGCTGACAAAAAGTATAATTCAACTATACTTTTTGGGATCGATAAAAAAGAAAGGTCCCCAAGCTCAACCTTGTTGCACTTGAGTCCTAAAGGAAAGACAGAGGGAATGCTTTTCTTTGAATCACCAAAAAAGTTTAAAAACCAAACGAATTTAGATTGGCCAAGAATGGGTCAGAAAAAGGAGCCTTATATCAATCGAATTGTAGCGGCCAAAATCAAAGCAGAAGGAATTTATCTTTTTCGCTTACAAGGCTTTGATTATAATGACTTTGACGATTTTATAGCTCATTTAGGCCCAGAAGGAAAGCTTTGGCAAAAAGATGAATTGAAGGCTTACTTGGCTCAGATAGAACTAGAGGAGCTTAATTTTGACTGCCTAGTCGAGGCCTATTTTTATCATTTAGCCCATATTGCTCAACCTAAGCAACAAGAGTTTTCTTGTTTAGAAAAGCAAATTTTCCCTCTTTTTCATCAAGGCAAACCACCGCACTGGCAACAGTTTTATCAGGGATTTCTAGGCATTTATGCCATATTAAGTAGGGGCTTGTAATGAATTACAGGCAGTACTTTAGGTAGTTTGGGGCTGCCCCGGCCTTTGGCCGGGTCGGGCTGTGCGGGGGCTCGCTGCTCGCTCGGCCCATCGCTTTTTTCGCTTTGCTCAAAAAAGCTCGGTCTGGCCTTCGGCCACCCCCTACCATCCCTCAGCCGGGCGGGCTTCGCCCGCCTCTGGACCATAAAAAAGGCCAAACCCTTCTGGGTTTGGCCTTTTGCTTTAGTCGACTGGAGGGGGAGGGATGATTTTCCAGTCATAGTCATCTATTTCTGCATCATCTTGAATATCCTCCTCTTCATAGTAAATTTGTTGCTCTTGAATGAGCAGCCCCAATTTATTCAATTGCATAGCAATTAGGGCTTCTACTTTAGGCTCTAGCTCGGCTAACTGATAGCCTTTTAGGCTTTGCTCTTGCTCTAGAGCGGCTAAAGCTGCTTGCAGGCTAATGTTAGTCATAGCAATTTATTTTTTACTTAAAAGCCAGCCTTAGCCGAAACCTCTAGCATACGATCAATACATTTTCTGCCTTCTACGATCTGTTTTTCTTGTAGGTGGATTTCGGGCAGTTCGTGTTTCATGCAGAGATAAAGTTTCTCCATGGTATTGCGCTTCATATGGGGGCATTCGTTGCAGGCGCAAGTATTATTGGGTGGAGCGGGAATAAAGGTCTTTTCGGGATTGGCCTTTTCCATTTGGTGGATAATGCCCACTTCGGTAGCGACGATAAACTCCTTAGCTGTAGACTCGGCGGTAAAGCGGAGCAAAGAGCTGGTAGAGCCTACATGATCGGCCATATCGAGGAGGTGCGCCTCACATTCGGGATGGGCAATAAGTAGGGCATCGGGATGGCGTTCTTTGAGCTTAACGATCTTTTCTTGAGAGAAAATTTCATGGACCATGCAGGAGCCGTTCCAGAGAATCATGTCGCGGCCTGTTACCTTATTGAGATAAGCGCCAAGATTTTTATCTGGAGCGAAGATGATGGGTTTATCTTCGGGAATGCTATCAATAATGGCTTTAGCATTGGTAGAAGTACAGCAAACATCGGTTAGGGTTTTGAGGTCTGCGGTACAGTTAATATAGCTCACGACCACATGATCGGGATGTTTTTCCTTAAACTTGGCGAAAATGGGAGCGGGGCAAGAATCGGCTAGAGAGCAACCTGCTTTGAGGTCGGGCAAAAGCACCTTCTTGCTAGGGTTGAGCATTTTGGCAGTTTCGGCCATAAAGTGGACCCCCGCAAAAACGATAATATCGGCATCGGTATTGGCGGCTTGTTGGGCCAAACCGAGGCTATCGCCAATATAATCGGCAATATCTTGGATTTCGCTTTCTTGGTAATAGTGGGCCAAAATAATGGCGTTCTTCTCCTTTTTGAGTTTTTCGATTTCTTGGATGAGGTCCAAAGTGGGATCTACTTCTAGATCTAGAAAACCATTAGCATTGAGGTTTTCTTGGGCATTTTGCAAGAGTTGGCTCATAATCAGTGTCAATTATATTGAAAAGTGGAAGCCTGAATTCAGGACAAAAAAAGGCGATCTACAGGGCCGAAGGCCCGCAGGCCTAGCGATGCGGAAGGGTGGCCCGCAGGGCCAGACCGAGGCGGCAAAGCCGCCAAAGGGCCGAGCGAATAGCGAGCCCTGCAGCGTAGCGCCGCAAGGCGAAGCCGCAGCGGAGGCCCCAAAGAGCAAACAAATATAAGCTTATTTTTAGAATTAAACTAAGCTTTGCTTTAGTTCTAAACTAAGTAAGGGGAGAGGAGGTTCAAGAAAAGAGGAAAGAATTTAATAATTCTGAAAAAGTTGTATCTTGAAAATTGAAATGAGCGTCAATTTTACTGCAATTGGCCAAAATGAAATCCTTAGACTATGGAAGCAAAAACGAGGGCCGAGCAATCGGCTTTGAGCGATGAGGAACTGGTACAGATGATTGTGCAAGAGGGGCAGAGTGATTTATTTGGGGTTTTGTATGATCGTTATGCACCTTTGGTGTATCGCAAGGCGGTTTCTTTGGTCAAGCGAGAGGCTTTGGCGGAAGATTTGACGCATGATATTATGCTAAAGATCTTTACCAAACTGTCGCAATTTGAGGGGCGGGCCAACTTTTCTTTGTGGGTCAATACGATTTCCTACAACCATTGTATGCAGCATTTTCGGAAGAACAAGCGGAGGAAAGAAGAGGAGGTGCCCGAAGAATTTGATATAATGAGCGAGGATGATATTGAGGCCGAGCAGCAAGAATTATTGGAGGCCAATGTGAAAGAACTGCAACGTTGTTTGGCCAATATCAAAAAGGATTATAGCGTAGTGTTGTCTATGCGCTATTATGCAGAGATGAGCATAAAGCAGATGGCGGAGGCCCTAGAAATGGGCGAAAGTGCTATTAAGATGCGATTGAAAAGGGGCCGAGAGTGGTTGGCCTCCTGTATTTCTCCAGCTAAAAAATAGGAAAGATGAAAGATTTGTTTAAAAATATGCATTTGGACAAGCAGCCGCCCGAGAAGCTCAAAAAGGTGGTCATTTCGGAGCTCGAAACCCTAAAGTTGGTGGGGGAGTTTCTCGATTTATTTGGGCCAACTTTTTTTAAGGCCAATTTTCAGCTTTTGGGAGATTGCAGTGAAAAGCTAGAAAAAAAGAAAAAATAATGTGACTAAGGCCAGGCTTTGGCCTCTATTAGTAGATTGGGCTACTGTTAAACAATAGCCTCAAATTTTTGTTAATCATGGGAGATATTAGTAAGTGGACCGAGTTGTTTTTTGCTTCATTACAAGCCACCACCTCGGCCATTATGGCTGCTTTGCCTGCTTTATTTGGGGCGCTATTTGTTTTTTTGGGCGGGCTCTTTATGGCCAAGTTGCTCAATAAAGGGCTGAGCAAGTTGCTCAAAAAGGCTCGTTTTGATCAGTTGGCGGAGCGGATTCAGCTTTCTTCTTTTTTAGAGAAGGCCAATATTAAGAAAACGCCAAGCGAGCTAATGGGCAAAATGGCCTATTGGCTAGTGATGTTGTTGGTGATTACCACGGCCTCAGATATTTTGGGCTGGACCGTCATCTCTAAGGAAATTTCTAAGCTAATTAGCTATTTGCCCACCCTCTTTTCGGCCATTGTTCTCTTTGTGATTGGAGGCTTTGCGGCGGGCTTGGTTCGGGATATTATTAAGGGGGCTACGGCCTCTTTGGGCATTGGTGCAGGCAAGATCATTAGCCAGATCGTGTATTACATGATTTTTATCATTATTAGTCTGACAGCCCTTCAACAGGCCGGGATTGATACCTCTATCATCAGCTCTAATCTCTTTATCATTTTGGGCGCCATTATGGGCTCTGCGGCCATTGCCTACGGTTTTGCCTCCAGAGATATTTTGGCCAATATTTTGGCGGGCTTTTATGGCAAGCGGCTGTTTGAAGTAGGGCAGGAGGTCGAGGTTAAAGGCATTCGCGGCCAAATCATTGACATTAGCAGCATTGCCATTACCCTACAAACCGAAAAGGAAAAAGTGGTGATCCCCAGCCAAAAATTTATTCAAGAAGAAGTAAAAATATATAAACAAGCTAGTAGTGACTAGCCCAAATAACAACCTATGAAGTACGTATACCCCTTCCTATTCCTTACTTTTTTTGCTGCAAACTCCCTTTTTGGGCAGCATAAAGCCGTTAGTTTTGATTATGAAAAGGCGGCCTTTAATAATAATCAACCGCTGCCTGCCGAAACCCATATTTTGCTGCAGGGCAAGGCCCCGCAGGAGGTCAATTATGTAGAAATTGCGGTCTATAATGATAAGGGTAGCGAAAAACGCCTGCCGCTTTATGTGGCCGCCTGGAAACGCCCCTTTGATAAGCTCACCACCGAGTTTAATCTCCCCATTAACTATAAGTTGCGGGGAAGTACGGAATACGATTTTAAAATTAGCTTTTTTCGGCCCATCACGGCCCAAGAACAAAAGGCCCTGCAGAGCCAACTCTACCAACATCTAGATGCCTATTTAGAACAAACTTTTGGCCTGAGCAAGAGCAGCATTCAGCTCAATAGAAGCAATCATCAGGTGATAACCGACCTGAATAAGATTGTCAAAACGGGCCTAAAACACTACCGCAGCGCTACCAATATTCAGTTTGAGGGCTTTTCTGATATTATCAAACAGACGCTCCGCCGAATCGAAAAGGCCAAGTTGTCTAAGGGGAAGTTTCTCTTTTTGGGCAAAAGCAAGGATGAGGCCCGTGCTGAATACCGCAAAAAACTGATCGCCGATCTTAAAACCCTTATTCATGGCGAATTGGACCAAATTCTACAGACCAATTTGGCCAAATTGAGCGATAGCCGCTATATCAACGACTATGAAACCGAGAAAACCGACCGCCAATTGTCTATCCAACTCGGCTATGGCGGCACTTATGTCGATGGCGATTTTTCTAATCTTTCAATCGGCAATGCGGCCTTTATTGGCCTGGCTTTCCCCCTGGGCAAGCGCGCTTTTGCGCCCCGAATTCTCAGCAATACGGCCATCACGGTGGGCGCCTATGTCAATAACTTTAAGGACCTGGGCCAAAATGGCAACGACCTCAGCGGCCCTATCTTCAAACGCCCAGTATATCTAGGGCTCAGCCATAAATTGTATCAGTTTATTTACCTCAATGCGGGCGCCACTTTCTTGGAGGAGGCCAATACGGCAGGCCAGATTTCGGGCCTAGGTAGCCGCGTGTATGTGCGTCCAAATTTTGGCATTAGCGTCCAAATTAACCTGACGGCAAAGTTAGAGCGTTAAGTATTTTTTTTGGGGCCTGCGGGCTGCGCCCGCCGCTCCCTTTCGGGGCTCGCAGTTCTGCTCGGCCCTGCGCCGCCTTCGGCGGCTGGGTCTGGCGCTTTGCGCCACCCCTACAGGCAGCTAGGCCTGCGGCGGCTCCGCCGCCTGTCCACCGCAAAACTTCCTCCCTCAATTAAACGCTTCTTCCTATGTCTAGATATTTCCCTTTGCTCACGGCTTTTTTATTCTCTTCGCTCTTTTTACAGGCCCAACAAACCGATTTTCACTGGAAAATTGGCGCTTCTACGGGCTTTAGCCAATATTATGGCGACCTCAACGAGCGCCCCTGGACCTACCAATCTGCTTATGGCAGTACCGAGGAGATGGCCCGCTATTTAAGTTATCAAATTGCCCTAGAAAAACGCCTGTCTGCCGCCTGGACCCTCCGCTTTTCGGGCAGTAGCCACCTCATGCAGGCCAATGACCGCTACCAAAACCGAGCAGGCGAGCTGCAAAGCGATGACCCTTACTTTGACCGTGCCCTCAATGCCGAAATGCAGCTCTATAGCGGCCAAGCCGATCTGGTTTATTATACCGATAATGGCCGCATTTTTGGCCCCAATGCTTTTTGTACGCCCTTTTTCTCTTTGGGCCTCGGCTTTAGCCACTTTAGTAGCAAAGCCGATTTGTATTTGGCCAATGGACAGCGCTACCATTATTGGTCCGATGGCCGAATTTATAATTTAGCCGAAAACGATCCTAATGCCAATCTCGCCTTTGAAATTGAGCAGGATGGCATCTTTGAAACCGATCTACAAGAACTAGAAACAGAGGGCCAAAATTATTCGCCTTGGACCTGGCAGGCCAGTTTAGGCCTTGGGCTCAAGTTTCGCCTGGCCCAACGCCTGAGCCTACAGTTACAAACGCAGTTGTTCTATACCTTTAGCGATTATTTGGATGACGTCAGTGGCGATTATCCCGACAACTATAATAGTACGGCCCAAGCCTATGCAGCTAACCCCAGCAACCAACAGGGCCAAAAAAGAGGATCGGATAACCGTAATTTTGATGCCTTTAGCTACAACTCTTTGGGGTTGTATTACAGCTTTGGTTGGAGCAGCAGCGAATTTGATGCCCCCATCATTTTTACCAATGAATTGAGCTTGCTCCAAACGAGAGAAGCTGCCCAAGCCGCAGATAGCAGCCAAGCGAGCAGCCAAAAAACGGAGACAGAAAAAGTAGGAGAAACACAGCCTGCAGAGCCCTATGCCGCTACTCCCGCAACCAATCATTTGGTCAATCGTTTGGCGCTTTTGGAGGCAGAACAGCAACAGCAAGAACTTTTATTGGCCCAAGAGCAAGAGGCCCAAAATATAGAAAAGCTTAGAAACGAGCTGCTGCGAGAACAGGCCTTATTGCGAGAACAGCTCGAGCATGAGCAGGCCCTAAATGAAATCCGTTGGAGATGGTTGCGGCAGCAAAAAGGGGGGCAAAATATAGAAATTAGGACCATAGACAGTTTGCCTACGCTCATCAAGCGAGATACCATCTATCAAGTAGATACGGTATATCAGGAGCAGCAATTGGTCCAAATAGATACCGTAGTAGAAGCGGGCCAAAGTCGAGTAGATACGGTTTATCAGCAAGAGCAGAAAGTAGAAGTGATCCGAGACACCTTGGTCCAAATAGATACCGTTTATTTGACCAAAACAGAGACTGAAATCATTGAGCGGGACTCTATTATTATCATAGAGCAGCAGCAGCCTCGTTTTGACAGTACGGTCCAGGCTGAGCTTTTGGGGCTCAACAAGCAATTGGAGCTCATCGATATGCAGATGCAGGACAGCAGTCAGCAGTTATTGGACCTACAAGTAAGTTTGGCCAATTTGGGTTTGGCTATGCGGGCCATCAATGAGGGGGCCAATGATAGTCTTTTGGCCGCTGCCGAGGCCCAGCGTTTGGCGCTAGAGCAAGAGCTACAGCGAGCCAGAGACCAGCGAGATACGACCATCATTTATTATGATAACAAGCAAGAGCTGCAAGAAAAATTGGCCCAATTGCGCTTAGATTTGAAAAAAATGCGCCGAGATTCTGTGACCCAAGCCGAAGAACAGCGTCTAGTAGTTGTTGATACCGTTTATCGGCAGCTAGCCGATTCTGCGGCCCTAATGGACCTGGCTTTGAAAACCAAAGAGTTAGCTAACTTAAAAGCGGCTTTGGAGCAAAAAGAAGCAGAATTGGCGGCTTTGCCTCAACAGCAAAATGAGGCAGAACTAGCGGCCTTGCAGGTAGAAAATCGCCGATTGAAGCAAGAACTGCAAGACATCAAGCAATCTGTGGGTATGCTAGGCGAGCTCAATCGGCAGCTAAAAGAGCAGCCGAGGGCCAAGGCGGGGCAATACAACAGCCGAATTTACTTTGCCAATGCTTCTGCGGAGCTTAGTATTCAGGCGCAGCGGAGTTTGGACCTTATTGGCAGCATTATGCAGCAGCAGCCCAACTTAAAGTTGGATATTGCGGGCTATGCCAGCAAAACGGGCAACAGCCAAAAAAATGAGGCCTTATCTGCGGCTAGAGCCGAGGGGGTAAAGCGCTACTTATTGGAGCGGGCTCAGTTAGGGGCCGATCGGATAACGGTAGCGGCCTTTGGGGAGCGGAAATCGGAGGGGAATGCCTTGGAAGACCGCCGGGTAGAGCTTCGGCTCTATTAGTGGTCCAGCTTTGGCGCCCGCAGGGCGCCCACTACCGGCCCCTTGGGCCGGTTTTGAGCCGGGCCGAAGGCCCGGCAGCCGGCTGAGCTGCCCGCAGCAGGGCCGCATCGCGGCCGACCCAGGCAGCATTGCTGCCGCAGGGCCGAGCAGACCTGCGAGCTGCGGAGGGGAGCGACCCGAGCGAAGCGAGGGGCAGCCCCAAAAAAAGAGAAAAAGAACTTAAAATCGGCTTAATTTTAATGATTTTAGAGACTTAACTTAAATTAGCGATTGATTTTGCTTTAAATAAAGTCTTATCAATTTGTTAAGACCTTATTTTAACATAATTAGGCCTTTTAGATATATAAATATTTTATAGATTTGCATACTGTTAAGTTGAGCTGCTAATTAAGTGCTTAACTTATAGTGAAAAACAACTTATTAACCATGAGACCCCTATACCTATCATTTATCTGTATGCTTTGGGCTGTGGCTGCATTTGGGCAGTTAGAGGCGAGCATTGTAGAAGAATTTCGGACGCTTTCTGAGGGCAGTCAGTCTGCTTTTGTGATGAGTTTGCCGACGGGGGATAGTAAGTTGGTAAAGAAGGCTTGGGCCAAATACAGCAAGAAAAAGTTTAAGAAAAAGGCCAAGTACGAGAAGGGGGAGGATCGGATGTTTACGGATGATGCGCGGATTAAGGACATGAGTACCAACACCGTTGATTTGTATGTTCGGACCGTGATCGTGGGGGAGGACAGTTTAGAATTTGTGCTTTGGTGTAATTTGGGTGTGGTATATTTATCGGCCAAGGAGTATCCGGATCGGGCCAATTTGGCTAGGGGGTACATGCAAGAATTTGCGAGCCTTATCTTTTTAGATATTTTGAAAGCGAGGGAGAAGGAAGAAAAAGCGGCTTTAAAGCTGCAGGAAAAAGCGGCAAAAAAGCAGGAAAAGGCCATTGCTAAATTGGCCAAGAAGATTGAAAAATACCAAGAGGAGATAGCGAAAATAGAGGCGAAAATAGGAGAAGTAGAGGAAGAAAAGGGAAAAGAGGAGGAGATCCTATTGGAGCAAGAGGAGGCTATAAAGGCTCAAAAAGAGCAGATTAAGCAGAGCCAGCAGGCCATACAGCTGCAGAAAAAAAAGACATAACTCCCTACAATATAAGGCTCAGTTTTCTGAGTGGAAGAAATACCGGAAGAACGAGTATACTACTGAGCTGCTGAAATAATGCAGTAGGATAGAACAGGCCCTCCCTAAGGCCTTGCACAAGGCTATTTTCTGAAAGGCCCTCCCTAAAGGTCTAGAAAAGAGCTGGCGAATAATAGAAGAAACAAGTTCTTATAGTTGGTTTTTGAGTTTTGGAATTGGTTGATGGGGGTAGCTTTTGTGCTGCCCCCATCTTTTTTGTTTGCAAACTTTGAAAAATAGAGAAGTCAAGACCGCAACTTTATAATTTAATCCGTAATTTAGCCCCCTAAAGGACAAATTTTGTCATTCAACACATAACTATATAGGCTATGAATTTAGCTGACGCCATAGAACATACTCTCTTAAAAGCTAACGCTAGCTCTTCTGATATCGAACAACTTTGTCAGGAAGCTATCGATCATAAATTTGCAGGGGTTTGCATCCCGCCTTTTCACGTTAATACAGCCAAGTACTTTTTAGCCAATTTTGAGCAGCGTCCCAAAATTGTTACCGTCATAGGCTTTCCTATGGGCTACTCGACCATCTCTGCAAAAGTAGAAGAGGCCAAAAGAGCTACCGCTGAAGGAGCCGATGAGGTCGATATGGTCGTCAATCTTGCCGCCGTTATGGATGGCGAGTGGAGTTATGTGCAAAATGATATTGACTCGGTCACTCGGGCCGTGCACCTACACGGAAGTACCCTCAAGGTGATTCTAGAAACTAGCCTGCTCGATAATATCCAAATGCAGCGCCTCTGCGATATTTGTATGGAAATTGGCGTAGATTATGTCAAAACATCTACCGGTTTTCAAGGAGGTGCTAGCCCAGAGGTGGTCCGCCAACTCAAGGGCTTTCTCAAAGGATCGGCAGTGAAAATTAAGGCCTCTGGCGGAATCAAAACCCCAGAACAAGCCCAACAACTTATTCAGGCCGGCGCTAGCCGATTGGGGACCTCTTCTGGCCTCGAATTAACTCAAGCCGCCAAAAAATAAGCTTATGCGTCCCTTCTTTTTACTCCTTTTTAGCCTTTTTTTCCTAAATCTACTCAGCGGCCAGCAAGCCATCGAAAAAAATGAGGAGCCTAGCATCCGACGATTACTCGACCTTAGAAAAGAACTCAACTTTGAAGAAGATCGAGAAATTAAGGCCTGGGGTATCCAACTTATGGTGAGCCGAGATAAATACGATTTGCTGGAAAAACAAACGCGGTTTAACCGAAAGGAAGAAAAAAAAGCCAACTGGACCTACAAACAACCTTATTACCGACTCAATTGGGGCGCCTACTACACTAAATTAGAGGCCTATATGCAGCTCCAAAAAGTTAAAGAAGATTTTCCAGGCGCTTTCGTCTATAAAAATAATCAGGCAAAGGCTAGCGAGTTCTAAACCCGCAAACCTAAAGTCTTCAGCCACTCTCCTCTGGACGAGTGGCTTTTTTTTGTCTTTTTTTTTAGCCAAAACTTGACAACATACATTTTTGTGTTTATACTTGATTTATATCTGTGGTAACTAATTGTTTTATTTTCCTAATCTGCACTGTTTAGGGTTTACTACTGCTGTTATTTTGGGGCTGCCCCTCGCTTTGCTCGGGTCGGGCTGTACCGCAGCTCGCAGGTCTGCTCGGCCCTGCGGCGGCTGCGCCGCCTGGGTCTGGCCTTCGGCCACTGCTATCCATCCCTCAGCCTGCGGCGGCTTCGCCGCCTAACTAGCGCCAAGTCATCAGCCTAAACAAGTTCAGTACAGCTGGCTGCATGGGTCAGAAAATTAGTTACTTGCTTTAGTGTATACATTGAATGAGTTGAAAAACAACGAAGCATAGGCCTGTCGTTTAGGGCCTGTTGTTGGCCAATTCGTTCTACATTCATAAATCTATAAACATGAAAACGAATTCTTATTTCTTGGCCTTTGTATTCTTGCTCTTGGCCAGCTTACCCATCTTGGCCCAAGAAGATGGAGAGTACTACTCTTTAAAAGATGCCCTAGCCGCTAATCCCAAAGAAGTCTATGGCCTCTACCTTTCACAAGAGAACTTTAGCAGCGGCCTTCCCAAAGGCCTAGAGGCCTTTACTAATCTCAAGGAATTGATGATAAACAATAGTAAACTGAGCAAGTTGAGCGATATCTGGGGCGCGTTCCCCAATTTGGAGTATTTGGACCTAAGCGATAATCGTATTGAAGAACTCCCCCCCAGCTTTAGCCAATTGAGCAAACTGAAAACGCTTTCTTTGTCTCATAGCAGAATTGGTTCAGCTTCCCTCAAGCAAATTGCAGCCCTTAAGAACCTAGAAGAACTCAGCTTGTCTAATGATACAACATTTCGTTCGGCCAATTGGGATGCCTTTGCTAGCCTGAAAAAACTCAAAAAATTAGAGCTGGATGGCTGTTGGCTTAAAGAATTTCCTAAAGTCTTTGCTCAACTGCCTGCCTTGACCTATCTAGACCTACACATGAATCTTATTGAAGAAATTAACGTCTCTTTTGGCCCAAACTTAGAATACTTAGACCTAAGTGAGGGTCGTTTAACATATCTGGATATTGAGGCTAAAGGTTTAAAGAGTTTATTGATCGGATTAACTCCAATTCGCAGATTTCCTAAGCGATTGGATCAACTGACTTACCTCAATTTGCAGGGCTCTATACACTCCAATATACCTTCTGAAGTTATGGCTTATAGCCAACTTAAAGAATTAGCTTTTCGTGGTACTTGTATGCGTGAAGTATCTGCAAATTTAACTCAACTTAAGCATCTAGAAAAACTACATCTAAGTCGTAATGAAATAGTAGAACTTCCTGCCTTTTTTTCCGAACTCCCTAACTTAAAAGAGTTAAATTTAGATAGTAATCTTTTGAGGGTTAATAGTTTAAAGGAGCCAATGAGAAAGCTGAAGGTACTTAGTATTACCCAGAATATGGTGACAATGAAGGAAACTTTCTTTAAGGGGAAGTATATGCCAGCCTTAGAAGAGCTTTATATGAGTCGTGGTAGCTGTTATAATACGCCAGATTTTACAGGGGCAAATCAGTTGAAAATTATTTATATGGATGACCATAGTGTAAGTAATGTTCATCCTTCTTTGGCAGAGCTCCCATTACTAGAAGTATTGGATCTCTCTGGTAATGAGGAGTTAATTTTTCCCGCAGGGATGGAGAAGCTCCCCCTCACTAGCCTTAATATTTCTTCTTGTACAAATTATTTTGGGGACGATGGTAAGATCTACGAATTTCCGGCCTTTATCGCCAAATTACGGAATCTAGAATTCCTAGAAATAGCCAATGTTCCTTATGCTGAATTACCTGATAATTGGGCCTCTAAAGCGATCCTAGACTATTTGGATGTTTCTGGAACAAAGCTGCCTTATAAAGAGATCAAAGAGATTGGAGTTGATCTAGAGGAATGCACGATTGTTAGATAATAAACGCTAATTAGTTTAAAATAACAGCCCCAACTGCCTCGCTAGTTGGGGCTGTTATACTTTATTTAAGGCCCAAAAAAGAGGCGCTTTGCGCTAAAAGTATACTATTTTAACAACTTGGAAACAGTTGGCACAATTATCAGTAAATTAGCTCATTAGTAACATTTAAAATCTATAAACATGAAAACGAATTCCCTTTATTTACCCTTCTTGTTTTTGCTTTTGGCCAGTTTTCCCATCTTGGCCCAAGAAGATGGAGAGTACTACTCTTTAGAAGAAGCCCTAGCCGCTAATCCAAAAGAAGTCTATATCCTCGACCTTTCAGAAGAGAGCTTTAGCCGCCTTCCCGAAAGCCTAATGGCTTTTACCAACCTCAAGGAATTGAGCGTAAATGGGATTGAACTAAGCGAAATAGGCGACATTTGGGGAGCGTTCCCCAATTTAGAGTATTTGGACCTAGACGATAACGCCATACAAACGCTTCCTCCTAGTTTTAGCCAATTGACTAAGCTGAAAACGCTTTATTTGGCCAGTAACCAACTTGGTCCAGAGGCCCTAAAGCAAGTTGCAGCCATCCCAAGCCTAGAAGAACTCAATTTATCTAAAAATACAGCCATGGCTGCCGCCGATTGGAACGCTCTTGCTAGCCTGAAAAAGCTCAAAACATTAGAGTTGCTTCGCCTTAACCTTAAGGAATGCCCCAAGGTTTTGGGCCAACTTCCCGCTCTAAATTACTTGGACCTAGGCGAAAATAAAATTGAAGAAATTAAGCTTTCTTTTGGGGCCAATTTGCAAAATCTAGACTTAAGCGACAATCCCCTGCATACGCTAGATATTCAGGCCGAAGGCTTGAAGGACCTGTTTGTAAATCGCACAAAAATTCAAAAATTGCCCAAACAATTGGCCCAACTCCATTACCTGAGCTTGGATAATTGCGGCATGACGGAGATCCCCAGCCAAATTATAGCCTATAGCCAACTTAAAGAATTGAGCCTTATTGGAAATGAAATTGGCGAGCTGCCCGAAAGCTTAACGCAACTTCAACAATTAGAAGAGCTATTGCTGAGCAATAATACCCTAGGGGAAATTCCCGCCTTTTTTGCCCAAATTCCCAACTTAACAGAGCTACACCTAGATAACAACCTGATTGTTGTGAATAATTTGGAGGCGCCCATGAAAAAGCTAAAGCTCCTTTATCTTAGTGAAAATATTATGGGCCCCAATTTCTTTAAGGGCCAATATATGCCCGCCCTAGAAGAACTCTATATGAGTAGTTGCCTGCTTTTTAGTACGCCAGATTTTACCGGCGCCACAAAGTTGAAAAGCATTTACTTGGATGCCAATATGATTGATAAAATTCATCCTTCTTTGGCAAAACTCCAAGAGTTAGAAGAATTGGACCTCTCTAATAATGAAAAGCTGGTTTTTCCTAAAGGAATGGAAAAACTCCCCCTCACTAGCCTCAATATTTCTTCTTGTACCAGTATTGATGACCTTTTGGAAGATGATCTGGTCTATGAGTTTCCCGCTTTTATTGCGCAGCTCCCTAAGCTAGAATCACTAGAAATAGCCAATATGCCTTATGATAAATTGCCCAAGGTTTGGGCTTCTAAAGCCAGCCTATTGTATTTGGATGTTTCTGGAACAAAGCTTTCCTATGAGCAGATCAAAGAGGTAGGACTTTATCATGACCAATGTGATATTATTTGGGAATAACCGCCCATTGGCCTAAAAAAAACAGCCCCAACTAGCACACTAGTTGGGGCTGTTTTGGTCCAGAAAGGCGGCGCAGCCGCCTTGGCTGAGGGATGGATAGCAGTGGCCGAAGGCCAGACCCAGGCGGCGCAGCCGCCGCAGGGCCGAGCAGACCTGCGAGCTGCGGTACAGCCCGACCCGGCCAAAGGCCGGGGCAGCCCCAAAAAAATTAAATCACTCTTTTGTAAAATCGAATAAACCAAATGCGGGCCACCTGTAGCTTTAGGCTCTTGATTTCGGGCTTGAGCAAATTGTTGCCGATCTTCATTTTAAAGCGATAGTTGCCATTGCCCAAAGCCTTGCCCGGTTTGTCAAATAAAACGGTGCCCTTGATTTTATTATAGTCTTCTCCGGCTTTGGTCGACTTAAACTGAATGTCTTTGATCTTCTCATTTTTCTTCCGCACCTTTGGAATATATTCTTTGAGAGCGGCCTTAACCACCCGCTGAACAATGGGGTGGTCAACAGAAAACTTGATCTTTTGGGCCGAGGCCGAGCTGGAAAAAAGGAGCAGCAAGAGGCCCATGAACAAACTGATACGCATAAGATTTGTTTTTAAAATAAAAGATAGGATGAATATTGATTGCGCCTAAGGCAAAAGTCGTATTTTTGCCCCTCATTAATGCCCAAAGTTATGCAGTTTGAGATCCACTCTCCATTTTCGCCAGCTGGCGACCAACCCAAGGCTATTGCAGAATTGGTAGAAGCCGCTCTCAGAGGGGAGCGCTACCAGTGTTTGCTTGGGGTAACGGGTTCTGGAAAGACCTTTACTATGGCCAATATGATTCAGGAGTTGCAAAAGCCTACCCTGATCTTAACGCATAATAAGACCCTGACGGCCCAATTGTATGGCGAGTTTAAGCAGTTTTTTCCAAATAATGCGGTAGAGTACTTTGTTTCTTACTACGATTATTACCAACCAGAAGCCTATGTCCCTTCTACTGACACCTATATCGAGAAAGATTTGGCCATTAATGATGAGGTGGACAAACTTCGCCTAAGAGCTACTTCCCAACTATTATCGGGCCGCAGAGATATTGTGGTGGTGGCCTCAGTTTCTTGTATTTATGGTATGGGAAACCCCGAAGACTATAAAAAAGGCGTGATGCGCCTAGAAGTTGGCCAAAATATTAGCCGAAATAGCCTGCTCTACCAACTGGTAGACAGCCTTTATGCCCGTAGCGAAAATAGCTTTGAAAGAGGAGAGTTTCGGGTGCGAGGCGATACCCTAGATATTAACCTCCCTTATACCGATTATGGTCTCCGCCTTAGCTTTTTTGGCGATGAAATCGACGAAATTGAACGCATAGATACCGAAACAGGTAAAAAATTGGAAGACCTTAGCGTGGTCGCTATCTTTCCCGCCAACCTTTATGTGGCCCCCAAGGACCGTATGCAGCAAATCATTCGACAAATTGAGGATGAACTCCGTGAACATTATGAATATATGGAGGATGAAGGTAAGCATATAGAGGCCAAACGCCTGCGGGAAAGGGTCAATATGGACCTAGAAATGATGCGCCAATTGGGCTATTGCTCTGGCGTAGAAAACTATTCTCGCTACTTTGATGGCCGCCAAGCTGGCGCCCGCCCTTTCTGCCTACTCGATTATTTTCCAGAGGATTTTCTCATGATTGTGGATGAGAGCCATGTGACGATGCCACAATTTAGAGCCATGTATAGCGGCGATAGAGCCCGAAAAATGTCTCTGATCGAACACGGTTTCCGCCTGCCCTCGGCCCTAGATAACCGCCCACTCAACTTTATGGAGTTTGAAAGCCTGATGCGACAGGTGGTTTTTGTGAGCGCTACGCCCGCCGCTTACGAATTAGAAAAAACAGAGGGCGAAGTGGTGGAGCAAATCGTTCGCCCCACGGGCTTACTCGATCCGCCCATTGAGTTGCGGCCCAGCATCAACCAAGTGGATGATCTTATGGATGAAATCCGCAGCGCGACCCGTAAAGATCAGCGGGTGTTGGTCACGACTATTACCAAACGGATGTCGGAAGAACTCGCAAAATATTTGGCCAAATATAATATCCGTTGCCGCTATATTCACTCGGATGTAGACACTTTGGAAAGAGTAGAAATCTTGAGAGATCTCCGCCTAGGCGAGTTTGATGTGCTGATTGGAATCAACCTTCTCCGTGAAGGTTTGGACCTACCCGAGGTGGCCCTGGTCGCTATCCTCGATGCCGATAAAGAAGGCTTTTTGCGCAACGAACGCTCACTCACACAGACCGCAGGACGGGCCGCCCGTAATGCCAATGGCCGTGTAATTTTTTATGCCGATAAGATGACGCCTTCTATGCAAAAAACGATAGATGAAACCAATCGCCGCCGCAGCATTCAGATGGCTTATAACGAAAAATACGGCATTACGCCCACTACGGTGCTCAAATCTAAGGATGAAATTCGCCGCCAAAGTTCGGTCCTAGATGGCCGCCTGCAAGGCAAGGAATATGAGCAAAATGAGCAGCAAAATATGGTGGCTGAAGACCCCATCCTCAAAACGATGTCTAAGGAACAGCTAGAAAAAGCGATCGAAGAGGCCCGCCGTAAAATGAAAGAGGCGGCCAAGGCCACCGACTTTTTGTCCGCCGCTCAATATCGCGACCAACTTTTTGAATTGCAAGATTTATTGAAGGAACGCTTTGGCCATTAGGATCCAAATCCAAAATAAATGCTCCTTGAGGTTTCTGTTTTATCTATTTGAACTTGTTCCTTTTTTGGGGCCTCCGCAGCAGAGCTGCGGCGCTACGCTTTAGGGCTCGCAGGTCTGCTCGGCCCTTCGCCAGCAAGCTGGCTTGGTCTGGCGCTTCGCGCCACCCTGTCGCATCGCTAGGCCAGGCGCTTCGCGCCTCTGCTGCACATCGGTTACTCCCTTTGGTCGTCGAAGACGCCCTAAAGGGCTTGTTGTGTCCAGGCGCTTCGCGCCTTCTAGATGCAGAAGGGCCAGTTTGGAAAGAAAAATGAAAAAAGGCTCAACCTTTTTGGGGGAGCGTAGTTTACTAATAGAACTTAAGCAACTTAGACAGCTCCTGATGGAGCGGTTAATTTAAGTCAGCTCATGCGCTTATGACGCATTTAAAGTTTATTCATGGGTTTTAGGGTTTAGTTTTCGACTTTGGTCCTCTTGAAGAGGGCCAAAGTTTTTTTTTAGCGCATTTGGCCTAGCGCTGTGGAGGGGTGGCCCAAAGGGCCAGACCCAGGCAGCTTTGCTGCCGCAGGGCCGAGCGAGCAGCGAGCCCCGCAACATAGCGCCCGCCGCAGGCGGGAGGCCCCAAAAACAAAAAAAATGAAAGATATCAAGGCCTATTTGGATGAAAAAGTGGCCCAATACAACCGACCAAATTTTATCAAAGATGATCCGATTAGTTTGCCACATAGTTTGAGCAAGGCGGCTGATCGGGAGATTATTGGCTTTTGGGTGGCTGTTTTGGCTTGGGGGCGTCGGGCCAGCATCATTAAGAGTGGAAAGCGCTTGTTGGAGTTGATGGATTATGCGCCCCATGATTTTATTGTCAACCATGAGGAGGCGGACCGCAAGGCATTTTTGGACTTTAAGCATCGGACCTTTCAGCCCACGGATGCCCTTTATTTTCTGCATTGGTTGCAGCAATATTACCAAAAAGAGGATAGTTTGGAGCAGGCATTTGCGCGGCATCTTGGGCCAGAAGATGAGCATGTTGGGCCGGCTTTGCTCGGCTTTGAGCAAGACTTTTTTGCCTTAGAAGAGGCCCCTCAGCGGACCCGAAAACACATTGCTACTCCTGCTCGGAAATCGGCTTGTAAGCGTTTAAATATGTTTTTGCGTTGGATGGTCCGTCGAGATGAGGCAGGGGTAGATTTTGGGCTTTGGCGGCAAATTTCGCCTGCGCAACTACTACTTCCCTTAGATGTACATGTCGGTCGGCAGGCCAGGACCTTGGGGCTTTTGAAAAGAACAAAAGACGATTGGGCAGCCTGTTTGGAGTTGGGGCAAGCCGCTAGAACACTTTCTGCTGAAGATCCTGCAAAGTATGATTTTGCTCTGTTTGGGATGGGGGTAGAGGGGGAGTTGTTGTAGGGACCTACAGCCCTACTTTATCACCCGATCCAATGTATTCTCCTCCATGGTTTCTACGGAAAAAATATCTCGTTCACGGCCATAATTAAAGTTATACTGCAAAGCTTGTTTTCACAAAAGGCCTATATCTAGGCTCCAACAGAAATACAGAAAGAACCCCAGCAATTTGCCCCTTCCCCTTCTCCTTCCCCCAAAAAGCTGTACTTTTGCAAAAAAAGGAGCAGTAGATGGGGTACATTTCAGAAAAGACGGTTCAAGAAATCTTCGATACCGTAAAGGTCGAGGATGTGGTAGGCGATTTTGTCCACCTCAAAAAAAGAGGGGCTAACCTGATCGGTCTCTGCCCCTTTCATGGCGAAAAAACGCCCTCTTTTACGGTCTCTCCAGCCAAAGGCATTTATAAATGCTTTGGCTGTGGCGCTGGCGGAAATGCCGTGAATTTTGTCATGGAACATGAAACCCTTTCCTATCCTGAAGCCCTCCGCTTTTTGGCCCAACGCTATAATATCGAAATTGAAGAGGAGGAAAGCTCCGAGGAATATAAGGAACAACAACGCCAAGCCGATAGCCTCTATATTATCAATGAGTTTGCACAAAAGCATTTTGCCGCCCAAATGCAAACGGATTATGGCCGCTCGGTTGGCCTTTCGTATTTTAAGGAAAGAGGCTTGCTGCAAAAAACAATCGACCGCTTTGGGCTAGGCTTTGCCAATGGCCGAAATAGCGACCTCCTACAAACCGCAAAAGCTAAAGGCTACGATTTAGAACTACTCCAAAAAGCTGGACTCGCCACCCAATACGGCAATGATTTCTTTAGAACCCGCGTCATGTTTCCGGTCCATAATTTATCGGGAAAAGTCCTCGGCTTTGGGGGCCGAATGCTGGGCAATAATAAGAAACAACCTAAGTATCTCAATACGCCCGAATCCGATATTTACCAAAAGTCCAAAATCCTTTACGGAATTTACCAAGCCCGCCAAGCTATCGTCAAAGCGAAGGAGTGCTATATGGTAGAGGGCTATATGGATGTGCTGGCCCTCAGCCAAGCGGGTATTGAAAATGTAGTGGCTTCTTCGGGGACTTCACTCACCCCCGGCCAAATCCAATTGGTCAAACGCTATACGCCTAATCTGACCCTACTTTACGATGGCGATAAGGCCGGAATTAAGGCCGCTTTGCGTGGACTCGATCTGATTCTGGAGCAAGATATGAACGCTAAGGTGGTTCTGGTCCCCGAAGGCGAAGATCCCGATTCTTACCTGCAGAAGGTGGGCCTCAAGGCCTTTAGAGAATACCTAGAACAACAGGCGACCGATTTTATCCTCTTTAAGATGAATCTTTTGCTGGAGGATAAGGCTGATGACCCCTTGGCCCGTGCCGAATTACTGCAAGATATTGTGGGCAGTATCGCCAGAATCCCCGATAGCCTCAAACGAGCCACTTATGTCCGTAGCTGCGCCCAAAGACTCGAAATTAGTGAGCAAATTCTTCATATTGAGGTCAATAAACGCATCGCTAAGGCACAGGCAGATGCCGAAAAAGATGCCCGCCGCGAGGAACGCCAACAGGCCCGCCGCCAACAAAGAAATCAACAAAAACAACAGTTGGCCCCAGGCGAATTGCCCCCGCCTATGGAGGAGGACCAGTTTGGTCCCCATGCAGAAGGGGAGTACGCTCCCGATAATATGGCCGGCCCCGCTACAGACCCACAAACTGGTCCCGCCCCCGTTTTGGGCCATTTTCAAGAAAAAGATATTTTGCGCCTGCTCATCAATTTTGGCGATAGAGCCTGGCCCGATGCCGAGGAAGCCGATACTCTGGCCGAGTTTATTCTGATCGATATGGGCGAGCTACTCGATGAGTTTGACCACCCCCTTTATGCCGAAATTATTGAGCTTTGCATCGATCGTTTGGAGGAGGGAGAGCCCATCAATTCTAACTATTTTACCCAACATCCCAAGGCCGAACTGGCCCAATTGGCCATCAATTTATTGGCCGATCCCTATATTTATTCGCCCGGCTGGGAACGCCTAAATGTCTACCTCAACTCCCAAGAAATGCCCGAGCAAAACCATGTAGCCGATGCCAAAAGCGGCATTTTGCGCTTCAAACTCCACAAACAAGAGCGCCTTTTGGCCGAAAACCAACAGCAGATTAAGCTGCTCCAAAGTCAGCCCGACAAAATGGAGGAGCTCATCCTACACCTCAAAATTCACCAAAAGCTTAAGGCCCAACAAACCGAACTAGCTGCTCAGTTAAAGACGGTTATTTTGCGTTGATGATTATTTTTTTGGGGCCTGCCGCCTTCGGCGGCCGGGCCCTTACAGGGCTCGCAGGTCTGCTCGGCCCTGCGCCAGCAAGCTGGCTGGGTCTGCCGCTGCGCGGCCCCCTTTCAGGCCCCTAGGCCGAATGGCCTTTTCTCCGCCCAATCAGGGCGGCTTTTATGGCCTAGCGATGGTAGGCAGTGCGGCAAAGCCGCAGACCAAGCAAAAACTTGTTTTTTGCGCAGGGCCGAGCGAAGAGCGAGCTGCCGAACGTAGCGCCGCAAGGCGAAGCCGCAGCGGAGGCCCCAAATCCTAATCTGTTGTCCATAAATTGATATAGACATGCGTATGCAGTAGTCCCCCGCTTAGTTGCCGCATATCGGAGCTGAGGGCATTGACATAGCTGCCTTTGAGCTCCCAGGCCCAATTTTTTCCATGATAAATTTCTAGGCCCAAAAAGGGGCTCAAATGAGGGGCCCAATTGACATCATTGCGGGCAACCCCGCCAAACTCTAGCCCAAAAAAGGGCAAGAAAAAACGGCGGCCCAAATGCTGCTCAAAAGAAAATCGTCCCCCAAAACTGATGAGCAGCATGCGGATATCGCTTTGTTCTAGGCTTTGTAGCTGGCTAAACTGCGCAAAAAAGGCAAATTGAGCGGGGGAAAAATCGCCTTCCATGGTTTGGTTATAGAGCTCAAAGCCAAAAGAAGGACCATGAAAAGGCCCCGTTTGATCGTATTGTATGGGGAAAAAAGTATTGTAGCCAAAGGCGGGGGCAAAAAGGCGGCCCGCCTCATCCAGATACTCTTTTTTAGGGCGTTTATTGATTTGCTCCTGGGCGCTGGCCCAATAGGGGAGGAGCAGCAAAAAGAGAAAAGAAAGCATTTTCATATAAAGGGGATTTACCAAAAGTTAAGTTGTATGCTACTGCCTAGGGTCCAGCCACTTAGGGAGCTATTGTGCTCGCCTGTGGCAAAGGTGTAGCGGCTGTTGATGCGCCAAGAAACGCGCTTATTGTGCAAAATATTAAGGCCTAGTACGGGGCTAAACTGAAAGCTACTGCCCAAATCAGAGCGGCCCATATTTCCTAAATCGGCCCCAAAATAAGGCACGAAAAAAGAGCGATATAAGCCTGTTTCAAAAGAAAACTCTGCACCAAGTCCCCATAAAAATTGCTGACTAATGCCTTTTTCTGTTTCATATAAACGCTGCAAACGAACATACAAATTTAGGTAGGCGGGCCCCCAGCTCTCATCATCATAGCTATACTGATAGAAGCTAAAGCGAAAACTTGGGCCATGATAAGCATTGCCCAAACTATCATTGAGTGGGGTATAAAAATCATAACCCAACTCCGGAACAGCATAAGATTCCCAGGAATAATCTGGACGCAGTTTACAAATGGCTAAACTATCTTGTTTTTGAGCTTGTAAGGCCCAGCCGCTCCACAGAAAGAGCAGCAATAAATATAATCGCATAAATAGGGGATTTACCAAACGGCCACCGAAACGCCCGCCTGAAGTTGAAGACCACTGTATTGGTCAAATTCTTTGTTGTTTACATAAGGATATTGGGCCTGAATATGGACCAAAAATCGCTCGGCCTGATAAATATTGCAGCCTACAATTGGGCTAAACTGAAAGCCCTGCTCTGCCGAGCTTCTCGATATGCCGCCTAGCTCCAAGCCATAATAAGGCACCATAAAATGCCGACGAATACCTCGCTCAAAAGAACCCAAAACCGAAAATCCCCAATAACTGAGGTTTTCGCCCCCCTTTTTGCTGCTGCCCAACTGGCTGTAGCGCCCTTCTATCCGAAGATAGCCCAGCATATCTTTATCCGAACTCCCAATGCTGAAAATCACAATCTGGGCATTGATACCATGAAATAAGCCCAAACTATCCATATTCTGCTGAGGAATAAAACTGCTATAGCCCACTCCAGGCATAAAAAAACGTTCCCAATCCAAACTAGCATCGGGTTTTTTGTCTTGGCCCAAAACAAAGAGGGGAAGGGCCAAAAACAAGATCCATAGGAATTTTTGCATAATGTTCTGTTTTCCTCAATTTAATAAAAAAATAGGAGCTTGTCTCGCCCCGCAGGCCCATATTTAAAAGGCCCAAAATGGGAGAAATAAAAGCGCTTGCTTACCTTTGCCCAAACTTCAATCTACCAGCATGCTAAAAACAATGATTAAGGCCTCTCAAATGGCCAACCTGACAGACGCCCGCTATTTTGCCGCCTGGGGCGTAGAATATATGGGCTTTTGTATTGACCCCAATGCTGCCGAAGCCCTTTCTATTACGGAGTTTAAAGCCATGAAGGAATGGCTGGTGGGCCCCCAAATTGTTGGGGAGTTTATGGGCCTCAATCAAGCCGAAGAACTCTTGCCCTGGATCGAAAAACTAGGCCTGCAAGCTATTCAACTCGGCCCCTTTTCTAGCCTAACCGCCGCCAAAGAATTGGCCCAACATACCCAAATTATTAAGGAGGATGTTTTAGAATCCCTAGACGATCTCTCTAATCTTGCTAGCACTTATGCCGAATGGCAAGCCTATACCACGCTCTTCCTGCTCGATTTAGAGCGCAATAATATGCATTGGAAGGACCTCAACCCCCAGCAAAAAGCCCAATTAGCCGAGCTGGCTCAAACTTATCCGCTCTGCCTCAGCCTCCCCTTTGAGGCCTCAGAGCTAGACGATATTCTGGCCCTGGGCATTAAAGGCCTCTCCCTCAAAGGAGGCGAAGAGGAAAAAGTCGGCTACAAATCCTTTGATGAATTAGACGATATTTATGAGGTCTTGATGGAAGACTAAAGCAAAATGGGAGTATAGCTCGGCGCTATACTCCCATTTTTTGATTCTCGCTTTTTAGCGCCTATTTTTCAGGCTTTTCCCAGCCTTCTATGGGGTCTACAGCAATCATCTGTAGCTCCAAACGCTCTTTGCCCTTGGCATTGATGGCCTCAATCTGCTCGTACCAATCATAAGCCGACTGGTTGATGCGGCCCATAAATTTGCCCCAGAAAATAAAAAATACATAGTCGCTATCTTCGGCCATACTATAGCTCTTTTGGCTAAAAGCCTGCTGAAAAAAGGGAGTCCAATCAGACAATTGCAAACTACTATCAATATCTAGCTTATCCATTTGCTCCCACTCTTCCAAAAATAAGGTCAATCCCCCAGAACAATCTATGCTATCTGGCTTATAGCGCAAGCGATAGCCCTCCCGATTGAAGATGTATACCTCTGGCGCCTCTGGTCCAAATTCCGCATACTGCTGATAGCCAGCAAAATGCGCAATCTGCTGGCTGTCGACCGCTATTTTTTTTCGCAAATAGTCGTATAAACTGCTGGCAGTCTCCTCTTTGGGCTGCTTCACCCCATAATAACGAAGCATAATTTTCTGACAAGAAGAAAGGGAAATAACTAAGAGTAGAAAGAAAAAGAGCTGTTTCATAAGCGGGTTTTAGTAAAAAAATAAGTCTGCGCAAGATAGTTTTTTAATTAAAAATAGTTTGCTGTTTTGGGGCCTCCGCTGCGGCTTCGCCTTGCGGCGGTTACTCCCTTCGGTCGTCGAACTGCGGCCTAAAGACCTTGTTGTCGTTTCAGGGCTCGCAGGTCTGCTCGGCCCTGCGCGGGCTTCGCCCGCTGGGTCTGGCCTAACGGCCACCCTTCCACATCGGTTACTCCCTTTGGTCGTCGAACTGCGGCCTAAAGGGCTTGTTGTGGCCGTTTGGCCTTCAGCCATAGGGCCGTTTATCCATGCTATTGGGGCCTTGTAGAAGAGCTGCTTTCATTCAAAATCTGTTGTTCTGCATCTAGAGGCGGCGAAGCCGCCGGCTGAGGGGCTGTAGCAGGGCCGCCGAAGGCGGCAGACCTAGGCGGCGCAGCCGCCGCAGGGCCGAGCAGACCTGCGAGCTGCGCAATGGCCCGACCCGAGCGTAGCGAGTGGGCAGCCCCAAAACATCCAGAAATATAGCGTTCTCCTCTACTCCTTGGCGGGGATGGACCAAAAAGCGGCCAAGATGAGCCGCTATTGCATTTTGTTTTGTACTTTGGCAGCTTTGCCCCCCAACCCCAGTTATTTAGTCTTCACTAATTTGCCCAAATGGGCCTGAAAATGAAAGCATTTATAGCCGTTTTAGCCTATCTGAAACCCTACCGTTTCCTAGGCGTTCTCAATGTGATTTTTAATGCCCTAACCGCCTTTTTTAGCATCTTTTCGCTAATGCTTTTGGGGCCCTTTCTCGATATTCTGTTTAAGGAGGAAATGCCCAGCCTGCCCGCCCAAGATCCTACGGCAAGTTGGAGCGATCAGTGGGTAACTTTCTTCAATCGGGAATTGATTATGTATATGCAGGAGCATGGGCGCCCTGCGGCCCTTTTTTGGGTTTGTGGGATCATGATTGGAGCCTTCTTTTTTAAGAATGTGTTCCGCTATTTGGCCCTTTTTGTCATGGCCCCCGTAAGAAACGGCATCGAAAGAGATTTGCGGCAGGCCGTTTTTGGCCAATTGATGAGTTTGCCGCTTTCCTACTTTTCGCAAGAGCGCAAAGGCGATTTGATGTCGAGACTCAGCTCCGATGTAAAAGAGCTACAATGGAGCGTGCTGCGTTCGGTAGAAACCTTGGTCCGCTCGCCTCTCACCTTAATTGGTTCGGTGGGAGTCATGCTCTATATCAGTCCAGAACTAACGGGTTTTTCTTTTGGGCTTTTCCTTTTTGTGGGCCTTATTATTGGCCAATTGGGTAAGGTGTTGCGGAAAAACTCGGCCAAGGCGCAGGCCAGTCTGGGCCGCATCCTCTCTCAAATAGAAGAGAGCATTGGGGGCTTAAGAGTGATTCAAGCCTTTGGGGCCGAGGGCTTTCAGCGAGAGCGCTTTGCCGAAGAAAACAGCTATTATCTGAATGTGAGCAATCGGATTCAGTGGCGCAAGGACCTCTCCTCTCCCTTGACGGAATTCTTGGGGATCTGCGTCATTGCGGCCCTTTTGCTTTATGGTGGACACCTCGTCTTTGATGGCGCTTTTGATGCCTCGACCTTTGTGATGTTTATCTTGATGTTTTACAATATCATTGATCCGGCTAAATCCTTTGCCACCGCCCTTTATGATGTGCAAAAGGGCCGAGCTGCAGCCGATCGCCTCAACCAAATCCTCAAAGCGCCTCGAGAAATTGATGAGCAGCCCAATGCCTTGGCCATTAGTGAGCTCAAAGAAGCCATAGAGGTCAAAAATATTCAGTTTGGCTATGAAAAGGACCAAAAAGTATTGGATGGAGTGAGTTTTCGCTTAGAAAAAGGGAAAACCATCGCCTTGGTGGGCGTATCGGGTTCTGGAAAATCAACCATTGCCGATTTACTTCCCCGTTTTTATGAGCCCCAATCTGGCGAAATCCTTTTGGATGGCGAGCCCCTTTCGGCTTATCGCCTACAAGATTTGCGGGCCTTATTTGGGATGGTTTCTCAGGATGCTATTCTCTTTAATGATACCATATATAATAATATCGTTTTTGGTTTGCCCAATGTAAGCAAAGAGCAAGTAGAAGCGGCGGCCAAAATTGCCTTTGCCCACGACTTCATTATGGAGCAAGAAGAGGGCTATCAAACCAATATTGGGGATCGAGGCATGAAGCTCAGTGGGGGGCAGCGGCAACGGCTGACCATTGCTCGAGCAGTACTGCGCAATCCTCAGGTCTTAATTTTGGATGAGGCCAGCTCAGCCCTAGATGCCGAATCTGAACAGGCCGTACAAAAAGCCCTAGATGAGCTCATGCAAGAGCGGACCGCCTTGCTGATTGCACACCGCCTGTCTACGGTCCAACAAGCCGATGAAATCTTAGTGATGCAAGAAGGCAAAATTGTAGAAAGAGGAAGCCCTGCGGACTTAGTGGCCCAAAATGGGGTTTATGCGAAGTTGGTGGCCTTGCAGCGTTTGTAGCCCCCCATTTTCATAGTTCTTAAATAAGTTCTATTGAAAAATAGCCTCAAAAGTCGTAATATAGCAGCGTTCTTTGCGAAAAAGCTGAGCAACAGCTTCCTTTCCAACCTTATAATTACCATTTAAGCTATGCAAGAAGATATAGATTTAGCCCTAGAAGCTGCCGAAGAAGGCATGCAAAACAGTATTGTCCACTTTCAGCGTGAACTCCTCAAGATTCGCTCAGGAAAAGCTACCCCTCAAATGGTAGCCGACGTAAAAGTAGAGTATTACGGTATGCCCACCCCACTCAATCAAGTGGCTGGCATCAAAACAACCGATGCTCGTACCCTCGTTATCCAACCCTTTGAAAAGAAAATGGTCTCTGTGGTAGAGCAAGCTCTCTATGCCGCTAATTTGGGAATTACTCCTCAAAGCGATGGAGAGGTGGTCCGTATGGTCGTGCCACCACTTACCGAAGAACGCCGTAAGCAATTGGTCAAGCAAGCTTCTGGCTTTGCAGAAGATGCCAAAGTAAGTATCCGCAACTCTCGCCGCGATGCCATCCAAGAGGTAAAAGCCGCCGTTAAAGAAGGCTATCCCGAAGATGCCGGAAAACGCAGCGAGCAAACGGTACAAGAGCTAACCGATAAGTATAGCAAGCAGGTGGATAGCATCTTTGCTAAAAAAGAAGAAGAACTCATGACGGTTTAATTCCCTCAAGAACCTAAAGCAAAAAGAGCAACTGTTTTTCAGTTGCTCTTTTTTTGTGACCAAAGTCGCCATTTGGGTCTATAAGAGACAAAAAACTAAATCGCTTTTGTATCTTGATAGTCCATTTCAAAATTGCATACTATGCCAAATACATTTACCTATTTGCTCAAGCGTCTCTGGGACGAGATTACCCGCCTGTTTAGCTTGCATCTGGATACCGATGAAGCCGGAACCACCGAGAACGTGAAAAAGAGCATCGAATTTAGAGGGGGAAACCTTTGGGCCCTCATTTTTGCCTGCTTGATCGCCTCTATCGGACTGAATACCAACTCTACGGCAGTAGTCATCGGGGCCATGCTTATCTCGCCCCTTATGGGGCCGATTGTCGGGGTGGGCTTTTCCGTGGCTACCAATGATTTCGGTACCCTCAAATATTCTTTGCGCAACCTGGTCCTGATGATTGTCCTCAGTATCGGTGCCGCCGCTTTCTACTTTTTGCTCTCTCCCCTCAAAGAACCTACCGCCGAGCTGATCGCCAGAACGCAACCCTCGCTCTATGATGTGCTGATTGCCGTTTTGGGTGGGGTGGTCGGTATTGTGGCCAGCTCTCGCCGCGACCGAGGTAATGCTATTCCAGGGGTGGCTATCGCTACCGCCCTTATGCCTCCGCTTTGTACAGCGGGCTACGGCTTGGCTACCCTGCAATTGGAGTTCTTTATGGGCGCCTTTTATCTCTTCTTTATCAACTCTATTTTTATTGCCCTGACGACCATGATTGTCGTGCGCTCTTTGCAGTTTCCCCAAATTGAGTTTCTCGATAAGAAGCGGGAAAAACAAATGAAATGGGCTATTTTGCTCATCGTTGTGGTGACCGTAGTGCCCAGTGTCTTTACGGCTATTCATGTGGTCAATGAGGCGATTTTTACCCGCCGAGTTAAAGACTTTGTTAGCGAAAACCTCATGATGATGGAGAAAAGTGAGGTCCTGCAATATAAGGCCAAGTATGCTAGCGATTCCTCGGTCATTGAGGTCATTATGTTTGGCGAAGAACTTAGCGATGAACGCATTGCAGAGTTTAGCCGAAAGCTGAAAAACTATGAGCTAGAACATACCTTTCTCGATATCCATCAGTCTACCGAAAAACGCCCAACTGATCTCCCTCAACAAAATTTTGATGTGAGTAAATATGAGGAGATTTATCGCCGAAAAACCGAGGAAATTGAAAGCCGAGAAAGCCAAATTCGTGAACTAAGAGAGGAGATCGCCCGCATGAAGGCGGCCCAACATCCTATCCATAAGGCCAATCTGGACAAGATTTCTCGCAAAATTGCAGCGCTCTATCCCGACATTGAGGCCATCGGCCTGAGCGAGGTGGTCAAAAGTAGCCAACTCCAAGATTCTGTCATTACGGATACCCTGCCCACGGCCCTCATCCACTGGAAAAATAGCCGCCAAGCCGATAAATACACCCAAAATTTAAGCAAATATCTGCAACTAGAATTGGGCTTAGATACCGTAGAAGTGGTAAATTATTAGGATTTGGGGCCTCCTGCCTACGGCAGGCGCTACGCTGCAGGGCTCGCAGGTCTGCTCGGCCCTGCGGCCTGACGGCCTTGGTCTGCGGCTTCGCCGCCCCCTTTCGCATCGCTAGGCCGTTTGTCTGCAGCCTAAAGGCCGCAGCCATTCTTGTTGGACCTTGGTTTTTCTTGTCGCAGCGGCTTAAAAGCCCCTGCTTTTTTGGCGGAAGGAGCTGGCTGTGCTGTTCCTAAATTGGCTGCTGGTTTCAACCTGCAGCCCATGGCCGAAGGCCAAATGGCCTAGGGGCCTGAAAGGGTGCCGCGTAGCGGCAGACCCAGGGCGAAATGAAATGAGCCCGCAGGGCCGAGCAGACCTGCGAGCCCGGCAAGGGCCCGGCCGCCGAAGGTGGCAGGCCCCAAAATAACAGCAGTTTGGAAAAACAAGCGCTTCTGATGCTTGTAGCTAGGTAAATGTTTTCTATGCGCCGCTTTTTTCTTAATATTGAGCTCATCTATAGCAAAACTGGCTGTAGATGAGCTTTTTTATGATTTGATTGACTTGATGATATGGCAAAAAAGAAAAAACAACAACCGCCTAAAAAGGCGCCCAAAGTCCAGCCAGCCCCCAAAGTAGAGGCGAAAACTGCGGCTAAAGCTGGCTTTTGGCTAAAGACCAATTGGCAAGTTTACCTTTTATTTATTGTCTCTTTTCTGCTTTATGCCAATACCTTGGGCCACCAATATGCCGTAGATGATAGCATTGTGATTCAGAAAAATCAGTTTACTCGCCTTGGCCTAAAAGGGATGTCGGGCATTTGGGGAGAAGATACTTTTGTAGGCTTTTTTGGTGGCAAACGGAATTTGGTGGCAGGGGGCCGTTATCGCCCATTTACCCTGGCCACCTTTGCCCTAGAAATGCAGTTGTTTGGGAAGCCGGCCAAGGATGCGCAGGGCAATCTGCTCAAAGACGAAAAAGGTCGACAGCTCTATGATGGGAATCCCGAAATTAGCCATGCTATCAATGCCATTTTATACGGTTTGTTGGTGGTGGTCCTATTCCTTTGGATCATGGCCCTTTTTGATCCTCAAATGAAGGACAAAAAGCTCCTGCACTTTCTAGCTTTTGCCACGGCCCTGCTCTTTGCCGCTCATCCCTTACATACCGAAGCGGTGGCCAATATTAAGGGCCGAGATGAGATCATGGTTACTCTGGGCGCTATTTTGGCGGCCTATTGGAGCCTTAAAGCCGTGGACCAGCCCAAAAAGCTCTTTCTCTATGCCGGCGGAGCAATTTTGGCCTTTTTTGTGGCCCTCTTTTCTAAGGAAAGTGCCATCCCCTTTATCGTTTTGATCCCGCTTTCGTTCTACTTTTTCCGCAAGCAGTTGGGCTTCGACAAATTATTGATTTGGACGGTTCCCTTTGTGGTGGCCGCCGCCGTTTTTTGGTTTGGCATGCGCAATCCCGCCATTGGTTGGGATGGTAAAACAGAGCCCGCCGTCGAACTAATGAATGATCCCTATCTCAAATTGGCGCCCGCCCCCGATGGAAAAACGCAGGTATATGTCCCCTTTAGCGATTCAGAACGTTATGGAACGGTGCTCTATACTTGGGGCGAATATGTCCGTCTTTTGGTGCTTCCACATCCATTAACCAATGACTATTATCCCAAGCATATCCGTGGGGCCAAAAATGAAATTCCAACTCTAACAGATCCTTGGGTACTCCTGATTTTATTGTTCCATATTGCTTTGGCCGTTTGGGCCTTTATGGGCTTGCTCAAGCGAAAACCCTACGCCTTTGCGCTGATCTTTTATGCCGCTACTTTTTCGGTGGTCTCCAATTTGTTCTTTCCCATTGGGACCAATATGGCCGAGCGCTTTATGTTTATGCCTTCTGTCGGCTTTAGTTTGTTATCCGCCTTGGGGATTTTGGCCCTCTTGCGCCGCATGCCAGACAATAAAGAAGGAGTGAAAAACTATTCTCTGGGACTTTGGAGCCTGCTCTTTGTTTCGGCCCTCTATGCCTATAAAACCATAGACCGAAATCCGGCCTGGTATGATGATTATACCCTCTTTACTACCGATATAGAGGTTTCGCCCAATAGCGCTAAGCTCAACAATGCGGTTTCTGGGGTGTTACAAGAGCGCATCCAAGACCCCAAAATGCCCGCCGCCGAAAAAATGCGCATCTTGCAAAAGGCCCAAGGCCATGCCGCCAAGGCCATCGAGCTGCACCCCAGCTATACCAACGCTTGGCTGTTGCAAGGCAATGCCTTTATTTATATGGGCGAATTGAAGGAGCAACAGAATGCGGCACAAGAAGCCCTAAAACTCTTTGATCAGGCCATTGCCTGCTTCAATCAGGTCAAGGTCTATCGGCCCGAGCATCCCGATGTAAATAATAACATGACGGTTGCGCATCGAGATAAGGCCAGAGTATTGGGCCAGCGGCTGAATAAACTGCAGGAGGCTGTCAATGAACTACAAAAGGCTTATAGCCTCAGCAATGGCCAAGATTTTGAAACCCTCCGCCTGATGGGCATTGCCTATGGCATTGGTGGAAATCCGCAGTTGGCGGCCCGCTATTTTGAGGAGGCCTTGGCCATCATGCCCAACAATATTGCAATCCTCTACAACTTAGAAGCGGCCTATAAGCAATTGGCCGAAAATGGGGGAGGAGCTGCCGCCCAGCAAAAGGCCCAAGAATATGGCCGCCGCTGGAAAGCTATCGACCCCAATTACGATCCTAGAAAAGCACAGTAATGAAAAATATTTTGGCCCAAAGGCCCCCTATACATCAAATCCGCCAGCTGCCTTTGCCCGCTCCCGAGCGGCAAGAACTGGCCAATGGTCTCATTTTGCACGAGCTGCAAATGGGCAGCCAGGAGGTCCTCAAAATCGAATGGCTATTTCAGGCGGGCCGCTGGTTTGAAGAACATAAGTTGCAGGCCCGAGCTACTGCCGCCTTGCTCAAGGCAGGGGCTGGCCAACGCACAGCCGATGAACTGGCCGATTTCTTTGATTTTTATGGGGCCAAACTCAAGATTTCTGACGATTTCGATGGTTTGAGTATTCGCCTCTATTGCTTGTCTAAACATTTGCCCAAATTGCTGCCGGCGGTCATGGATTTGCTCCTAGATCCTCAGTTTGAACAAGAAGAACTGGACCAATTTAAGCAGTTGAGCAAGCAAAGACTACGCATTCAGCTCCAACGAAATGAGTTGCAAGCCTATCGCATCTTTACCGAAAAGCTCTTTGGTAGCGAACACCCCTATGGCTATAATAGTGAGGCAGAGGATTATAAATTGCTTAACCGAGAGCTGCTTTTGGCCCATCATCGCCGTTGCTTTTTGGCCAATAATTGCCAAGTGATTGTTAGCGGAAAAACCGATGCAGCAAGCATGGATTTACTCAAAACAGAGCTGAGCCGCCTGCCTCAAGGGCCAAGTCCGCAGGGCTCTGCCTTGCTTTTGCCCCCAGCCGAAATGGGCGTTTTTCACTATCCCGCCATCAAGGCCGAAAGCCAACAGGCCTCTATCCGCATTGGCCGCCGAGCACTCTCGCAAAAGTCTCCAGATTATGCGGCCTTCCATTTTACCAATACGCTTTTGGGCGGCTATTATGGCGCCCGCCTGATGCAAAATCTTCGAGAAGATAAGGGCTATACCTATAGCGTCTACTCGGCGGAGGAGCTGATGCGGCATGCAGGCTATTTCTATATTTATACGGATGTGGCCAAGGAGGTGAAAACTGCGGCTTTGACCGAGATTTATAAGGAAATAGAACGACTACAAGAGGAGCCCGTAGCCGAGGAAGAGATGCAGATGCTCAAAAATTACTCGCTCGGGATGTTTCTCTCTGCTACAGATGGGGTGTTCAATCTCTCGGAGGTCTGGAAAGAGCTGATTTTATCGGGCCTAGACGCTAGTTTCTACAACCAATTGGTAGAGGCTACTCTGGCTATGCCCGCCTCCGAGGTGATGCGCATTGCCCAAACTTATCTCCAAAAAGAACAACTTACTGAGGTGGTTTTTGGCTAGTTTTTTTTGGGGCCTCCCGCCTGCGGCGGGCGCTACGGTTACTCCCTTTGGTCGTCGAACTGCGGACTAAAGTCCTTGTTGTCAGGGCTCGCAGGTCTGCTCGGCCCTGCGGCCTAACGGCCTGGGTCTGCGGCTTCGCCGCCCCCTTTCGCATCGCTAGGCCTGCGGCGGCTTCGCCGCCTGTAGGACCGTATAAATGGCAAAAGGCCCAATCCTTTAAAGGATTGGGCCTTTTTATGCAAAAAAGCCTTGAGTTTATTCCTCCTTATGGTAGTGGTCATCCCAATTTTTAACCTCAGGTTCTTTGAGTTCGCCCAAGCTAGCAGCTACAGAAGTGGCCACCATGGCATCTCCAGTAACATTGGCCACCGTTCTACACATATCGAGGGGGCGGTCAATAGCGAAGATGAGGGCAATACCTGCAGAGGGGACCCCAATAGACTCAAGGACCACCACCAGCATGAGCATACCCGCACCGGGCACGGCCGCGGAGCCAATAGAGGCGAGAGTAGCGGTCATTACAATGCTTAGTTGGGCACCCAAAGTGAGCTCATAGCCGAGGACCTGGGCAATAAATACGGCGGCAACGGCTTGGTACAAACTGGTCCCATCCATATTGATGGTAGCGCCAACGGGCAAAACAAAACTACTGACCTCCTTGCTCACGCCAATATGCTCTTCTACTCGCTCCATGGTAACGGGCAGAGTAGCAGCACTAGAACTGGTCGAGAAGGCAAGTAATTGGGCGGGGAGAATATTTTTGGTAAAAAAGCTAGGCGACTTTTTGGCAAAGAGCATAACCAGCAGCACATCAATAGCAATAAGGCTAGCTAGGCCAAGGACCACCGTTAGGGCGTACCAAATCAGGGCGTAGAAAATCTCGGCATCGGGGGCTTCGGCCACAAGAGAGGCCATAAGGGCCAAAACGCCATAGGGAGCGCCCAACATAATGAGATCAATAAGTTTGAGGACCACCTCATTGGCCCCATCAAAAAAGGCCTTGACGGGCTCGGCTTTTTGGGGATCAATCAAGATAATGCCGATGCCAAAGAAAATGACAAAGAAAATCGTTTGCAGCATCAGCCCATTATTAGAGAGGGCCACAAAAATATTGGAAGGGACCAGATCAATTAGGGCTTGGAGAGGGCCCTTGCCTTTTTCGGCGGCGGCGGCCATAATCTTGCTATCGGCATCGCCTTTAAACTGGGCCAAAAGGCCGTCTCGGGTGGCTTCAGAAACGCCGCCGCCGGGCTCAATGAGATTGACCATAATCAGGCCGATGCTCACGGCGATAATGGTAGTACAAACATAAAAGAGAATGGTGCGGCCGCCCATGCGGGAGAGCTTAGAAATATCTTGGAGATCGGCCACCCCTTTAATGAGCGAAGTGACAATAAGAGGGACCGCAATCATTTTGAGCAGGTTAATAAAAATGGTCCCAAAGGGTTTGATCCAGTTTTGGATAAAGATGGCGGCGGTATTCTCCCCATTTTCTAGGGTGGTTCCAAATTGCAGGGCGATGACTGCTAGGACAATACCGGCTAACATGCCTAATAAAATTTGCCAGTGTAGGGCTAGTTTTTTCATGTAGATAATTTTTTTTGGGCAAAATTGCAGCTTGCAAACAAAAAGGCCTGAGCATCCTTGTATCTTTTGAGTAATTTTGTCTTAATGAATGTGGAGAGACTTTGTTTTGGGCCGGGCGTTTATTGGCCTAGCGCTGTGGAGGGGTGGCCGCCAGGCCAGACCGAGCTTTTTTGAGCAAAGCGAAAAAAAGCGAAGGGCCGAGCAGACCTGCGAGCCCCGCAACATAGCGCCGCAGCTTGCTGCGGAGGCCCCAAAAAATAAATAAAGTCTGTCGATAAATTAAATTCTTTTTTTCATGATGCGTCTTTTGCTACTTTTTTCTGCTTTGAGTTGGGGGCTAAATGCCCAGCTGCTGCAAGATAAATTTGCAGAGGTTTATCCCGAACGGCCCTATTCTGTAGTGGCTTTGCGAGAGGCTGGCGGCTACAATGACCTATCTGTTTGGTTGGCTATCAATGAGTTGGATAGCAGTTTGTCTTTGGGGGCTTTGGGCAAGGAAGTGCAGGCGGCCTATCAGTTGGAGCGGCATATCCTTCGGGATGGAAAGCCTCATAAAAGTACCTATTATTTGCCAACGGGCGATAAGGAGCGTCGTTTGGACTACTACTATCGGCAGGGGCAAATTTTGGCCATTGATGAATTCGAGTTTGACAGTTTGCAGGAGGAGCAGTTGGTGTATTTGCACAGCTTTTTGTACAAAAAAGACTCGGTTCCTTTGCAAAAGGTGACGGAATATAAGCAGGAGCGGCAGTTTCGGCAACTCTTTGTTTATGACTTTGATGAGCAGGGGCGTTTGTTGCGGCAAAAAGTAGAGGATGTAGGACAAATGAGGGACCTCAATGCCATGCAGTCCATTTGGCCCAACAAAAGCTTACTTTTGTATAGCTATGAGCAAGAGGCCGAATTGGCTCGTCTTTATCATGACCAACACCGTTTAGTATATAGAGAGCGGGCCCAGCTGAATGAAAAAGGGCAAGTATTGACAAAAACTAGGAAAGACCGAAGGAATCGACTAATTTGGGATGAAAATTACCAGTATAGTAGTCAACGGCTCGCCAAAAAAGAACGCTATCGCTTTAGTGCGGATGGCGATCGGCAATTGGAGGAGCGCATTTTCTATGAATACGAGGGGCCAGCAGGGCTATTATCTCGTAAAATTGTAGAAAAAGCAGGGCGACAATACGTCTATGATTTTCAATACTCTATTAGCGAATAGAACGCAGTCCGTTCACAGTAAGAAAGACAGATGAGTACATCTTCCAACCATATTCCAAAAACCCAAGAAGAACTAAAAGCCGAATGGGAGCTGATACAGCAGGCGCAGCAACAGCCTCGGGCATTTGGGCCACTGTATAGGCGTTATCATGAACCCATTTTTCGCTTCATTTATAAGCGGACGGGGGATGAGAGCTTGAGCGCAGACCTCTGCTCTCAGGTATTTCTAAAAGCCATGCAAAATCTGGGCAGCTACGAGTTTAGGGGCTTAGCTTTTGGGGCTTGGCTGTACCGCTTGGCCAGCAATGAAATTGCCCAGTTTTTTAGAAAAAACCGCCGACATAGAGTGGTGCACATTGAAGAACAACAACTGCAGCTGTTGCAAGACGAAATGGAGATTGAGGATAAAATTGGTCTAGAATTTCGCTACAAACAGATGCAAGAAATTATTGAGCAACTCAAGGCCGAGGAGGTCCAAATATTGGAGCTTCGCTTCTTCGAGTCGCGCCCATTCAAGGAAGTAGGAGAGATCTTAGATATTACCGAAAATAATGCAAAAGTGAAGGTGTATCGGCTCTTACAGAAAATGAAAAAAATGCTCAAAAAGCTGGCATAGACCACTAACATAAACTAACTGTCATGAATAACAATTACAAAATTGAACGCGATTTACCTCCGCTTAGCAGCGAGAAAATTGCTCAGTACCAAGACTTTGAGGCCCTGATGGGGCAGTTTGAAGCGCAAACTGGGCAAGCTGAAAAACCGCAGGCCGCAGAGGAGCCCAAGGCCAAAACGCCAGCCGCTATCCGCTATGGATTGGGGGCGGCTATGGCTATTCTCTTGGCCATTTTGAGCTGGTGGATGCTGCCTAAAGAAAGCGCAAAAAATCAGGACGTACTCAACTTTTTGCCCGAATATGAGGCTTATGCCGCAGCTTTGCCGCCTCAGCTAGAGGCCCAGCAGGGCGAGCTCCCGCAAGACCTTCGCTGCCGCATTATCCAAACGCCTTTGGCGAGCTATCAGGCGGGCTTGCTGCCTTTGGCCCAAGAATCAGGCGATTTTGTTTGGCAAAAAGCCGTTTGGCAATTGCAAACGGAGGCCGAAAATCTACAGCTTTTTTGGCCCGAAAAAGGCAACTTGGCCCTCTATCGCTTTAATGCCGCCAACCAAAGTTGGCAGCCTATGGCTACTGCCGAAACGGCAGCCTTACAGGCCCAAATTGAAGCAGAGTTTCCCTTGCCCAAAAAGCCTTTGGCTCCCGAAAAGCTCAAGGAAAATATGCAGGTCTTTAATGTAGACCTAGATGCGCAGGAGTTTCCAACTTTGGCCCAATATAAGGAGCTGCTCTGGGTGGCCCCTAAATCTAAAATTAAGGGCGATTGGTTTGAGGTGAACTGGACGGATATCAGTATCCAAAAACAGGACGAATTGCACTACCAATTGCAACTCAAAAATAAGGACCAAAAGCTGTCTCTAGCCGTGCAGCCCCTTATTCCTTACACCCAAGCTAGCCAGGCGCGCTACCAAAAGGAGTTGGCCCAATATGAAGAAAAATTGGCGGCTCAAAAAGAGCAAAGAGCCCTAGCCCTGGCCAAGGCAGAACAGCAGCTGATCCAAGAGTCAGGCAGCTGGGCTTATGGCCAAAATACCCCCTGGCAAGAGGTGTTGGCTAGCGATAAAACCCTCACTATTCAAAATGAAAATGGGGAGCAACTGGCCCTCAAAGAACTCATTATCGAGACCGAAGAGGGATTGGTTTACCGCAGCAATGCCCAAAAGCCCCTACTGCCCAAGGCCAAGATTAAAAATCTCTGGGGCCTAGATGCCCAAAATCAACTCTGGCAACAACAAGCCAATGGCCAATTTAAAGCCCTCGGTAAATTGAAATAAGCTAAAGCTAAGCCGCTCTACTTTTTGTAGGGGGGCTTTTTTTGGGGCCCGCGGCCGGCTAGGCTTCGCCTAGGTCGGCCGCCGCTATGCTGCGGGGCTCGCAGGTCTGCTCGGCCCTGCGGGCTCCACTTCGTTCCGCCCTAGGTCTGGCCTTCGGCCACCCACTCCGCAGCGCTGGGCCAAGCCCAGTTTTGGCCAAATCGCCCGCCGCCAAGCAGTAGCCCCAGCCCCAATCTTCTATTTGTAATTGAGGGAAAAAAAAATTACTTTTGTTGGGTATCCAAAAAGACGTTAATAAATGCCCTCGGGCAGTAATCATATGGGAAAAGTAATCGCCATCGCTAACCAAAAAGGAGGAGTGGGCAAAACCACTACAGCCATCAACCTGGCCGCTAGCCTTGCCATCTTAGAGCATAAGGTCCTCCTCATTGATGCAGACCCCCAAGCAAATGCCACCTCAGGAGTAGGCATCTCTCCAGATAGTATCGAACAGAGCTTATATGACTGTTTGGTCAATGAACTGGACCCCAAAACAATTATTCAGTCTACCTCTACGCCCGACCTAGACCTACTGCCCGCCCATATCAATCTGGTCGGCGCAGAAATCGAACTGATCAACCGCTGGCAAAGAGAGTATATCATGAAGGGCCTAATTGCCCCCCTCAAAGAAGAATACGACTTTATTATTATTGATTGTTTGCCCTCTTTGGGCCTAGTTACCGTAAACGCCCTGACGGCCTCAGACTCTGTAGTCATCCCCGTCCAATGCGAGTACTTTGCCCTAGAAGGACTAGGCAAATTGATGAATACCATCCGCCTAGTCAAAAGCCAAATCAATAAACAACTCGATATTGAAGGCATCCTGCTCTCTATGTACGATGCCCGCCTCCGCCTCGCCAAAGAGGTGGTAGAAGAGGCCCGCAAGTACTTTGGCGAAAGAGTCTTTAAAACGGTCATCCACCGAAACTCTAGAATTGCCGAAGCCCCAGGCGAAGGTAAACCCGTCGCTATGTACGATGCTAGCTCTAAAGGCGCCATCAATTTCTTTAATCTGGCCCAAGAAATTCTGAGCAAGAACGGACAAAAAGGCGAGGAAAAAGAACTCAAAGCACAGTTGCGCAAACAAGCCAATAAAGACTAATGGCTTTGGGCCAACAGAAGCGGCTGCGCCCCAAGGGCGCAGCCGCTTTTTTGTCTAGCTCGTTTGGCCACAACAAAGCCTTTAGGCTGCAGTTCGACGACCGAAGGGAGTAACCGATGTGAAAGGGTGGCCGTTCGGCCAGACCTAGGCGGCTTTGCCGCCGCAGGGCCGAGCGACCCGACCAACGGGAGCCGACGCAGCGAAGCAAGTAGTAGCGAGCCCTGACAACAAGGACTTTAGTCCGCAGTTCGACGACCAAAGGGAGTAACCGTAGCGCCGCAGCTTGCTGCGGAGGCCCCAAAACAAAACCCTCTGTGACAAAAATTACGACTAAATAGAAGAATAAACAGCTTCTTCTTTCATCAAAATAATGGAATGGGCTTAAGAGGACCTCGATCAAGAGGTCCAAAAACAAGAAAATTCAATTAAAAGCCAACTGCTTAGCCTGCACAAAATTAGCTTTCAAGCGCAAGGACAGTTGTTTTTAAATGAGTTCACTGAACTCCTTTGAAGATGACGTTCTTATAGCGCTTGAGTAAAAATTTTGAGTCATTTTAGGCATTTTTTGACAGGATAGCAGCGCTATCGTGGAGAAAAATAACGAGGAAGGGCGCAAAATTAGCTTTCAAGCGCAAGGACAGTTGTTTTTAAATGAGTTCACTGTATATTTGCCCAGATTTTTAAACCATAATTATCATTTCTAGGCTATGAATATTGCAATCGTAGGGACTGGCTATGTTGGGCTAGTAACAGGAACTTGTTTTGCCGAAACAGGCAATCACGTAATTTGTGTAGATATCAATGAAGAAAAAGTGCGGCAAATGCAGGCCGGACAGGTTCCCATTTATGAGCCCGAATTGGACCACCTTTTTGAGCGCAATGCTCAGGCTGGCCGCCTTAAGTTTACGACCAATCTGGCCGAGGCGATCAAAGATGCAGAAATTATCTTTTTGGCCCTGCCTACCCCTCCCGGTGGCGATGGCGCCGCCGACCTCTCTTATGTGATGGGCGTAGCAGATGACCTTAGCAAAATAATCACTTCTTATAAGGTGATTGTCGATAAAAGTACCGTGCCCGTAGGCACTGCCGAAAAAGTACATGCCATCTTGGCCAAAAACCTAGACGAGTCTCTCTTTGATGTGGTCTCTAATCCCGAGTTTTTGCGAGAAGGCGTTGCCGTAGAAGATTTTATGAAGCCCGACCGTGTAGTGATCGGAACCAACTCTGAGCGCGCCCGTGACTTGATGAAGAAACTCTATATGCCTTTCGTCCGCCAAGGTAATCCCATCTATTTTATGGATGAGCGCTCGGCCGAAATGACCAAATATGCCGCTAACTCTTATCTGGCTACCCGCATTTCTTTTATGAACGAAATCGCTAACCTCTGCGAGCGTGTAGGCGCCAATGTAGATGCCGTCCGCAAAGGAATGGGCTCAGATAATCGCATCGGTAAGCGCTTCCTATTTCCAGGTATCGGTTATGGCGGAAGCTGTTTCCCTAAGGATGTAAAGGCCTTGGCCAAAACAGCAGAAGAGTATGATTTTGACTTTAAAATTCTAAAGTCGGTCATGCAGGTGAACCAAAGACAGAAAAACCGCCTAGTCGAAAAGCTAGAAAACTATTATGGCGACGAACTTAAGGGGAAAACAATCGCTCTTTGGGGCCTTTCTTTTAAGCCCAATACCGACGATATCCGTGAGGCGCCCTCACTTTTGATTATTGAACAGTTGCTAGAGCTAGGCGCAAAAGTACAGGCTTTTGATCCCGAAGCAATGAGCCATATTCAACAAATCTTTGGCGATAAAATTACGCTTTGCGAAAATAAATATGAAGCCTTAGAAGGTGCAGATGCTTTGGCTATTCTAACCGAATGGAACGAGTTCCGCACACCCGATTTTGAGAAAATTGCCAGCCTGCTCAATAGCAAGGTCATCTTTGATGGCCGCAACCTTTACTCGCTAGAGCAAATGCGTGAGCAACCTTTTTATTACGAAAGTATTGGCCGTGCTACGGTTCACCCTAAAGCCTAATAAATTATGAAACGCGTATTGATTACTGGAGCCGCAGGTTTTCTGGGCTCTCACCTTTGCGATCGCTTTATTGCCGAAGGCATGCACGTGATCGGCATGGATAACCTCATTACTGGCGATATCCGCAATATCGAACACCTTTTTCCCCTAGAACGCTTCGAGTTTCATCATCATGATGTCTCTAAGTTTGTTCATGTGGCCGGAGAACTCGATTATATCCTGCATTTTGCCTCTCCCGCTAGCCCTATTGATTACCTCAAGATTCCAATCCAAACCCTCAAGGTAGGCTCTTTGGGTACGCATAATCTTTTGGGCTTGGCTAGAGCCAAAAATGCCCGCATTTTGGTCGCCTCTACTTCAGAGGTCTATGGCGACCCCCTTGTTCACCCCCAAACAGAAGATTATTGGGGTAATGTGAATCCCATCGGCCCCCGTGGCGTCTATGATGAAGCCAAACGCTTCCAAGAAGCTATTACTATGGCTTATCATACTTACCACCAACTGGAAACTCGCATCGTACGGATCTTTAATACTTATGGTCCCCGTATGCGCGTAGATGATGGCCGAGCTCTTCCCGCTTTCTTCTCGCAAGCCATGCTGGACCAAGAAATTACGGTCTTCGGTAAAGGACAACAAACTCGCTCTTTCTGCTATGTAGACGATTTGGTTGAAGGCATTTTCCGCCTGCTCATGAGCAATTATGCTATGCCTGTGAATATTGGTAATCCCGACGAAATCTCTATTCTCGACTTCGCCAAAGAGGTGGTCCAAATGGTCGGCAAAGGAAGCATCGGCTACCGCCCACTCCCCAAAGATGATCCCCAACAACGCCAACCCAATATTAGCCTAGCTAAAGAAATCTTAGACTGGGAACCCAAGGTGAGCCGCGCCGAAGGAATGGCCAAAACTTATGAATACTTCAAAAAAGTACTCCTCTAATGAAAAATCAAAAAACTTTGCTCATTACTGGGGGCGCCGGTTTTATCGGCTGCCATCTGGTGGAGCTGCTCGTGAATAAATATCCTAACTATCAAATTGTCAATCTAGATGCCCTCACTTATGCCGGCAATCTAGAAAATCTCAAATCGGTAGAGCAAGCCCCAAATTATAGCTTTGTCAAAGGCAATATTTTGGACCAAGCCCTGCTCGACCAACTTTTTGAGCAATACCAATTTGATGGCGTGATTCACCTAGCCGCAGAATCTCATGTGGATCGCTCTATCGAGAATCCTCTCGCTTTTGTGGAAACTAATGTGATGGGAACCCTCCAACTCCTGCAAGCCGCCCGTAAGGCTTGGGCCAATAATATGGAGAATAAGCTGTTTTATCACGTCTCTACCGATGAGGTGTATGGCACTCTAGGCGAAACGGGCCTCTTTACGGAGGACACCGCCTACGATCCCCGCTCGCCTTATTCGGCCTCCAAAGCAAGCTCCGACCATTTTGTGCGCGCCTACCACCATACCTACGGCCTGCCTGTGGTCATCTCCAATTGCTCCAATAATTATGGCCCCAATCAGTTTCCCGAAAAACTGATTCCGCTCTGTATCAATAACATCAAAAAGCAGAAGACTTTGCCCATTTATGGCGACGGGAAGTATACCCGCGACTGGCTCTGGGTAAAGGACCATGCCGCCGCTATTGATAAAATTTTCCACCAAGGAAAATTGGGCGAAACCTATAATATTGGTGGCCATAATGAATGGAAAAATATCGACCTTGTCCGCCTGCTCTGCAAAATTATGGATAAACAACTGGGCCGAGAAGCCGGTAGTGCCGAACAACTCATTACTTTCATTAAGGACCGCCCCGGCCACGATCGCCGCTATGCCATCGATGCCAGTAAATTGCAAAATGAACTGGATTTTGGCCCCTCTCTCCAATTCGAAGAGGGCCTAGAAAAAACCGTCAAATGGTATCTCGATAATGAAGATTGGCTGGAGCATATTGTCTCTGGTAGCTACCGCGATTACTACGAAAAACAATATCAATAGATCATGTAAAGCCTCCTTTTGGGGGCTTTCTGCTTTTTTAGGGGCCTCCGCTGCGGCTGCGCCTTGCGGCGCTACGTTGCGGGGCTCGCTGTTACTTGCTTCGCTGCGTCGGCTCCCGTTGGTCGGGTCGCTCGGCCCTGCGGCCTGACGGCCTTGGTCTGCGGCTTCGCCGCACTGCTGCACATCGCTAGGCCTGCGGCCCTACGGGCCTCCCCGCCACATCGGTTACTCCCTTTGGTCGTCGAACTGCGGCCTAAAGGCCTTGTTGTGGCCTGCGGGCCTTCGGCCCTGCAAAATCCAATTGGACCAATTATTTTCTCTCCCCACTAATCTTATTCGCATGCAACTTTATGGCTTATTGGGCAAATCCCTCCAACATAGCTTTTCTCCCAATTACTTTAATCAGAAATTTGAAAAAGCAGGCCTGGCTGCCGAATATAAGGCCTTTCCCCTAGACCAAATTGAGGCCCTGCCCAATCTCTTGGCCCAATACCCCAATTTGCAGGGACTTAATGTAACGATTCCCTATAAACAGGCCGTAGTTCCTTATCTCTCGGTTTTAGCACCTACGGCAGTGGCCGTGGGGGCCGTCAATTGTATTCAGTTTTTGCCCAATGGCCAACTCATGGGCCATAATACCGATGTGATGGGCTTTCGCTTAGGGCTGCAAGAGCTGCTAGGAGAGGGGCCCGCCCTACAAGCTCTCGTTTTGGGCCATGGCGGAGCTGCCCGAGCAGTGGCCCACGCCCTAGAACTAGAAGAGATTCCCTATAAGGTAGTGTCCAGAACCCCAGAACGCTGGCAACTGAGCTACAGCGACCTCAGCCCCGAACTCTTAGCAGATTATCAATTGATTGTGAATACAACGCCCCTGGGCATGTACCCCAATATAGATCAGGCCCCCAGCTTGCCCTATGAGGCCATTGGCCCAAATCATTATTTATACGACCTCGTTTATAATCCCGCCCAAACCCTATTTTTGCAAAAAGGGGCCGAACAAGGCGCCAAAACATTAAATGGCTTGCCTATGCTCATTGGCCAAGCCGAAAAATCTTGGGAAATCTGGAATAGAGATGTGGTATCCTAAATATACGCCCCGCTTTTGGCAACGCTTTTTTTCCACTATGCGCACGCATTATCCGCCTTCTGCTACTGGGCCTTGCCTTTACCTTACTTTTGATGATGGTCCCACGGCAGAACATAGCCGCTGGATTTTGGACCAACTCGCTAGCTATCAAGCGAAAGCTAGCTTTTTTTGCTTGGGCAAAAATGTAGCGGCCCTACCCGATTTGGCCCAAGCCACCCTAGCCGAAGGGCATTGCTTGGCCATGCACGGCTACGCCCACCTCAATGGCTGGAAAAGCAGTACGGCCGACTATCTAGCCGATTTGGAAAAAGCCGAGCAGTTTATCCAATCTCGCTATTTTCGCCCAGCTTATGGCCGCATTCGGCCCAGCCAAGCCAAGGCGATTCGGGCCAAAGGCTATGAAATTATTGCCTGGGAAATTATTCCCGGTGATTTTGACGCCCAAAGAAGTCCCCAACAATCTATGCAGCTGCTCAAAAAAAAGGCCCAAGATGGCAGCATTATCGTCTTGCATGATAGCCTGAAGGCAGGCGCTCACCTTCGAGTTTTGTTGCCAGAGCTCTTGGCATATTTTAGCGCAAAAGGCTATTCTTTTAAGGCCCTGCCCTAAAAGATAAAAGGAGCAAAACCGAAGTTTTGCTCCTTTTCTGCGTCTAGCAGGCCCAGAGGGCCGCAGGCTGAGGGATGGACAGCAGTGGCGCGAAGCGCCAGACCAAAGCGCGCAGCGCTGCAGGGCCGAGCAGACTTGCGAGCTGCGAAACAGCCCGACCCGCCCGCAGGGCGGGGCAGCCCCAAAATATTAAGGATGAAACTAGAAATTTAGCTTAGACTTTAACGGATATTTTAGGGCCAAGGAAGAAAGTGCTGGGTAATCTTTAGGGGGCTTAAATCGTTAGTGCTGCTATAGGCGGGCTTTTCGGCCTTTATTCCTTTTTGATTATCTTGTTGAACAAACTAGGCAAAATTTTATGCGCAATATCTATTTATATTTCTTTGGCTTCTTGTTTTTCCTTTGTCTTTTGCCCGAGCGGGGAAGGGGGCAGGCGGCTGTTTTTGATCTTTGTGCTCGGCAATTGGCGGGCAGCAGCAATGATTCTCTGACTTGGTCTTCGGCCAATCTTTGTACAAATTTCACGGGCTATGTAGTTTTTTCTGGTCCTACGGCCAGCAACTTGCAGCCCATAGATACGATTACGGACCCGGCGCAGTTGGGGGAGTTATATTTATATGGAAGTGGGGGAAACCGCTTTTATCAAGTTGGGATGCTTTGCGGGGCGAGTATTTTGGCCAGTTCTGCGGTTATTGACAATGCTCGGCCCATTACGCCCAATATTCAGTCGGTAGATTTGCAGACGGGCGTACCTGTTTTGCGCTGGTCGGCTAGTCCGAGCCCAGGCATTATTGGGTACCAGATATACAAAGAGAATCCTTATGGATCGGGGAATTTTTTCCCTTATCCGGCCAACAACCAATTAGTAACAGGGACGCAGTTCACGGATGTGAATTCTGCAGATTTACTGGTGCGTTATGCGATTGTAGCCGTGAGCAATTGCAATAAAGGGCCATTGGGAGAGGGAACGCTCAATGATGGAACTACTGGTCCACATAGCTCCATCTTTTTATCTTCTAGCTTTGAGCCTTGTAGCCGCCGTTTAGATTTGAACTGGAATGCCTATGAAAATTGGGCCGATGGGGTAGCGGGTTATTTGCTTTGGATGCAAGAAAATGGCGGCAGTCCGCAGCTGATTGATACCGTTCTGACGACTACTTATAGCTATCTAGGGGCCGAGGATGGGCAGCAGTTGCGTTTTTGGGTAGAAGCCATGGAGGAAAATGGCAGCTATCGAGCGAATAGCAATGTTTTAGATTTTAATATTTCCGCCAATCGACCCATTGATTTTTTAGAATTGACGGACTTGAGCTATGCCCCAGCCAATGCGGGTATAGAAGTGAGTTGGCGTTGGGATTTGGATAGTGATTTTGCGGAAGGGCGTCTACAGCGCTCTACGGATGGGCAGCAGTGGGAAGACCGATTGGTTTTGGCCAGTCAGTCGAGCCAACAAAATAGCTATTTGGATGTCAATATAGACAGTGCTGGGGGCCCCTATTATTATCGGATTATTGCCCAAGACCTTTGCGGCCTAAGCTATTCGAGCAATCAAGCCCTAAGCTTAGAGTTGAGTGGAGAGGCCTTGGCCAATTTTGAAAACCGCCTAGATTGGTCGCCTTTGCAGGGCGATAGCCTGCAGGCCGAGTTTTATCAGCTCTATGCTTTGGAGCAGGGCCAATGGCAGCAAATTAGTTTTTTAGATAGCAGTCAGCGAACATTTTTAGACCCTATAGATTTAAGGGATTCGGAGCAGGCCAACCGCTGCTATTATGTGCAGGCCGAGGGCCGTTTAAAACTGGCCAATGGGCAGTACTTATTTTGGTCGAGCCGCTCCAATGAGTTTTGTCTGCAGCAAAAGCCCCTGCTTCATTTTCCCAATGCCTTGGCCCCCGATGGTCGAAACCCCATTTTTAGACCTCGGGCGGCTTTGGGCCAAAATATAGGCAATTACCACCTACAAATTTATGATCGTTATGGCGCCCTAATTTTTGAATCTGTCGATATTATGCAGGGCTGGGATGGGAAAATTAAGGGCCGCCCCGCTCCCCAAGGCGTATATATTTATTTGGCCCAATATCAATTAGAAGAAGGCAAAGACAAGCAGCAAAAGGGCTCGCTCTTTTTGTTGCGCTAAAGTAATTACAATATGAAAATTCGATTTTTAGGAACGGGGACCTCTCAGGGGGTGCCTGTTATTGGCTGCGATTGCGAGGTTTGTCAATCCAAAGACCCCCGAAATCAGCGCCTGCGGGTCTCTATTCTTGTAGAACATCAGGGCCAAAGGGTGGTCATTGATAGTGGTCCCGATTTTAGGGCCCAAATGCTGGCCGCCCAGGTAGATCGCCTAGATGCCTTGGTCATTACGCATGAACATCGAGATCATGTGGCGGGCCTAGATGATGTTCGCCCCTTTAATTTTCGGCAGCAAATGGATATGCCGCTCTATGCCACGACCCGTGTCCAAAAGGCCCTCAAAGAGAGCTTTGCCTACATTTTTGCCGCCGATTATCCTGGGGTGCCTAGGGTCTTGCTGCAAACGGTAGAAAAAAATCAGCCTTTTTCGCTCATCGGCCTAAACTGGATGCCCCTGGAGTATAGCCACGGCCGCCTGCCCGTGATGGGCTACCGCATTGGCAATTTTGCCTATCTGACCGATTTTAAGGCCATGCCCGAGGACCAATACGCCTATCTGCAGGGGCTGGATACTTTGGTCATTAGCGCCCTACACCATGAGGAGCATTATTCTCATATTACCCTGGCCCAAGCCCTAGAGGAGATCAAACGCATTGGTCCAAAACGAGCTTATATCACGCACATTAGCCACTATATGGGCCTGCATGAAGAACAAGAGGCCCAACTGCCTCCGCATATTCGCTTTGCCTATGATGGCCTAGAAATAGAAGTGGATTAGGGTTGTTTTTTCTTTTTGGGGCCTCCTGCCTGCGGCAGGCGCTACGCTTCAGGGCTCGCAGGTCTGCTCGGCCCTGCGGCCTGACGGCCTTGGTCTGCGGCTTCGCCGCCCCCTTTCGCATCGCTAGGCCGCTCAACGGCTATGCTTTCGCTAGGCTTCCCGCTTCGGCCGCCTAAAAGGCGCAAAACTTAGGTTTTGCGCCTTTTTTATTCCCAACTGTTACTGATAAGTTAAAGTACTGACTTAGTGAACTTATTCAAAGAGCTAGAGAATGATCTTTTTAGCATCATTAACGATGCCTGAGCTATAGTCAATGATGTTTAGAAGGTCATTAACAATGCCTGAGCTATAGTCAATGATGCTTGGAAGGTCATTAACGATGCCTGAGCTATAGTCAATGATGCTTGGAAGGTCATTAACGATGCCTGAGCTATAGTCAATGATGTTTGGAAGGTCATTAACGATGCCTGAGCTATAGTCAATGATGTTTGGAAGGTCATTAACGATGCCTGAGCTATAATCAATGATGTTTAGAAGGGGGACTGTTCGGGATTTTGTGTATTAGAATAAAATTTGGGCCTTAGCTGCTTAGGATTTGGCCAATCATCGCCTAGGCGACAAGCCCCTAGGCTAATCTAATGGGTTCAACCCTCTGCGAGGGCCTCAACTGTTGATATACAAGGCCTTGTTTAGTTGTTATCGCAGAGAAGGACCTCATCCAAAGGCCCTCTTTAGAGGGCTGTCTGAAAAAGCTAGCCTAGGGGCTTGTCCCTAGGCAGCAAAAAGGGCAGACACAAAATTTTAAACAGTCCCTTAGAAGGTCATTACTATGTAGTTATTGCAGAGCAGGTCCTTATCCAAAGGCCCTCTTTAGAGGGCTGTCTGAAAAAGCTAGCCTAGGGGCTTGTCCCTAGGCGATGAAAAGGGGAATCAGAAAAGTTTAAATAGTCCTGTTAAATTTATGAGGGGTTCAACCAACAGGCCCATATAGCAGGCCCGAAGGGCCGCAGGCCACAACAAGGCCTTTAGGCCGCAGTTCGACGACCAAAGGGAGTAAAGGTAGCGGATGCTGCAGGCAGGAGGCCAAAAAAAACGCCTAGCCTTCTTTAGAGAAGACTAGGCGTAGTCATTTATACAAGGGCTATAGATTTAGCCGCGGTGATTAAAGCCAATAGAGCCGGGGCGTTGTTCGTCTTGTTCGATCAGGCGGAAATCTTGTAGATCGGCGGCAGTGATCGTCTTGACCATTTCGTGGCTGCGCTCGGCATGTGAGATGCTGGCCAAGCGGAGATTTTGGCGGCGCACCACCTCATCCACCACCTTGCGGATACTACGGGCATTGCCAAAATACTTATGTTTGTGGTCCAGCAGGTCTTGAATATAATTTTGGAGCAACTTGCTAGCCTCCTGATCCAGATAAAGATCTTTTTGCTCGCACATATCCGAGGCAATTTGAAAGAGTTCCTCAGCGGTATAATCCTTAAACTTGAGGGTGCGATCAAAGCGAGAGAGCAGGCCGGGATTGCTTTCTAGAAACTGCCGCATTTCCTTGGGGTAACCAGCGACAATGACCATAAACTCCCCTCTTTTGTCCTCCATGCGTTTGAGCAAAGTATCTACGGCTTCCTTACCAAAATCGCCTTGGCCACCTTGGGTAAGCGCATAAGCCTCATCAATAAAGAGGCCGCCGCCCATGGCCTTCTCGATCGCTTCATCGGTTTTGATGGCTGTTTGGCCGGTATAGCCAGCCACCAGATCCTTGCGGTCGGTTTCTACCAAATGGCCACGTTCCAAAACGCCTAGGGCCTTATAAATCTTGACCAGAATGCGGGCCACGGTCGTTTTTCCGGTACCGGGATTACCGACAAAAACGGTATGTAGCGAAAAGGCCTTTTTCACATCGCGGCCAATTTCGGTATAGTAGCGGACCAATTTGGCCACCTCATCCACATCTCTTTTGACATCTTCTAGGCCGACCAGGCTATGCAACTCATTGAGGGCCTCTTGCAAAAGGGGCTCATCAATGGGAATATGCACCTTGGCTTTATTTGTTAGGCCAAAGGCTTTTTCTACATCTTCTAGAATTACGGTAGACAATTGTTCGGCCTCCATTTTTTCCATTTCCTCAACGCCTAGGCGCATCAGGCGGAGGGCCATATTCTGCTTACATTCCTCAATTACGCCATTGATAAAGCGGGCATTGCCAAAATTATCATTGCGGCCGCGATAAGCCTCGACCACCTTGCGGTTAAGAAACTTGAGGGTCTCTTCATCCAGTTTGATATCGCGTTTTTCGGCGGCATAATCGGCAATTTGCATTAGCTCATCGGGGCGATAATCGGGGAAGTGAATTGTAGACTGAATGCGAGAGCTCATGCCTGGATTCTTATGAATAAAGAGGTTCATCTCTTTGGGGTAGCCTGCGAAAATGATCGCAATATCGCCGGCGCCATCAGACATCTCTTTAATGAGGACCTCAATGACTTCCTTACCAAAATCTTTTCCGTCATCGCCACGATCGGAGAGGGCATAGGCTTCATCGACGAAGAGGATACCGCCACGGGCCTTATCAATTGCTTTTTTGACCTTGGGAGCGGTTTGGCCGATATATTCTCCGACTAAATCTACTCGGCCCACCTCATGCACTTGGCCTTTAGAGAGGAGGCCAAGGCTGGCATAAATTTGTCCGAGCATTTTGGCCACGGTTGTTTTACCCGTGCCGGGATTGCCCATAAAGACCGTATGCAAATTGATCGCGGCATTTTCCTTAAAGCCTTTCTCCTTACGGATTTGGATAAACTTGAGGTAAGTGGCCAGTTCATCAATTTGTTGTTTGACGGATTCTAGGCCAATCAGTGCATTGAGTTCGGCCACGGCCTCCTCATAGCTGAGTTTTTTCACTTCTTCCTCGCCTTCTTCGTTTTGTTGGCCCAGGGTGGTTGTTTTGCGGCCAGAAAGCTGGAACGGCATTTTACCTTGTAGGGCTTCCTCTTCTTGGCCCACTTCAAAGGGGACCACCCCAATGAGTTGGTCCATGAAAATAATTTCTAGGGTATAGCGATCCTCGAACCAATAGCCGCCTTTATCGAGACCATAACCTGTATCGAAGCTCAGTTGCTGTCGCTTATCGGTAATTTCGGAGAAATACTCCATATAGGCCTTATGTTGGCCTGCATCATTATAGAAATTAAATTGAAACTCTAGGGGGAGCAGTTCTTCCTCTTTGAGGAGGTCCACGGCCATTTCGATATTGATATAGCGAGTTTTGGCTTGAGAAAAGACCTGAAGATATTGGCGCTTTTCTAAATCGAGGCCTTCCCCATCGCTTTCGAAGAGGCGGACCTGTTTAATTTTGAGGTAGGGATTTTCTGTGGGCGTCACTAGGCCGCCATCGGTAACATAAAAGTGGCTAGTCCCAATAAAATCGTCGCCGATATAGGCATCCCAGCGGTACTTGCCTTTTTTCCACCAGCCGGGCTGCGGGGTTCCCCAGCCTTCGCGCACATAAAAGACATTAGTATCCTTACTGACCTTAAAGTCTTTTTTGAGTTCGCAGAGTTGTTCTTCTGTGGCTTCGTTGGTACATATTAGGCGCAGGCTAATATTCCAATCTTTTTCATCGAACAACTTATTATAGAGGGCCATTTCTGCATAGATATAACGAGCTTCGGACTCATCATATACCCGTCTATATTTTTTTACATTTTGGTAGAGATTTTCTACCGAGCCAAACACCTTGAGGTGCTTGAATTTATAGTTTCCGCCTAGGGCACTCATATTCTTGGATTAAAAATTCGGTTAATTTTGGGGACTTTTGCGTCCTTAAAAATACAACTTTTTCAAACTTTTGCTTGCTATCTCTGCCAAAGAGTTTGTTTGGCTCTTTTTAGGGCTTAAATTTGGGCCAATTGGCGGGCTGCGGCAAGGCGGCTTTGCCGCCTTGGGCCCGAAGGGCCGATGGCCCAGCGCTGCGGAGGGGTGGCCGAAGGCCAGACCCAGCGGGCGAAGCCCGCGCAGGGCCGAACAGACCTGTGAGCCCCGCAGCATAGCGGCGGCCGCCCCAAATTGAAGGGCGGCCGCGGGCCCCAAGAAAAAACAAAAACTATGAACTATCCACTACAACTATCGGCGGCTTGGATCCTGCTTTTGCTTTTGGGCTATTTTATCTTTTTGAGTCTGCTCTCCTTTTGGCAGAGTCGGGGAAACAGCAGCAATGCGGCTTTTTATCGGGCGAATCGGGCGGCGCCCTGGCCCTTGGTGGCTTTTGGGATGATTGGGGCCTCTTTGTCGGGCGTAACTTTTATTTCGATACCGGGGGTAGTGGGAGCTGGGGGGCTCAATCAGGGCTTTTCCTATATGCAGGTTGTTTTGGGTTATTTGGCGGGTTATCTGGTCATTGCAGAGGTTTTATTGCCCTTATATTATCGTTTGCGTTTGACCTCCATTTACAGTTATTTGCAGGGGCGATTTGGGGAGCGGACGTATAAAACGGGGGCCAGTTTATTCCTTTTATCGAGGACCTTAGGGGCGGCTTTTCGCTTATATCTGGTGGTGTTGGTTTTAGATAGCATTTTGCGTTTGGGCGGTTGGGAAATACCGCTTTGGGCCATCACTTCAGGCTCGGTGCTTTTGATTTGGACCTATACCTTTCGCTCTGGATTACAGACGATTATTTGGACCGATAGTTTGCAAACGGGCATGATGTTATTGGCCTTGGGCTTTAGTTTATACTACCTATTATCGGGCATGCAGTTGGGCGCAGCCGAGAGTTTTTCGGCCTTAGATGCGGCCAATTTGGGGCAATTTTTCTTTTGGGAAGATGGCTGGAGCAACCCCAACAACTTCTTCAAACAGTTTTTCTCGGGCATGTTTATCACGATTGTCATGACGGGTTTGGACCAAGACATGATGCAAAAAAACTTGGCCTGCAAAGATCTAAAATCGGCCAAAAAGAATATGTATAGCTTTAGTGCTATCTTATTGATCGTCAATTTTTTATTCCTTTGGATGGGTGGGCTTTTATTCTTGTATATGCAGCAAAAAGGCCTAGATTTTCCGATGCGGGGCGATAAAATTGCCTATGATTTGATTTATCCACAACTCGCCTTAACCCAGCTGCCGATTTTCATGGGCATTTGCTTTTTGTTGGGTTTGGTGGCGGCGGCCTACTCTAGTGCGGATTCTGCTTTGACGGCCCTGACGACCTCCTTTAGCATAGATATTTTGGGGATGTCGGAAGAGGATGAGACAGCGGAATCTAAGCAGCGTCGGCAGCGGGTGCACCTCTTTTTTTCGGCCTTATTGGTGGGGGTTATTTTGTTGTTTGCCTACATCAATGAGCAGTCGGTGATCAATCAATTATTTAAGGCGGCGGGTTATACCTATGGACCATTATTGGGCCTTTATAGCTTTGGTTTGTTTAGCAAAAGGACTGTCAAGGACCAATACATTCCCTTTTTGGCCATTGGGGCCCCTTTGCTCAGTTTTGTCATCAAACATTATGCAGAAGCTTGGGGCTACAAATTTGGCTTTGAAATCTTGTTGTTGAATGGGGGATTGATGTTGTTGGGGCTGTTGCTTTTGTCGAGGCGGGCAAAGGTTTAAAGTCATTTGTTTGCTTTTATTTCTGGTTTAGATGCTGTATATTTACATGAAATAGTAGAAAACTTATGATTATAGATTTTTTAGTAGAAAACTTTGGTCCCATCCAAGAAGCTCAGACCCTATCGTTTGAGGCGAATAAGGCGGAGCATTTAAGTGAATATTATATTCATCGGCCCAATAGTAAATTGAAGCTGTTGAAGTTGCTGTATATTTTTGGTCCCAATGCTTCAGGTAAAAGTAGTTGGTTGAAGGCCTTAGAATTTATGCGTGACCTACAACTAGAGGCAGCTAACGATAAAAGCGATGAAATTGACTATCAACCTTTTTTGTTTTGTGATAATCCGCTAGAAAAGGATAGTGCGCTAGGCATTCGCTTTATTCATGAAGGAATTGAGTTTGACTATTATTTTCGCTTTAATCAAGAAGCAATTTTAGAGGAAAGTCTACATTATTATGAACCTCGTCGGGCGCTTGTTTTTGAGCGAAAAACAGATGTAGCCAAGCAGTTGAGCGAAATCAATTGGGGCTCTAAGATTAAACTCTCTAAAATAGAGCAGGAAAGTCTAAAGACCCATGTACTCTGGAATCGCACTGTTTTGGGGGCCTTTCATAAGGCCAATACAGATTGTCGAGAGTTAAGAATTGCGCTTTCTTGGTTTAAGGAGGTTCTACACCCTATGATAGATCCAAAAACAAAATTGACTAGCTTTATTTCTAGAAAATTAGATCAAGGAACTTTAGATAAGGAGCTCTTTTTATCCTTTCTGAAAAAAGCAGACCTGAAGATAGAGAATGTGTTTTTTGAGGAACAAGAGCATTTGCCAGAACAGATGAAAAGGCTTTTAGAGAAAGATTCTAATTTAGCTAAAGCCCTGAAAGAAAAAGGAGTTAAGTATAAAAGGGTCCGAATTGAACATTTGGTCAAAGGGGAGGAGGAAAGCAAGAGCTATCTATTAGATTTAAAACAAGAATCTGAGGGCACAAAACGCTATTTTGGTTTTAGTGGCCTGCTCGCTATTCTGGCCAGTCAAGCAGCTATTTTTTCTATTGATGAGGTAGGCAGCTCCTTGCATCCCGAACTATTAGAGCATTTTCTGCTTAGCTTTTTACTTAATAGTCAGCCCAATTCACAGCTTATTCTCAGCACCCACCAAAGAGAGCTTTTGCGCTCTAAGGATATTCTGCGGGCGGATGCCATTTGGTTTACAGAAAAACAAGCCAATGGGGCTTCAGAGCTTTTCTCTTTAGCTGATTTTGAGGCTAAAGATTTTCGCTCTTCAGAGGCCTACTATCATGCCTATGAAAAAGGGCGACTTGGTGCAATTCCCAATTTAGATGATCCCTTAGCCAATGCGCAAAAGACCGACTAAAGCCCGTAAAAAAAGAAGTGTAAAGAAAAAGTTAGTCTTCTTTGTGGATGGAGATACGGAGAAGTGGTATCTGGATAGCCTAAAAGGTTTTGAACGCTTAGATATAGATATTGCGCCTCGTCTGCCAACTAAAAAAACACTTAAAGATATAGAAAAAGAGCTAAGCGAAATTTGTCAGGAAGCAGATGCTACATTAGGAGATAAGGTGATCTGGATTGTTGATTTAGATGTGCCCTATAAAGAGGATAGAGAGGGGAACCCTAAGAAATTAAATGATTATAAGCGTATCAAAACTAATTTACTAGCTGACTTTCCTGAAATTTTTGAAGTTTGGGAAAACTTTCCTTGCCTAGAGTTTTGGCTGTTGTTGCACTACAAACAAACACAAAGGTGTTATTTGAGCTATAATGACTTACTGCCTGATTTGAAAAAGCACTTAGTTAGTTATAAGAAAACAGAGAACTACTACAAAAGCTCTAAGAAGGGGGCCGCAAATCTTTATGCTTTACTCAAACCCAATCAGAAAGCGGCTTACGATAGCGCAAAGCTACTGAAGAAAGTAAATGAGCCCGATGCGGCTGCAGATATTTATAAGCTGATTGACTTAGTCGGTCTCTAACTAGGCTCCCTTTTCCCTAATTTCCCTATCTTTGCCCAAAAGCAATAAAATTATGAGAGTTATTGGATATTTAGAAGAGGTCACCGACATGAAGGTCACCTTTTTCGAGCAGGGATTGCGCTACAGCATCAAGTTTGAAGATGGCCTCTACGAGCAGACCTATAAGTTTAGACAAGGCGAGGGCATGAGCAACCTCAAAGAGCTCAAAGCCTTGGTCGATCAGCCTTTTTTGGAGGCCGTCCGGGCCCAATTTGAGCAAATGCGAGAGCAGGTTACTGGGCTGCTCAGCCGCCAATTTCCGGCCCAAGATGAAACCGAAACCATCTTCATTATTTAAAGGCTAGCCCTAAGGAAAAGCCTTTCTGAATCGCTCCTAATACACTGTTATTAGGGGCGATTTTTTTGGGGCTGCCCCTCGCTTTGCTCGGGTCGGGCTATGTCGCAGCTCGCTGATCGCTCGGCCCTGCGGCGCTAAAGCGCCTAGGTCTGGCCCTTCGGGCCACTGCTTTCTATCCCTCAGCCAGATTTAATCGCGCTGCTTTGGCCATTGTTTGCTATGAATTTTTGGCTAGGCCAGCTATTTTTTAAGGGCATAGCCTTCGCTATGGCCGAGAAAAATAGGGCCGACTAGCGGGAAATTGCTGCAAACGATAAAAGTGAGTGCGTTTAAATCTGGCTATTGCCTGCGGCCCTGCTAGACGCAAGAAAGTGCGGCTTAGGAGGCTAATTTCTAATAAACTAGGGCCTCCAAGCGGACAAGCCAAGGCCCAAAAACGTTTTTTAACTGCATCTGTAGGGATAAGAATCGAAAATTATTCTTTTCCAAAACTTAAATGCTATTTTTGTGAGGGTTTGGACCAGAAAATACAGATGCATTTGGCCCCCCTCGCAAAATGACTTTCCTCTTAATAACAATTGACCGATATGAGCGCGCGTATTTTATACACTTTACTTTTTAGCTGTTTGCTGAGCCTAAGTATGCAGGCCCAGCAAGATCCTATGTTTACCAAATATATGTTCATGCCCATGAGCTATAATCCCGCTTATGCAGGAACGGCCAAGGTACTGGATATGGGTGTTTTACATCGCCAACAATGGTGGGGCATAGAAGGGGCACCCATGACGCAGGCTATTAACTTGCACTCTCCTGTAGAAGGTAAAAACATTGGCCTAGGGCTCAATATGTCTTTGGACCAAATTGCCAACTCTCGTCAGTTTAATGTCTATGGCTCTTTTGCCTATCATGTGCCGATCAATAAGGCCGTAAAATTGTCTATCGGTATGCAAGGTGGGGTCTCTAACTGGGCGGCCGATTGGACCGATCTAGAACTAGAGGACCTCAATGATCCCGCTTTCCAGAATTTACAGCCCAACCTTTGGTTACCTAACTTTGGCGGTGGACTTTATCTCTTCTCTGAAAAATGGTTTGTGGGCCTTTCGGCTCCTATGCTTATCAATAATGCGCTGCGCCAAGAAACCAATAACCCCAATATTCCCGTGGCCCAACAATATCGCCACTATTATGTATCGGGTGGAGTGGCTATTCCCCTCAACTCTACAATGGTGTTTCGCCCCTCTTTGCTCGTGAAACATGTGGGCCTCTTTGAGAAGAATGAACTGAATAATGTGGCGGCCCCCACCGAAATGGATGTGGACCTCTCGCTCTTGTTTAACAACCGCCTCTGGGTAGGGGCTTCTTTCCGTACCGCCCTACAAGTGATTGACCAAACAAGTACCTATGACTCTGTCGATTTCTGGATTTCTATGCGCTTCGAAAATGGCCTCCGTATCGGTGCCGCCTATGATTATACCCTAACCGAACTGCAAGGACCCGCCCAAGGATCTTATGAAATTATGCTGGGCTATGACTTGATGCGCTATAAAGGCAAAACCAAGCACGTCCGTTATTTCTAGAATTAAAGTTGAACCCAAGGAAAGAGCAGCAAAATAAAACGACTAAGTACAGGACCTTTTATGCTGCTCTTTCTGCGTTTGGCAGGCGGCAAAGCCGCCGCAGGCTGAGGGATGGATAAGGGTGGCCGAAGGCCAGACCGAGTTTTTGAGCGCAGCGAAAAAACGAAGGGCCGAGCAGACCTGCGAGCCCTGACACAGCCCGACCCGAGCAAAGCGAGGGGCAGCCCCAAAATAAAAGTGTCTTGTGCTTAAATAAAACATATATGCGTTATAATAAATCCTTTCTTCTACTACTTTTATTTAGCCTTTTGGGCACAGGCCTAATGGCCCAAAAAGGAAAGTTGCGTAAGGCAAAACGCCTGATGGAGGACTATAATTATCAGGCCGCTATTGATGTCTATCTAAAGGTGTTGGAGAAGTATGATGAATCAGAGGCCAAACTCAATATTGCTGAATGTTACCGTATGCTCCGCAACTCTGATGAAATGGAGTATTGGTACGGACAAGTGTCGCTGATGCCACAGGCCCCACCCATTACTTTGCTTTATTATGCGCAGGCCCTACAAATGAATGGCAAATGCCAAAAGGCCACCAAATGGGTGAGAGAATACCTCAAACTTATGCCCGATGATACCCGAGCTCGCTTTCTAGAAAAAGCCTGCGAGGAATCTATGGTAGATAATCTCAGGGCCTCGGGAGACCTCTACGACCTAGAGGTACGGCCAGAGCTGAGCAGTAATGCCGATGACTTTTCGCCCGTATTATATAAAGATGGCGAAAAAGAAAGAGTGATTATTAGCTCGACTAGAGACCGCGTTAAGTCTAAGTTTCCGACCAAAATTGTAGAAGATAAATGGACCGAAGACGGCTTTGCCCAACTCTTTGACTTTGAACTGACCCTCAAAGATGAAAAGAAGTATATCTATGATTATGGCGAACCCGAAAAATACGCCAAGAAGATCCGTAAAACACCCCGCCATATTGGCCCAATTACCTTTAATGCCGACCAAACGCAGGCTTATTTCTCGGCTACCGATTTAGATGGTAAGGCCGGAAATGAAGATGGCGTGCTCCGCCAAAAAATCTACCTGGTCAATAAAAAAGGGGATAAATGGGATAAACCCGAAGGGGTCGACTTCAATGATGAAGGCTATAATGTGATGCATCCCTCTTTGTCTAAGGATGGAACTATGCTCTTTTTTGCCTCCGATATGCCCGGGGGATTTGGAGGACTAGATCTCTATGCCTCTTATATGGAGGCCGGCCGCTGGTCGGTGCCTGTCAATTTAGGCCCCACCGTAAACACAGAAGGCGATGAGGCTTTCCCCTTTGCCCATGGCGAAGGCGTAGATATGACCCTCTATTTTGCCTCGAATGGCCTAATCGGCCTTGGTGGACTAGATATTTATAAGGTGACCGAAAGCTATGGCGCCTGGCTAGATCCCGTCAACCTCGGTTACCCGATCAATAGTAATAAGGACGATTTCTCGATTACGATGAATGAAACCAAAACTTACGGACTAATCGCCTCTAATCGCGATAATGGCGAGGGCCAAGGCGATGATGGCGTAGGCGACCAAATTTATAGCTTTACGAAGCTGTCTATCTCTGTAGAGGTGATCGTTTTTGATAAAGCTACCGAAATGCCCATTGAAGGCGCTACGGTCTATACCGCCTGTAGCTCCGTAGATAGCTATACCACCAACCGAGACGGTAAGGCCTTTTTGGAAGTAGGACTCGATAATCCCTGCGATTTTGCCGCAGAAATGCTTAACTACCGCCCCAATAATGTTCGTACAAAGGCCGCAGATATCAAACCCGGCCAAACGGTGGTGATCCAAATTCCTCTAGACCTCGAAAGAGTGTTTGATGTAGGAGGTACCGTAATCGATGGCTACTCTGAACAACCTTTAGGCAATGCTTTGGTCCGCCTAAAATCAGATTGTGAGGGAACACTCAATGAGCTCTCTACCCTAACCGATGAAACAGGTTATTATGAGTTCCTCGAAATCAATGAGGATTGTGATTACCAACTGATCGTTTCTAAAGATGGCTATACGAAGTCGTCTTCTACCTTTACGACCAGAAATATCGGTAAAGGCGATGAAGCAATCGAGGTGGATTTGGCCATCAACTGCCTGCCCGGTACCGCCGATTGCCCCGACCAAAAGAAGTTTCCCGAAGATTGCCTGCCCACAGGTAATCAAGATGAAAATGGATATGATGAATGTGAGGACCAAGAAGGCAATAAGAATTATATCGATGTTAATGGCAACAAAATCTATATGGTCACGCCAGAAGGCGATACAATCTGGTTCCAACGCCCAGAAGGCGTTCCCGAAATCGTACACATTTTCTACGATTTTAATAGAGCTAATATCCGCCCCGATGCCCGCCCTGGCCTAGATTCTTTGGTGGCATTTCTCGAAATGTTCCCCCAAGCTTCTGTACGCTTTACTTCTCATACCGATGCCCGCGGAAAAAGACGCAGTAATCAACGCCTCTCTAACCGCCGCGCAGAGTCGGTGGTCCGCTACCTGATGAGAAAAGGAATTCCCAAAAAACGCCTCAAAGCTAAAGGTATGGGCGAAAAAGTCATGCTCAACGATTGCTATGATGGCATCCCCTGTACCGAAGAGGAACATCAGGAAAACCGCCGTACAGAGTTTACTATTATCGATTGGAAAGAGGACGGCACCGAGCTGAAATCACTCAAACGTATGGATGGCATTAGTGTAGACCCCTGCCAAGGTTGCCCCGAAGCGCCCGCCGTAGAAGAAGAAAACGGTAGGAACGAATCCACTTCTAGCACAAACTAAAAGGAGCGGCATAAGCATAAAAAAAGACCACTTTCTATACAGAAAGTGGTCTTTTTTCTTCCCCAAAACCTAGTCTCGGCTCCAGTTCTCTAAGGCCTCTGGCTCCAATAATAATTCAATTTTATTGCGGCCCAAACGAAGCAGTTGCTTGCGCTCTAGCTTCTTGAGCAAACGAGAAACAGCCTCTCTAGAAGCATTTAGCTCTCTGGCAATTTCCTGATGCGTGGTGTTGAGCATCTTCTGCCCCAAAGAACGCGACTTGCTGGCCAAATAACGCAGCAAACGCTCGTCCATCTTCAAAAAGGCAATGTTGTCTAAAGCACTAAATAGTTCCTCAAAACGGTTGTTGTAAGAGGTCATCACAAACTCGCGCCAACTCCGATATTGCCCCATCCAATCTTCCATTTTTTGCAAAGGAATAAAAATAACCTGACTGGCCTCCTCCGTAATGGTCCGAATCTCACTCTTCCTGCGCATCATGCAACAAGTAAAGGCCATCGCACAGGTGTCACCCCCATTGAGATAGTACAAAAATAATTCATTGCCATCATCCGACTGACGCAAAACTTTTATACTCCCCTCTATCATCAAGGGCACATGACGAATGTAATCGCCATAGTCCATTAAGGTCTCATTGGCATCAAATGCTCGCAAGGTCGAACATTCTACAATTTCATTTTGCAACTCTAGTTCCGTGAGTAAGGGAAAAGATTTGCGGATTAGGTGTGTCGTTAATTCCATCTTAGTAGGGCTTGTTTTTTATTAGCATATTATTTTTAGGGGCCTCCCCTGCGGCCCAATGGGCCTTGGGGCGGGCTGTGTCGCAGCTCGCTGTTCGCTCGGCCCTGCGCCGCCTGCGGCGGCTGGGTCTGGCCCTTTGGGCCACTGCTTTCCATCCCTAGGCCGCTCAACGGTTTTCTTGCTATTAGCTGCCGCCGCTGGCCCGCTGTCACTTAAAAGCGATTTAGGTAGCCAAAATGAATTTTTGCATTGCGAAACAAAATAGCATTTTCCCAATAGTTTCCCAAAGCATAACTTATTGCAAATACCCCTACTGGGGTTTCTAAGGCCAATCCTGCCCCAAAAGCATAAGTTTTGCGTTGATTATTAGACTGCTCAAACTGAGCTAGCTCCCCAAATAGGTAGCTGTAGCTGTTCTGTCCCAAAATATAACGAACTTCTAAACTGACCAAATGATAATATTCTGAGAGTATGCTTTGTTCATCAAAGGCTCTTAAAAGTTGTTGCCCCCCCAAACGAAATAACTCATTATCATACTTTTCCGCTGCGCCAAGTAGGTAGCCCATCCGATGCCGCCCCATAATAGTCAGCCGACTGGCTAAGGGCAAAAAGTATTGTAGGTCTGTACTCAGTTGGTATTGGGCCACCGCACTGACGCTATCGTAAAGCTGCCCAAAATCAAAGTCCAAATCAGCAGGGTCCCTTAAGTTCAATATGGCCGAATTGGGCCTGACGGTTTTCTGCCCCAAACTCCCCTCTAACCCCAAGATAAATCCCCGCCTAGGGTTCCAACGATAATCTACCCGCCTCAACTGATAGGCTAAGCCCAACATATTTTGCCGACTATCAACCAAATTGGGCAGTTTCCGATTTTGTAAAACCGCTAAGGTGTCCATTTGCTGCACGCTTGTACTACTGTTTTTCCAAAAAGCAGTCAGTTCTTGGTTTCCATCAAATAGATAGCTAATCCCCAATTCCCCAATAATGTCGATATAAGTGCTGTCTCTCCGATATATAGAGAAGTCGCCCGCCAAACCCAATGGCGTTCTAAAGATATAAGGGGCCGAATAGGCTAGGTTCAATTCCGAACGGCCCGTCTCAAATTGTTGCCATTTGCCCGAAATCCGCTGCCCCCGCCCAAAGGGGTTGAGCAGTTCTATATCTACCTGCCCCGTAAATTTGAATTTTGGTGCTGGAGGAATCGCATTCTCATTGGGCAATAGACCAAAGATGACATCAAAGCGACTGGCGTTTTTCTTCTGCAGAAATAAAATGGGCCGAGCCAAATTCCCCTCAAATAGAATGTAGGGGTCGGCCGTTAGGGCCAAAAAAGGAAGCTCCGCTATCCGCTTGCGAATAGCCTGTATTTTCCGCTCATCATAGAGCTGGCCCTGCTTTAGGCCCAAATAGGGAGACAAAAACCCCTTGCGAATAGGAGGAGGACCTTTCTTTTTCCCCTTCCGCCGAATATCCAAACTATCTAAGCGAATCAATGGCCCTTGGTCCAATAGCAGCTGGGCCGAAATATCCTGCCCCGCTATTTTGTTCAGCTGCCAATGGGTCTGTGCAAAGGGATAACCATGGCGCTCGGCATATTTTAATAAGGCCAGTTCTAGTTCATCAATTTGGGCCATAGAAAAAGCCCGGCCCTCCAAATCCCAATACTTTGGCCCCAAGGCCGCCAACTGATAAGGCGAAATGCTATCTAGGGCCAACTGCTCTAAGTGATAGACAGGGCCCAAGATAACGGGCAAAACATAAGCCTGACTATCCAACTGCCTCGGCAGACCCAATTGGGCCTCCAAATAACCTAACTGATGTAGCCTAGCCAATTGTTTGGGCCAGTATTGCTGCAAGGCCGCAGCAGTTAAACCCTCAGGCGGGGCCTGCTTCTTGAGCCAGCGCTTGGGCAAACTGTCTAAGGGAAAGGCTAAGGAAAACTGCTGCCCATAAACAACAACAGTAGAGCATAGGCAAAGCAAAAATATAAGCAAGGAAGGCATAGACTAAGCTGTTTTGAAGAGAGGGGGATTTGCGAAGGGCTTTAGCCCGCCCCTATGGCTGAGGGATGCTAGGGGGTGGCCGAAGGCCAGACCCAGCTTTTGAGCGCAGCGAAAAAGCGCAGGGCCGAGCAAACCTGCGAGCCCCCGCACAGCCCGACCCGAAGGCCTAAAGGGCCGTAGGGGCAGCCCCAAATAAATAATAACAAAACTTTTAAGCGATTTAAAGTAGGGGACTTAGGCGAATTGAATAAAGATTGTAATTTCGTCTGTACAGAAAACAACAACTATGCAAGAGGATTCATTAAGCGTTTTTGATATGTTTAAGGTGGGCGTTGGCCCCTCGAGCTCGCATACGCTGGGCCCATGGAATGCCATGCTGCACTTTATTCACAAACGACTTGGGGCCGAGAATTGGCCAAAGGTAAAACAAATTAGGCTGGAGCTTTATGGCTCTTTGGCCAAGACGGGTATTGGGCACGGAACCGATATTGCGGTGCTGATGGGCCTGCTCAATGAGGACCCCAAAACAACAGATACCGATCTAATCGGGGCCCGTATTCAAGATATTAAGGCGAGTAAACGCATTTTGCTGGGCGGCCAAATAAAGGTCCCTTTTTGCTATGAACAGGATCTGCAGTTTTGGCCCGAAAATCTGCCTTATCACCCCAATGGACTAAAAGTAAAGGCCTTTTTGGCCAATGAAACCCTAGAGGAAACCTATTATTCGGTGGGGGGCGGCTTTATTGAATGGGCCTCGGCCCTAGATCATGGCCCGATCCAAGAAGAGGAGGATTTTCCAGAGCTGGTCACTAGCTATTCGGTTCGCAAGGCCAAGGATATTCTCAATTATTGCCAAGCTATGGATGGCGCCTCGATTAGCCAGTTTGTCTTGGAAAGAGAGAAGCAATGGCGGCCCGCCGAAAGTAGCCTCTTGCAGGCCTGGGAAATCTGGGAGGTCATGAAGGCCTGTGTCTATAAAGGTTGCCATCAAACGGGAATCTTACCTGGTGGCTTGCAGGTGCACCGCCGCGCCAACCGCATGATGCAACGCCTATTGGGCGAGCAAGCTAGCTATAGTAATGCCCAAGAATGGATCGGCCTGATCCGAAGTAAACAACATGCACATCAAGATATTTTTAAGTGGGTCAGCTGCTTTGCCCTCTCTGCCAATGAGGAAAATGCGGCCTTTGGCCGAGTGGTGACCGCCCCTACCAATGGGGCCTCTGGCGTGATTCCCGCCGTGCTGATGTATTATATCTGCTTTGCCGATAACTTTAAGAAGGAGAATATCGCTCGCTTTCTCCTAACGGCTGGACAGGTGGGGGTTTTGTTCAAAATCAATGCGACCATCTCTGCAGCTATGGGCGGCTGCCAGGCCGAGATTGGGGTATCTTCGGCCATGGCCGCCGCTGCCCTGACCGAATGTCTGGGCGGTAGCTATGAGCAGTCTCTAATCGCTGCCGAAATTGCTATGGAACACCATCTGGGCCTTACCTGTGACCCTATTGGGGGACTGGTCCAAATTCCTTGTATTGAGCGCAACAGCATGGGGGCCATTAAGGCCATCAATGCCGCCTATTTGGCCCTAGAAACGGAGCCGGGCCAAGCTAGAGTAGCCCTAGATGAGGTCATTTTGGCCATGTGGGAGACCGCCCAAGATATGAACTTTAAGTATAAGGAAACCGCAGAGGGTGGGCTGGCTGTACAGGTGCCTATTGGCCTTTCTGAATGTTAGGAGGAGGGTTTGGGGCTGCCCCTACGGCCCTTTGGGCCTTCGGGTCGGGCTGTATCGCAGCTCGCAGGTCTGCTCGGCCCTGCGCGGGCTGCGCCCGCTGGGTCTGGCGCTTCGCGCCACTGCTGCCCATCCCTCAGCCGATGCGCTGGCCAAAGGCCAGCGCAGGCCCTTAGCCCTAGGCTATACCTTATAGGGGAGCATTGAAGCCAAGCAGCCCTATCTATTTTTACTGTGTTCTAGAGGATTAAATAGGAGCTAAGGCCTAGGGGCTTTGGCTCTTTTTTTTTGTAAATTCTGGCTAATAGGGGCCTAAAATAAGGGAGAGGATTATCAGAGGTCCTCCTTAGGAGGTGCATAGGTCCTCTTTAGGACTACTGTAGGTCCTCGCTAGCATCAAGAGAAGTCCTCGCTAGGATTTGCAGAGGTCCTCGCAAGGGTTATCTTAGGTCCTCAGGAGGACCTAAAGACGTCCTCCTGAGGATTAGGAGAAGTCCTCGCTTGGATTAAGGAAAGTCCTCAAGAGGATTTTCATTGGTCCTCTTGAGGACTATTATAGGTCCTCGCTTGGGGGTATAAGACCCCTCCTGAGGACTATGCGACCCCTACAGAGGGGTATGGGAACCCCTCTGTAGGGCTAGGAGAACCCCTCGCTGAGACCGAAAAGAGGAGCAACTACCACAGTAGTTGCTCCTCTTTATTATTGGGCCAAAGGCTTGATTTAATTAAAGCAAAAGCCTTTATAGACTGCTTTTTGTTGCATCAGTAAGAGGCCCAACTGCTTGACCTCATAGTGGAGTAAGGCTTTGCGGGCCTTGCTAGCTGGGGGCAATTGTAGATAGTGTAGTTTGGCCTTATCTTGAATAGGGAGTTGGCTTAGGAGGTCAAATTCGCCCATATCATTTTGTAGGGAGAGCGGAAGGGCGAGGGGGTATTGGGCCTTGAGTAGGCGAAGCTGTTGCATTAGCCAGTGGTCCTGAAGGCGGCTATTTTGGGCATTGAGCACTTGGACCTGACCGCCGGGATAGGGTTTGTCTAGCCATTTTGGGCTATAGCTATCTAATTGGATGAGATCAATGACCTCTAGGTAGATATCAGCACGGCCATCTGGATGGGTCTTAATAATAGACTTTAGGCGGGCTAGGCAGCCTAATTGACCTGCTTGGGCGGGTTCCTCTATAGTGCAGGGAATTCCGATAAGCGGCTGCTCTCCTGTTTTGAGGTCCTCTAGTAACTTGCGATAGCGGGGCTCAAAGATATGGAGTTGGAGCAGTTCGCCGGGCATTTTGATTAGGGGGAGGGGAAAGAGTGGCAGCGCTTGAAGCATAGGCAGTTTTATTTATAGTAACAGCATAAAGATAAAAACAGTTGAGCAATATGTTTGTGAGTAGAGTAGGCAGGGCCAAAAAAAGGGGACAAAACCGAAGTTTTGTCCCCTTTAGGGCCGAAGCAGACTGCCTGGCCTGAAAAAGAGAGATGAGCGGCCTAGGGATGGATAGCAGTGGCCCGAAGGGCCAGACCCAGCCGCCGAAGGCGGCGCAGGGCCGAGCAGACCTGCGAGCTGCGGCACAGCCCGCCCCAAGGCCCATCGGGCCGCAGGGGAGGCCCCAAAAAAGGAGCTTATTTAAAAGCGTTCCCAGGTTTGTCTGTTGCCATTGCCGTTGCCAGCCACCTTAACATTGAGGTAGAGATAATCTGTAGGGCCACTTTTATCGAGCGTCATTGTGCCATCATAAAACTCATTATTGCTGCCTTTATCCTCATAGCTAAAATTGGGGCCATCGGTTGGTTTGATGCGGCGCCATTTGCGTTGGCCGAGCAAAAAGTAGGGGCTATTGCCATTGGTGGCTCGAATAAAAGCATCGGTACCCTCCACTTCTACCTCCATAGCATCTAGGCTTGGTTTATTGCTATCGATGCGGCGCCAATTTCCGGCCAAGTCTTCGGGGCTATAGAGTGGGTCTGTGCTAGAAGACTGGCAGGCGGCAAGGCTGAGCAGCAATAGGCTGAGGACTAAGAATTTACTGATAAAGTTTTTCGATAGCATCTTCATAATTGGCTAAAATGACTCTTCTTTTGAGCTTCATGGTGGGCGTGAGTTCTCCTGTTTCTACGCCCCAGGCGGTAGGGACCAGATGAAACTTCTTAATTTGCTCGACCTTAGAGAAGCGGGGGTTATAGCGGTTGACCACCGCTTGGAAGTAAGCGAGGACCTTAGGGTTTGCGAGGACCTCCTCGGGCTTGGTCCAGGTAATATTTTTATCTTGGCACCAATTCTTGAGGCTTTCAAAGTTGGGTTGAATAAGGGCCGAGACAAACTTGCGTTTTTCGCCAACCACCATGACCTGCTCCACCAAAAGATCTTCTTTGAGCGTGCTTTCGATGGGGGTGGGGGCGACATATTTTCCGCCAGAAGTTTTGAGTAGTTCTTTTTTGCGGTCGGTAATTTTGAGGAACTTGATGCCTTTTTTGTTTTCTACGATCTTGCCAATATCGCCAGTGAGGAACCAGCCTTCTTCATTAAAGACCTCGGCGGTTTTATCTTCTTTGCGGTAGTAGCCCATCATGACCGAATTTCCTTTGACGAGGACCTCGCCTTCGCCGGGGCCATAGCTATCGTCTTGATCAATTTTGACCTGCACGCTAGGGAGGATAGGGCCAACGCTACCGATCATGGCTTGGTAGGGCTCAAAAATATTGATAGAAATAGCGGGAGAGGTTTCGGTCAGGCCATAGCCTTCACGGATAGGGACGCCCACAGCAGAGAAGAGCTGCGTCATGCGAGGGGGGCAGGCGGCGGCGCCTGTTACAATTCCTTTCAAGCGGCCACCGAGGCGATCTCTAACCTTAGAGAAGACTAGTTTATCGGCAATCTTCCATTTGATGGCTTCTAGGCCAGCAGCCTGCCAATCGAAATCATACTTTTCGGTTAGTCCGAGGGCCCAATTAAATATTTTTTCTTTGAGGCCGCCTTCGGCTTGGACCTTCAGCATCATTTTCTCATAGACCTTTTCGAGGAGTCGGGGGACGGTAGTAAAGAAATGGGGGCGGACATCCTGCAGGGTTTCCGAGAGCGTATCGAGGTCTTTAGCATAGAAAATCTGTGCTCCTTTGGCCATATAGCTATAAGTAACGGTTCGTTCAAAGACATGGCAGAGCGGCAGGAAGCTGAGGGCGATATCTTGGGGTTGAAGGGGAATAAAGGGGAGCACATCGCGGACATTGGTGGCAATATTATTATGGCTGAGCATCACGCCCTTGGGTTTGCCTGTAGTTCCGGAGGTATAAATAATGGTCGCTAGATCTTCGGCTTTAATTTTATCCTTATGGGCTTGGATAATGTCCATATTGGGGTTTTCGCCCCAGATATGTTCCCAGAAACTGACCTCTTGGCCATTGGCATCTACTTGTCCTTGGGCATCGGCCTCATCAAAGGTAAAGATAGCTTGAAGAGAGGGGATATCGCTTTGGGCGGTACGGACCTTATCGAGGAGGTCGCCATGGCCAACGACAGCATACTTAATCGTAGCGTCATTAAAGATATAGACATAATCATCGGGGCTAATCGTGGGATAGACGGGGACGTTAATCACCCCAATTTGCTGCATACCCAGGTCCATGATATTCCATTCTGGGCGGTTATTATAAGAGATCAGGGCAATTTTATCGCCGGGTTTCATGCCCATTTGCAGGAGTCCCCAGCTCACTTTATTGACCAGTTCTAATAGTTTTTCGGTACTATAGTAGTACTTTTTGCCACTAATATGCTGGCCTCCGATAGCTTTGGGGAGGGGATAATGGGCAGCTTGATAATAAGGGATATCAAAAAGACGACGAATTTCCATAAGGTTGATTATTTTTGGCCTAGAGCGATAAAACGCATACTAAATCATGGCTTGAATGTAACAATTTGGGCCTTTTGGCCTTCTTGTTTGGGGAGAGCGGCTTTAGGGCTGCTGTTCTAAATTTAGAAAATATCTTAGATATAAATATCCTTGCTTGCAAAATTATCTTAAAAAGATGTTATATCTAAGCAGCTATATAAAAATATAATTTGGTCCACTAGCATCTTACTCTTATGCCTATTTTAGCCCTTCTTCTGATTCCTTCTGGTATTGGCACCTTAATATTTGTCTATCTTCTGCTCAATGACTTAATTGCTGATGAGTGGAAATGGTTGGGAGCGATCCCCTTAGGCATTTTTGTGGGCACCTACTTAATTCGTAGAGGAATTTACGAGTGGTGGGCGGTAAAGCATCCTCCGGGTTTGGCCAAGGTAGAGCAAGATATATTGGGGCAGTTTTTCCCTTATTACCGCAATTTGGGGGCAGAGCACAAGCGCTTTTTTGAGCAGCGCTTAAGCATTTTCAGAATGCAAAAGCAGTTTCAGATGAGAGGGGCGGAGAAGCTGCCTGGTGATATACAGCTATTGGTATCTGCTCGGGCTATTCAGATGACGATGGGCAAGGCTTTTCAGAAAGAGTTTTTTCCTAAGTTGGGAATGATTGTATTATTTCCTCGGACCTTCATCACGCCTAAGATCAATGAGAAGATTCATGCGGTAGAATTTGAGGAAGAAGAGCCATTTAGCAGCTTGTTCATTTCTGTCAATATGTTTATCCGAGGGCTAAAGGCTCCGCATCAGTATTATGATGTTTGTTTGTATGGCTTTGCCAAAGCCTTTAAGGCCGAGCATCATATTCATGATGAAGATTTACCGATAGGGGACCGGATGGACTTTTTGGCTCGGCTGCATGTTTTGCGTCAGTTTAAGGTGGGCTATAGCCTAGAGTATACGGGCCTGCCTGATTTTGAGCTCTTTGAGTTAGCTTCTGAGCACTTTTTTACTTATCCTGAGGCCTTTAAGGGAGAGTTTCCTGAGGTCTATGAGTTTTTGGTAAAGACCTATGGGCAGGATCCCCTTAGTTTTAGTGCGCCAGCTTTACAGGATGGGGTGGGTAATCCAGCCCTAGAGGAAGAAGATGATTTACATTAAACTATAGAGAAAATGATTGCGCTAAGCCTTTCTGACATCCAGTTGATTCAAAAAATTGCCCAAGAGGCAGGACAAGCTATTATGCAGGTCTATGAGCAGCCTACAGCCAATTGGCAGCTAGAGCAAAAAGCAGATGATAGCCCTTTGACTTTGGCAGATCAGCGCTCGAATGCCATTATTTGCCAGGCCTTGGCTTGCCATTGGCCCGAGATTCCGATCATCTCGGAAGAAGAGCAGATAGCGCCCTATGAGGAGCGTAAAGATTACCGCTATTGCTGGCTGATTGATCCTTTGGATGGGACCAGAGAGTTTGTCCACCGAAATGGAGAGTTTGCTATCAATATCGCTTTAGTGGAAAGGGGCGAGGTTATTTTTGGCTTGCTCTATGCCCCCCTAAATCAGGATCTATACTGGGCGCAAAAAGGAGAGGGGGCCTATCTGCTAGAAGAAGGCGAGTATAAACGGATTTGGGCCAGCAGTTTCTCTTTTGAACAGCAGGGCTTGCGGGTTTTGGGCTCTCGCTCACATCTTCGGCCTGCCACAACGGCCTATATTCAGTCTCTAAATCAGCCGCAATTTATGGCCAAAGGCAGCGCCCTAAAGTTTATGGCCCTAGCCCAAGGCCAAGCCGATATTTACCCCCGCTTAGGTCCCACTATGGAATGGGATACTGCCGCTCCTCAAATTATCCTGCAAGAAGCTGGGGGCCAAATCCTCGATTGGGAGAGCCGAAAACCACTGCGCTACAATAAGGCCGATTTGCATAATCCGCATTTTATGGCCCAAGGAAAAGAAGAGCAATAAGCAGCATAAAAAAAGCCCTAGTTCTCTAAAGAACTAGGGCTAAAATTTAGCGTCTATATTAACTTACTCGATCTCAATGATCTCATCACCGATTTTGATATCACCAGTTTTGAGTTCAATCTGAGCATCAGATTGAAGTGTTGTTTTAAGAACAGGCTTGATTACGATAACGGTCTCAATGTTGCGCTTCATGTTACCACGAGCGGCTAGACCTGCATCAGGCATGAGGCGGTTTTCGCTAAGTACGTAGTAGCCAGGTGTTTTTACATTGAAGTTGATCACTTCTTCCAACAACTTACCACGAACAGTAACCTGCTTTTCCATTTTAGGCGCATTCACATAGAAAATACCATCTTCTGTGCGACCTTCGAGCTCATAACGACCCGCTTTTACCAATTGCTCCAATACAGAAACAGGCATATTAGAAATAACTTCGATTTCTACGCGCATTCCTTTCTGATCCCAAGGTTCGGCGCCAATAGTGGCATTTTTGGTTTCAAAAACCACTTCCGAGCTTTCTTCGGGCATTAGGGTTTTTACCAAGGTTTTTTCGCTATTGTCTTGGGCCTGAACCAAAAAAGCAAAAGACATAAATAGAGCAATAAAGGCAGAGATTCTCATGATTGTGTGTTTTGTAATCAAAATAAAAATAAGAGCAGAGGCAATGGCTATCTGTAGTCGAGTTCGTCTTCTACCAAAATCCAAATTCCTCCATATTGGCTTTTAAATTCTTCAGCAGTCATGTTAGGCTGCATCGTTCCACGACGGCTAGCCCCAACAGGCTCCTCTTCAGATAGACCATGCACGCGGCTTTTGGTCTTTTCATCTTTCTTCTTAAAGCGGTCTTTCATATTGGCTTTGGCCGATGATTGCTCATTCACGCCAATCCAAACAAATTCTACTTCCACTTTGTCCTCAATGTCTTCCTTAATCTGGCGCATCTTTTTCAAAGCAGCCTGATTTCCTCTAGCATTAACCACCAAAGCCGGATCTAGCTTTTTCTTAATGGTTTTGCCTTCTTTCTGAAAGTAGCCGGGCGTTTGTACCGATACAAAGATCTTTTCCTCTAATAACAAGTTACCAACCGTAATCATCTTATCCAAATTTGGCATCGTGATATAGTAGGTGTCTCCATCCAATAAACCTTGCATTTCATAACGACCCGCCTTGAGCAGCTCTTTCATGATGGATTCTGGATAATTAGAGTGCACCAAAAGACGAATGCGCAAGCTACTCTGATCCCAAGGCTCTAGGTCTAGCTCTTCAAAATTAAACTTAAAGCTGATGTTTTCGGCACCTTCTGGGTCCAAAGTCTTAATCAGGTTTTTTTCTGTTGCCTGAGTTTTCTGCGCCTGTACTGCGCCAAAACCAAAACTTAGGAAAAGAAATAGAAATGCTAATTTTTGCATGTATGTAGAGATAAAAGTTGGTGATGAATAAATGAAGGGCTTGTCTTGTATTGGTTTTTTTTATTGGGCAAACTACTTGCCAAGCTGCCTTTTGCACTTCCGCTTTTTTATTCTTTTACGCAATTCTTCTCTAAAAGATTGTTTTTCTACAAAAATATTTCGGTCAAGGAGATATTTTTTTGCCGCTCTTCGCCTGCTTCCCAAAGGTCTACAATGGCTTTTTTCGGCCCTTCTGTTACCTTGATGTTTTTGTCGGTCCCCAATTGGCGCACTAAGATGGCATTCATTTTGGGCAAGACAACATCCCACTTAATAAAGGGCCGCACAAGAGAGGGAATCTTCTTGAGCTGCTGCTGTATGGCCTCGTCTTGCAGCAGTTGCTGGGCGGTCATCCGGACCAGATTTTCTCCCGCCAAGTTGCGCAGACAAACAAAGGGCAGGCCCTGTTCTACCTCCACCCACATATATAGGTTGGGGTCCTCAAATTGCTTTTTCCGATAAATTAAGGCCTCGTTTAATTCCTCTTGGGCCTTCCCAAAGACCATATCCAAGACTTTGGGGTTCTTCAAAGGGTTGCTAAATAGTCCCATCTGTTTTTGTTTTATGTTGTTTTTTTGGGGGCCTGCCGCCTTCGGCGGCCGGGCCCTTGCATGGCTCGCAGCTCTGCTCGGCCCTGCGTCGCCTCCGGCTCCTTGGTCTGCGGCTGCGCCGCACCATTTCAGGCCCCTAGGCCTGCGGGCGCTCCGCGCCCTGTCCACCGCAAAATTATTGGGCCGCTATCCATTTGGCTAAGGCTTGGGCCACTTTCTGCCCATCCATAGCTGCCGAAATGATGCCGCCCGCATAACCCGCTCCCTCTCCACAGGGAAATAGGGCCGCTAGTTCTGGATGCATGCAGCTATCTGGCTCTCTCGGTATCCGAATAGGGGAGCTGGTTCGACTCTCTACGCCAATTAATTGGGCTTCTTCAGTATAATAGCCCCGCATTTTTTTGCCCATCTGTTGCAAACCAAGCTGCAAACGACGACTAATTCCCGCAGGAAGCAATTGGTCCAAACGGGCCGAGTAAATTCCAGGGATGTAAGAGGTTTTTGGCAAGCTACTAGAGGTTTTCCCCTTGACAAAGTCGGTAAGGCGCTGAGCTGGCGCCGCCTGGCTCCCATCTCCCGCCCGAAATAGGGCTTGTTCTACCTCTTGCTGAAAGCTCATGGCCGCAAATGGCCCTAAATGCGCATACTCTTTCAAGTCTTCCATATCTACGGCCACCACCATGCCCGAATTGGCAAAAGGAGAGTCTCGTCTAGACATCGACATCCCATTAACGACTAATTCGCCTGGGGCCGTAGAAGCGGGCACAATCAATCCGCCCGGACACATACAAAAGGAGAATACGCCTCGGTTTTCTACCTGGCAAACTAGGCTATAGCTAGAGGCGGGCAGTTCTTTGGGCCGCTCTTTTATGCCATACTGCAATTCATCGATTAGGGCCTGAGGGTGTTCTATCCGCACGCCAAGGGCAAAGGGTTTCGCCTCAATGGCCACCTTTTTTTGGTCCAATAAACGGAAGATATCTCTGGCCGAATGGCCCGTAGCTAAAATAACGCCTTGGCCCCACCATTCTTTGCCATCGGCGGTGCGCAAGCCTTTTAGGCTTCTTTGGCCCTGTTTCTCCTCAATGAGGAAGTCGGTAACCCAAGCCTCAAAATGGATTTCTCCGCCCTTGCTTTCTATGGTCTCTCGCATGGCGGCCACTACCTTAGGCAGTTTGTTGGAGCCAATATGCGGGTGGGCATCAATGAGAATATCGCTGGGGGCGCCATGTTCTACAAACAAGCGCAAGGATTTTTCTATGCTCCCTCTTTTTTTGGAGCGGGTATAGAGCTTTCCGTCGGAATAAGTACCGGCTCCACCTTCGCCAAAGCAATAATTAGAATGTGGATTTACCTCGCCAAACTGCTGAATGGCCCGAAGGTCGCGGCGGCGGGCCCGCACATCTTTTCCTCTTTCGAGGATAATGGGTTTTAGGCCAAGTTCAATAAGTTCTAGAGCGGCAAAATAGCCTGCGGGCCCCGCCCCAACGATTAAGACTTCTGGGCGATTTTGGACCTGCGGCAAGGCCGCAATAATAGAAGGCGTTTCGGGAACAAGCTCTCCCGTTTTATAGGCCACAATACGGAGGCGGAAAAGCGGCTGCCGTCCTCTGGCGTCTAGGCTTCTTCTGCGGATATGCCAATGGGCCAACTGTTGATCCTTGGGCCAGCGCAACTTTTTGCGCAATTTTTTCTCGATCAGGGCCTCTTGCTCCAGCTCTTGGGGCAAAAGGCTAATTTCTACTTCTTGAGGCATGACTACGATTTAGGTAGTAAATGATAAAATAGGGGCTGGGGAGGGGGCCAGGCTTGGGCCTCGGCCTAGCGATGTGCAGCAGTGGCCCGAAGGGCCAGACCCAGCCGCCTTTGGCGGCGCAGGGCCGAGCAGACCTGCGAGCTGCGAAACGTAGCGCCTGCCGCAGGCAGGAGGCCCCAAAACAGCAGCGAACTGCGACAACAAGGCTGCAAGCCGCAGTTCGACGACTAAAAGGAGTAACGCCCCTAAACAACTTGCTAATAAGCGGTCATATTGGGATCAATTTCCTTGGCGTAGGCGATAATGCCCCCATCTAGGCTATAGAGATTATCGAAACCGTGTTGTTGTTGTAGGAAGAGGGCGGCCATATAGGAGCGGCGGCCTGTTTTGCAGTGCAAAACCACGGGTTTATCGCGGGCAATTTCTTGGGCGCGGACATCAATTTCTCCTAGGGGGATATGCATCCCATTGATATGGCAAATATCGAGTTCATCGGCCTCTCGAAGGTCGATGAGTTGGAAATCGAATTGATCGTCTTGCATCCGTTTGAGTTCTTGCACATTAACGGCTTTTACCTGCTCCATAGTGGTTTGTTTTGCTGTTTAGATAATGACATTTTTATAGTCGGGCATTTCGCCTAGGGCATCTTGGAAGAGTTTCCAGATCTGCTCATTGGGGATAGGGGCCCAAATATCGATTGCTTCTTTTTTGACGGGGTGAATAAACGAAAGGCTGGCGGCATGAAGGTGAATGCGGCCATCTTTGTTTTTATTTTTTGCGCCATACTTCACATCGCCACGGATAGGGCAGCCCATGCGGGCGAGCTGTGCGCGGATTTGGTGGGGGCGGCCAGTGTGTGGAATCACCTCTAGCAAATGGTGCTCGCCGATGCCGCCAAGCAGGCGGTAGTCGAGTTTAGCGAACTTATAATGTTTATTTCGGGCGGTATTAGAGACCGAAACGATATTGCGTTCTTTATCTTTGGCGATAAAATGCAAGAGGGTGCCCGATAGCTCCTCGGGGCGTTTTTCTACGATTGCGAGGTAGCGTTTTTGGACGGCTCTTTCCTTGAAGAGCTTATTCATTCTTTCGAGGCCCTTAGAGGTGCGGGCAAAGAGGACCGTACCGCTAACGGGGCGGTCGATACGGTGAATGACACCTAGAAAAACGGCGCCTGGTTTTTGGTATCGGAACTTGATATAGTCTTTGGCAAATTCGGAGAGGGGGCGGTCGCCAGTTTGGTCGCCTTGGACCAACCAGCCCGCGGGTTTATTTAGGGCAATCAGGTGGTTATCCTCATGGATAACGGTATAGTTTTCTTCTCGCATGATGTTATTTTAGGGCACAAAGATAATCAAGTTGTTGAAGAACTCATATTCAATTGGCTGGAAAGCAAGGAAAGGGCGGGGGAGTTGGGGGGCAAATTTCTTAGGAAAAGATTAAAGGCTGGGGAGCGGCTAGTCCTCTAATTTTTCAGGACCTTTGGGGCCAACAAAATAGAAAAGCTTTGAGAAACAAATCTGCTATTCGATTATTATTAGGGGCCAATTTTATTTCGGGGGTGGCCCAGGGCATTAGTATGATAGCGGTACCGCTTTACTTTGCCGAAAGCGGTCAGTCGGCTTGGTTTGGCTTGGCCTATACCCTAATTACTTTGGTGACCTTATTTTGGGCGCCTTATGCGGGCAGTTTGGTAGATAAGCACGACCGAAAAAAGCTATTTTTAGTCTTGATGGCCTTTATGGCCTTGGCTTTGGCGGCTTTATCGGCTTTAGGGTTTAGCCAAGGGCTGAACAACTATATTGCGGTGGGGGCTTTTGCCTTGACCTTTTGGAATTACAGTCTGCATTATCTCTGTTTTTATGCCTTTATGCAGGAAATTACGGAGCGGGAGCATTATAGCAAAATTGCTTCTTTGTTAGAGGTACAGGGGCAGTTGGCCTCGGCTTTGGCTGGGGGGGCAGCGGCGGTGCTTTTGGATCCTGAAATGGCGGATTATTGGGGATTTGAGGCTTGGGAACTTCCTCAAATATTTGCCCTAGATGCCAGTACTTATGTCTTGGGCCTACTGATTATCTTTTTTATGAAGTTCGAGTCGCTCACCCTAAGAGAAGCCGAGAAGGGCAGCCTTTGGCAACGCCTCAAGATCGGTTGGGATTACCTAAAGGGCGAGCCCTATGTCTTTTTGTTTGGGGTCTTGACCCATGCCGTATTTATTACGGTTCTTTTGCATGTTTTTGAGCTTTCGCCCACTTATGTCAAGCAGTGTTTGGCGGGAGAGGGCGATAGTGCGGCTAGTATTTTTGCCATTTCGGAGGTCCTCTATTCGGTTGGGGCCGTTTTGGCGGGTTTGGCCATACAGCGGATCTTCAAGGGCTTTAGCTTTTTATCGGCGATTATTCTGCTCACGCTCATTACGCTTTTAGAGTATGGGGCGATGTTTTCGTTTTACTCTGTTGGGGTCTTTTGGGCCGTGAGTTTGCTCTTGGGCCTAACCAATGCGGGGGTGCGTGTGATTCGGGTTTCTTATTTGTTTGAGGTGGTGCCCAATCAGGTGATTGGGCGGGCCAATAGCATTTTTGGCATTAGCAATACGCTTTTTCGGCTGGGTTTTTTGGCCTTATTTAGCCTGCCTTTTTTTCATGAAAAGGGCCAAGTGGTCTTTAGTTTCCTCATTTTTATGGGCTTTTTGGGCTTATCTGCGGGCATTTTGGGGGCCTATTATGGCCCAATTGTGGGCAAAAGAGAAGCTGCCGAAGAAGAAGAGGAGGAGTAGTTATTTTCTTTTGGGGCCTCCGCTGCGGCTTCGCCTTGCGGCGCTACGTTTCGCAGCTCGCAGGTCTGCTCGGCCCTTCGTCGCTTTGCTCCTCGGTCTGGCCTTCGGCCACTGCTGCACATCGCTAGGCCAAAGGCGGTATGGCTGCGCTAAAACTCATGTTCATTGCCACGAACTTGCTGCAGGGCGCTATTAAAAACCTGGACCAGATATTCGCTTTCTTCTTGAGAAATGGAGAGTAGGCTAGCATCAAATAGCTGTTGGCGTTCTCCATTTCGGAGTTGGACCGAAATGGGGTAGATGAGTTCTGTTCTTGTTCTGCCCTTTCTTTTGTATTCTTTCTTTTCTTCTACAAAGTCCCAGTATTCAATATCTTGGATAGGGATACGGATTTTTTTGCCTGTTCGAAAAGGGCGGTGTCTGAGGCTGAAGAAATCGGTATTTAGCTGAAACTGGCTACTATTGACAAGGTTGATCAGGGCACGGCGAAGGAGCCAGAGGCCAACAGCGACAAAAATCATGAGAAAAGCAATGGCGAAGAGCGTAATAATATGCTTGTCTTCTAGATAAAGCTGGAAGAGAAAAAAGGCAATATTGCCCGTGATGCCAGTCCAGATAAGGCCAAAAACAAAGAGAAAATAGCCAATGGGGTTATACCAGCTTTTGACCAAAAAGAGGCCATCTTGATTAAAGTCGGTAAGGATGCTATTGGGGCGAGCTTTTAGTAATTTTTGGAGCTCAGAGAAGCTTTGAGGGCTGTTTGCACTTTCCATTTCTGGGCCTTTTTCGCTTGCATCTTCTTCCAGAAAGTAGGGAAACTCTTCTATCGCTGTATTTGGGCTGTGTTTGGGCAATTCATCTTTAACGGGAGCATCTTGGATGCCCCAAAAATCTTCGATGAGCTCTTCTAGGGTTTGGGCTTCTTCTACCGTTAAAAAGCAGGGATTGGGCAGGCTGAAGGTTTGGCCAAAAAGGTATTGGCGTTGGCCATCTTGGTTGAGATAGGCGGGCAGTACTCCATTGCTATTTCGCTTAGCGGAGTCGATGATAAAAATCTGTTGGACCTGATTTTTCCAGATTCGTTTTTTCTTAAAGAAGGGGATAGGGCCGCTAGAGATAAGGAGTTCATCCTTGGAGAGCTGTAGTTTGGTGGTGTTCAGGATATTGCCGAGGGCTATATAAAGCAGGCCGATGCCAATGAGGATAAAAAAGCTAGGCATAATAATAAAGGGGAGATCTAGGGCCGAAAACTTATCCTTTAGTTGGCTATTGGCTATATAGAGGAAAAAGCTGCTGAAGCTGGTCCAAATAAGGCCAAAAATGAGGAGGCCAATGCCTGTAAAGCGGCTCCAAGGGTTGCTAATGAGGTAGCCTTCATTTGTTTTTTGGATATTCATGAGGGAGATAATTAAGGGGAACAGAAAAAGGATTGCTGACTAAATTAGTCAACAATCCTTTGATATAGTAAGTCTTGAGTAGAAAAACTTCTTATTTGTTTCCGAAGGTCCAGCTATACTTACGACCTTTGTCTTCAGCGGTTTGACGCTTAACAAAAGTTTTCTCTTTCACGCGGCCAGCTTTTCCGATAGCATTGCGAAGGTAGTAAAGGCGAGCGCGACGAACGCGGCCTTTTTGGTGGTTCACGATGCTCACCAAAGTGGGGCAGTTGAAAGGGAAGATACGCTCGATGCCTACACCGTGCGAGATTTTGCGGATCGTGAAAGTTTTAGTAACACCAGTTCCTTTAACTTGGATAATGGTGCCACGGAAAGTTTGTTCCCGTTCTTTTTGACCTTCAATGATTTTATAAGTGACAGACACAGTATCACCAGCCTTGAAATAATCGAACTGGCTCATCTCTCTGGCTGTCTGCTCTTCTACGTACTGAATCAAGTTTTTCATCTCAAAAATATAATTGATAGCGTTTTTTATCTATAAAGCGAGGCAAAGATAATAAAATATCTAACTCCCAATAAGAAAGGAGCCTTTTTTATTGCAAAATTGTGCTAGATGAGGGCCAGTTGCTGCCTGCTTTCAGATTTTTAATATCTTTGGTTGGCCCACTAAAAGAATGGAGGGCAAAAATAGCTAATTTTTATGGAATATCTAATCTTTTTTGCTCCAGGATTGATTTTGGGCTTTATTTTAGGCCATTTATGGGGGAAAAGGGGGCAAAAGCCGACTAATCAGCCAGATAGTGGGGGGCAGTTGTTGCCCTTGTTGCAAGAAAAGGAGGCCGAGTTGAGGGGAAAGAACGAGGAGTTATTAGAATTGCATAAGGCCCTATCGGCCCAAGAGCCGCTTATTGATCAGTTGCGGGAGCAGAGTCAGGCACAGGAGTCGGAGTTGCAGCGTTTGCAGGAAGAGATGTATTTGCGCTTTGAGCAGATGGCCAATCAGTTATTGGAAGAAAAGGGGCAGCGGCTAAAGGCACAGAGTCAGGAGCAATTGCAGCAGTTGTTGCAGCCCTTGGGGCAGCAACTGCGTCGCTTTGAGCAAGATTTGGTGCAAATGCATCAGCAGAGTCAGCAGAAGCAGGCCCAACTAGATGAGCAGCTTCGGCAATTGTTTAGCTTAAACCAAACGATAGGGCAGGAGGCCAAGGAGCTTTCTCAGGCCTTGAAGGGGAACCTCAAGTTGCAGGGCAATTGGGGCGAGCAGATTTTGGAGCGTTTATTTGAGGCTTCGGGTTTGAGTAAGCGGTATATGATAAAGACGCAGGCCCACTTTGTAACGCCTGATGGCCGGAAGCGGCAGCCAGATTTCATTGTGCAGCTGCCCCAAAATCGGCAATTAATTGTGGACTCTAAGGTGAGCTTGCGGGCCTATTTGCGCTATATGCAGGCCGAAGAGGGTTCTGCGGCGGCGGCCAAGGCCAAAAAAGAGCATCTTCAGGCCATTAAGCAGCATATAAAGGGCTTGAGTGAGAAGAAATATGAGTTATTGCCGCAGCTCAATAGTTTAGATTATGTGCTCTTATTTATTCCCGTAGAACCTGCTTTTTTATTGGCCTTAGAGGAGGAAGAAGAATTGTTTTTTGATGCTTTGCAGCAAAATATTGTCTTGGTGAGTCCGAGTAGCTTATTAGTCAGTTTGCGGACCATTGCGCAGCTTTGGCGGCAAGAACAGCAAAATGAAAATGCCCAGCAGATTGCTCGGCAGGGGGGGCGTTTGTACGACCGCTTTGTGCTTTGGGTAGAAAAGATAGAGAGCTTGGGAAAACAAATTAAGACGGTGCAAAACAACTACGACAAAATTCTATATGATTTGCGGGACCAAAGAAACAGCCTGATTAATGAAAGTGATAAGTTGAGGAGTTTGGGAAGCCAAAATAGTCGACAATTGCCCGATAGCATGCAAAGCAAGGAGGAAGAGCTGTAGGGGAGGAGCGAAGCAGGGGCAAATTGGCCTAGCGATGTGGAGGGGTGGCCGTCAGGCCAGACCGAGTTTTTTTGAGCAAAGCGAAAAAAACGAAGGGCCGAGCAGACCTGCGAGCGGCGCAGCCTTGGGTTGACCCACTTTTTATAGCGGTGTCAATTTAGGGATCGATATCCATCATACATAAATATGAATCTCTCTAATCCTAGTCCTATTTTTTTGACGGATACGGCATGCCTAGTTTTCTTCACTGCGCCATTAAATCCGCCCAACCTCGCTATGATCCAATAGGCCCAAGCTATTGATTTAGAGGTGAATGGATTGCGCAAAGAAGGGCTTTGGCTTTCGCCTTTTAGATATTGTTTAAATATAAGATCTAAGACTTCTACTTCATCTTCTGTGAAAATAGAGGTTGCTGGAGTCTCATTATCTTGGTTAAGTCCAGCTTCTTTAAGCTTAAGGACCTTGTCAGATGCACTGATTGCCATAAGTATCATTTTGCGGATAGCTTTACCTGTTTTCAAACATATATTTTCAATATCAAAGCCATCTGATTTTAAATATTTAAAGTATGTTTCAATTAACCACCTCTTGCGGTAGCAAAGAACAAGCTCTAAGAGCTCTTCTTCGCTGTTGATTTCTTCATTTGTGAGTAAGCGCCAACTGATGGTTTTATCATCATGATCTTTTTTTGTTCGGCTTCTTTTTCTAGCGGCAGATTTTGAAAAACCTTTGCCCTTTTCAAAAACCTCAATAACATTGATTGTCATTGACTTAGGCTTTGGTTCGCCAAGAACATACTTACAAGATTTGGGAACGGCAAAAGTCACTTTTTTAGATCGAATAACTAGCTTCTTCCCGTTAAGTTTTTTACGGCTACTCTTGACCGTTTCTGTCGTCTCAAAGTCTGCTGGATAATGTTCAAAGACATCACATAATGGAATCTTTTTGCCATCCTCCCAAATCGTTGCTCGTCTATCTGTTCGAGACCGAATCAAGAACTTAATATGCTGTCTGAAAAAACTTTCCATCATGGGATAAACATCTCCTTCTCGATCACAAACATGTAAAATATCAATTAGGTCGTTAATTATTTTTAACGCAGATTCTGTCTCTTCTACATTTACTTTCCATCTCGTAATTTCACCTCTAAAATGACCCGTATTTCTATTTTCAGCCTCCTTACAAGTTACTCTATTTTTATATCGATTATAAAGCTGAACACCTCCTAAGCCATGATAATGAAAGCTTTCTCGACCATATAGTAGAGCCATGTGAAGAAATACAGACAAATTTGTTTCCCGACCTCCAGGGCCTAAACCCTCTTTGTCCGTTAGTCTATTTCTTTGCTTATTCAGTACAACTTCAGAGGTGTCGTGAAAGGCCAGAAGCTTTTCTTCAACCACCTTCATAGACTCCCTACTTTTGCCAATAAACTCAAATTGAATGTATTCCTCAGTAAGATTTTTGTTTGATAACAACCTCATGAAAGCCTTACGGTCTGCATCAGTTTTTGCTACATTTGTTAAATGTGGGTTAGGATTATTTTTTAGACTCTCTACTAATCTATAACATACTCTTACTGATTGCTTATTTAACATAAATGAAGATACATTTGTACTGTCCATATAAATCTTGATTTAGAGCTAATTTAAGCTTATTTTTAAAAGTGGGTCAACCCAAGCCCCGCAACGTAGCGCCGACGACCGCAGGGAGGCGGAGGCCCCAAAAAAATAAGGTATTGCCACTTTTTAGTGTTATTTTTCGTTTTAAGGAAAACAAAACCAATACCCTATGAAAACTATTTTACCCTTTTTGGGACTCTTTTTTTTGAGTCTAACGCTTTGGGCCCAGCCATCTACGGGCTATCATGCCAGTAATTATGCGGGCATACAATCTATTTCTGTAAATCCGGCGAATATTGTAAATAGTCGGTTTCGGCAAGATATCAATCTGTTTAGTTTTGATGTGAATATTAGCAACAACTATTTGGGGTTGAATACCAGTATGTTTAACCTGAGTAAGTTGAAAAATCCGTTATTTGATAGTACTTATAGTGGGAACTTTCAGTTGTTTCGGGACCAGCAGTTGCGGGAGAAGTCTAAAGATGAGGCGAGGATGTATCAGGAGGGCTATACCTTGGGGCCTTCTATTGGTTTTGAGGTTGGGCGGCATTCTTTTGCGGTGACGACGGCCCTGCGGCAGTATTTCCATATTGATAATTTGGATCAGGATATGGCGCAGATGATTTTATCGGAGTTGGAGAATCCGAGTTTGCAAAATATCAATATCAATAATGGCAAGTTTCAGGCTTTGGCGGGTTTTTGGACTGAAATCGGTTTGGCTTATGGGCAAGAAGTTTGGAAGAAGGGGGAGCACCGCCTAAAGGTAGCGGCTCATTTGAAGTTGCCAATTGGGGGATTTAGCTCTTATTTTTATGCCGATACTTTGGTCGTTAATTTTCCTAATGAGGATACCTTAAATGTATTGGCCTCTAATGTGCGTTTTGGTTATAGTAATAACTGGCAGGATTTCACGGCCGTTCAGGGAAATGATACGGTTCGTCAATCTGCTTTTGATGGAGCCGCCGCTTTGCTCAATCAGGTAGGCTTTAATGCGGATCTTGGGGTGATTTATGAGTGGCATCCAGAGGAGAAGTCGCCTATTCCTGGAATTCGAGATGGGCAGCAGTATAAGTTAAAGGTAGGTTTGTCTATTTTGGATTTAGGGGTGGTTAATTTTAAGCGAGGAACTTATGGTGCTAATTTTAGTGATGTGGCTGTAAATTGGCCTATCGACTCCATGAATTTTGATGGGCTGCCTGATTTTGGTCGCATTATGCGGGATTCTTTTAATATGGAAGAAACAAATGATGCTTATCAGCTACGTTTGCCTACTTCTATGAATATTCAGGTCGATTATCATGTCTTTTCTCGCTTGTTTGTCAATATGTCGGGACATTTTGCTTTTGCTTCTGGAGGGGCACCGCTTAAATTGCATGATTTGAGCCAATGGTCAGTCAGTACTCGCTGGGAGCATAAGTGGTATGAGTTGGCTTTGCCTTTTGCAATAGATGGCTACAATAATTTTAATGCGGGCTTTGCTTTTCGGGCGGGGCCGCTTTATTTGGGCTCTTCTAATGTCTGGAATTTTCTATTGGGGGAGTATGTGCATGGCTTGAATGTCTATGGGGGCTTGCG
>NC_016940.1:0-1710000 GCF_000250635.1 Saprospira grandis str. Lewin | reverse complement strand
CCCAGGCGACTGTTTAGCAAAAACACAGGACTCTGCGAATCCGAAAGGAGAAGTATAGGGTCTGACACCTGCCCGGTGCCGGAAGGTTAAGGAAGGGGGTTAGCGCAAGCGAAGCTCTTGACTGAAGCCCCGGTAAACGGCGGCCGTAACTATAACGGTCCTAAGGTAGCGAAATTCCTTGTCGGGTAAGTTCCGACCTGCACGAATGGTGTAACGATCTGGGCACTGTCTCGGCCGTGAGCTCGGTGAAATTGAAGTATCGGTGAAGATGCCGATTACCCACAACGGGACGAAAAGACCCCGTGAACCTTTACTACAACTTAACATTGTCTTTGAGTAATTGATGTGTAGGATAGGTGGGAGACTATGAAGCTGATGCGCTAGTGTTGGTGGAGTCGTCCTTGAAATACCACCCTTTAATTGCTTAGAGACTAACCCGGTGGGGGACATTGTTAGGCGGGTAGTTTGACTGGGGTGGTCGCCTCCTAAAAGGTAACGGAGGCTCCCAAAGGTTCCCTCAGCATGGTTGGTAATCATGCGAAGAGCGTAATAAGTACAAGGGAGCTTGACTGTGAGACAGACAAGTCGAACAGGGACGAAAGTCGGGTTAAGTGATCCGGCGGTTCTGTATGGAAGGGCCGTCGCTCAAAGGATAAAAGGTACTCCGGGGATAACAGGCTGATCTCCCCCAAGAGCTCATATCGACGGGGAGGTTTGGCACCTCGATGTCGGCTCGTCACATCCTGGGGCTGGAGAAGGTCCCAAGGGTTGGGCTGTTCGCCCATTAAAGTGGCACGCGAGCTGGGTTCAGAACGTCGCAAGACAGTTCGGTCTCTATCTGTTGTGGGCGCTCGAATATTGAAAGGATTTGACTCTAGTACGAGAGGACCGAGTTGAACAGATCTCTAGTGTACCAGTTGTGCCGCCAGGTGCATGCTGGGTAGCTATATCTGGAAAGGATAAGCGCTGAAAGCATCTAAGCGCGAAGCCAACCTTAAGATGAGTATTCGTTGAAGAGACCTGGAAGATGACCAGGTAGATAGGCTATAGGTGGAAGCACAGTGATGTGTTAGGGAGCCAAGTAGTACTAATTTCTCGAAAGCTTCCTTTTTCTTTCTTTTTTAAAAGAAAGATCGATAATCAACGCACTTTTAAAGTTCTATTACTTTCCTTATGTCATAACGATATAGAGTTTATCCAAAGGGATAGACAAAGATTTAATGGTGGTCATAGCGAGGGGGAGACACCTTTTCCCATTCCGAACAGAGCAGTTAAGCCCCTCAGCGCCGATGGTACTACGAAAGTGGGAGAGTAGGTCACCGCCAACCTAATCTATAAAGCCTGTACAGCAATGTGCAGGCTTTTTTTATCAAAAAAATAGCTCATCCAAAGGGATGAACAAAGAGTTAATGGTAGTCATAGCGAGGGGGAGACACCTTTTCCCATTCCGAACAGAGCAGTTAAGCCCCTCAGCGCCGATGGTACTACGAAAGTGGGAGAGTAGGTCACTGCCAACCTCATATATAAAGCCTGTACAGCAATGTACAGGCTTTTTTTTGTCCCAAAAGAGAGGCTTGAAGCATCAAATAGGAGCAAAGCGACTGGCCTAGCGATGTGCAGCAGTGGCCCATAGGGCCAGACCGAGCAGGCAAAGCCTGCGAAGGGCCGAGCGAACAGCGAGCTGCGAAACGTAGCGCCGCAAGGCAAAGCCGCAGCGGAGGCCCCAAAAACAAAAAAGCACACATCAAAAAATCAGTAGGCTGCATCTAGTAAAGAAAAAGAACCTATGCATAAAATTATTTACTTCCTCCTCTTTCTAGGACTATATAGCTCGGCTTGGGCACAAGAGCGACCCTACAGCCAAAAAATAGAGCAATACAATGAAATTTTGCCCACAGAAAATATTTATGCGCAAACCGATCGCAGCTATTACGAACCAGGGGAAACTATTTGGTTTTCAGCTTATCTGCTCGACCAAAACCTGTTAGCCAGTAAGTCGAAGGTGCTAGAAGTGGAATGGCTAAACCCTAAGGGACAGGTCGAGAAAAGTTACCGCTTGCCCGTGCTAAAGGGCAAGGCCAGAGGAGACTTTAAGTTGGATAAAGAGGCCAAAGGTGGAATTTATACGCTTCGGCTAAAGACCAACTGGCAGAAGAATTTTGGAGATCAACAGTTTGTTTTTGAGAAAAAACTCACGGTCCAAAACCAATATTTGCCTGACCTACTAATGAAGCTAGATTTCTTGCGAGAGCGCTATGGCGCTGGAGATTTGATGCAGGCCAAATTGGATGTACGCACACCCCAAAATGAAGTTTTGGCCAATAAAAAGCTAAGCTATGAGATTTTTCTAGGAGGAAAAGTCTGGAAAAGAGGCAAGGGCGAGACCAATGCCATGGGGCAAAGCCAAATTCAATTTGAACTACCCGCTCCCTTGGAGGCCTCCGAGGGCTTGCTCAATGTCTTTGTAGAGCATGAAGGCAAAAGAGAATCTATCGGGCGAAGTATTCCATTGGTCCAAGATAAAATACAGCTGCACTTTATGCCCGAAAGTGGCGACCTCATGGCGGGTTTTAAAAATCGCTTGGCCATTAAGTCTCTAGACCTACAAGGCCAGGCCGTAGATATTGAGGCCGTGCTATTGAATGCCGCAGGAGAAGAATTGCAAGCCTACAAAAGCTATCATCAGGGAATGGGGGCCTTGGAGTTTGAGCCTAAAGCTCAGGAACAATATCGGCTAAAAGTGCTTCGTCCCGTACAACAAGAGTTTGACTTACCCAAGGCCCTCAGGAAGGGACTTAGCTTTAAGATTTTGTCTCAAGACGAAGAACAACTAGAACTAGAAATTTATAGCAGTAAAAAACAAAGCATCTGCCTGTTGATGGTCCAAGATGCAGGCCTTATTGAAGAACGTGGAATCGCGCTGAAGGCGGGCAGCCAAAGGTATAGCTTGCCGCTAAAAGATTGCAAAATGGGCATCGCCAAAATTACCCTCTTCAATCAGGCAGAGCAACCCGAGGCCGAGCGCCTATTTTTTGCCAAAAAGCAAGCAGGTCTGCAAATCGAAATCGAAACAGATAAAGATAAATATGCCATTCGTGAAAAGGTCAATCTAAAAATTAAGGTGAAAGATGCGGCAGGCAAGCCCGTGCAAACGCAGCTCTCTTTGGCCGTGGTTGATGATAAGTTTTGGAATTTGGACCAAGATAAAGCCGATAATATTCTCTCTCATTTCTTGCTCTCTAGCCAACTAAAAGGCAAGGTCCAAGAACCCGCTTTTTACTTTGAGGACAATAACCCCAAGGCAGATACGGCCTTAGATTATTTGCTTTTGACGCAAGGCTGGCGCCGCTATAACTGGCGGCAAATCATGGCGGCAGAGCCCCAAGTTAAATTCATGGCAGAAGACGGAAAACGTCTGGCCGGACAACTGTTTTTTAATGGGGCGCCTTTGGGCAATAAGTCGCTAGGCGTTTATCGCAATGCAGACAAAAAACTACTCGCAGAACTCAAAACAGATGCAGAGGGCTTTTTTGTTTGGGAAGACTATGAGGGAGAAGATGAAATCCTATTAAAAACAAAGCATAGAGGCTTTTCACTAGAACAAATAGGATACAATCGAAAAAACTATTCTCATTCGTTGAATAGAGCGCCCGTCTATTTTCAAAGACAGCCTTTCCGCGCACCCCAAGATAAAAGCGCCTACTATAGTCGTAAAAAAGTGGGCAGCTCCTCAGATCCCGCTGTACTCAAAGGGATGGTCTTTGATGAGTATGGAGAGCCCTTTGCTTTTGCTAATGTTGTCCTACTAAAAGCAGGAACAGAGCAGCTCGTCAAAGGAACTTCCACAGATTTTGATGGGAATTATAAACTTGATGGAATTACTCCTGGAATCTATGACCTCAAGATTACCTATATAGGCTATCCTAAAGGCCTGATTAAACAGCTAAGAATTGGAGGTGGTGAGCAGCTACGCTATGACTACTATTACTCCGACTCAGATCTAGAGTTAATGGAGATGGCTATTGAAGAAGTGCAGATTGTAGAATATAGTATTCCACTAATAGAAATGGATAATACCACTGCTGGCCAAACATTAGGGGCAGAGGATATCGAAAAATTGGCTACTCGGAATATTGCGAGTATTGCTGCAACTACAGCAGGGGTGAACCAGGCAGAAAATGGCGAGGAATTAAGTCGAGGAAATAGGAATAATGATATTGTTATTAAAGGAGTAAGAGTAATTGGTGGCGCGCCAAGACCTGCTCCAGTAGAAAAAATTCCAGCAGTAGGACAAGAAACAAAACTGAACACAGCTAATCTAAACGAAAACAGCAATTACCTCAACCTACAAAGAGCAGAGGGACAGCTTCGTCCCAGCCCAACAACCGATAAGTTGAGCCAACCTCAACTTTCAGATACCAAAACAACGATAAAAGGTCTAAGCGCAAAGTTGAGCCAAGAAGGCTGGGCCAAATTCTATCAAAGTAAAAGCTTTTACGCTGCAGATTATAGCCCTTACTTAGCCGCAAAAGAACGCTATGAAAATATTTCCGTAGAGCGGACCGACTTTAGAAATACCCTATACTGGAACTCTTCGGTCGAAACGGATGAAGATGGAGAGGCAGAGCTCTATTTTTATAATTCTGATGCAGTAACCACTTTCCGCATTATTACCGAAGGGGCAGGCGGACAAAAAATTGGTCGCCAAGAAAAAACCTATAGTGTGCAGGCTCCTTTTCAGCTACGGGCCCAATTGCCCAAAGAGCTGATTGTTGGCGATACCCTCCGCTTGCCCGTCTTTTTGATTAACCAAACCGATGAAGCGCTTTCAGGCAAGTTTTATTTGTCGCATAGCGAGCAATGGCAACCGCTATTTAGTCGAGATACGCAGAAATACAATATTCCTAAGGATAGCTTTTTGCGCCTAGAGCTGCCTTTTGTGCTCAATTATAGCAAAAGTAGGGACCTCAATATGAAGCTGAGCTTTTTTGCTTCTGGCCATAAAGATGCTTTAAAGCTAAAGAGCCGACTCAAAGCTAGAGCTTTTCCCGTAGCCATTAGCCAAGCCGATAAACAACTGCAGGCGAGCTATCAATTGAATATTGATGAAATGAAGGAGGGCTCTATGCAAGCCCAAATTACCGTTTTTGGCAATCCGCTTATGCAATTGCAAGCCACCTTAGAAGGCATGATCCGCCGCCCTTATGGCTGTTTTGAGCAGGTCTCTTCCAGTACTTATCCCAATATTTTGGCCCTACATTTATTAGAGTCTACAGGCCAACTCGATCCCCAAATAGCGGATCGAGCGCTGGGCTATATCCAAGATGGCTATAATAAATTGGCGGGCTATGAGTCTGCAGGCGGTGGCTTCGAGTGGTTTGGCGGCTCTCCCGCACATGAGGGCCTCACGGCCTATGGCTTGATGGAGTTTAAGGATATGGCTGCCGTGGCTCCGATTGTCGATGAGGCCATGGTCGAGCGTGCCCGAAGCTGGTTGCTCTCTCGCCGAGATGGCCGTGGTGGCTTTTTGTCTGCTGCTGGCTATAATCATGGCTGGGGCCAATCGGAGGCGGTAAGCAATGCCTATATTACGATGTCTTTGGCCTATATTGGCGAAAAAGGCTTGGATAAGGAGCTGCAATTAGCGGCCCAAGAGGCTAGCGCTAGCCGCGATTTATACCGTCTGGCCCTAGTGAGTTTGGCCCATTTTTATGCAGGCAAAAAGACGAAGGGCAAAGAACTTTTGGCTTTGCTCCAAAAGAATATGACTGACCTCAATACGCTAAAGGCCGAGCATTCGATTACTTATGCGACGGGCCGAAATCTTCGTCCGCATATTTTGTCTTTGGCTATTTTGGCCCATTTGGAGGCGGGCGATCTGGCCGCCTGCCATCCCTTGGTCAATGCGTTGATCAAAACAAAAGGCCGCTATTATTTTGGCGATACCCAAGGCACGGTTTGGTCGCTCAAGGCCCTAACCGCCTACGCCTTGGCGCAAAAAATACAGTCTGCAGAAGACGGAAAATTGCTTGTTCATCTGAATGGGGAGTTGATCCAAGAACAGGCCTTTAATAGCTATGAGGGCCTAACTTTAGCCATGGATAATTTGGCCAAAAAAATGGCTCTTGGCCAAAATCAAATTAGCCTGAGCTTTGAGGGCTTTAGCCGAGCGCAAAGCTATATGTTGGAGCTCAATTGGCTAGAATATACGCCCCCTACGGCCCAAGATGCACCTATTTCAGTGGCTACTCGCTTGGCCAAAACGCAAGCGCTAGAAGGGGATTTGCTCCGTTATGAGGTCGAAATTAAGAACGAATTGCAGGACAAAGATGCGCCCACGCCTATTGCCATGATCGGGATTCCCGCTGGCCTGAGCTTACAATCTTGGCAGCTCAAGGAGCAGCAAGAGGCGGGCAAATTTGATTACTACGAGATTTTTGACAATTATTTGGTCCTCTACTTTAGAAAAATTCCCTCGGGCCAATCTAAAAAGATACTTTTAGACCTGAAGGCGGAGTTGCCTGGGCATTTTACGGCCCCCGCCAATTCGGCCTACCTCTATTATCGCCCCAATGCGGTATTTTGGGAAGCGGGCCAAAGTATTCAGATCAAAGTAGCCAATTAAACGATTTTTCTTTTGGGCTGCCCCTTCCGCCGGGTTGAAACCCAGCGCAAAGCGGTATCGCTTTGCGAAGCTATACAAAATGAGGGTTGAAACCCTCATAAGTTATCGGGCGGGTCGGGCTGTGTCGTGGCTCGCAGGTCTGCTCGGCCCTGCAGTTTTTTCGCTAGGCTCAAAAACTTGGGTCTGCGGCTGCGCCGCCCCACTTTCCATCCCTCAGCCTGCGGCCCTTCGGGCCTGTAGGACGCCAAAAGTGGGCCTTGGCCTAGCGATGCGGCGGGGTGGCCCGAAGGGCCAGACCAAAGGCGAAACGAAGTGGAGCCTGCAGGGCCGAGCAGACCTGCGAGCCCCAAAGCGTAGCGCCTGCCGAAGGCAGGAGGCCCCAAAAAAATATATATACAGATAGCAGATGAATAAACTAATACCCTACTTTTTTCTCCTTTTAGTTGGACCAATTTGGGGGCAGAGCCTATCGGAGCCTGCCGTTTTTCAGCATTATTTTAAAGATGATTTGCGAGCCGCTCGTTTGTATACAGATGCGGGTTTGGGCAAATATTTTTGGTTGGCCCAGCAGCGAGAGCCCAACCTAAATTACTATGGTTTTGATGACTATAGTTTGGACCATGATGGGGCCTTTGGCAGCATTTTGCTTACGCCCAAGCATCAACCTCGTTTGGGTATAGACCTTATGGGCAGCCATGCTGGAGAATTTAATGGGGCTTTGCGCAGCCGTTTGGATGTGGATGCCATGCAGGTCAGTTTGGATGTGCAAGGGCAATACCTGAATCAAATTCGGGATGCAAATGAGGATGGCTGGCAAGATCAGGCCCAAAATCAGAGCTTTTATTTAGACAATAGCTGGGATGTTTACTCGGGCCGCTATCATTCCAATAACAATATCCAGTTTTTGAGTTTGGCGCAGCAAGAGGGGCAAACCGCCTTTTTGCAGGGCGATACGATGGCTTATGGGCAAGAACTCAAGTTGCAACAGCAGCAGCTCAGTAGCCATCATTTGGTAGGTTTTCGGACCAAAGACTTATTGCTCATCAATTTGCAGTATAAGGACCATATGCAGCAGCGAAATTGGGGCGAGCGAGAATATGAGGGGGAGGAAGTGCGCCTAGATGTTAAGGCCCGCTATGAATACCACCTCAAATCGGAGCTGGATATTTTTCGGATGCAGCTAGATGTGGTCCAAAATCGCTTTATTGAGCGCTTAGACAGCCAAGATTTTAGACGAGCTGAACGGCTTTTGGGCGGGGCCGTCGGTTATGATACTTATTGGGGCCCAAAATGGCAGTTGATTACGCATATGCAGTTGCATTATCATAATTTGGCAGGCCCCCAATTTAGTCCACAAGTTAAATTGAATTACCAAATCCATAAGGAGATCAAGAGTAACTTTTTTGCTGGTCGCTCTTGGCGTTTTGCCAATCCCTTGACCGAATATGCCGATTTATTGCGCACGGGCCGCCGCATAGAAGTAGATAGCGATTGGCAGGCCGAAGAGCTCTATTATTATGGTTTTGCCTTAGATGTTTCGCATTGGTGGAACCTTTATTATGGACCATTTGGATCTTTTCTCTCTCAGCTTCAGTTTCGTTGGAGGCAGCAGCTGGCCCCCCAAGAAATGGTAGCCAACTTAGATGAAGACCCCTATTTGCTTAGCTTTGACTATTTAGATGAGGGCCAAATGGGCTTGCGAAATAGCTTAGAGGCGTCTGGGGGAATCAACTTTTCAGAGCCCTCTCTTTCCCTTAATTTTGACTATCGTTATAGTCGGCGTTGGAGCTATATTGCAGATCAGCGTCGAGAGTTGCCCCTTTATAGTCGCCATCGGTTGCGCTTAGCGGCTCGTTATGTTTGCCGCTTCCGAAATTGGCTAACGGAGCGACCTGTTTCTCTTTTTACCATAGAGTCTATTCTATATCTGCAATCTGGCCAACGCCTGCCCAATTTGGGGGCTAGAGGAGAGGCGCCAGAAAGGAGCCCAGGCTTTAGTCGCTGGGATATGGAGCTAGAGTTGCCTTTCAACCGCTGGTTTTCAAAGTCTAAGTTCTTTAAGCAAACAGGATTTAGACTAGGAGTACAACAACTGCTCAATCGGCAACAAAAAACGCTGATTTATGGCGCAGAAGATCCTTTTTCTACAGATTTTGAGGGCGGTTATCAGTGGGGGAGTACTGTGGGCCGACGGTTTTACCTTCATTTTCGCTATCAGTTGATGTAGCAAAGAAGAAAAGCCTAGTATCATCTGATACTAGGCTTTTGTTTTAATGCTTAAGACTACTTAAAAAGTTGGTCCAGTAGATCCTCATCGGCTTCTTGGGCAAGAGTAACTTGCAAGCCAGGAGAACGCTTCATTTCTTGCTCAATGGCAAAACGAGCGTGGGGGTTTCTGGCCCAAGCACGGCGGGCAATTCCGTTATTGACATCCCAGAAAAGCATCTGCTGTAGTCTGCGATCCGCTTCGGGACTGCCATCTAAGAGCATTCCAAAGCCACCATTGATGACCTCGCCCCAACCTACACCACCACCATTGTGGAGAGAAATCCAAGTAGCTCCGCGGAAGGCATCACCCACAAAGTTCTGTACGGCCATATCTGCAGTAAAGGCTGAGCCATCATAGATATTAGAGGTTTCCCGATAGGGCGAATCTGTTCCAGATACATCATGATGATCGCGCCCAAGGACCACAGGCCCCATTTTCCCTTCAGCAATGGCTTGATTAAATGCTTGGGCAATGCGAATGCGACCAAGGGCATCGGCATAGAGAATACGAGCCTTAGAACCTACCACCAATTGGTTTTCCTCGGCGGCCTTAATCCAGCGAATGTTATCCGCCAATTGCTGGCTAATTTCTTCTGGCGCATCTTGGGCCATTTCTTCTAGCACCTGCGCCGCTAGCTGATCGCTAAATTGCAAATCTTCCATTTTTCCAGAGGCACACACCCAACGGAAAGGACCAAAACCAAAGTCAAAACACATCGGCCCCATAATATCCTGCACATAAGAGGGATACTTAAATCGACCATCGGGCAAACAAATATCGGCCCCCGCTTCATCACGAGCCGCCTTGAGGAAGGCATTGCCATAATCAAAGAAATACATCCCTCTTTCGCTCATCGTATTGATGGCCGCTACATGTCGGCGGAGAGTGGCCTGCACGGCTTGGGCAAACTGCTCGGGCTGCTCGCCCATCATCTGCTTGGCCGTATCAAAATCCATATCAATAGGGTAGTAGCCGCCAGCATAAGGGTTGTGCAAAGAGGTTTGGTCGGAGCCCAACTCTACGTTTACATTTTTCTCGACCAAATATTCCCAAAGGGCAACTACATTGCCCTGATAGGCCAAGGATACCGCCTCTTTTTTGGCTCTGGCGCTTTTTATCCGCTCTACTAATTTGGCCAAATCAGTATAGACCTCATCTACCCAGCCTTGCTCATGTCTTTTTTGAGTGGCAATGGGGTCGGCCTCCGCTACAACGCCAATGGCGCCAGCAATAACAGCCGCCTTGGCCTGAGCGCCCGACATGCCGCCTAGGCCCGCTGTAACAAATAACTTTCCGCCCAAATCATCGCTGCCCTGCAAACGCCCCGCATTGAGGACCGTAATGGTGGTGCCATGCACAATCCCTTGTGGACCAATATACATATAGGAGCCTGCCGTCATTTGACCATATTGGGTGACGCCTAAGGCATTGTAACGCTCCCAATCATCTCCCTTAGAGTGGTTGGGGATCATCATGCCATTGGTGACCACCACTCTGGGCGATTCTTTGGGCGCCGGAAAGAGGCCCATCGGATGACCAGAATACATCACTAAGGTTTGCTCATCAGTCATCTCCGCCAAGTACTTCATCGTGAGGCGATATTGGGCCCAGTTCTGAAAAACAGCCCCATTGCCCCCATAAGTAATCAGTTCATAAGGATGTTGGGCCACTGCAGGATCCAAGTTATTCTGAATCATCAGCATGATGGCCGCAGCCTGCTTGGATTGATGGGGGTATTCCTCTATCGGACGAGCATAAATGGCTTGCTTGGGCTGATAGCGGTGCATATAGATGCGGCCATAATCCTTGAGCTCTTGCATGAATTCAGGCGCCAATTGAGCATGCAAATGTGGCGGAAAGTAACGCAAGGCATTTTTAAGGGCCAATTTTTTCTCCTCCAAACTAAGGATGTCCTTGCGCTTGGGTGCTCGGCTGATGCTGGGGTCCATTTTTGGGTATTCGGGCAGCTCTTGCGGAATGCCCGCTAGTATTTCGGCCTGAAAGGCCGTTAGACTGGCGTTGTCTGTTAGCATAGTTCTGTTTTTTTATATGAAATAGCTGTTTTCTTCATTAGGGCTAGGAAAACCTAAGGCCCAATACTAACGTACTGGGCCTTTTTTGGTTTTAGTCTTGCACGCAGCGACAAGCGGCAAAATTAGATTGGCTATAACTGGCCCCCCTCATGTTCTCATCATCATAATCCAGAATTTTATAATGGGCGTTCTGTGTGCCATCGGCCTCACTGCTCCAAAAAATTCCATATTCGCTGAGGCCCCTAAATTCGCCCTGAGCCGTAAGGTAATCTCCAGCGGCAAAAACCTTGAAGCCCAAGGCATCAATGCCATCGCTAGAGAGGATCCAGCCAGAAGTCGCTTTGAGCAAACGAGCTGGCCCTCCCTCATCATAGGGGAGGCTTTGGACCAAATTATTCCATTCGCTCAAACTAGGCAGATGAAATCCAGCGGGACAAACCGAATTGGCTGTATTCCAAGTATACAAACGACCGTAAATAGTGGCGGGAAAATCGGGATTAACCAAGGAGCCATTAGCCTGATAACGCAGGTTTTCGCCCATCCAGATTTGGCCCCCCATCTCAGTTAGTAAGTACAGTTGGTTGTCTCGACTATCTTCATGGTAGGCGGGTTGGCCAAAAAACTCTAGGGCGGGGCCATTTAGGCCATCTACTTCGGCCCGAACTTTTTGGCTGCGGTTTTCTCGGCCCAAGGTCCAGTATATCTGCGCCACCCCATAACTATTCGTTTTGCTGCGGGCCTCAAAAGCGCCATTATCAAAGGTACCGCTGCCAATAGCAATCTGAAAACTGACCTCCACATCTTCTATGGGCTCGCCCTTATTGTTGGTCACCCGAAGCTGCAAGGGCTCGTTTTGGCGGGCGCCTAGGGGCGTTTCTTGGTTGTTGCCTGCAAAAATGCTCGCTTCTGCGGGGATATTTTTGGTGCAGCTTCCCAATAGGAGGAGGGAAGCAAGCAGGAGAAGGGGGAAATGGCAGCTAATTTTCATGCTAAGGGCTAAATTTAAAAGGAAAATATCTGTTTTTTGATGTTTTGGGGCTGCCCCGCCCTGCGGGCGGGTCGGGCTGTGTCGTGGCTCGCAGGTCTGCTCGGCCCTGCAGTTTTTTCGCTAGGCTCAAAAACTTGGGTCTGCGGCTGCGCCGCACCACTTACCATCCCTCAGCCGTCGGGCCTTCGGCCCTCTAGGACCAGAAAAGGGCGAACTAGCTTAAAGATAAAATTTTTGGAGCAGAGCAAAGCAGTCTAGGCCGAAAAATGGTCCAGTTGGCCTGGCGAAGCCAGGCTGGCCGTAGGCCAAATGGCCCAGCGCTGCGCAGCGGTGGCCCGAAGGGCCAGACCCAGCGGGCGCAGCCCGCGCAGGGCCGAGCGAACAGCGAGCCGCGGAGCCTAGCGGCGGCCGCCCCCCTGAACAGGGCGGCCGCGGGCCCCAAAAAAAAGGACCATCCTGTAGTAGAATGGTCCAGATAAATTATCGTTCGCTTGCCTTAGAAAACAATGCCTAGGCGTAGGCCAATATTATGAAAACCCGTGCGGGCTTTGTTGGTCTCGGGAGTAGCCGTGAGGTCAAACAGTTCGTTAGTGCCTACGGCATCCAAGAAGCCATAATTGTAGAACAGGCCAGCCGTAAGCAAGAGGCCGCCATCTTCATTGGGTGCGTACTCTACCCCAGCGCCGGCGCCAAGTTGGATTTGGAGGGGAAAAATGTCCTTATAAACATTTTCGCCCTTTACTTTTTCGGGCGTGTAGTAAACCTCCTCGCCAGTGCTGCTAACAAATCCCGTTGCGTTGGGAGACTCTATGCTAGCGCGGGCCGAAACGGGGATACCAATCGTGAGAACGGGCAGTTGGAAAAAGGCGCGCATATAGCTTTCGCCCAACTCATTGGTGCGCAACTTTAGGCCAACGGGAATCTCTAGATAATTGAGGCGGTACTTCACCTTAGTGCCAGGCGTAAGGAGCATCCCCTCGCCATTGGTGCCGACATTTCCGGTACTAGTACTCACATAAGACTCGGCATCTAGCTCAGAATCGGGGAAAAGGCGTCCGCCATCCTCATAGAAAAGAGAGCCACCTCGGCCAAAAGAGAAATTTCCGCCCACAACAAGTGCATAATTATCGCTATTACCAAAATAGTATTCTCCGAGCAGGCCAATAGTAAAGCCAAGGTTGCTACCATCGGGCTCTACATCCTTATCATTAGAGGCGAAAAAAGAGACCGAAGGCTCTACATAAACGCCAAATTTAAATTCTTTTTGTGCCTGGGCAGAAACAACAAAGGCCAAAAAGGCCGTTAATAAGGTGATTTTACGCAGCATAACTTTTTATTTTAGCAGCTATTAAATAGTGGAGTGTTTCAACTGGCGAGTATTTAGCAGAAAACCAGGGCCAAGCCACTCCTTGAACTCACAAAATTAGTGTAAAATATGAAAACTCTTTGGGGCCTATCGGCTTTTGTCTTGCTTTTTTCGGTCTTTACGGCATGTAGTAGCTCAGAGGAGCGCCTGCCTAAATACCAGCCAGATTTGGGCGAGCTATCGGCCAAGGTAGACATCTTTCGTTTTGAGCAAGATCTGATGGCCTTGCCTAAAGACAGTACGAAGATAAAGGAAGGGATAGAGAAATTGAAGGAAAAGTATCCGGATTTTGCCCCCCTTTATTTTGGCCAAATTATGGGTATGCCGGATGATCGGCCAGATTTTGCCCCCCGCTTATTGAGTTTCCTCAACTTTAAAGAATCGCAGTTGCTCTATGATAGTATTCAGTTGGCTTACCCCAATTTGGAGCGGGTAGAGGCAGACTTGGAGCAGGCCGGAGCGCATTATCTCTATTATTTTGGGGGCAAAAAGCATCCTTTCGAGCGGGTCTATACCTACTTTAGCTTTTATAATTATGGCACCTTTACCTTAGAAGAGTTTTCGGGTTTGGGCTTAGATTTCTTTTTGGGCCCCAACCATATTGGTTATTTGGCCCATCCGAATTTGAAAAACGCTTATATGCGCAGAACCCTAACGGCAGAGCATATTTCGGCCAAAATGGCCTATGCCTTGGCCGACCGTCTAGTAGAGCAGCAGGCTAAAAGAGAAAGCAGTCGATTGATTGACGAGATGATTTTTAATGGCAAGAAGTTCTTTCTCGCTGGGGCGTTTTTACCTCAAACCGCCGACAGCCTACTCTTTAATTTTTCGGCCTTCCAAGTTGAATTTTGCGAAAAAGGGGAACAAGGCCTTTGGGACTATTTGGGCGAGCAAGACCTCTTATATAGCAGCGATGCCACTAAATACCGAAAATACGTAACGGTAGGTCCCTTTAAGCCAGAGCTAGACCTGCCGGGCAATTCGGGCAGTTGGTTAGGGACCCAAATCTTGCGGCAGTATGCTCGCCGTCGGCGATTGGAGCTCAAAAATAACCGCCCCAATAGCAGCCCCCGAGAAATAGACCAAGTGATTATTCAGGAAATCCTCAATGAAAGTAGCCCCGAACATTTTATGAAGCGCTACAAGCCGAGAAAATAAACAAAAAGGGCGAGCAGAATTTCTGCTCGCCCTTTTTTAGCTTAAAGGTCGTTGGCTTCCTTTATATAGTGCTCAATAGCCTCGGCCATAGAGCGGATTTTGGGAAACTCTGGATTAGGGACCTTAATATCAATATACAAGCCTTTGGCCTCAATGGCTTTGGCGGTAGAATTGCCATAAACGGCAATACGAGTATTATTTTGCTTAAAGTCGGGAAAGTTATCGTAGAGCGAGTCTAGACTCAATGGGCTAAAAAAGACCAAAATATCATAGAAAACATCCTCTAGGTCAGAAATATCCGAGCTAGCGGCTAGGTACATTTCAGAAACGACAAAATTAAAGCCCTCAGCTTCTAGAAAAGTCTCATAGGCTTTTTTGCCCAAATTAGAAGAGGGCAGCAAGAAGGTCTCTTTCTTCTTATGCTTCAGCAAATAAGGTTTGAGGTCTTGCAAGGTTCTTTTGCCAAAAAAGACACGGCGCTTGCGGTAAGTGGTATGCTTTTGCAAATAAAGGGCAATCGCTTCAGAGAGGCAAAAATACTTGGTCTCTGCAGGCACCTTATAGCGCATCTCCTCACAAAGGCGAAAATAGTGGTCAATAGCCGACTTAGAGGTAAAAATAATAGCCGAATACTCTTCTAGCTTTACCTTTTGTTTGCGAAACTCCTTGGCCGAAACGGGCCGAACCTCTGTAAATGGGCGATAATCCACCTTAATACCGTACTTCTCTACTAAGCGGTCATAGGGAGCTTTATTATTTTTGGTAGTCATTTGAGTCACCAAAATACTCTCTACGCGCTTCAATCTTTCTTTTGCTTCCACGGATGACATATATTCCCTTGGCCCTTTTGATAGTTAAATGATAGACAAGAATTTGAGTAGAATTAGCGGGGGGGCTATTTCAACGGTGCAAAGGTAAAGAAAAAACTGAAACTTATGAAATCGAACTGTATCAAGGGCAGTAAATGCCGCTCTTAGGGCCGTATAGGCAAAACTAAGGCCGAGCAAGCTAGCCAAGAACATGGGCAATAGGCCCTGCAAGTCAGGAGCGCTATAGGCCAACAAAAAGAGCATAGGCAGCAAACTAAAGCCCATAATGCGGTGCTGATTGGCATTGAGGTAGCCATAAAAGCTCATCTCTTGGCCAATGGGGTAGAGCTCGCCCAAGAGCCGCAGAATCGCTTGTCTGGCCGTATAGGCGGCTGTAGTGGCCGCTAGTAAAAAGGCAAAGTTTGCAAAGCTCCAATCGGGCAGTTGGCCTTCTTCTAGACGCATAAAGTTGCTGGCCAAATAGATAAAGCTCCCTAGGGCAAAACCCGCCTGTAGATAGCTCAGTATATTATAGGCCGACCATTGCTGAAACCGCTGTTCTCGCTCTTCTTGGCCCGCAATATTCAAATTGCCATAGGCCCAAAAATCTCGGTAGGTCTCGGAGCGATAGGCCGTGAGCAAAAAGGCAAAAAGCAAGAGCTGCCCCAAAAGGGCAAATAATAGCCATGCCGGCTGACGCTTTGCTTTTTGGGTAGAAGTAGATAAAACCGCAGGCTGCTCTTTGGGCGCAAATAATTCGGACCAAAATTTATCCATATCTACATCCTTGGCCAATTTGGCCTTGCGCTGCCCCAATTGCTGCCCCTTTTTGGGCAAATTGAAGGGATTGCTGAAATCCTCCAAATCATAGGGATTATCTACATAATGCTCCCTAGAAATTTTTGTCGCCCGATAAGGCGCTGGCGCTGGCTTTTGCGGAGCCAAACGCAGTTGCTCAAAGGCCAATGGATCCTCTAGCAGAGGCGCCTGTTGCTCCTGCTTTTCTTCCACTAGTATATTTAAACTCAAAGCATCTGCCGCCAAAAGCTGCTGCTCGCCAAACTGAGCCGATAGACCCAAAGGAAGCAAAAACAAACAGGCAAAGCAAATGAAGAGGCCTAGAATTAGGCTATGTTTTGTCTCGATATTCGTCAAAATGGACAGAAATTTGTCGCTTTCTGGAAAACTGTTCCCCAAACCAGGAACTTTGTCGATAAAGATACAAAAGCAGGGCAGACAATCAGGCTCTAAGGCTTTATTTTTATACTTTTAATGTGACTTTAGCCCCGATTTTAGCTCCCTAAATCAAATTACAATTTATAAACAGCGCTTTTTAGCGCCTCAACAACCACAAAATGAAACAAATTAGCTTTATTCTTCTCCTCTTTTTTGCCTTTGCCTTTACTGCACAGGCCCAAGTAAAAGCCACCCTCAAAGAAGAGGTGCGTACTATGTCTGAAGGCGCCCACAATGCCCTAGTGGTAGACCTCCCCAATTGCTCTGCCGATAAGGTGGGCGATATCTGGAAAACCTTTGTCAAGAAAAATTATAAAGGCAAAGTGAAGTACAAAAAGAAAGATAAACTCTATATCTCGGATAATGCTACAGTCAAAGATATGAGCGAAAATACCGTAGATATCTACGCTATGGTCCAAGATAAAGGCGAAGAAGGCGCCGAAATCGTGATCTGGTTCAACCTAGGCGTGAGCTACCTCTCGCAAAAAGAATTTCCCAATCAGTTCCAAGTAGCCGAGGAAGTCGTGAATAAGTTTACCAAAAAACTAAGCGCCGACCTACTCGAAGATCTCCTCAAAGCCGAGGAAAAAACCCTCAAGGAACTAGAAAAGGATATGAAGGAACTCGAAAAAGACGAGAAGAAACTCACCAAAGATATCGAGGACTATAAGGAGACTATCAAGAAGATGGAGGAAAATATCAAAAAGGCCGAAGAGGATATCAAGAAGTCTAAGGAAGATCAAGGGACCAAAAAGAAAGAGGTCGATGACCAAACGCAAGTGGTCGATGAACTCAAACAAAAAATTAAGGCCAATAAATAAATCCAAAAGCTCCTCTGGTCTGAGGGGCTTTTTTATTTTTTGGGGCCTCCGCAGCAAGCTGCGGCGTTACGGTCCGCAGCTCGCAGGTCTGCTCGGCCCTGCGGTGGCTTCGCCACCTCGGTCTGCCGCTGCGCGGCACTGCTCCCCATCACTAGGCCTGCGGGCCTTCGGCCCTGTAGGTCGCCAAATAAAGGGGCCAAACTTCTTTTTTTAAAAGGCGGGGAACAAAGATGCCCCAAAAATTGTAAGTTTGTGCGTCTCCAGTCCTCAACGACTGAAGCCCTTCACTAACCAACAATTTATCATGGCAACTAGCGAAATCCTATTCATCCTCGAGAATGTAGAGCTGATTGATTTTTACGGACAAAACGATAGCAAACTCGCTTTGCTGCAAGCCAGCTATCCCGACCTGAAAATTACGCCCCGAGGCAATACCGTCCGCATTAGCGGAGAAAAACAAAGGGTGCAAGAGGTAAAACATAAACTAGAGCTGATGGTCAAAATGCTCCAGCAATTAGGCGAGCTGCACCCACAGGCAATTAAAGATATGCTCAAAGGAGAAAATCCCTTCGAGAGCAAATTGCGCAAGGTCAATCGCAATGCAATTGTATATGGCCGCTCTGGCAAACCCATTACCCCTCGTACCCGCAACCAAAAGAAATTGGTCGAATTGGCCGATATTAACGACCTGGTCTTTGCGATCGGGCCAGCCGGAACAGGAAAAACCTATACGGCTGTGGCTATGGCCGTCCGCGCCCTCAAGCAAAATATCGTCAAAAGAATTATTCTCACTCGGCCCGCTGTAGAAGCTGGCGAAAATCTAGGCTTTTTACCCGGCGACCTCAAAGATAAGATCGACCCTTATCTACGCCCCCTCTATGATGCCCTAGATGATATGATTCTGCCCGATAAGCTCAATTACTTTATGCAAAACCGCATTATTGAGGTGGCCCCTCTCGCCTTTATGCGAGGCCGTACCCTAGATGATGCCTTCGTGATTTTGGATGAGGCCCAAAATACTACAGAAATGCAGCTCAAAATGTTTTTGACCCGCCTAGGCCCCAATGCAAAATGTATCATTACTGGCGACCTCTCTCAAATTGACTTGCCCAGAAAACAACAGTCTGGCCTGATTCGAGCTCTACGCATCCTTAAAGGCGTAGATGGTATCGGCCAACTTTATCTGGATGCCAGCGATGTGGTCCGCCACCGTCTCGTTAAGGAAATTATTCATGCCTACGACCGAGATGATGCCGCCCAAGAAAGCCGCCGAGAAGATTGGCGACGAAAAAAAGAAGATGAGCGAAATAATGACCCTTATTAAAAAATGCTTGCCTTTATGATCCATCCCTCAGGAGTTTTTCCTGAGGGATTTTTTTTGGCCCCTGCTGCATCTAGCAAGGGCCGAAGGCCCGCAGGCAATAGCCAAATTTAACCGCACTCACTTTTATAGTTTGCAGCAATTTAGCGCTAGTCGGCCCTATTTTTCTCGACCATAGCGAAGGCTATGTCCTCAAAAAATAGCTGGACTAGCACAAAATTCATAACAAACTATGGCCAAAGCAGCGCGATTAAATCTGGCTGAGGGATGAGAGCAGGGCCGCCGCAGGCGGCAGACCTAGCGGGCGCAGCCCGCGCAGGGCCGAGCGAGCAGCGAGCTGCGGACAGCCCGACCCGACCATAGGGACAACCAGCCCCAGAGGGGCGCCAGTTCGACAACCGAAGGGCGTAGCGGCAGCCCCAAAAAAACAATAAAAATAAAAAACTGACAAATTTGGATCTAAAGCCTATTGAAATAGGCCTTGGTGAAAATAAATTTTGACAAATGCCCAAAAAGCTATTTCTCTCTCTAGCTCCAAAGGCCGTTCTTTGAGAATATGAAAAGCCAATAAGCGCATTATCTCCCCCTTAAATCATTTAGATTATGAATTGGAAAAGATTTTATCTCAGTTTAAGTTTTCTGTTGGCCTTTTTGGGCAGCGGAGAGCTTATGGCCCAATGTGGCAACTTTCGGGCATATGCCTATCCCGATAGTTCTACCTGTCCCGCTCAGTCTGTTCAGGCCTATACCTCTGGCGGGCAATCCCCTTACACTTATCAGTGGAGCACAGGCGCCACAACAGCCTCTATTGCTACCCCCAGCTTAGGGACCTATAGTGTAACGGTGCAAGATGCCAATGGTTGTACAACTACAGACACAATTGTGGTGAATACCTTTAGCCTAAGCGCTGTTAGTATTGTAGATGCTAGCTGTGGAAACAATAACGGCCAAATTCAATTGTCGGTCTCTGGCTCTGGCCCCTACGATCTACGCTGGTACACAGCCAACTGGCAGTATGTGGGCTCAGGCATGACACTCGCTAATGTTCCTGCCGGAAGCTATACTGTACAAGCTTATGATAGCACTACACAATGCTACGAAAGCCAAACCTATACCGTAGGTGGAGGCAATGGCCCTCAGGCTACAATTTTGCCCGATACCTCTAGCTGCCCCGTAAATACACTTTTTGCTAGCGTCTCTGGAGGAGCTGCTTCTTATACTTATCATTGGAGCAATGGAGCCACAACTAGCTCTATTTCTAACCTAGCCGCTGCTCAAAATTATACTTTAGTTGTTATTGACCCCAATGGCTGTGCCGATACAACTAACTATTATATTGATACCCTTTGTAATCAACAACCGCCCTGTAATATCTCTATCTTGATGCTGGACGATAGTATTGGCTGCCCCGCTAACTGGGTGCATGCTATGCCCTCTGGCGGAACATCTCCTTATTCTTATGCTTGGTCTAATGGACAAACAACGGCAAGCATTAGTAACCTAGTTGCAGGATTTAACTATATGGTGACGGTAACCGATGCTACAGGTTGTACCGCTTCTAGCAGCTATTATGTAGATACGACCAACTGCAATCAACAACCATCTTGTAATATCTCTATCTTGATGTTGGATGATAGCATTGGCTGCCCCGCTAACTGGGTGCATGCTATGCCCTCTGGCGGAACATCTCCTTATTCTTATGCTTGGTCTAATGGACAAACAACAGCAAGTATTAGTAACCTAGTTGCAGGATTTAACTATATGGTGACGGTAACCGATGCTACAGGTTGTACCGCTTCTAGCAGTTATTATGTAGATACGACCAACTGCAATCAGCAGCCCGTTTGTAATATGCAGGCCTATACCTATACGCAAGGTTGCCCCGCCGATACACTTTCTGCTTATGCTTGGAATGGCGCCGCCCCTTATACTTATAGCTGGAGCACCGGACTCACCGTTACGACACAGAGTAACCGTCATGATGCTTATGCTTCAAATGGTGCCGGCCAATATAGTGTAACGATTACCGATGCCAATGGCTGTATAGCCGTAAGCTCAGTACAGGTCAATAGCCAAGCGCCTATGCAAGTAGGCTATACTATTAACGATGCTTCTTGTGGCCAAAATGATGGCGCCATTGATTTGACCGTAAGCGGTGGCGATAGCATGTACATGTATAGCTGGTCCAATAATGTAAGTAACGGCTGGCAAGAAGATCAAAGCAACCTCGCCCCAGGTGTCTACTCTGTCTATGTTTATGATAGCTCTGGCTGCTCAGTTTATCTAGATAGCCTAATCGTAAACGGTAGCGGAACGATCAACCCCAGCATGACGCCCGCCAACTGTCTGGATTCTCTAGGCGCTATTGCCCTAAATCCCACTGGCTTTAGCAATCCTCAGTTTGTTTGGAATACTGGCGACACTGGCCCCAACTTGAATAACCTCGCTTCTGGGGTATATACGGTAACCATCACTGACGATAGCTGCCAAACCGCACGTACCTTCTTCCTCGATCAAGATTCTAGCTGTGCTATCATGATCGCTGGACGAGTAACCGATAATACCGCTGGCGGAACTTGTGCCCAAGGTACTGCCGAGGCTTTCCGCCTTGTTCGCCTACAACCTGCCGGAATTATCACAACAACTAACCAATACGGCTACTATCAGTTTACCGTAATGCAAACCGGAAACTATACCGTAGAGCTTCTACCCGATGGCGTAAGCAGCCAACTCTGCCCCGCCGCCAATATTTCTGTCAATGCCGCTAATGTGGGAGGCTATTATGGTGGAAACGATTTTGTGGTCACGCATCCCCCCGTTAATGACTTGCGTGTAAATTTGGTCCACTATAGTACCTCTACACCTGGTTTTTCTCTCTATACTTATGTCTACTATTGCAATGATGGAAATACGACCCAAAATGCAACCATCACTGTAGATTATGATAGCCAACTAGAGTTTAATACTACAGCGCAAAACCCCCGCTATAACAATGCTACTTACTATGCTTATAGCAATGCAGTAATGACGTCTCATGATGCCGTGAATAACAATATTGTTTTCACTGCCAATAACTTGGGCGCTGGCGAATGTGGACTTATCCGCATCTACCTAAATACACCCACTACGGTGGCCCTAGGTGATCAAGTAGCCAATAGCGTAGCCATTACCCCCATCTCTGGCGATGCTACTCCCGCTAATAATACCGATGTAGACAGCCTGATTGTTGTAGGCTCTTGGGATCCCAATGAGATCGTTCTTCGCCCCACTCGCTCTGGCGACCCCCGCGGACAAGCCGAAATCTTTGAACAAGATGATGTTTTGGACTACACCATCCATTTCCAAAATCTAGGTACTGCCCCCGCCTATACTGTGGTGGTCCGCGATACCCTAGATGCTAGCTTTGATGTGAGTAGCCTAACTAATTTGCAGTTCTCTCATCCCGCTACAATGACGGTTGAAAACGGAAATATCCTCGTCTTTACTTTCAACAATATCAACCTCCCCGATGCCGATAGTGATGAGCCTGGCAGCCATGGATTTATCAATTATAGCATCGACAGAGACCCTAACTTGCCCCTAGGCTCTGTAATTCCCAACAAGGCGGCGATCTACTTTGACTTTAATGCGCCAGTAATCACTAACCTCAGTGAGGCCATGATTTCAGCCCCCACAAGTACTCGCCAAGTCGAATTGCTCAACACTAGCTTCAAGGTATTCCCTAACCCCAGCCAGGGCCAATACTTTATCAGCTTTGAGCAAAACCAAACCCAAGACCTGCACCTTCAGGTCTACAATATGCAGGGCCAACTCTTGCTAGAACAAACTCAGGCCGATGCCCCCACATCTGGACAAATGAGCTTTGATCTCAGCAATTTCCCTGCAGCTCACTATTTGCTCCGTATCAATGGCCAAGAGCAGTTGATCCAAAAGCAATAGAAGAGTAGTTCTCAAGTCTGTACAGACTTTTATTTTGCGGTCGCTGTCCTCATCCTTTTTGGGATGGGGGCAGTTTTTTTTTAGGGGCGTTACTCCTTTCAGTCGTCGAACTGCGGCTTGCAGCCTTGTTGTCCGCTTGCTGCGGGCACTACGTTTACTCCCTTCGGTCGTCGAAGACGGACTAAAGTCCTTGTTGTCGCAGATCGCTGCTGTTTTGGGGCCTCCGCTGCGGCTTCGCCTTGCGGCGCTACGTTCCGCAGCTCGCTGTTCGCTCGGCCCTTCGGCGGCTAGGCCGCCTCGGTCTGGCCTAACGGCCACTGCTGCACATCGCTAGGCCGCTTAACAGTTGTTTTCAAGCTTATCTTGAGACTGTTTAAAATTTTGTGTATGGGCTAAAAAAGGGGTAAAGATTAGGAGGTTTAATATCAATTTAATTACTTAGAAAAAAAGTACCGCTATGGACAAGAAACAAGAAGAGTTATTAAACCGCCTACTAGGAGATGTGAAGAACATTGAGGAGCTAGACAAGCTAACAGATGACCTCAAAAAACGAGGAATTCAAAGTTTGTTAGAAGGAGAAATGTCAGCGCATTTAGGGTATGCTCGTGGCGAAGAAGTCCAAGGAGAAAATCGCAGAAATGGCCATTCTTCAAAGAAGATCAAGACGGAAAGTGGCAAATTACAAATAGAAATACCAAGAGATCGAGAGGGTAAATTTGACCCTGTAACAGTCCCCAAACACAAGTCGATGACGGCTAAGCTAGAGAGTGTGATTACACTATTGTATGCTAAAGGTATGAGCCTGTCTGATATAGTAGAGTATATGGATGAAATTTATGGGCAGCAGTACTCTAAGAGTCAAATTACAACCATTACCAATAGCCTCTTAGATAGCATTCGAGAGTGGCAAAATCGGGTTCTTGATGAGAAGTATGCGATTCTTTGGATTGATGGGATTCACTATAAAATTAGAGAGGATGGGCAGATTAAAAGCAAGGTTTGCATGATTGTACTTGGGGTTAATTTAGCAGGCTATCAAGACATTATTGGCATGTATCTCTTTGAAAAAGAGACTGCTGCAAATTGGGCCACAACTTTGAATGACATTAAAACAAGAGGGGTAAAGGATGTTTTATTTATCTGCTCAGACAATCTAGCTGGCTTGGACCAAAGCGTTGAGGCCGTCTTTCCTCAGGCAGCTCATCAAATTTGTGTGGTCCATCAAATTCGCAATTCTATGAAGGTTGTCGAAGCCTCTAATAGAAGAAAAGTGGCCAAAGATATTAAGCTCATTTATACAGCTCCTAATGAAGCTGAGGCCAGAAATCGGCTTCAAGATTTTGAAGAAAAATGGGGTGATCGCTATCCTTACATCATTAAATCTTGGGAGAAAAACTGGGACAATCTCACTGTCTTTTTATACTATCCTCAAGAAATCAGAAAGCTTATTTATACCACAAATATTATTGAAGGCTTTAATGCTGGCCTGAGAAAATATACCAATAACAAACGCTCATTTCCAAATGATGCTGCGGCTATAAAATCTATCTATTTAGCCGCTATGCAAATTCAAAAACGATGGAAGGTCAAACGAGCTGGTTGGACCAAAGTTTTCAGCCAGCTTTGTGTCTGTTTCCCTGACCGGGTCATCTAAATTTTACCACTCACCTCCTAGTCTCTATTGACCAAATTTTATTCGGATACACAAAATCCTGAACAGTCCCCTTATCTTTATGCTTCGGCCATAGGGCGCTTTACTTATACTATTCGCAATTTGTGAAACGGCAATTGTAAAGTAGGGGATGCTATTTGCAATTTGTGAAACGGCAATTGTAAAGCAGGGGATGCTATTCGCAATTTGTGAAACGGCAATTGTAAAGTCGGCTATGCTATTCGCAATTTGTGAAATGGCATTTGTAAAGTAGGGTGAGCTATTTGCAATTTGTGAAATGGCAATTGTAAAGTAGGGGATGCTATTTGCAATTTGTGAAACGGCAATTGTAAAGTAGGGGATGCTATTCGCCATTTGTGAAATGGCAATTGTAAAGTCGGCTATGCTATTTGCAATTTGTGAAACGGCAATTGTAAAGCGGGGGATGCTATTTGCAATTTGTGAAACGGCAATTGTAAAGTCGGCTATGCTATTTGCAATTTGTGAAATGGCAATTGTAAAGTCGGCTATGCTATTCGCAATTTGTGAAACGGCAATTGTAAAGCAGGGGATGCTATTTGCAATACTATCTGGGGACTGTTCAGGGACTGTTCAGGATTTTGTGTATCCTAATAAAATTTGGGTCTTTAGCTGCTTAGGATTTGGCCAATAGTCGCCCAGGGACAAGCCCCTAGGCTAATCCAATGGAGTCAGCCCTCTGCGAGGGCCTCAACTATTGATTACAAGGCCTGGTTCAGTTGTTGTCGCAGAGAAAAACCTTATCTAAAGGCCCTCTTTAGAGGGCTGTCTGAAAAAGCTAGCCTAGGGGCTTGTCCCTAGGCAGCAAAAAGGGGAAACACAAAATTTTAAACAGTCTCACTATCTGTACCTGCAGCCTAAAGGCCGCAGCCAATTTAGTTGGGCCATCATTTTGCTCGCCGCAGCGGCTTAAAAGCCCCTGCTTTTTTAGGGTTGGGGAATAGCTTTTGTTTTCAGGTCCTGCGGCCTTTAAGCTGCAGGCCAAGGGGCGGCCAAAGCTTAGCTTAGTTGTTCCGAAATTGGCTGCGGCTTTTAAGCTGCAGCTAAAAGGGCCGAAGGCCCGCAGGCTGAGGGGCTGTAGCAGGGCCGCCGAAGGCGGCAGACCCAGGCGGCGCAGCCGCCGCAGGGCCGAGCGAACAGCGAGCTGCGCAATGGCCCGACCCAAGGCCGTAGGCCGCAGGGGCAGCCCCAAAACAATAGCCTAATCTACCGCCTCTGCCAACTCCTTCAAGATAGATTTGGCCGCATGGAGGTTGCGCAAACCCTCGCAGATGAGAATGAGGTGCTTGGGACTCTGCTTGAGGAAAAAACGGTGGTCGCTATGCTTCTGGATATAATCCAAAATTCGCAAGAAATAATCGCTTTCATAAAAAGGAGAATCCTGCTTACTGATGAAGTAGCAACGGAGCTTTTTGCCCTTAAAATGTAGGCGCTCGAAGCCCAAAGAGCGGGCTATCCAACGCAGGCGCAGGGCCTCGAACAACTGCTTGACCTGTTCGGGCAATGGGCCAAAACGGTCAATCATCTTCTCGCTAAAGGACTTAATATCGGCCTCATTGTTTAGCTCATCCATCTTTTGGTAAAGGGCCAAGCGCTCGCTGATAATGGGCACATAATCGGAGGGGATCAGCATCTCTTCATCCAGTTCAATGATGACATCCTGGATAAATTCTCGCTTTTTCTCCATCTCCTCCTTAAAGAGTTCTTTGTACTCGCCCTGCTTGAGCTCCTGAATGGTCTCGTTCAGAATCTTTTGGTAGGTTTCATAGCCCATATTGACAATAAAGCCGCTTTGTTCGCCGCCCAGAATATTTCCGGCACCCCGAATATCGAGATCGCGCATAGCAATATGGATCCCGCTGCCCAATTCGGCAAACTGCTCTAGGGTTTGCAGGCGCTTGCGAGAGTCGGAGCTCAGGACCGAAAGGGGAGGGGCCAAAAGGTAGCAATAGGCCTTTTTGTTGGAGCGGCCCACTCGGCCCCTCAACTGATGCAAATCGCTGAGGCCAAAATGGTGGGCATTATTGATAATAATGGTATTGGCATTGGCGATATCGAGGCCCGTTTCGATAATATTGGTACAAACAAGGACCTCATTATAGCCCTTAATAAAGTTCATCAGCCGCTTTTCGAGTTGGGCGGGCTCCATTTGGCCATGGGCCACGGCCACATCCAGATTGGGCATCATTTGGCGGAGCATAGCGGCCATATCTTCTAGGCTCTTCACTCGGTTATGAATGAAAAAGACCTGTCCCCCTCGGCTAACTTCCTGCTCAATGGCTTCTTGAATAAGCTCCGCATTAAAGGTCCGCAACTCCGTGTGAATGGGCTGGCGGTTGGGCGGTGGCGTATTGATGACCGAGAGGTCTCGGGCAGCCATAAGGGAAAACTGTAGGGTACGGGGGATGGGCGTAGCGGTCAGGGTCAGGGTATCTACATTGACCTTGATATTGCGGAGTTTCTCTTTGGAGGCCACCCCAAACTTCTGCTCCTCATCAATAATGAGCAAACCGAGATCGGCAAATTGGACCTTTTTGTTGAGAATGGCGTGGGTGCCAATCAGGATATCAATTTTACCTGCTTTGAGGCGCTCGTAAATTTCCTTTTTCTCCTTGGTTGTTCTAAATCGGTTGATATACTCCACCTGCACATCAAATTGGCCCAATCGCTTTCGGAAGGTTTGGGCATGTTGTAGGGCGAGAATAGTCGTTGGGACCAAAATAGCCACCTGTTTGCCCGCCACTACGGCCTTAAAGGCAGCACGGACGGCAATCTCTGTTTTGCCAAAGCCCACATCGCCACAAATGAGGCGGTCCATGGGGTAGGGCTTCATCATATCTTCTTTGACGGCCTCGGTGGCTTTGGCTTGATCGGGAGTATCTTCATAGATAAAAGAAGCCTCTAATTCATTTTGTAAATAGCCATCGGGGGGAAACTGAATACCTTGGGTAGATTTGCGTTTGGCGTAGAGCTTAATCAGGTCAAAGGCCAAGGCTTTAATCTTCTTCTTGGTCTTTTTCTTGGTATTGGCCCAGGCATTACTGCCTAGTTTATGGACCGAAGGCGGCTTGCCGTCTTTGCCCACATATTTAGAGATTTTGTGTAGCGATTGAATGCTGACATAGAGAATATCTCCGCCATCATAGACCAACTTAACCGACTCCTGTTGTTTGCCATTGAGCTCAATATTTTGCAGGCCAGCAAACTTGCCCACGCCATGGTCAATATGCGTGACATAATCGCCGGGTTGCAGTTCATTGATGGCCTTCATCTTGAGGGCCATATTGCGATCAAAGCCTCTTTTTGTTTTATACTTATGGAAGCGCTCAAAGATTTCGTGATCGGTATAGCAAGCAATCTTGAGTTCTTGGTCTACAAAGCCCTTATGCACAGTTTTTTGGATGGGGTGCCATTTTACATGAGCGCGCAAATCTTCAAAAATGCTATAAAAGCGTTCGATCTGCTTGGGGTTTTCGGCCAAGATACAATTGGTAATGCCCTGTTGGCTATTTTCTCTGAGCTGCTCAATCAGGCGCTCGAAGTTTTTGCCAAAGCGGGGTTGCAGGCTTCCTTGAAAACTAAAGCTTGGACTCTTTTTATAGAAAGGAGTATTGGCAAATTCTAGTAGGCGTTTATTGGCCAGTTGGTCCATAATATGGCGGGGAAAAACAAAGGCTTGTTCGTCGAGCAGGCCAATTTCCTCTATGCGTTCATATTGTTCCTGTTCTTGGAGTTGGGCCGAGAGGAGCTGTGCTTTTTCGAAGCAATCTTGCAGGCGGTCCAAAAGCAGCTGAACATCTTCTGCACAAATGAGCAGCTCCTTGGGGAGAATACTAAAGAGGTCGGTTTTCTGCTCCTTCTTAAATTGGGTATTGACATTGGGCACAATAGTGACAAAAGCCATCTTTTTGGTAGACAGTTGAGAGCTAGGATCAAAAGAGCGGATACTTTCCACCTCTTCATCAAAGAGCTCTAGGCGGTAGGGCAGTTCATGTCCATAGGAGAAAATATCGATAATGCCGCCACGCAGGGCATATTGGCCGGGTTCGTAGACAAAATCGACATAATTGAAGCCATATTCGGTAAGGATTTCGACCAAGAATTTGCGGTCCAAATCTTCACCCACCTTAATTTTGATGGCATTTTCGGCCAGTTGTTCGGGGGCGACCACCTGCTCAAAAATGGCTTCTGGATAAGAGACCATTAAAGGGGGAATGCTGCTGGCATCCAGCAGTTTACTCACAGCCTCGGTTCTTTGCAAAACGCTGGCTCGGTCTAATTTATCAAAGCCTTGAGGGCGGCGGAAGGAGTCGGGAAAAAAGAGAATCTCCTCTCTTTCGCTAATATGCTGCAGGTCAGATTGCAGATAGGCAGCCTCTTCCTTATCATTGGCGAGAACGAGTATAGGCCGTTCTGTTTTGAGGTAAAGCGCATAGAGAAAAAAGGCTTTTTGCGAGCCATAGAGTCCCTTGAGCTGTACTTTTTGGTTCTCCTTTTTTTGGAGAGTTTGACAAATATCGGCTAGCTTTTCCGATTTGCGATAGGCTTGGAGTAAGGTCTTAAAGTTCATGATACAAAGATAAACGCTTTGCGAATAAAAACAGGAATAAGCATTTTGTTTTGGCCCAGGGCGGTTTTCTATTGGCCCAGCGCTGCGGAGCGGGTGGCCGCAGGCCAGACCGAGCAGGCGTAGCCTGTGAAGGGCCGAACAGACCTGTGAGCCCCGCAGCATAGCGGCGGCCGACCTAGGCGGAGCCTAGCCGGCCGCGGGCCCCAAAAAAGCCCCTCAAAGAACAACTTTGAAGGGCAAAATCTTTAGCGGGTCAGTACGATATAATCGAGCAGGAGTTGGCGCAGAAAGTCGAGGCGGTTTTTGAGTAATGGCACCTCTAGTTGTTGGGCCAGATGCTCGCTTAGGTCTAGAATGACCCGTTTGTGGGCCTCATTTTTATATTTTTTATGGCGGTCGAGCACTCTTTTGACAAAGAGCATATCTTGCTCGCTCAGACTGAGCACCTCGGGGTATTTGGGTTCATAATCTTCCTTTTTGGCCAAAGAGAGAATATCTTCAAGGCGAAACTGTCGGCTTGCTTTTGTGCGCACTACCGTACTGCCCGATAGGAGATCGCCCATGCGTTGGCTATGCCCAGAGGAAGAAATCATGAGGCTAGCCACCGAGCCCGCCGAGCCCCAAATATCGATGAAGCGGAAGGCCCAACGCAGCACATAATCAAAGGCTTCGGCAGGCTCTCCATTGAGCTTGATAATGCGCAGCCCCACGGCCCTTTTGCCTAGGGTTTGGCCATTGAGCAAGATCTCGGAGGCCAAGGTGTAAAACAAGAGGGTGGGGAGGATGACGAGGATGACAAAGTACATATAAGCCTCCCCATCAATGACCAGCCCCCCAATGAGATTGAGGATAATCATCAGGCCAATGAGCACGAGCATATCAATCATAAAGGCCGATATGCGGCTGCCTAGAGGAGCCAGCTCGTACTGGATGCTCACTTTTTGGGCCGTGGTAATTTCAATCGTTTTCATGGCAAATGGGATTTATTGGGCAAGGGGAATCTTCAGCTTTTGGCCTTTGTACAAGTTGTTTGACTTCAATTTATTAAATTTTTGGATTTCTTGCCACTTGAGACCATACTTTAATCCAATAGAATAGAGAGTTTCTTCTGCCTGTACCTCATGGATATACTCGCCATTGATGAGCGGCGGCTTGTCTAGCGCTGGCGGCAGGGGCGGGAGCTCGCCCATTTTAGTGATGGGTTGATCAGGTAATCCGCTACCTTTTGGTTCTTCTTTTTGGGGTGTTTCTGGACCAAAAGTTGGAAAATTGGGTACTTCGGTTTTGGGGCTATCGATACGCAATTCTGGAATCTTCAGGTCGCGGCCATCAGGGCTTGTATTGGTATTTAGAGAATCCTGATAAATCTGCTCGGGATAGGTGGGTTGGTTGATGACCAGCTCTGGAGCCTTAAATTCTTCTTTGGCTGGAGCTGTTGTGCTGTCTTTGGGGCTAATGATAGGGACCAAATTGACATTCTCCCAATTAGGGAGTTTACGGGCTCTAATTTTTGGCGGTCCCGCTGCTTTTCGGCCCAACAAAATGAATTCGCCATTAGCGGGCTCTTGGCCCTCTTGCATGAGGTTACGCTCGTAGAGTTTGTCTAGGGGCAGGCCATAAAATTGAGCAATTTCATACATGCTCTCATCATTTTTGACTAGATGCTCTTCTTTTTTTTCTCGGTATCTACTCTTTTTTGGCTGAATATAGCAATACTGATAGTCAATGAGTTGATCGCCATCTACCAGGTCATTGAACCGAAGAAATTTGGCATAGGGCAGCCCAAAGCGGTTGGCCACTTCTAGGGCCGATTCTCCTGCTTTAGCAATGACATAAGAGCTTTTATTTTGTCGAAAAATGCCCTTTTTGTAGCTTAAAAAGAGGGGACTTTTTTGCTGTCGCCGCAGTTGGCGCTCAAAGGGTTCGGGGGTGGCAAAAATACTAGGATCTACGGGGGTGCTGTCTAGCTCATCACTAATTGTTAGGGGCTGCATTTCCAAGTCAAATTGCTGCAATTGGTGCTTTTCAATGGTGGCAATAAGCTTATCTGGATACTTAGGGTCGGTGGCATAACCCGCCTTGCGCAGGCCCTTGGCCCAGCCTGCATAATCCTCTTTATCGAGTTCAAAAAGGCTGGCATAGCGCTTTCTTTTGGTCAAAATAGCACTATGGTCCACAAAAGAAGCCTCTGCATTTTCATAAACCCGAAAGCAAGATTCTACCGACTCATCATCCCATTTATAAAATTTTTCGCCCTGCCAATCCGAGGCGCATTTGATCCCAAAATGGTTGTTGGCTTCTTTGGCCAAATTGCTATTTCCTGCCCCCGATTCATGAATGCCTTGGGCCAAGGTAATGCTAGCGGGAATCCCCGTTCGCTGCATTTCTCTTACCGCAATATTTTTATAGCTAGCAATATAATCTTCTACGCTAATGCGCTGCGCAATTAGGCCGGGCGCGCTCAATAGCAAAATGGCCCAAAACAGTATTTTCATTTCCTTTGGCGGTTCGTCTATCAAAAAAAGCTCAAGCTCTCGCAAAAATGAGACAAGCTTTGAGCGCCACAAAGTTAAACAAACTGCAGGCATTTATGTATAGCCTTTTTTCTTTCTGTTTTTTGGGGCCTCCGCCTCGCTTCGCTCGTCGGCGCTACGCTTCAGGGCTCACAGGTCTGCTCGGCCCTGCGGCCTGACGGCCTTGGTCTGCGGCTTCGCCGCCCCCTTTCGCATCGCTAGGCCGATGCTACGGCCTGACGGCCACAGCAAGGGCGGTATTGCTGCGCAATCTTTTAGATATTATTGGGCCAAGGGGGGCAGTTTTTCATAGCGCCAAAGTTGGGCGGGACGATCTTCTTGGGCTTCGGAGCCAATCCAAAAGCTGGCACGGCCATGAACGACTAAGGCTTCGGCTTGCACTAAATCATAAGTAGGAAGAAGAAATTGGCCCAAAACAGCCAAGCTGTGGCTATCAAACACCCAGAGCTCCTGCTCTTTGGCCGCCAAAACATAAAGCAATTTCTCATCTTCAGAAAGGGCCACTGCTGAAGGGTGAATCAAAAAAGGGCTTAAATCGAGAAGCGGAAGGTAGTCGCCATTTTTTGGCGAAAAGAGATAGAGTCCCGCCGGCTCTTTGGCCGCCACCAACAATTGCTGCTTTTTGGGCCAAAAACAAAGGCCCTCATATTCTATATCGGGCGGCAGGGAAAAAGGGAGTTTTTGCCCTTGGCTTTCCGTTAGGCCAAGCTGCCAAATTTTTCCATCGGAGCGCAAAATAAAATAGCCTAGATGGGGCCAAAAGGCAAGGCCTTCATAATCGCCGGGCGGTCCCCAAGGCTGGGGAAGCGGATCAAAGGCTGGATTAAAGTTGGCGGGATAGAGGCGGCCTTCCTCATCATTGAGGGCCATGAGTTGTTGCCCATTATCGCAAAGGCCAGAAATTTCATCTAGGGCAGGGGGCAAAACTTCTTGAACGCTAGCAAAGGGCATCATCCATTGTTGGCCAGGCAGGCGGTAGCTAGCGGGCCCCTCTTGGCAGTGGCCAAAAAGAAAAAAGCTACTGAGCAGCAGCAGGCGTTTCGGGAAGGGTATAGCCATAATTTCGGGCAGTAGTGGGACATTGTTTCGCCAATTCTAGCAAAAAAGCTTGCTCAAAGGCTAGGCTATCGGTAGCGGTTTTGAGTTGGCTAAAGGGATTATCTTGGCCCATACATTCTTCCTGCTCTTTTTCTAGCTCGGCATAGAAGTCGGCCTCCATGCGGCCATTATCAACTTGGACCTTGGCCTTGGCCAGGGTTTCGCTGCAGTCGCAAAACTTTTTGGCATATTTGGCCGCAGAAGGGCCAGAAGAGCAAGCTATCAAAAGCAAAGGGAAAAAGAAAAGAGCAAGGCGCATAAGGCATCAGCTTAAAAAGTAAGACAATGGGAAAAGGGGGGAATTTCTTTCTAGGAAAAGGCCAGGAGCGAAGAACTTCATCGGCTGAGGGATGGACAGCAGTGGCCGCAGGCCAGACCCAGCTTTTGAGCAAAGCGAAAAAGCGCAGGGCCGAGCAGACCTGCGAGCTGCGACACAGCCCGACCCGCCTGTAGGGCGGGGCAGCCCCAAAATAAAAACATTAAGGAACGGGATCATGTCCATGTCCCCCCCAAGGATGGCAGCGGCCAATTCGTTTAATGGTCATCCAGCCGCCTTTAAAAGGGCCATATTTTTTGATAGCTTCTAAGCCATAGGCCGAGCAAGTGGGTTGGTAGCGGCAGCTAGAGGGCAAAAAAGGCGATAAAAACTTGCGGTAGAACTGGATGAGCAGTAAAAAGATAAAGGAAAGTACGGCCGAAATCAAGCGAAAAAGCTGAATAAAAGGCCAAAATAGATAACGCATAGCATTTTCTTTTAAAGAAGCCATTTTCGTTTAAAAAGTTGCTTCCTCGGCCAACTTTTGCTGTAGTTTTAGGCGAGATTTTTCGGCGGCTTTTTGGATACTGCTTAGCGGTTCGGCTTTATGGCCCAGATAGACCCACATCATTTGCAGTTGTAGGCCTTCATGAGGTAGGCTGGCCAACCAATTGGGTTTATTTAGGCGGTAAGCCTCTCTCAATCGTCTTTTGAGCAAATTTCGGTCGGGCGCCTTTTTAAACTTTCGTTTGGCCACCGATACGCCCTGCAAAATAGCGGGCTCGCCTTGAGCTCTGGGCTGCAGGCGATAAAAAATGCGAATGGGGTAGCTCCCCAGCGATTGTCGAGCGGCAAAAATAGCCTGGATGGCCTTTCGCTGCTTGAGTCGTTCCTTTTTGGGAAAAGAAAAATCAGACATATAGGGGGCTTAGGGCTACAAAAACACAAAACAGCCTATCCGCCTCTGCGAATAGCTGTTCTGTGAATATGTATAAGAGTAAGTTATATACAAGCTTGGCGATCGGCTTACTTGAGCTTAGCGCGCTGGAAGTCGTCAGATACAGTTAGGCTCTTGCGTCCTTTTTTGCGACGACGGGCTAGTACTTTACGGCCGTTTTTGCTGCTCATGCGCTTGCGGAAACCGTGCTTATTTACTCGGCGACGTCTTGAAGGTTGGTACGTACGTTTCATGATTCAATAACTTTTGTAATTGTTCTATGAGAATTGCCGGCTGAGCAGCGGCAATAAATTCAATAAAATGTTTGCTTTTAGCCCTGTTTGAGCTAAAGCGAGGGCAAAAATATAAAAAATATCCCTTTTTAATAAGGCTAGTTCGCTTTTTTTCAGTGAAAAGCAGAAAAAATTTAGCTATTCATAGAAAGCATGAACTCTTTGTTGTTTTTGGTCCCTCTTAGATGCTTGAGCATAAAGTTCATGGCCTCATCGGTATTCATATCGGCCAGGTGTCGGCGAAGGATATACATACGGCTCATGATCTGTTCGTCATGCAAGAGTTCTTCTCTTCGGGTAGAGGATTTGGTGAGGTCTATAGCGGGATAGACGCGCTTGTTAGCCAAGCGGCGATCGAGCTGTAGTTCCATATTGCCAGTTCCTTTGAACTCTTCAAAGATGACTTCATCCATTCTAGAGCCCGTATCGATAAGGGCCGTGGCTAGAATAGTAAGAGAACCTCCATTTTCGATATTTCGGGCGGCACCAAAGAACTGTTTGGGTTTGAGTAGGGCATTGGCCTCTACACCACCAGAAAGGACCTTACCGCTAGCTGGGGCCACGGTATTGTGGGCACGGGCTAGGCGGGTGATAGAGTCAAGAAGAATAATCACATCATGGCCACATTCTACCATGCGCTTGGCTTTTTCAAGGACGATACCGGCCACGCGGACATGATTTTCGGGATGGGCATCAAAGGTAGAAGAAATGACCTCTGCACGGACATTGCGCTCCATATCGGTGACTTCCTCGGGCCGTTCATCAATCAATAGAATGATGAGGTAGGCTTCGGGATGATTGGCGGCAATGGCATTGGCGACATCTTTTAGCAAATAGGTTTTACCTGTTTTGGGTTGGGCCACAATGAGTCCACGCTGCCCCTTACCAATAGGCGTAAAGAGGTCAATGATGCGAGTAGAGTAGTGCTTGGGGTTCTCCTGATCAATGATATTGAGCTTTTCGGTGGGAAAAGTGGGGCGCAAATGATCAAAGGCTACCCGATCCTTAATATCTGCAGGGTCCCAACCATTGATATGGCTGACTTGCAAAAGGGCAAAGTACTTTTCGCCTTCTTTGGGCGGGCGAATAGTTCCCTGAATACTATCTCCTGTGCGTAGGCCCAACAATTTGACCTGTGAGGGCGATACATAAATATCATCGGGAGAGGGCAGGTAGTTATAATCGGGAGAGCGCAAAAAGCCAAAGCCATCAGGCGTCATCTCCAAAACTCCTCCGCCTTCAATTACACCATCTAGCTCTACGCTGAAGGCCTTTTTGCGAGCATACTTACGGTCTTTACGCTCGTTTTCGTTCCGCTGTTCTTGGTTATTTTGGCGGCTATAGCGCTTGCGATCCTGAGACTGCTCATTTTGTTCTCTTTCCTGAGACTCTCTTTTGTTATCGCGCTGATTTCTATTGTTGTCTCTTTCTTGAGGCTCTCTTTTATTGTTGCGCTGATTTCTGTTGTTGTCTCTTTCCTGAGGCTCTCTTTGGTTGTTGCGCTGTTCTCTGGGGGCTCTTTTCTTAGGCTGCCGCTTTTCGTCCTGCGGAGTTTCTTTTGGCTCAGGCGTTTCTTCCTTAGCCGCTTTTTCCTCTTTGGGCGCTTCTACTTTCTTTTTGGGAGGACGGCCACGGCGCTTAGGCTGAGGCTTTTCGGCCTCTTGGTCTTCCACTTCTTTTTTATTAGTTGTTTTGCGGCTTTTGGCGGGAGCTTTTTTCTTGGGCTCCTCTTTTTGTTCTTCCTTAGGTGCAGGAGGTACACCGCCATGAATGGCCTGAGCGTCTAGAATTTTATAAATGAGCTCCTTTTTGGGGAGGCGCTTATAACTTTTTACCTGCAACCGCTCCGCAATATCGCGCAGTTGAGGGACCAACATTTCATTGAGTTGAAGGATGTTGTACATGTAGTCGTAAATTAGAATTGAAATAGTAGGTAGTTCTATAGTCACAGCCATACGGCCTACAAGCAAGTGCTTTCTGCTAGCCCAACACTGTACAAAATTAACCGATCAGCCTGAGCGACTTCAGCTAAATGTGTTTTACATCAATAAGTGGACTGTAACTATCAAAATGAAGGGAGCTATCAAACAGGCAGTAGTTGAACCAAATTGGTTTGCATTTTATCATCCTGCAATTAGTTGCACTGAATGAGTCCGATAGATATAGGTAGGAAATGAAGCAATTAGATATAAGGCTTCTTGCTTTGTAGACGACAAATTTACACTTTAATTTTAAATTTCAAATACTATCTTTGTGAAAAGCGCCTTTTATCTACCCCTAAAGCAGTTGTTTGTTTTCTGTCGGAATAAATAGGCGCTAAAATTACTTGGCCTTGGCCCCTTTATTGTGGCTGCTGCCACTCATTTGACAATAACCATTTTACCTACATAAATTAGCTTTATGTTAGCCGTTCAGTTTATTCGCGAAAATCGCGAGAAAGTGCTCAGAAGCCTCACCATTAGAAGTTTCGAGCCCCTCAACATCTTAGATGATATTTTGGCCGCCGATGACCTACGCCGTAGCCTCCAACAAGATCTAGACGCTCAAAGAGCAGAACTAAAGTCCATCTCTAGCCAAATTGGCCAGCTGATGCGCAAAGGAGAAAAAGCCGCCGCAGAAGAGGCCAAGTCCCAAACGGCTGGCATCAAAAGTCGTATTCATGAGCTAGAACAACTTAGCCGCGATAATGCAGAACGCCTAGAAGAACTGCTCCTACAGGTCCCTAACTGCGCCCATGAAACAGTGCCCGCAGGAAAATGTGACCTGGATAATGTAGTAGAAAGAGAATGGAAAAAGGATCTTCCCGAGCTTCCCAAAGAGGCTAAACCCCACTGGGAACTCGCTCAAGAATATAATTTGATCGACTTTGAAACTGGGGCCAAAATTACCGGCGCAGGCTTCCCGCTTTATACCGGTATGGGCGCCAAACTCCAAAGAGCACTGATCAACTTTTTCCTCGATGAGGCCGATAAAGCAGGCTACCGAGAGTTTCTGCCCCCGCATCTAGTCAATGAGGCTAGCGCCCGTGGCACTGGCCAATTGCCCGATAAGGACGGCCAAATGTATCATGCTACAGCCGATAATCTCTACCTGATTCCCACCGCCGAGGTGCCCCTCACCAATATTTACCGAGATGTGATTTTGGCCGAGGATGATTTCCCGATCTGCCTAACGGGCTATACGCCCTGCTTCCGCCGAGAAGCTGGCTCTTATGGCGCTCATGTACGTGGCCTCAACCGCCTTCATCAGTTCGATAAGGTGGAAATCGTTCGCCTAGAACATCCCGATCGCTCTTATCAAGCCCTAGAGGAAATGTGCGCCCATGTAGAAGGCCTGCTCGCTAAGCTAGAGCTGCCTTTCCGTACGCTCCGCCTCTGTGGTGGCGATCTCGGCTTTGCGGCCGCTCTCACTATTGATTTTGAAACTTATTCTGCCGCTCAAGATCGCTGGCTAGAGGTGAGCTCGGTCTCTAATTTTGAGGAGTTCCAAGCCAACCGCCTCAAGCTTCGCTACCGCCCCAATGAGGGCAAGGGAACCATCCAAGCGCATACGCTTAATGGCTCTGCCTTGGCCCTGCCCCGCATTTTGGCCACCATCCTAGAAAATAACCAATGCGAAGAGGGAATCCGCATTCCCAAGGCTTTGCAAGGCTACCTGGGCGGCCGTACAATGATTACTAAGTAGTTATCTCTGGGGCCTCCTGCCTGCGGCAGGCGCTACGTTTCAGGGCTCGCTATTCGCTCGGCCCTTCAGCGCTTGCAGCGCTTCGGTCTGGCCTGACGGCCACCCTTTCACATCGCTAGGCCTGCGGGCGCTCCGCGCCCTGCAAAACCGCAAATCGCTAAGAAAATAATAAGAGGGCCTTGGCCCTCTTTTTTTATGCCGAAAAAGTTTTTCTTTAAGTCATGAATAAAACGGAATTAAAGCAAATTGCCGCAGCCCTAAAAATGGCCCTGCCCCAATGGGGGCAGTTTATGCTGGATGAAATCCAAAAGGTCCAGGCTAAGGATGTACTCACTAAAGACCTCAATAGCTTGGTCAGTTATGTGGACCAAGAGGTAGAAAATCGCATTATTAAGTTGGCCCAATCGCTACTCCCTCAAGCAAATTTTATTGCCGAGGAGTCGGGCCAAAAACAAAGCGATAGCCCCTGGCGTTGGATCATTGACCCCCTAGATGGAACGACCAATTATTTGCACCAGCTTCCCTTTTTCTCTATTAGTATTGCCCTGCAATATGAGGAGGAAACCGTTTTGGGAATGGTCTATGAACCCAATAGAAAGGAGTTGTTCTGGGCCATTCAGGGCGAAGGCGCTTACCTAAATGAACAGCCCTTACAGCTTAGCTCAGCCCCCGCCGCCCTGAGCGATAGCCTACTGGCTACGGGCTTTCCCTATTATGACTTTGAGCAAACAAAGGCTTATCTGGCCCTTTTGGGCGAGCTAATGCCCGCCTGCCGTGGCCTGCGCCGCTGTGGCTCGGCCGCCTTAGATTTGGCCTATACAGCCGCTGGCCGCTTCGGGGGATTCTATGAGTATAGCCTAGCCCCCTGGGATGTAGCCGCAGGCGCATTTTTGGTCCAAGAAGCTGGCGGCTTTGTTTGCGACTTTTCTGGCCAAAATGATTATCTTTTTGGGCGAGAAATTTTGGCCGGCCAAAAAGGACTGCAAAGCACCCTTTTAAGCAAAATACAAAAGCATTTTAAGGCTTAGCCAAAGAAGTTAGTATCTTGATGGTCCAAATTATACCGCTAGAGGCGAGCGAAGCGAGCCGGCTGAGGGATGGAAAAGGGGGCGGCGAAGCCGCAGACCCAGCAAAATGAGCAAAGCGAATTTTGCGCAGGGCCGAGCAGACCTGCGAGCCCTGACACAGCCCGACCCGACCGCTAATTCATGAGGGTTTTAACCCTCATTTTGTCTAGCTTCGCAAAGCGATACCGCTTTGCGCTGGCTTTTAAGCTAGCGGGAGGGGCAGCCCCAAAACAAAAAAAAAGAACGCTAAAATAGAACTATGAATTATAAGGATGATGTAGAAGCGCTGGACGCATTGGCCCAGGCTTACCGAGATTTGCGCCAAGAAATTGGAAAAGTGATTGTGGGCCAAGATGAAGTGGTCAAATCAGTCTTGATTTCGCTCTTTTGTGATGGGCATAGCCTGCTGGTTGGGGTGCCCGGCCTAGCCAAAACCCTTTTGGTCAATACCATTTCTAAGGTTTTGGACCTGCAGTTTAACCGCATTCAGTTTACGCCCGATTTGATGCCCACAGATATTACTGGGGCCGAAATTATGGACGAACACCGCAATTTTACCTTTTCTAAAGGGCCACTTTTTACCAATATTTTGCTGGCGGATGAGATTAACCGAACCCCGCCCAAAACACAGGCCGCTCTGCTGGAAGCTATGCAAGAACGTTCGGTAACGGTGGGCGGTGTGAGCTATAAATTGCCCAAACCCTTTTTGGTTTTGGCTACCCAAAACCCCATTGAACAGGAGGGAACTTACCCCTTGCCCGAGGCCCAGCTCGACCGCTTTATGTTTAATATTGTGCTGGATTATCCCACTTATGAGCAAGAGGTGCAGATTGTGAAAAATACGACCTCTGGCCAAAAAGCAGAGCTAAAAGGAGTGGTTTCTGCCGAGCAAATCGTCTTTTTCCAACAACTGATTCGCAAAATCCATATTGCCGATAATGTGCTGGAATATGCCGTGGGCTTGACCAATAAAACCCGCCCAGGCACGGCCATGGCCACCGATAAAGTCAATAGTTATATCTCTTGGGGAGCTGGACCAAGGGCCTCGCAGTTTTTGGTGCTCGGCGCCAAATGCCATGCGGCTATCAATGGCAAATACTCTCCCGATAAATCTGATGTGCAGGCCGTAGCGCCCTATATTTTGCGCCACCGGGTGGTCCGAAATTATAAGGCAGAGGCCGAAGGCATCACGATCGAGCAGATTATTCAAAGCTTATTCTAGAACTATGCGCATACTAAAGTGGGTGGTAGCTGTTGTATTTATATTGATTTCGGTGGGAACGGTAACTTATGTCTTGGGGCCAACCCCTAAGGCGGAAAATATTCCCGATAATTTACCGATTTATCATACGCCTTACGCCTCTGCCGCCGCTTTGGAGGCGCAGGTGGCGGCCTATGATGCTCGCGATACCGATGTGAAAACGGGCAATCAAAGCCGAGTGATTTGGGCCAATGATAGCCTCAAGCAAAAGACGCCCTATGCCTTTGTCTATTTGCATGGATTTTCGGCTTCGCCCATGGAGGGCTGGCCCATTCATGAGCAGTTGGCCAAGCGCTATGGGGCCAATTTGTATCTGCCTCGGCTCTCTCAACATGGCCGAAAAGATGTAGACGCCTTTGCCGATTTGACGGTAGAAAGCTATATCCAATCGGCTAAAGAGGCCCTAGCCATTGGCCGAGAATTAGGCGAAAAAGTGATCTTGATTAGCTGTTCTACGGGTGGTAGTTTGGGCCTTTACCTCTCTGCCGCAGATACCGCTATTGCTGGACATCTGGCCTTTTCGCCCAATATCCAAGTGGCCGACCCCAACGCCAAATTATTGACTGGCCCCTGGGGAATGGAATTGGCCCGCATGGTCTTTGGTGGCGATTACCGAAGCTGGGTTCCAGAAAACGATAGTATTGACAAGTACTGGACGAGCAAATACCGCATCGAGGGCCTAATTCAACTGCAATTGTTAATAGAGAATTGCATGAAGCCCGAACTCTTCGAACAGGTGAAGCAACCCTTTTTCCTCGGCTATTATTATAAGAATGAAGAGGAACAAGATCCCACGGTTTCTGTGGCCAAAATGCTCGAAATGTATGAGCAGTTAGGCAGCAAAACTAAACGCAAACAGGCTTTTCCAGAGGCAGGAGCACATGTCATCTGCTCCCCCTGGACCTCCAAAGCTTGGGAGGAGGTGCAGGCTGCGGCTATCGCCTTTTTAGAGGAGGAAATGCAGCTTAAAGCAGTTTCCGAATAGCCTCTAAAGAATAATTTTTATAGAAAGGTAGTGAGCATTTTTGCTGACTACCTTTTTTGTTTTGGGGCCCGCGGCCAGCAAGCTGGCCGCCGCTACGTTTCGGGGCTCGCTGTTACTTGCTTCGCTGCATCGGCTCCCGTTGGTCGGGTCGCTCGGCCCTGCAGGCTTCACTTCGTTTCGCCTTTGGTCTGGCCTTCGGCCACCCCTGCACATCGCTGGGCCGCTCAACAGCTATTTCTAAGCTAGACCTCCCGCTTCGGCCCCTGAAAAAGGCGCAAAACCTAGGTTTTGCGCCTTTTTTTATGTCCAATTGTTAGCGCTTTGTTAAAAACTGAAAAAACGCAACAAAATGAAAAAAGGCAAAAGTTAGGTCTGGCGGTAAACTAGTTATGTCTGGAAGTAAACTAGTTATGCCAATAGTCGCCTAGGGACAAGCCCCTAGGCTAATCCAATGGAGTCAGCCCTAAAGGGCCTCAACTATTGATATACAAGGCCTTGTTCAGTTGTTGTTGCAGAGAAGAACCTTATCCAAAGGCCCTCTTTAGAGGGCTGTCTGAAAAAGCTAGCCTAGGGGCTTGTCCCTAGGCGCAGAAAAGGGCCGCACACAAAATTTTAAACAGACTCCCCTAGGCTAATCCAATGGAGTCAGCCCTGACAAGGGCCTCAACTATTGATATACAAGGCCTTGTTCAGTTGTTGTTGCAGAGAAGTAGCTTATCCAAAGGCCCTCTTTAGAGGGCTGTCTGAAAAAGCTAGCCTAGGGGCTTGTCCCTAGGCAGCAAAAAGGAGAAACACAAAATTTTAAACAGACTTGCCGAAGAAGAAACTTAAGCTGGAAAAAGACAGCTGAGCGGCCTAGCGATGCGAAAGGGGGCGGCGAAGCCGCAGACCAAGGCCGTCAGGCCGCAGGGCCGAGCAGACCTGCGAGCCCTGAAGCGTAGCGCCGCAAGGCGAAGCCGCAGCGGAGGCCCCAAAAACAACTTAGTCGAAATTTGCAGAAGGCTAATAGTAAAAGTTTGACGGCTATTTCTTTAGCGCCTAAATTTGCAGCCAACAATTACAAACCTCCACAACTAACAATTATGCAGCAGTTTTATCTACTGATATTCTTTTACTTATCGGCTATTTTGGGCTTAGCGGCTCAGCCGGTGGGCATGGCGGCCTACCCCAACAAAAAGGGCTTGCGGGCCATGCAATTGGGCGAGGGAAAATTAAAAATTGACGGTCTATTGAATGAGGCGGCTTGGCAGGAGGCCCCCATTGCCGAGGGATTTACGGAATATGAGCCTGCGCCGAATACGCCGGGCTCTTTTCGGACCGAAGTGCGGGTAATTTATGGACCTTCGGCCATTTATATTGGGGCCTATATGTATGATCCTGCGCCAGACAGCATTTTGCAGCAATTGGCGGTTCGAGATGAGGTGTCGGGCTCTAATGCCGATTATTTTACCGTTTACATTGATGGGATGTTTAGGCAGCAAAACGCCTTTCATTTTACGGTCAGTGCTTCGGGCGTGCGAGAAGATGCCAGTGATGGGGATCAGCTTTGGGATGCGGCTTGGCGCTCTGGACATCAGATATTGGAAGATGGTTGGAGCGTAGAAATAGAGATTCCTTACTCTCAATTGCGTTTTGCACCTCAGGAGCAGCAGCTTTGGGGCATCAACTTCGAGCGTTATATTCGGAGATACAGAGAAAGTGCGTACTGGTCGGCCCTCGACCCCGAAATAGATGGGGAGGTACAGCAATTTGGCTTATTGTATGGTTTGGAGGGCATCAATCCGCCCTTGCGCTTGTCCTTAACCCCCTATGCGGCCAGTTATTTGACCTTAGAAAATGGGCAGGCGCCTAGCTTTCGGGCTTCTGCGGGGGCAGACCTAAAATACGGCATCAATGAGAGTTTTACCTTAGATGTGGCCCTAATTCCAGACTTTGGCGATGTGCAATCGGACAACCTACAATTTAACCTCAGCCCTTTTGAAATCTATTATACCGAGCGCCGCCCCTTTTTTACGGAAGGGACCGAATTATTTGGGCGAGCCGATTTATTTTACTCTCGTAGAGTCGGTAGCCGCCCGAGTCGAGCCAGTTGGGCCAGCAGCCAAATGGATAGTACAGAAACCTTAGTGAGTAACCCAGAGCGCAGTCAATTGATTAACGCCCTGAAGTTATCGGGCCGAACCCAAAAAGGCCTTGGTGTTGGGGTATTTAATGCTGTAACGGCCCCCGCCTACGCCAAAATAGAAAGCGAAAAAGGGGAGGAGCGCAGCATTAAAACCGAAAGCCTGAGCAACTACAATCTATTAGTCATTGACCAGCAGCTGCGGAACAACTCCTACATTAGTTTTGTGCAAAGCTCTGTTTTGCGATCGGGCGGCTTTACGGATGCTATGGCTTGGGGAACTGAATTTCGCTTGACGGATAAAAAGAACCGCTATGTATTGTCGGGCTCGGGGGCTTATAGTCGCCGTTATTTGGACCAAGAGCTGTATAAAGAAGAGATCGAAGATGGCTTTAAAGCCTATTTAAATGTAGGAAAGATTCAGGGCCAATGGCGCTGGTCGCTCAATCAAACCGTTTATAGCGATCAGTATAATATTAACGACTTAGGCTATATTGGTCGGCCCAATTATCTGCGGACCACCGCCAATCTAGATTACTATATTTTCAAGCCTTTTGGCCGCTACAATTATATGCACTACAATTTCTCTACTTATATGGAGCAGTTGTATAAACCCTATAATTTTAGCCGAATAGAAATGAATGCGCAGGTATCGGCCACCGATAAAAACTTCTTGTATAGCTTTTTCAATTTGGCTTTTCAGCCTTTGGGCTATGTCGATTTCTTTGAGGCCAGAGAGGCCGGCCGAGCTTGGAACAAACCCATTTGGGGCCGTATTCGGGGCTATTTTTCTTCAGATTATCGCAAGCCTTTTGCCTTGGATGGCGATATTTCTTATCGGCCCTTTTTGTCGGCCAATCCCATTTGGAAGAATGCCTATACCTTTGAGATGGAGCTGAGCCCCCGCTACCGCTTTAATGATCGGGCCAATTTGGTCTTGTCTCAAAACCTAACCCTGCGGAACAAGAACTTGGGCTATGTCAATCGCTTGGCCGATGAGAGCATTATTTTTGGGCAGAGGAGTTATCAGACTATGGAGTCGCAATTGACTTTTAACTACCTCTTTAGTCCCCTAATTTCGCTAAGCTTTAGAGCTCGACACTTTTGGGCTTCGGTGGCTTATTCAGATTTTTATGTTTTGGACCAAACTGGCGACCTACTCGATAGCTCTTATGATGCTTTGCATGACCAAAATTATAATGCTTTTAATATTGACCTGATTTTCCGCTGGCGCTTTGCCCCCGGTAGCGAGTTTAATGCAGTCTGGAAGAATGCTATCCTCAGCGAGGGCCAATATGTAGAAGAAAACTATGGCCGAAACTTTCAGCAGATGCTAGAGGATAATCCCCTCAATCAGTTTTCTGTGAAGTTGCTCTACTTTTTAGATGTTCCCCGCTTTGGAAAGGAGCTGGCCAAACGCTTTTAGTTGGCCCAAAAAAAGCGCCCCAACAGCCTAGGCTGTTGGGGCGCTCCCTTTTATGGGGTCAAGCAATTAGTTTTGCTTCTTTTTATTTTTCTGTTGGCCGCCTTTTTTCTTTTGTTGGCCGCCCCCTTTGGGTTTCTTCTTGCCCCAATTATCTCTTAGGGGAGAGGTTTGGTTAAAGCAGGGCTTTTCGGCTGTACTATCGGCATCTAGGGTAAAGTAGCCAATGCGCATAAACTGAAAAGCTTCTCCTTGCTTGGCCTCTTTCAAGAAGGGCTCTGCATAGGCGGTCTCAATGATTTCCAAAGATTTGGGGTTGATATCATCCAAGAAGTTGCCCGATGCTTTACCTGGTGCTTCCGTAGCAAAAAGACGATCATATTTGCGAACTTCTACGGGAACCGCATGCTCAATAGATACCCAATGCAAGGTTCCTTTGGCCTTTACACCACTAGTATCTTCGCCACTCTTACTGTTTTCAATAAAACGGCAACGCACTTCTGTTACTTCGCCCTGCGCATCGGTTTCATAGCCTGTGCACTCAATGATATAAGCGCCTTTGAGGCGTACGCAGCGGCCCGGACCGAGACGGAAAAATTTCTTGGGGGGATCAATCATAAAGTCGCCCCGCTCAATATAGATTTCTTTGGTAAAGGGCATGCTATGCATAGGCGAATCCTCAAGTTCGGGATTATTGACTACCTGCATGTCTTCACAATGGCCCTCGGGCAAGTTCTCGATGACCACTTTGAGAGGATCGAGCACACAAAGGGCACGAGTAGCTACTTTATTGAGCTCTTCTCGTACACAAAACTCCAAAAGCGAGAGGTCAATGAATTGCTCGCGCTTAGATACCCCTACTTTCTCAATAAAGTTGCGGATAGCCATGGGAGGATAACCGCGGCGGCGCATCCCCGAAAGGGTGGGCATCCGTGGGTCGTCCCAGCCACTAACATGGCCTTCTTCTACCAATTGCTTGAGCTTGCGCTTAGAGGTAATGGTATAATTGAGGTTGAGGCGAGAAAACTCTAGCTGCTGTGGCTCGTGAATTCCCAGATTTTTGGTCAACCACTCATAGAGATCGCGGTGGGGCAAAAACTCTAGCGAGCAAAGCGAATGCGTGATCCCTTCAATAGAGTCCGATTGACCATGGGCCATATCGTACATGGGGTAAATGTTCCAAGCATCGCCAGTGCGATGGTGGGCCATATTTTTTACCCGATAAATAATGGGGTCGCGCATGAGGCGGTTGGGGTGGCTCATATCAATTTTGGCCCGCAAAACGCAGATACCTTCTTCATATTCGCCAGCCTTCATCTTCTCAAATTCGGCTAGGTTTTCTTCTATAGAGCGGCTGCGGTATTCGCTGGCTTCCTCGGCTCTTTTTTGGCGGTCCATTTCTTCGGCAGAAGTAAAATCGACATAAGCCAGGCCTTTTTGGATCAGCGTAACGGCATATTCATAAAGCGTCTGAAAGTAGTCAGAGGCGTAATATTCTCTTTCTTCCCAATCAAAGCCCAACCAGCGCACATCTTTCTTGATGCTTTCCACATATTCGCTGCTTTCGGTGGCGGGATTGGTATCATCGAAGCGCAGATTGGTTTTGCCGCCAAATTTTTCGGCAATGCCAAAATTGACACAAATGGCCTTGGCATGACCAATATGCAAATAGCCATTGGGCTCTGGGGGAAAACGGGTATGCACCTGGCCCCCAAAACGGCCATTCTCATTATGTTCTACAATAATTTGCTCAATAAAATTGAGCGACTCTTTTGGTTTGTCGTTTTCTTCTACTTTAGACATGCTCTTTTATTCTAAAATGTTCAGTTTCTTTTGGGGCCTGCCGCCTTTGGCGGCCGGGCTGTGTCAGGGCTCGCAGCTCTGCTCGGCCCTGCGGCGCTTGCAGCGCCTGGGTCTGCGGCTGCGCCGCCCCCTTTTCCATCCCTAGGCCTGCGGGCGCTTCGCGCCCTGCAAAACGCAGAGAAGAACATTCGCCCAAGGGCGTTGTTCTAAAAGAACAAAACTAGTCATTTTAGGCAAAAGATAGGACTTAGGCGCTTGCTTTTTGTTGGCCCGCCCTTTTTTTCCTCTTTTGCAGGCCCGTAGGGCTGGCCTTTCATTTGGCCTAGCGATGTGCAGCAGTGGCCGTCAGGCCAGACCTAGCCAGCTTGCTGGCGCAGGGCCGAGCAGACCTGCGAGCTGCGAAACGTAGCGCCGCAGCTTTGCTGCGGAGGCCCCAAAAAATCATAGAATATCAGTAAACAAGCCTTATCTTTGTGCAGAATTAGAAATAGAAAAACATGATGCGAGCACCACAAGCCGAACGCTTTAGCGAGCTGTTTGAACAATATGATTGGGCGGCCACTAAGGCCAGCATTTACGCCAAAACGGCGGCCGATGTAGAGCGGGCCTTGGCCAGCGAAAAACCCAATTTAGAAGATTTTAAGGCCCTGATTTCGCCTGCGGCCGCCCCCTATTTAGAGCAAATGGCCCAAAAAAGCCAAGCCCTGACGCTCAAGCGGTTTGGGCGAACCCTACAGCTTTATGCCCCCCTTTATCTCTCTAATGAATGTCAAAATATTTGTACTTATTGCGGCTTTAGTCTGGATAACCCCATGCGCCGCCGCACCCTTAGCGGAAGCGAAATTTTGATGGAGGCCACGGCCCTCAAAGAAATGGGCTATGAGCATATTTTGCTGGTTACTGGAGAGGCCAATAAGACGGTGGGCATAGATTATTTTGAGCGGGCGTTTAAGGCTTTGCAGCCGCATTTTGCGCAGTTGTCTATGGAAGTGCAGCCGCTCAAACAGGAGGAATATGAGCGTTTGTTGCCTTTGGGCCTGCATGCGGTTTTGGTTTATCAGGAAACCTATCACAAAGAAGATTATAAAAAGCACCACCCCAAGGGCCGAAAATCCAATTTTACTTATCGGCTCGATACACCCGATCGTTTGGGCCGGGCTGGAGTGCATAAAATGGGCCTAGGGGTATTGATCGGTTTGGAAGATTGGCGGACCGATAGCTTTTTTACGGCCTTGCACCTAGATTATTTAGAGCGCAAATACTGGAAAAGCAAATACTCCATTTCTTTTCCGAGATTACGGCCTTTTTCTGGGGGATTGGACCCCAAAGTACCAATGAACGACCGAGAACTGGTCCAACTCATCTGTGCCTACCGTATATATAATGAAGAAGTAGAATTATCCTTATCGACCAGAGAGTCCGAGCACTTTCGGAATCACGTCATCAAATTGGGCATTACCTCCTTGAGTGCAGGCTCAAAGACCAACCCTGGCGGATATGTCGTTGAACCACAATCATTAGAGCAATTTGAAATTTCAGACGAACGCAGCCCAGCCGAAATCGTAGAAATGATAGAAGCACAAGGCTATGAGGCCGTCTGGAAAGACTGGGACAAAGCCTACAGCGGTTTGCTTTCCAAAGTCTAAAAAAACCTTAGGAAGCCGTTAATCTCTTGCGGAAATAGGGCGAAGTCGCTACCTTTTGCGTTATAGAAAGTATCACATAAAAAATAGGCATGCAAGCATTTGATTATAATGAGGGAGAGGGCCAAGATTTTCGCATGATTTTGCGCCGATACGAGGGAATGCTAGCCAAGGGCGAGCTTCAATTTTTGGACCTAGAAAGCTTTTTGCGCCTACTAGAGCATTATGAGGCGCAGGGCAAATGGGAGCAGGCTTTTTTGACCTTAGAGCATGCTTTGCGACAGCACGCTTTTTCTGGCCAATTGTATCTCTTTGGGGTGCAGCTCAGCTTGGAGGTGGACCGCCTTTGGGAGGCCGAGCGCTATCTGGAACAGGCCAAACTCTATGAGCCCAGCAGCATGGAAGTCCGCTTTTTTGAGGTGGAAATCTTGCAGCAAAGAGGACATTACAAGCAGGCTTACAGATTATTGGAGCAGATTATGACCGAGGCCAAGGGGGCCGATCGCCTAGAAGCCCTTTTGATGCAGGCGGTTATTCATGAGCAGCAAGAGCGCTATGATAAATCCTTTGAGCTCTTGGCAGAATTGCTTCGAGAAGACCCCCATCATGAGCTGGCCTATAACCGCATTTGGCTGGCCATGGAACTAGGCGAACTCTACACGGAAGGAGCCGAGCTGCATCAGGAACTGACCGATTTGGATCCCTATGCGCCTTGGGCTTGGTACAATTTGGGCCATGCCTACAAGAAAATGGGCCTTTATGAAAAAGCGTTGGAGGCCTATGATTATGCCATTGTCATTGCCGAAAAAATGGAGTTTGCCTATCGGGATTATATTCCATTATTGATGCATCTCAAGCAATTGGACCGTTTGGCTGGGGTTTTAGCTGATTTTGAGGCGAACTTTCCGCAATATCCCCAAGATTTGGGCATGTGGAAAGGCCAGTTACTGCAACTGCAGGGACAATATGCTCAGGCGCAACAGCAGTTTTTAAGTTTGCTAGAAGAAGAAAAAGCGCCCAATACCTTCTATTTATTGGGCGTGAGTTATGCGGCTCAGGGCAAATGGCTGGCCGCCCTAGATGCCTTTGAGCAGGCTTTTAAATTGGCGGATTATGAAGAGCGCTTTTTATTGGCCATGGCCGAAACCCACAATCAGTTGAACCAAGAAGAGGCGGCCAGAAACTGCTTTCAGCAGGCGGCAGAACTAGCGCCGCATTCGCCCTTGGTTTGGCGCAGCTACCTAGAATTCCTAATTGATGAGGGCGATTATGAGCAGGCTTGGTTGGCCTTGCAATCGGCGCAGTTAGAGAGCAGCTCCGATGTATATGATTGGGTTGCGGTGCTTTTGCTCTGGCAATTGGGCCAAAAACAGGCCGCTAGCGAGCAACTCATTATGGCCCTTTCTACAAAAGCTTGGAGCAAACATTTGTTGTTTGAACTAGAGCCCGATATGGAAAAAGATGAAGCCTTTATGAGCTGGTGGGGCAGTCATTTAGATTAGAATTTGGGGCCCGCGGCCGGCTAGGCTTCGCCTAGGTCGGCCGCCGCTATGCTGCGGGGCTCACAGGCCTGTTCGGCCCTTCGCTTTTTCGCTGCGCTCAAAAGCTCGGTCTGGCCTTCGGCCCCCCCTCCGCAGCGCTGGGCCAAACTGCTTTATGAATAAATTAAAATGTCTATCCTAAAACAGGATGGGCATTTTTTGTTTTTTAGGCAGTGATATTATTGAACACATAAAAAACAACAGATGTCAAGTAACGCATTTTTTCTTACGGGAATAGGGACAGAAATTGGAAAAACCTTGGTCTCTGCAATTTTGGTTAAGGCCCTAAAAATGGACTATTGGAAACCCGTACAGTCAGGAGAACTAGAATATACAGATACCGATAAAGTTCGGGACTTGGTCCAATGGGAGGGCCTAAAGACCCATCCGGAGCGCTATCGTTTAGAGATACCGGCCTCTCCGCATTATTCTGCTGCGGCTGAGGGCAAAAAAATAGCGCTAGACCAGCTGGTTATTCCCAAAACTGACAACAATTTGCTGATAGAAGGAGCGGGCGGCCTGATGGTCCCACTAAATGAGGAAGAGCTATATATAGATTGGGCCGCAAGGCAAAAACTGCCCGTTATTTTGGTTTCTCAAAACTATTTGGGCAGCATTAACCATACAATCTTGAGCATAGAAGCCCTAAAAGCTAGAGGGTTGACAGAAATTTACCTCTTGTTTAATGGTCCATCGACCCCATCGACAGAAAAATTCATCTTGAATTATAGTGAGTTAACTTGTTTGGGCCGAGTAGAACAGGCTGAAGGTCCCGTAGATGCGGCCTTTGTGGCCCAAGAAGCTAAGCGATTGAAATCAAATTTTGAAAAAATTTTAAAAAAATAAGTGTTGTAACGGTAACAATTTTGCTGTTTTGGTCATAGATAGGTAACAAAGATATAGAGTCGCCCTTTTTCTGTAATTTTTTTGCTTTAATAATTTGCTTTTTTTAGCAAAAAAGTGAAACTTTGCCCGCCTCAGGGCGTATACCTAGAAAACTTTATCAAAATAGCCTATGCGACAGTTAAAAATTACCCAGAAGATTACCCAACGCGAAAGCTCAGCATTAGAGAACTACTTAAAAGATGTAAGTAAAATTTCTATGGTTTCGGCCGAAGAGGAGGTGGTTTTGGCCAAAAAAGTAAGAGCTGGCGATCAGCAGGCATTGCATCGTCTAACGACGGCCAATCTGCGTTTTGTCATTTCGGTGGCCAAGCAATATCAGCATCAGGGCATGGCCCTAAGTGATTTGATCAATGAGGGAAATTTGGGCTTGATTAAGGCGGCCCATCGTTTTGATGAAAGTAAGGGATTTAAATTTATTTCTTATGCCGTATGGTGGATCCGCCAATCGATTTTACAGTCCTTGATGGAGCATGGGCGAATGGTGCGCTTACCTTCTAATAAATTGGGTGGACATGGCCGTTTGCTTCGAGCCAGGCAACAGTTTATGCAAGCGCATGAGCGAGAGCCCTCGGTAGCCGAATTGGCCGAAATGTTGGACCTGAGAGAAAAGGATATTGTGGCTTTGGAGCGCATGATTCAAAAACACATTTCTGTAGATGCGCCTTTGGGCGCTGGCGAACGAGATTCAGATGTGAGTATGCTAGATACTCTGGCTTGTTCAGTAACCGAAGAAGGGGATCAGGCTTTGATGGAAGAGTCTTCTCGTTTAGAGCTAAAAGGACAATTGGACCGCCTGTCTGATTTGGAGCGTCAAATTATTGTTTCTTATTATGGTCTCTATAATCACTGTCCAATGACTTTAGAAGCTATTGGAGAAGATTGTGGCCTGACCAGAGAAAGAGTACGCCAAATTAAACAGCGAGCCCTGCGCCGCCTCCGCCGATATATTAAAGCAGATTTAGTTTTGCCTTCTGCAAGCTAAAGGACGATATATAAGATATTTAATTGTGTAATTTAGTAGTTTCAGTAAGTAGTTGAAAGCCTTCCTTTGCGGGAAGGCTTTTGTTTTTGGTCCATCTAGGCGCGCAGCGCCTCGGCTGAGGGATGGGCAGCAGTGGCCCGAAGGGCCAGACCCAGCCGCCAAAGGCGGCGCAGGGCCGAGCAGACCTGCGAGCTGCGCAATGGCCCGACCCGCCCAATAATTCATGAGGGTTTCCACCCTCATTTTGTATTGCTTCGCAAAGCGATACCGCTTTGCGCTGGCTTTCAAGCCGGCGGAAGGGGCAGCCCCAAAAAATAGAAGTACATAAAATATTAACCTAGTTTACATAAAATTAATCCAAATGAAATTTGGTCGCAATATATTTTTGTAGTTTAATATTTGTGTTTTTAGGCTTCTTTTGCACAACTCTTTTACTGACTACTAGGCCCTTGTTTGTAGGCATTTTTCAAAGAAAGTGAAAGCCCTATATTGAGTTAAATATTTATCCACAAAACAAAAAACGGGCATGAAAAAACTATCCCTAGCTATTCTTGCAGTCTTTTTGACAGTAGCCGCCGCGCAGGCGCAGATTGTCATCAATGAGATTATGTACAATCCCCCAGAAGGTGGGACCGACACCACAGAATTTATTGAGCTCTATAATGCGGGCACAGCTGCTGTAGATATTCAGGGCTGGCATTTTACTGCCGGTGTAGCAGACTCTGTAGATGTTTCTACCGTGATTCCCGCTGGAGGCTACTTTGTTTGGACCGTAAACGCGGCCGCTTTTCAAAATACTTATGGCCAAGCTGCCGACCGCGAATGGGCTTCTGGTGGTTTGAGCAATGGCGGTGAAGCTATCGTTTTGGTCGATGGTGCTGGCGTTGTTATGGATTCTGTTACTTATAATGATGCCGGTAGCTGGCCCAATGCCGCTGATGGTTCGGGGAACTCTTTGGCTCTTTGCGATGCCACTACAGATAATACTGATCCTGCAAACTGGACCACCGATTCTACTAATACGGGGATTACCGTAGGCGGAACGGCTCTTTTGGCTAGCCCCGGTGCTGCAAATACCACCAACTGTGTAGTGAATACTACCTTAACTGTAGAGTTTGCTGGAACACAAACTTATGTAGACGAAAACGTAGGTACAGTAACAATTGATTTGGCTATTCAGAACCCCAATGCTACAGCTACTACAGTAGAGGTGAGCATTGGCGCTTCTTCTACGGCTATTGCTGCTGATTATACCAACTTTAGCAGCCCTACTACCGTTACTTTTCCTGCCAATAGCACAACTAACCAAAGCTTTACGATTGATATCGTAGATGATGCCGACCAAGAAGTTTTGGAAACCATCATTTTTGAGTTGGGCAATGCAACTAACGGCGCTGTCATTGGTACAAACAATAGCTATACAGTGAACATCAATGCAAATGATATTGCTGCCGTTCCTGTTCCTGATGTAGTGATTACAGAAATCTTGTACGACCAAGTAGGAACAGATACGATCGAGTTTATCGAGTTGTATAATAATGGTACTGCTACTGCCGACTTGAGTGGCTTCTACTTTGATGGCGTTGCTTATACTGTGCCTAACGGAACTACTCTTGCTGCTGGTGCTTATTGGGTGATCACTTTGGATTCTGTGGCCCTACAGGCCGTAACTGGCGTAACTGCTAACCAATGGACCTCTGGCGCATTGAGCAATGTAGGTGAAGATATCGTTTTCTATACCATTGCTGGCGATACCGTTGATATTGTTAACTATAACGATAATGCTCCCTGGCCCCTACGCGATGATAATGTCGCTATCCAACTTTCTGATGTAAATGCAGATAATAACGATGCCGCCAACTGGTGCCACGCCACCAACAATGCCGGTACTACTGGCCTAGGCGATATTCTTTATGCTACTCCCGGCGCTGCCAATACAGCCTGCGCTAGCCCTGGTGTTTATGTTTACTCTACTATTGACCAAATTGATGGCCTTCTTCTTCCTGGTAATGTTCCCGCCTTTGAAGGCGATAGCGTTGAGCTTCGTGGCCTAGTATACTGCGATGATTTCCGCTCTGGCAACGGCCTAGACTTTGCCCTAATCGAAACGGCTTCTACTAACGGTATCCGCGTTTATGCGCCTGTAGATATTAGCAGTTACACAGTAAATGCTGGCGACTCTATCCGCGTATTTGGCCGCATCAATAACTACAACGGTTTGTTGCAGGTATTGGCCGATAGCATCGACTTTGTAAGTGCTGGCAACGCCACTTTGAGCCCACTAGAGGTCACTGCTCTTTCTGAAGCTACCGAAAACAAATTGATCGAAATCAATAACTTGACTTTGATAGATCCTTCACAATGGACAGGTACTGGTTCTGGCTTTGCTGTTGACGCAACTAACGGTACCGATACTTTTAGTCTCTATATCGATAATGATGTAGATCTTTATACACAACCTGCTCCTACTGGCGCCTTTAAGGTGTATGGATTTGGTGGACAGTACGACCCCAGCATTCCTCATGATGAGGGCTATCAGTTGGTGCCTTGCAACTCTAGCATTACACCTATTTCTAGCCTAAACTTGAGCGCTCAAGCTCCTGTTCGCATCTATCCCAATCCCGCTCAAGACCGTCTATTCGTAGAGGCCGAGGCCGTTGATGCTATTCAAGTATACAACAATTTGGGCCAGTTGGTGATCCGCCTAGACAACTTGCAAGGCAACCGCCAAGAACTCAACTTGAGCCAACTAGAGGCCGGTGTTTACCACCTCAATATCATCCGCAACGGACAATCTAGCAGCCAAAGCTTTATCAAGCAATAGGCTTAGCGCAATGATTTAATAGCAAAAGGTCTTCTTCCCAAAATAGGGGAGGAGGCCTTTTTTCTTTTGGGGCGTTACTCCTTTCAGTCGTCGAACTGCGGCTTGCAGCCTTGTTGTCTGCCTACGGCAGGCGCTACGTTTACTCCCTTTGGTCGTCGAACTGCGCCCTAAAGGGCTTGTTGTCGCAGCTCGCTGCTGTTTTGGGGCCTCCTGCCTACGGCAGGCGCTACGCTTTGGGGCTCGCAGGTCTGCTCGGCCCTTCGCTTTTTTCGCTTTGCTCAAAAAAGCTCGGTCTGGCCTTCGGCCACCCCGCCGCATCGCTAGGCCTGCGGGCCTTCGGCCCTGCCCGCCGCATCGGTTACTCCCTTCGGTCGTCGAACTGCGCCCTAAAGGGCTTGTTGTGGCCTGCGGGCCTTTGGCCCTGCAAAACGCAAATTGGAGCATTTTTTATGCTTAAAAGCCATTGAAAAACAAAAGCTTAGCAAAGGAGGCCATTTTTTTGTTTGTTTTTTTGCCAAAAAAGTTTGCAAAAACCAAAAAGCTGCCCTATATTTGCAAAGCAGTTCGGAAGAGAGCTGTTAAGTATTTGATAAGCAGAAGTAGCTCAGCTGGTAGAGCATAACCTTGCCAAGGTTAGGGTCGCGAGTTCGAATCTCGTCTTCTGCTCCAAGAGAAGTTCGCAAGAGCTTCTTTTTTTTTGGATGAACAAGAAGTTCTTTTGCCCGGATGGTGAAATCGGTAGACACGCAGGACTTAGTCTACTTTTTTATGTTTTTAATGATTAAAAGTGCAGTTTTGGGAGTAAACTCCAGTTTATTGATTGCACAACTTCTTAAAGAGGTTTCATATAAAAAGTAGGATTCTGAGCGCTAATCGAGAAATTGATTTTTGCATACACTCTCAAATTCAGGGAAATCTTAACAGGTAATGCTGATGACAATCCTGAGCTAAGTTGCAAACTTTGTTTTGCAAAAAGTGCAGAGACTTTACGGGAGTGGCCTAAGTTTATTATTAAGATAATGAATAGGGTTGAGAGAAAGTCCAGACCACAAACTTTTATCCCAATAAAAGGCAGTGAAAGCTGTAGCTGGTAAGAAAATCCTGTTGACAGTAATGTCAGTGCGGGTTCGAGCCCCGCTCCGGGCACCAAAAAAAAGGACAAAAAAATTTGGAGTTTTAAAAAAGCACCTTATATTTGTGTCCACACAACAAGCAGAAGTAGCTCAGCTGGTAGAGCATAACCTTGCCAAGGTTAGGGTCGCGAGTTCGAATCTCGTCTTCTGCTCAGGATTCTCACAATCGAGCAGCTTCTTTTTAGGAGCTGCTTTTTTTGTGTCTATACGTTAAAGCTCAACCTCTAATCAGGTTGGGCTTTTTTGTTTTGGTCCAATGAGGAAGGGCGCGCAGCGCCCGCCGAGGAGCGCAGCGACTGGCTGAGGGATGGGCAGCAGGGCCGCCAAAGGCGGCAGACCTAGCGGCTAAAAGCCGCGCAGGGCCGAGCAGACCTGCGAGCTGCGAGACAGCCCGACCCGCCCGTAGGGCGGGGCAGCCCCAAAAAATAGCCTTTAGAAGAAAAAAAGCGGGAAAACCTGTAGCGGAAAGAATAAAGCGTACTTTTATAGGAAAACAGTTTTATGAAATGGATTTGGATGCTATTGCTACTCGTTTCTTTGGGTAGCTGTCAATTGAAAAAAGTGGTAGAGCGAGATGCAGAGGGAAGAAAAATTAGCCGTTATCGGAAGCATAAGAAAACAGGAGAAATAGAAGGGCGCTACAAAGGCTTTCATGAGTCGGGGGGGATTGCTCTAATTATGCACTACAAAAAGGGGAAATTGGATGGGCCTGTAAAGACCTATTACCCCAATGGGCAGCTAGAAAGTTTGGCCTATACAGAAAAAGACCGTTATGAGGGGAAGTTTCAGTACTGGTATAGCAATGGGCAGCTCAAGCAAGAGGGCCAATACATCAATGGCGATATAGAAGGGCCGCTGAAGAGCTATTATCCCAACGGAAAGTTAAAGGAAATCGTTGAGTTTAGTGGTAGTGTAGAAAATGGGGCCTATACCTTATACTATCAAAATGGAAAAATAAAGGAAGAGGGGCATTTCTTGAAAGGGCCCAATATGGACGGCCTCATTAAGCAATATGATGCCGAGGGGCAGCTGCTGCGCAAACAATCTTGTTCGGCGGGCAGTTGTGAAACCATTTGGGAGCGTAAAACAGCAAAAGATGAAGAATAAGGTATTGGTTTTTTTGGGCCTATGTTTGGCCTTTTCGAGCTTGCAAGCTCAGGTAGAAGGCGGACGCTATGTCTATGAGTTTTTAGAGTTGTCGCCATCGGCTAGGGCAACGGCTTTGGGCGGGCGTTTGCCCTCTGTACGAGATAAGGATCTGAGTTTGTCCTTCCTCAATCCGGCTGCTTTGAATGCCGAAAATCACAATAATGTATCCTTACAACAGAATGCTCATATTTCGGGCATTACGCATGGAACCGTAGCTTATGCCTATCATATTGCGCCCAAAAAACTGAGCCTAATGGGCAGTATAGAGCATGTGAGCTATGGTCAGTTTGAGGGTTATGATGAAGTGGGGCAGGCCACGGGCAGTTTTTCGGCCTCGGAGTTGGCCTTGGGCCTAGGGGCCAGCTATCAGGCTAGCGACAAATGGAGCTTTGGGCTACAGCTTAAGGGGGTTTTCTCTAGATATGAGGCCTATTCGTCTAGAGGTTGGGCTTCTAATTTGGGCATGATCTACCAAGATACGGCCAAGCGTTTTAGCATGGGCTTGGTCCTAAAAAACATTGGCCAACAGCTCAAAAGCTACCATCCAGATCAGCAAAAATATGCCCTACCCTTTGATATGCAGTTGGGGCTTAGCCAGCAATTGAAGTATCTGCCTTTGCGGATTTCTGTAGTGGCGCATCATTTGGACCGTTGGGATATTCGCTATGACGACCCCGCACTGGTCCAGGAAAATAGCTTATTGGGCACGGAAGAACCGCAGAACAACGATTTTGGAGAGGGCGTAGATAATTTTTTCCGACATTTGAATTTCAACCTAGAGTTTTTGCTGGGGCCTAGCCTTCGCCTGCGCCTAGGCTACGACCATTTGCGCCAAAGAGAGATGAGTATAGAAAACCTGCGTTCCCTTGCTGGCTTCTCGGCAGGTGTTGGCTTTAAGCTCTATAAGTTTCGCTTTGATTATGGGCTGGCTAACTATCATTTAGCTGGAACCGTACATCATTTTGGCATCAGTACTCGGCTTCAAGATTTTTAGACAGAATTAGGAAGGCCAATAAATAAATGTATCTTTGTGGGTTGAAAAGCAACCGCAAATGCAGCGGTATTTAAGAGACTAGCAACTTCGCAAAGCATGAGAAAACAACAGTGCCTAAAGCAGGCGGTAACAATAGTTGGAAAAGGCTTACATTCAGGGATTGATGTTGAACTTAAAATCTTGGCAGCCGAGGCTGGCCATGGTATTCAGTTTCAACGGATGGATTTGCCTGAAGCCCCTGTCATTAAGGCTGATGCCGCCAATGTTTTCAAAACCGATCGACATACCGTAATTGGCGATGAAACCGCTTATGTGGCTACTGTAGAGCATCTGATGGCCGCTTTTTATGCTTTGGGTATTGATAATGCTTTGGTTGAAATTAACGCTGCCGAATTGCCCATTTTGGACGGTAGTGCCCAGCCTTTTATTGAGGCTTTTAAGGCCGTTGGCCTAGAGGAACAGGCTGCCGAAAAGCCTTCGCTTAAAATTAAGGAACCTATTTCGGTGCAGCTAGGCGAAAGCGAAATTAGTATTTACCCCGCCGAGGAACTAGAAGTGATGGTGACCGTAGATTTTCAGTCTGCCGTTTTACCCGCTCAGTTTAGCCGCTTTAAAGCTAGCCAAGAAAGCTTTGAAGAAGCCATTGCACCCGCCCGTACTTTTGTCTTTTTGCATGAGCTCTCTGCACTTTTGCAGCATGGCTTGGCCAAGGGCGGACAGCCCGATTCGGCCCTCGTTTTTGTAGAACAACTACCTACAGCCGAACAAAAGGCGGCCCTAGAAAAACAATATCAGCAAACTATTGATGTGCAAAGCACTGGCTTGCTGCCCGGTCAAAGTCTCCGCTTTAGCAATGAGGCCGCCCGCCACAAATTGCTCGATCTTATGGGTGATTTGGCGCTTTTGGGTTTTGATATTGTGGGACGAATTGTGGCCCATAAACCCGGACATGGCGTCAATAACAAAATGGCCCTAGCACTCCGGCAATTGGCCATCAAAGAACGCAAAACGAAGAATATTCCTGTCTACGACCCTAAACAGGAAGCCGTATATAATATTGAAGATATTTTTGGGAAACTGCAACATCGCTATCCCTTCTTGCTCATTGACAAAATCATCGACCTTTCGCCCCAACATGTGGTGGCGGTAAAGAACGTGACCTTTAATGAGCCCTTTTTTGTTGGACATTTCCCTGGTCACCCCATTATGCCCGGTGTGCTTCAAATTGAAGCCATGGCCCAAACTGGCGGGATTTTAGTCATGGAGGCTATCGATGATCCGCTCTCTTACGACACTTATTTTCTCAAAATTGATAAGGCCCGCTTCCGCAGGCCTGTAGTCCCCGGAGATACGCTCATCTTCCGTCTAGACCTAATGCGCCCAATTAGAAGGGGCTTGGTCGAAATGCAAGCTAAGGCCTATGTTGGTGATAAACTAGTGGCCGAAGCCGAATTATTAGCTCAAATTATCAAGCGTAAGTAATCGTGAATCATCATCCGCTAGCTGTTGTCAGTCCTAAGGCCAAAATTGGCAAAAATGTAAAAATTAGTCCTTTCGTTACCATCGAAGAGGATGTCGTTATTGGTGATGGCAGCCAAATTGGCCCTAATGCCGTGATTATGTCTGGTAGCCGAATTGGCCAAAATTGCCAGATCTTTCCTGGCGCAATCATTGGCGCCGCCCCTCAAGACCTTAAGTTTAAAGGCGAATATTCTACCCTAGAAGTAGGCGATAATACCATTATCCGAGAGTATTGTACGCTCAACCGTGGTACGGCAGCTAACGAGAAAACAGTGGTGGGCAGCAATTGCTTGCTCATGGCTTATGTACATATTGCCCACGATTGTATTGTGGGTAATCATTGTGTGCTGGCCAATAATAGTACTTTGGCCGGACATGTAGAGCTTGAAGATTATGTGATCCTTGGCGGGATGTCGGCCGTGCATCAGTTTACCCGAATTGGCGCTCATGCTATGCTGGGCGGTGGGGTGCTGCTCAATAAAGATGTCCCTCCTTTTATCCGTGTGGCTCATTATCCCGCTTCCTATATTGGCGTGAATGTGATTGGCCTGAAACGCAGAGGGTTTTCAGTAGAAACTATCGAGGCGATCCAAGATATTTACCATCAGCTTTTTGTGGCCAAACAGGGCCGTGCAGATGCACTAGCAAATATTGATGCTTTAGATCACTCTAAGGAAAAAGAACAAATCTTACAGTTTATAGAAGATTCCGAAATAGGCATCGTTAAGGGCCTGCGCTCAAATGCCTAGTCTATGCTTTCTATTGATCTCCAAAATTTGGGTAAGCGCTACCGCTACGAATGGATTTTTAAGGGCCTCAATTATACCTTTGAGGCCAATACGGCTTATGCTATTCGTGGACATAATGGGGCCGGAAAATCGACCCTGCTCCAATGCCTTTCGGGCTTTCTGTCTCCCTCTGCCGGCCAATTGGTCTATACTTATAATGGCCAACCGCTAGATAGAGAGAACGTTTTTCAATATTGCAATTATCTCGGCCCTTATGTGCAACTGATCGAGGAGCTGAGCCTGATGGAGGCGGTAGATTTTCATCGACAGTTTAAGCCGCTCCTGCCAGGCATTTCCCCAAAAGATCTTTTTGAGCTCTCTGGCTTGCCTAAGTCGGCCAAAAATAAACCGATTCAGTTCTTTTCTTCGGGGATGAAACAACGCCTTAAGCTAAGTCTGGCCCTCCTGAGCGAAAGCCCGCTGCTCTTACTCGATGAACCTAGTATTACCCTAGACCGAAAAGCCGTGGCCTGGTTTCAAGACCTGCTCGAACGCTATGGCCTTCCCAATAGACTTTGTATTATTGCCTCTAATGTAGAGGAGGATCTGCTGCTCTGTCAAAAACAACTACAAATAGAAGATTTTAAAGCAAGCTAGTTATGGCTTGCTTTTTTTATGGGGCTGCCCCGCCCTGCGGGCGGGTCGGGCTGTGCCGTAGCTCGCAGGTCTGCTCGGCCCATCGGCGCAAGCGCCTTGGTCTGGCCCTTCGGGCCACTACTATCCATCCCTCAGCCTGCGGCGGCTTTGCCGCCTGCAAAACCCATAAAGCGGTATTCGTCGCTTCGCTCCTCATGCGTTAATAGATCCCCGCCCACCCACCCCTTTACGGGATTCCTTAGGGAATCCCTGGGCTGCTTGGGCCTTTTTGCTGCCCTCCCTCCTCAAAAATAGCAGCAAAACACTCCCTTTGCCCGCTTCCGAAAACAAGCAATAAGCTCAAAGGGCTGCAATGCCTATATATTTTTCCAGCGAATGCTCCCATGCAGTTGCAATGCTTATATATTTTTCCAGCGAACGGTCTGAGGGAGTCTAAAAGAGCATTTCTTTTCCAGCGAATGCTCCCATGCAGTTGCAATGCTTATATATTTTTCCAGCGAACGGTCTGAGGGAGTCTAAAAGAGCGTTTTTTTTCCAGCGAATGCTCCCATGCAGTTGCAATGCTTATATATTTTTCCAGCGAACGGTCTGAGGGAGTCTAAAAGAGCATTTCTTTTCCAGCGAATGCTCCCATGCAGTTGCAATGCCTATATATTTTTCCAGCGAACGGTCTGAGGGAGTCTAAAAGAGCATTTTTTTTCCAGCGAATGCGCTGGGGGCGCTCTAAAAGAGCTGTTCTGCTTTATGGACTATCCCCCTACAGCAATTTGCTTAGCTCTCCTCAGCAGAGAAATAAGCCAAATGCCTTATTTTCTCTCTTATTTCTTTGGTCCAAGCTCCTTGGCCCGGGCGGTCCTTGGCCCAGCGCTGCGGAGTGGGTGCGGCGCAGCCGCAGACCCAGCTGCCGAAGGCAGCGCAGGGCCGAACAGACTTGTGAGCCCCGTAGCATAGCGGCGGGCAAACTAGGCAAAGCCTAGTTTGCCCGCGGGCCCCAAAATAAAACCCTAAAAATTTTAAAAAGACGTTAAGTTGGGAGGAAAGAGCAACCCCTAAAAAAACAGGACCGTTTAATAGGGCGATGAAAAAAATTGAAAAACGAGAAAAACAACTAGCTATGAAGCCCAATCTTTCGCATTTATTTTCTGGTTTGGCGGGCGGACTATTGGTCCTTGGCGCCAGTTATCTCTTACCGGCCAAATCCTCGGTTCAGGCCGTAGAAATTAAGACCGAAACAGTGGCCCAATTGCCCAAAGAAAGCCCCAAAGAACAGCTTCCGAAGGCTCAAGAAGAGCTGGGTCAATTAGCCCATAATATGGGAGGGGCTCGGGCGCCTATTGATTTTTCTGCGGCAGCCGAAAAAGTCATGCCAGCGGTGGTCAATGTTACTTCTATTAGTCGATTTAAGCCTCGTTCTCGGAGAGAGGAGGTCTATATGGAGCTTTTTGGCCGTCCTCGAGACAACCAATCGACGGGTTCGGGGGTAATTATTGGTAAGCAGGGCTATATTGTTACGAATAATCATGTGATTGAGGGGGCCACAGAAATTGAAGTGACCCTTTATGATAAGCGAAAATATAAGGCGGAATTAGTGGGGACCGATCCTTCTACCGATCTGGCTGTCCTAAAAATCAAGGCGCCCAATTTGCCTAGCGTAGAGCTCTCTAACTCTGATGAGACCAAAATTGGGGAGTGGGTATTGGCTGTGGGCAATCCCTTTGATTTGAATTTTACGGTAACGGCGGGTATTGTTTCGGCCAAGGGCAGAAATATCAACATTTTGGGCAATCGCAAAGCGAGCATCGAGTCATTTATTCAGACCGATGCGGCGGTAAATCCTGGAAATAGCGGTGGCGCTTTGGTCAATGCCGAAGGGAAACTGGTGGGCATCAATACGGCCATTGCTACGCCTACGGGGACCTATGCGGGCTATTCATTTGCCGTGCCCATTAACCTAGTAAAAAAAGTAGTGGGCGACTTGATGGAGTATGGAGAGGTGCACCGCGCCTATTTGGGGGTAATGATTATGGATGTGGATAGTGATTTTGCCAAGCAAGAGGGCCTGTTTGTGAGTCAGGGCGTTTTTGTTTCGGAATTGATTGATGGGGGCGCGGCCAAGGATGCTGGCATCAAAAAGGGAGATGTCATTGTGGGCATTGATGGACAAAACGTTCGCTCGGTTAATGAACTGCAAGAGAAAGTGGGCAGTCGTGACCCTGGCGACACCGTCCGAGTCAAGGTAAAAAGAGGCAAAAAAGAATTGGTCCTCAACATGAAGTTGAAAGAATAGAGTAGGGGAGAGAGGAAAATGAAAAAAGCCCAGCGCTATGCGCTGGGCTTTTTTGGTTAGGGGGTATCCTAACCCTCAAAAACGGCTCGTACAAACTTCTTGGTATTTTCGGAGAACTCTCCTCTAAGGACCCAATCAGCATAGCCTTTATCGGCGCGGATGGGCTGGTCCCTTAGTTTGCCAAAGTTCCAGTAGAGCTCGCCTTCATGGCGGTAAATCTTGCCGGCAAAATCCACACGCTCTTTACCTTCTTCTACAAATAGGGCTTCTAGTTCCTTGACCGTAATGGGCAGCTCATCATGTTTTTCCAATTGCTTTTCGAGGATCGTTTTAGTGGCCTCAATATCGGCAATAGCATCATGGGCATCTAATAGTTCCTCGCCAGTATAGCGCTGATAGGTATCGCCCAACTTATGGCTATTCACATAGCGCTCTAGCTTGATGACATCTACAAAATGGGTGTCGGGCGTAGGGTATTCTATGCCTGCACGAGCAAACTCCTCGGCTAGCATGGGAATATCAAAGTTATCGGAGTTGTAGCCCGCTAGGTCGCTATCCTTGAGCCAGCCATAAAAGGCCTTGGCTAGTTGGCGAAACTTAGGTTCATTGACTACATCCTTATCATAAATGCCATGCACGGCGGAGGCGCCTTCTGGGATAGGCATTTGGGGGTTGACCAAGCGGTTTTTGACTTCGGTGCGGCCATCTGGAAATAATTTGATGGCGCCAATTTGTACAATTCGATCATTTACAATGCTGGTTCCTGTGGTCTCTAGGTCAAAGAAGACCAAGGGGCGTTCTAGTTGTAATCCCATATCTAGTTTTGTTTTGTCTGTTTTTGTCTACATCCACTCCCAAGCGCTGGCGTATTTGCCATGCTTCTCGCAGTAGTCCATAAATGATTGATAAAATGGATGTTGGCCCAAGGTGGCACTATCTCCAATGATGATGAGCTTTTTTCGGGCTCTGGTCATGGCCACATTGAGGCGGCGGGTATCCTTGAGGAAGCCAATTTCTCCTCTTTCATTAGAACGGACCAGGCTAATATAGACCACATCTCGCTCTTGGCCCTGAAAGGCGTCAATGGTGTCAATGGTAATATCGTCATCAGGAAAATGGTCAAAATCTGTTTCCATCTGTTCTTGCATAAAACGAACCTGCTCCCGATAGGGCGAAATAACAGCAATGCTGGGCCGAACTTGCTTGTCGGCAAAGCTAAGCAGATGGTCCAAATGCTGCCTTAAGATATAATATTCTTCAGGGTTGTAGGAGCTAAGGGTTTCGGGGTTGATTTTTTCATCAAAGCTACAGCCTGCGGTATCAATAAACTCTACGGGGGTGGTATCACCACCGGGCCGCATGGCCAAGGTCCAATTCTTTACAAAGTCGGCAGCCTGCAGTTGGCCCTCATAAAAGTATTGGTTAGAGAACTGCATGATTTGCTCATGCATACGGTATTGCGTTTTGAGCAATTGCACTCGGTCCAAACGCTCTACGGCCTTTTCTAATAGGGTAATGGAAAGTCCCTTTTGGGCCGCCTTTCTACTTTTTACGGTGGGAGGAAGCTGAAAAGGGTCGCCCGCCAAAATTACCTTATCGGCCTTGGCGATGGCAATCCAACAGGCGGGCTCCAAAGCTTGGGCGGCTTCATCAATGACGACCGTATGAAAGCGGCGGTTTTCGATATAGCGGTTCATGGAGCTTACCAAAGTACAACAGATGGCATCGGCTTCTGATAGGACCTTTTCAATCACATAATCCTCCATCATGCGGGCATGACGAATCAGGTTTTTGGCCTCTTGATAGGTTTCTCGACGCTCATTGCGCTCGTTGGGGCCAAATTTCCGCTTAAATTTTCCAGCTTTGCGGAAGAGCTCGGCGGCCTCTTTTTTCATTTTCTTGACCTCCTTCATTTCGGCCCGCTCTTGCAAAATGCCCTCAATGCTATGCTGCAAAACTTTTTCGTCTAAACGAGAGACATTCCCCACCCGCACCACATTGAGGCCTTGATCGGCTAGGCGTTCTGTGAGCAAATCACTGGCGGGATTGGAGGGGGCACAAACCAAAACTGGGCTCTCTCTTTTGACCAATTCTTTGATAGCGGCCACTAGGGTAGTGGTTTTTCCGGTGCCAGGAGGGCCATGTACTACGGCCACATCTTCGGCAGCCAAAATCTGCTGTACGGCTTCTGCCTGAGAATTATTCAGTTGGCCCAAATCGCCAGGGCGACGGTGGTCCTGAAAACGAGCAGGCATTTTACCCAACAAAATCTCTCGCAATTCAGACAAACGATTGTCTTGCGCCTCGGCCACATACTTAAGCGCCTTGCCCATTTCCAAATAAGAACGCTCATCAAAAGCAAGCTGTACCCCAATTTGCTCATGCATCACCCAAGAAGGCAATTCTTTGCCATAAAGAATAATCTTCATCTCGTCTTTCTTGATGTACTGCACCACCCCATACTCAAAAATCGACTTCTTGCGCTCAAAATTACTACTGGGGAAAATCCCCACTACGGTCCCTGACCGAAACTTATGCGCCTGATCCTTGCTATACATCCGACTGATGGTCACATAAGGGTGCTCGCCCAAGCTCCAACCGGTCCGCTCTTGCCGAACAGGATGCCAACAAACGCCCTTTTCTATGCGCTCTTTAAGGGGCAATTGCTCGAGCAAATAACGATATTGCTTAATTTCTTCCTGCTTTTCTTCTTCTAGCAGCTCCATTAAGGCCTGTATTTCTTCTGTTGCTTTCATTTGTTGCTTTTTGGAAATATACAGCGGTTTGCGGAGAATATCATCTAATTCTGTTTTTTTTGGGGCCCGCGGCCGGCTAGGCTGCGCCTAGCTCGGCCGCCGCTATGCTGCGGGGCTCGCTCTTCGCTCGGCCCTTCGCTGCCTTCGGCAGCTCGGTCTGCGGCTGCGCCGCACCCGCTCCGCAGCGCTGGGCCAAATGGCCCTCCTTTGCTCAAACTTACTTAAATACGAAAAATAGGGGTTGAAACTTGCGTATCTCTTTAAGTCTGCCTATATTTAGTATATTACTTAATGTAGTCACCTTAATTATTATGAAAAGCAAGAAGTTAATCAAGCAGATGCAGCAGGAATTGCGTCAGATGAAAAAGATGTATAAGGCCAACAAATCGCTTTTGCAGGGGCGGGCAGAGGGGCGGCAGTTATTGGCCACGATAAAAGACTGGGAGCAAAAGATCAAGCAATTGGGCAAGTTGTAGGTTTATTTTGCGGTTTTGCAGGCGCGCAGCGCCTCGGCTGAGGGGCTGTAGCAGGGCCGCCGCAGGCGGCAGACCGAGGCGCTTGCGCCGATGGGCCGAGCGAGCAGCGAGCTGCGCAATGGCCCGACCCGAGCGAAGCGAGTGGGCAGCCCCAAAGCAAACAGAAAGTCGCAGAAAGGAAAATAAAAAACAAAAAGTTGCATTTTTTTGCGCCAATCTGTTTTAAGATTCAAGCTTTAGCCTTAGCTTTGTTATAAATGTGAAACACCCTTTTTGAGAGCGGGCATAGCCCAAGAAGCGACAGACAATAATGCTAAAATCTTTACAGATAGAAAACTATGCGATTATCGAGTTTGTACGGCTCGATTTTCATCAGGCCCTGACCATTATTACGGGAGAAACTGGTGCGGGAAAGTCTATTATATTGGGGGCTTTGGGCCTTATTCGGGGCAAGCGGGCCGATACAAAGGTCTTGTATGACTTGAATAAAAAGGCTTATGTAGAGGCGGAGTTTTCGCTTTCGGCCAGTCGTTTTTCGGCCTTATTTGAGGCCTTAGATTTAGATTTTCAGGAGCAGACGATTATTCGGAGAGAGATTCGGCCATCGGGAAAAACCCGAGCCTTTGTCAATGATAGTCCTGTAAAATTGGAGCAGCTCAAGGCGCTTGCCGATCGTTTATTGGATGTGCATCAGCAGTTTGACACCTTAGATATACAGGAGCCCGATTATCAGTTGCATATTATGGATGCTTTGGCGGGCAATCTGGATGATTTGGCTAAATATGAATTATTGTATGGTCAATATGAGGGGGAGAAGAGCCAATTGCGGGCTTTGGAGCGCAAGCAGCGTTCGGCCTTAAAGGAGCAGGAATTTATTGCTTTTCAGCTCAAGGAATTGCTAGAGGCTGAGCTTTATGCGGGCGAGCAAGAAGAATTGGAGCAGGAGCAAAAGCAATTGAGCCATGCGGAGGACATCAAGCGGGTGCTTTCGGGCTTGGTGATGGGCCTAACGGAGGAGGAGCCTTCTTTGAGTGAGCAATTGACTGTGATGAGCAATCAATTGTATACGGTATCGGATTATCAGAAAGATTTGCCAGAATTGGCGGAGCGTTTGGAGGGCCTGCGTTTTGAGTTGGAGGAATTGAGCAATGGCTTGAATCGCATTGCGGAGGATACGGAATATGATGATGAGCGTTTGGAGGAGGTCAATGAGCGTTTGGATTTACTTTTCCGCTTGCAGAAAAAGCATCATTTGGCTTCGGAGGAAGAACTATTGGAGTTGCAGGAAGAATTGCAGCAGCAATTGGATGGTTTTGAGGGTTTGGAGGAGCAAATAGAGCAGCTCAAGAGCAGTATTATTAAGAAGGAAAAGCAGCTTTGGCAGCAGGGCAAGGCCTTGTCGGCCAAGCGAGAAAAGGCTATTGGTCCATTTGAGGGGCAGCTTAGAGAGTTGTTGCAGCAGTTGTCTATGAAATATGCTCGTCTCAAGGTAGACCTTGCCGAGGCCAAGGATTTGGGCCCTAAGGGCATTGACCAACTGCGGTTTTTGTTTTCGGCCAATAAAGGAGGCCGCTTAGAAGAAATTCGGGGCATTGCCTCTGGGGGAGAGCTTTCGCGTTTGGCCCTATGTATAAAATCTATGATGGCGGGAGCGATTACCTTGCCCACCCTCATTTTTGATGAAATTGATACGGGGGTTTCTGGAGAGGTGGCTTTGCAGATGGGGCAAATCTTGCAGCAGCTATCGGCAGCGCATCAGGTAGTGAGCATTACGCATTCGCCGCAAATAGCCGCCAAGGCCCGTAAACACTACTTTGTGCACAAAGAGGTCATAAAAGATAGAACTGTGACAGCCATAAAAGAACTGGAAAAAGAAGAAGAACGGGTAGAGGAATTGGCCAAAATGCTGAGCGGGAATCCGCCTTCTGCCTATGCAAAAGCTAATGCAAAAGAGCTTTTGGCTCGATAGTGGCCCAGAGATAGAACCAAGTTGAATAAAAGTTCGTACCTTATAAAAAGGAGCGAACTTTTATTCTTTTAAGGGCTTTGTAGCGGCTTAGAATAAGGGAGAAGGCAACAGATTTGTTATTTAATTCGTTTTAATAGCTGAACTTATGCAAAAAAGCTAATTAGGCTAAACTGTTAAAAATCAGCGGATTTAATTGCAGGAGTGTATTTTTGGCCTTATTTTGCTATGCTCTATAAGAAAGGAGGCAAAAATATTGGTTTGTTCTTTGCCCTATAGCGCTCAACTAACAACTAGCTTATTTTGGGTTTAGCCTTAAGTAGCTAGCCGCTAAATGATATTCAGAACATTTAACAAATTTGTATCTAGATGAACATTAAAACTACACTAACACTAGTTTGCGCAGCCATGATGGGCATGCAGCTTCAGGCCCAAAATGTGGGTATTGGAGAGCCCGCCCCCAGTAGCAAATTAGATATCTTGCAAACAGAAACAGCAGGAAGCTCGCTTGAAGTAAACCATACAATTACGACCAATGGTAGCTCGGCTATCTTTTTGCGCAATTCTGGAACAAACCGCGCACTACATGCACAAAACTTATCAACAACAACAACTTCTTCTATCGCTCGCTTTTTGCAGTTAGGGCAGGGGAATGGTGTCGAAATAGATATGGATGCGGCTAGCCCTTCTGGTATTGCCAGTTTTTTAGTCAATAATGCAGGAGCTGGTTTTGGGGGCTACTTCATTCAAGCTGCGGGTAATACTCGCCCTGGTTTGTTGGTCGATCACTCTGGTTCTGGCTATGGCATGATGGTTTATCAAAATGCGACAGGAAACGGGATATACAATGATGTGACCAATGGAACTGGTTTTGTCAATATTATCCGTGCCGATCAAACGGGTTTCTTGGGTGATCATACCACCGCTGGGGGTACTGGTGCCTCAATTAGCCTTGATGTTCAGGATGGTATTGGCTATATCGTAGATGCCGATAATGGGAACTCAACAACTCCTGCTACTGCTGGTGGTGATGTATATGGCTTCTTTGCCAATGTCTATACGGCTAGTCCCGTTGCGGCAGGAACAATTGCAGGGGCTGCTTTTGCTGCTACCCAAGGCGGCGTTAGCCATGGTATGCTAATTAACCATACTGGTAGCCAAGGCCGTAATGCCGAGTTTAACATTAACGGCGCTACAAATGCTGATGAAACCGTTTTTGCCACCAACTTGGGACAAGGACCTGTTTTTGTTGGTCAACAACAGTCCGATGTTTTGGCAGGAACAATCACAGCCGCCAACTTTTCTTACACAGGTGCCGATCTAGATGACCATATTGGGGTGGAAGGTTCTTCTACTCCAGCTGCAGGCTATGGTATTGGTGTACAGGGTACAGGAAATTACTATGGTGTTGTGAGTATAGGAGATATGATTGCTACTGGAGACCTCACTGCTTTTGGAACAAAGGCCTTTACGATTGACCACCCTGAAGATCCTGAGAATAAAATGCTCAAGCATTTTGCTATTGAATCTAATGAGGTGCTTAACCTTTACAGAGGAATAGCTCAATTGGATGCAAATGGCCAAGCTACGATTGAGTTGCCTAGCTATTTTGATGATATCAACACAAATTTTAGCTATCAACTAACTGCTATAGGTACCCCTGAACAACCCTATGTAATGGAGGAGGTAAATAATAATAAGTTTGTAGTGGCAGGCAAACCTGGTACAAAAGTATCTTGGACACTATACGCAGAACGAAATGATGCCTATATGAGAGCTCATCCAGAAGCAGGACAGGTTGAGGTAGAGAAAAAAGAAAATAATAAAGGCAAATACATTCGCCCAGAACTTTATAATGCTTCTCCCGATAAGGCAATCTTTAAGAGCCATACTGTTAAGAAGCAATCTTCAACAATTCAACTCCCTAAAGGTAAGGAACTGCAAAATCAACAACAAGATCGTCCCGCAATCAAAATTCAAAAAGAAACAACAGAACTGCCAACACTAGATTAGTTGGAGGATTAAGTTTTAGTCTTTATAGAAAGGCGAGCCAATACGGCTCGCCTTTTTCTTTGGCCCAGCCTTTGCAAAGCCCCTTTGGATTTTCTTAACAAGCAACTTTTAAATTATGAAAAACTATTTGTTACTCGCCTTTCTCGGACTTTTTATGGGCAGTTTGCAGGCTCAGCAATCAGATGAGCTCTCTATCCAAAAAGATGGTATTCAGTATAGCTATCAGTATAAAATGCTAGAGAAAAAGAAGAAAAAGGACCAGTACCTCATCCGAAGCAAATTAGAAAATGTAACCAATGAAAGTTTGTATTATGAGGTGCCCGCTGGCGATTTGCTCGATATGGAGGAAGAGGGCCTAGCGGTGGTCCGTATCCATAATACGAAGGGCCTTTTTGCCAACCGAGGAAGCTGGACCGTAGGCGAAAAGACAAATTATAAAACTAAATCAGGCGGAACAATCTATGAAATTCGCCCACATAGCCCAATTAGCAAAGAGATTAAGAGCTCGGTGGTGAAGGGCAGAACTCCCGAAATGACGGCCGAAATCTATAAGCAAGTTGGTCCGCTCTCCAATTTTGATATCGATTTTATGCAGCCAGAGTTTATCAATGGAAACTGGACGGCCGACTGTGGTAATTTTAGCTTCCAATTGAACTTCAACCGAGATACGCTCAATAATATCGAATTGACGCAGTTGGTTAATAACCGCAGCTATACCTATATTCATAGAGGCAACCAACGCTTCGAAAGAGCCGATAACCCTAGCTATTTTATCCTCTTTGCCGCCGATGGAAAGTCTTTCCAATATACCGCAGAAGATGGCCCCGTTTGTAGCTGGCGCAAGAACTAATTCTTGGCCCTAAACAAAAAAAGCCGAGGCGAATGCCTCGGCTTTTTTTGTCCCCAGATCTAACTCAATTCCTCTTTCTGAGGAAGTTCCTTATAGATCTCAAAGGGCCAGCCATTCCGCATCTGGTTCTTGATGGGGTCCAGCAGTTTGCGAATCGTACTTTTCTTGATCCGCTTGTATTTTTTATCAATCAATAGCCCCATATGCCGCTTTAGGTAGCCTTGGTCATATTGGCCCTCTGGCAAATAGGTGAGCCGGCCCTTTACATAGGCCTTGCCCTTAAATTCCTCGGTTCCCCGAAGCTTGGGCAAGCGACCAATGACTAAAATGTAGTCTTCATCCACATTTTTGCTGTCCATAATGTCCGAATCACTACTCTTTTTCTTGTAGGGATAGGCTTCCATCACAAAAAAGGGCTTAACGACCAATTTAGATTTACAGCGGTCCTTAAAGTATTTGAGGTCCTTTTTTAACTGCGCTTCTACCTCTTTTTTGGTAAAGCGCATAGGCGTTCTATGGTCCTCTTTCGAGTTTTTGGTAATATCTAAACGGGCCTTTTTATTGTCCTGAGGCATGGGCAAATAACCCACTTCTTGGGCGGGTTCTGCCTCTTCTTTGGTCTCTTTTTGTCCCCCAAAAAGACTAGAAAGGAGGTCGTCGCCCTGAGCATCTTGCTCGGCCAAAGGCGCTGTTTCTTCCCCCTCTTTTTCCTCCTCTTCTACAAAGCTCCAATCAAAATCTTCCTCTTCTGTTTGGGCAAAATCATCTTCTTCCCAAGAAAACTCCTCATCTTCTTCCTCAAAGTCATCTTCCTCCCAAGAAAAGTCATCCTCTTCATCAAAATCGTCTTCCTTCCAGTCAAAGTCGTCTTTATCGTCGGTCAAATTCATAGTTAATCCATTTTAGCTTTCCTAAGATAGGCATTTTTAGCTAATCTCACTAAGGCTTTTTCTTCTGTTTTTTGTTTTTGGGGCTGCCCCGCCCTGCGGGCGGGTCGGGCCATTGCGCAGCTCGCAGGTCTGCTCGGCCCTGCAGGCTTTTTCGCTTTGCTTCAAAAGCCTTGGGTCTGCCGCCTTCGGCGGCCCTGCTCCAGCCCCTCAGCCGAGGCGCTGCGCGCCTTTGCGGCGGCTTCGCCGCCTGTCTGCCGCCTAATCTAGACTTTGGTAATATTGGTAAAGGTTATACATCAGCATATAATCCAGACCATTGTATTCAAAATGTCGGCCCCAGGGGTTGCCATTTTTTAGTTCGGGGTGCACCCAGCGGTCAAAGCCCATCCAGCCGGGCACTTCTTGGCAGCCTGGGGTGCCAAAGCAGGGGCCATCCCAGGGGGCGCTTTGCAAGAGTTGTTCTATCTCTTTCATTTTTATGGACCGATGTAATTTTCTGCGGTTGACAATGGCGTCTACAAAGGCCCAGGCAATAAAGTCGTGGCGTTGGCAGTAGCGGGCCATCTTTTTGGCCGACCAAGCATTGACCAAGATGGCGGATTGTACAATCATGCCTCTATTGTGTTTGGGCATGGGCAGCCGCCAGCCCAAAAAGGTAAAGGCGGCTAGGCCCCAGCCTTGGCTGCCTTCGCCTTGGTAGTTTTGGCCCGTATAGGGGCCGGCTAGGCGGTTGCCGCCTTCAGCTAGGGCATAATTGAGCATGCGCAGATCGCCTCCCCATTGGTTGGGGATTTTTTCGCCATTTGGGGCTTTGAGGGTCCAGTTTTCTTGCAAAAAGTAGCTTGAGAGCCGATGCACTTGGCCCGCTACTTTTTCATCAAAGCTAGGCAGGCTATCTTGGTACTTTTGGCCTTCTAGCAATTGGGCCGTAAGCAGCCAACCGACATAGAGGTAAAAGACTTGGTCTTGGCTAATGAAGTAGCCATCTTTGGCGCTAGGGGCTTGGCAGGCAGCCGAGGCGCGGCAGCAATTGGCGCTATCAAATTCTAGATAAAAATCGGGGGGGACATCATCTCGGATGAAAAAGCCATTGAGGCTAGGAGGGAGGCCCAAAAAGGTTTCGGCTTGTTTGTCTAGGCGGTCATAGGCTTCTAGGGCCAGCCAAAGTTCTTTGAGGCAGGCCGAGCGGTCTTGGCCTTTTTGCTCGAGCAGTTTGGCTTCTAGGGCGAGGGTAGCCATATAGAGGCCTAAGTGGATGGTGGCATCGCCCCATTCTACTAGTCCTTGGCCCTTTTGGGTGCTACATTTGTCTCGGAGCATATGCCAGTTGGTTTGGCAGTTGGCCGTTGGCATTTTGGCCCCCATTGGGATAGATTGGCCGGGGCCTTGGCCCAGGCGGATATACTCTTTGAGAAAGCGAAAGCGGTAGCGCCAATATTTTTGTTCTAGGCTATCTTTGGGCGATAATTGGGCCGAGCTATGGGCGCATAAAAAAAGCAGGCCGAAGCCGAGCAGCCAAAAGCGGAGCCCTTTTGTGGAGCGGCCTAGCGATGTGGAGGGGTGGCCCATTGGGCCAGACCGAGCCGCCTTGGCGGCGAAGGGCCGAGCAGACTTGCGAGCCCCGAAACGTAGCGCCGCAAGGCCAAAGGCCGCAGCGGAGGCCCCAAAAGAAAAATACTTCATCATATTATCTAGTATTAGGGCCATAAAATAAAAAACTTCCCCCATAGCCGAAACTAAAAAGGGAAGTGCGCAAGAGTATCTTGAGTAGGGGCCTTAATTAGGCATCTACGGCATGTTGTTTTTGTTCTTCGATCTCATCGACCAGTTCTTTATCGTAGCCCACATAAATATGGATCCAGATAGAGCGGGCCAGGCGAGCATTGATAGGCAGGATCACGATAGCGCCTAGAATAGCGACTAGAAAGGCCATATTCACGCTAAGTCCGGCAACAAACATAAGTAGGGTTACAGAGCTGAGCATGTAGCCACCGCTAAGGCCGTAGCCGATATACATAGCGCCCCAGAAAAAACCGGGCTCTGTTTCGAAGCGTTGGTCGCAGTAGGGGCAAGTTTCGTGCATATTATAAATTCCGCCAGTAATGCCAGTTTTGAACATATCGCCTTCATGGCAGCGGGGACATTTGTTGAGCAAAATGGCAGCGATTTTTCCTCTTTTAGCCATAATTATTTGCAATTTGTAGTGTCCTTGATGAGAGGGCACAGATGATGATGTATTGGGCTTGAGCTCGTCAGGATGATGGATAAAAAAAAGAGCTCAAGCGCTTTGCTTGTGTATGACAAATATAAGTATTTTTGGCAGCTTGGCAAGGTGACTGTTATCACAGTTATTGTTCGTTTTAGCAAGAAAAGAATAATTAAAAATTTGATTATCAATAAAATAAATGTATAAACATGAGAATTGAGGGAATTGATGCTGTTGAATTAGAAGATTTTATCAATAGAGCGATCAAAGAAGACCTAGGAGATGGGGATCATACTTCTTTGGCCTGCATAGATGAGGCGGCCCAAGGGACGGCCAATTTATTGGTTAAAGATGCGGGAGTTTTGGCTGGAGTAGAGTTGGCCAAGGCTATTTTGGCCCAGCTCACGCCCGAATTGAGCATAGAGGTATTTTTGGAAGATGGGGCCAAGGTGGCGGTAGGCGATATTGCCTTTCGTTTATCGGGGCCTAGTCAAAGCATTTTGAAGGTAGAGCGCTTAATTTTGAACTGCATGCAGCGGATGAGTGGAATTGCCAGTTTGACGGCTCGTTATGTAGAAGAAGTAGCGGGTTTGAAGGTGCAGTTATTAGATACGCGAAAAACAACGCCTACGCTACGTTTTTTAGAAAAATGGGCAGTACGCATTGGCGGCGGCAACAACTACAGAACGGGTTTATATGACCGAATTATGATTAAGGATAATCATATTGATTTTTGTGGGGATGTGCAGACGGCCATTCAGCAAGTGTTATTTTATTTGGTGGCCGAAAATAAGGATTTGGCCATTACGGTAGAGGTACGGGATATGGCCGAGCTAGAAGCCGTTTTGGAAATGGGGCAGGTGGATCGGATTATGTTGGACAATTTTAGTCCGGCAGAAATCAAAACCGCCTTGGCCAAAATTAAAGGAGAATTTGAGACCGAGGCCTCGGGAGGCATCACCTTAGAAAACCTTAGGGCTTATGCCGAAACGGGCGTCGATTTTATTTCGGTAGGGGCATTAACCCACTCTTTTCAGAGTTTGGACCTCAGCTTGAAAAAAAGCTAGATTCAACAGAAAAGCCGCTGAAGGAATACTCCTTCAGCGGCTCTTTTACTAGATCCCAATATAGACGTAGGCTACTATAAAAATAGAGAAGAGCTGTAGCCAAAACTTGGGGTCTTTGTAGACCAGGCTGCCTTCTTCCCAGATAGAGCGGAGGAGTTGTGAGAAAATGAGAATATAAAGGGTAATAACTAGTAGCATATATTTTTTAGAAATGAGGGGTGAGTAAATGTTCTATTTTGAATTATCAAAAATTGGTCCATAAATGCCTGTAGATTAGGTAAAACGCCTAAATTATAGGATTAAGAACTTCTTTGATGTAGAAAAGCGTCCGACTTTATATAATTGAATGTTTAATGAACCCATTCGAAATGGCTGGCATGCAATTATTGATTTTAGGACAAAATAAGTTGGTATCTGAAACCTTGGCCGAGCTCTTGGCCGAGCAGAGTAGTCTTGCGCTAGCTTATCTAGCTTTGCCGGCTTGTGCCGCTTGTTTTCTCAATGAGCAAAAAGAGCAGTTGAGCCAAACCAATATTTTTATTATCAATACCGATGACGCCTACCAGAAAGGAGTAGAATGCCTCAAAACCTTAAGAGATGCTTATCCAGATGCGCCTATTTTTGTGGTTGATCAGCATGAGAGCCCAAGCCTAATTGCGCTTTGTGCAGCAGCTGGCGCCAATGCCTATTTCTCTCTTTCGGGCCCATTAAACAAATTGGAGCAGGCAATTAGTAGCTGTTTAATAAATAGCTAATAGATTTTGTCTATTGGGTTAAGTCATTGTTTATTAGTGGGATAACTGCTGGTTTTTGCCAGTTATCCCGCTTTTTATTTGCCCTAATAGGGGCTAAACAAACAGAAAAACGGCCCTGAAGACTATACAACTTTCAATTTTTTTTGAAAACTTACATTAAGATAATTTTAAGGCCATTTATTCTAATTGTTTGTAAATCAGTGCATTATGTTTTGTGCGGCTCTTAAGAGTAAGCTAAATTAATTGATGTAGCTACATTTAATTAGAACAAAGTTTTGTTTTTTGTTTAAGATTGCCTTATATTTGAAGTGTTGAAAGTTCAACAGTTTTTAAGAATCACAAAAAATGCATGCCTTATGTCTAGCTCTGAATTTAGCGTTCAAATCCATGAAATGGCGGGCATCCTTCAGGCCTTTGCCTACAAACTGACTAAAAGCTCAGAAGACTCTAAAGATCTTTATCAAGAAACGGCCTTTAGAGCGCTCACCAATAAAGATAAGTTCCGCCCGGGGACCAACCTCAAGGCTTGGTTGTTTACTATCATGCGCAATATTTTCATCAATAATTATCGCAAGAAGATGAAGGCCAATACTATCTTCGATGCTACCGATAATCAGTATTATCTCAATACTGGAGGGCAAACGGTTTCTAATGGGGCCGAGTCGGGTATCCTGATGCAGGAGCTCCAAAAAATGATTGCCTCTCTAGATGATAGTATCCGTATCCCCTTTATGATGCATTACTATGGCTATAAGTACCAAGAAATTGCCGATCAGTTGCAGTTGCCTTTGGGTACCGTTAAGAGCCGCATTTTCTTTGCCCGCAAAGAGTTAAAAGCCCTGATCCATAATCGCTATGGCGATACTTTGGGCCGTACAAAATAAGAATTAGGCTTTTTTATCCTGACAATTGAAAAGCCATCTAGAGCGCTCTGCCTTCGGGCTTGGCGCTTTTTTTGGGCCAAAAAAAAGCAGCTTGCGCATTGCGCAAGCTGCTTTTTCTGCTAGGAAGAGGGCAATTCTCTAAAGACTGCCAATCATGTTTTCGGGGCGAACCCAAGCATCAAACTCTTCTGCGGTCAAATACCCTAGGGCCAAACCAGCTTCTTTGAGGGTGCTGTTTTCTTTATAAGCCTTTTTCGCAATTTCAGAGGCTTTGTCATAACCAATATGCGTGTTGAGGGCCGTCACCAACATCAAGGAGTTCTCCAAGTTTTTGGCAATATTGTTCAATTGAGGCTCCAACCCAGCAATGCAGTTGCTCTCAAAAGAGCGACAAGCATCTCCAATCAAACGAGCCGACATGAGAAAGTTGAAAATCATCATGGGCTTGAAGACGTTGAGCTGAAATTGCCCCGTCATGCCGCCTACGTTAATGGCTACATCATTTCCAACAACCTGTGCCATGGCCATAGTAAGGGCCTCGGCCTGTGTGGGATTTACCTTGCCAGGCATGATCGAAGAACCGGGCTCATTGGCGGGAATGGTGTATTCTCCAATTCCACAACGTGGACCAGAAGCCAACATCCGAATGTCATTGCCAATTTTCATCAAAGAAACGGCCACAGTTTTCAACGCGCCATGAGATTCTACAATGGCATCATGTGCAGCCAAAGCTTCAAATTTATTGGGGGCAGTCACAAAAGGCAAGCCCGTTAGGCCCGCAATCTGAGCCGCTACCTCTTCGGCATAACCCGCAGGGGTGTTCAATCCAGTCCCTACTGCGGTTCCTCCCAAGGCCAGTTCGGCCAAATGGGGGAGACTATTCTTAATGGCGCGAATGCCATGATCCAATTGCGCCACAAAACCAGAAAGCTCTTGGCCCACCGTCACAGGAGTGGCATCCATAAAGTGTGTGCGACCAATTTTTACTACCTCCGCATAGGCTTTGGCTTTCTCATCCAAACGATTGCGCAATTGCTCCAAACCGGGAATCGTGTTCTCTACCAACATTTTATAGGCCGCAATATGCATGGCCGTTGGAAAAGTATCATTGGAAGACTGCGATTTATTGACGTCATCGTTGGGGTGGATTTTTTTCACCTTATCCTCCAAACTACCGCCCAAAAGTACATGCGCACGATTGGCCACCACTTCGTTCATGTTCATATTCGATTGCGTACCAGAACCTGTCTGCCAAACCACCAAAGGAAACTGATCATCTAAAGCGCCCGTAAGCACCTCATCGCAAACTTTAGCAATGATTTCAGCCTTATCATCAGCCAAAACCCCCAATTTGTTGTTGGTCAAAGCTGCCGCTTTCTTCAAAATGGCAAAAGCATGCGTAATCTCCAAAGGCATGCGCTGCCCTCCAATCTGGAAGTTTTCCTTAGAACGTTGCGTTTGTGCGGCCCAATATTTGTCGGCGGGCACTTCTACATATCCGATAGAATCTTTCTCTTGACGAGTCGCCATGAATCTTGATTTTTTTAGGTCATAAAAAAGCAATTTACAACTTCTATATATAAGTATGGCGATTTTATTACAGTTTTTTATAGGGGCCTCCGCAGCTGCGCTGCGGCCCTACGTTTCGCAGCTCGCTGTTCGCTCGGCCCTTCGGCCTGACGGCCTCGGTCTGCGGCTTCGCCGCACTGCTGCACATCGGTAGGCCAAGTCGCTGCGCTCCTTTGCGGCGGCTGCGCCGCCTGCTTGCCGCAAAATGAATACTTAGCTGCTATTTAAGGCAATTTTAGATGAGGTTTTATCGGCTTTGGAAAAAAATAATTTAGCAAAGTGCTAAGATTATCTACTCCTAAGTTTCGGATCTGTTTTTAAGAGCGACGTCCTTACAGCTGATCATGAATAATTTGGTGCTATTCAAGGCAATTTTAGACGAGGTTCTATCGGCTTTGGAAAAAGTAATTTAGCAAAGCGCTAAGATGATCTACTCCTAAGTTTTGGAGTTGTTTTAAAGAGCGACGTCCTTATAGCTGATCATGAATAATTTGGTGGTATTCAACACATTTTTAGATGGGATTTTCTCAGCATAGGAAAAAATAATTTAGCAAAGCGCTAAGATTATCCACTCCTAAGTTTTGGAGTTGTTTTAAAGAGCGACGTCCTTATAGCTGATCATGAATAATTTGGTGGTATTCAACACATTTTTAGATGGGATTTTCTCAGCATAGGAAAAAATAATTTAGCAAAGCGCTAAGATTATCCACTCCTAAGTTTCGGATCTGTTTTTAAATGAGTTCTTGAACTCATTTAAGAGCGACGTCCTTATAGCTGATAATGAATAATTTGGTGCTATTCAACGCATTTTTAGATGGCATAGCAGGGCTATGGCAGAAAAAAATAAGGCAGAAGAGCGCAAAATTAGCATTCCTCAGCAAGGACCGTTGTTTTTAAATGAGTTCTTTGTATATTCGTAAGTCTCAAGTTAATTTCACAGAAAAATAATAATCATCATGTATAAGTGGATACTTAGTTTTGCTCTTCTTGCCTTTTTATTTATTGGCCAAGAAGCTAGCGCCCAAGATAGAGCAGCTGCTGCACCTGCTGCCAACACAACTGTAGTCGCCAACCCCATTAGCGATTTGCTAGACCTTCTTCGCAAGGATTATCAGGCTACTGCAGAATTGGTCGATGTAGCCAACCGTTCTGCTCAATATATTCCTACTCGCAACCATGAAAATTATGAGGCTTTTAAGGGGCTCTTTCTAAAAAAATTGAGCTATTACATGCCCGAAGCTGACCACAGTCGCCTCAAAACTGACGCTAAATTTGCCGATATTTTGCAGCGCTTGTACCGCCAAGCTGGCAGACGCTAAACTGCAAATTCTCCTTTTTGGACCATTTACTGGATTCTTCCCAAAAAGATACTAAATTTGTTGGCCTTCAACCCCTCAAAAGTTGAAGGCTGGCCTTTTTAGCGGAGACAGGGCCGAAGGCCCGCAGGCAATAGCCAAATTTAACCGCACTCACTTTTATAGTTTGCAGCAATTTAGCGCTAGTCGGCCCTATTTTTCTCGACCATAGCGAAGGCTATGCCCTCAAAAAATAGCTGGACTAGCACAAAATTCATAACAAAGATGGCCAAAGCAGCGCGATTAAATCTGGCTGAGGGATGGATAGTGGTGGCCCGAAGGGCCAGACCCAAGTTTTTTGAAGCGAAGCGAAAAAAACTGCAGGGCCGAGCAGACTTGCGAGCCACGACACAGCCCGACCCGGCCAAAGGCCGGGGCAGCCCCAAAAAAAATAGCAGAATATTCCAACAACTCCAGTATCTCAATACCCATGGAAGAGCACTCTCTACCCGATGAGGAAAACCAAGAACAGGAACCTCAAAAAGAAGAACGAGAAGTCACTGCAGAAGAACTGCAGGTCTTTAATGAGGAACTTATGCCTCAAATTAATGCCTTGTACAACTTTGCCTATCACCTGACTTACAATGAAGATGATGCAAATGACCTGGTACAAGAAACTTATCTCAAGGCCTATCGGTTTATACATCGATATCAGCCCGGAACCAATGCCAAAGCTTGGCTCTTTAAGATTCTGAAAAATGCCTTCATTAATCAGTATCGCAAAAAGAGTAAACGTCCGCAAAAGGTGGATTATGAGGACATTGTGAGCTATCATGACACCGAAGATGCTAGTTATGTAGATTTCATGGACCTCCGCCAAGAAATCTTTCAAGGCATGATTGGCGATGAGGTAACCACCGCAATCAATTCTCTAGCTGTAGATTTTCGCACCGTCATTTTGCTCTGCGATATTGAAGGCTTTACCTATGAGGAAATTGCCAAAATTATTGATGTTCCTATCGGTACGGTGCGCTCGCGTCTGCACCGCGCTCGTAATATGCTCAAAGAGCAGCTGCGTAGCTATGCCGAAAAGTTAGGGTATAAGGATTATAGAGGCCAAAAAAATAAATAATTCGCTTTTAACAAACCGAAAACGAACTATTTAGGCGCTTTAAGCCGTTAGCAAGAAACTTCAAATTATCAGGCGCCTCTTAAAAGAAGGGGCGCTATTTGAAATAGATGCAAACTATTCTCAATTTACTAAAACAGTACAGTTATGAATGGACTAACTGAGAAGGAGTTCAACCGCCGTCTGGTCATGTACCTAGATGGGGCCCTCGCTCCAGAAGAAAGCCGCAATTTTTTAGATGCCATTATGGAATCTCCCGAACAACTCGCCAAATTGGAACAGGAGAAATCCTTTAGAGAATTTTTACGCAAAAAAGTGGGCCGGAGAAACGTCTCCTCGGCCTTGGTGCAAAGTATTAAAACCAAAATTAGCGACCCCAGTACTTCCTCCTATTGATCCTATCTTTTACTGTATAGAGGCAGCATCTCGCCCGAGATCTGGTCGCATCCTCTGCAACAGTTTCCCTATTATAAAAAGAGACGAGCCTCAGCCCGTCTCTTTTTTTGTTTTATTGCTTGACTACCAACTGCGAAACAGGCAAAAATCCTTGGCCCGATAAACGCAAAATATAACTGCCAGAAGGCAAATTGCCTAGGTCAAATTCATATTGGGCTGCTTGCCCCTCTAAAGGAAATTCTCTCAGCTTCTGTCCGGCCAAACCATAGAGCTCTGCCCGCTCCAAACTGGCCCCCTTGGGCAAAATTGGCGCTACCGTAAAACGCTGCTGTACAGGATGCGGATAGAGTTGTAGCTGCAGCTTTTCGGGACTTTCTGCCGCTAGGCGCTGGCTTTTAGAGGCAAATAGACTTTTGGCCAAATGCAATTGGTTAGACTCCCAAAAGCGGTCATGAGAATAGACCATGACCATTTCTTGCTCCGAAAAGGCAATTTGACTAAAATCGCTGGGCAAGGGAATAGATTCTTGCGCTACCCATTCTTCCGATAAACTGCTGCGCTCAAAAATGAGCAATTCGCGCTGCGCATTATTGCAAACAAAACGCAATCCATCATGCGATAGATGCCCGGGCTCTATATCAGCCCCTTCTATCAGCACATCCTCAAATTGGTAGTGGCCTGGAAAAGCCCCCAACTTGAAGCGCAAAATTTGTTGGCCGTTGCTTCCAGAGTGATAAACATAAAGTTCTCCTAAATCTTGAGTTAAGCTAGGAGCCGAAATGAATTCTAGATCGGCAACACCTTCCAAGCTAAGGATAGCCGCAGCCGTCGAAAATTCTTCTTTTTTATTTTTCCGCTGAGAGAAATAAAGGTCAATTTTACCTTCTTCTCTTACTGTATGCACCGCAGTCAACTCATCTTCAGATAGCCAAATAGACATATTATCTAGCCCTTCCATATTTAGGCCCATGACTTTGGCTGGACCAAAAGGCGTTTCTAAATTGGGCCGCTCGGCTTGCACAATTTTATCCTGCCCCTCAAAAGTTTGGGTCCAAAATAAACGCAAACCATCCCGAGATAACCAAGGGTAAGCATCGGTGCTGCCCTCCATATTGACCTCCTTGAGGTTGCGGGCGGCCTGCAAACCAGCATAGCTAAAATCACTGTTTTCCTCTGCTATGGGCAGCAAAAAATCAGCCTCTTGCTGGCTTTCATATTCAATAAAATCAGGCGCTTCTAAGCGGGGAAGCTGCGCCCAGCTGGCCAGCGAAAACAAACTGGCTGCAAATAATAAGATTGGCTTTTTCATAAGACAACGATTTTGAGGTAAATACCCATTTGCTCAATGGGTTAGGGGCTATCTATCTAGATGTTTAGTTTTTAAATTTTGGTGTTTTGAGGATTATTTTTTTGGGGCTGCCCCTTCCGCTAGGTTAAAACCCAGCGCAAAGCGGCATCGCTTTGCGAAGCGATACAAAATGAGGGTTGAAACCCTCATGAATGATCGGTCGGGTCGGGCTGTGTCGTGGCTCGCAGGTCTGCTCGGCCCTGCGCTTTTTCGCTGCGCTCAAAAGCTGGGGCTGGCCTTCGGCCACCACTATCCATCCCTCAGCCAGATTTAATCGCGCTGCTTTGGCCATAGTTTGTTATGAATTTTGTGCTAGTCCAGCTATTTTTTGAGGGCATAGCCTTCGCTATGGTCGAGAAAAATAGGGCCGACTAGCGCTAAATTGCTGCAAACTATAAAAGTGAGTGCGGTTAAATTTGGCTATTGCCTGCGGCCCTTTGGGCCTGTAGGGCGCAGAAAAAAGCCCCGCCGCAATTTTGCGGCGGGGCTCTATTTTAATCAATATGTGGAATTTCGACCAGTAGGGCGGCGCAACTGCCTTTGCCGCTAAATTTCATTTGGCCATTGCTGCCCAAACTATACTTTAGGGCCGAATCATCGGCTAGTTTTGGACCAAGGACCGCCTTGAGGCGGCTCTTGAAACTCAGTTTGCTGCTTTGCTGCTTGAGCTGTCGGCAAACTTGATCAATATCCAAGGGCTCTTGCGAATAAATGATGCACAAAAAATCAGTACCCACCTGCCCATTTAGGCGAAGGTGTTTTTCTTCATTGGGTAGGGGCACCTCATTCTTTTGGTAATTGAGTAAGGGACTTACATTGGGCTTATGGGGGAAAACCACAAAAGGCTTATGCCGCAAATCATCGCCAATGGCATAGACATAGGCTGGGGCTTGGTTGCCAATATACATTCTGAAGCGGGTCCCTGAGCGATAAGAAGACTTTAGGCGAAAGCTACTTTTATCGGCTTGGATGCGAGCCTGCATCGCTTGGCCCTCATAGCCTTCTAGGCGGAGGCTGCCGGCTAGCTCTCTTTTTGCGGGAGCTTTGGCAGGCTCGCCTACAATTTCGATAGCCTGATAAAAGAAGGCGGGAAAATCTTTATACTTTACCCAAATTCGGCCATTGCCGCCCCAGGAAGTACCCCAAGAATTTTGGACCAAAAAGGCTCCCCCATATTTATCATCATCATAGCCAATGAGGCAAACGGCATGGCGGCCATGCGGGTTGCTTGGCGACTCTTCAGCAGATTCGGTGGGTTTCCATAGATCTGATTTGGCATACATAAAAGAATTGGGGCAAATCATAGAAACGGCAATAGGGTAGCCTTCGGACAGGCTTTTTTTGGCCTTGGCCACCTTTTGTTTGTCTGTGGTGCCGTCATTTTTGTCCCAAAGGCGGACATAATCCTTAATCTTAAAATTTTTGGCGGCATCATAGGCTTGTTGGGGGAGTTTATTGCCATTATAGCAATGGGCCTTAAAGTCTTTATATTTGGGTACGCCATAAACCTTCATATTTTCGGCACAGCGAGAAAGGTAAGCGCCCCAGCAATTTTTGCTAGAAGAGCTTAGGCGATAGAGAAAGCCATAAGAAAAGATATTATCGTCGATAGTTTTGGTATCGGTCCAGCCATTGGCCTTTGCTTCTAGGATAGAGCGGGCGGTATAGGCCGTGGCCCAGGCTGCGCAGGTTCCATAATTTCCTTGGCTACCGGGAGTGGGGGCCCATTTGGCCAAAGAAGCGCTAGAGCCTACCGAGCGGTAGAGTGATTTTGTTTGTTCGGCTTTGACGGGAATATCGTCATAATCGGGATCGGGTTCTAGGGGGATGCCCGTGGTATAGGGTTGGGCCAAAAGGCTGCAGGACAGGGCCAAAAAACTGAGGCAGGCAAAGAATAACTTATACATAGGATTTGGTTAGAAGTGGAAAATAGGGCCTCCTTAGCGGCCGAAGGCCGAACGGCTGAGGGATAGACAGCAGTGGCCCGGAGGGCCAGACCCAGCCGCCGAAGGCGGCGCAGGGCCGAGCGAGCAGCGAGCTGCGACATAGCCCGACCCGAGCCGATAGGCGAGGGGCAGCCCCAAAAAAACAGCAGTAACTAGCGTTTTCTGAAGACGAAATTTCCGCCTTCATCGCCAGTTTGGGGGAGCACGCCAAACTGCGGGACGTGATTATTGGGGCTATTGTAGATAACGGCGGGTTTAATTTTGGAGTAGAGATTTTCGGCGGTGAAGCAGCTAGCATCATTTTGGCCCAGCATTTTGATAAAATACTTGAAGAAAATGCTGTTATCGGGCACTACCGTATTGGCTCCGCTAGTGATGGCGCGGCGGCTTTTGAGCTTGGCCATTTCCTCGCAGGCGAACTCCTCCATATTGCGGAAGCCGCCGGTAAAAATGGATCCACTAAAGCAGGCATCGGCGACCACCAGGGTGTGTTTGGCCTTCATGGCATTCATATAATCGCGGAGTTCGGCATTAGAGAGCCAATTGCTGCGGCTATTCTTTTTAGAATCTTTGGGGAGCCAGTAGCCCACCTCATTTTTCACGATACCGTGGCCAGAATAGTAGACCAAAAGGTTGTCGTCATCGGTTAGGCGGTCTTGTAGGTAGACCAATTTATTGAGAATTTCCTCCTTTGTGGGATTTTTGAGAAAATGGACATCGCCGGGTTCAAAAGTATAGGTTTGCGTAAGGACCTTTTGGAGTTCGGTAGCGTCATCGATGGGTTTTTCGAGATCAGAGATGGCAAAATCGTCATAATTTTCTACGGCGATAATGAGGGCGTGATAATTTCCGCTACTAGAGGCTTTATATTCGATAATGCGTTTTTCGGAGCGCATTTCGTGTTTATTGGTTTGGACCTGAATAACGAGTTCGTTGCGTCCTTCTTGGAGGCGGACCGTTTCGGAGAGGCTGCGGTCGCAGTCATCTTCTAGGCCAAATCCTCTAGCGCTAAAGCTTTTTCCGTTGAGCAGAAGTTTTACCGAAGTGATCTTCAATTCGGAGTTGATACAAGCCTTCACCTCATAGACGGGGTCTGTACTAGCGGTATAGGCTTTATAGGGGTAATCCCAGCTAACCGAGGGGGGCGAAGTTTCCTTCATTTGGGCTTTAGCTTGGGCCAGGCCTTTTTTGTAGACGGGTTCTTGGGGGTTAATGTTTAGTGCTTTTTGGTAATCCTTGGCGGCGGCTTCAAAATTGCCTAGGCATTCTTGGGCCATAGCGCGGTCGCCATAATAGAAAGCGTCCTTAGTTTTGGCCATACGTTCGGCCGTATTAAAATCGTCTAGGGCTTTATTGCATCGGCCGAGGCAGAGGTAGATTGCGGCTCGGCTGTGGTAGCTATGTTCATCGGCTTCTAGTTGGATGGCTGAATTGACATCATTGAGGGCGGTTTGGCATTGGCCGAGGAGATATTTGGCCCAGGCGCGGTTATTATAGCAATTCGCGTTATTGGGGTGGAGCTTGAGGGCCTCGGTATAGTGGCGGATAGCTAGATCGTAATTTTTTGCATTGAGGGCTTTATTTCCGGCAGTATAATGGTCTTGGAAATAATCCTTACGATTTTGGGGTTCATAATTAAAGTGCAGTTGGCTAATGCGGTAATTTTTATCCCAGTTCGTTTTGATATAATTGGCGGGAAAGGTGGTTTGGGCCATACTAACTTCATTCTGGGCCTTTTTGAGTTTAGACATGACGACCAGCCATTGGCCATCGCCATAGGTGATGCCTGTAATATTGAAGCCCTTGCCATAATTTTCTTGAATCCATTCGGCGGGGTAGCTGGCTGACCAGCGGAAAGTTTGTTGGCGGAACTGAGCGCCTTTAGAGAGAACGCCCACCCATTGGCCTTGGCCGTAGGCTAGATCAATGATATACTTACCGGCCTTCCATTGTTGTTCGATATAGGTTTTAATTTCGTCGAAGCTATTTTTTTTGGCCCAGCCTTCTTGTTCAAAGCCAGCGCCACGGCTCATGACTACGATCCATTGTTCATCGGCAAACTCGATATCGGTAATATCGAAGCCTTCGCTCCATTTACGGTCGATCCAGTCATTGGGGAAGTCGGTACTTCGGTAGAAAGTTTGTTGTTTATAATTTTTCTGCGTCATAACGACCCACCAAGCCTCGCCATCAAAGGCGATATTGCTCATAAATTTTCCTTGGTTCCAATGCTTTTTGACAAAGTCGGTAGGGAATTCGCTGCTCTTTTCGTAGGCTTGCAGCGATCTGCTCGGACTCATAGAAATGGCCCAACTATCATTTTGGGCATAGAGGCCATTTAGGCCAAGAAAGAAGCTAAAGAGGATGAAAATAGTGCGCATGTTCTTATAAAGTTTTGTTTTGGCAGAATGAAGTCCTTGGGCTTTGCTAGAGATCTACAAAGAAAGTGCTATTTTTTAATAGAGCGGCTAAGAAGATGGCTGCAAGGAATTTAAAATACTCAGGAGATGCGAATTTTATACAGTTTACTCTTAATTTTTTGGGCTTGTTCGCTTCAGGCACAGTATGAGCCGCCCGAACATTCGCGGCTGAATTATCATCCGCGGCGGGTGTTTAGTGTAGAGTTGGTGAGTACCTTTAATGTGGGGCCTTCTCAGAGCAGCTTTATGTACTTTAATACTCAATATAGCCTTTGGCAGCGACCTTTACAGCAACTCAACTTACAAACGGGGATGGGGTTGGGTTTTATGCGTAACAACTATGGAAAAATGGTAGCGATGTCTGTTCCCTTGCGCCTATTATATGCTTATGGCCGGCAGGGGCACTTTATAGAGGCGGGTTTGGGAGCCAACTTAAATCTGGGCTACTCCTTAGCCGATGGGGGAAACCTTGTGCCAGTGGCCTTACCTTCTTTGGGGTATCGCTATCAAATTCCGAAGGCGGTTTTTTTTCATGCCTACTTAGGGCTGCAGTATCATCCAAAATTGGGGGCGAGTCCCTTAATTGGTATAGCAGTTGGGTATGACTACTAGAGCAGTAGCTTTTGCTTACTTTTGTTTTTTTGCACTACAATATAAAAGAGATGAAATCATATTACTACAGTTTAGTACTCAGTATTATTATGCCCATAGGTTTGTGGGGGCAGAGTTATATTAAGCATACCGAAAGTGATCGGGTAAAAGCCATACGGGAGAACATACAAGTGTTGAGTAATGGCAAGGGGGATTTTTGGACCGAGGTGGGCGTTAAAAAGGGCTGTGAATATGTAGAAGAGGCCATTTTTTTGGATCGGGGCGATCATATTACCTTTTTGATGCAAGACCAGACGATGCCTTTTGAGGGGAGTTTTTCTTCTGAAAGTGAAGAAATTATGAAAATACAGCCCGAACAGAAGGGCGATAAATTTCGCTTTAAGTCGACTTATACGATTAAAGAAGCGGGAGATTATTTTTGGCGCTTTACGGCCCTAGACAAAAAGGACTATTTGGTGACCCCTGAGCTACTGCTCATTTTGGCCAAAAAGGACTGGGCCAAATATCGAGATGCCCAGGACTTTGGCGAGCAACTAGAGTTTTTATTGGCTATTTCAGAAACCTTATTTATTCCCATTCAGGGAGATTTTATTGATAAGGATATTAAGGGCAGCCGATATGAAACGACCTATTTGTTTCAGGGCAAAGAGGGGACTATGGAGATTACGCCCAAGGGCTACGTCTATCGTTGCAATTTATATGAGGGCGAAAAACAAGACCTAGCCGCTCAGGCCAGAGATCAGGCGGCCAAGCAGGTAAAAAGAGCGTTAGGAACAAACTGCTTGAGAGGAGGAACGGAAACGACTAAGGCCCCTTACTCTTTGCTCAAGGAATACTATGAGCTACATTATGAGGCTTGTAGTCTAGAAGATGTAGAGGTGAATTTATACCACTACAAAAGAAGAGATGACTATTTTGTACAGCTAGAAATTGTGCATAAGAAGTAGGAGAGAGGCGGCCCTTGGGCCGCCTTTGGCCTTTAGGCCAAAACGGCTGAGGGATAGAAAGCAGTGGCCGTAGGCCAGACCTAGTTTTTTGAGCGCAGCGAAAAAAACGCAGGGCCGAGCAGACCTGCGAGCTGCGACATAGCCCGACCCAGCCGAAGGCTGGGGCAGCCCCAAAAAATAGGAAAAGAAAAAAAAATAGGTTGACTCTTTCTAAAATGTTAAATTTGCAGGAGCATTAATTGAGTTTATCTACTTTATTTAGAATCGCAAAGAATGAGACCCATACACTACATCTACCTCTTTTTATTGACACCCATTTTAGTATTGGGGCAAGATGCAGCCAAATATAAAGCTTTTGAGGCCCGTTATATGGAGGCCTATAGACAAAGCCAGTATGCCCAATCTATAGCCATTATAGATTCGGCTTTGCTTGCTTTGGAGACAGAGCCGGGACGGCAAGGCTGGAAAGATAGTTTGAGTTGGAGTTTTACGGGCAGTAAGATGGTGTTGCAATATAACTTAGGCCAATACAAGGCAGTTCAGAAGACATTAATGACGGCTAAAAGCCAGGTAGAGCGCTTAGATCAGGGTAAAAAGGGGGTGCATTTGGCCGAATGGCTAGGACTGAGGGCCAAGCTCTATTTGGCCGAAGACAACTTTGAACAGGCAACGGCTAAACAACTCGAAGCCAAAGCTATTTTTGAGCAGCTGAAGCTGGAAGCTACTCCTCAATATATTACGCTGATTAACAATATAGCCGTGGTTTACCTAAAACAAGCAAAGTATGATTTGGCTGCTGATTTTTTTAGACAAAGTATTGCCCTAGAACGTAAACACAATGATGCTAAAGGAGAACCTTATGCTCGGTCTTTGTATAATGTAATGGCTATAGAGGAAAAGGCTGGGCAGTATACAAAAGCTGAACAAACGGCCAACCTCATCTTGAAAATTATGGAGGAAGTAGGGCGAGAAAATGAATTTTATCTAAAAATCATGATAGCAAAGGGAGGGGTGTTAGAAAGAAAAGAAGCCTTTGCTAAAGCAAAAGAAGTTTATTTAACCGCTTTGGCCCTAGCCAAGCGTAAACAATATGATCAGCTTATCCCTTCTATCACTTTCAATTTAGGTAAGGCTTGTATGGCCGAGCAGGATTATCTGGCTGCTGAAACTTATTATAAAGCGGCTTTGGGACAGCCCAAGGGAATGATGAGGCAGACTGTTTTATCTAGCTTGCTTAAGCTATATATTGTACAAGAAGATTATCAACAGGCCGAGAATTATCTAGAACAATATAGAGCCGAAGTTGCTGCCGTTTTTGCCCCAAAAACAGTCAAATACATCCAAAGCCTAAAATATGTAGCCCGCCTAGGAGTTGCCAAAGGAGATTTTGATGCTGCAGAAGCGGCTATCCTTCAACATTTGGAATTAAACAGTACCCAAGAAAAACACTTTGATTTAGACCAACTGGCCGGCCTAGATATAAATTATTTTCTCGACCTAGGCGAACTGTCTAGAATTCTCTTTATCGCTAAAGATTTAGAAATCAAACGCTACCAAGAAAGCAAAGCGCCCGCTAGCCTCAAGCGCCTGCTAATCATAGATAGCCTTCATGCCGAAACCCTAGCCAAAGAAAGAGAAATGGCCCAATTAGAGCAAGATCGCCTACGCTCGCTAAAGGTGAGCTCGGCCACTTACCAACGGCTAATGAAATGGGCGCATCTGGACCAACAGGCCGCAGAGCAGCTGCTCGCTATTTCAGAAAAAGATAAATCTACGCTCCTCCTCGAAAGCCAAAATGAACGCATCGCTTATAGTAAAAAATTACTGCCCAAAAATGAACAGGAAAAGCAAAAGGGCATCAAAAAACAATATCGTCAAATCCTAAAGGCTTATCGGTCTACCGAAGAAAAAGCAAAGAAAGATAGCCTACTCGTTTTGCTCAATGACCAAATCTGGGAAATGGAGGAACACAAACGGCATCTGTTTAAGCAATATCCCGATTATGTCGATTATAAGTTTGGGCATAAACGCTTGCAGCTAAAGCAGCTCCAAAAAGATTTAGGTCCCAAACGAGCCGCTATCGAGTATTTCCTAACAGATAGCAGCTGCTTTGTTTTTTACCTCGATCATCAAGAGCTCCGATATGTAGAGCAAAAAATCAATGCTAAGGAATTGGCCCAGCAGCTCATGGATTTGCAAAGAATGCTGCTTTCCTACAAACAGGTCCTTTCTGGCAATGAGGAGGTTTTTCTGAATTATAGCCAAAAAGCCCATCAGCTCTACCAATTGCTGCTAGCGCCCGTTCTCCAAAACCCAAAGAGAACAGTTAAACAATTACTGATTATTCCCGATAAAGAATTGGCCTATATCCCCTTTGAAAGCTTGCTGATGCTGCCCGCTAAGGAAACAGATAATTATAATAGCTTGGCCTATCTGATTAAACGATATGCGATTAGCTACTCTTTCTCGCTAGAGCTTTGGCAACATAACCAAAATACCTCTTTCCAAGAGAATAATGGCCAAATGCTAGCCATGGCCGCTAACTACCAAGAAGGCGATACCATTAGCCTGAATAATAAACGCAGCCAATTAACGCCCCTAAAACTAGCCGAAGAAGAGGTCAAAAAACTGGCTACGCTCTTTGAGGGCCGCTTCCTCTTTGGCCAAGATGCCCAAGAAGAACGATTTATTAAGGAGGCCAAAAAGTACCGCTTTATTCATCTCGCTATGCACGGCCTGATGAATAGAGAACAACCCAGCCTTTCGGGCCTAGCTTTTACCCCCGATAGCGATAGCCTAGAAGATGGCTTTTTGCAGGCGATAGAAATTTTAAATCTAGACCTCAAAGCCGATTTAGTGGTCCTTTCAGCCTGCGAAACCGCCTACGGCGAGTTTCAAGCAGGCAATGGAACCGCCTCTTTGGCTACGGCTTTTATCAATGCAGGGGTGCCCGCTCTTCTGGTCAGCCTCTGGCAGGTAGATGATGCCGCAACTTCCATGATTATGCAGGACTTTTATCAGCAATTGGATGCTGGCCTGAGCAAAAGCGAGGCGCTCCGACAAGCAAAACTCAATTATCTGGCCGCCAATAAAGGCCCTATGGCTCATCCCGCTTTTTGGTCGCCCTTTATCCTTATGGGCAATGATAAAAAACTAAATCTGCCCCCCTCCAACCCCTTTTTGCCCTTTGCCATTGGCGGAATTATGCTCTCCGCCGGAGGCGCTTTTTTGCTCCGCCAAAAAAGAAAGAACCGAAGCAAAGAGAAAGCCGCCTAGTTGGTCTAGCTAAACCTTATTTTACTCTAAAAGTTAGTAAACTCTTGATCGGGAGACTTATCTTAGATGAGTCTCCCCATTTTTTGGCTTCAACCCGATTTTTCTATGGCTGCCGTCCTCCTCTTTTTTCGCCTCTTTTTCGAGGCCTGCTTTCTAGCTCTCCAACAGCTTTTTGGCAATAAACTCCGTACCCTGCTTTCCCTGCTCGGCATTACGATCGGTATCTGGTGCGTGATTATGGTCTTCTCCGCAGTCGATTCCCTAGAGTATAGTATCCGCAAAAGCTTTGAGCAGCTAGGCGATGATGTGGTCTACGTCAATACGATGCCCTGGGGCGAAGACCCCAGAGAGAATTACTGGAAGTATATGCGCCGCCCCGAACCCTCTTACCGAGATTTTGAAGCCATTCAAGCCAATTGTCAAACCGCTGGAAAAACTTCTTTTAGTGTCTTTATTGGCGGCAGCAATACGGAGTCTAAGCTGGGACAGGCCGCTGGGGTGTTCTATATGGGCGTGACCCCCGATTATAAAGATATCTTTGGCCTAGAGTTCGAACAAGGCCGATACTTTACCCCAAATAGCTTTTTTAGAGGCCAAAATGAGGTGGTGATCGGCTATGAGGTCTATAAGGCGCTTTTCCGTGAAGGGGAGTCCGCTCTGGGCCGCTGGATTAAGTCTAAAGGACAAAAACTTAAGGTGGTGGGGGTGCTCAAAAAAGAAGGAAAGGACCTCATTAATCCCATTAATTTCGATAATGTTGCCATCATCCCCTACAATACGGCCCGCAAGTATATTAACCTAGGCCGCTCGGCCATGAACCGCGGCCGTAGCTCTATTTCCGTAAAAGCCGAAACAGAGGTAGATGTAGAAGCCCTCAAAACTGAATTGGTGGGGGTGCTCCGCGCTAGCCGCCGTCTGCCCCCAAAAGAAGAGGACAATTTTGCCCTCAATACGCTCTCTATTCTCTCCAATTTTCTCAGCAGCATTTTTGGCGTCATTAATCTAGCAGGCCTCTTTATTGGCGGCTTTGCCATTATCGTGGGCGTCTTTTCGGTGGCCAATATCATGTTCGTTTCCGTAAAAGAACGCACCAACCTGATCGGCGTGAAAAAAGCCCTAGGCGCCAAGCGCTATATGATCCTCATGGAGTTCCTGATCGAGTCTATTTTACTCTGCCTCTTTGGTGGGGCTATCGGCCTCCTCTTTGTCTACCTGGCAGCCCTAGCCGTTACCCATTTTGCCGATTTCCCCATCTTTTTATCTAGCTATAATGCTATTCTCGGCCTCAGTATTGCCGCCTTTTCTGGCGTGATCGCAGGCATTATTCCCGCCTATTCTGCCTCTAAAATGGAAGCCGTAGAAGCTATGCGTGCCGGACGATAATGAGGTTTTGGGGCCTCCGCTGCGGCTTCGCCTTGCGGCGGTTACTCCCTTCGGTCGTCGAACTGCGGACTAAAGTCCTTGTTGTCGTTGCGGGGCTCGCTGTTATTTTGGGGCCTCCGCTGCGGCTTCGCCTTGCGGCGCTACGTTTCGGGGCTCGCTGTTCGCTCGGCCCTGCAGCCGCCTTCGGCGGCTTTGGTCTGGCCTTCGGCCACCCCTGCACATCGCTAGGCCTTTTGGCCTTCGGCCTGCGGCGGCTTCGCCGCCTCTAGGACCGCATAAAAAAGCCCAGCAGATAACTAATCTGCTGGGCTTTTGACAATCTGCAGCCAAGCTATTGCTTCACAAATTTAGTTTGATAAAACTGTTGATCATCTGTTCGCAAATATAAGATGTACATGCCCTTGGGCAAGTCTCGAACAGAAAAGTGGTTTTGATGCAGCTGAAAATGACGAACTTCCTGCCCCGCCAAATTATAAATGCTAAGATTCAATGCGCCATTTAGCGCTATATCTAGCCAAAGCTCATCCTGCGCAGGATTCGGAAATACCCGCACTTCTTTTGCTGCTGAAATACCCGACTCCGTTCTGAAAATATTGCTGATGATGTTATCAACAAGGGTATCATTATAGGTTTCGCTAAAAACTAGTCGGCCACGAAGACTGTCTTGATAGAAAAATAGCTGTTTATGGACATAGCCGTCAATGGGCAGAGGACAGGTCGTTTCAGAGACCTCGGGATGAAAACTCTCAAAACTACCTATGTATTTGATGACTGGATCGAATCGGAAAGACTCAAAGCTGCCAGAACTTAGGTGGTAACGATCAAAGATAAGCTGGTTAAAAGTATCCTGAGAGAGGCTGTCTATATAGAGCGTATCTTGGTCCGGAAAGTTAGGGAGGCTATCACAAGTTGAACGCGGATTGCGAACAACCAAAGAATCGCCCTGCACGGCATTAAAATCAAACTTGAGGATAAAGCTATTGCTAGTAGGATCATAAAAATAAAGACTGTCATTAGACATATATTCATACTCATAGCCTATCTGGCTCTCCGATCTGCCCTGACCGACAGTTGGCCCTATATAATTGACACGGCTAAGGGCTATTTTCTTAACCGCTTGGTTTAGAAGCACAGTATCTTTCTCATAAGTATATTTTAGATAGCTATCTGGCCCCCAAGCCGAGACCGAATAGACCCAAGTCGCCCCAGGAGGGCACCAAGCAGCCGTATCTGCTTGCTGGGCTTTTGTGACATTGAAAAACATGAAAAGAGAAATGAAAAGTAATAAATACCTCATTAGAATTGTATTTAGAAGTTTAAGATAATGGCAAATGTAATCCTTTTTGAAAAAAAAACAATTTAAAGTTAATGCCTTTGCTAGACTGGGCTGTTTTTGGGCTCAGAGTCTGTTTAAAATTTTGTGTTTCTCCTTTATGCTGCCTAGGGACAAGCCCCTAGGCTAGCTTTTTCAGACAGCCCTCTAAAGAGGGCCTTTGGATGAGTTTTTTCTTTGCCATAACAACTGAGCAAGGCCTTGTATATCAACAGTTGAGGCCCTTGTCAGGGCTGACTCCATTGGCTTAGCCTAGGGGCTTGTCCCTAGGCGATGATTGACCCTTTTTCTATTCTTCTGCTCCATGGCTACTGCGGCCATAGGTTTTAAAACAAGCTTTTAGCCGCTCATGGGCGCTAGCATAGCCAGGCAGACTACTATCGGCCAAGGCGCCCAGTAAATGATAGACCAAACTACTTTGGCTATAGGCCTCACTGCCTGCCAAGGCCGCACTATCTTTTAAGCGCTTCAACAACTGCTCTACCTTAATAATGAGCTGCTGTAACTGCTCGTATAGGGCCAAGTCTTTTGCAATTTCATCGGCCCCAACATGAGGCGGCAAAGGAAGCTCTACATAATTCATGACGCTCAAGGTCTCTTGGATAAAATGATGCAGCTTGACATTTATAAGTCTTAAGGATTGCTTTTCCTTTTTATCTAATTCCGTTAAAAAAGATAAGGTCTGTAAACAGTTGTCAAGTTGCTGCTCTACATCTTGCATCTCTTGATCTGTCAATACTTTGGAAATCCGATTGAAATTCAAATTGGCCATGTCGATCTGTTTTTTGTGATTTTTTCTAGTTAGAACTTTATGTATATGCTATTTATGCCAATATTGCTGCTATTGTTACCCAGTCGGCCCCCTTTTTTTAAAAAAAATAATGATGAATGACAGACTAATGATGTCTGGAGCATCATCAATGACAGCTGGGCTATGGTCAATGATGTCTGGAGCGTCATCAATGACAGTGGGGCTATGGTCAATGATGTCTGGAGCATTATCAATGATAGTAGGGCTATGGTCAATGATGTCTGGAGTATCATCAATGACAGTAGGGCTATGGTCAATGATGTCTGAAGCATCATCAATGACAGCTGGGCTATGGTCAATGATGCCTAGAGCATCATCAATGACCATTAAGCTATCGTTATTAGGCTCATCAACAAAGTTCGTTTAGTCCCTGATTTAACAAAGCATTAACGAATCTACTCAAGAGGGGGCTATTAATTGCTCAAGAGAAGAGGAATGCGGCCAGGCCTATATTGGCCCAGCGCTGCGGAGCGGGTGGCGCGCAGCGCCAGACCCAGGCGGCGGAGCCGCCGCAGGGCCGAGCAGCCTTGCGAGCCCCGCAGCATAGCGGCGGCCGACCTAGGCCGAAAGGCCTAGCCGGCCGCGGGCCCCAAAACCCCTTGAAAAAGAGCGGTTTTAAAATTTTTGTGCGATTTTTGGGTTGATTTTCAGTGGTTTAGAAAAGGGTAGTTGAAAAAACCCATAAAAAAGCTTCCGAATACAGAATAGGAATTGTACATTTGCAAGCGCTTTGGGCTAAAGTAGATTGTTTTTGTGCTCAAAAGCCGCTAATAAATTGATTACTAATATAAAATTATAGGAATTGTGGATACGCTGAGTTACAGAACACAGTCTGCAAAAAAAGAGACCGTAGAGCGCAACTGGTGGGTTGTGGATGCAGAGGGTAAAACCCTAGGTCGTCTTGCTTCTGAAATTGCCAAAGTACTAAGAGGCAAGCACAAAGCATGCTTTACTCCTCATGTAGATACAGGAGACTATGTGATCATCATCAATGCTGAGAAAATCAACTTGACTGGTCGCAAATTGCAAAAGAAAGTATATTTGACTTACTCTGGTTACCCTGGTGGTCAGAAGTCGGCTACAGCTGCAGAGTTGTTGGCCAAGCGTCCTCGCCGTGTGCTAGAGAATGCGATCAAAGGTATGTTGCCCAAGAACAAATTGGGTCGTGCCACTTTCAAAAAATTGTTTGTATATGAAGGTTCGGAGCATCCTCATCAGGCCCAGAAGCCTCAGCCTTTCGATCCTACTAATAAATAATAAAACGCAAGTATTACGATATGGAAATGATTAACACTATCGGAAGAAGAAAAGCGGCCGTAGCCCGTGTATACCTGCGTCAGGGTTCTGGCAAAGTAACGGTAAATGGTCTTGATTATAAAGAGTACTTTCCTGCTATCCACATTCATGGTAAAGTAGTAGCTCCTCTACAAGAGGTAGAAGTACAGAACCTATATGACATTCAAGTGAATGTAAGCGGGGGTGGAATCAAAGGACAAGCGGAGGCTGTTCGTTTGGGTATTTCTAGAGCGTTGGTAGAGTTGAACGAAGAGTTCCGCAGCCCGCTCAAGGTGAAAAAATACCTCAGTCGTGATCCTCGTTCTGTTGAGCGTAAGAAATACGGTAAGCCCAAGGCCCGTAAGAGCTTCCAGTTCAGCAAACGTTAATTTTATTTCTGCCATCTCTCTGCTTGGGGCTGCTTAGCGGCCCGAGCTACAAATTATAGATAAAGATATGCAAACACCTACTTATAAAGAGTTGTTGGATGCGGGTTGTCATTTTGGCCACATGAAAAGAAAGTGGAACCCCAAAATGCGTCCCTTCATTTTTATGGAGCGTAAAGGTATTCACGTAATTGACCTTAACCGCACAATTGAATCGCTAGAAGAGACTGCTAAAGTCATGAAACAAATGGCTAAGTCTGGCAAAAAGATCCTTTTTGTTGGGACTAAAAAGCAGGCTCGCGGTATTGTAGAAACTGCTGCCCGCAGCGTAAACATGCCTTTTGTTACTGACCGTTGGTTGGGAGGTATGATGACAAACTTTGCGACTATCCGCAAGTCTGTACGCAAAATGCAAAGCATCGAGCGCATGCTCAATGATGGTACGCTAGATAATATCACTAAGAAAGAGCGTTTGGTACTTAGCCGTAAGCACGCTAAACTAAACCGTATGTTTGGTGGTATTGCTGACCTTAACCGTCTGCCTAATACTTTGTTTGTTGTAGACATTAGCCATGAGCATTTGGCTATTGCTGAAGCCAAGCGTTTGGGTATTAGCACTATTGGTATCGTAGATACTAACTCTGATCCTACTGTAGTAGATTTTGCTGTTCCTTCTAACGATGATGCTTCTAAAGCTATCGCTATCGTGGTAAATTACCTCACTGAGGCTATCCGCGAAGGCCTAGAAGAAGGCAAAAAAGTGAAAGAGGAAAAAAAGGCTAGCGCCGAAAAATAAGCGACGACATCACATCTCACACCTTATAAACCAATAATTGACAATGGCTTTCAAAATTTCTGCAGCCGAAGTTAAAAAGCTACGCGACCAAACTGGCGCGGGCATGATGGATTGTAAAAAAGCCCTACAAGAAGCTGAAGGCGACTTTGACGGTGCTATTGAGTATCTTCGTAAGAAGGGCCAAAAAATGACCGAAAAGCGCGCAGACCGCGAAGCTAAAGAGGGCGTTGTTTTGGCACTCACTTCAGAAGATAACAGCAAAGGTATCGCTGTTCGTATTAGCTGCGAAACTGACTTCGTAGCCAAAAACGACGAATTCGTTGCTTTTGTAGCTTCTATCGCTGAGTTGGCCTTGGCTAACTTCCCCGAAAATGCTGAAGCTCTTGCCGCTCTAGAACTAAGCGCTGGCAAAACTGTAGCTGATGCTCTTATCGAAAAAACAGGGGTTATCGGTGAAAAAATTGAGTTGAATAGCTACGGCCGCGTTGAAGCTGCTAAAGTTATCTCTTATGTACACATGGGCAATAAAGCTGGTGTTGTTGTAGGCTTCAACAAAGATGTTGATAACCTAGAAACTGCTGGTAAAGATGTAGCTATGCAAATTGCTGCTATGCACCCCATCGCTGTAGATAAGGACGGTGTTGATGCCTCTATCGTAGAGAAAGAGATCGAAATCGGAAAAGAAGTTGCCCGCAATGAAGGTAAGCCCGAGCAGTTGCTCGAGCGTATCGCTATGGGTAAACTCAATGCTTTCTACAAAGAAAATACACTCCTTAACCAAGAGTTCGTAAAAGGACACAAGCAAACTGTTGCTCAATTCCTTGGTACACTAGATAAAGACCTTACGGTTACTTCTTTTGTACACATTACCCTAGGTTAATGCTTGTATAAGCAAATATAAAAGCGTTTCGATGCCGTCGAAACGCTTTTTTTATACCCAAAAATAGACAGAGACAGATCTTTTCAACAACTTCTAGAAGCTTTCTATTATCATGGCTAATTATAAAAGAGTCCTGCTCAAACTTAGTGGTGAGTCGCTGATGGGCGGCAAAGATTTTGGTATCTCTCCCAAAATGCTCGTACATTATGCTTCCGAAATTCGTAGAGCCATCGACCAAGGTATTGAGGTGGCTGTCGTTATCGGAGGAGGAAATATTTTTCGCGGACTAGAAGCCAAGGATTCTGGCATCGAAAGAGTTCAAGGCGATTATATGGGGATGCTCGCTACCGTAATCAACGGCCTAGCCCTGCAATCTGCCCTAGAAGCAGAAGGTATCTACACCCGCCTGATGACCGCCCTCGGTATGGATAAAGTCGCCGAACCCTATATCCGCCGCCGAGCTATCCGACACCTAGAAAAAGGCCGTGTGGTCATTTTTGCCGCTGGAACCGGTAACCCTTATTTTACTACCGACTCCGCCGCAGCCCTCCGCGCTAGCGAAATTAACGCCGATGTGATCCTTAAAGGCACCCGCGTAGATGGTATCTATACCGCCGACCCCGAACTAGACCCCAAGGCCAAAAAGTTTGATAATATCTCTTTCTCAGAAATTATCCGCTCTGGCCTCTCTATTATGGATATGACGGCCTTTACGATGTGCCAAGAAAATGCCATGCCTATTGTGGTTTTTGATATCAATGAACCTAATAACCTGATCCGCATCCTGAAAGGAGAAGCCATCGGGACACTAGTGACCAACGATAGCGAATAAAACAGCCCAGAAAACCAAAAAAAACGCAGCCCTAAAGGCTGCGTTTTTTTTGTCCCCACAGAAGCTTAAGGTTTTTTTAAATGAGTTCTAGATAATCTAATGTATCTTTAGCCCCTCAATACAAAACTATGGAACAAACAATACCCGCCACTTTTAAAAAGTTGGCTTTCTGGAACCTCTTCAGCTTCCTAGAACGATCTGAAGTAACTGAGGAAATGGTCGACCAATGGCTAGATGCGCTGGGCCAAGATTTTAAAATTGAAAGAGAACAGTTCGATTTTAAAGTGGGCAACCAACGCCAAGAAGGCTTTAACCGCATTTTGGTCCTCGAATTTGACTGTGGCCGAGGCTATACGCTCCGCCTAGAATATACCCCGCACCCAGAAGGAGGCGAAAAATACCTCTACCTAGCCGCCCCGCATCAAGAAAAACAACTGATGGGCTGGTGGAACCTTGAAAATTGGCATCCCTACGCCCTTTCTCCCGAAGAGCTAGACCTCTTGCTCTCTTATTGGGAAAAACAAGGCGGAAAATGGACCAATCGCCATCTGGCCCATGCCCTTTTACACGATTTTGTTGGCCTCGATAGCGAAGAAGCAACCGCCGATTATGCCGCCAAAACCTTTGAAGCCTTCAACGAACTCCGCATTAAGGGCTTTGCTAAGGTAGAACAAAAACCAATCGCCATCTTTTATTATGAAGATAGCGAGTACCATTGGCGCTACGACCGCAAACTCGGCTGGCTGTTCGAAAGCGACCAATACGCCTGCTATTCTATCCGCAATAAAGCCCACGCCAAGGGCGAAGAAGGCCGTTTCCCCTTTGAAGATTGGAATTACCTCATGAAGCAAATTCGCCAAGAAGTGAGCCAATAAAATACACGCCCTATGCCTAAATTGTACTCCCTATTTATCCTTGCTTTGCTGCTGTCGGCCTGCCAGGGCAGCAAAAAGTTGCCTAGCCAAACTCCCGAAAAAACGGCTTTTGTTCCAAGCCAAAAAGGCACGGTCTGGACCTATCGCTATACTTTTCATAATCAAGAAAAAGAACCGATAGAACAAAAACTAGAGCTGCTGCAAACTGAACAAAAAGCCGATGGCCTCTATCTGGACCTCAATCAGGCCAAATGGATGCTCCGAAATGATAGCCTTTTTGTCCGCTGCCAAGGCCGTGGGGGAGGGGAGTTTCTGGCGCCGCTTTATTTGCCCACCACCGACTCGGCTAGCTACAATACTTGCAAGGGCGATGTCTTTATGCAGGTAGCAGCCAAACGCCTGCCCCCAAAAGAGATTTTGGGTAAACGCTATGAAGACCGCTTTAGTTACCAAATTGGCCCTTACGAAAGAGTAGAATACGCAAGGGGCCTGGGCGTGACTCTACATCAGTATTTTGGGATCGGCCAAAAATTAGAAACCCAAATGGAATTGATCGATTTTCAGTTGGGAGTAGGGGAGGACTAGGGGCCTCCGCCTCGCTGCGCTCCTCGGCGCTATGTTGCGGGGCTCGCAGGTCTGCTCGGCCCTGCGGCGGCTTCGCCGCCTGGGTCTGGCCCTTCGGGCCACCCCTTCACAGCGCTAGGCCCAGCGGGCTTCGCCCGCTGCTAGACGCGGGATCAAAATTGTCAAAGAAAGATGAAAAATATCGCTGAATTTAGCCAGCAATACGAAATAGATTATGCTCGGCCCTTGCCAGCCAGAGGCTTGGGCTCTGTTTATCGAGTTAAGGACCAAGAGGAGCAGCTCTTGGCCCTTAAGGTCCTAGAGCTGCACCCCAATTTTGATGATGGGCTCTTTGGCCGCCTCTATGAAGAGGCCAAAAAATTGGAACATCCTCATTTGTTGCCCTATCAGGCGGTGCACATTTTTAGAGAGGAGGAGGTGGTCCAATACTATATATTAATGGACTATTGCGCTGGCGGAGATTGGGCCAGCCGCCGCAGCCAATTGACCGCTGAAGAAAAGCTAGGCTTGCTGCAAGAACTACTCAAACTGCTGATTTTCTTAGAAAAAGAAGGGCATTGCTTACAGAACTTAAAGTTAGAACATCTGTTATTTAAAGAAGAAGAGGCCTTAGACTGGCAGTTGATAAATTATGGGGCCAAGGAAAGCTTGCCCAATTATTTTCATCTAGATTATGCCTATTTGGCTCCCGAGCAACTGCAGGGGCAGGCCATTGGTCCCGCTGCAGATATTTGGGCCTTTGGGGTCTTGCTTACTGCTTTTTGGACCGGCCAATTGCCTTTTGGCCAAAAATCGCCTCAGCAAACTAATGCAAAAATTAAAAACCGCATTCTGAAAGGGGAGCTGCCTAGGGAGCTGCTTAGACGTTTGCCCCTCGAGCTGCGTTATTTAGTAGAAGGCTGTTTGCAAAAAGAGCCCGGCAAGCGCTGGCCCTCTTTTGAGGCCTTGGCCGCTGCCTGGGAAACTGGTCCCGCTAAAGACTATGCTCAAAGTTGGGAGGCCGCTCCCGCCGCAGAAGTTTCTGTATTAGAGACCTTGGCCTATATGGGCCAAGAAGCAGAAAAAGCAGAGGCCCCAAAAGAAGAAGAGCAGTCGGAAAAGACGCCCTTTTTAGAAAGAAAATTTAAACGACAGAAAAGCAAGCCGATTACGATTTGGGAAATACTGCTTTGGTTGGGCGGGGCCTTGGCCCTAGGCTATTATCTCTCTAGTTTGAGCTAGTGTGCATGAATTTTGAGGGGACAAAACCGCCCTGGCCTAGCGATGTGAAAGGGTGGCCGAAGGCCAGACCGAGCCAGCTTGCTGGCGAAGGGCCGAGCAGACCTGCGAGCCCTGTAACGTAGCGCCGCAAGGCGAAGCCGCAGCGGAGGCCCCAAATAAAAAAAAGAAAAGCCATGAAAAAACAGTTACTCCTATTTTTTGCCCTCTTTTTCTTGGGGAATGCCTATGGGCAGCAGGCCGTGCAATATAGTTTGCAGCCTTGGAACCCCTACTATTATAATACGGCCTATGCGGGTTTAGATGAATCTTTGAGCATGACGGGCCAATTTCGGAAGCAGTGGACCGGTTTTGCGGGCAGCCCCTTGAGCTTTAACTTTTCGGCGCATTTGCCTATTAACTATATTAATAGTGGAGTAGGTTTTATGGTTGAGCAAGATTATCGGGGTTTGGATGGCAATGCCTACACCAACACCAACTTTCGGTTTTCTTATAACTACTTTATTGATCTGGGCGAGGGGAAATTATCTATAGGTGCGGCTTTTCGCTATTTGCAAAAGCGGGTAGATGGGGGTGCATTTCGGGCGCCAGATGGTTCTTATAATACAGATAGCGGAATTTTTGACCATAATGATGGGATCATCCCCTTGGGCGTAAGTCAGGCGCAATCGGCCACGGCAGATTTTGGGATATATTATAAAAATGAGCGTTTGCAGTTGGGTTTATCCTCTAATTATTTGACCGAGCCTATTTTGGCCTTAAATGATCAGGCGGTGGACCATGAGCTGCGCAGCCGAAACTATTTTTTATCGGGCTCTTATACCTTTGATTTGGATGGGCAGGGCGATTGGAAATTGCAGCCGACCGTATTATTGAAAACCGATTTGACCAAATTTCAGCCAGAACTGGGCGTATTGGCCCATTATCAGGACCAATTTTATGGGGGGATCAATTTGCGGGGCTATGATAGCAAAAGCTTGGATGCCGTTGTTTTAGTGATGGGCTGGCGCTTGAATAAGCAGCTAAAAATGGCCTATGCCTATGATTTGAGCATATCGGGCTTGCGCAACTTCAATGGCGGCTCGCATGAAATTATGTTAAATTATAATTTGCAAGAACCCATTGGCAGAGAATTACCGGCCAAGGTCATTTACAATCCCCGATTTTTATAAGGAGAAAGGGAAGGAAATAAAAAACAAAAGTAGCTCTGGACAAAGGAGCTACTTTTTTTATTCTATGCAGATAGTTTTTATCTTTGTGGGTCCTCGGCCCCAATCTGTTAAAAATTAGGGGGAAAAGGGGGCGAAACGAAGCCCTCTAAAAGAAAGTTGGGAAAAAAGCAATTTTTAATAAAATAATTGCTTTTGCTCCTCCGTTTCTATGATGACTTTGTCAAGACGAAGCTTCATGCCGCAATAATTTTGAAATAATTTTCTGATTAGCTGCTAACCTTGGCCTAGTTTTAAGATGAACAACTAAGAAAAAAGAAAAAAAGGCCTACTTGCCAAAAGGGCCTATTGCCTTTATATACGGATCATACGCAACTCTAATCTTTAAGCCTTTAGGATTGAGGGGCATTATTAACGAAAAACAACGAAATTAAACTCGGGTGCGAACATGAAAAAACAGCAAATTCTAGCCGTCATTGCCAGCACGTTGCTCCTGTTCTCTTGCGCTCCGCGCGATAATGGACAACTTATAGGTGTTATGGACCGTCCCTCTTGGTCGCCTATCAATCCTTACGGAATGCAGTACGTACCTTCGGGTGCCCTACATATCGGTCCCAGCGATCAGGATGTCAACCACTCTTTGGTAGCTCGACCCAAACAGGTCTCTATCCAAGGATTTTTTATGGATGATACAGAAATTACCAACAACGAATACCGCCAGTTTGTACACTGGGTGCGCGATTCTATCGCTCACGTACAAATGGGCCATACTGTAGACCACCCCAATGGCGTTCAGGGCGTTGACTGGGAGGCTGAGCTCGATTGGGAGCCCGGTGGAGCACTAGACGGAATGTTCTATTCTGGTGCCGAGCAATTGGGAGACCGCAGAAATATCGACATCCGCCAATTGGTTTATGATTACCAATGGTATGACTGGAAAAAGGCCGCTCAGGACTTTGACTGGAAGACCGACTTTAACCGCTTCTCTAAGGAGAAACACAATCGCGCCGATTATATCCGTAAAGATGCTATCCGCATTTATCCCGATACCCTTTGCTGGATCCGTGACTTCACTTACTCTTATAATGAGCCCATGACACGGAACTACTTCTGGCACCCCGCCTTTGACGACTATCCCGTTGTTGGTGTGGCTTGGAAGCAAGCTATGGCGTTCTGCTACTGGAGAACCAACCTTTGGAACGCTTTTGAAGAAGTAAATACAGAGGATTTCCGCCTGCCCACAGAACACGAATGGGAGTATGCCGCTCGCGGTGGCCGCGAATTGGCTCCTTACCCTTGGGGGGGATACTATGTGCGTAATGCCAAAGGCTGTTTGTTGGCCAACTTTAAGCCCGGCCGTGGTGATTATCCCGCAGATGGTGGTTTGTACACCGTAAAAGGTGATGCTTATTTCCCCAACGATTACGGTTTGTACTGTATGGCCGGAAATGCTTCTGAATGGACCTCTTCTGCTTATTACGAAAATGCCTATGCATTTATTCATGACTTGCAGCCCGATATCCGCTTCGATGCCGAAGAAGATGATCCCAATACTTGGAAGCGTAAGGTAATCCGCGGAGGTTCTTGGAAGGATATTATGTATTATATCCAAACGGGAACTCGCCACTGGGAGTACCAAGATACTACCAAGTCTTACATCGGTTTCCGTTGTGTATTGACTTTCCTCGGTCGCTCAATCAACGACTTCAACTAGGCTACATTTAGCTAAAAATACTTTAGGCGCTATATCTTAATGATGTGGCGCCTTTTTTATTATTTTTTTGGGGCCTGCCGCCTGCGGCGGCCGGGCTGTGCACTGGCTCGCTGTTCGCTCGGCCCTTCGCTTTTTTCGCTGCGCTCAAAAAGCTCGGTCTGGCCTTCGGCCACCAGTTACCATCCCTAGGCCTGCGGGCGCTTCGCGCCCTGCTAAGCGCAAGAAAGGGCAGGCCAAGAACAAATTGGCATTTTATAAAAAAAATGATATTTTTAGCCAGCAAACTGTAACCAATGCCCCTAGGCTGTATTAAGAGAATAAAGCAGCCCCGAAAAAGGCAAAAAAAAGGGCGAAAAAAGCCCAAATAAAAAGAAAAGAACCCAAATAAAATTTGGGCAAAACAGTAAAAGAAAAACCGAAAAAGCCCATCAAAAGGGGCATTCAAAAAAAATGTTATAAAAAGTGTAACGATTTTAAGAAATTGTCTTATACTTACGAACCCTTAGCCTCAAGGAGGCCCTCGAGCTAAGGGCACACTATTATTACTTTCTTTATTATTGATTGAGAAAACCCTTTTCATTCACTAACCATTTAAAACTTTAGCGTCATGAGTTTTATTCATTCTAGTGGCTTCGCTTACATCAAAAACTTGATTATCGGTGTGGGTGCATCTGTTGTACTTGTAGGAGCCCTCTTTAAAATCCAGTCTTGGCCTGGTGCATCTGAAATGTTGACTGCTGGTCTTTTGACTGAGGCAGGACTATTTATCATGATGGGTCTTCTTCCCCCTCACAAAGAGTACTACTGGGAAAAACTATACCCCGGTCTAGATACTCACGGTGGATCAATCGAAGGAGCTATCGGACAAGGTGGCGGATCTTTTGACGGTGATGCCCTAAACGTAACAATCGAAAGATTGGGCAAGCAGATGGGTAACATCAAATTGGACACTTCTGGAATCGAGAACCAACAAAAAGCTATGATCGGTGAACTACAGACCATGGCTAAGAGCATGACTTCTTTGAAGGCTCTTCAAGAAGCTGACTTTGGCGAAATCAAAAAAGTAACTCAAGGTGCTGGCAAATTTGCTTCAGCTTTGGGTGAGGCCGTAGAAAGCATCAGCGAATCTCTAGAAGATACTCGCGTATACAAAGAGCAATTGACTCAGTTGAACAAGAACCTCAAGTCAATGAACTCTGTCTACGGTAATGTTCTTTCTGCTATGGGCCAAAAAGCCTAATTCTAGCATAAAGTACAGAAACTGAATTTTGAATTCCAAAAAATCATTATAAGCTATGGCAATTCCAAAGGAGCCACGGGCACTGATGATTAACCTGATGTACCTCGTACTGACGGCTATGTTGGCCTTGAACGTCTCGGCCGAAATCATCAATGCCTTCTTTATGCTCGATAAAGGTATTAAACACACAAACGAAATCGTTGATAAAGGCCTGGAAGGGACTATCTCTGCGATGAAAACAACCTCAGATGATAAGCCTGCACTAAAGCCTATCACTGCCGCTGCTGAAAAAGTACCCGGCGAAATCAAAGAGTTGTTGGATTATATCGACGAACTTCGTGTAAACATTACCAACGAATCTGGTGGACTCTATTCTACTGCTGACCACAAATCAAAGTGGGAAGGTAAAGGATTTACTATTGGTAAAATCGTTGAAGGCGCCGAAGAAAAACTCGACGGTAAGCCTAAGGGTAAGAAAAATAAGGATGTTACTCAGCGTCTTTTGGTTGATGAAGGCCAAGGAGCTAAGTTGAAAGAACTTATTACTTCTACTCGTGGAAAATTGATTAAAGTACTTGACGATATCGTTGCTTTGAACGAAAAAACACCTATGAAAGGGGTTAAGTTTGACAAAGCTGAAATCGAAAAGCTTAAGAAGAACTTGGTACTCGAGGAAATCGATGACGAGATCTGGCAAAAAGCAGGTAAGGCTTCTTGGGAAGCTTATGTATTCGGTTACATGCCTGTAGCTGCTTGTTATCCTCTTTTCCGTAAGTATCAGAATGATGCGAAAAACGCTGCTGCTCAGGTAATCAACTTCTTGTCTAACAACATGGGTAACAAAGTACTCGTTTATGACAAGTTTGATGTATTCTCTTCTTCTAAAAAGCCTTACATCCTTTTGGGTGAGACTTATGAAGCAGAAATCGCCTTGGGTGCTTACTCTAGCCAAGCAAACTTCTCTGTAAATGTTGGCGGTCGCGCCCTTTCTGTAGAAGATGCTAAAGCGAAGTTTACGGCTAAGCCTTCTTCTGTAGGTACGCAGAAGTATACCGCTACTATTACTGTAGAAAACCCTCTTACTGGTGAAACTGAGCGCGTAAGCAAAGAGTTTGCCTATGAAGTAGGTGTACCTTCAGTAACTGTTGCTGCTGACAAGATGAACGTATTCTACATTGGTGTAGATAACCCCATCTCTGTAGCTGCTGCTGGTGTTTCTTCAAATGATATCTCTGTTTCTGTCTCTGGTGCAGGTGGAGCAAAACTCAAGCCTGCTGGTAAAGGTAAGTTCATCGTGAACGCTACCAAAATGACCAAGAAAGGATCATACTGTAATATCGTAGTCACCAACAAGAAAACAGGAAAGGCTTTGGGCTCTTACCCCTTCCGTGTGAAGCGTATTCCCGATCCTATTGCTATCTTGACTAACGGTAAATCAGATGGAACTGTAAAAGCTGGTGAAATGCGCGTACAAAGAGGTCTTATTGCTAAATTGCAAAACTTTGACTTCGATGCACAGTGTAAAATTCAAAGCTTTACTATGTACTACACACCTCCTCGTCAGGACCCCGTTCCTGCCAAGAACAACGGTGGTACATTCTCTGGTACAGTATTGAACTCAATCCGTTCTGCTAAACCTGGTGGATCTTTCCAATTCGTTGATGTGAAAGGTCGTTGCCCCGGTGATGCTGTAGGTCGTAAACTAAACGGCTTGGCTTTCCAAATTCGCTAGAAGTTTTTGGTAGCTGAATAAAATAGAAGTTGGTTGTCTTTCGTTAATCTAAGGAAGCAACCAACTTTCTTTATTAGTGATAGAGGCTCCACAACCAAAATCACTTCCTTCGCATTCGGTGAGTCTTTCACAAGCGAGAGAAAGATTACGCTTTTTTTCTTTCTTAACATTTAACTCACTCTGAGGCCCTAGCTAAGCCTCGCACTTAAATTGTTAAATTCAATGAATGCTACTGCCTTATTTCAGTCTGCCTTGGTATTTATGTTTCTGTTGGCTGCTAACCTAACAGTTTCGGCTCAAAGGATGCCTATCGGCACTACCGAATCAAACAATCCAATTCAGGAAACACCCCGTGACGATATCTATGAACGTCATATCAACTCTAAAAAGTTGATCATCCCTTATGACTATCTACATGAAAAAGATGTCTTTTGGGAAAAACGCGTTTGGCGCCTCATTGATGTGCGCGAAAAGCAAAACCACCACTTTGCCGCTGTGGCCACTACCGGCCGTAAGCCTTTTATTATGATTCTTTTGGATCATGCTCGTAAAGATGATATTGCCGCCTACTCAGTGCAAGGTCTAGAAGGAGCCGATGGAGATAACTTTAGTAACCCCATCCCAAAAGAAGAAATGCAGACACTAGGGACCAAAATTGACACCGTTGTTACTTTTGACCCCGAAACACTAGAAGAAATTATCGAGCCTGTTGTCAACCCCTTCAACCCTGAAGACGTACGACAGTTCCGCCTTAAAGAGGTTTGGTTCTTCGATGAAGAAACTTCTGCTATGGATGTGCGTATCCTCGGTATTGCACCTATCCAAGATCGTTATGATGATAATGGAAACTTCCTTAACTCTGGTCCCATGTTTTGGGTATACTACCCCGACATCCGCCCAGTTTTGGCCCAACACGCTTGCTATAATCCTACCAACGACTTGAATACCATGAGCTGGGAGGATGTGTTTGAAGCAAGACATTTCTCTTCTTATATTATCAAGGAATCTAATGTGCATGATCGCCGTATCCAAGATTATAAGTCTGGTGTAGATGCTTTGCTAGAAGCCGATAAGATTAAGGAGCAGGTCCGTGACTATGAGCACGACCTCTGGACATACTAGACCCCGGTCTACAGAAAACAGCTCTGCTGCTTTCTACTTTTTTTAAGAGACGTTCTATACGAATAGAACGTCTCTTTTCGTTTTTAGAACAACTTGGTCCTATTTCTGCGTATTGCAGGGCCCAGTATGGGCCCGCAGGCTGAGGGATAGAAAGTGGTGCGGCGAAGCCGCAGACCAAGGAGCCGAAGGCGAGGAAGGGCCGAGCAGACCTGCGAGCCACGACAACCAGCCCCGAAGGGGCGCCAGTTCGACGACCAACGGGAGTATATAGCCCGACCCGGCCGAAGGCCGGGGCAGCCCCAAATTATTTGTCCTAAAAAAATTATTGCTATTGAGATAAGCTTTACTCCTAACTTGCCACTAAAAAAGGCATATAGATTTACCTATCGAATTCATCGGACCGCTCTGCTTGATGTTCATAAAAAAACGATACTATGGCTTATCCTAAATTGATGATTTGGGCCCTGCTCGTTTTGGGCCCCCAGTTGCTTTTGGCCCAATATACTTTTGAGGCCCCAGAAAATAATCAGGAGCTTAGCAGCCAAGCGGCTCCGCCCCTTTTGCAATACTCGCATTTGGAAGAGCGAGACGTTTTTTGGGAAACCCGAATTTGGCGAGATATTATTGTAGCCGAAAAAGCAAATCAGCATTTTTCTGCTATAGACCAAGAGCTGATCGCCGCACTGATTAAGTCCGCAGAATCTGGCGAAATTACGCTTTACCACCCTATAGATGACCGCTTTAGCCAGCCGCTTTGCCCTGCCGACCGCAAAGAAATTTTGGGCGAAACCGATACCACAACCGTGATTGATCCAGAAACTTTGGAGGAGGAGCATATTGCTATTTATACCCCCCTCAATTATCAAAATATTGTGGCCTATCGCCTCAAAGAGGTTTGGTACTTTGATTTGCAAAGAGGAAAACTAGATGTGCGAATTTTAGGCCTGGCCCCAATTGTAGAAGAATATGGCGAGGATGGAGAGTTTCTGGCTCGCCGCCCCCTCTTTTGGGCCTATTATCCAGATGCCCGACAAGCACTGGCCAAAAGCAGAAGCTACACCCCTTATAATACGCCCATGAGCTGGGCCGATGCCCTAGATGCCCGCTTCTTTAGCTCCCTGATTATTAAGCAGTCTAATTTGCAAGATCGCCGAATTGAAGATTATGCAGAAGGGATGCAGGCCTTGCTAGAAGCCGAGAAAATTCAGGAGAAAATCCGAAATTTTGAACATGATCTCTGGACCTATTAAAGCGAAAAGGGCAGCCGATAGCTCGGCTGCCCTTTTTTTATTGGCGATATAAATGCAGCATTTTGGCCTCAAATAAACTGTCTATCTTCGGATAATCGCAATTTTGTTGGAGCAAAGAAAAATGCAATTGATTGATCTTTAAATCTACCTCAAATTCATTCCTCAACTGAAAATACTGCCGAACATTATCCCGAATTCGGTCATTGTAGGTAAATTCGGCACAGTAAAGCTCATCATTTTCCCCTTTTTTTAAACATTCACAGGTTTTTACGGCAACAGCTTCTAAGCGCAGCTGGCTAAAAATACCCAACTGACGAAGCTGAAGGTCCAAGACCTCTGTACTAAGGATGTACTCGGGCCGCGTCTTTTTTCTAAAATCTACTTCTTGCAAAACGTAGACGGTCCCCAAAACGCCCAGGGCTAAGGCAAAAAGGACAAAAGATAAGGAGCGAAAAGAGGGACTGTTTTCCATGATAAAGCTATTTTTTACTAGAAATAATAGAGAAAACAGCCTATTTTTTCTGCTGCTTGTCTCGCTGCAAAGCCCCCACCAAATTAGAAATTTGCGCCCGCCGAACACTATTGGTGTAGGTCATGATCCTAAAATATTTGCTATCCTGATAGTCTACTTCCCACTGCGCATAGGCCTCTTCGGTTTCGCTGAGGGTCTTGAGCATACTCTTGTTTTTCTGGACCAAAGGCAGCTGAATAATCAAAAGTATGCGCTGGTCAATTTTGCGCTGTAGCTCAAAAAGCAAGGACACATCTTTGATTTCTCCAGCCTTGGCCCGCTGCACATACTTAAAAACAAGGTCCATCTCTGAAATCGTTTTGAGCAAGCTCTCCGACAGACTTTCGTCCTTTTCTAGCCAAGTTTTGGCCATTTCTCGGCTTAGGTTTTCTACAGAAAGTTCTTCCTTATCCTGCACATTTAAGCCCTGTTCTTGCCAGCTTTTTAGCTCGCCCTGAAGTAATACTTCCTTAAGGATAAATCCCCCAATGACTAGGCCAATCACAACGGCGATGGCAATGGTTGTTTTTTTCATTTTTCTTTGTTTTTTGGGGCCCGCGGCCGGCTAGCCTTCGGCTAGGTCGGCCGCCGCTATGCTTCGGGGCTCGCTGTTCGCTCGGCCCTGCAGCCGCCTTCGGCGGCTTTGGTCTGGCCTGACGGCCACCCGCTCCGCAGCGCTGGGCCAAGGACCGCCTGGCCGGGCCCCTAGACTCCATTAAAGTTTATACTTAAAGCTTTTATTTCCTTTGATGAGCTCAATCTCTTCGCTGCCTCTGGGGTAGCTATAGCGTTCCCACTTGATGGGCTCAATAATTCGGCCACCAACAGCCACTACGCCCCATTTTCCGCCTTTTTGGACCAAAAAACGGCCTTTGGGCAAAATGACCACATCTTCATATTTTGGAGGCAGCAAAATACCCTTTTTTAGAGAAACCACTCCCCATTTTTCGCCATCGGCAGCAAAGAAGTAGCCCTCTTTCCTAAAGTCAAAGTTGGTAAAAGCGGGGGCAATGAGTTCTCGGTTTTGGGCATCGACCACTCCCCATTTTCCGCCTTTTTGGACCATAAAAGTGTTGCGGTCAATGATGTGCAGCTTGCTATATTTTTTGGGGGGGATCAAAATGTCTTTTTCCACATTGGCCACTCCCGCCTTGCCATTGAGCTCTATAATAAAAAGCTGATGCCGCAAAAAGTACTTAATGCCATCATAGGCAAAATTAAAATAGCCCTCGCCCTCATACATATAGTCTTCCTTGCCCTTATAGCGGGCCATCAGCTTGTAGTTGTCGGGGTCAATGCCAATATCATCATAAATAGGATCCAGAATAGTGTCCAATTTTCCCAAAGAATCTAGCCGCAAAATACCATACTTATCTTTTTCTAAGACCTTGAGCCAGCGCAGGGGCAAAAAGGAAAAGGGCTCGAGCTCCTTGTATTTTCGCTCAATGAGTAATTTTCCTTCATCATTGGCAACGCCCCAAAGTCCATCTTTATAGACCGTAAAAAACTCATTGAAGTATTCTATCCGCTCAAAGCTGAGCTCGGGCTGCAATTCGCAGGGCGAGCCATTTTGGGCCAACCAATTATATACCGACCAAAGCTGCTTGTTCTCTTGGCGAACCAAGGAGTATTTAGGCTCTAAATTGTCATAGATATGCGCAAAGCAAATGGGCAAATATTCTTCTCCACGAATAGTGAGAATGCCCCATTTTTCTCCTTGCTTAACCTTAAAGTAGTTGCCATCAAACATGATTTCATCATAAATAGGGGCCAGCCATTCGCTGCCATCTTCATTAAAGATGCCGTACTTTCCACCAACTTCTACAAAGATGCGGGCCGGATCTAGCTTATAGCGATAATTGACCTTATCGTATTTGGGGGGAATCCAAGCGCTGAGGTCCTTATTTAATAGGCCCCATTTTCCATTTTTCTGAATTTCGTAATAGCGCAAATCCTGTTCTAGGCGAAACTGATATTTGATGCTATCATAGGCGGCGGGGCTAAGAATTTCTCCTGTTTCTCGCTCATAAAAGCCCCAGAGGGTTTTTTCGCCCAATTTGACCTTGTAAATATTGTCCATCAAAAAGCTGCTGTCGGGCCGTTGGGCCTTTAAGGGCCCAAAAAATAGGAGGGCTAAACAACAGATAAAAAAGAATCGAATCATAAGAAAATAGTTTAATTTCTGGATAGCTGCCAGGCTCTATTGGCCCAGCGCTGCGGAGTGGGTGGCCGAAGGCCAGACCGAGCAAAACGAGCGTTAGCGAAGTTTTGCGAAGGGCCGAGCAGACTTGCGAGCCCCGCAGCATAGCGGCGGCCGACCGAGGCGCAGCCGAGCCGGCCGCGGGCCCCAAAAAAGAAAAAAATTAGATATTTTGCCAAAATGTTTCTTGCTGCAGCTGCTCTGGAATTTTGGGGCTGGGATGTAGGCAAATGCGCTGCCCATTTTCCCATTGAATAGCTGCGGGCTGCTCGGCGAGTTCTTGGCCTTCTAGTTGGGCCAAAGCGGCCCAAAGCGCAAGTCCACCCGCCCGAAAAGTTTGCTCAATATGGGCTTTTTTAGTCTTTTTTTGCCAAGCGGTAGCAAAAATGCCCTGGGCCAAAATCGGCCCAGCATCTAGTTGCTCCTCTACCAAATGTGCCGTTGCCCCAAAAAATGGCAAGCGCTGTTTTTGGGCGGCTTCTAGGGGCGCTAGGCCAATGAGGCCAGCAAAAGCAGGCAAAATCGAATAATGCAAATTGAGCCAATGCGCCTCAGAGAATTGGGCCAAGGTCTGGGCATCAATAATTTTATGGATATTGGTAATGATCAGATCGGCTTGCAATTGGGCCAAATACCGCCGCAACTCCTCGGGCTGGCTCTGCCGATAACTCATTTGCTGGGCAAAAATGCCTTTTTCTTGGGCCCAACTCAGGGCGGGGCAAGGCCGATCGGCCAAAACGCCAACCAACTCCCCATCCAAAAGGCCAAAGGCCAAGAACTTGGCCAATAGTCGGAGGTTGCCGCCCCCGCCCGAAACCAAAAAAACATAGCGCCTAGTCTTCATCTTGCTCTTCATTTTCTGAGGCACGCAGCCAAAAATTGGGCCTTCTGCTGCTGCGCTGATTGATACGGTGGATGTACTCGCCCAAAATGCCAATGCCCAAAAGAATCAAACTGAGCCCAAAGCCCAGGATAATCACCAAACTGCTATAGCCCGGAATAATATCGTTGAGAATCAGTTTTCGGAGCAAAATGTAGAGCGAATAGACCGAAGATAGTATAAATATAATGATCGAAATGCCCGAAAGTAAGCGGATGGGCAGGTCCGAAAAGGTAATTAAAATATTGATGCTATGATTGAGCAGTTTGCGCAGCGTATAGCCACTTTCTCCGGCCTGCCGGGGCTGATGACTGACCCGCACACTGCTCACCTGCTGCGTAATCCAGCTCAGATAGCCATCTAAAAAGGTATAGGAATTATTCATCTGCAGGCAAGCCTTGGCCATATCGCTACGAATCAGGCGAAAAGGGCTATAATGCCGATGCAACTGCGGAATGGCCAAGCTCAAACTGCGCTGCATCAACCAGGAGGTCAGGTTCCGAAAACCATTGTGCTGCCGCTCTTCAAAGTAGCCATAAACCAGATCAAAATTGCCCTTTTTTTGCTCGGCAATTAGGGCCGAAATATCGGCGGGGCGCTGCTGTAAATCCTCATCCATCGTAATGATCCAAGGGGACCGAACCTGCGCAAAACCGCAAATAATGGCGTTGTGTTGGCCAAAATTTCTACTCAGTTGAAAGGGGCGGACACGAGCATCCTGAGCCGCCAATTTTTTCATGACCGCCCAAGAATTATCGGGCCCACAATCATGGACCAAAATAAGCTCAAAGCTCAAATTGGCCCCCTCAAAAAAAGCCTTGATTTCTTGATAGAGTAGGGGCAAACTCTCTTCGCCTCGATAAACGGGGACCACAACAGCATAGTCTACAGATGACATGGGCAAGTCGTTAAAGTTAGATGATTTGGGGCTGCCCCGCCCTGCGGGCGGGTCGGGCTATGCGGGGGCTCGCTGTTCGCTCGGCCCATCGCTTTTTCGCTGCGCTCAAAAGCTCGGTCTGGCCTGCGGCCACCCCCTACTATCCCTCAGCCTGCGGGCGCTTTGCGCCCTGTAGAGCCGTTTAGATGGACCGAAAAAACTGCTTGGCGGCTGGCCCCAAATGAAAAAATAGGTCTAAAATACTGACCGCATCGCTAAATGGCGGATAAAGTTGCTCATAAGTAGGGTAGGGGCCATAATTCAAATACTCCAATTTGATATGAGCGGCCTCAAAAGCTGCTTCATTCAGATAAGCCTTGGCGGCTGGGCCCGACAAATAATGTTGGGCCTCAATTTGCTGCAAAAGCTCAATCAATCGCAAGCTAGGGTCTTGCTCCTGCAAATCAAAATGAACGCTTTCTAAAACCTCCGTTTGTATCTGCAGCTCATTTAAGGCCCAAAGAATAAAGCGCTTATTGATTTGAGAGAGAAAAGGGCTGTCCTCTTCCAGATAAAGGGCCTTAATTTTTGGAGCATATTGCTTAAAAAAAGGCGCCTTAGCATAATGCGTCTGCCAGCTATTCCAATGCTTTTTGGCCCAATTGGCCTGCGCAACTTGCGTATCGGCAATGCGCTGTTTTAGCTGCTTTTGACGAACAGGAATACTGAGCCATTGTAGCCCTTGGGCCGTTTTTATACGATTTCGATTGCGCCAATCGTTCTTGGTATATTGCACACAATCGTAAAGCACAAAAACATCGGCCTGAGCAATGGCCTCAAAGTAGCCCTTCCAGGGAATATAATTAGATTGACAAATAAAAGCCTTGCGCATAATTAGTCAATTTCAGCTAAAAGGTCTACCGTCCAAGCCTCGGGCTTGGCCGCAAAGCGTTTTTTTGTTTCGGGCCAAACCTGCCCAAAAAGAGCTGATTTTCTGTAACAGTCTAAGGCTGCAGGCCCATCCCAGTAGCTATAAGAGAAAATAATATTTGGCTGATCTTTTCCTCTAAGGATCTGCAATTTTTGACAGCCCTCAAAATGGCGAATTTGCTCCTTGAAAGGCTCGAAAAAAGTTAAAAAATTAGCGGTTTCCTCTGGCTGGAAAGTCATCTTGACAATGCGAATAATCATAGGATAAATTTTTTAGACAATGCCTAAAACTATAGTTTTTAAGGGCTTTTTAGGAATTTTTTAGTTGAGGAATCGGCAAAATATTTGTACTTTTAAAAAGTTCCCATTCCCAGCGTTTTTATGTACCTCCCCCACAAATAGTGAACATAGCAACTAGACACTGAATATTAGATATTATGACGGTTAAAGATAGGAGTTTAACAACGGCCTTGAAAAAATATTTTGGATTTGAACAATTCAAAGGCCAACAAGAGGAGATTATTCAAAGTATTCTCAGTGGACAAGATACTTTTGTGATTATGCCAACGGGTGGAGGAAAATCACTTTGCTACCAATTACCCGCCCTACTTTCTGAAGGCACCGCTATTGTGGTTTCTCCACTCATTGCCCTAATGAAAAATCAAGTGGATGCCGTTCGCTCTTATGCAGAGTCGGACCAAGTGGCCCATTTTCTCAACTCTTCACTCAGTAGAGCGAAGGTAAAAGAAGTCAAACAAGATATCGTTTCTGGCGCTACCAAATTACTTTATATTGCCCCAGAAACCCTGACCAAAGAAGATACACTTCGGTTTCTATCGCAAATTAAGGTCTCTTTTGTCGCAGTTGATGAAGCGCACTGTATTTCGGAATGGGGCCATGATTTTCGCCCAGAATATCGCCGAATCCGCTCTATGATTGAAAATATAGAGCAGGAGATTCCTATTATTGCCTTAACGGCTACGGCTACCCCTAAGGTCCGTATGGATATCGTGAAAACCCTTCGTCTAGAGGAGCCCAGAGAATTTATGGACTCTTTTAATCGCGATAATCTCTTTTATGAGGTGCAGCCCAAAGGAAAGAAGGAAGATGTTCTCCGACGTATTGTACAGTTTATTAAGGATAAAGCCCCCAATGAATCGGGCATTATCTATGTCCAAAACCGTAAAACAACCGAAGAGGTGGCCAAGGTGCTCTCGGTTAACGATATTAAAGCGGCGCCCTATCATGCTGGTCTAGAGGCCAAACTCAGAAGCGATACCCAAGATGCTTTCTTAATGGAAAAAGTGGATGTGATTGTCGCTACGATTGCCTTTGGGATGGGCATCGATAAGCCCGATGTCCGCTTTGTGATCCATTATGATATTCCTAAAAGTATTGAAAACTATTATCAGGAAACAGGCCGAGCAGGCCGAGATGGCCAACATGCTCACTGCCTAACGTTCTACTCTTATAAGGATATTCTCCGCCTCGAGAAGTTTTTACGCGATAAGCCTGTGGCCGAAAGGGAAATGGGCGCTCAGCTATTGGCTGAAATGATTGCCTATGCGGAAACTACCGCTTGTAGAAGACGCTTTTTGCTGCACTATTTTGGCGAGAAATATAAGGATGAGGTCTGCCGAAGAGACCAAATGTGTGATAACTGCAAAAAACAACATCCTACCGAAAATGCTAAGGAGGCTTTGCAGCTCTTGCTGCAGGTGGTCAAGGACCTACACGAACAGCTTCAAGCTAAGGAGTTGCTCGATTTCCTCCTCGGAGAGAAAACACAGTCTATTCTCGACTTTAAATACGAGAAACACGAACTCTTTGGCAAAGGAAAAGATAAGGACCGCCACTACTGGAATTCCGTCCTCCGCCAAGGCCTACTCAATGATTATCTCAAAAAAGATATTGAAGACTATGGTATCTTGAGAGTGGCAGAGGCTGGACATGAATTTTTGGCCCAACCCAAACTTTTTGAGATTAGCCTAAACCATAATTTTGCCCAAGAAATGCAAGATATGGAGGAGGAAAGAGAACAAAATGCTAGCTCTACACTAGATCCTCAATTGCTCAAAATTCTTCTGGATTTACGCAAACAGGTGGCGCGCAAGAAAAATGTACCGCCTTTTGTCGTCTTCCAAAAAGTGTCTCTAGAAGAAATGGCTACTCAATATCCCTTTACCATTGAGGAGATGAAAAATATTTCTGGGGTCTCTGAGGGCAAAGCTCGCCGATATGGCCGCAACTTCTTGGCTACCATTAAGGATTATGTAGAGGAGAATAATATTATCCGCCCCGTCGATTTTATTATTAAATCAGTTGCCCGAAAATCAAAGTCTAAGGTCACTATTATCCAAAGTATTGACCGCAAAATGCCCTTTGAAGATATTGCCGATAGCCTTGGCATCCGCATGGATGAGCTACTGCAAGAACTCTATATGATTATCAATGCAGGCACTAAACTCAATATCGATTATTATATTGAGGATATCCTCGATGAAGGAGTGCAGGAAGATATTGAAGACTATTTTATGCAGGCCGAAACCGATAATCTCGATACGGCTTTTGAGGAACTCAAAGAAGATGATATTTCTCTAGAAGAAATAGAACTCTACAGACTCAAGTTCCTCTCTGATAATGCCAACTAATTTTTTGCCCCGAGCTTTTGCTTGGGGCTTTTTTAGTTCTGGGGCGTTACTCCTTTCAGTTGTCGAACTGCGGACTGAAGTCCTTGTTGTCGCAGCTCGCAGGTCTGCTCGGCCCTGCAGCGCTAAAGCGCTTTGGTCTGCAGCTTCGCTGCACTGCTCCACATCGGTTACTCCCTTTGGTCGTCGAACTGCGGCCTAAAGGCCTTGTTGTGGCCGCTCAACTGATAGCTTTGCTTTAGGCTTTCTGCTCTGGCCCTATTTTGTTTACGGTCCCGAAAAAAGGCCACTAACTGGAAAAAGTTAGTGGCCTTTTGGCTTTTTTTCTGCGCGGATTAGGGCGCGAAGCGCCCTGCAGGCAAAGCCTGCAACGGCCTAGCGCTGTGGAGGGGTGGCCCAAAGGGCCAGACCTAGCCAGCTTGCTGGCGCAGGGCCGAGCGAACAGCGAGCCCCGCAACCTAGCGCCCGCAGCCCCGAAAAAAAGGGCTGCGGGAGGCCCCAAAAAAACAGTAAGTTATTAAAGACGCAATTGGCCCACCAGCTTAAATCTTTTCAAATGTTCGGCTGAATGAGGCGCTTTTTGATCTAATTCTGCAGTAAGATCTTGCCCGGCCCATTGGCCATAATGCTGGCCATTTCGCCAAAGGCGGCTGCCATTGAGCTCATAGATAAGCCCCTGGTAGGCCACCCAAATTTCTTCTCGGTCTTGGCCATTGCGCAAGGCCAGTTGGCTGCGGCTAAAAAGCGGAAGTTCTTCCATTAAGACTCTTCTTTTTTGGGCGCATCATTTTCTTTTTCGGCCTGTCGTTTTTTCTCAAGGTATTTGCTGCCATCGTAGAGGTCATATTGTAAAAGGCGGCATTCGAGGGGACCATTATAAAGCGGAATTCGATTTTTGGGTCGGAGTCCCACCTCCTTGGTGGCCTCTCTGTTCGAGGAGAGGATCCAGGCCGAATAGCCAGAAAAATGCTGCTTGAGGGCATCTCCAATCTGGGCATAGAGGCGGCCAATTTGGCTAGGTTTGAGGCGTTCCCCATAAGGTGGGTTGATAATCACTGCGCCGGGCTCGCCTTCTTCTGGGCGTTTGAGCTTTCTAAAATCTAGGTTCTCTAGCTGCATCAAATCGGCCACGCCAGCAGAATGCGCATTTTTGAAAGCCTCAGAAATGGCCGAGCGTTTAAAGTCCGAGCCATAAATGCGGTGTTCAAAGGATTTTTCCTCGCTCATCAGCTCCATACGGGCCTGGCTCCAGAGCTCCTTATCAAAGTTTTTCCAATGCTTGAGGCTAAAGTTGGGCCGGAGCAAATTGGGGGCTTTATTGGTGGCCAGCAGGGCCCCTTCGGTCAGAATCGTTCCTGAACCGCACATAAAATCGACCAGATTACCTTGGCCCCGCCAATCAGAAAGGAGGAGCATACCAGCGGCAAGGACCTCATTCATGGGGGCGGCATGTCCCCCTCGGCGGTAGCCCCGGCGGTGGAGCGAAGAGCCGCTACTATCAATAGAAATGCTACAGCGATCTCTAAAAATATGCAGGTGGATTTCGATATCGGGATTATCTCGGTCAATATTGGGGCGGCTGCCCGTAAAATCTCTAAATTGGTCGGCAATAGCATCCTTGAGTTTAAGGGCGGCAAAAAGCGGACTTTTAAACTCGGGGGCCTGGCTTACTCGGGCGCGGATAGCATAAGTGGCCTCATTATTAAACCAGCGCATCCAGTTGATGGCTTTGCCGAGGGCATAGAGTTGGTCGGCATTTCGGACCTTTTCTTCGGCCAGGGGGTGCAAGATGTGCAAGGCCGTGCGCAGGCCCATATTGGCCTTATATAATTGAAGCGGATCGGCCTCAAAGCGGACCGCTCTTTTAAGGGGCTTAATATTTTTGGCGCCAAGCTGGCTGAGTTCTTTGGCCAAGACATTTTCTAGGCCAAAAAAAGTAGTGGCAATATAGGCTTGCATAGGAGCAGAAGGTTTAAAACGGGCACAAAAAGACAGACCTAATGGAACCGAGCCAGTAGGTCTGCCAAATATTTGTCAAGGACCAAAATCCTAGAGATTGTTGACGTAAGAAGTCAATTTGCTCTTCAAGTTGGCCGCTTTATTTTTGTGTACTTGGTTCTTTTTAGCCAAGCGGTCGATCATAGAGACTACTTTGGGCAAGAACTTCTCCGCATCAGACTTTTCAGTGATGCTGCGTAGACGTTTGATAGCAGAACGAGTTGTTTTCTTGTAGAAGCGGTTGTGCACGCGGCGCTTAGCCGTTTGGCGAATGCGCTTTTTTGCTGATTTGTGATTGGCCATTTTTATTGAATAGTTTACGATTTGGCAATAAAAAGAGGCTGAGGGGCAATGGCCCACAGCTCAACGGATGGCAAAGGTACAATTTTTTCCAAAAAAATCTAAACCTCAGCCTTTTTTAAGAAAAAAAGAAAAAACACAGACCGATAAGCCGAATTCTGTCACTTTTGGCCTAAGCCTCAAGGCTTCATCATTTATCTGGGCGTTTACTCACATAAACGCTCTATCTGCCTACCCTCCAGCATTGGGCCTGCAACCCTCGGGCGCTGGTTTACATGGCATTTCAACTCGCGGGGTTTATCCCAAGCCACTGTTGCCAGCAGCCTGCCTGCGCGCTTATCTGCAGGTTTTCACCCTTACCCAAAATGGGCGGTTATTTTCTGCGACACTTTCCGTCAGAGTGCTTAGCGCTCTGCCCAGCCGTTAGCTGGCGCGATGCAGTACGTTGTTCGGACTTTCCTCAAGAAGGGCTTTGTCTTATTTTATAAGCTCAAGCATCCCGTTCTCGCGATGAAGTAGCCTGTGTTTCAGACAAAATTAGGCAAAAAAAATGCTTTTTGTTCCACTTTGCCCTAACCTTTTATAACTAAAGGCATAAAAAAGCGTCAACTATCCCGCCCTAGCTAGAACGGATCAGTTGACGCTTAGTCTTTCAGTGACTTTTAGGTTGTGGAGCCTTTTTGGGCCTGTGCAGGAGCATGGGCCCTTTTATTTTTGGGCGGTATCGCTGTTGGGAAGCTCCAAATCGGCTTGGAAAAGAATGCCCATCAGCTCTATGCGTTCGCGGCTGTGTAGCTTAAATTCTACGGCCGACCATTTTTCATCGCTTTGCATACGGAGCTCCACTTTGTCTTGCTCTTTGTTGTAGCGCCACTCGCCTTCATAGCCGCCATAGTTGTCGCCGCCTTCCATAAAGCCGCCTGGGTCCAAAATTAAAAAGCTACCCAATTCATCATTGCCCAACCATTTGATGGGATTGCCTTCTTGGTTAACCATATAGGCCTTAAATTGCTGAATGTAGAGGGGCTCTTCCTGAATTTCTACCACCACTTCATCTCTAAAGCTAGCCGATCGCTGAGTGGGTTGTTGCAGTAGTTCTTGGCTGCTCATTTCAGGGATCTCGGGGCTAGCTGTAGATTGACAGGCCCAGAGGAGGGACAAAAAGGCCAAAACAGCTAAAATCTGGGGGAATTTCGGTTTTGAGATCATATGACTATATGTCTTTTGTTAAACTTAATTAATGATAAAGCTCAACAAAATTTTGACCAAAAAGCCAGTTACTTTTATAAAACAGGACTTTTGTCTTTCTTTTGTCGCTACTTTGGGCGGGCTGTGATTTTTATTGCAAACTAACTTTCTCTTCTCTGCTTTCTTTGCATAAAAAACAATAATGATGTCAAAACAACAAGCGCTAGCCAATAGCTGGCCTATCCGTATACTCTTTGTCCTTCTTCTTGTTTGGGCCCTTACGCCCTGGGCCAATAGCGCTGCGGCTTTGGTCGTTGGCCTCCTTTTCCGCCATTTCTTGGGCCACCCTTTTCTTAGCCATAGCCAAAAGGCGGTTAAAAAATTATTGAAGGTGGCGGTTATCGGCCTGGGCTTTGGCATTTCGGCCCAAGAGGCGCTGCAAGTAGGCCAAGAGGGCTTTTTACTGACCGTTTTTTCAATTAGCCTTACCCTCAGTTTGGCCTTTATCATTGGCCGCCTACTCAAAATGCCCAGAAGAGAAAGCCATCTGATTGGCTCGGGGACCGCTATCTGTGGCGGAAGCGCCATTGCTGCTGTGGCTCCTGTAGTTAATGCCTCCGAACGGAATATATCCACGGCCTTAGGGGTAGTGTTTATCCTTAATTCTATTGCTTTGGTCCTTTTTCCCCTGCTTGGCCAAGCCATAGGCCTTAGCCAAGCCGATTTTGGCCTTTGGGCCGCTATCGCTATCCATGATACTAGCTCGGTGGTGGGGGCCGCCCATAGCTATGGAGAAGAGGCTCTAAAGGTGGCTACTACGGTCAAATTGGCCCGCGCACTCTGGATTATCCCCATTGCGCTGCTTTCTGCCTATTGGTTCAAGGGCGAGCAAAAGAAAATTAAAATTCCTTATTTCATCGGCGGCTTCCTCATCGCTATCCTCATCAATAGCTATACGCCTTTTCCCGATGTTCTATCGGCTGGCATCAAACAAGCCGCCAAGGCCCTTTTGGTCCTCACGCTTTTCCTCATCGGAAGCAATCTTTCTTTAGAACAAATGAAACAGGCTGGCCTCAAAGCCCTTAGCCTCGGTATCGCCCTTTGGCTCATTATTTCCCTAACTAGCCTCTTCTGGATCCTCTATTTATAAAGTAGGAGGTTTTGGGGCCTCCGCCTCGCTGCGCTCGTCGGCGCTACGTTGCGCAGCTCGCTATTCGCTCGGCCCTGCGGCCTAACGGCCTTGGTCTGCGGCTGCGCCGCACTGCTGCACATCGCTAGGCCTGCGGGCGCTTCGCGCCCTCCAATACCGCAATTTGGCCCAAAAAAAGCCCTGCTAAAGGGAACTTTAGCCAGGGACAAATCTTAAAGCCCCAAAAAGTTCCGCTAATTATTTGGTTTTTTGAAAATTAGCTGCTTATCTTTGTCTGTCTTTTAAAAGACCTCGCAGCAAACTGTGAGTTGGGCCTAACTGCCTAAGCTTTAGTTCACTAGAACGACTACCTATGAAAAAACGAGTACTTTATCGTTATAACAGGAACACGCTCTCCTACGAACGAATCAAAAAAAATTGGCTCCAACAAATTGGCCAAATGACCATGATTCTAACCGCCACGGCCTTCTATGGCTGGGGATTATGGACGCTAGCGGCTCCTGAAAGCCTGCGAAATTATGTTGCTGAAAAACAACTGATTACCGCAAAAATTCAAGAAACCAACCAGAAATTGGACCTCATGGGCGCTGCCTTGGTAGATCTCAAAGAACGGGACCAAAATCTATATAGCCCCACTCTAGACCTCAATCAAATTGATGATAGCGAATGGGAATATGGAGTAGGGGGTAGCGTAAAACATCCCGAACTCCAACAACTCCAAGATGGAGCGGCCTTAGTCGAAATGGCCGAAAAGTTGCAAAAAATCCGTCACCAAATGTCTATGGTGGCCGCCTCTCAAGATAAGTTATTAACCAAAACCAGTAAGGCCGAAAAGCGCATGCGCGCTATTCCTGCAATCCGGCCCCTTTTGCGCCTAGAGCGCGCCCTTCACCTCTCTTCGGGTTTTGGTATGCGTAGAAATCCTTTTAATAAGTCCGTTTGGCAAATGCACCCCGGTATTGACTTGGGCGCACCTATGGGAGCTCCCATTTTCGCTACTGGCGATGGTACGGTGGTTCGTGTAGAGCACAAACGCAGTGGCTATGGCTTTAATGTGGTGATCGACCACGGCTATGGCTATAAAACACTCTATGGCCACATGTGCTTGATTGATGCCAAAGTGGGCCAAAAAGTACAGCGTGGAGAAATTATTGGCTATGTGGGTAGCACGGGCTATTCTACTTCGCCTCATGTTCACTATGAAGTGTTTATCAATAATAAGCGTGTAGATCCAGAACCCTACATTGCTGATATGACCACAGAACAAATCAAAACGATTGCAAAATCTGTAGATCCTGAGGTCAGCTTCTCTTATAAGCGCCGCCGTTCGCGCCGCCGCCGATAGAAGCAAAAAGCTAAAAGATTATCAAATAGAGCGATATGTGGCCCTTTGAGGATGCTGCATATCGCTTTTTTATAGGAAAACTGTGGAAGAGCAAGCAAGAGAAAATAAATTGGGCCTAGCTGCGGCTGTAGCCGTTATTGCTGCCTGCATGATTGGTACAGGGGTATTTACGAGTTTGGGCTATCAAGTGATTGGGATTAAATCTACCTTTGCGGTGGTGGTCCTTTGGTTGGTGGGTGGACTGGTAGCGCTTTGTGGCGCTTTGGTCTATGGCGAGCTGGCTGTTCGTTTGCCAGGTTCTGGTGGAGAGTATAATTACCTAAGTAAGATTTATCATCCCGCCTTGGGCTTTTTGTCGGGTTGGACCTCGGCCACAATTGGTTTTGCGGCCCCCATTGCCGCTTCGGCTATGGCCTTTAGCAAATATTTTTCTTGGGCTTTGCCTAGCTATTTTGAGGGCATGAGCGAGGCCGAACTGAAAAATGCACAGCTTGTAGTGGCCATGGTTTTGGTCCTTTTGGCTGCTTTGGTCAATTTCATGAAACTCTCTTGGTCCTCTTTGATACAAAGTGGAACCACCTATCTCAATCTCTTCCTCATTGTGGTCCTCATTGTCTGCGGCTTTTTTATAGCCGGAGATACGAGTCATTTTTCCTTTAGTATGGAGGCCGTAGATTTTGAGGCCATTGCCAGCCATAGTTTTGCGGTTTCCCTGATTTATGTCTCTTATGCCTTTTCGGGCTGGAATGCGGTCACTTATGTGGCGGGAGAAGTGAAATCGGCCAATAAAAATGTACCTCGATCTTTGATTTTGTCCGTTGTTTTGGTGGCGACGCTTTATGTTCTGCTCAATTTTGTATTTTTGTATCGAGTTCCGATGGAGGAGCTAGCTGGGCAAAATGAAGTGGGCGCCATTGCGGCCCAAGCCATTTTTGGCGATTTGGGCGGGCAGTTGATTTCGGCCATGATTTGCCTAGGGCTTTTGGCTTCTGTTTTGGGCATGACCTTAGCGGGGCCCAGAGTGAGCCAACAAATGGGGCAAGACCTAAAAGGCTTGCGTTTTTGGGCCATTAGCAATAAGGCGGGAGCGCCTTATATGGCCGTAATTATTCAGTCTGTTATTGCCTTAGCCCTTATTTATACCGCTAGCTTTGATGCCGTAATTCGCTATGTGGGCTTTACCTTGGCCCTCTTTACCTGCCTAACGGTTGTGGGCCTTTTGGTCCTCAGAACTCGGCAGCCAGCGAGCAAAGGCTATCGCCTGCCGCTCTATCCTTTGCCTGCAGTAATTTTCATTTTGCTAGAGCTTTGGATGTTGGTGTATACGATGATCGATCATCCTAAAGAGTCTTTTGCTGGTCTGGCTACCTTACTCCTTGGGCTACTGGTCTATTTTTTGGCCAAGGGCCGAGAATAAGGCGGCTTGGCCGCCCTGCCCCGAAGGGGCAGAAATGGCCTAGCGATGTGGAGCAGTGCAGCGAAGCTGCAGACCAAGGCGGCAAAGCCGCCGCAGGGCCGAGCAGACTTGCGAGCTGCGCAAGGTAGCGCCCGCCGAAGGCGGGAGGCCCCAAAAAAATAATCCATTTACAATCAAGTAATAAAATCCATGATGAAAAAGTCGATTTGGACCCTAAGTAGCCTAGCTTTGGCTGCCAGCCTTAGTTTAGGAAGTTGCACAGAAGCGGGCTCGAAAACAGGCGGTGCAGAAGTTGCCAATAAGGTGGCGGATAGGCTGCAAGAACAGCCTGCGGAACAGCCCGCCGAGCCAGAGCAGGAGGAGCAGGTAGAAAAAGTAGCCGTAGACCGAAAATATGATGATGTTGCCCGAATTTTGGCGGGAATGAGCATTGATGAGGCCTCTGAATTTTATGAGGTGACGCAGGGAGCGGCCTGGAAAGCCTATGCCAAAAAGGCCGACCAAGGTTGGGCTTCTGCCGATGCTAAGCGTTTTGATGAGTTGCGGACTTGGGCTGGAACAGAGTTGGCGGGCTTGAATGAGATGAAGGGCGATTTGTTTTACCCTTTTTCTGGACCAGATATTTATTATGGCTACCAGTTTTTCCCTTCCGCTAAAAATTATCATCTTTTTGCTTTGGAGCCAGCAGGGAACTTGACCTTCATGAAATCGGATGATGTAAACTGGATGAACTACTGTAATTCGGTACAAAATACGATTGCCGACTTTATTCGCGGTGGGTTTTTCCATACCAAGCACATGAAAGTAGATATGGCCAGAACTGGCGTATTGCCTACACTTTTGGTCTTTTTGGTTCGTTCGGGCAACAAGATTGTCAATGTGCGCCCAGTGGCCATTCAGGCAGATGGTAGCGTAGCTGTTTTGGAGGGAAGCAATGACTTTTCTTCGGTGCGGGTAGACTTTTTAGATGCCAAAACCCAAGAACAAAAGACCCTCTTTTATCATTCTTCTGATGTATCGGATGCGGGCTTGGAAAAACGTCCAGAATTGTACAAGCATTTGGAAATGGTAGCGGCCAACCGCACATTTACCAAATCGGCTAGTTACTTGATGCACCGCCCAACCTTTAGCAAAGTTAGAGAATTGATTTTGGCTAAGGCCAAGGCTGTTTTTCAGGATGATACGGCCATTCCCTACCACTACTACAATAGCAGCGAATGGGATTTTACCTTTTATGGTCAGTATACCAGCCCGATTCCATTATTCAAAGTGCGTTATCAGTCGGAGCTAAGAGAGGTGTATAAAACTCAAAAAATTAAGGATTTGCCTTTTTCTTTGGGTTATCATTCTACTCGAGAGCATGACAATATGATGATTGCCAAACGCAAAAACTAAAAAGATGTCAGTTGCAGTAATTACGGGTGCGACCAAGGGAATTGGGCGTGCCTTGGCCCTGATGGGGGCCGAAAAAGGCTATGATTTGGCCCTTTGTTCTAGAACTTTGGCCGATTTAGAAGCCTTTAAAGCCGAACTTTTGGCTATAAACTCAGATATAAAGGTCTTTATTCAGGCTGTAGATATGTCTAAAAAAGCAGCGGTAAAAGCTTTTGGGGCAGCCATTCTACAGGAGTTTGAGCAGCTTGATTTAGTGATCAATAATGCTGGGGTGTTTATTCCTTGTCCCTTAACGGAGGCTGGACATGAGCAGAGTTTTGAGCTCATGATGGATACCAATCTCTATAGTGCGTATTATTTGACGCAGGCGCTATTGCCCAAGATGCAGGCCCAAAAATCGGGACATATCTTTAATATGTGTTCCATTGCTAGTTTTATGCCTTATGGGGCTTATGCCGTTTCTAAGCATGCTATGCTGGGCTTTTCTAGGGTCCTTAGAGAAGAGGTAAAAGCTCAGGGGATTCGGGTGACGGCTGTTATGCCAGGCGCTACTTATACGGCTTCTTGGGAGGGCACAGAGCTGCCCCAAGAACGCTTTATGAAGGCCGAAGATATTGCGCAATCGGTTTGGGATTGCCATGGCTTGAGTCCGCAAACGGTGGTGGAAGAAATTATTCTAAGGCCGCAGTTAGGTGATATTTAAATCAAAAAGCGCTTGCAGGAGTACTGCAAGCGCTTTCTTTTTGGGCGCTTTCGCTTAGTTATTTCGGAGCTTTCGCAAAAGGTCCATGGTTTCTTCGGCTTCTGCCAATTCGTTAGCATCTTGAGCGGCCAAAATAGCATCTACGGCTAGTTCTAGGGCTTCTTTATTGCGGCCCAATTTGGCGAGTAGATGCGCTTTGGTATCCAAATTATACCAATTTCGGTTCATCTCAATAGAGGCATTGGCCCATTTTAGGGCTTTGCTGAGGTCGGAGCGGCTCGATTTAGTTTCGTAGTACTCCCAAGCTTTGAAGTTGAGGCTTTCCCAGTTATTATCTGTGGTCGTTTGTCCCTGATTTGCATTATTGTTGGCCTTCAAATAAGGTTTGGCCAAGCTGATGAGGCCTTCTGCATCTCGGGCGCCTTCTGCTTTTTTGAGCAATTCGCCATCGGGCGAGAAGAAAAGGAGGGTGGGGTAGGCCCGAATGCTCTGCTGTTGAGCAAAAGCTGGTCCTTCGCCTTTTTCCATATCAAATTTGTAGTTGATAAAGCCACTGTTGTAGAGCTCGCCGACGGAGGCATCGGTAAAACTATTGGCCGACATCCATTTGCAGGGCCCACACCAAACGGCATAAGCATCCACAAAAATGGGCTTGTTTTGGGCTTTGGCTTTGGCTTTTACATCGGCCCAACTTCCAGATTCAAACTGAATTCCCTGGGCAAAAAGGCTGCTCATGGCCAAGAGGCAAAAGCTAAGACTAAAAATAAATTGTTTCATAGCGGTTGTGGTTTAATGCGTATTGCTTAATGCTGTCTTTTAGTCAAGGTTAGGGCCAAAAGGAAGTTGTTTTATTATTTTTTTGGGGCCTCCGTCTCCCTTTGGTCGTCGGCGCTACGTTTCAGGGCTCGCAGGTCTGCTCGGCCCTTCGCAAAACTTCGCTATCGCTCGTTTTGCTTGGTCTGGCCTAGCGGCCACCCTTTCACATCGCTAGGCCGCTCAACGGTCTTTTTTCTTTTGGTTTTCTTCTTCGGCAGTGAATTTTAGGGGGTTGGCGGGCAGTAAAAAGGCCCGAAGGGCCGTCGGCTGAGCTGCCCGGCGGGTGCCGCGAAGCGGCAGACCAAAGCCGCCGCAGGCGGCTGCAGGGCCGAGCAGACCTGCGAGCCCAGAGGGGAGCGACCCGCCCGAAGGGCGGGGCAGCCCCAAAAAGAAAAAATCATCAGGATTAGTAGCCTGCAGTGCTATCGTTTCCTCTTTGGTCGGCAGCACCCTGCCATTTTCCATTGGGCAAGCGAATAATGGCATCCACACGGCCAATAGGCTCCCGCAACTTAAATTGATGGCCCATTTTTTTGAGCTGCTGCTGTTCGCTTTCTGGAATAGCCCCCTCTTCAATATAAATCTGATCGGGCAGCCACTGATGATGAAAACGAGGGGCCTGAACGGCGCTGGGCAAATCTTGCTCAAACTCAATGACATTGAGGAGAACCTGAAAAACGGAAGTGATAATGGTGGAGCCGCCGGGGCTGCCCAAAACCATAAAAAGCTCCCCATCTTTATCGACAATAGTGGGCGTCATGGAGCTGAGCATCCGTTTTTTGGGGGCAATGGCATTGGCTTGGCTGCCCAAAAGGCCGAACATATTGGGGTGGCCGGGTTTTGCGCTAAAATCATCCATCTCGTTGTTTAGGAAAAAACCCGCCCCTTGGACCATCAACTTGCTGCCAAAATTGCCGTTGAGGGTAGTGGTAATCGAAACCGCATTGCCGGCCTCATCAACAATAGAATAATGGGTGGTTTCCTCCGCCACTTTTTTAGGCTGTCCCGCCTGAATTTCTTGGCTAGGACTGGCTTTTTGGTAGGAAAAAGACCGCATTCTATTTTTGGCATAAGCCTTATCGGTTAGGGCCTCAATTGGAACGGGATAAAAGTCGGTATCGCCCAAATGTTTGGCTCTATCGCTATAGACTCGGCGTTCGGCTTCTACCATTAAATGCACCGCTCGAGTTGATTGAAAGCCCATTTGCTTGAGAGGATAATCCTCTACCATTTGCAGCAGTTGGGCCAGGGCGATGCCTCCACTAGAGGGGGGCGGCATGCTATAAACCGTATATTTGTTTTTATAATTAAACTGGATGGGGCTTCGCCATTTGGGCTGGTAGTTGTCTAGGTCTTCGGCCTGAATTAAGCCGCCAGCGGCCTGCATTTCGGCCAAGAAAAGGGCTGCCGTTTCTCCCTTATAAAAGCCATCTCTTCCCTCTTTTTGGATACGTTTTAGGGTTTGGGCCAATTCTTTTTGGACAATGCGATCGCCTGCTGCCCAGCTTTCTTTTTGCATAAAAGGCATTTGGTAGCGATTGACCTTTCTCATTTCGGGCAGCTTTTCATTTAGGCGCTTAGCTGCCGAAGCAGACAAGATATAGCCTTTTTCTGCTACTTCAATAGCGGGGGCAATCAGTTTGGCCCAAGGAAGCTTTCCATATTTTTGATGGGCCTCAAAGAGTCCGGCCACCGAACCGGGCACCCCCACCGAGAGCGCCCCCAATCGGCTGAGGCTATCATTAGCTTGGCCCAGGCTATCTAAATACATATCTCGATAGGCTAGGGCGGGGGCGGTTTCTCTAAAATCTAAGCTTTGTACGGGGCCTTGAGCTGGGCGAAAAATCATAAAGCCGCCTCCGCCAATATTGCCCGCTTCTGGATAGACCACGGCCAGCATAAAATGAACGGCTACAGCGGCATCTATGGCGTTTCCGCCTGCCTTAAGCACTTTTTTGCCCGCCAAAGAAGCTATGGGGTGGGCCGAAACCAGCATGGCTTTTTCGCCCTCCAATTGTTTGAATTCCTGATAGCTGTTTTGGCAAGAAAAGAAGGCGCAAAGCAGCAAAAAATAAGCTAAATAGCGCATTGGGTTTAAGGTTTTAGGGGCAGAAGAACTCGACCATTCCATAAAAAGTCAGTACTGCTTTGCTGATCGTACTGCGGTTGTCCTGTGGCATCATCATATTCTCCTGACTCATTTTTGAAAATGAGTAGGTTGGCGCTTTTTTGATGCTCCTTAGGATAAACAAAGTATTGATGTTGGAAAACGGGTAAGTCAGAACCACTATAAAGCGGAGGCAAGGCATAAAGCCGCTGCTTTTGAAGAAAAACCGTTTGCATCCCATTGGTCCCCCCACAATAGCCATCGCTAAAAGAAAACTCAATAATATGCTCTAGCTGCTCTAGGCCACGGTGGTCATCTAGCCTAAAGCTCAGGCTAGTTTGTAGGTTGCCCATAGCCTTTATAGATAGATGCTGCAATTCTTTATTGTTTTGGACCAAGCGCAGGCCCAACCAAAACTGCCGGCTTTCTATTTGGCCCTCTTTGCGGACCTCCATCCGCTCATAGCCATACAGTAATTGGCGGCCATCTTGGAGGGACTCTTGGCCCAAGGCCAGCAATCCGCCCCAAACAAAGGCTTTTTGCCCTTTATAAAGGACCAAATACCAGGGGGCCGTTATCCCCTTCAACCGAAGCTGCTTATCCGATTTGCTAATGATTTCTACTGCGCTGCCAATGGGCGCTCTTTGCAAAACCTTGGCTTGCAAACTAGGCTGTTGCCGCAAATTGACCTTGTCGGCCATGAGCAGATAGCTTTGGCCTGGCAAAAAATGATCATAAATAGAGGTATTGTTCTGGGCCGCTAAAGGAGAAAGTAAACCCAAAATAAATAGAAGGGAAAGTAAGCGCATCATCTGCAGTAAGTTTGTTTAAAACAAGATACGCTTTTTTCTAAGCTTCATAAACACCGACGCCTTAGGTACAGACACAAAAAAGGGCAGATAACCTAAATAGATTATTGCCATTTTTTGATGGGTAGAGAACGGGGATTCTCAAGCAAAAAGGGGAATGGGGTGGTTGGGATTACAGAGCATTGATAAAGACCTCATCAAGGAAAAGTGTCAAAGGGAGGGAAGTTTGTTTATTGTGTAGAATAATGGTTCCAGAGGAGGCATTAAGGTGTGTACAGATCTTTATCCATAAAAAGTGTTTGGTTTATACGACCTTAATGCAAGTTTTGGCCAAGTTGTGAACTCTAAAACAGAACTTTTTTCACTTTTTCTAAAAAAAAACTTGACTTTTCCCAGAAAAAGGGGGCTTAGACGGCTTTTTACAGCAAATTTATAGCCAAAAAAAGCCCCGACCAACTGGCCGAGGCTCCTAACAATCTATGAAAATCTGATTTCTATCGCTGAACGATATCAGAACGTAGGGTTTCCAACAAGGCCACCAAATCATTGATGAGCTCCGTATCGGTCACGCCATTTTGCCCAAGGGCCGTTCCCACATCCGCAATAAAGGCATCATAGGCTGCATCGTCTGCAGCGAGTCCCATGCGGTTATATTGGGCGGGATCATGAGCAGTGACCATATCGCGGCCATTATAACTAAAGTTTTCTGCTCCAGTAGCTACGGCCATAAAGTTGGTCAAACTAGCACTCAATGCGGTAACGCCAGACATGTCGCCATTGCCTACTTCCGTAAGCAAAACCTGAAAATAAGGCGCCATTACCGTATCGGCAGCAATCACAAAAATTGCAGAATCGACTACCGAGCGCAGGGTCAAATAACCTTGCTCAATCATTTGACTAGAGTTGTTGGGGTCCGAAACCATGGTCGTTCCACCAACTCGCTCATAAAGTGTTGGCTCGTCATTCGTGTTGTCATCGGTGTCATCTTCTTTACAAGACCCCATAAAAAGGGCTAAGGCCAATACGGCAAAGAGAAAACCATTTAAATACTTTGTCATAAAATAAGGATTAAACAGTGATAAATAAAAAATAGTCTGCCATTAGAGGAGCGGCAATGCTATATGTAGTTAATTCATTTTTTTTGGGGCCCGCGGCCGGCTAGGCTTCGCCTAGCTCGGCCGCCGCTATGCTGCGCGGCTCGCAGGTCTGCTCGGCCCTTCGCGGGCTTCGCCCGCTCGGTCTGGCCTGCGGCCACCGCTGCGCAGCGCTGGGCCATGGACCATTTTCAGGCCCGGCTTTTTTCCCTGCCTAAAAGAAGGATTGAATCAAGGCGCCTAGCCGATAGCTAAAAGAACTTTTATCCAAAACTGGACAACCATTGGCCAGCTGCTCTTTGTCTACCACATACATTTTGGGCCGAATCGCTAGCTGCTCAATTTTGGCAAAAACAGCCTTGGGGTCTACTTCTCCCGGAGCGTATCCATAGACTAGGGTGCCATGCGATTTGTTCAAAAAAGCATGCTGTACCCCAGCCGTCTTGCGCACTTCACTCTCCGCCAAATGAAATAAACTGTCATTTTTAGGGCCCTCAAAGTCAATCCGAGAAAGCTGTATGGGCTTGCTATTATGATATTTCATGTTAGAAGGTCCCATCACCATATAAATATGGATGACTAGGGCCGAAAAAAGAAGGAAGGAGACCGCCAGGCTGCTCCATATAATTCTAAAGATCCATTTTTTCATAGCAGGGCTTTTTATTTTAGTCTAGTTACGGCTCTCCTCCTTTCTTGGATTTTTTATTTTGACATTTTTATGACAAAAACAGAAAAAAAATACCCCAGCTTCTAATCCAGAAGCTGGGGCCTTTTTTTACATCAAAAAAAAGCCCTACAACATCAACTGTTATAGGACCTTATCCAAAATAGCTACATTTTTAGGTCAGTACCTAACTCAAGACTTCCGATTCCAACTGGATGTCTTCAATTTTCCAATTACCCTCCAAAAGCTGATGAACATGGCAGTGATTAGCCGCAGCCAAAAGCTGGGCTTTCTGTTCTTCCTTCAATTCTCCCTGAATCTGCATCTTCATACTTACGCTGGTTTCAGGAAGCTCGCCAGTCATGTCCTCTTTCATTTCCAATTGAGCCGTGATTTTCTCTAGCTTCCATTGATTTTTCATGGCAATAAAACGAACCGTGGCCAGCTTGCAATAGGCAATGCTAGACAATAATAAATCTACTGGAGAATAACCACTATAAGGGGCGCCAGCAGCCATTGGAAGATCCAACTGCATGTCTACTTGGCCATTGTGCACATTAGAGACAAAGTGGCTTCCCTCATTACTGATTTCAATTTTTACGCTCATTAGATGAATGCTTTTAATAGTAATACTTGTATACTGCAAAGTAAACAGATTGCTGAACGAAAAAAAAGACCGTTTTTCCCTAAGATGTAGCCATATTTCCTTTTTGCCGCCTAAACTCAGTGGGGGAGAATTGGGTTTGCTGCTTAAAAAAACGACTAAAACTGCGCTTTTCCTCAAAGCCCAATTCGCTGCTAATTTCAGCTATTGATTTATTACTGTAAATAAGTAAACGCCGAGCTTCTAGGGTTCTCCTTTCTTGAATATACTGCTGCGGACTTTTATGGCCCAATTCCTTGAGCAGATTGCTCAGCGTTTTGGGCGAGCGATGTAGCAATTTGGCATAATCACTCACTTTGGTCTTTTCTCTAAAATGCTGATTGACCAAATAGTAAAATTCTCGAACCAGCTCTTCCTGTGGCCATTTTTCTGCCGCTTTTTGGTGGTTCTCCAAATAAAGGCGGTTGGCATAGATAAGTAGGTTGCGCAGCAGACTACGCAATAAACTGAGCTTATGCGGCGCTTCTAGGACCAGCTCTTCCTCTATCTCGGCCCAAATTTGTTTGATCTTTTGTCCCAATCTGCCCAATAAGGCAATTTTAGGCAGCTCTGCAGCCGAAAAAAATAGGCGCCCCTTACAGCCCAGTTCTTGGTCCTGCTCCAAAATACAGTGAAATAAGGGATTAAATTGTAAGTAGGAGAGGCCATCTATCGCCAAAAATTGCCGCCTTTGTTCTGGCCCCAAAAAAAGAAGCTCATCCGGCCCCAAGGCTAAGGGCTCTCCATCTACTTCTATAGATACCGTATTTTTAGCCCAAAGAACCAATAAGCCTTTCTGGACCAATTCCTCTCGAGGCCCCGCCTCATACCCCATCTCTAAGCAAGGGCTTTCTGCAGAACCAAAACGTTTTCGCTCTTTTCTGTTCATATTGATTATGGTGGTTAAAATAGGAGCGGGGGATAAATGAGCCGCCCCAAGCCATTAACGACCCAGGACAGCTCCAAAAGCTAACTAAAGCAAATGCGTCCAAGAACCCTGAATACCAGGTTCCTGCTCATTCTCCTTAAGAAAGTCTAAGTAAATTTTTCGAGGATAGAGCCGAGCCCCAAGACTGGATAAATGCTCCGTGTACATCTGGCAGTCAATCCACTGAAAACCAAGCTGGCCCAAAAGCGGCACTAAGGTCAAATAGGCCGCCTTAGAGGCATTAGAAACCTTGGAAAACATAGACTCCCCAGAGAAGTTCCAACCCACAGCTACACCATATAGCCCCCCAACCAATTCGCCATCTTGCCAGGCTTCTACAGAATGGGCATGCCCCGCCTTATGCAGGTTGATGTAGGCCTCTTGCATATCCTCCAAGAGCCAAGCCCCAGATTCTTCTCCCTCGGCAACCTCCTGGCCGCGGCGGGGAATATTAGCACAGTTGCGAATCACCTCCTCAAAGGCGGTGTCCAAAGTGATTTTGAAGTCTCCACGGGCCAAGATTTTCCGCATGGACTTACTAATCTTTACCTCCTCTGGCCGCATGAGCATCCGCGGATCCGGAGACCACCACATAATAGGTTGCTTGGCAGCAGTCCAAGGGAAAATCCCCTTGCGATAAGCAGAAAGCAAACGGGCGGTCGTTAGCTGCCCCCCAACCGCTACAATACCATCCAAATCCTCTTCTATGGGCGGAAATTCGTCAATGTTGTCATTTGAAAGAAAGTTGTACATATATGTTATGTTTAAATTGAGTTCATAAAAAAAGGGGCCAAGCCCCCATTAATTACTGCAATGTTTGTCCAACTTAGGTTAGTAGGTAGTTCGTTTTAATCCTCCAAAACAGCCGATAAACCCCGATCTAACAAGGCCTCTTTCATCGGCTTTAGCTTGGCTTTGGTCCCTGTTTTTACCACCGCCTTGCCATTAAAGTGAATCATATAGCTCAATTGCTCGGCCTGAATGCTGGTATGACCGCAAACCTCCATAAAAGACTCAATGACCCAATCAAAGGTGTTGTGGTCGTCATTGTAAACCAAAAGCTTGATTTCATCTTTTAAGGGGTCCATTAATAGGACCTCTTCCTCTTCGTGATATTCTTTTCTTTGCGAAAAAATAGCTGGCTCCTTCCACATAGCGTAGTATATTTTTAAATTTGGCTAAATTTTGACCTTAATCAAATATACGTATATTAAACTAATATGTCTAATTTTTTTGCTATTAAAAATGGCTTAAAAAAGATTAACGCACTACAAAACAGCAATTTATGTTAGATTTTCCGCCCAAGAATATACAAGATTACTGCGAGCAGCATTCAGCGGTTTTTCCCGATGAGATCCTCAAAGAGATAGAACGCTATACGCATTTGCATGTACTAATGCCTCAGATGATTTCTGGGCAGCTGCAAGGCCATTTTTTGGCTTTGTTGAGCAAGCTCTTGGCCCCCAAAAAGATTTTAGAGGTAGGGACCTTTACAGGCTATTCGGCTATTTGCTTGGCTCAAGGTTTGGCGCCCGGCGGACGCCTACTGACCATAGACATTAATGAGGAGCTAGAGGAGGCCGTTAATGGCTTTTTTAAGAAGGCTGACCTGGCCCAAAAAATTGAGCTGCGCATCGGCGCCGCCCTAGATATTATTCCGCAGCTAAGCGATGACTGGGATCTGGCATTTATTGATGCCGATAAAATGAATTATGACAATTATTATGAACTCATTTTACCCAAAATGCGAAGCGGCGGATGTATTATTATCGATAATGTGCTCTGGAGCGGCAAGGTGGCCGAGGAGGAGCTCAAAGGGAAAAAAACAATCGCTATCGATGCCCTAAATAAAAAGATTCGAGAAGATAAACGGGTGGAGCCTATGCTTTTACCCCTCCGAGATGGTATGATGATGATCCGAAAAAAGTAAAGGCATTTAAAGGCTTCTATAAGGAGTTGCTGGACTAGGTTTCTAGTGCAGCAGCTTGCTTTTTCTACTAGGGCCATTTTCTTCTATCGATTAATTTAATGTTCATTTATGCTGGCCCAACTTTTAGAGCGCTTGCGCTCTTTTTCTTTCTTTGATGTGTTTAAACATTCTAGTATCTACTTTTTGGGTACGCTCTTGACTCAAGGCCTAGGCATCGTTTCTCTGCCTGTCTTTACCTATTTTATGGATGAGGCAGAGTATGGGGTGGCTAGTATATTTATTTCCTACCTTAGTGTTGTTTCTGTTATTTTGTCCTTTAATTTACATTTGGCTATTAGTCGCTATTTTCATGAGGAAGGAGCAGATGTCAAGGGGTTTGTGAGTACGGTGCTGACTGCTACGGCTTTGGTTAATCTGGCCTTGGGTGGTTTGGCATATTACTTTAGAGTTTCGATTGCTGAGTTTATTAACTTGCCCGTAGAAACGATTGCCTATTTGCTATTGATGGGCTATGTTGGGGTGCTTTACTATATTTTTTTCCAACTCAAAAGAGAGCAGCAAAAGAGTGTGGAAATTAGCATTGTTAATGTGGCTTGGCAATATAGCAAGTTCGCTTTGGCCTGTGTTGGGATGTATCTTTTGCATGAAACAGGCCGGGTCTATATGGGCAAAATTATCGGGGAGATGCTGGCTGCTGGCTTTTTTGCCCTGATTTTTATCTGGCGTATCTGGCCTTTTATTCAGCCTTTTCATCTGGAACGCAAGCATTTTCAGTACGCTTTGACTTATGGCCTCCCCCTAATTCCCTATTCTATCGGAGGCTTTTTGCTCAATTCTTTTGACCAATGGCTGATTAATAGCCAATTAGGCCATGCCGAGGCGGGCCTCTATAGTTTTGCCTACAAAATTGGTATGCTCTTGCTGGGCCTGATTACGGCCCTTCAAAATGCAGCCAATCCCGCTTATCATAAAATAATGAATGAGCAAAAGTATGAGCAATTGGGCCCTCAGGTCTATAGTATCCATAAGTTGAGTTTGCTGGGGGGCGTTTTTCTCCTCCTCTTTGCGGTCGATTTGGCCAGTTTGCTGCTCAGTTTTAGCAAAAATAATTTTCAGCAGTCGCTCTATATTGTGCCCATAATTATTCTGGGCTACATTTTTTATAGTATGTCGCTGCTCTACAACCGCTATATTCAGTACCAAAAGGTCAATATTTACCTGACGGTTATTTTGCTGGCCTCGGCTTTGGGCAATTTACTGCTCAACTTCTATTTTATCCCGCTCTATGGCTATCAGGCGGCGGCTTATACCACCTTGGTTTCCTATATGATTATGTTTTTACTCAGTTGGTTGGTCTGCGATTATTGGCTGAAAGCGCCCCGCCTGCCTTTGGGCAAAATGCTCTTGAGTTTGCTGCCCGTTTTGGGCATTACGCTTTTATATTACGGCTTGGGTTGGGACCAAAAAGCCCTAGAACTAGGCAATATGGCCCTCAAACTGCTTTGTTTTGCCCTTTTTGCCGTCCTCATTTTTGGCCAATCTATTCAAAGAATGCTACAGAAAGGAAGCTAGTGAAGGCTGCTGTTTTGGGGCCTCCGCAGCAAAGCTGCGGCGGTTACTCCCTTCGGTCGTCGAACTGCGAACTAAAGTTCTTGTTGTCGTTCCGCAGCTCGCTGCTGTTTTGGGGCCTCCCGCCTTCGGCGGGCGCTACGTTTCGCAGCTCGCTATTCGCTCGGCCCTGCGGCGGCTTTGCCGCCTTGGTCTGGCCTGACGGCCACTGCTGCACATCGCTAGGCCTGCGGGCCTTCGGCCCTTTTCTCTGCCTACTACGCTCATAAAGTTCATAAGAACCAAATTGCCATCCCCTCCTGCGAGGGGATTTTCTTTTTCCCTAAGAGAGGATTGTTAGAGACTGTTTAAAATTTTGTGTCTGCCCTTTTTGCTGCCTAGGGACAAGCCCCTAGGCTAGCTTTTTCAGACAGCCCTCTAAAGAGGGCCTTTGGATGAGGTCCTTCTCTGCGATAACAACTAAACAAGGCCTTGTATATCAACAGTTGAGGCCCTCGCAGAGGGTTGAACCCATTAGATTAGCCTAGGGGCTTGTCCCTAGGCGATGATTGGCCAAATCCTAAGCAGCTAAGGCCCAAATTTTATTCTAATGCACAAACTCCTGAACAGTCCCTACAAATGCCGTTACACAAATTGCGAATAGCACAGCTGGGTTTACAAATGCCGTTACACAAATTGCGAATAGCATACCCTGCTTTACAATTGCCATTTCACAAATTGCGAATAGCATACCGTAGTTTACAATTGCCCTTTCACAAATTGCGAATAGCTCACCGCAGTTTACAAATGCCGTTTCACAAATTGCAAATAGCTCACCGCAGTTTACAATTGCCCTTTCACAAATTGCAAATAGCTCACCGCAGTTTACAATTGCCCTTTCACAAATTACAAATAGCTCACCGCAATTTACAAATGTCGTTACACAAATTGCGAATAGCATAGCTGGCTTTACAATTGCCATTTCACAAATTGCGAATAGCATAGCTGGGTTTACAATTGCCATTACACAAATTGCAAATAGCACAGCTGGGTTTACAATTGCCATTACACAAATTGCAAATAGCACAGCTGGGTTTACAATTGCCATTTCACAAATTGCGAATAGCATAGCTGGCTTTACAATTGCCGTTTCACAAATTGCGAATAGCTTAAGTAAACCGCCCTATGGCCGAAGCAGAAAGATAAGCTTGAAAATAACTGTTGAGCGGCCTAGCGATGTGCAGCAGTGCGGCGCAGCCGCAGACCCAGGCCGTCAGGCCGCAGGGCCGAGCGAAGAGCGAGCTGCGCAACGTAGCGCCTGCCGTAGGCAGGAGGCCCCAAAAAAATAAGCTAGAAGCAGAATTGGCTGAGGAGAAAGCGAGCATTGCCTAACATCTAGTTTAGTGAGTCTGCAAAAAATGTTTATTTTTGCCCAAACTAGTTGGGCCTGAAAGCAAAGGCCCTCAGCCGCCCCTAAATTGGGCGAACAAACTAAACTTTATGATTAACCATTTTAGAGATTGGGTATTTAAGAATGTGCATGGTGGAAGCCTTGTTTACAACATTTGTTGGGAAGACCCTCGTTGCGATCGTGAATTGATGCAAATTGAGCCAGATAGCGAGATTGTGATGATTACGAGTGCGGGTTGCAATGCCCTAGATTATCTGTTGGATGACCCCAAGGCCATTCATTGTATTGATTTAAATTCTCGGCAGAATGCCTTATTAGAATTTAAGAAGAGCTTATTTAAGCATAGCTCTTATGATGAGTTGTACGACTACTTTGGCGATGGCAAGCATGCGCAGGCGGAGGAAGTTTATCGGCAGCAATTGCGTCCACATTTGCCGGCTTATGCGCAGGAATTTTGGGACCAAAAGATGAGCTACTTTGAGGGCAAGGGGCCTAAGAAGAGTTTTTATTATAGAGGATCTTCGGGCACATTAGCCTGGTTGTTTGTGCGTTATATGCAGATGCGGCCTAGTTTGCACAGCAAGGTATTGAAATTGCTCAAGGCGGAGACCTTAGAAGAGCAGGAGCAATATTTTGAGCAGGTAGAGCGCAAATTGTTTAACAAGGCGGTACGTTGGACCATCAGTCGGCATTTTTCTTTGGCCTTGGCGGGTGTACCTAGAGCGCAGCGTCGGTTAATTACTGAAGAATATCCTGGGGGCGTGAGTAGTTTTGTGGTAGATGCGGTTCGGCATGTATTTACGGAATTGGACATCAAGGAAAACTACTTTTGGCAGGTCTATGTAAATGGGCATTACACCAAAGATTGCTGTCCGAGTTATTTGCGAGAGGAGAATTATTTATCATTGCGAGAGCGGGCGGACAACATCCATACGCATACGACAAGTTTTTCTCAATTTCTGAAGGACAATCCGGGCAAATACAGTCATTATGTACTATTGGACCATCAGGATTGGTTGGCGGCGCATGATGTGCCTGCTTTAGAGGAAGAGTGGCAGTGTATTTTGGCGAACAGTCGGCCGGGCACAAAAATCTTGATGCGTTCTGCGGCCATGCGGATCGACTTCTTTCCTGATTTTGTGAAAGAGCGGGTCAGTTGGGTTTCCTCGGAGGAGGAATTGAAGGAAAGTCATTTTCAGGATCGGGTAGGGACTTATGGCAGTGTTTATTTAGGGACAGTGAAATAAGTTTGTACATCAAGAACAAGAATTAGTGTATGGGAACAGCGCATAAAGACTCGAAAGAGCAAGCGAGTAGTATGGACCAGTACTACAAATTTCAGTCAAAAATTTATGATCTAACGCGATGGAGTTTTCTCTTTGGTCGGGTAGAAGTGATTAAAGACATTCCCTTAGAGCGGAATGCCTCGATAAAGATCTTGGAAGTAGGATGTGGGACGGGTTTCAATACGAAGATATTGGCCGAGACCTTTCCTGCGGCGGAGATCAAGGCCTATGAGGTCTCTACGGATATGGTCGATATTGCGAGCAAGAAGGTGGCGCCATTTGGTCAGCGGGTGCAGGTTGTGCATGAGCCTTATGGCCAGGATGCGGAGGGGCAAAACGGGCAGTATGATGCCATTTTGTTTTCTTATTCATTGACCATGATCAACCCACAGTGGGAAGACTTATTGAAGCAGGCCAAGAAAGACCTCAAAGTAGGGGGCTATATAGCGGTAGTCGATTTTCATGACAGCAAGCAGGGCTGGTTCAAGAGTCATATGGGGAATCATCATGTGCGGATGGACGGGCATTTGCGTCCTTTTTTGCGAGACAACTTTGAGCCTATAGTGAACAAAGTGCGGTCGGCTTATATGGGGGTCTGGGAATACATTAGTTTTGTAGGTAAGAAGCAGTAATCTCCAACTTTTCCCCATGGCAGACAAAAGAGAAATCGACATATTGGTCCTTTCTGATGTGCATTTGGGCACGCAGGGCTCGGAGGCCAAGGCCTTATTGCAGTATTTGCAGAGCTTGGCGCCTAAAATGCTCATCTTGAATGGAGACATTATAGACATTTGGCAATTTCGGAAGGGGTATTTTCCGCAGGCCCATTGGGCTGTTTTGCGGCACTTCATGAACTTGGCCGAGTCGGGGGTGCCTGTTTATTACTTAACGGGCAACCATGACGACAGTCTACGTCGGTTGACTCCTTTTCGTTTGGGCAACATCTACTTGCAGGACAAATTGCTTTTGGAGTTGGATGGCAAGCGGGCTTGGTTCTTTCATGGCGACGCTTATGATCCCTCGGTACATAAGGGGCGTTTTTGGGCCAAGATAGGGGGGCAATTTTACGATTGGAGCATTATGTTGAACCGGGGGATGAACCGTTTGTTGAAGCCTTTGGGGGTACCGCCTAGCCAGTTTTCTAAGCGATTGAAGGCCTCGGTAAAGGCGGCGGTACAAAAAATGAATGACTTTGAGCAAAAAGCGATTGAGGTGGGTATGGCCAAGGGCTACGACTATGTAGTTTGCGGGCATGTACATCGGCCTCAGCATCGGGAGATAGTGACCGAGTTTGGGCAATTGACCTACTTAAACTCAGGAGATTGGATGGAGCACCGTTCGGCTTTAGAGTATGTAGACAAAGCTTGGCAGCTCTATCATTATCGGGCCGAGGATTTTGCGGCTCCGGCCTGTTTTGAGGGGGTAGAGAACAAGCTAGAAGAGCTTCTTAGGAGCATAGAGGATGGCAGTTTGGACCGTTTTTCTCGGCTTTAGTTACAAGGTTTAGGGGGCTTTTGGTATATTAGTTGAAACCATAGCGACCGAAATACCAGATTTAAATGACTTCATCGAATAAGCTAATATGAAACAACTACTCATTTTTTGTTTGACGATATTATTTGTCCCGCAGATACTTTCGGCACAGATTCCGGAAGTACCTAAAAAGAAATTTACCTATGTAGAGGATCGGGACTACTTATATGACTATGACTTAAGAGGAAACACTATTATACCCTATCGGGCCAAATTGCGGGGGGCGCATTATGACAGTCCCTTAGAGCATGGGCAAGCCGTATTTGAAATCACGGGGACCAAGGTCACGATTAGTGAAAAGATTCGGTTTTCGACAGCGGGGATAGATGCGGCGCCTAATAAAGAGCCTGTGACCATGCACATTCATAAAACGGAATCTAAGGCTTTTGGCTTTGTGATGACTTTGATTGACTTGCAGAATCCGGAGATACAGGGGTTTATTCAGTTTCATTGTGACCGTGGTCGTTTGGTGAAATTGCATTATCAGGAGGAGCCGACCAGTTCGGAGCATATATATTATATAGCGCCTACTCCAGATTATCAGTTGGATCGAGACCGTTTATATTTTACCCAATTGGGCGATGTTAGTTTGGTAGATGAGGAGCAGTTGTATAAGCAGAAAGTGGTGCCATTTTCTACCTTAGCACTGAAGTACGATCATTTGGAATTCAATCGGATTTACGCCAAGGACTTGGTGAGCATTGAATTTGAGGAAGTGATTATCCCTAAGGGGAAGCGTCGGAAGAAGCGGGAGCAGTTCATTAAGATCAGTGACAGCAGAAACAAGGCAAACCCCAAGCAGGTCTTTAAGATCAAGAAAAACAAGCGTTCGCGTTTCTTTGATCCGATTAAGGCGAAAGAGGTGCCAGCTCGTATACTAAAGGTAGTTAATGAGGTCACCTCCAAAGAGTCAGAAATCTTTTTGGTAGAGGGTTCGAACCAAACCTTAAAATATATTGTAATTGGTAATATGCGTTATTTACTGCGCTCTAAATAAAAGAATTATGCCTTTGGCCTTTGGCTGAAGGCTTTTTTTATGGGGTGGCTTGAACTTCTGTGGCTCGCCCTTTTATTGATTAGCTAAACAACTTAGATTGCATTCATAGAAATCTGTAGCGGATTTCATTAAAACTTCCTCCTATTATGGAACTCGTTAGTGATGTAAAACTTTTTTCTGGGCAAAATTCTCGTTATCTGGCCGAGCGGATTGTAGACTACTATGGTCAGCCTTTGGGAGACATGAGTATTGAGCGTTTTTCGGATGGAGAATTTCAGGCAAACATCAAAGAATCGGTTCGTGGTGCCTATGTGTTTTTCATTCAGTCTACTTTTGCGCCCACAGAAAACCTCATGGAATTGCTCTTAATGATTGATGCGGCCAAGCGGGCTTCTGCTGGTTACATCACGGCTGTAATTCCATATTTTGGTTTTGCCCGACAGGATCGCAAGGACAAGCCGCGGGTAGCTATTGGGGCCAAGTTGGTGGCTAATTTACTCATGGCGGCTGGGGCCAATCGGATTATGACCATGGACCTACATGCCGATCAGATTCAGGGATTTTTTGATATTCCCGTAGATCACCTAAAGAGTGAGGGGATCTTCTTTGAGTATCTGGAAGACCTAGACACCGCTAACCTCATTTTTGCTTCTCCAGATGTGGGCAGCACTAAAAGAGCGAGAGTCTATGCGCAGCATTTTGATTGTGGGTTAGTCATTTGCGACAAATATCGCAAAAAGGCCAATGAAATTGCCGAGATGACTGTAATTGGAGATGTAGAAGGCAAGGACGTTATTTTGGTTGATGACATTATTGATACGGCAGGGACCTTATGCACAGCGGCGCAGGCCTTAATAGACAAGGGGGCGCGTTCGGTGCGGGCGGTTTGTACGCATGCGGTACTTTCTGGCCCAGCTTATGAGCGGCTAGAAAAGTCAGTTTTGACCGAATTGGTGGTTTCGGATACGATTCCACTGAAGGAAAAGAGTGAAAAAATCAAGGTAGTATCTACGGCTAAGTTATTTTCTCGGGCCATCAGGAACACCCATGAGCATCGTTCTATTTCGGCACTTTTTGTAGAAAAGCGAAAATCAACTTATAGTAAATAGAACTTGGGGCTGCTGAAAAGTGGCCCTTTTTTTTGGGTCTAGAACGACCGAAGGGAGTGGCCTAGCGATGTGCAGCAGTGGCCCAAAGGGCCAGACCCAGCCGCCGAAGGCGGCGCAGGGCCGAGCGAGCAGCGAGCTGCGAAACGTAGCGCCTGCCGAAGGCAGGAGGCCCCAAAAACAGCAGCGAGCTGCGACAACCAGCCTCGAAGAGGCGCCAGTTCGATGACCAACGGGAATAAACGACAACAAGCCCTTTAGGGCGCAGTTCGACGACCAAAGGGAGTAACCGCCGCAAGGCGAAGCCGCCGCGGAGGCCCCAAAAGCAGTAGAGACATTAAAAAAAACAAAAAAGCCTTTAGAACCTTCTGAAGATCAGGGATTCTTTCTTTCTTGGAAGGAGTAAATCAGTTAATGGCATGAATCGATCGTCTATTATAGGAATTGTTGGGGTGATGAGCATTGCTCTTTTGGGGATCTTTGGCGTACAAGTCTATTCGATCCAGCGGGCTATTATGCTCAATGCCGAGCTTTTTGACAATAATATTCATGCGGCTTTGGAGCATGTGGTCTCTAAACTGGAGCAGGCCGATATTAAGCGGATGGCGGAAATGTACGACCTCCCTAAACTGTCGGAAGGGCAAGATTTGGGGCGGGATCTGCGGACTTTGGCCGAGGTAGAGGCCATACACACCTCTTTGATTTACCAGGATACCAACAATCAGGCGGTTTCTGTAGACACCTTTGAGGTGGAGGGCGTTGGGCGTTTGCAAACGGTCTTTTTTAGCCGAGAGAAGAGGAGTCGAAGCTGGAAAAAAGGGGGTGGGCAAGCCTTTATGACCCAATTTAAGACCTATTTTACGCATCATAGTTTGGTGCAGAATATTCCTTTGACGGATCGTTTGGATTGGTCTAAGCTCAACCGATTGATTGAAATTGAGCTGAGCAAAAAAGGGGTGGAGGGGCCCTACGCCTATGGTGTTTATGATGTGCGGGCCGACAGTTTTTTGCGCCTCAACCCCATTTGCAAAAAGGCCGAGCAGAAAGCCTATTTTAAGAAAGAAGACTTTAAATATATGGCGAGTTTGTACCCTTCTTTGGAGGAGGAAACGGCTCGGATCTATATTGATTTTCCCTATAAGCAGTACCATATTTGGCAGAGCTTATTGGCCAATATTATTCTGACCATCTTTTTTACGGGCATTGTGAGTTTTATCTTTTATTATACCATTCATATTATCTTGAAACAAAAGAAGTTGTCTGAAATGAAGAGCGACTTTTTGAGTAATATGACGCATGAGTTTAAGACGCCTATTGCCACTATTTCATTGGCCACCGATGCCGTGCGCAACTTTGTAAAAATGGGTAAGGTGGATAAGGCCGAGCGCTTTATACATATTATTAAGGAAGAAAATGAGCGGATGAACTCGCAGGTGGGGAAAGTCTTGCAGATGGCGAGAATAGACAAAAAAGAGTTCTCTTTGAATATGGAAATTATTGATGCACATCAGATTATGCGAGATGCGGCCGAGAAGATCATGCTGCAATTGGCCCAAAAAGATGGGCAGGTAGAGCTCGATTTACAAGCTAGCCTGCATGAACTAGAAGCCGATGAAACGCATTTTACTAATGTGATTCACAATTTGCTGGATAATGCCAACAAATACTCTCCTGAAAAACCGCATATCATTTTGCATAGCCGCGATGCTTCTGGCGGAATCAAAATTACGGTAGAAGACCATGGTTTGGGCATTTCTAAGGAGGCCCGCCGACACATTTTTGATAAATTTTATCGGGTGCCCACAGGCGATATTCACGATATTAAGGGCTTTGGTTTGGGCCTTAGTTATGTGAAAGCCATTGTGACGGCCCATGCTGGACATATTGAGGTGAAAAGTGAAGAGGGCAAGGGGAGCAAGTTTACGCTTTTCTTTCCCTATAAACACCAAGAGGATTAAAGCGGCCAAATGTTAAAATTTGGTACATTTTATGCAACCGTTCAAGCAATCGATGAAGAGCAGTAACCCTAAAAAATAAGAGACTCTATGACTGATAACAATAAAATCCTACTGGTAGAGGATGACCGCAACTTTGGCGATGTATTATCTTCTTATCTAGAAATGAATGACTTTGATGTCGTTTTGGCTACAGACGGCGAACAAGGGCTCGAAAAATTTAAGGAAGGGCAGTATGACCTTTGCATCTTTGATGTGATGATGCCTAAAAAAGATGGCCTTTCTTTGGCCAAGGATGTCCGACAACTGGACCAAGAGATTCCGATTATCTTCCTCACGGCCAAAACCATGAAGGAGGATGTCATCAAGGGATTTAAGGCTGGGGCCGATGATTATATCTCTAAGCCCTTTACCTCTGAGGAGTTGCTCTATCGCATTCAGGCGGTGCTCAAGCGCAGCCAAAGAAGTGAGCAGAAGGATCGCTCGGCCAAGGAGTTTGAGTTTGGCCGCTTCCATTTTGATTATCCTTTGCGCATTTTGACCTTCACGGCAGCCGATGGCAGTACGGCAGAGGACAAATTGTCACCCAAGGAGGCGGAGTTGCTCAAAATGTTCTGCGTTTATGTCAATGACGTTTTGCCCCGCTCGGTGGCCCTCAAAGAAATTTGGGGAGAGGACAACTACTTTACGGCCCGTTCTATGGATGTATTTGTGACTAAGTTGCGCAAATATCTCAAGCCCGATGAAAATATCGAGATTGTCAATATTCATGGCAATGGCTTTCAGTTGCGGGTACAGACTGCAGAAAAGGCCTAGTCTCTAAATTGCTAAATTTAAGCTCTGTTTCTTAGAAACAGGGCTTTTTTTATGAGGATCAGGGGCTGTCCCTGCGGCCTTCGGCCTTGGGTCGCTATGCTTCAGGGCTCGCAGGTCTGCTCGGCCCTTCGCTTTTTTCGCTTTGCTCAAAAAGCTCGGTCTGGCCTTCGGCCCCCCTTTCGCAGCGCTCATCCTTCTGGCTTGCAGCCAGTTGGGCCGAGCCTGCTAGGCTGGGCTATTTTTCTTTTTGCTCGGCTTGCTGCAATAGTCTATAGCGCTCAATAACAGCGCCCCCAAAAAGCGATAGCCCCGTATTGAAGCAGAGCAGGGCGGCCGTGCCCCAGCTTCCCCAGCTATAAAAGCTTTGGTTTTGGGCCTTGGCCATAATGGCTTCGCCTAAGAGCGAAAGCCCAAAACCGGTCAGTAAAAGACCAGAAATAGCTAGGATAAGCCAGCGTTTGTGACTTGGTTTTCGTTTGTTCATATATCCTCATTTTTTAGAACTAATAGATTTTTATTATGAAAACTAAATCGATTATTGCCCTAAGTTGTTTAGCTGTTTTTGTTTTGGCCTCTTGCGGAAGCCCCTATAAAAAACGCCGCCGATGCAAAGGAAATGGAAGCTGGTATGGCAATAGAAACGTATCGCAGGCTCCAGCTGCCCAAGAGAGTAAAAGTTTAAAATTAAGTGATTATCAGGCGGCGGTAGAAGAAAAAGAAGAACTGTACTAAAATGCTTTATAGCTGCTCTATTTAGAGTAGCTTTTTTTTGGGGCCTGCCGCCTTCGGCGGCCGGGCCCTTTTGGGGCTCGCAGTTCTGCTCGGCCCTTCAGCCCTTCGGGCTTTGCTCTGGCCTGCGGCCAGCCCTACAGGTCCCTAGGCCAGGCTGCCCCGCGGCTCAGCTACAAGCCGCTTTGCGGCTTCAAGCTTCGCCGGCTCGCGCCAAGCGCGCCCGGACGGCGGCTGGCGGCGGCCACTTCCTGCTTTGCACTTTACTTGATCCGTCCCTCAAAATATTTCATTTCAGTTTTGGCTTTCCCTTGCACCGCCCCCGCCTGGGGGCTGGGCTCCTTTGGCCTTGGGGGCCAAAGCGCCCAGCATGGCGTTCGTCGCTCCGCTCCTCACCCCTTAAAAAATAGCAATTGGCCCAAACTCCCCAAGGGATTCCCTTAAGGAATCCCGCAGAGGGGAGGGTGGGCGGGGACATCATCAGCAAATGAGGAGCGTAGCGACGAATACCACCCTTACAGCAGAAATTAAAGCGCATTAGCACAAGAAAATCCCAAATAGCCCTTATTTTAGGCCAAAAGCAGCTGGCCTAGCGATGTGAAGCAGTGGCCGTCAGGCCAGACCAAGGCGGCAAAGCCGCCGCAGGGCCGAGCAGACCTGCGAGCTGCGAAACGTAGCGCCCGCCGAAGGCGGGAGGCCCCAAAACAGCAGCGAGCTGCGACAACGACAACAAGGCTACAAGCCGCAGTTCGACGACGGTAAGGAGTAACGCCCCCAAAAAAAACAACAACAAAATGAAATACAGCAACCGACTCCAAAAAGAAAGCAGCCCCTACCTACAACAACACGCCCACAACCCCGTCGATTGGTATCCCTGGGGTCAAGAAGCCCTAGACAAAGCCAAAGCCGAAAACAAAATGATCCTCCTCAGCATCGGCTACTCTACCTGCCATTGGTGCCATGTCATGGAAAAAGAATCCTTTGAAGACCCTAGGGTAGGGGAGTTCATGAACCAGCATTTTGTCAGCATCAAAGTGGACCGAGAAGAACGACCCGATCTGGACCATATCTATATGGAGGCTGTCCAATTAGTGACCGGCGGACAAGGCGGCTGGCCCCTCAACTGCTTTTTGCTCCCCAACGGCCGCCCCTTCTTTGGCGGCACCTACTTCCCGCCCCGCCGAATGCAAAACCGAAACTCCTGGATGGAAGTGCTCGGCAACCTCAGCAAGGTCTGGCAAGAACAACCCAAAACCATTATCGACCAAGCCGATAAACTCTACAACTTCTTGCAAAAAGGAGAAGACAAAATGACCGAGGGCATCGACTTTGGCCAAAATGGCGACTCGCCATTTAAGGCCAGCGACTGGAACTACTGTCTGGACCAATTGGCCGATAATTTTGACGAACAAGCGGGCGGCTTTGGCCACTCCCCAAAGTTTCCCTCCGTCATGTCTTTGCGCTACCTGCTCAATAGCTACTACTACGAAAAGGACCAAAAAGCCATGCAGCAGCTCCAATTCTCTCTAGATGCCATGATTTACGGCGGCATCTATGACCAATTGGGCGGTGGTTTTGCCCGCTATACCGTAGACCGCTACTGGAAAATTCCGCATTTTGAAAAAATGCTCTATGATAATGCCCTGCTCATTGGCCTATTGGCCGATAGCTATAAACTGACCCAAAAACCACTCTACGCCCAAACCATTGCCGAATGCTGGAACTGGCTGCAAAGCGAAATGCAAAGCCCAGAAGGAACCTACTACTCGGCCCTAGATGCCGATTCTGAAGGCGAAGAAGGAAAGTTTTATGTCTGGAACTGGGAAGAACTGCAAAGGGCCCTGGCCAATTGGCCCCAACCCTGGAAACAAATCTTTTTAGACTTTTATGATGCCTCTCCCGCAGGAAACTGGGAGGGCAAAATCATCTTGCGCCGACCCCAAAGTCTGGCCGGCTTTGCCCAAAGCCGCAAGCTAGATCCCGAAGAACTGCAACAAGAATTAGATAAAATTAAGGCACATCTGCTAGACATCAGAGCCCAGCGCATCCGCCCCGGCCGAGATGAGAAAATTATCCTCTCTTGGAACGCACTTTTGGCCAGCGCCTTACTCAAAGCCTATCAGGCCATCCGCTTGCCCGAATATAAAAAGGCGGCTTTGGGCATTTTGGAGCAAATAGAAAAGCGCCTGCAAAATGAAAAAGGACAACTACTACATAGTTATGCTGGAGACAAAATTGCTCCACAACTCGCTTTCTCTGACGATTACGCCTTTTTGATAGAAGCCCATCTTTTGGCCTATGAAGTCAGCTTTGAGGAAAAGCATCTGCAACGGGCCGACCAATTGATGCAAGCCTGCATAGCCGACCATTCGGCAGAAGCAGGCCTCTTTTATTATAGCTCTGCGCAACAGACTGACATTTTGTACCGCAAAAAAGACCTCTACGATAGCGCAACCCCCTCTGGAAACTCAAGCCTGATGCACAACTTAGAGCAGCTAGGCATCCTCCTAGATAAGGCCGAATATAGAGAACGAGCGGCCCAAATGGCCGCAGCTATGCGCAAAAGTATTCGCAAATATCCTCAGTCCTTTGGCCGATGGGCCAACTTTTTATTTAAGATTTTATACCCCACTAAAGAACTGGCTATTGTTGGCTCAGAGTTTGCTAACTGGGCCGCGGAAATGCAAAGTCACTTTGCCCCCAACCTGATCTATGCCGCTACCGAAAAGAGCTCCAATCTCCCCCTGCTAGCAGGAAGAGAACAAGCGGATGGCCAAAGCAAAATCTTCCTCTGTGAAAATTATGCCTGCCAATTGCCTGTAGATAGCGTAGAAGAAGTTTGGACTAAGATCAAGAATAAATAGACAAAAGACCTATTTTTTACCCAAAAAATAGTGGTCTAAATCCCTAGTAATTAGCATTTTCTGAGTGATTGTTAAAAAAATGTAAAAAAAAGAAAAAAGACTTGCTTTTATGGGGTAAAGGCCCCTACATTTGCACTGTAATTCATGGCGCTCTTAAATTTTAAAGAGGAGGACGAGCCCTCTTAAGAGCAATCCAGATATTTACTAATGCAGTCAAACATTTCCCTAATGTTTAGCTGTTCATTTTTAAACCTTAATTTTCATTATGAAAAAACTGACGATTTTTTTGATGGCGGTTTTGTTCGCAGCTGTAGCTAACGCTCAGGTAGAACAAGTAACCAGCAAGAATGGTCTAGACGTAATGCCCGAAGCTGGCCAGTTCGCTATTGGCTTTGATGCTGCCCCCTTCTTGGGTTATGTCGGTGACTTCTTCAACAACACAAGCAACAACGGTTTGTCGGCTACTTATGTAGATAACAACTCGGGCTTGCAGTTGTACGGTAAGTATTTCCTTTCGGAAAGCCAAGCTATCCGTGGTCGCCTCCGCCTAAACCAAAACACTGTTCAACAAGTAAACCGCGTGATGATGGACGGTCAAAACCAGACCAACATCGAGGTAGAAGATGAACTAGTGTCTAACACTTTTACTGTAGAATTGGGTGGTGGTCTAGAATGGCGCCGCAGCAAAGGCCGTATCGTAGGTGTTTACGGTGCTGAAGCCAATATCGGTATGAGCACTTCTGGCTCTACTTATACTTACGGTAACGAGATTACTGTTGATAACCAAAACCCTACCACTACTACTAACTTTAACTCAGGTGCTAGCAGCCGAGCGACTAGCCGTGAAGTTTCTGCAAGAGGAGCAAACACTTTCTCTATCGGAGCTCGTGGTTTTGCTGGTGTTGAGTACTTCGTTGCTCCCCAAATCTCTTTGGGCGCTGAGTTTTACCTAGGTATTGCTTACAGAGGTACTAACCGCTCACAAGTAGTTACAGAAGAGTTTAACCCCGCTACTCAAGAGGTGGTTGAAATCACTGATGTAGATGCTGGTACTTTGACTAACTTCGGTATCAATACTGCCGATTACGGAGGAGCTATCAACTTGATGTTCCACTTCTAATCTGAACTTTCGTTCATTTTATATTTTCCCTTTTATATTCTTATTTTAATAATTACCACTTAATTATATAAGCTATGAAAAATCTAGCAGTTGTAACTTTCATCTTGGCTGTATTTGCCTTCTCTATCACTTCTTGTAAGAAAGTTGATGATCCTCAGACTGTAACTGTAATGGAAAATGCAGGTATGGCTACTGTTTCTGGTATCGTTTACGCTCCCGTAAATGACACTACTTCTGCCGATACTTACGCTCCTAGCGGAACTGAGCTTATCGTTCGCGTTGATCCCGACGATTTCCCTAACGTTTCTGTTTTGAACAACGGTTCTGAGTACATGTACTACACGACTACTGTAGGCGCTAACGGTACTTACTCTATCGAAGTACCTGCTCCTAAAGATGCCATTTCTGTACGTATCTATCCTCAAGATTTCCGCGCTAACTACATCGACGGTGCTGGTGATACTGAAAACGCTGAGTTCTACTACAGCGGTTCTTACCTAACTGTTTCTGTTTTCGAAGGTGCTAACGTTATCCAAGACTTTGGTTTCGCTCGTTACTAGAAAGTAGTCTTCTTTTAGAAGAAACGGCTGTATAGCCAAAATATAAAGCCCGATCAGTACGCTGATCGGGCTTTTTCTGTTTTAAATTGGCCAAAATGATTACTGCTCTTCTCCCTTGGGCAGTAAACGGGCCAATAGCTCTCTACGGGCCTCCAATTGGGCGGTCGCAATAGCTACATTCTCTTTTAATTCCCGATATTGCTGACGAAGAACCTGGTGCTGCAGCCATAAAGCCTCATACTCCGCCTTGGGCACTCGCTCCAAATTGGCCAGCCGCTCCTCTTCCTTCCATTTCAAAAAGGTCTTGCGACTAATCCGATACTTCTGGCAAATCTCATTCAAACTAAGACCCGCTTCCCGCTCAGCCAAAGCTTGCTTTTTTTGTTCTCTAGAAAATTGTCTCATCTCATTGCTTTTTTGCTGTCTGCAACAAAGCTAAGAACTTAGCAACAATTCTCTGTTTTTCTGCCTCTTTTTTGGGGCTGCCCCGCCCTGCAGGCGGGTCGGGCTGTGTATTCCCGTTGGTCATCGAACTGGCGCCCCTGCGGGGCTGGTTGTCGCAGCTCGCTGTTACTTGCTTCGCTGCGTCGGCTCCCGTTGGTCGGGTCGCTCGGCCCTGCGTTTTTTCGCTACGCTCAAAAACTAGGTCTGGCCTGCGGCCACTGCTATCCATCCCTCAGCCGCCTCGCTTCGCTCCTTTTGATAGATGGCTTTTGGCCCTAGAAAATTATTCCTTGCTTATTTGTTCGCCAACTAAACCATGTAAGCACTTTATAATTTGATTGCCACCAGCAGGACCAGCATGGTAATGGTACCCTCTAAGTTCATCAAAGTGCCCACCACATTCATCTAAATCTTCTGAAGGCTTTCCCTCCTCGTCTAATTCAGCATATATGCCAAAACCATCAAGAGCATAGCCAATCATAGGCGCATGACCATCTTCTTGTTTGATCTCTTTTATAGAGCCCGTTACCGCATGATAATGATAACCACCATGCGGATTGACATGCCCGCCATGATCATCTAATGGAGCCAAGGTATGAGCAGATAAAATTGCATTTTCTGGGGCAGGAGGATCAAATTTTACCCCATTAAAGGCTAAACCAAGAGCTTTATGCCTAGAACTAGAGGGACGACTGGCGTAAACTGGGCTAATAGGGATGATAAAGGTCGTGCTCTGATCCTCAAAGTATTCGGGTAGACACTCTACACAATGATTCTGATAGGCTTTTTCTACATTGGGCTTGGCCGCCCCTAGACACCCCTCTAAGGTATTTGTTACATTGATGCTGCTGTCTTCTCGGTAAAGTTTCCACTCTTCGTCATTATAAAATTTATCCAAATGTGCAATGAATTCACCCGTAACATCATACACTTTCCCGTCCTTAAACCAAATCCCGCCTTTATCCGCCCCATCAGATAAGTGGGTAGGACACCAAGGCCCCATTGGATGCTCCACAGCTCTCGATCTAGACTTAATGACATAGCAATCTGTCTCAATCCCATCAAGCTTAACTACCTTTTCTTCTATTTCAGCTAAAAGGTTGTCTGTTATAAAATGACTCGGATCTACTTTGACCACTTTACCTTTTTGCTTGTATTCTACCGGATTACAAGCTAGAAGCAAGTAGCTAACTGTAACCAAAAAAATAAGTTGTTTTTTATTATACATAAAGGAGGTTTCCACTTGGGACCTCCTCCATCTTAATGCGTTTAATGAGGCAGATTAAAAATATGTGCTTGTTAGCTATAGCTCTAGCCAGCTCCCTGCCACTCAAACTGAAAGTCTAAATTCAGAATCAACTGCTCGTAAACTTCTCGGTAGTTGTTGATCGGTAATTAGATGATATGCATTCAGTTTAAACGTACCGATGGCAACTATTTACCTATATGCCATATGTGCCGCCATCAAAGTTAAGAGAGTACACAGATGGCATATAAGCGTTATTAGGCGTAGCTTTTATTTTTTATTTTGCAACCAATGATCAAACACCTTTTTTATTCCATCACAATACTTTTGCTCACTTATTTTGATCTGACTCGGGTGGTATGCATCAATGAAAAGTTTTCCATTTTTCATGAAATAGCGGCGCGCCATTTCAGGTAATGGCTCTGCTTCTTCCCCTTTGAGGCTGAAAGTATTCAGGTACAAATACAAAACACTACCACCAATTACAATATCAGGATCGCAATATTTTATTTGTTCTTGTAGTATTGATTCGTTTTGTTTGTAATAATTATTCAATTCAGGATACTTGCTTTGAGTCCCTCCTGGCAGTTTACTCACATTGATGTAAGCTATTTGTTTTAATATTTGGGGCGCATTCACCTTATCGACCTCATCATATGATTGATTATTTAAGATGGAGGATGTAACGATAGAAATATTTTTCAAAGTTTTGTACTTTGCATATACACCTGGCTCTTTATTTATTCCCTCTCGTAAATCCCATCCGCCTTTTCCATCCCCTAAATCATAAGGCTCTTTGAGCAACCATAATATTTTATAACTTGCCTTATTGTATAAATCTTCATTAATTATTCCATCTAGAATTGGCTTAACTTCTAGTCCAGAATAGTGGTCCTTAATTAGTGCATCTATTTCTTTTGAGTTCATGTCATTGTATTTAATAATGATTCAATTTTTGTTATGACCAATAGTTCTATATTTTATTGGTGCGTTTTTTATTCAGAACAAACTAAAGGTAGTTAAATTTTTTTAAAAGCATAGACCGAACTTCCTCAAAGTTTAGAATTCCAATGGCCTTGTTGTGTAAGTCTTAATTGGTTGACTGCTAACAAGTTTTAATTTGACAGTGTTGAACTTATTCAAAATTTGAATGGGTATAGGTATATACTGGCTTAGCCAAAAAGAAAGCAATAGCGGCAATTACCTCATCTGCAATAGCAAAAATGCCTATACCTACCATAAAGGATATTGCCGAGGCCTCAATCGCTGTACCCATGGCATCAGCCGCATCTCAGAAGCTAGGGCCAGAGCCCTAGGGCGAAGAAGGTGTAAGTTCTGTTGGTAGGGGAGAAGTGATGTACAGGATAGACGTTTTATTTATAGATATAAACGAGCTAATTAACCCACCCCCACAAAAAAAAGCAGATGCTCTCGCATCTGCTTTTTTTCTTCCACCGTCGAGACGACTGGATTCGAACCAGTGACCCCTACCCTGTCAAGGTAGTGCTCTAAACCAACTGAGCTACGCCCCGATATATATCCGCTCTTTTCTCTGAGCGGATACAAATGTAAAGCAGGACCCGCTTTTTTCCAAAAGTTGAACCCGCTTTTTTTCTTCTTTTTTAATTTTCGGCCAAGGCATCTAGCTCCAACCGAAGGTTGTCTATAATAAAACGCTGACGCTGAGGGGTGTTTTTCCCCATATAATAACTAAGCAGCTGCTCCAAATCCGTAGAAGCAGATAAACGCACCGGCTCTAAGCGAATGTCATCCCCAATGAATTGCTTGAATTCATCCGGCGAGATTTCTCCCAATCCCTTAAATCGTGTGACCTCCACATCTCGGCCCAGTTTTTTCATGGCCTCCTGCTTCTCTTCTTCCGAATAACAATAGAAGGTCTTTTTCTTGTTGCGCACCCGAAATAAAGGCGTCTCCAAGATGTATAAATGACCATTAGAAACCAATTCCGGGAAAAATTGCAAGAAAAAGGTCAATAACAATAAACGAATGTGCATCCCATCCACATCAGCATCGGTGGCAATAATGACCTTGTTGTAACGCAGTTCATCCAAACCATCCTCAATGTTTAAGGCATGCTGCAGTAAGTTGAATTCATCATTCTGATAGACCACTTTCTTGGTCAAACGATAACAGTTCAATGGCTTTCCGCGCAAAGAGAATACCGCCTGGGTCTGCACATCCCTAGATTTGGTAATGGACCCACTAGCCGAGTCTCCCTCGGTAATGAAGATCATGCTGTCTTGCGCCCGCTTGTGCTTGCTATTATAATGCGCCCGACAATCCCGCAGCTTTTTGTTGTGCAAACTGGCCTTTTTGGCCTTGCTGTTCGCTAACTTCCGAATGCCAGCAATCTCTTTGCGCTCCCGCTCCGATTGTATGATGCGCTTTTGTAAGGATTTAGCTACCTCCGGATTCTTATGCAGGTAGTTGTCCAGCTTATGCCGCAAAAAATCCGCAACAAAGCTGTTCATAGATGGCCCATCTGGCGCCACATGCGTAGACCCCAATTTGGTCTTGGTCTGCGACTCAAATACTGGCTCCATCACCCGAACCGATACCGCCGCCACAATGGCCGTCCGTATGTCCGTGGCATCATAGCTTTTGCCATAAAAGTCTCGAATGGTCTTGACCAAGGCGCTCCGAAAAGCATTCAAATGCGTCCCCCCCTGTGTGGTGTTCTGCCCATTCACAAAGCTCACGTATTGCTCCCCATAGTTGTTCCCATGAGAAAAAGCAATCTCTATATCATCACCCATCAAATGAACAATTGGATAACGCAGTTTCTCCACATCTACCCGATTACTCAAAAGATCAAATAGACCGTTTTTAGAGTAGTAACGCTGCCCATTCAAATAAATACTCAAACCCCGATTGAGATATACATAATCCCAAATTCGGTCCTCAATGTATTCCAAATTGAATTTATATTGCTTGAAGATATTCCCATCAGGCACAAATTCTACATAAGTGCCATTGGGCTCCTCTGTGGCCTCTTCCCATTCTTTGGTCAGCTCTCCAGTCGAAAATTCCGCAATTTTGGTCCTGCCTTCCCGAAAAGCCTGCACCTTAAAGTAAGAAGATAAGGCGTTTACCGCCTTGGTCCCCACACCATTCAAGCCCACAGATTTCTGAAATACCCGAGAGTCATATTTTCCCCCCGTATTGATCTTCGATACACAATCTACCACTTTACCCAAGGGAATCCCCCGACCGTAATCCCGAATAGAAACCCGACCATCACCCATGACCTTGACCTCAATCTTCTTTCCAGCCCCCATCATGAACTCATCCAAAGAGTTGTCTAAAACCTCCTTGACCAATACATATATACCATCGTCAGGGCTGTTTCCATTCCCCAATTTTCCAATGTACATCCCAGGCCGCATCCGTATGTGCTCTTTCCAATCCAAAGAGCGGATCGCCTGCTCATCATATTTTACTTGTTTTGCCATTTTCGCTTAATTTCCACAAAATTAAAATTCTTCCCCGAGTTTTGCAGGCTTTTTTGCCTTTCCTACTCCAAGATGTTTTGGGGCCTCCCGCAGCAAGCTGCGGGCGCTACGTTCCGCAGCTCGCTGCCCGCTCGGCCCTGCGGCCTGACGGCCTTGGTCTGCGGCTTCGCCGCACTGCTGCACATCGCTAGGCCGTTTGGCCTTCGGCCATTGGGCGGCTTAAAAGTCGCTGAACTAGCCCATCCCTCCCCCAAGCCATTCCCCAAAAGGATAAAGGATCCAAATCGCTAGCAGATCGCGAAGCGAAGCCCTTATTTTCAGTGGGGGAATCCCCACTTTTATCGGCTGAGGGATGGATAGCAGTGGCCCAAAGGGCCAGACCAAAGGCAGGCAAAGCCTGCCTGCAGGGCCGAGCAGACCTGCGAGCTGCGCCACAGCCCGACCCGACCGTAGGGCGGGGCAGCCCCTAAAAATAAAACAAATAATTGTAAGTTTCAACTGTAAGTTAAAACAAAAAGGTATAGCTTTGCTTAAAGCCGCAAAAAGAACCAAGAGTTATATAAAGTTTCTTATCTTAGATTTAGAATTAGCAAATAGCGCTCTGCTCCCCATTTTATGCAAGTCTTAAGGTTTTTTTAAATCCCTATTAGTTAAGTCTTTAAGGATAGCTTATTTGCTTCGTCATTATTTATCTATCAAACTGTCATTTCGTGGATTTAATCGAATCGAAATCAAAGAAGAGTGAACAGCGCCACCCCTGGGAACTGGCCCGTTATGAAGTGATGCGCTCTTTGCTCAAGAAGACCTTTAAGGGCCAAATGCCTAAACAAATTTGGGATGTGGGCTGCGGTGATACCTATTTTGTAGAACGTCTGGCCGGAGAGCTGCCCCAATCAGAACTAAAAGCAATTGATATTGCCTTTACGCCCGAATTGCTGGCCCATTATCGGGCAGAAATGTCGCAACCCAATGTAGAAATCTTTAAGGCCGTAGACGATATTCAAGGCGTACAACAGGTGGACCTCATTTACCTGATGGATGTGATCGAACATATTGAGGATGACCTGGGCTTTCTGCAGTGGCTCCAAAGTTTTCCCGCCATCAATGAGAAAACCTATTTCTTTATTACGGTCCCCGCTTTCCAATCGCTCTTTTGCTCGCACGACCGATATTTACTGCATTACCGCAGATACGATAACCAAAGTTTGCGCGAAACAGTAGAAAAAGTAGGCCTAGAGGTACATGATATTGGCTACTTTTTTAGCTCTCTGCTCTTGCCCCGCCAATTGCAGGTCTGGAAGGAGAATAAACAAGCCCAAAAAGGCGAATTGGAAGATACGACCGGCCTGGTCGAATGGTCTGCAGGCAATTTTAAAACCCAACTGATTAAGAATGTCTTGCTAGCCGATTACCGCTTTGGCCAGTTTTTTAAAAGTATGGGCCTTAAACTACCTGGCCTCTCAAATTATGTAATATGCTCTCCCAAAGCTGCCTCATTGTAGTCCCATGTTACAACGAGGCCGAACGCCTGGCCTTGGATGAGTTTCGAGCTGCTCTGGCCCGCTGGCCTAATCTGCAGTTCCTTTTTGTGAATGATGGAAGCCAAGATGATACTTGGAAGATCCTCTCCGCTTTTGCCCAGGAAGAAGAAGGAGCCCTGGCCCTTGACCTGCCCAAAAATAGCGGAAAAGCCGAGGCGGTCCGACAAGGCATGCTCGAAGCACTGCTGCTCTCTAATGCCCAGTATATTGGCTTTTTTGATGCAGACTTAGCCACGCCTTTATCCGAAATTGAATGCCTGGCCCAAAGCCTAGAACGAAACCCCAACCGATGGATGGCCGCCGGATCTAGGGTGCGCCGATTGGGTAGCCAAATTGAACGAAAACCTATGCGCCATTATCTCGGACGCATTTTCGCTACGGTGGTGTCAATTCTTCTCGGCATCTCGATCTATGATAGCCAATGTGGCGCTAAGTTGTTCCGCCGCCAAGCCGTGGAAACCCTCTTTGAGGACCTGTTCATCTCTGCTTGGTTCTTTGATGTAGAACTCTTTGCCCGCCTGATTACTAAAGGCCCTAAGCTCCCCATCGATGAGCTGGCCTACGAACAACCCCTGAGAAAATGGAAAGAGGTGGGCGGCTCTAAAATTAAAGCGACGACCTTTCTGAAAGCCCCCTGGGAGCTTTTCCGAATCTATAGACACTATTTTAAATAGGAAAAGGCTGTTGGATACATTCCAACAGCCTTTTGTTTTTAGTAGCTCCAACGAGCCAAAGGAACAGTATCCTGCTGTACAAAATCGCCCGCCAAATACTGATAATAGGCAGTGATCCCAATCATGCCCGCATTATCGGTGCAGTACTGAAAGTCGGGAATATAAGTGGCCCAACCCATTTTTTGCCCCGCCTCGGCTAAAGCTTGCCGCAAGGCAGAATTGGCCGAGACGCCCCCGGCTATTGCCACTTCTTTGATGCCAGTCTGCTTGACCGCCTTCTTCAATTTATTCATCAAGATGCTCACAATCCGCTGCTGAACCGAAGCCACTAGGTTGATTTGCTCTTCTTCCAAAAACTGAGGGTTTTCTCTGAGCTTTTTCTGAATGAACTGCAAAACATTGGTCTTTAGTCCACTAAAGCTAAAGTTTAGGCCCTCTACCCGAGGCTCTGTAAACTGATAAATGGCCCGCCCTTCCTTGGCCAATTGGTCAATTTTGGGCCCTGCAGGATAACCCAAACCCAGTATTTTCCCAATCTTATCAAAGGCTTCTCCGGCCGCATCATCTATGCTTTCGCCCAAAATGTTCATGCTTAAAGGCGCCCGAACTTCTACAATCTGAGTATGCCCACCCGATACGGTCAAGCATAAAAAGGGAAATTTAGGCTGGGGGGCATCAATCAAATGGGCCATCACATGGGCCTGCACATGGTTTACGGCAATCAAGGGAATGTCTAGGGCCAATGCCAACCCCTTGGCAAAAGATACCCCCACCAAAAGGGCCCCCATCAGCCCAGGCCCCCGAGTAAAAGCCACCGCCGATAGCTGCTCCTGAACAATACCCGCCTCTTTCAATGCCGCCTGTACGACGGGCACAATATGCGCCTGATGCGCCCTAGAGGCCAATTCGGGCACCACCCCTCCATAAGCCTCATGCACGCTTTGGCTGGCTCTACAATTGGAGAGTACTTTGGGGCCCTGCATGACCGCCGCGGCCGTATCATCGCAAGAAGATTCTATAGCTAATATATAAGGTAGTGACATGCTCGCTTTGTTTTGTGATCTGTCCGCAAAATTAAGAACTTTAAAGGAATCTGTAGCGCTTTTTTGATTTTTTGGGGCCTCCGCTGCGGCTTCGCCTTGCGGCGCTACGTTTCGCAGCTCGCTATTCGCTCGGCCCTGCGGCGGCTTTGCCGCCTTGGTCTGGCGCTTTGCGCCACTGCTGCACATCGCTAGGCCTTTGGCCTTCGGCCAAGGCGGCTTCGCCGCCTGCTATATGTAGTCTGCAGCTTAAAAGCCGCAGCCAGATAAGTACCCAATAAGCTAGCGCTTTAGCTTCCCATGGCCTGCAGCTTAAAAGCCGCAGGACCTGAAAACCGAAGGGCTTCGCCCATCTCCAATGAAGCAGGGGCTTTTAAGCTCCTGCGGCGAGAAATATCAAGGCCCCTTGGATTGGCTGCGGCCTTTAGGCTGCAGGATATTTGGCCCAAAAATACAGCCGCCTTCCATATTTAGCTCCTAAGCGCCTATCCCTAAACTGTAGTAGGGTTGGTCCAGAAAAAAAAGATAGGACATTATAGATACGCCCGGAGGAGTTTGTAAACTGCAAATTAGCTCTGGCGCCACGCCAGAGGTGTTTTGCAACTGCAGATTAGCTCTGGCGCCACGCCAGAGGCGTTTTGCAAATGCAGATTAGCTCCGGCGCCACGCCAGAGGCGTTTTGCAAATGCAGATTAGCTCCGGCGCCACGCCAGAGGCGTTTTGCAACTGCAGATTAGCTCTGGCGTCACGCCAGAGACGTTTTGCAACTGCAGATTAGCGCTGGCGTCACGCCAGAGACGTTTTGCAACTGCAAATTAGCTCTGGCGCCAGGCCCAAGGCATTTTGCAACTGCAGATTAGTTCTGAACAACTGTTTCTCCCCATTCTGCAACTGCAAATAAACAAAATGCGGCTGTTTTAGCTGTATTTGCATCATCCGCAGGGGGCTAAACTAGCGTTTAGCTGCTGCCTTGGAGCAAGAAGGGCCTAAAGCAATTCCCCAGAGGCATCAAGCAGGAATTTGCCCCTAAAGGGCTCAAGGATTTTACAAAAGGCTTTTCTCAGAGCAGAAAAGGGCCGAAGGCCCGCGGCTGAGGGATGGATAGGGGGGCGGCGAAGCCGCAGACCCAGCTTTTGAGCGCAGCGAAAAAGCGCAGGGCCGAGCGAACAGCGAGCCCCGACACAGCCCGACCCGCCCAAAGGGCGGGGCAGCCCCTAAAAAAAAATAAAAAAAACTTAAGAAGCGAGAACAAACTATGCCCTAGGGAATTCGTCTACGTATAAAAGGTAGTCAAGCAGAGATTAAGGCCCTGTCTTTTAAAAGGAGATCCTTATATTTGCATAAAATTTAGTTAGCCATCGCAAAATCCCAGAGGAATCCCGATACTCCGCAGGTACAGCCCTCCCCGGTAGCCGTAGCGCCAGCTTGGCGTTCTTTGCTAAGAAAGCTGTGGACACTAGGCAGTCGTCTAGTGAATGGGACCGTCATCTTGGTATTTTTGTTTTGGATGTTATTTAAGATTCCGGCGGTACAAAATGCTTTGGCCGATTGGATGGCGGATTACCTATCGGAGGAATTGGATTGTCGGGTAGAGATTGGGACCGTAGACATACAGCTATTTAATGAGGCGCACTTTGAGGATTTTTATGTAGAGGACCAGCATGGCGACACCCTGTTGTTTGCGCATCGTTTGGATGCTTATTTGGATCTTTCGGCCTTGGTGCGTCGGCGATTGATTGTGGAGGAAGTGCATTTGGCCAAGGGGCAATTTTATTATCATCGGCCCAAAGGGGAGCGGCAATATAATTTGCAGTTCATTCTATATTATTTGGCGGGCAACAAAAAGAAGAAAAACAAAAAGCGCAAGCCGCCAATTGCCTTAGATATTCGGAAAGTGCAGTTAGACAGCATAGACTTTCATATGCTAGATGAGATAGCAGGCAGTTCGGTTAAGGTATTTGCGCCTAATGGGCGCTTGTATGCCCAGAACAGTGATTTGATTACTCAGCTAGTAGATTGCGATTCTTTGTTCTTGGATTCGGCCAAAGTGGCCATACGGATTTTTGAGGGCAGTCCCATGCCAGCCGATCCCAACCCCAATGACAGCTCTACCTATGTGCAGCCCAAATGGACCGTATATGCGGACAAGCTGCGGTTCAATCATTTTGAGTTTAGCTTATTAAATGAGCGGCTTGGGGCTCGGCCAGAGTTGCCCTTAGACTTTTCTGATTTGCAGATTGATCCAGCCAACTTCTTTTTAGATGATTTGAGTTTGCGCAATGACAGTTTGCAGGCGCAGGTCTTGCAATTATCGGCCAAAGAAGCCCGAGGGTTTCAGCTAGATAGTTTGCGGGGGGAGCTGATGGTTTGTCCGACAGGCTCGCATTTAAAAAACTTTAAACTACAGACCCCGAATTCGGTATTGGGGCATGAGTTAATCTTCCATTACCCAGAATTTCCTGCCTTTTATGACTTTGTGCATCAGGTAGACATGCGGGCCAAGGGGCGGAATGCCGTGGTTTTGTTTCGGGATGTCATGACCTTTGCGCCTAGCTTATATAAGATCCCATTATTTGAGCAAAACAAAGGGCGTTGGATTAGGGGAGATTTTGATTTTGAGGGGCCAGTAGAACACTTCTTTGTGCGCAATGCCAACTTAGATATAGAGCAAACCCATTTTGAGGGGCAACTAGAATTTAAGCCCTTTGAGCAATACATGCGGATGGAGCCGGCTGATTTGCAAACCCATACCGATGACATCTTCTCTATATTCAGTTTTTTATCCTTGCCTAAGCAAATGCAGGCCTTAGCGGCCATGAGTTTTCAGGGAAGTTATGAAGGGAACTTTAATGGGGCCTTTGTGGCCAATGGGCAGCTCATGAGTAGCTTAGGGCAGCTCAATGCGGCCCTGAAAATGGACCTGTCTGCAGGTTTGGAGCGAGCGAGCTATGATGGCGAACTACAGTTTAAGAACTTCAATTTGGGGAGTTTGATTGGGATTCCCAAGCTCACAGCCTTGGATGCAGATTTTGATTTGGAGGGCAAGGGGACCAGCTTAAATAGCATGGATGCCAAGATCCATAAGGCCAATATCAATCGGATGGTTTATAATGAGTACCCCTATGACACCATCCGTTTAGAGGGGATGCTAGAGCCCTATGCTTTTGCGGGACTTTTGGCCTCTCAGGACCCCAACTTTGATTTGGACCTCTATTGCTCGGCTAATTTGAAAGACAGTTTGCCTAAAATTGAACTCTTTGGGCAGATTCAGCTCATTGACTTTTACAAAACCAAATTGCTCAAGGATACCTTTCGTTTGGGCATAGAGCGGATTAAGATACAGACAGAGGGGAACAAGTTAGACAACTTTTCTGGAGACATTAGTCTGGAAGACATTGGTATAGATAGAAGCTGGGGGCAATACTATTTGCCAGAAATCAAGCTGCAAGCAGGCGATAGCCTGCTGCTGGGCCAAGATAGTTTGGGCCAAGAAAGAATAGACAGCAGTAGATACCTACGGTTTAGAAGCAACTTTGGGCAAGTCGATCTCTTAGGCAACTATGATGAGGTCAATCTGCCTAAATCCCTTTATGCCTTTGTGCAAAGCAACTACCCCAACTATCTGCGCAACTTCAATTTGGCAAAGGCCAAAGACTCCATGGCCCTGCAAGAACTAAGAGACAGCATGACAGTAGACAGCAGTCTGTTTAGCTTACCCGATCAGGAAGTGCATCTAAGCGTATGGGTCAATGACAGCAACCACCTCCTACAGCTCTTGCATCCAAACCTAGAGGCTTTAGAAGGTTTAAGTTTGCAATTGGACTATGATAGTCCGGCTGATTCTTTTTATCTAAATGGAGAATTGGGGCGTTTTCGTTGGGCTGGTTTTGAGATGCAGGAAAACAGCTTATTTGCTCGGGGGCGAGACAGCAGCTTTGAGATTCAGACAGGCTTACAATACATGCAGCTCAATGATACGGCTAAGTTGCCCACCCCCAAGGTTCGTTTGCGGGGGAAGGGGGACACGATAGACTACAACATTCAACTAAGAGAGGTGGCCAAATTGGCATCTGATGTAGAGTTAAATGGTCGTTTGACCTTTGAGGAAAAAGCCCTGCAATCGAGTTTGAATAACTCGGGTTTGACCTTATTGGACAAAAGCTGGCAGGTAGATGGCAGCAACTACATTCGCTTTGACTTTGGGCAGCAGACCTTAGATGTATCTAATTTAGTATTGCAAGATAGTGCTGCTTATCAACGATTGGCGGTAGAAAGCTATGGCAACAAGGGCCTAAAGGCCAATTTGGCCCATATAGATATAGCTTGGCTATATGATTTGGTCCGCATCAACCTCTTTGATTTGGCGGGGGAGTTAGATGCAGAAATCAGAGTTAAAGATGTCTTTAAGCAAAAGGGCTTATTGGCTGACTTTGACTTTAGGAAATTTCATGTTAATGGAGACAACTGGGAAAACCTGCATCTGCGGATAGGAGCTGATAGCTTGAAAAGTCCATTGACAGGTTATTTAGAGCATGCTGGGCCTTTGGTAGACAGCATCAATGCTGACTTTAGTTTTTTGCCAGCCTTTGCGACAGAAGATGAGGAGAAGAAAAATGACTTAGAAGTAAATTTTGCCCTTAAAAACGCCAAGGGGCGGATCTTAGAGTATTTCATGGCGGGTATTGTAGAAAATACAACGGGCTTGGCCTCTGCGCGGGGGACAATTAAGCAGGAGAAAGGTGATTTGACCTTATCTGGAGTGGCTGATATAGAAGATTTGGCCACCTCTGTCATCTTCTTGAACAGCCGTTATCGGATGCCCAAGGGGCAGCTCTTATTGGGGAATCAGGGCCTATACTTTGCGCCTAGATTAAAGATATTGGGCCGAGATGCCGACTGTGCCAGCTGTTTGCCCATACGGATCAGCGAGGCGGCGGTCTATTATATTTCGGGTGGGGTCCCTATTATTGACCAAGAGGGGAATACCGGTTATTTGGGTGGAGGAATTACGCATCAAAAGCTCAATAAATGGGGGATAGACATGGACATTGTCTTTGACAACAACCTCAGTTTGAATACGGGGCCGGGCAGTGATATGCCTTTTTATGGAAAGGTCTATGGAACGGGGATCGCTAGTTTTTCGGGCTTATTTACCAATATGAGTCTAAAAGTAGAAGCGGCCACCAACAAGGGCCGAAACAATGAGAAGAGTAAACTCTTTTTGCCTTTGATGGACCCGGTAGAAATCACGCAGGCGGTAGACTTCTTGACCTTTGTGGACAAGAAAGCGCAGGCCAATCCCGATTCATTGGAAACGCAGGAGGAAAAGGTAGTGAGGAGTAGTGGAGGAATTGACATAGAGATGGACATACATGCTACGCCTGATGGCATAGCCCGCATCATCATTGATGAAAAGGCGGGAGATATTATTGAGGGTAGGGGAGAGGGCGACCTACAGATCCGTTATAGTCGAACGGGGGAATTGGACCTGCGAGGCTTGTATACGATTACAGCTGGAGACTATTTATTTACCTACAGAAACCTCATCAATAAAAAATTTGAGGTAGAAAAAGGCGGGACCATACGCTGGTCGGGAGATCCTTATAATGCGGATATCAACATGAAGGCCAAGTATAAGCAATCATCTAGGTTGTACAACCTTTTACTGTCTTATCAAGAAGAATTGCAAAATGCGACCATTCGCTCGGCGGCCAACAAGCCTGTAGATGTGCAGGTGAACATGTACATGACCGGCTCTTTGATGAAGCCGGATATTAAATTTGGTTTGGAGCTCAATGAAACGGTAGAGGGGAGAGTGGGGACCTTGGCCAAGCTAGCCTTGCGGGCCATTCAGCAAGATGAAAACAAATTGAATCGTCAGGTTTTTGGGTTGATTGCCCTCAATCAGTTTTTGCCAGAGGAAAACTCTGGGGCCAATGTGAATTTGGCGGCCTCTAGCTTTAATACCTTAAGTGAATTGGTCACGCAGCAGTTTTCGCGGCAGATCAACAGCTTGTTATCGGAGGTGGTGGAGGATGTAGATGTCATTTCTAGCGTAGACTTTGACTTTGATTATCGTTTGCAGGAAAACCAATTGGATAACAACAGCACGGCGGGTTCTCAGCTTAATGTGCAACTGGACCAATACTACTTTAAGGATAAATTGCGGGTGAGCATTGGGACCAATTTGGACTTTAACAATGAAGAAAATTTAAATGGTTCGAGTAGTAATTATATAGGGGGAGATTTTGTGATAGAATACTCGGTGAGTAAGTCGGGCAACCTCAAAGTGCGGGTATATAATAAGAGTGAAACCAGCCTTTTTGGTCCTGTGGTGCGTACGGGAGTGGGCCTATCCTACAACCGAGAATTTGATTCCTTTGAGCAACTATTTCAGGAAATTAAGAGCAACATCCAGAAAAAAACGGCGGCCCGAAAAGCCAAAAGAAAGAAAAAGAAAGCGCAAGAAGATAGAATGCTGGGCCCATCATAGGGCCGAAGCCGACTGCCAAAAGCAGGGCCGCAGGATGAGCGGCCTAGCGATGTGCAAGGGTGGCCGTCAGGCCAGACCGAGCTGGCGAAGCCAGCGAAGGGCCGAGCAGACCTGCGAGCCCTGGAACGTAGCGCCCGCCGCAGGCGGGAGGCCCCCAAAAAGAAAGCCCCAGCTAAAAACTAGCTGAGGCTTTTATCATTTAGTCTTCTTTTTGAAAAAAGAACACCACATAATCAAAAATGGCTTCTCGTTTTAGGCGTTTATGTTCTAAACGGCTGGGCGAAAAGGCCTGAAGGGCCTGCAAATAATGCTGCAATTGATGTTGTTGTGGGTGAAGAATATCGCCGGGCAGGGCCTTGAAAATAGGGTAAAGCCAGGGGTGGCGATGCACATCCGTAGACAGAATCAATTGGCCGCCGGGGGCTAGAGAATCGATTAGATTTTGCAGGCAGCGCTCCCAATTTTGCACATGGTTAATGGCATTGAGGCAAAAGATGCTAGAAAATTGCTCGGGCCGTACAAACTCCTCCAAAGCTTGGTTAATGAACTCCGTATTGGGATAATCATTTGTTTGGAAATGGGGGAGTTTGGCTGCATACTGATTAAAAAGTGGATCGACAGCCGTGATGGCTTTTTCCTCTTGCAGCAGGCAAAAAATACCTGCGGGCCCGGCCCCAGCGTCTAGGATCGGGCCATTAAGGTGCAGGGGAAAATCGGTTTGGAGATCTTGGAGAAAATTGCTCCAATAGTTCCGTTTCCAATTTAGGTAATCTGTAGGTTGTTTTTTGGCCAAATACCCTTGCCACCAGCGGATTTCGGCGGCCTGTGCAATTTTCCAGCGAATACTCATTACATGCCTTTTTGAGTAGAAAGATAGAGCTCATTAACAAAGCGGAAGAAGGTATTTAGGGCATTTTCCTCTTTGTTTTCGAGTTCCCAGGTCATTTCTTGGAGAATATAAGGGGCATTTTGGGGCTTATAGGTATGTACGCTCATATCTTTGAGGCCTTTGGCAAAGCGTTTCATTTCCTTGAGTTCGCGTTCAGAAAACGTATTGGGTTTGAGGCTATTGACGCGATCGACTAGAGCGATAGCATTTTCGGGAGAGAAGAAAATGGTTTGATTATCATTTTTGAGATAAGCCTTGTGCTTGCTGTCCATTTTCTTATACTTCTTGCCATTAATGAGGCGATCTTTATCGCTACCAAAGAGGAGCAGATTGCCATCTAGGACCAAATAGAACTTAGGGCTTTGGGGCAGGCTAATTTCGTACTTATTGCTTTTGATTTTAGTGGCAAAGCCTAGAATCTCTACAATCTCGATCAGGTTGAGGATATCTTTTTTGTTGCCATAAGAAGCGCCCACTACAAAATTGGGGAGGGGTTCTTCTACTTCCCGCTCTACCATTTCATAGTTGTCATTTTCTTCGTTATAGACATAATCCTTATCGACATACTTTTGCATAGATAGGCCATTAAAGGCAATAAAAAGGTCGCCTTTTAGAAAATTGAAGCTGGCTTTTTCATCAATAAAGATTTCCATAAACTTGAACAGGCGATCGACGATATCACTTTGGGGGCCGGCTTTTTTCTGGGCCAGTTTCTTGAGGCCTTCATAAGTACCTTCTGGGCTAAAATGCGTATAGGTATAAAAAACGGTATTTTGGCCATCGAGGTAATTGAGCACCTTCGTATTGGCCTTACTATTGGCAATATCGCTATAGAGGTTAATATAATCCTGATTGCCATAAAACTTAGATTCGGCGACAATTTTCCCTTTTTCTAGAGAGAGGTCCATTCCCGCATAGAGATCGCCATACATACTGAGCATCAGAGGCATAATTTCTCGCATAAACATAGCGGCTTCTCGACCCAGTTCTCGGTTGAGGCCTTCAGCGCCTTGGGCATACAGCCGCATAAAGCGCTCATAATTGAGCCAAGCGCCCATATCACGGACCGTTGCCTCCCAGTCATTATATACCTTGAGGTTATTTAGGCTCTCTTGGCTATCCATATTGATACACTTCTGAAACATATTAAACTGCTTCATGTAGTTTATCTCTTGGCTTTCGGGAGCAAAGAAATTTTCGGGAGTAGAGGCAAAAACAAACAAGACCTTAGCGTTCCAGGCCAAGCTAAACCCCTGCACTTGCAGCCAGTTGTAGCCATCTTTTTGGCTTTTGTTTTTTAGTTCTTCTTCCTTAAAAAGGGCCTTACAAACGGCCTCAAATTTTTGGGCATCGGCTAGAGGGGCAATTAGTTGCGCCTTGATCTCTGTCCCATAGTCCATGTTAATATCACTATTAAAGAGGAAGTAGCTGTTCTGCTCTAGGTTGATGCCTAGCTTTTGGGGGTTCTGAAAAAGGTCTTTAAAGAAATCGGGTTCATTGGCGCCCATAGCAGGCCCAAAGCCTCTAGAAAACTCCTTGATAGCGGGATATTCCTGCACTTCGCTCCAATTGGCCTTATCGCTTAGGTTTTGGGGGCGCAAAACAAAGGTATACATAGCGTCCTGACTAATATATTGCAGGAGCTCACTGCTCTGTGCCCAACTAATTTGAGCTAGGCAGACAAAGAGAAAAAGGATAGTTTTTTTCATGGGTTGCGATTAAAATAATAATGAAGAATAATTTTTTGTTGGTTTTGGGGCCTCCGCTGCGGCTTCGCCTTGCGGCGGTTACTCCCTTCGGTCGTCGAACTGCGCCCTAAAGGGCTTGTTGTCGTTTATTCCCGTTGGTCATCGAACTGGCGCCTCTTTGAGGCTGGTTGTCGCAGCTCGCTGCTGTTTTGGGGCCTCCGCCTCGCTACGCTCGTCGGCGCTACGTTTCGCAGCTCGCTATTCGCTCGGCCCTGCGGCGGCTTCGCCGCCTTGGTCTGGCGCTTTGCGCCACTGCTGCACATCGCTAGGCCAGGCCAGCGCTGGGCAAAAATACGGAAGAAGAGCGCAAAACTAGCTATATTTGGCAAGAACCCACCTGCTCTTTTCAAATGAGTTTATTAGACTAATTCTAATTGTTCATAAAGCGCTCTTGTTTTCTTGCAGTCTTAAGCTTTTTTTAAGAAATTACAGCCCTAAAATTAGTTCCGCTTAGGGAGCTAGCCCTCAGCATTAATTTAAGGCTTTTCTTTTAGCCCTGCTATATATATAGTATAGGGGCAGAAAAATAGCTTTTGCTCTTGTTCTCTAGCTCTTTTGGGCCCAAAAAGTTTGTCTACAGCTAGAAAAGAGGCAAAACTTAGCCTTAAGAGCGCTGAATTAGCTGCTTTTCTAAAAAAATAAAACCGCAAGTCTGTTAAAGAAAATAGGGCAAAACCGACAGAAGGCCCCATAAAAAGTAGCTGTTTAGGCAGTTAGAGAAAGCTTAACGCTTTGGCTAGTTTAGACCAAATCTAAATAACTTGGACTCTTTATAAACATTTTGGAAATGTTAAGCAACATTGTAAATTTGCGCACAAAGCGACAATGCGGTTTTTTGACAAAAAATTGACAGAAATGATATATCAAAACTTAGTACGCTACTTTTCCCTTGCGTTCCTGTTTTTGGCCCTTTCGTTAGGGGCGCAGGCGCAAGATGCCAAGCATGGTAAGGAATTATTCTTGGCGAACTGTGCCTCTTGTCACAACGCCAACATGAAGGACAATGCGACTGGTCCTGCCCTAGGCGATGTGGAGGCCCGTTGGGCCGAATTTCCGCAAGAAGAGCTTTATGCTTGGATTCGGAACTCTCAGGGCTTAATTGCCGACAATTCAGCAGCCTCTCAAGGCTATGCTGCTGCCTTGTACAAGAAATGGGGATCAGTGATGACTCCTTTCCCTGCTTTGACAGATGCCGACATCCAAGACATGTTGGTATTCATCCAAAACAAGTATGAGTTTGGTTGTGATTCTCCTCCCTGTGTAACGGTTGCTGCCGATCCAGGTACTGAGGGACCTGCCAAAGAGGAAGACTCTAGTACAGGGATCATCCTTATTATCTTGGCCGTTGTTTTGGCTTTGAGTACAGTCTTCTTGGCTCGTTACATCAACAACCTAAATCGTTTGGCTGCCCAGAAAACTGGTGGAGAGCCTGTGGCCAGCAAATCATTCTTGCAAATCGTGCTCAATCCTACGATTGTTCGTTTGTTGATTTTTGCTTTGGTTATTTTTGGTGGCTATACTACGGTAAACAATGCGATCAACTTGGGCCGTCAGCAAAACTATGCGCCCGAGCAGCCTATTAAGTTTTCTCATGCTTTGCATGCGGGCAAAAATGGCATCGATTGTCAGTACTGCCACGATGGAGCTCGCCGCTCTAAGCATGCGGTAATTCCTGCTATGAACACTTGTATGAACTGCCACACTGCAGTGAAAAAAGGACCAGAGCATGGAACAGCAGAAATCTTGAAGATTTATGCTTCTACTGGATTTAACCCCATTTCTATCGAAACTCCTCAGTATGGCGCTTACTTTAGCGATACAGTAAGCTTAGAAAGCCGTTTGGCCGTATATGAAAAATGGCTAAAAGCTTCTAATGAGGGCATGGCAGAAGGCGACATCAAAGCGCAATTGGCTGCTGTACCTCAGTTCATTGAGACTTCAGAAGATAGCAAATTGGTAAATACTAAGCCGGTAAGCTGGATTCGTATTCACAACCTTCCCGATCATGTTTACTTCAATCACTCTCAGCACGTAACTGCGGGTAAAGTAGAGTGTCAGGATTGCCATGGTGCGGTAGAGGAAATGGCTGTAGTAAAACAGCATGCTCCTCTTTCTATGGGATGGTGTGTAAACTGTCACCGTCAGACCAAGGTGAAGTTTGACGAAAATGCCTACTATCAGGCCGATTACTACAAGCAGTACGAAGAGTACCACAAAGAGATTCAAGAAGGCGGTGTAACCGTAGAAGAAATCGGTGGTCTTGAGTGTCAGAAGTGTCACTACTAGCATAAGATACAACAGGAGGTTGGGCCAGAGGGCTCAACTTTCTGCTGTTGTTTGAGTAAATACTAATTAGCAAAATTCTGGGAGCAATCCCGTACAACATATTTTATCTTCAAGCGATATGAGCAAACAGGAGAATACTAACAAGGTTTGGGTTAGTGTAGAAGATTTGACCCAAGATGCTGAGTTTATCAAAGCACAGCAAAATGAGTTTCCTGCATCGGAAGAGCAGACGGAGGGCGAGGGCCCTAGTCGTCGTGATTTTTTGAAATACGTAGGTTTTGGATTGGGTGCAGCTACTTTGGCTAGCTGTGAAATCCCCGTAAAACGGGCCATTCCTTATTTGGTGAAGCCCGAGGAAATTGTTCCTGGTGTGGCTACCTATTATGCCTCTACCTTTCTTAATGGTGGAGACTGTGTACCCGTTCTAGTAAAAACTAGAGAGGGTCGTCCAATTAAAATTGAAGGGCATCCTAATGCCTTCACTCAAGGCGGAACTTGTGCTCGCACACAAGCTTCTGTTTTGGATCTATATGATACAAATCGCATCAAGTCTGCCGGAAAGGTAGCTGGCGATAAGTACGAAGAAATGAGCTGGACTGCCTTGGATAAAGAGGCTAAAAAAGCTTTGTCTGCTGCTTCTAAAGTAGCTATCGTTTCTCATACTGTACTCAGCCCTTCTTTGGAGCGCGCCATTGCTGACTTCAAAGCAACTTATGCTGGAGCTGAGCATATCCAATACGATCCTTTTTCTTCTTCTGCTTTGCTAGAAGCGAATAAGGAGATGTATGGTAAATCTGCTATTCCTAACTACCGTTTTGAGCAAGCCAAATGTATTGTTGGTATTGATTGTGACTTCTTGGGAACCTGGATATCTCCTACAGAGTATGCTGTCGATTATGTTAAAAGTCGCAAACAAAACTTCTCTATGAAGAAGTTTGAAGAAACAGATGGAAAGATTGCATCTACGGTAGCTGAGGACATGAGTGTGCACATTCAATTTGAAGCGCATATGTCTGTTACAGGATCTAATGCTGATCACCGTGTATTGATTAAGCCTTCTGAGCAAGCTATGGCCGTTAAAGCACTTTATAATGAAGTCGCTGCACTAACGGGCAACTCTGGCGGAGCGGCTTCTGCTAAGTTTAGCTGGGCCAAAGCCAATAAAGCCATTAAGAGCACGGCCAAAAAATTGGTTGCTGCGGCTAAAACTGGTGCTTTGGTGGTTTGCGGAATCAATGATGTGAACATCCAAAAAGTAGTTAACGGGATCAATGAGATGTTGGGTGCCTATGGCAAAACGATCATCTGGAGCGGTTACTCTAAGCAACGCAAAGGAAATGATACTAGCATCAAAAACTTGGTGAACAACTTGGGTAACTATGATGCAGTGATCGTAATGGGCGCTAACCCCGCTTATGATTTGCCTGCTTTGGCTGCTAAGTTTGCTACAGCTTTGAAAAAATTGACAGAAGCTAAGAAATTTACAGTTTCTTTCAATCGTTCTCTTGACGAAACTGCATCTCTTTGCCAATATGTAGCTCCAGATCATCATTACCTAGAAGCTTGGGGCGATGCTAACCCCAAACAAGGAGAGTACTATCTTGTACAACCCACAATTAACCCCTTGTTCAAAACACGTGCTGCAGGTCAGACACTATTGACTTGGGCCAATAAAGCCATGAAAGGCGAACAGCCTTATTTTGAATATATCAAAGCATTCTGGACCAGCGAGTTGTTTGCTGCTCAGAACCGCTTTATGACCAAAGCTTCTTTCTGGACCAATGTACTGCATGACGGTATGTTGAAGCTCTCTAACCCCGATGCCGCTCCTGGTATTAAGGCGACTGTAGCTGCTGCTCCTGTAGAAGAAGCCAAAGAAGGAGAAGAAACTACAGTAACTGCAGTGCCTACTCCTAGCGAAAAAGAAGAAACTGTAGAAGAAGTTGCTCCTGTAGCAAGTAGTGGCGCTTTGAGCATTGCTCAATCTGCTTTGTCTAGCTTGTCTGAGAAGAGCAGCGATGCTTTAGAAGTCGTTTTTTACGAAACTGTAACTCTTGGATCTGGAGAATACGCTAACAACCCTTGGTTGCAAGAGATGCCAGACCCTGTTATGCGCACCACTTGGGACAACTTTATTGCAATTCCAATTAAATGGGATGGTGATAATGATTATACAACCCCTTATGGTAATCTAAAGGACGGTGATATAGCTGAGATTAAAATTGGTGAAAATACTTACCAATTGCCTGTTATTCGTCAGTTTGGCCAACATCCTAATACAATTGCAATTGCATTGGGTTATGGTCGCACAAAAGCTGGAAAAGCGGGTAGCCTAGTCGGTAAGAACCTCTTCCCCGAGTGTAAAAACTTTACCTATAGCTCTGCTAGCGTAAGTGCTCCTACTAAGGTAGGCCGCGACTCGCAGTTTGCCTGTGTGCAAATGCACCATACTTACGGTTTAACCTCTAAGGATGAATCTGGAAAAACTATCGTAGATGAGTCTACTGGCAAGCCCTTTAATGTGGATGAGCAGGTATTGGGCCACCGTGGTTTCCAAGGTTCACTAACCAACCGCTCGGTATTCTTCCAATCTTCAGCTCAAGATCTTGAATCTGGTCTTAAAGAATTACACGCTAAGCGTAAGAGCTATCAGCACTTGAATGAAAAAGGCCTTTATCCTGATAGAAATGAGGTCTATGGTACTGGACACTGGTGGGCTATGGCTATTGACTTGAATGCCTGTACAGGTTGTGGTGCTTGTACTGTAGCCTGTATGGCCGAAAACAACGTTCCTGTTGTTGGTAAGTTTGAGGTCTCTAAGGCACACGAAATGACTTGGTTGCGTATTGACCGCTACTACTATGGCGATGAAGAGACACCCAATACGGCTTATATGCCTATGATGTGTCAGCACTGTGATAACGCCCCTTGTGAGAACGTTTGTCCTGTAGCTGCAACCAACCACAGTTCTGAAGGTTTGAACCAGATGACTTACAACCGTTGTATTGGTACTCGTTACTGTGCTAACAACTGTCCTTACAAAGTACGTCGTTTCAACTGGTTGGACTACACTTCTGCCGATACATTTGCTTTGAACGAAGTAGACATGAACCGCGGAATGGAGAACGATGAGTACTACACTTACATGACAGATAACCTTACTCGTATGGTCCTCAACCCTGATGTGACTGTTCGCTCAAGAGGTGTTATTGAGAAGTGTAGCTTCTGTGTACAACGTTTGCAAGAGGCTAAATTGACTGCAAAAGTAGAAGGACGCCGTCTTATGGATGGTGATGCAAAAGTAGCCTGCCAAACGGCTTGTGGAACTGGAGCTATTTCTTTTGGAGACCGTAATGACAAAGATAGCCAAGTAGTTGCTTGGATGGAATCTGCTCGTGGTTACCTCGCCTTGGAAGAAGTAAACGTTCGTTCTGCTGTCACCTACTTGATGAAGGTGCAGAATACAGATGTGAACTTCGCTTAATTTTAGAATAAAGAATCGTCTATTATCATAAAATCAAACTCTTATGAGCTCAGTTGTATCAGATATTCGCCCACCATTAGTAATGGGCAATAAGACATATCATCAGATTACTGAGGATATCTGTTCCCCAACGGAGGAGTTGCCCAATGGTAAATGGGTAATGCTCTTGTTGGGCGCTTTGGGGCTACTCGCCTTTGGTGGTTTGGCCTTGTTTGTTACCATCTGGTTTGGGATTGGTAGCTGGTACCTTAACCGTACTGTAGGTTGGGGTTGGGATATTACCAACTTTGTATGGTGGGTAGGTATCGGTCACGCCGGTACACTTATCTCGGCCATCTTGTTACTTTTCCGCCAAAAATGGCGTACGGGGGTAAACCGTGCGGCAGAGGCGATGACCATTTTTGCCGTAATTTGTGCGGCGCTCTTCCCAGGTATTCACATGGGACGTATTTGGTTGGCCTTCTTCGTTTTCCCTTATCCTAACACACGTGGTCCTTTGTGGGTAAACTTCAACTCGCCACTACTTTGGGATGTATTCGCTATCTCTACTTACTTTACTGTATCGCTTTTGTTCTGGTACATGGGATTGATTCCTGACTTCGCTACTATTCGCGACCGTGCCAAGGGCTTCCGTAAGCGTATCTATAACTTTGCCTCTTTTGGTTGGACTGGTTCTGCCAAGCACTGGCAACGTTGGGAGGCTATGGCTTTGGTTCTTTCTGGACTAGCTACTCCTCTTGTACTTTCTGTACACACCATTGTATCTTTTGACTTTGCTACCTCTGTTGTACCTGGATGGCATACCACGATTTTTCCTCCCTACTTTGTAGCGGGTGCGATCTTCTCTGGTTTTGCGATGGTACAAACACTAATGATCCTTACTTCAATTGCTTTGCCTCAGCTGAAAGACTATATCACGCTTCAGCACATTGAGTCTATGAATAAAGTAATTGTTTTGACAGGTTCAATTGTAGGTGTAGCTTACTTGACTGAGCTTTTCATCGCTTGGTACTCTGGTTATATTTATGAGCAGTTTGCTTTCTATAACCGTGCATTAGGTCCTTACTGGTGGTCTTACTTCGCTATGATGACTTGTAACGTAATCACGCCTCAGTTTTTCTGGGTGAAGCGCATGCGCCGAAGCGTTTTGGTTACTTTCATCCTTTCTATTGTAGTGAATATCGGGATGTGGTTTGAGCGTTTCGTTATTATCGCAACAACTCTACACCGTGACTTCTTGCCTTCTAGCTGGAGCTACTACTCTCCTTCTTGGGTAGAGGTTGGGGTATACCTCTTCACTTTTGGCCTCTTTGGCGTACTTTACCTCATTTTCATGCGTGTCGCTCCTGTTGTAGCTATCGCCGAGGTGAAATCTATCTTGAAGAGCTCTGGTGATCAGTATTGTGGTGAAAACATGCACCAACATGAAACTGCTGAAGAACTAAGCAGCGAAGCCTAATCCTTTAACCTTTGAATGACCTACTGCCCCCAAAAAGGGGGCAGACCAAAATAAAGCTGATGAAACAGTTGAATAAAACTATCCTCTACGGTCTATACACAGATGAAGAAGTGCTGATGGACGCTGTTAGAGATATCCGTGAAGAAGGGAACGAGATCTGGGATGTTTTTACTCCCTTTCCCGTGCACGGTCTAGACCCCGTTTTGGGCCTTAAAGAATCGCGCTTGCATATTGCAGGTTTTGTTTATGGCCTCTTTGGTGCCTTGACCGCCTTTGGATTTATGACTTGGACGCTTACTAGAGATTGGCCCATCATTTTTGGTGGTAAGCCTTATTTCTCTGCGCCCTCTTTTATTCCGATCACTTTTGAGTTTACTGTACTCATGGCTGCTGTCGGAATGGTAATCACTTTTTACTTGGTTTGTGGCCTCGGCCCCGGCGTAACTAACCCTTACCTCGATCCTCGTATTACCGATGACCATTTCTGTATCGCCTTTGATGTGACCAATATGTCTGAGGAACAACGCCAAGCCCTAGAAGCTAAACTCCTTAGCACTGGTGCCTGCGAGCAACCCAAGATCAAAAATATCTAATAACTTCATCTCACCCTTCTATACGTGATTGACATGAAATTACCTAATCTATACTTCTTCGCAGCTATTGCCCTTTCAGCTTTCTTCCTCGGAAGCTGTGGCAAGTCTGGAGGTGAGTTTGCTGGTTATGAGTATATGCCCGATATGGGCCACTCTATTGCCTATGAAGCAAACGTAAATACGTACTACCGCTTTAATACGCACTCTTCTGAAGAAGAGTATCAGGAATTTGCCAAACCTCGCAAACCTGTTGCCGGTACTGTACCCTTTAATGCAACAGCTACTACGCCCGGCGGCGCTTCTGAGTTTACTTTTCCCGTCTATGCTTTTGATAATACAGAGGCAGGACGCAATGAAGCCATGAAGGCAATTACAGAAAACCCCCTCAAAGCCAAAAATGAGGAAGACCTCAAGAAAATCTTGGCCAAAGGAGAGGAGCTTTATGTAGTATACTGCGCTTCTTGCCATGGTGAAAAAGGCGACGGAAACGGCCAACTATGGAATAGCGGCGATGGACCCTACCCCAACGCCCCCGCCAACTACATGACAGATGACCTCAAAAATGCTACCGATGGCCGCTACTATCACGCCATTATGCACGGTAAAGGGGTTATGCTTTCTCATGCCGATAAACTAAGCCATGATGAGCGCTGGATGGTGATCCACTATATCCGTAGCTTGCAAGCCGAAAAATATGACTTGCCTACCGCTAATGGCCAAAATAAAGTAGCTACTCCCGAAGCCGAAGAAACTGAGGCCGAAGCAGCAGCCACTGAAGAAGAAAACAAATAAGGGTTAGTGATGACTAACTTCAGATTGAATCAAAACTATTGACTAAACCTATAGAAACTGATAACTAATGGGTGCGCATCACAACCACGCAATTCAGGATAACCCTCAGTTTGTCTTTGATGGGAAACTAAAAATGATCACCGCGATCATGACTCTCATCGGAGCAATTAGCCTTGGGGTTACTTACTTTACGGATGGCGACTATGGACATGTCCGCTTCTGGACCAACTTGCTCCATAATACAGCCTTCTTTACCGGTATCGCTTTCGCTTCGCTTTTCTTTTTGTCTACTCACGTAGTAGCCTGGGGCGGATGGCAAACTATTTTTAAACGAGTGCCCGAGGCCATGATGATGTTCATGCCTGTTGGCCTCATCTTTTTTGGACTTATTGCCCTAGGCGTTTATATGGACGCTGAAGGAACTGACTACCTTTATCTCTGGAGCGATGAAACCGCTCTAGTAGAAGATCACCTGGTCGTGCATAAGTCTGCTTTCCTTAACCCCTTCAATTATGTACTCACTTTGGTGGTGCTTGGGGTATGGACACTTTTCGCTATGATGATCCGCAGATTGTCTCTAGAACAAGATGGCGATCGCTCTTTGCGCAAGGTGAACTATGAAAAAATTCACATGTGGTCAGCTATTTTCTTGCCCATCGCTGGTTTCTCTAGCGCTTATGCTATCTGGCAGTGGGTAATGTCTGTAGATGTTCACTGGTATAGTACGCTCTTCGCTTGGTATGCTACTGTAAGTGTTTGGGTAAGCGCAATTTGTATCATATTTTTGCTCATCCTTTTCTTGCAGAGCCGCGGCCATATGCAGTACTTCACTAAGGAGCACACGCATGACCTCGGTAAGTATATCTTCGGATTTAGCGTATTCTGGACCTACCTTTGGTTCTCGCAGTTCCTCCTCATTTGGTATGCAAATAACGGGGAAGAAACTCAATACTTCGACCTTCGTTTCGATCAGTTTCCCGCTGTTTTCTACCTCAATATCCTACTCAACTTTATCCTGCCTTTCTTCATCCTCATGATGAACAATTCTAAGCGCGCTAAAGGTACTTTGGCCCTTGTTGCAGTGATCGTTTTGCTAGGCCACTGGGTAGATTATTTCCAAATGATTAAGCCTGGTGTTTGGCACAACTGGGAGCATGCTCAACATGCTGGCCACGGTCATGGCGATGATCATGGACATGGCGAAGAAGGGCATGATGCTCATGGTGATCTACTTCACCTCAACCAAGCTCCTAAGGCTGTACTTACGGCTAACCCTCAGCATGGCGATGATGCTCATGGCGAGGAAGGACATACAGAAGAGGCTCCAGCAACTACAGAAAATGATTCTGCTACTGCTGCCGAAACTACTGCTCCTGCCGAAACGCATGCTCATGATACAGAAGACGCGCACGCTACTGCTCATGGAGAAGAGGCGCATACAGAAGAAGCTCATGCCGAGCACCCCACTCAATTTGTAATGGGAATTCACTTTCCTGGCCTTCTAGAGCTAGGAACAATGATTGGCTTTTTGGGCTTGTTCCTATTTGTTACTTTCCAAGTATTGTCTGGTGCCTCTTTGATGCCTAAGAACGATCCTTATGTAGACGAAAGTAAGCATCACCACGTTTGGTACGATCTCTAGGATACTGATAATTTGGGGCCTGCGGGCTAGCGCCCGCCGCTATGTTTCAGGGCTCGCAGTTCTGCTCGGCCCTGCGGGCGGCCAAGGCCGCCCTGGGTCGGCGGCTATGCCGCCCCCTTTCACAGCGCTAGGCCGTTAAGCCGCTTCGCGGCTGATGGCCGGGCCGCTTTGGTCCAATTAAACGGTTTTGCAGGCGCGGAGCGCCGCAGGCCTAGCGACTGGAGCAGGGCGGCGAAGCCGCAGACCGAGGCGCTGCAAGCGCCGAAGGGCCGAGCAGACTTGCGAGCTGCGAAAGGCAGCGCCGCAGCTTGCTGCGGAGGCCCCAAAATAGTCTTAGATTGGCAAGAAAAAAAGTTCCCGATTTTTAGACTTTTTAACAATTTAAAAAGATTCTAAAGATTAGTTCTTTGCGAGGGGCGTTAATCAATCTTTTGGCCTCTTTTGTTATATTTGCGAAGTAAATAATATTATTGGCAGCTGTTAGCTGCAGAAAAACCTATAGAACATGACTTGGCTTCTACTCATTATCATCGTTCTCGCTGCTGTCTTTATCGTACAGATCGCTAGAGCGCGCGAACTAGCCTCTGTAGTAAGAGGTGAAAAGGCGGAGGAGTTTGAACGAAACAACTTTCATGCAGGGCTAGGAATGGTCTTCATGATTGGCTTTCTCCTTACTTGTATTGTATCGTTTATTTATTACATCCCTTATTTGTTGGGTTGGGGACCGAATACGGCGGCGTCGTTGCATGGTCCTACGGTAGATAGCGTATTTAATACGACTTTGTTCTTTACGTCTATTGTATTTTTTGGTTGTCAGTTTGCGCTTTTCTTCTTTGCATGGAGGTTTAGAGGGCAGAAGGGCCGTCGGGCCAAGTACTGGGCACATGATGATCGTTTGGAGATGATCTGGATGCTTGTACCTGCTATTATCATGACCTTTTTGGTGGTGAGTGGTTTGCAGGCTTGGAACGAAATCATGGCGGATGTTACTCCTGAGGAAGTAGCTGGAGAGGATTATATGGAGATTGAGGCAACTGGGATGCAGTTTGCTTGGTTGCTCCGTTATCCTGGCCGTGACCAAAAGCTAGGAACAAAGCATTTTACAAAAATTGACGGGACTAACCCATTGGGTCAGGACTGGACGGATAAGAAAAACATTGATGATTTCCATCCTAGTGAAATCGTTTTGCCTGTAGGTAAGAAGGTGCGTGTGCGGATCAATTCTAGAGACGTATTGCACAACTTCTACCTTCCTCAGTTCCGTGTAAAAATGGATGCTGTACCTGGTATGCCTACTTATTTTGTCTTTACGCCTGTTGTTACTTCTGACTCTATGCGTAATCGTTATAAGAACTATGAGCATTGGAACATTCCTGATAAGCAGAACCCCGATAAGAAACGTTGGGAAGCTTTTGAGTACGAATTGGCTTGTGCAGAGCTTTGTGGCCGTGGTCACTACTCTATGCGCCGTGTACTTAAGGTAGTTACTGAAGAGGAATATGCCGAATGGTTTGACGGTATCGAGGCCACTTCTCATTACTTGAACAATGTTCGTGGTACAGATAAAGATCCGTTTAAGGATGTAGCAAAAGGACAGCTTGAGTTTGAACAACTATTGGCGCAAAAAGAGATCGTTAAAGCAGAATTGGCTAGCTTGCAAGAAGCAATGGCTGCCGCTGCTGGCGCTAGCTTGAGCAAAATGGAAGAAGCAGAGGCTAAAGTATTGGCCGCTTTGAAAATTGCTCGTACTACTTTGGATGTAGATGCCGCTAAAAAAGCAGCTGCTGATGCTAAAGCCGCAACGATGAGCGTTTTGGCTCAGCCTGAGCCTATTGAGGCCCCTGTTATTGATTCTGTGACTACGGACACAGTATCTGAAGAGCAGCCTTCTTAGTTTTAAAAACACTTGTTCACTATTTTATAAATTACCTTCTTATGGCTGATATCAATATCACAGAAAAGGAACTGCACGCTCCACAGGGTGGAGACGGGCACGGACACGGCCATGATGATCACCATCACGGTGATAAGTACCAATCGTCTTTTATTGATCGTTATTTGTTTAGCATGGACCACAAGACCATTGCAAAACAGTTTTTGATCACGGGGATGTTTTGGGCCGTCATTGGGGCTGCGATGTCTGTTATTTTCCGTTTGCAATTGGGTTTTCCTGATGCAGACTTGTCTTGGCTACAACCCTTGCTCGGGGGCTGGATCGATGTAGATCCCGCTTCTGGAAAAGGAACTTTGAGCCCTGACTTTTACTATGCTTTGGTGACCATGCACGGTACCATCATTGTATTTTTTGTACTTACTGCTGGATTATCGGGTACGTTCTCGAACTTACTTATTCCATTGCAGATTGGAGCCCGAGATATGGCTTCGCCACTGATGAACATGCTTTCTTACTGGTTCTTCTTTTTGGCTGGTGTAATTATGTTTATCTCTTTGTTCTTGAATACAGGTCCCTTCTCTGGGGGATGGGTAGCCTATCCTCCGCTTAGTGCACTACCACAGGCATCTGACGGATCTAAAGCGGGTATGACGCTTTGGTTGTTGGCGCTTGTTTTCTTTGTAGTCTCTACGCTTTTGGGAGGTATCAACTATATCTCTACAATCTTGAACATGCGTACTAAGGGAATGACTATGTTCCGTATGCCTTTGACGATTTGGGCTTTCTTGCTCACTGCTGTTTTGGGTCTACTTTCTTTCCCTGTTGTTACTTCTGGTTTCTTTATGTTGATGATGGACCGTATGCTCGGTACTAGCTTCTTCCTAGATGAAATCTATGTAGCTGGTGAAGCATTGACAGATAGAGTAGGGGGTAACGCTATTTTGTACCAGCACTTGTTCTGGTTCTTGGGTCACCCTGAGGTATATATCATTATCTTGCCTGCGATGGGATTGGTTTCAGAGGTACTTTCTGTACACGCTCGTAAGCCGATCTTTGGTTACAAGGCTATGGTTTTCTCTATCCTAGGTATTGGTGTACTTTCATTCCTAGTATGGGCTCACCATATGTATGTTAGTGGATTGAATCCTTTCATCTCTAATATCTTTGTACTCTTTACTTTGATTATTGCTGTACCTTCAGCGGTAAAAGTATTTAACTGGATTGCAACGGTATGGGGGGGTAACATGCGCTATAACTCAGCTTCATTGTTCTCTATTGGTTTTGTATCGCTCTTTATCTCTGGTGGTTTGACCGGTATCTTCTTGGGTAACGCCACAATTGATATGCAACAGCACGATACTTACTTCGTAGTTGCTCACTTCCACACCGTAATGGGTGTAGCCGCTTTCTTTGGTATGTTCTCTGGAATCTACCACTGGTTCCCTACGATGTTTGGACGTTATATGAACGAAACCTTGGGACAAATTCACTACTGGGGTACTTTGATTACTGCTTATGCCGTATTTGGTCCTATGCACTATCAAGGGATGGCTGGTATTCCTCGTCGTTACTACTCTTTCGACACTTTCCAGGCCTTCAACCAGTTTGATACGATGAACCAGGTGATTACTATCGCCGCGATTGTTGCCTTCTTCCTACAGATTCTGTTTATCATTAACTTCTTCTACTCTATCTATAGAGGAAGAAAGCAAACAGAACAAAACCCTTGGGGGGCAACTACACTAGAGTGGACTGTTCCTATCAACCCCGGTCACGGAAACTGGGATGGACCTATCCCTGAAGTTCACCGCTGGCCTTATGACATCAGCCGTTACGAAGATCGTGAATTCGTAATGCAGAATGAGCCTCTAGCAGAGGGTGAAGTAGACGGAGGACATTAGTCTTCCTGATAATGATCTATTCTAAATCAAGATTGATATTTTGAATACGAATAACAGTACTACCGTTAGTGGCAGTCTTTTGGGCCAGAAGTGGAAAAACTATATGGCTCTAGCCAAGGCTAGGTTGGCACTATCGGTAGTATTTTCAGCATGTACAGCCTACTACCTAGGAACAGAGAGTTTTAATGTTTATCACTTTCTGCTCCTAGGCCTAGGAGGCTTTCTCGTAACTGCATCGGCCAATACCTTAAATCAGGTGTTGGAAAAAGATACAGACCGAAAGATGAAGCGGACGCAAAACCGTCCTCTTCCTGCTGGTCGAATGGAAAGCTGGGAGGCTGTTCTTTTTGCTGGTATTACGGCTGCTGTGGGTTTGTTGGCTTTGGCCTTCTTTAATCCTATGACAGCTTTCTTAGGCTCTGTTTCTTTGGTGAGTTATGCCTTTATCTACACGCCATTAAAACGAATCTCTCCCGTAGCCGTTTGGGTAGGAGCCGTGCCCGGAGCACTTCCTATGGCTATTGGTTGGGTGGCTGCAACTGGCGAGCTGGGATTGGCGGCTTTCTTTCTGTTTAGCCTACAGTTTCTCTGGCAATTTCCTCATTTTTGGGCTATTGCTTGGGTGGCTTATAAGGATTATGCAGAAGGCGGTTTCTATCTCTTGCCCTCTAGCCAAAAAGATGGCCGGACAAAAGAGACAGCACTTCAAGCAGCATTTTATGTGCTTTGCCTTATTGCAATGAGTTGGGCACCCGTTAGTCTGGGCATTTCTGGCTATATTGCCGCTGGCATTATGTTTTTCATGGGGTTGTTCTTCCTCTATTTTGCTATCCGTTTGTTTAAGCAAACCACAGCAAAAGCAGCAAGACAGCTAATGCTAGCTTCTCTAGTTTATCAATTGGTGGTCTTTTTGGCCCTGATGATTGATAAGATCTAAAATCAAAGCGCCATGAGCACTTTAAATAAAACAGTAAAACGTATTCACCCCAAAAAATTTGCCCTCTGGATGGGCATCGTCGGGATGATTATGTTCTTTTCGGCATTTACTAGTGCCTACATCGTGCGAAAAGCTTCTGCCAACTGGTATAACTTTCCGCTTCCCAATGAGTTCTTTTATAGCACAATTGCTATCCTTGGAAGTAGCCTCGCTTTCTACTTGTCCAAAAAAGCATATCTCAAAGCAGATGCAAAAACCTTTAAAGGACTCTACTTTTTAGGCTTTCTGCTGGGTTTCGCTTTCATTGGCCTACAGTACGCCGGCTGGGAATCACTACAAGCAGTAGGTATCGACTTGGTCGCTAATCAATCTAGTAGCTTTCTTTACTTGATTACTGCCGCTCACGTCTTACACGTGATGGGTGGAGTTGTTGCCCTAGTCGTTCTCGCTGTTGGCCTTATCCGCGGCCGATTTGATGTACCCACGCCCAAACGTACACTCAAAATAGACTTGACTTTTACTTACTGGCACTTTGTAGATATCCTCTGGCTCTATCTCTTGGTGTTCTTTCTGATACAACAATAAACATCTATCTGTAATTTTTACAAATTGATCCGATACAATGGCAAACGAAACAGTCATCGAAACACAGGAGCAGCACGATAACGCCCCCCAGAAGGAAAATCTCTGGAATGGTGGCCAGTCTCCTTTCAAAGCGAGCTACGGAAAGCTCATGATCTGGTACTTCCTCCTCTCAGATGCTTTTACATTTGGTGGATTCCTTTTGGCCTATGGTGCCCTGCGCTTTAGTGTGAAAGGTTGGCCCGTACCCGATTTTGTATTCCAAACTGCTCCCTTCGGCATCTCTGGTGCCCCCCTTATCTTTGTAACTTTCATGACTTTCGTCTTGATTGTTAGTTCGGTTACTGTGCTTCGTGCCGTACAAGAAGGTAAAAGAGAAAATCAATCTGCTGTAGTAAAATGGATGCTCGCTACCGTAGTAGGTGGCGCCTTGTTCCTTGGCTGCCAAGCTTGGGAATGGACCAACCTGATCTCTACAGAAGGTATGACGCTCTACACTAACCCCTTCGCAACTCATATCGATGAAGGAAAATACCTTACTCTAGACGAACTTAATGGTATCGCTAAAGAAAAAGGATGGGATAAAGAGGTTGTTAGCCTAGAAAGCCATGGCAAAACTACTGAAGTCACTTACTTTACCGACGCTAAAGGCAATAAGTATTTTGAAAAAAGAGACCATCATGGCGATCTTCCCAAAAAAATGGAAATCCAAGCCGGTGATTCTTACCTCATTACTTATCAACATGATATGCATGACTATGCAGTAGGTGCCTATAAAACTACTGATGGAGAAATCAAAACAGAGGCTTTTGGCCCCCAAGCTTTTGGTGCGCTCTTCTTCTTTATTACTGGTTTCCACGGTTTTCACGTATTTACTGGGCTAGCCTTCTTACTCATTATCGCTATCCAAGCTGCTAATGGCACTTACGTCGCCCGTAAGAACGGCTACGAAATGGTAGAGAAAGTTGGTCTTTACTGGCACTTTGTAGATTTGGTTTGGGTTTTCGTTTTCCTAGCCTTCTATCTACTCTAAATTCTATTCGATTAACTTTTTAACGCATATATATCATGGCTCACGTAACAACTCGTGAAGAAGATATCAAAGTAGGCCGCAATGGTTTTATCATTTTGCTTATTGTTACATTCGCAGAAGTAGGTATCGCTCTTATTGGTAATGGCCACCTCATCGAAGGCCTTACTCTTCCTAAAATGATCATGATTCCTGTAATGATTGCACTTAGCCTTTATAAGGCTTACTATATTACAGCTATCTTTATGCACCTCGGTAGTGAGGTGAAACCAATGATCGCTACGATTATTCTTCCTATGCTCCTCTTTATTTGGGCAATTATTGCCTTCTTGTGGGAAGGTAGCGCTTGGTTCAATAACCAAGAGTACGTAAATAAGAAGAATCAAGAACAAGTAAACCCCAAAGGAGAAGCTACTGAAGGCGCTACAGGCATGCTTATGGATGCTCAAGATGCTCCTAAGTCTGTTCGCTTCGAATAAATAAGGTCTCTGATTATTATATATCAGCCAAGTGTTTTAACCCTCTAGCTTCCCGCTAGAGGGTTTTCTGTTTAAGGGCGCGAAGCGCCCAATAGGAGCGAAGCGACTGGCTGAGGGATGGATAGTGGTGGCCCAAAGGGCCAGACCCAAGTTTTTTGAAGCGAAGCGAAAAAAACTGCAGGGCCGAGCAGACCTGCGAGCCACGACACAGCCCGACCCGCCCGAAGGGCGGGGCAGCCCCAAAATAATCCTCCCCAAAAAGTCGTTCTAATGCACTAAATTTACTCCCCAAATCAATTGCTATTATGTATAAATATCTCTTCCTTTTTCTCCTACTGAGCAGCTGCACGCTCTGGGGCCAAAAAGATCAGGCGGGCCTGCATGCGGTCCGAAATAAAAATTTACCCTATGAATATTGGACCTATTTCCCCAAGGGATATAGCGGCCAAGAGGGCCAAAAATTTCCCCTGCTGATTTATCTGCATGGCCGAAGTATTCAAGGAACAGACCTGAATAAGGTGAAAAAATATGGGGTGATTTATGAACTGGAACGAAAACTAGAACTCGATTTTATCGTGATCGCTCCCCAATGCCAGAAGGGCTGGGAAAATGATAAATTGATCCAAATTTTAGATTATGCCGAGGCCCATTATGCCGTAGATCGCAAAAAGGTCTATCTCTGCGGCATGAGTATGGGCGGTTATGGCGCTTGGTATTTGGCGGGCTATGCCCCCGATCGCTTTGCCGCTGTGGCCCCTATTGCTGGCGGTGGCCGCCTAAAGGATGTAGAAGGCATGAAAAATTTGCCCCATTTTGTGGTGCACGGCAAAAAGGATAAACCCGTGCCCGTAGAGGAGTCTCGAAAGATGGTGAAGGCCCTAAAAGCCGCCGGAAATACCGAGGTGAATTATATCGAAGAGAAAAACTGGGGACATTCGGAGGCGGTTCGCGTCTTTTCTTGGCCCAAACTCTACGAATGGTTCCTAAAATATGAGCGCCCCATCAAGGATGAACCCATTTTGGCCCAGGAAGACCCACCCAAAGAAGAACCCCAAACGCCAGAAATAAAGGAGCCGCAGCCAGAAGAAGAGGAATATATTGTCTTTGAAGAGGAGCAACCCAAGGAGACCGTAAAACCACAGCCCAAAGCCCCCAAAAAGAAGAAACCAAAGTGGTGGCAGTTCTGGAAATGGAAGTTCTGGTCGAAGATGTTTGGATAAGCTATTTATTTGGGGCTGCCCCGGCCAAAGGCCGGGTCGGGCCATTGCGCAGCTCGCAGGTCTGCTCGGCCCTGCAGCGGCTTCGCCGCCTTGGTCTGCCGCCTTCGGCGGCCCTGCTACAGCCCCTCAGCCTGCGGCCCTCCGGGCCTGCAAAACCGCAAAATAGGACCAAAAAGGCCCGCTAGTAGAAACTAGCGGGCCTTTGCTATGCCAAATCTCTAGGATCAGTAGCTACCGAAATGAACTCCAATATATTTCCCGCTTCATCTACCCGAGCCGCCGATAAGAGATTGCCCAAAGAAGCTCCCGTATCCAAATTGCAATAGCCTTCTTTTGGTCGATAAAGCACGGCTTTCTGGGGCGTATGTCCCAAAAACTGCAATTTCCCTAAGGGTTTTAATGGACCACGATGCCACAAAATGCCCTGCGGATGCATGGGGTCCCAAGCATGGGGCCCATAACCCAAGCCCGCATGAGATAGAAAAGAAAACTCCTCCTCATAGTAAGTGGGCCGTTGGGCCAACCAAGCTACATCGGCCATAAAGTCGAGCCCCTCTGCCGCATATTGAGCCTCAATGGCATCAAAAAAGGCCTCGGCCCAATGCTGGCTGGCCCGCCCAGCTAAATACTGCTGCCCCAATTGCTGCTCATGATTGCCTCTTAACACTAAGGCACCTAACTGCTCCATTTTTTTGGCCCATTGGACCACCTCCAAGCTGTGCTTCCCCTTACTAATCAAGTCGCCGAGCAAACAAAGCTGCTCCTGACTTGCATCCCATTGTTTTAAAAGTTCCAACAAACTGTAGTAACATCCGTGGATGTCTCCAATGATAAATTTTGATTTTGGCCTATTTTGCATTTTTGTTTTAATTTTTGGGCGGTTTTAGTTGAAATTACAAACAAAAAGTTTTACTTTTGAAGAGTTGAAACAATCTGATTTGCAGCATCCATAAAATCGCCCAGTATGAAAGACCGCTTTACCATCATCTACCCACTCTCTTATAAGAAGAAAATGCAAGCCGAAAATATTGAACCGACGGTAGATAAAGATAAGAGCTTGCAGCTCCAACAAAATAAAAAAACGTCTTGGTCTTTCTGGATGAAGGAGCGTTATCGCGCTTTTCGTTTGTGGATGGCGCCAGCCGCTTGGGCCGCTCGCATTCGCCGACCCTATTTTTTGTTTCACCCTAAAGGCCGTTGGGGAACTGCTGCTGTTGTGGCTATTGCTTCAGGCATTTATTTTTGGCCCCAAATTTCTGCCTTGCCGCAGCAGTTGGCCCAAAATCAAGCGGTAGAAAATACAGCAAAATTGAGTGGAGAACCTTTGGTTAAGGCCCAAAAAGCCAGCTTTGTCAGTAGCGAATTGCCCAAAACAACGCAAGCCGCAGCTCCTTTGGCTATGGCTCAAGAAGAAAAAGAAGAGCAGCCTGCCACTGCAGAAGAAAATAAGGAATTGAGTTCGGAAAATCTTCCGCAAATTCCAGAAATTCAACCTACAGTTAAAAAGCCCGTTTCTGTCGAAATCTCTGACGAAAAGCTGCAAAAACAGCTCGATTTTATGAATCGCCTGCGCCCTTTGGCCGAAAATGAAGCCAGCAAAACTAAAATTCCTGCTGCTTTGCTTTTGGGCCTAGCTATTATGCAATCTGATTTTGGCCAAACAGCGGTGGCCAAAGCTGGAAATAATCCTTTTCACCTTCTTCTCGAAAATAATAGTTTGCTCGCTCATGAGGGCTGCACCGGAGAAGGCATTTTCCATGGCCAACGCTATGCTCGCTATCGTAGTCTTTGGGCGGGATTTAAGGCCCATAGCCTTTATTTGCAAAGTCTAGAAGCGCCCAAGGAAAATAGTTGTAGCGCTTGGGCCAAAGCATTGGAGGAGCAGGGCTATTTCCAAAAAGACCAAAATGCCCAAAAGTTGATCGATTTGATTAAAGGCTTGGAGCTAGAAAAACCACTGATGAATAGCTAAAATTTTGTGTTCCATTTCCGTATTTGAAAAACTTCCGTGTATTTTCAAGGGTGTTGACCAATCTTGGTCAGCGCCCTTTTTTTATTTTTTCATTGGAGTTTTTGCTTTAAGACAATTTGCTTATGTCGCTTTCTGCTCGCTTTATTGCTTTGGTCCAAAAAGTATTGCCCAACCCTTTGGCGCTGGCTATTTTGTTGACCTTATTTACATATGTTTTGGCGCTTTTTCTGACCGCTTCTCCCAAGCCATTTTTAGAAGTTTTGGACCAAAATGGCCAATCTTTGGTCCAAGTCAATCTTGAGCAGCAAACAACAGCTTCTTTTCAACAGGCTGGCCAAGAGCTAGACCTGCAATGGACCAATAATAGCTTGTCGATTAAAAATAAAGTAGGGGAGTTGGTCTGGAGAGGCAAACTCCAAATCAAGACAAATAACCCACTGAATACTTCCATTAAGCTGCCCAAAAAGCAAGGGCTAGAGCTGCGCCAAAAGGCCCAAGGAACGCCTTATTTTTTGGCCCTTTGGACCTATTGGCAAGGCGGATTTTTTAAGTTTTTGGCCTTTTCGATGCAAATGATGCTCATTTTGGTTCTGGGCCATGTGGCGGCTCTTAGCCGCCCTGCCAATTGGTTGTTGGAGCGTTTTACGGGCTTGGCGGGACATTCGGGCTGGGCTGTTTTTGCCGTGGCCCTAAGTAGTATGCTTCTAGGGTTGTTTAATTGGGGCTTTGCGCTTATCTTTTCTGCGGTATTGGTCCGAAAACTTGGGGAGGCGGCTGCCCAAAAGGGCCAGAAAGTTCATTATCCCTTATTGGGCGCCGCCGCCTATTCTTGTATGATGATTTTTCATGCGGGCCTCTCGGGCTCGGCCCCACTCAAAATTGCAGAGGAGGGTCATGAAATGGCGGAACAAATGGGCGTTATTCCTATTGGTCAAACGCTTTTATCTTCGCTCAATCTTTGGGTTTTAGGCTTGAGCTTGGCGATTATTCCTGCCGTTTTGGGCCTTTTGGGCCATTTTATGCGCCCGCCTGCCGTTCAATTGCCACAAAAACCTTTAGCCGATAGGGGAGCGGAGACTAAGCTAGAAGGGGCGGCCCGCTTAGACCAATGGCAACCTTTAGCCTGGGGCTTGGGGGCTTTGATGCTATTTTTGGCCCTTTATCAGGCGCTTATTTTGCCCATTTGGGTCCAAAAAACAGGTTTTGATTGGCAGTTTCGTTTTTTCAATCCTAACTTCCTCATTTTTGTCCTTTTCGGTATGGCTTTTTTTCTACACGGCCGCCTGAGCCAATTTCAGCAGGCGGTGGGCCAGGCTATAGGCGGCAGCAGCGGCATCCTCATTCAGTTTCCTTTTTATGCAGGCATTATGGGCATTATGTTCAGTTCTGGCTTGGTCGATTATTTTTCGGCGACTTTTGTGCAATACGCCAGTCCCCAAAGTTTTCCCTTTTTTACGCTTTGTTCGGCAGCGCTGGTCAATTTTTTTGTGCCTAGCGGGGGCGGGCAGTGGTTGGTCCAAGGTCCTATTCTCATAGAAAGTGCTCAGCAATTGGATGTGCCTTTGTACAAGGCGGTTTTGGCCCTTTGTTATGGCGATCAGTGGAGTAATATGTTGCAGCCATTTTGGGCTTTGCCTCTTTTGGGCATCACGGGCCTAAAAGCGCAAAATTTGTTGCCCTACACCTTTTTGCTTTTCCTTTTAGGCGGGTTAATCTTTGGGGCTTGTTTGTTTTGGGGCTAAATATTTGGGGCCCGCGGCCAGCAAAGCTGGCCGCCGCTAAATTCATGAGGGTTTTAACCCTCATTTATAAATTATCGCAAAGCGATACTATTGTTGCGGTGGGTTTCAACCCGCCGAAAAAAGGTCTTCCACAGCGCTGGGCAGCTCCCTTTAAAGCGGTATTCGTCGCTGCGCTCCTCATTCGTTAATATGTCCCCGCCCACCCTCCCCTCTACGGGATTCCTTAGGGAATCCCTTCGGGGAGTTTGGGCCAATTCAAAAAAAATAAAAAAAATCGATTTTCAGTGAACTAAATAGGGGCCTTCCTTGTTGGGGAGTTCGTGAATCAAATTTTACCGATGAAATATCCAGGGCAAAATATTATTAAGCAAAAGAAAATTCCTAAGCAGCAATCTGTTTGAGGAGGACTTTGCTATGCCCTCGGAAAAGCTCTGACAGATATTAAATTTGTCAGAGCTTTTCTTATTTTTGCAGGAATTTAAAGCCTTGCCAATCATTTTTTTCTGCCTTTTGCCAAGGGCTACTTAGGCGGTGCAGCCGCCTTGGCCTAGCGATGTGTAGGGGTGGCCGTAGGCCAGACCGAGCAGGCAAAGCCTGCGAAGGGCCGAGCGAATAGCGAGCCCCGAAGCGTAGCGCCGCAAGCGTAGCGCAGCGGAGGCCCCAAAAAAATAAGCAAGCAATAAAAAATTAAAATAAAAAACTGTGGCATCTTACAAGCTATATGAGCAGTTGAATCTGGCTGCCATTGACCAAGATATCCTAAACTATTGGGCCGAAAAGCAGATCTTCGAGCGCTCTGTATCAGAGCGAGAAGGCGCCGAAAACTTCGTTTTCTATGAAGGCCCCCCCTCTGCCAATGGCCGTCCGGGTATTCACCACGTATTGGCCCGCTCCGTAAAAGATAGCTTTTGCCGCTATCAGAGCATGAAGGGCAAAATGGTCCGCCGTAAAGCGGGCTGGGATACGCATGGACTCCCTATTGAATTGGCCGTAGAGAAGAAACTGGGCATTACCAAAGAAGATATTGGCCAAAAAATCTCTATTGAAGAGTACAATCAGGCTTGTAAGGAAACCGTCATGGAGTTTAAGGACCTTTGGGACAAACTGACGGTGAAAATGGGCTATTGGGTAGACCTCGATAAGCCTTATGTCACCTATGAGCCCAAATATATGGAGACCGTTTGGTGGCTGCTCGCTCGTCTATATAACAAAGGACTTTTGTACAAAGGCCTAACGGTTCAGCCTTATTCGCCTGCAGCGGGTACGGGCTTGAGCTCGCATGAGCTCAATCAGCCAGGTTGTTACAAAGATGTTTCGGACAATACGGTAGTGGCCATGTTTAAGGTCCAAAAATCAGAACAATCTGCCTTCCTTTTTGATGATGAAGATGAAGATGTTCGCTTTTTGGCTTGGACCACCACGCCTTGGACCCTGCCCTCTAATACAGCTTTGACTGTTGGTCCAAAAATCGAATATGTCAAAATCAAAACAACTTCGCCTTATACCGAACTGCCCGTTAGTGTGGTTTTGGCCAAAGCGCTAGTGAAAAAATGGATGGGCGGCAAAAAACAACCGCAAATCATTCAAAGCTCTGAGCCCTTTACAGGCAAGGACCTAGCAGGCATCCGCTATGAGCAGTTGCTCAATTATGGCAACCCCATCGAGCCCTTGCAAGGCCAAACCGATGCCTTCCGCATCATCTTGGGCCAATTTGTAACTACCGAAGACGGTACGGGTATCGTACATACGGCCCCCTCTTTTGGTGCAGATGACCGCATGGCCGCTCAAAAAGCGGGAATCGGTGCATTGACTTTGGTGGATAAGCAAGGTCGCTTTAAGGAAAATGTAGGTCCTTTTTCTGGACGCTATGTGAAGGATTATGAAAACCTAGGCAAGGAGTTCCGCTCTGTAGATGTGGATATTGTCATCCACCTCAAAACGGAAAACCTAGCCTTCAATGCGCAAAAGTATTCGCATAATTATCCCCATTGCTGGAGAACCGATAAGCCCATCCTTTACTATCCGCTAGATTCTTGGTTTATCCAAGCTTCTGCTGTAAAAGAACGGATGTATGAGCTCAATAAAACTATCAATTGGAAGCCCGCCTCTACTGGAGAAGGCCGTTTTGGCGGTTGGTTAGAGAATCTACAAGATTGGAACCTCTCTCGCTCTCGCTTCTGGGGAATCCCCCTACCCATCTGGCGAACCAAAGATGGCAGCGAAGAGCGCTGTATTGGCAGCCTAGAGGAATTGATGGCCGCTATCGAGCAATCTATGGCCGCTGGCCTTATGCAAAGCAATCCTTATGAGGGTTTTGTACCCAATGATTTTTCTGAGGAGAACTATGCTAAGGTAGATCTTCACAAACATATCGTGGATCAGATTGTCCTTTGCGCAAGCAATGGCGAACCCATGTATCGCGAAGCCGACCTAATTGATGTTTGGTTTGATAGCGGCTCTATGCCCTATGCCCAACAACACTATCCTTTTGAGAATAAAGAACTGATCGATAACGCCATTCAGGGCAAAGAAGGCGCTCGCGCTTTCCCTGCCGACTTTATCGCAGAAGGAGTGGACCAAACCAGAGGGTGGTTCTATACCTTGCATGCTATCGCCACTATGGCTTTTGATCAAGTTGCCTATAAAAATGTAGTTTCTAACGGCTTGGTGCTAGACAAAAACGGTAAGAAGATGTCTAAGCGCCTCGGCAATGCCGTAGAGCCTTTTGAAACGATTAACAAATACGGAGCAGATGCCACACGCTGGTATATGCTGACCAATGCACAACCTTGGGATAACCTCAAGTTTGATGTAGAAGGCCTAGATGAGGTGCGCCGAAAACTATTTGGCACCCTCTACAATACCTATATCTTCTTTGCTACCTATGCCAATATCGATGAATTTGATGGCCAAAGTATCAAGGAGTTTGACTTCAAAGGAGAGCTAGAGCTAGCCAAACGTCCAGAAATTGACCGCTGGATCATCTCTAAACTCAATAGCTTGGTCAAAGAAGTAGATGAGGATATGAGCGATTATGAGCCCACTAATGCGGGCCGTAAAATCGCCAACTTTGTCGATGCTCAACTCTCTAACTGGTATGTCCGCCTTTGCCGCCGCCGTTTCTGGAAAGGCGAGCAAAATGAGGACAAACTAGCCGCTTACCAAACGCTTTATACGGTTCTGGAAACCCTAAGCCGCTTGATGGCACCTATCGCTCCATTCTTTAGCGATTTTTTATACCTTAACCTACAAGCAGGCCAAGAGGGCGCAGGCAAAGATTCTGTACATCTAGCCGATTTCCCTGCCGCTAACTTATCGGCTATCGTTCCCGAACTAGAGCAGCGCATGGATTATGCACAGCGCATTTCTTCTATGGTGCATGCACTTCGCCGCCTACACAAAATCCGTGTACGCCAACCCCTACAACGTATCCTCTTGCCTATCCTAGATGAAGGTTTTGAGGCCCAAGTAGAGGCCGTTAAGGATTTGATCCTCTCTGAGGTGAATGTGAAGGCCATCGAATATGTTCGAGATAGCTCTGGTATCTTGAAGAAAGGGGTAAAACCCAACTTTAAGGTCCTTGGAAAACGCCTAGGCAAGCAAATGAAGGCCGCCAAAATGGCTATCGAAGCCATGACACAGGCCGATATCCAAAGCCTAGAAAAAGAAGGGCAGTTTATGATTGACTTAGAGGGAACGGCCACCCCCATCCACCTAGAAGAAGTGCAAATCACTTCGGAGGATATCGAGGGCTGGTTGGTCACTTCTGATAACGAAATCGTAGTCGCTCTAGACGAAAGCATTAGCGAGGAGCTAAAGGCCGAAGGAATGGCCCGCGAACTCGTTAATCGTATCCAAAACCTTCGCAAAGACCAACAACTAGAGGTCACCGATCGCATTCAACTGAAACTGGAAAAACAGCCGGCTATCCAAGCGGCTATCGACCAGTTTGCGGATTATATTAGCCGCGAAGTTTTGGCCCAATCACTAGAAGTAGTAGAGGGCCTAAATGAAGGGGCAGAAATCGAATTATACGAAAACCTGGCCTTGCACATTTGGCTAGATAAAGCCTAAACCGCAGGCCCCAATGCTCATTAGAGCCCACGAACAGTATGAAAGTAAGCGAACACTTCCGCCAAGCGGAGGGCCAAAGCCTGATTTCTTTCGAAATCCTTCCCCCTCTGAAAGGAGGGGGCATCCAAGGAATTTTTGACACCTTGGACCCACTGATGGAGTTTAAACCTCCTTTTATTGATGTAACTTATCACCGTGAGGAGTTTATCTACAAAAGACGCCCCAGCGGCTATTATGAGAAAACCGCTATCCGCAAACGCCCCGGCACCGTGGGCATTTGTGCGGCCATCATGAACCGCTATGGCGTAGATGCTGTCCCACACCTGATTTGTGGTGGCTTTACCGCCGATGAGACCGAAAATGCCCTGATTGACCTCATGTTTTTAGGGGTCGATAATGTGCTGGTCCTCCGTGGTGACCCCCGCAAGTTTGAAACTAAGTTTATGCCCGAAGAAGGCGGTCATGCCTATGCCCTAGACCTGGTCAAACAGGTCCAAAATATGAATGAAGGCCACTATCTCGATAGTACCCTCATGGATGCGCAGGCCTCTTCTTTCTGCATTGGCGTAGCGGGTTATCCCGAAAAACATTTTGAGGCCCCAAATCTCGATATGGACCTGCATTTCCTGAAACAAAAGGTAGAAGCTGGAGCCGATTATATCGTCACCCAAATGTTTTTTGATAACCAAAAGTACTTTGATTTTGTCGATAAATGTCGGGCCGCAGGCATTGATGTGCCTATTGTACCCGGCCTAAAACCCATTACCAAAAAGTATCAGCTGAGCGCTATCCCTCGGCATTTCTTTATTGATTTGCCCGATGATTTAGCCAAAGCGATGATGGCCGCCAAAGATGCCGAAGCTCGTCGCCAAGTAGGCATAGAGTGGTGCGTCATGCAGTCTAAAGAACTCAAAGCCGCAGGCGTTCCCTGCCTGCACTATTATACCATGGGCGATGTCGATACCATTAAATCGATTGCCGAACATGTTGTATAATGATTTGGGGCTTGCCCGCCCAAAGGGCGGGCCGCTCCCTGCCGGGCTCGCAAGTCTGCTCGGCCCTGCGCCGCCTTTGGCGGCTGGGTCTAGCCCTGCGGGCTCCCCTCTAGGCAGCTAAGCCAAGGCGCTTCGCGCCTTTCTGGACCAAAAAAGGCCGCCGCAGGCGGCCGCTCGGCCTAGCGATGTGGAGCAGTGGCCGAAGGCCAGACCAAGGAGCGAAGCGACGAAGGGCCGAGCGAAAAGCGAGCTGCGTAACGTAGCGCCTGCCGTAGGCAGGAGGCCCCAAAACAAGAAGAATTGTACATTGATTGAATTTTTATAAAACGTAAGCAGTAAAATGGCTTTAACGGAACAAGCTAGCCAAGCCTGGCTAGAAGAGCTCGACCAATTGCTGGAGGCTGGCCAATTAGGCGGCCGCAAGCTCAATGAAATGGAGCGACAGCGCATCACCAATTTGAGAAAAATGGTGGAACTCAAGATTAACCCTTATCCCGCCGAGGCCTTTGAGGTCAGCCACCTGGCCAAAGAGGTAAGCGAAAACTTTAGCGAGGAAAAGGCCGAGGACTTTAAAAAGGTCCGCCTAAGCGGCCGCCTAATGTCTAAACGGGTAATGGGAAAGGCTAGCTTTGCCGAACTCCAAGACAGCAGCGGACGTATTCAGTTTTATATTAGCCGCGACGAAGTTTGCCCTGAAGACAATAAAGATCTCTATAATAAGGTCTTTAAAAAATTGCTCGATATTGGCGATTATGTGGGCATTGAGGGCTATGCTTTTTATACCAAAACGGGTACCCTTTCTATTCATGTAGAAGAGTTTACCTTTTTGGGCAAGGCCATCCGCAACCTGCCTATCGTAAAAACGGATAATGAAGGCAATGTACATGATGCTTTTACCGATGCCGAACAGCGCTATCGGATGCGTTATGTGGACCTTACCGTTAATCCACAATACAAAGAGATTTTCTTGACCCGCTCTAAGGTGGTTCGTGAAATGCGCCATTTCTTTGATGCTCAAGGCTGGTTGGAAGTAGAAACGCCCATTTTGCAAGCTGTGCATGGTGGTGCCGCCGCTCGTCCTTTTGAGACGCATCACAATACCTTGGATGAGGATCTCTATTTGCGTATTGCCAATGAACTTTATCTCAAGCGCCTCATTGTGGCTGGCTTTGATGGAGTTTATGAAATCGGCAAAATGTTCCGCAATGAAGGGATGGACCGGACCCACAACCCCGAGTTTACCTCTATGGAGATTTATGTGGCCTATAAGGACTACATTTGGATGATGCAGATGGTGGAGCAACTCTTTGAGAAAATCTGCCTTGCTGTTCATGGTAGCAGCAGCATTAAGATCCGTAAGCAGCATGGCAAAGAATTTACTACACATGAAGTAAATTTTGCTGGACCATTTGAGAAGCTCAGCATTTATGATGCAATTGAGAAGCATAGTGGCCATAACCTACGCAATATGAGCGAAACGGAAATCTTTGCCCTTTGTAAGGAACTACATATTGATGTAGATGCCAGCATGGGCCGCGCTAAACTCATTGATGAGGTCTTTGGCGAAACCACCGAGCCCCATCTTATTCAGCCTACCTTCATCACCGATTATCCAATCGAGATGACCCCTTTGGCCAAAAAACACCGCAGTGAAGAGGGACTCGTCGAGCGCTTCGAGCTCTTTGTCATGGGCAAAGAAATTGCCAATGCCTACACCGAGTTGAATGATCCTATCGATCAGCGCCGCCGCTTTGAGGACCAACTTCGCCTAGCCGAAAGAGGAGACGAAGAAGCCATGGCCATGGATGAGGACTTCCTCCGTGCCCTAGAATACGGTATGCCTCCTTGTTCTGGTTTGGGTATTGGTATCGACCGCCTAGTGATGTTGATGACCGACCAAACCTCTATTCAAGAAGTGCTCTTCTTCCCACAAATGCGTGCGATCAAGAAGAAAACAGAAGGACAAGAAGAAGCTTAGTTCATTTAAGCTCTTGCATAAGAAAGGCCCCGCTCCAAATTTGGAGTGGGGCCTTTTTGGTCCTTATTGTGTCAGGCTATAAATACTTTTTCCAGGCGGCATATTTTGCGCCCAGATAATCAAAGTCGCTAGCTTTGCAAAAGCGCTTAAAGACCTTCATATCACTACTTTTGGGCTTCGTTGAAAGCTGAAAATGCACTTCTTCGGCTCCAGCTTTTTGCCATTCTACAGAAAGGCGGCCAGGGCCTCTTTCTCTAAGCAAGAAGATCAAATTGGGTGAGCCATCCAAGGGGTAAAGCTCCATCAATAAGCGGCCTTTTTCTTCTTCCAAAATGCGGTAATTGGCCCGAATTGCTCGCTCTTCCATGGGGTTGAGCAAGAGTACACCCTCTGCAGAAAGCAAGAGGCTAATATCGGCCAAGCGCTCTTTGAGCATATTTTGCACATCAGCGGGTAGTTTGGGGTCCAAACGGTTTTGCTTGGGATCAAAACGGCCCAATTGGCCAAAATGAGCCGCCAAAAAGGGCGATTTTGCATTTTCTGCCGCCCAAGCTGCTCGCTGGGCCAAAAGTGCGGCCTCCAATGCTTTGAGCTCGGCCTCAAAATGCGTTTGCAAATAATCTTTGGCCTTGCGACTTTTGGCCTTTTGGGCCGCTTGCAATTGGGCAAAAGCCGCTTTTGCATCTCCCATCAAGTGCAGGCATTTGCCTAGGGCAAAAGCGGCTTCTCGAGCGTAGAGCGGTTCTTGCAAAAGGGCTTCAAAGATGGCTTTGGCTGGAGCATAGTCTCCAGCTTCCAGCAAATAAAGTCCCCGCTTAAACTTCCATTCTAAAGCAGGCATGCCCGTACTCAAGGCAATCACTTTCTCCAAAGCAGCTGCGGCTTGTCCAAACTCATCTTGAGCGGCAAATAAGAGCGACTTCTGGATGTAAATTTCCTCATCTTCAGGCTGTTCCTGCTCCATTTTCTGATAAATGTTCAGGGCCTCGGCATATTGGCCTTGGGCCTGTAAACAGATCGCCAACAAGCCTTTGAGCGCATACTGTTCCTGAGCGGGAGCCATGGCCAAAGCCTTTCTGAAGGCCTTTTCGGCCTGACTATATTGTTCTTCGGCTAAAAGGTAATTGGCCAAACCCACCCAATAGGGTAGGGGCTGCGCCGCCGCCTGAATCAAAGCTTTATAAGTAAGGCTAATTTCCTTAAAAGAAGGGGCTGCCTGCATCATTAAAGCATTGAGCTTAAGCGTAAGCGCGCCCTCATCAGCTGATTTCTCCAACAAGCGCTCAATTAGCTCCAAAGCTTCTTCCAATTGGGCCATATTGAGCAAGGTCTTGGCCTTGAGGCGCAAGAAATCGGGCTCTTCCAAAGCAGAAGGCTCCGCCTGATTCAAATACTCAATGGCACGCTCTACATTTTGGGCCTCAAACAACTGATAATGGGCTAAACCTAAAAGCGCCCGCCAATTTTTGGGCTCCAAAGCAAGGGCTTTATCATATAAAATCCTTGCGGCCGCCGCCTGTCCCTGAACATCCTTATAGCTGGCCATGCGCAGCAAATAACTGGCTTTTTCGGGGGCCAACTCAATGGCTTTGGCCAAGGCAATTTCCGCATTTTGGTACTGCTCGGCCAAAAAGAGGGCTTCGGCCAAACAATAATAACCCAAATCTACGGCAGGTTCTGCAATAATGGCCGCTCTGGCCAACTCATTCAATTCATCAGGCTTTCCACTTTGCCGCGCTTCGGCTAAAGCTTGCAGCAGTTCTGGCATTGACATATCTCCGTTTTCTTCTGTTGATAATTTATTTTTTGGGGCCTCCGCTGCGGCCTGCGGCCTTGCGGCGCTACGTTGCGCAGCTCGCTGTTCGCTCGGCCCTGCAGCGCTAAAGCGCTTTGGTCTGGCCCTGCGGGCCACTGCTGCACATCGCTAGGCCGATAGGCTGGGGAAAGCCCCAGCCTAAAGACAAAGCAATAGGCTAGTTATTCCATGGCAGGTATTGCTCAAACTTCTGGATCATGGGCGCGACATCCTTGCCGGGCTCAATCTTAAAGTCGCCTTTGGGGCCATGTGTAAAGCTGAGGCTTTGCATAGAGAAGCTCGTTTCATAGCCAGGCACCTGCAATTGGAGCAGCTCGTATTTGCCCAATTTATGCGTAAAGAAAGCATCAATGGGGTCGAGATAACCAAAAGACCAAGAGGCGGCGCCATTCCATAGACTGACGATATAGCCCGGAATCTCTACTTTGAGTAGCATATCATGCTGGGTCGTTACAGTGGTGGGATAAAGTTTTCCTACTAGACTCTTATCCTTTAGGCCCAAAGTCACCTTAGCATCTGCTTGGCAGTCGAGCTGTCCACTTACATTTGCTTTGGCATGCCCCTCTACTTTTTTCTTAATGACCGGAATAGTAAAGCCGCAATCTAGCTCTAGGTCGCCTTGGGCCCAGGCAGAGCTGCTCAGTTGGCTATTGATTTCTACCTCAGAGCCAGTAAAACGGCCCGAAAGGGTTCCCGATAGGCGAATATCCATAGACATGCCCATAGACAGACGGCCCCATTTTTGGCGAGGCGGTGTATGCTGCAGATGCAAAAACTCCTTGCTAATGCCCTGATTGAGGAAGCTGTTGATGAATTGGTCCAAAAGGGCTTTGGCGGCTAATTCGGCTAGGCGTTTGAGCTCGGCCTTTCCTCTTTCCAAAAACTCATCGAGGCTGCTTACGCCATCAAAAATATCAGAGGCTTCTTTGACCAAATCGCTTAGGCCAGCCTTTTCAATTTCTTCTTTGAATACATCAGCGCTAACGCCCAAGATTTCTCCTAGGTCGGTTTTGCCATCTTCCAAAACAGCTTTGGCGGCCTCGGCAATACTCTTAATCTTATCATTGCCCGAATGCTCGCCAATGGCGTCTAGGCCTTCAGCAATAAGCTCATCTTTATCAATTTTGCCATCTTCTAAGATGTCGCCAGCTCGTTCAGAGAGCTCGTCGAGCAGTTCGTTATCGGTATTATTGGCTACTGTTTCTAGGCCTTCGCGGACCAATTCTTCGGTATCAACTTTACCATCAGCAGTAACTTGACTAACTGATTCGGCAACTTGGCGGACCTTTTCGTTGCCACTATTCTTAGCGATTTCGCTACCAATTTGGAGCAGGTCAGTTACATCAACGCCTTCTCGCTCAATTTTATCGGCCTTTTCTAGGATAAGGTCTAGGCGGCCCAATAAATCGGCTGCTTTCTTTTTTGATTTTGGTTGTTCTGTTTGCGCTTTGCGCTGGCCCAATTCATTCTGGACCGATTCGAGGACCTTGCGGCCTTCTTGGACTTTAGACAAAAAATCTCCGAAACCCATAATTTTTTAGTTTAAAAGGAGTGAATTAAAAGAGGAAGCTAAGAAAATCGGCACCTGAGGGCAGGGGCTCGGGTTCAGGTTTTTCCTCTAGGGCTTTTTCTGCTGCTTTTAGCTCAGCTTCTTTAGCGGCGATAAGGGCCTCTAGTTCTTCTAGGCGGGCAGAAAAATCGGCTTCGGCAGCTTGGGCTTCGGCTTGGCTAGGTGCCTGAGCTTTCACTTTTTCCTTTAGGGTTTGGGCTTGGGGCAAGAGTTTGCTCCGAATATTTTCGGCTTTTTTGGCTAGGCTGGCTTTTTCTTCTGCTGTAGCTTGTTCATAAGCTTTGAGAAAAGCCTGGATATTATCTTCTAGACGTTGGATAGTGTCTAGGTCCTTATCCGTAGCTTTATTGGCTTTGAGTTGGCCCAATACCGTTTTCTTGGTTTCTTCGGTAAGGCGTTCAATTTTTTGGGCCAAAATAGCGAGTTCATTATCGCTTTCTGTGGCGGTGTTTTTATTAGCGGCGGCTAGGAGTTGCTCTAACTTGGGCAGCAAACTTTTTGCATTGGGGTCGGCCTCTTGGACTAGTTCTTTTTGGGCCGCTTGCATGGCTGCGATTTGTTCGGCAGTTATTGTTCCTGCTTTGACTGCGGGCAACCACTCTCCTTTGATACTGGCCAAATGCTCTTGCCAGGGGGCTAGCTCGCTACTTTCCTCCGCAATAGCGCTTCCTTCTTCTTCTGGGGCATTAAACTCTAGGGTAATGCCTAGTTTGCCAAAGGCTTCGGCCATTTTGTTTTGAATCAGCTCGCTGCTCATGCCCCCTTTTTTGATATCTACTTTGGCCAAAAAGCCATCGGCAGAGGGTGCTAGGCTAAAGCTAGCGGCGGCCGTTTTTTTGATAGGGTGGAAGCCCTCTTTTTTAAGGTTCTTGAAGGCTTCAACCATTTCGGGGAGCTTTCTGTAAGGGACCGCTAGGGTCGTTTTTTTGCCGGCTAGGCGGTAGTCTTGTAGAAAAATAACCGCACTGGCTTTTTTCCAAAGGGGCATTTTCTTAAAGAGCTTTTCGTACTCTGCTTTCTTTAAAGAAGGCAGCAGCTCTAGGCTTAAGGTATTTTCGGCCATAATGTAATGTCTTGATTAGGTAGTAAATGTATGTTGAGGGGCTTGCCCCCAACTGCTTGGCAGCCTTTAATTTAGTCTTTTTTGCTGGGAAGAGGAAGCCTTTTTTAGAATGCTTTTAAAAAGCAGCTGGCCTTGGTCCATTTTTTCGGTTTTGCAGGCCCGAAGGGCCGCAGGCCTAGCGATGTGCAGCAGTGGCCGTTAGGCCAGACCCAGGCAGCAAAGCTGCCGCAGGGCCGAGCGAATAGCGAGCTGCGAAACGTAGCGCCGACGAGCGCAGCGAGGCGGAGGCCCCAAAAAAGCAGCGAGCTGCGAAACGACAACAAGGCCTTCAGGCCGCAGTTCGACGACCGAAGGGAGTAACCGCCGACGAGCGCAGCGAGGCGACAACAAGGCTGCAAGCCGCAGTTCGACGACTGAAAGGAGTAACGCCCAAAAAAAGCAGTCTCTTCAAAAAGAAACTGCTTGAATATTATTGGATAATTTTGAGTTCTACCCTTCTGTTGAGTTGTTGTTCTAGGGCAGTTTGGGCGCGGGGGTGGATCATTTCCCAGTTGCCATAGCCTCTATATTTTAGGCGTTCGGCGGCGATGCCCTTTTGGATGAGGTAGTCATAAACGGCCTTGGCGCGGGCTTCAGAGAGTTGATAGGAGCGGGATTGGGGCGGAACGGGGGCTCGGTTGGGTTTATTGATATGGCCGCCCAGCTCAAATTTGAGCGTTGAATTATAGCGCATAAAATCGGCAATTTCGTTTAGGGCTTTTTCTGAATTGGACAAAAGCTCTGCGGTGCCGGCCTGAAAATAGAGGTCAGAAAGTTGCACCTTGCCGCCCAAAAGGGCCGGTTCTAGCTGAATATCGAGATAAATAGAGTCTGTTTCGGGCGTTTTGAGCAGGCGATTGGCAAAGAAATAATTTTTGGCATAAGCCCGAAGCTCCAGTTGTCTAAAGCCGCCCAGCAGTTGTTCAAAATAGCCTTCAGCATCCGTAAAAAGGGTATCTTGGCGGCCCATGCAAACCATTAGGATCTGGGCATTGGCCAAGGGCGCATTGGTTTTAGAGTCGGTTAATCGGCCCTTAATTTTGCATTTGTCACGAAAGCGGCTCGGGTCGTAGGGGGCCAAGGCATAAATGGAGACGCGGCGGTTTTTTGCCCGGCCCTCCTCGGTGTTATTATTGGCAATTGGGCTAAACTCGCCATAGGTCCGAACATCAATAAAACTGCTGTCTAGGCCCTGCAAAAGTAGTTCTTGGGCCACCGAATTTGCCCGATTTTGGGCCAGCTCATTATTGTGCAAACTACTGCCAATAGAGTCCGTATGCGCCTGAATGATGATTTTTTCTAGTTCTTCCCCAGACAGTTTTTCTACCAAAGCCTTTAGCTCAGCCTTATCTTGGGCGTCTAGCTCAAAAGAGCCCGACTCAAAAAAGAGCTCGTTGGTAGAAATAAAGCGGTAGCGCTTTCGGTCAATTTGGCCAAAAAGCAACTGGGGCAAAAGAAGCAGGGATAGAGTATAGAGAAAAAAACGCATCTATAAATTCAAGTTTAGAGCTTAACTTTCTAGGGGGATCAGAAAACTGTCACAAAGATAACCTTTTTGTCCCCTTCCATCTTCCTATTTGGCCAAAGAAAAAGCAGCATTCTTCAAAAGTTTTTATCTTTGGCCTTTCCTTTCATTAAAAATAAATTCTATGACTAGCGACCAATTGGATCAGCTGCAAACTCGTTTGAGTCTTCTTAGGGGGTATCTTTGACGTCCCCAATCGGAAAATGCAGTTAACAGAAGAAAAAAAACATACTTACGACCCCAATTTTTGGACAGATGCCGAGCGGGCGCAACAAATTCTAAAAAAAATAGCAGGCCTAGAGCATTGGGTTAAACGCTATGAAGCTACCGCCGAATATCTAGAAGATTTGCAGGTCCTTTTTGACTTCTATCAGCTAGAGGAGGTCTCGGAGGAGGAGGTCGAAGAACAATACCAAAAAGCTTTAACAGCAATTGATGACTTAGAGTTTCGAGCCACCCTCAATGAAGCCGAAGATGAGCTTTCTTGCATCCTCAAAATTCAAGCAGGCGCAGGCGGAACAGAAAGTTGCGATTGGGCCAGTATGCTGCTTCGTATGTACCAGATGTGGGCCGAAAAAGAAGGTTTTAAACATAGCGAATTGCACCGTGTAGATGGCGATGTGGCTGGAGTCAAATCGGTCAGTATCGAAATTGATGGCGCTTTTGTCTATGGCCTCCTCAAATACGAAAATGGGGTGCACCGCCTGGTCCGTCCCAGCCCTTTCAATGCCCAAGGCAAACGCCAAACTTCTTTTGCCTCGGTTTTTGTCTACCCTCTGGTCGATGATAGTATCGAGATTGAAGTCAATCCCGCCGATATCGAATGGGATACTTTCCGCGCTAGCGGAGCGGGTGGACAACATGTCAATAAAACGGAATCGGCCGTGCGCCTGCGCCATTTGCCCTCGGGCATTGTGGTGGAGTGCCAAGAAGAACGCTCGCAACATATGAACCGCGAAAAAGCCCTCAAAATGTTGCGCTCCGAACTCTATCAACTAGAGATTCAACGCCGCCAAGCCGAAAAAGACGCCCTAGAGGCCAACAAAAAGAAAATTGAATGGGGCTCGCAAATTCGCTCTTATGTCCTCGATGACCGCCGAATTAAAGACCATCGCTCCAATTATCAAAGCCATGATACCAAAAAAGTACTCGATGGCGATCTAAACGATTTTCTGAAGGCTAGCCTGATGGCCCTCAAAGCTATCTAAAAGTAAGAAGCAGTTTCTTTTATAGAGACTGCTTTTTTTTGGGGCTGCCCCGCCCTTTGGGCGGGTCGGGCTGTGTCAGGGCTCGCAGGTCTGCTCGGCCCTTCGCTTTTTTCGCTTTGCTCAAAAAGCTCGGTCTGGCCTTCGGCCCCCCTTATCCATCCCTCAGCCTGCGGGCCTTCGGCCCTGCAAAACCGCAAAAATAACTGGCCCAAAACAAACAATGCCCAGCCCTTATTGTTCTAGCTAAGAATGAATCTAAATAGGAACGAAAGCAGTGCTCAAATTCCTTTTAGAACTCTATTTTTTTTGCGAGCTTTGCGGCTGAATTAAGAAGAATTATACATTTATGTCTGAAAATAAAGTAATAGAAACCGATATCTTAATTATCGGTGCTGGACCAACGGGCCTATTTACCGTTTTTGAAGCGGGCTTGCTCAAGCTTCGCTGTCACCTAATTGACTACCTTCCTCAGCCCGGTGGCCAACTGACCGAGATTTATCCCAAAAAGCCCATTTATGATATTCCGGGCTTTCCCGATGTGCTCGCTGGCGATCTGATCGATAACCTAATGAAGCAAATCGAGCCCTTTAATCCTGGCTTCACCCTAGGCGAAAGAGCCGAAGAAATTGAACGCCTAGAAGATGGCCGCTTCAAACTCACTAGCCATAAAGGGACCGTGCATATTGCGCCCGTGATTGCCATTGCTGGCGGTTTGGGTTGCTTTGCCCCCCGCAAACCCCCAATTTCTAATATTGCCGACTTTGAGGACCGTGGAATAGAGTACATCATCCGTGAGCCCGAGTTTTATCGCGATAAAAAAGTAGTGATTGCCGGTGGGGGGGATTCTGCCCTAGACTGGACCATCTACTTAGCGGATGTCGCCAAAGAATTGACCTTGGTCCACCGCCGCAAAGGCTTTAGAGGAGCACTAGATTCTGTAGAAAAGGTAGAACAATTGGCAGAAGCTGGCCGCATTAAACTGCTCACAGAATCTCAGGTCGTTGGCCTAAAAGGAGAGGAGCAGCTGCAAGGCGTAGAAATTAAGCAAAAAGGAGCCGATAATTATTGGTTGGAGACCGAGCATTTTGTGCCGCTCTTTGGCCTTTCGCCCAAATTGGGCCCAATTGGCGAATGGGGACTAAATATTAACCGTTCTGCAGTTGAGGTAGATACCTTTGACTATAGCACCAATGTTCCCGGCATTTTTGCCATTGGCGATATCAATACCTACCCCGGTAAGCTTAAGCTGATCCTCTGCGGATTTCATGAGGCCACCCTGATGGTCCAATCGGCCTTCAAAATTATTCATCCCGAAAAGAAGGTCCAATTTAAATATACTACTGTAAACGGCGTAAACGGATTCTAATGGATTACTTTGAGTTTTATGAACTGCCCCGGCAATTTAGTTTGGATGAAAAAGCTCTCAAGCGCAAATATTTGCAAATGAGCAAGCGCTTTCATCCCGATTTTCATAGCCTAAGTAGCGAGAAAGAACAAGAAGAGGCCCTAGAAAAGTCTACGCTCAACAATAAAGCTTATAAGGTCCTTAAAGCATTTGATAGCCGCCTGCGCTATATCTTAGAATTGCATGGACTCTTGCAGGAAGGGCAAAATGCAGCCCTTCCGCAAGCTTTTTTGATGGAGATGATGGAGATTAACGAAACCATCATGGAGCTGCAGTTTGATTTCGATGCCCAAGCTTACCAAACTATTTTAGCCGATATTCAGGCTTTTGAAAAAAAGTTGAAAGAAAATATCAAACAGGCCATTGAGGCCTATGATTTGGCCCAAAATAAAGAAAATCAATTGCTTGAACCCGTTTTAGACTACCACTATAAGCGGAAGTATTTGGCCCGAATCAAAGAAAATTTGAAAAAAATAGAGGAAATGGGCTAAATAAATTTGGAAATAAGAAAAACCGCCTTATATTTGCAACGCTTCCAAAGGGAAGCAACAAAGTTTTTCTCTAGCCTTGGTGGCGAAATTGGTAGACGCGCTGGATTCAAAATCCTGTGGTGGCGACACCGTGCGGGTTCGAGTCCCGCCCGAGGCACTTAAAGGTCGATTATGCAAATTTGCATTTTCGACCTTTTTTTATTTGTTTTGGCCAAGCTTTGGTCCAATACTCCCTTAGCTTGGAAATAGGCCCGAAGGGCCGTCGGCTGAGGGATGGAAAGTGGTGCGGCGCAGCCGCAGACCCAGCAAAATGAGCGTAGCGAATTTTGCGCAGGGCCGAGCAGACCTGCGAGCCACGACACAGCCCGACCCGCCCGCAGGGCGGGGCAGCCCCAAAAAAAATTAAATCAGAAAGGAAGATGGCAAAGAAGAAGAAAAAACTCAATTTTTATTCGACAGATCCCAATTTTGAATGGAATGATGAGCCTTTGGAGGAGGAGTTGTTGCCCCCACAGCAGCAGCGCCTAAGAGTGCAAATTGACCGCAAGAAAAGAGGCGGAAAGGAAGTCACTTTGGTCACTGGATTTGTAGGGCCAGAGGAGGATCTCAAGGCCTTGGGCAAAAAGCTGAAAGCCAGTTGTGGTGTGGGCGGAAGCGCCAAGGATGGGGAAATTATTGTGCAGGGAAAACAGGCGGAAAAAGTGCTAGAATTGCTCAAGAAATGGGGCTATAGCCAGACAAAGCGATCGGGGGGCAACTAGTGATAGTGCACCAAAATATCTAGGCCTAATTCTTTGGCCAATTCAAATTGTAGGCGGCCCCGCCATTTGGGCCAGTTCTTGGGCTCTTCTTGGCTAGCGAGCAGCTCTGTGGAGAAGCGTTCTTGTAATTTTTCGGCCAGAGGGTGCCCCTCTTCCATGGGGCGCCAACTCAGGCCCTGCACCTCTTCCATATCGAAGGGGTCAAAATAGATTTCGCTGGCAATTTGGTCCACCTCTGCCTCCCAATCGAGCCGAGAGGGCCGAAAGACCAAAGGGGCGAGCATCTGCCGCCAGCTAGGGGGCCAATCGGGCCCAAAAAGCATTAAGAGATCATATTTCCAATGCCCATCTTCTGTTTGCAGAATATGGGCTATTTCTTTTTCTAGCTGGGGCAATTCCTCCTTTAATACCTCCGCAATTAGGGGCGCAACAGGCCAGTTGCGATCTTGCAACCACTCTAGCAGTTCATGGGCAAAGGGCAGCCAAATTTCGGCCTCCGTTTGGGCCAAAATATCTACCGCCAAATCATCATGTTTATCCTTGGGGATAAAAGGTGGGCGAAAAAAATACATGCTCATAGCCTTCCTATTTTTTGCCGCTAAGCATACGGGGACGGCCTTCTAGATCGGGCATAATCTGCACTTCCTGAAGGCTAGGCCGCATGAGTTCGGCAATCTCTTGGGCCGAAAAGGTATTGGCTTCAAAATAGAGGCTGCCGCCTTCTTTAAGGGCCTTTCCTTGGCAAAGTTGAACAATCTCCCGATAAAAAACGAGCCGATCCTCTGTTTCCGTAAAGAGGGCCATATGCGGCTCATAATCGAGCACATTGGCGGCCATGCTTTTGGCCTCGGAAGGGGCGATATAAGGCGGATTACTCATGATGAGGTCAAAATCAGCCAGCTGGGCCCAGTTTTCCTTGGCCAAAATATCTAGTTCCATAAATTGAACATTGGCTCCCAACTGCTGCGCATTTTGTTGGGCAAGCTCTAGGGCCGCAGCGCTATAATCTAAGGCATAAACTTGCCAATTGGGGGCTCTTTTGGCCAAACTAATGGCCATACAGCCCGAGCCCGTACCAATGTCTAGGACCTTAAGAGGAGCCTGCTTATTTTCTCTTTGCAATATCCAGTAAAGCAGTTCCTCGGTTTCGGGCCTTGGAATCAGGGTGGCGGAATTGACGGCAAAAGAATAGCCATAAAACTCAGCTGATCCCACTACGTATTGCCAGGGCTCAGCGGCTAATAAGCGGCTTTCTAGGGCCAAATAATCTTCTTCCCTTAGGGTTTTGCCCCGCCAACAGTCCTCATAGATATAGCGGGCAATGGTGCTGGCTTCTCGCTCTTCATAAAGGGCAAGTAGGGCTTGGGCCAAGCGGTTTTGAGCAGCTTCTGGCTTCATCTTATTGTTGCAATCTTCGGAGGCTATCCACCTGCATTCTAAAATTCTGAACCACTTCATTGGGGTCTTTGCCCAAGAGCTTTAGGGAGGCCTCTACCTGCGGGCGAAGCTCATGCTCTGGGTATTTCTCCAAAAACTCCTCATACATTTTGCGGGCTTCTTCGGTCCAATTGATTTCCGTGAGCTTCTCGAGCTCAAAATCGGCATGCATCTTCGAGCGAAACTCCTTTTTTCTTTGATATTGCTGCATGAAAATGGGCATCTTCTGCTCATATTCTAGGGCCAATTGCAAAAGGGTCTGCGGATAGAGATGAAAGTCGTGATATTGCTCATAAATTCGCTTCCAAAGCTGTACGGCATCATAGCTTTCCCCAATGCTAGAGGCCAGTTTTCCGCCTTCAAAGCAGTAGGCCGGACTAAATTCGCTGCTGGGGTAGTTGCGGGTATAATGCAGGTACTGCCGCACGAGTTTATGCGCCATGGCTCTATCCAATTGCCCTTTGGGGCCCGAGCGAAGTTGCTTTTGCATCTCGCCAATCCGAGCTTCCATTTTTTCTTCTGCAGGCTTAAAGAAGAATTCGGCGGTGGCCCGTCCTTCTCCATTCGGAAAGGCCTTGAGGTATTTTTCATAGAGCTGTCCCGCCCGCTCATTGTTTCGATCATGCGGACTATCATAGATCGAGGCCGCCAATAAGAGGGCTTCGGGATAGGCTTTGCTGTCTTCAAATTGGTCAATGACCATCTCTAAATGTTTGCTGGCTTCTTTCCAGTTTTGCATCCGATAGTAATAACTACCCATTTTATAGAGATAAATGGGCGTTTGCGGATCGTCCTTAAATTGCTGGCTATAGTCGGCATAGGCAAATAGTAGTTGGCCAAGCAAGCTGTCTTTGACCAAGACGTTTTGTTGCTGCTCTTCCAAACTGGCCGCCACCCGCTCTTCCAATTCCTTGATTTTCTGCTGGGCCGAACGCTCTGCCGAACAGGCCATGAGGAGCAAAAAAAGCAGGCCCATAGGGCCGTATTTCCAAAAGCGATTGATCATCTGTTTTTATTTTGTAGTCAGTACTTCTATATAAAATATAAGGGGACTATGAGGCGGCACAAAGGGCGGATTGCCCAAGGCCCCATAGGCCAAAGCCGAAGGGAGATAGATGAGCCCCTGCTCGCCTTCTGCAAATTCTTCTAGGGCCAAAGACCAACCCCGAATCGTTTTTAAGTCGCCTAGCTCTACCCAAATCGGACGCATGTTCAAGAAACTGTCATCTATGATGTCGCCATTAGGTAGCAGGCAAATATATTGGATTTGGGCCAACTGCCCAAGCTGAAGTTTTGGACCTTTTGTGGACTTTAGCTTTTCAAATCTTATTCCCTCGGCAGCTCGCCCCCCTAACTGACTCAAACTGCTGTCTTTGGCCAATTCTGCCTGTACCCACTGCCGCCGCTGGGCAATGCGGGCCCGCTCGGCCTCAATTTCGGCCGCTAGCTGCGCCTGGCTTTTTAATGTTTTGAGCCGATAGCCAAAGCGCACTCGCTCTTTTTCTCCAAATTCTGCCGCATAGGGGCCCAAGATATCGGCAGCCGCTTTGGCCAAGACCAATACCTCCAAACTATCGCCCTCGGCCATCAAACTCAGGGCCTCTGTGAATAAGTTGTGCGCTTCTGCCGAAGGCATTTCAACCAATACGGGCACCGCCTGATCTGCCGAACTCAACAATAAACTATCGCCCTTCCAAATGCTATAACTAATCTCTAGTTGGTCCCCTTCTTTGGGCAGCCGCAGCCCTTTTCGCTGCTGCTGGCCGCTATGTTTATACCAAAATTTCCCCTGATGATAGCTCGTCCAGCCCTTCGGAACCGATCGGCAGGAGGTCCATAGCAAACTGCTCAGCAATAGGAGGAGGAAGAGGTAGTTTTTCTTTTTTTGGGGCTGCCCCTTCGGCCCTTTGGGCCTGCGGGTCGGGCTGTATCGCAGCTCGCTGTTCGCTCGGCCCTTCACGGGCTTCGCCCGTTTGGTCTGGCCTTCGGCCACTGCTGTCCATCCCTCAGCCTGCGGCGGCTTCGCCGCCTGTAGTTCCGTAGATCTAAACATAGCTGGGGCTTATTCTGCTTGCTGTTTTGGCGCAACTAGTTCTAGGTAAAGGACTTTTCTACTTTTGGGGAAGATAAAGTAGCCCCTTTGCCCAATTTGCATTTTGGCCAAGGCCTGCTGATAATAAGGCGGTAGCCCCTGCTGCCCTGCTTCCAAAGACAAACGGTCTCCTCGGCGCAGGTTGTTGTCTAGGCCTTGGCCATTCTCTAGCTCCAATAAAATATAATAGGCCCAATAGGCTGGAGCTGCGCCCCGACCTTCTCCCTGCAAACGAAAAAAGAAGCCTTCTTCTGCCTGCTCAAACTGAAGCTGCTCCGCCAAATAGGCCGAACGATAGGCCGAAAGCAATTCTTCTAGACTATCGGCCTGTTCCCGCTTCTGAGCACTCTCGGTTTTCCAGTCTTCTAACTGCTCAAAACCATGTGCTAGGGCATAGTCTTGCTCCCTTTGCGCCTTGAGCGAAAGCCGATCTAAAAGGTAGTTTAAACGGTATTGAATCTGTACACTGTCTGTAGGTCCAAAATGCTCCGCCCCCTCTGGCCATTCTTCGGCCAACTGCCCGTAGTTCCAAACAACGGCCAAACTATCGCCCGGATGCATTTGGACCAAAGGATGTAAAAAGAAGTTGCGCTGCGCTTTTACCGGATAAATCAAACAACGCTCCCCCCGCTCTACACGATCGGGATATACCAAACTGTAGCTAAAACAAATGGAGTCCCCAAACTGAGGAACCTGCCCTTTTACTGGCCCCTCCGCTAAGGTATGAAAGGCATAACCCTCCTCTGCTTGCTCCCAAGTAATTTGACAAGACCAAAATAAACTACTACTTAGCAGTAGTACGCAAAACCGAAGCATAGTCTTCATTCATCAGGCGTTTAAAGCGATTTAATGTTTCTTCTAAACTCTCTCTACTCATGCCCCCAGAAGCATTGCGATGCCCGCCGCCATTAAAATGGTTTTTGCAGACCTCCTGTACAGAGAAATCTCCTTTGGACCGCAAAGAGAGCTTTACCCGATCTTTCCGCTCTGTAATTAAGGCCGCTACCTTAATTCTGCGAATTTGTAAGATGGTGTTCACTACGCCCTCTAAATCCCCTCGCTGAATGTTAAATTCCTGATGCTCGGCCTGACTAAGGGCAATGTATCCCACATCTAGGCCCTCCAAAAAGCTCATTTTATTGATGCAATGCCCCAAAAGACGCATTTTCTTCTCACTAAAGGAGTTGGTCATCATGTTAGTGATGTAGTTGCTGTTGAGCCCTCGCTCGGTCATATCTGCAATGATGCGGAAAAGATGAGCATTGGTGGCATGCTGAAAACGACCGGTATCGCCAAGGATGCCTACATAAAGACATTCAAAGGCCATTAAGGGGACTTGCTCCAATGCGCCCAATTCGGCAAAGTAGTCATAGACCAATTCTGCGGTAGAACTAGAGCTGGTCCGCCAAAGCCGACTTTGCGCAAAGTCTTCGGGCTGCATGTGGTGGTCAATCAGTACTTTGTAGCCAGTGGCCTTTCGCCAGACCGACTCCATGCTGTCCAAACGGTCCAAGGCGCTGTAATCTAAAGAAAAGAGAATATCGGCTTGTAGAATGGTGGTATTACTGGTTTTTTGTTTGCGCTCGTAGTTCCAAATAAGGTGAAAGCCAGGCATAAAGTCTAGCATCTGAGGCAGCTCACTGGGCATAATTACCTGCACCCGATGTCCTAGGGTTTGTAGGTAGTGATAAAGGGCTAAAGTAGATCCCAGTGCATCGGCATCGGGGTTGACATGGCCACTAATGACAATATTTTTAGGGCTGTCTAGTAGTGCTTTTAGTTGTTCGCCATTGGTCATTTGGGCAAGCATATAGTATTGGTATTTTGTTTTGATAAAATTGGATGTTGGGGGATTGTTTTTGCGGTCTACAGGCGGCGAAGCCGCCGCAGGCTGAGGGGCTGTAGCAGGGCCGCCGCAGGCGGCAGACCAAAGCGCTGAAAGCGCCGCAGGGCCGAGCGAGCAGCGAGCTGCGCAATGGCCCGACCCGCCCGCAGGGCGGGGCAGCCCCAAAAAAGAAAAGAACAGTTTGTAATGCTCTTCCTTTTAGGAAATCAGCTAAACAGCTAGTAAAATTACAAAATCATCCCTAAAGGGCTTCAGTTTGTGGGGGTTTTCCGAGCAAGGCCTCATAATAGCCGATGAATCTAGTTTAAAAGTACTACTTTTGCGCAGTTTTGTAAATATCAAAAACGGCTTTTTATGCAGCCTACAGCTTATAAATGGGCCTGGCCGGCCTTGGCCCTTGCCTATGTTTTGGGGCTTTTTATGGTCACGATTATGGATGTGGATTCGGCCCAATATGCCTCTATTAGTCAAGAGATGTTGCAGTCGGGAGAATGGTTGCAAGTGCATCATAAGGGAAAGGATTATTTGGACAAGCCGCCACTTTTATTTTGGTCTTCTGCTTTGTTTTATGCCATTTTTGGGGTCTCTCAATGGGCCTTTCGCTTGCCCTCGGTCCTCTCTTCAATTATGGGTTTTTGGGCTACTTACCAACTCGGTAAGGAGCTTTATAATAAGCAAACGGGCCAATTGGCGGCCCTAATTTTGGCCAGCACCCAAGCTTGGCTGATGTTTAACCATGATGTGCGCACCGATACGCTGATTTCTAACTTTTCTATCTTGGCCATTTGGCAGCTGGTGAAGTACGTAAATGGGGCCCAACTCAAGCATTTGTTTTGGGGTTTTGTGGCGGTGGGCTTTGCCATGATGGCCAAGGGGCCATTGGGGGCAGTGGTTCCTGGCGCCGCTATTGGCTGCTATCTTTTGGGGCAGAAAAACTGGAAGATGCTCTTTCGTTGGCAGTGGCTGCTCGGTGCACCTATTGTCTTGCTAGTTTTGGCGCCTATGCTGTATGGGCTCTATCTGCAGTTTCCCGATTGGGAGGGGATTTATTTCTTTTTCTGGAAGCAAAGTTTTGGCCGTATCACTGGAGAAAATGAATGGGCCAATGATAGCGGAAAGTTCTTTTTTGTGCACACCTTCCTATGGTCTTTTTTGCCTTGGTCGGCCCTAGCGCTTTGGGCCATGCTGCGCCGTTTGCAAGAGTTTTGGCAGGGGAAAAAGGTGGAATTACTGACGCTTGGCGGTTTTGTCCTCCCTTTTATTGCCCTCTCTTTTTCTCGTTATAAGTTACCGCATTATATTTTTCCGATGTATGGCATGATGGCCGTTTTGGTCGCTCATCAGTTAATGAATTTGGCCAAGTCGAGTAAGTCTTGGGTTTGGCCCTTGGCCCTGGGGCAAAGTATTGTCCTGCATACTGCAGCTCTGGCCTTTTTGGCCCTTTTGATGGGCTGGGCCTTCCCTGGCGCCCCGATTTGGTTGGTTGTACTTCTCATTTTAGCCGCTCTAGCTAGCTTTATCCCTTATTTTAAGTTCAAGCAGCAGCGCCCCATGCAATTGGTTTTGCCCGCTGTTTTTGCCATGGCTATTGTGAATGTAGGCATGAATGCCCATGTCTATCAAGCGCTTTTGCCCTATCAGTCGGGCTCTGAGGCGGCTCATTATCTGGTCCAAGAGGGCTTGGCCGAGCAAAATGTAGGGGTCTATGATTTCTCTCAACATTCTTTTGATTTCTATCTGGGCAAGGTGGCCAAGGTCTTCGATTCGCCTAAGGATATAGAGACCGCCGCTGGACAAGCCGAATGGATCATCCTCATCCGTGGAAAAAGCCTAGCCGAACTCGATAAAGCTGGCATCCGTTACGAGAAGATTAAGCATTTCGATCATTTTCATGTGACCAGACTAACCGCTAAGTTCCTCAACCCAGCTAGCCGAGCTGAGCAGCTAGAAGATGTCTATTTGATTAAGGTGACTGGGGTAGTGGGTTAGGATTTGGGGCCTGCCGCCTTCGGCGGCCGGGCCCTTGCAGGGCTCGCAAGTCTGCTCGGCCCTTCAGCCCTTCGGGCTTTGGTCTGGCCTTCGGCCACCCTTTCAGGCCCCTAGGCCGAATGGAAGTTCTGCGCTTCGGCCATCCTTTGATAAAAATTTCAGGCTAGTCAAGGCATTTTTTAAAGGCATAGCTGTAGCTATGGCTGAGAAAAATAACGCAGAATAGCAAGAAATTAAAGCAAAGGATAGAAGTGGCAGGGCTTTCATTTGGCCTTTGCCTGCGGCGGCTTCGCCGCCTGCTAGCTGTGGCTGCTGGTTGAAACCAGCAGCCATACAACAGCAGTATTGCTCCGCAATGATATATGAATGAGGGTTGAAACCCTCATAAAATGAACAAAATGAACTTCTTGGCCATCCCTAGGGCCAAGGCTAACTAAAAAATCGACATCCCCTCCTGCGAGGGGATGTTTTCTTTTCCTAAGCTATGATTGGCATTTTATAATAGTTGTAAGTTAATGAATTCAATTGCTTAGATAGCAAACAGCCCCATCTTTTAGCTGAAATAAGGGCGAGGAGTACTGCACCCCCTCAGCAGGACTTAGTGAGGTCCTCGCTTGGGGTTGTATAGCTCCTCAAGAGGACTTTGCTAAGTCCTCGCTTGGGCTAGGGGAGGTCCTTTAGAGGGCTTTTGTAACTCCTCTTTTGGACTTACTCAAGTCCTCTATACTATAGGCCTAGGTCCTCTGTAGGACCTCTATAGGTCCTCCTTTGGAGCAGTACAAGTCCTGCCGATGACTAGCCTAAGTCCTCCTCTTTAGGTAAAAGAATGGTCCTGATAACTAGGAAGACTGCTCTGGAGGGGTAGGGCTAGCCCTCAAGATAATGTACAGCAGCCCTATAGCGGACTAGGAGAGGCCCTCGCTCGGAGGTCCAGAAATGCTCCTGATGATTAGGACTAGCCCTGCAGAGGGCTACGTCTAGTCCTAGAGAGGGGTGTTGTACCCCTTCCGATGGCTAGCTGAAGTTCTCCCGAGGGGTATGGGAACCCCTCCTGATGGCTAGCTGAACCCCTCTGGATGGGTAAGTGAACCCCTATAGCGGACTAGGAGAGGCCCTCGCTCGGAGGTCTGGAAATGCTCCTGATGATTAGGAGTAGCCCTGCGGAGGGCTAGAGTACCCCCTCTTGATGGGTATAGGAACCCCTCTCGACGGGTATGTGAACCCATCTGGATAGGTATAGAAACCCCTCCCGATGGCTAAAAGTACTCCTGCACAACAGAAAAAGGTCCAAAACTTAAGTTTTGGACCTTTCCTTATTGGGTCCTACAGGCCCCGAAGGGGCCGCAGGCCTAGGGATGGTAACTGGTGCGGCGCAGCCGCAGACCCAGGGGCTGAAGCGCAGCGGAAGCCCCGCAGGGCCGAGCAGACTTGCGAGCCAGTGCACAGCCCGGCCGCCGAAGGCGGCAGGCCCCAAAAAACATAAATATAAACTTAAGAATAGAAGCTTTTCTAAGCGCTGAAGAAAACTTAACTTTGTGCTCGAGTAAAAAAACATAAAACAAAAATACTTATGCGCTTCATCAACAAGCGGTTATATTTAGTACTTATTCTTTTGCTGCCTATATTGGCTTGGGGGCAGGAGGGGGACCCCTCGGAGAAGCCAGCGGCCAATTTGCTGACGCCCTATGATGCCATTTATACGCATTTATACTATTTGCAGGCCGAGCATTATGATGCCAGCATGGCGGCTAGGCCCTTTTATAAGCGGGGCGAGGCGGGCCAAGATTTGGCCTTAAAGCTCAAGCAAATTTGGGATGGAAAAGGCCTGCGGGTCTCTTTGAGCAGGGTACCAGAAGACCCCATGTATAAGGATTCTGTGGGGCAGAAAAACGTCTATATTCCCTATCCGCAAGAGCTACCCGAAGTATACTTGGAGCGCAATAAAATATCGGGTAAATGGCATTATTCGAGAGAGACAGAGCGGGCGATTCCGCAACTGCACAAGCAAGTTTACCCCTTTGGGAGTGATTTATTGCTGGGCTTATTGCCACAATTGGGGCAGCAGCGCTTTATGGGCTTGGCCAGCTGGCAATATTTGGGGATGTTAATTTTGATTGCCCTAAGTTTTATTCTACATGCCTTTATCTCTAGGTTATTTCGTTGGACCATTCACTTTTTGGCCAACAGTCGCTTGGGTAAGGGGCATTTTGATGAGAAGCAGGTCATTCGGATGGCCAAGGTCTTGAGCTACCTTTTGGTCCTTTATATTGTCTATACCTTTGTGCCTGTATTGCAGTTGCCCATTGGCTTGAGCTTTTATCTGCTCTTATTGCTCAAGCTAACGAATACCGTTTTGGTGGCGGTTTTGGCCATGCGCAGTTTGGCTTTTTTCCGTTCTTATTTGGAGTGGTTGACCAGCCAGACCAAAACCACCACCGATGAGTACTTGCTGCCCATCTTTATACGGATCGTCAATGCCTTGATTATTGCGGCGGCCTTTATTCATGCCCTCAGTGTTTGTGGGGTGAATGTAACGGCCCTATTGGCGGGACTTTCACTGGGTGGTTTGGCCGTGGCCTTGGCGGCCCAAGAAGCCCTGCGCAACCTCTTGGGTTCTATGATGATTTATGCCGATCGGCCCTTTCAGATCGGGGACTTTGTGAGTGTGGGCTCGGTAACGGGGACCGTCACAGACATTGGTTTTCGGTCGACGAGAATTAAGACCATGGACACCTCGGTTATTTCGGTGCCCAATGGCAACCTCATGAATGAGACCATTAACAACCTAGGCGAGCGGGAGATGCGTCGCTTTAATACCACAATTGGTTTGGCCTATCATACGCCACCGGCCCTAATAGAAACCTTTATTCAGGGCTTGAGAAGACTGCATGAAGTGCATCCGCATACCGACAAAGAAAACGTCTATATTCACTTGAATAACATGGGGGCCTCTTCCTTGGATGTGCTCTTTATGGTCTACTTCAAGACGAATGATTGGGCGCAGGAATTAGCTTGGAAAGAAGAGCTTATTTTTGCTATCTTGCGGCTAGCAGAGGCCCTAGGGGTACAGATTGCCTTCCCATCTACCTCTGTTTATGTAGAAACGATGCCTGGGCAAGGGACGGTAGTGCCTTCTTATGAGGAAGAATTGAAAGCCGCCCAAGCTCGATTGGATGAATTTATTAGCAAGATGAAAACGGACCAATAAATTATGTTTGAAGGATTAGCGGAACTGATTGCCTCGCCACAGGCCTGGACAGCCCTATTGACCTTGACCTTTATGGAGGTTATTTTGGGGATTGATAATATTGTCTTTATCTCTATTGTGGCCAACAAACTCTCTAAGGAAGAGCAGCCCAAGGCGCGTAACATCGGCTTATTGTTGGCGATGGTGCTTCGGGTGATTCTCTTGTTTGGTATCTCTATTATGTTGCAGTACCTCACGGCTAGCTGGGGAGACCTCCACATTTTGAGTTTTCATGCACAGCCCAATGGGCAGGCCATTGTCTTAATTTTGGGAGGGATATTTTTGCTCTACAAAACCATTAAGGAGATTCATCATAAATTGGAGGGGCACAACCCCGAGAACAATGATGGAACGGGGGCCAAGCTGATGGATGTCATTATACAGATTACCATCATCAACATGGTCTTTTCTGTAGACTCTATTCTGACGGCTATTGGCCTTACCCAAGACCTGACGCAGAGCGATTTGAACGCCTTGCCGGTCATGATTTTGGGGGTTATCTTTTCGGTATTGATTATGATTGCCTTTGCTGGCCCAATTGGTCGCTATATCAATAAGCATCCATCTATTCAGATGTTGGCGCTATCCTTTTTGCTCCTCATTTCCTTTATGTTGATTGCAGAGGGTGGACATTTGGCCCATGCGGCAATTGGAGACTTCCATATTGAGGCAATACCTAAGGGCTATTTGTACTTTGCCATTGCCTTTTCGACCCTAGTACAGATGTTAGTTTTGCGGATGGACAAGAAGTCAGAGCCCGTTATTTTGCACTCTGCTTTGCAAGAGGCCGAAGAGCGGAACCTCCTACAATAAAACCTCTTGGGCAAAAAAGCGTTATAGGAACAAAGTCACACTGTAGTTAGCGGGAAAGCCCTATCTTGTGGACATTCTTTTAACTGCTAAATGATAGAAACTATGAGCTTTCCTAATCTAGGTCCTGCCGAATTTAAGGCAGCCTTTGAAGCCGATGAAAACGCTGTTGTACTAGATGTACGCACTCCCGATGAGATTGCCGAGGGTAAGATTGAGAGAGCGATTGAGCTCAACTTCTTCGACGACAATTTCCAACAGGAGGTCCTTAAATTGGACGCCAACAAATCTTATTACATTTACTGCCGCTCTGGCCGTCGTTCAGCTAATGCCTGCGCATTTTTGGCCCAAAATGGCTATGCCAAAGTCACGAATTTGGACGGAGGTATGATGGCTTGGGAAGTAGCCAAAGTATAATTTACTTTTTCTACTTAAGCCTTAGACTCAGCTTTGCGGCCAGCCATTTTGGGCTGGCCGCTGCCGGGTCTCCTCCTCCTAAATGCAGCGCTAAAGAGCAAAAGAAGAATAACTTTTATTATGAATCCTGTTTTTTTTGCTACGGTACTGACCGTTGTTGCCATTTTTATCTGGCTGTTTTTTATTCGAGGAAAAAGACAAAAACAGCAGCTTCCACCTTTTTATAATCTAGATATTGAGGATTGGTTGGAGGCCTTAGAGCAGCGCCCCAATGCCATTTTGCTAGATATTAGAGGCAATGCCGATCTGGGTCGAGATAGTATCCCCAATGCGGTATTGGTAAATTTTGAGCAAAGGCCAGAGTTTGTAGAATTTCTACATGGCCTAGATCTAGACCAGCCCTATTTTGTATATTGCGAGCAGGGCCAATGGGCCGCCAAAGCCTGCGAGGTTATGTACAATAATGGTTTTAAGCAGCTCTATGCCTTGCGAGGTGGCTTTGCCGCTTGGCAGGTAGCGCAGGGCAAGGACTGGACAATCTAATTTATGCTCACTTTACTCCGACAAATTAAGTGGATGGCCATTTGGCCCCACCTTATCGTTTTTGCCCTTTTTATTGCTTTGCTTCGAGCCTTTGGCTTGGGCTGGGATATGGCGCCTTGGTTGGGCGCCCTGCTCTATTTGGGCCTCTCTGTTTTGCTCCAAAATATTATCCCTCATCATCATCGCTCGGGCATGAAGGCCCTGCAAAATGAAGATTATGAGCTGGCCCGACAGGCCTTTAGCTGTAGCTACGATTATTTTAAACAGCATGCCTGGCTAGACGATTACCGCTCTTTCTTTATCCTCAGTATATCTAATATGAGCTATAAGGAAATGGCCCTGATTAACTATGCCCTCTGCTATTTTCAGGAAGACCGCTGGGAAGAAGCTCGCAGCGCCTACGAACGCGTATTGTCCGAATACCCCAATAGCCGAATGGCCCAAGATGCTATTGATTATATAAATAATCCCGATTCTGAAGAAGAGGAAGAAGAAGAGCGCTACTAACTGTTTTTGGGGCCCGCGGCCGCCCTTTATAGTGGGGCGGCCGCCGCTATGCTGCGGGGCTCGCAGGTCTGCTCGGCCCTACGTTTTTTTCGCTGCGCTCAAAAAACTCGGTCTGGCCTTCGGCCACCCACTCCGCAGCGCTGGGCCATGGCTCGCTGCGCTCGCAGGCGGCTGCGCCGCCTAAAACTAGCCCCCTAAAGGAACAAAATAGCCCCTTTTGCTCTTATGCAGAGAGAAGCAAGAAGCAGAAAAGAATTTTTTTGTTATATTGCTATACGGGAAGCTCTTCTCTAAGAATAGCCTCTGGACCTAGAGGCGGCGAAGCCGCCGGCTTAGGGATGGATAGGGGGGCGGCAAAGCCGCAGACCTAGCGGGCAAAGCCCGCGCAGGGCCGAGCGAAGAGCGAGCCCCGACACAGCCCGACCCGAAGGCCCAAAGGGCCGAAGGGGAAGCCCCAAAATACCTTCCTCTACCTCTATTTAACTGCCCTCTCCAATTGTATCCGCATCATGGCTAAGCGAAATAAAAAATCCTTTTCTACCGACCTTGAATCACTGTTTGAGCACACCCTCTATGAGGATAATGCCCAAGATAATCCCTCTGTTTTGACGGTAGAAGAGGAGAAAAGCAGCCCGAAAAGCAAAAAGAAAACAGGCAAAAAACGTAAAAGTAGCCGAAAATCTTTTGCCGATAACCTAGAGAGCTTTTTTAAGGAAAGTATTGAGAGCTCTTTTGGGAAAGAAGGCACCTCGGTGGCCGAAGTGAAAAGGGGCGTTGTGCAAAATAAAGATGGCGAAAAAGCCGTGGGGATAGAGCTTTTACTCCGACGAACTATTCCGGAAAGCCCTGAAGAACAGGAAACTAACGGCAGCCGAAAAGCAAAGCAGAAAACAAGACGGCTTACGGTGGTGCTCAATAGTAAGAAAATTGATCAGTTTAAAACTATTGCCCGACAGGAGAAAAAACCTATGCGGCAAATTCTAGATAAATTGATTGAAGCCTATATTCGAGAACAAGAAGAACTCTTGGAAGAAGAAGAAAAGAAATCTAAAAAATAACTATGGCGAGCAGCAAAACAGAGCTTTTTAGTAGCGAGCAAAACGAAATGGCCAAATTGGCTAAGGCATTAGCGCATCCCGCTAGAATCGCTATTCTAGAGCGCCTCATTTCTGCCAATGCTTGCATTACTAGCGATTTGGTAGAGGAGCTAGGGCTGGCCCAAGCTACCGTTAGCCAACACCTTAAGGCCCTGAAGGAAGCGGGCCTGATTCAAGGAAATATTGAGGGGGTTCGCCGTAATTATTGTATCAATAAAGCGGGCTGGAAAAAGCTGCAAAACACCCTAGGTCCACTGATCGCAGGCCCAGAATTGTTAAATTCTAATAAAAATTGCTGCTAAGCTAGAAAGTTAAATTACTTATCGTACTTTTACGATTGTTAGGCCGAAATGGCCTTTTCTTTTTACCTAATCCATCGTAAAAATACGATCTTATGAAACTATCAGCATTAAAAACTTATTTGGGGCAAATTGAACGCCTTACTGTTTTGCAACAAGACGGGCAGCCTATTCCAGCGCATTTTCATTTGACTGAGTTGGGAGAAGTTCAAAAAAGATTTATGGATTGTGGTGGGCAGCTCCGAGAACAAAAGGAGTTGGTCCTACAATTTTGGGTGGCCGATGATGTAGAGCATCGTTTGGCGCCTAGTAAAATGCTCAAAATCATTGAGTTGGCAGAAGAAAAGCTGCAATTGGCGGATTTAGAATTGGCCGTAGAGTATCAGGGGCCGCAGAGTTTAGAGTATTATTGGCTAGACCTAAACGCCTCTGGGCAGCTTATTTTGAACGCTAAGCAAACGGATTGTTTGGCCAAAGAGGCTTGTGGGATAACATTTGAGGGAGAGGAAAAAGAAGAGAAAAGCTCTTGTTGTGGACCAAATTCTGGCTGCTGCTAAATCTTAAATCTATGTCTATTTATCCAAAACTCCTCCAGCAAATTGAGCAATTGGAGAAGGAGGTTAGGTATTACCCTCCTGATCGTTTTGCTTCAATTATAGCTGCCTTAAGGGCTGCGCCAAAAGGTAGCCAGCTTTATTTTGTGTGTCGCCACAACAGCCGAAGAAGTCAATTTGCAGAATTTTGGGCGCATTTGTTCAACCATTATTTTGGGTTGAATTTTCAGATTCATTCTGCGGGAACTGCTGCAGGACCTTTAGCGCCTCAGACTACAGCCAGCCTTCAGCAGCTGGGTTTCTCATTATCTCAGGGACAGCTCTATTGGGCTGAGGGTAAAGGGAGTCCTTTAGAAAGTAAACTTTGGGCTATCGACGAGCAGACAGAAATGCCTATTTATGCCTTTATGCTTTGTAGTGAAGTGGAGGCAGATTGTCCTTATTTGCCAGAGGCTTATCAGCGTTTTTCATTGCCTTATGAAGATCCTTCTAAGGTAGATGGCCAAGATCGAGCGGCCTTTGTATATCGTCAAAGAGCAGAAGAAATAGGGCGAGACCTCTTTTATATTTTTAGTAAATGCAGCCAAAATGAAATATCTAGATAAATACCTGACCGTATGGATTTTTATGGCCATGTTACTAGGGCTACTGTTGGGGAAATTTATTCCCAATTGGGGCGAAATTCTGGCTAGTTGGGAATATCAAGAAGTGAATATCCCTTTAGCTATTGGATTGATTTTAATGATGTACCCGCCTTTGGCCAAGGTAGACTATCGGCTATTGCCAGCGCTTTTGAAGAATACAAAGGTATTGGGGCTTTCTTTGGTCCTCAACTGGATAATTGGCCCCTTTCTGATGTTTGGCCTTGCGGTTTTGTTCTTTGCCGATCAGCCTATGTATATGACGGGCCTTATTCTCATTGGCTTGGCCCGCTGTATTGCTATGGTCTTGGTTTGGAATGATTTGGCCAAGGGAAATAAAGAATATGCCGCCGCTTTAGTGGCTCTCAATAGCCTGTTTCAACTTTTGGCTTATGGGGCCTATGCGCTATTTTTTATTAACTATTTGCCAGCTTGGCTAGGCATTGAGCTAGATGAGATTCCAGAAATTCCATTTCATTACTTGCTCAAAACGGTGGGCATATATTTAGGGATTCCCCTTGCGCTAGGTGGATTAAGCCGCTTTTTAGGACAGAAATATTGGGGCAAAACCAATTATGAGCAAAAGTTTCTGCCCAAAATAGGCCCGCTAACGCTGCTCTTCCTCTTATTTACTATTGTCTTGATGTTTTCGCTCAAGGCAGATATCATTATTGAATTGCCCTTGCAGGTTTTGCATTTGGCTCTTCCGCTCAGCCTCTATTTTGTTCTGATGTTTTTATTGGGCTTCTTCATTAGCCGCTGGCAAAAGGTCCCTTATGATCAGAATGTGGCTATCTCCTTCACGGCAGCAGGCAACAACTTTGAGCTAGCTATTGTGGTGGCTATTGCCCTTTTTGGCCTAGATTCTATTGCCGCTTTTGTGGCTGTTGTGGGCCCATTGATTGAGGTCCCCGCCCTTATTTTATTGGTCCGCTTGGCTTTCTACCTCAAAGGAAAATATTATGGCCATCTGTAATATACATCACTTGATAAGCTGCTCAAAAGCTATATCATCACATTAAATCGTAAAAATACAATACAATGAAATCAGTTAAAGTTTTGGGCACGGGCTGTGCCAAATGCAAGCAACTCTACCAACTCATTGCCGACTACAAAGCCGAGCATCAGCTTGATTTTGAGCTAGAAAAGGTAGAGGACATTATGGATATTATGGCTTATGATGTGATGGGCACTCCTGCCTTGGTCATTGATGAAAAGCCTTCTTTTGTGGGCCTTCCTTCTAAGCAGGAGCTGGCCAAATTGCTAAACGCCAACTAGGATGTTCCAGTTTTTGGAAGATGGGGCGGCCTATTTTGTTCGTCTAATTGGCCTTTCGGTTGATTCGCCATTTGGGGCGGCCCTACACTTTTTTCTCTACGATAGCGTCAAGATTATTATTCTGCTTTTGCTCATTACGCAACTGATGGGCTTGGTCAATCATTATTTGCCCACGGCCCGCATCCGCAGCTTTTTGAGTAAGAATAAACTCTTTGGCCTCGATTATGTTTTTGCCGCTTTCTTAGGGGCCATTACGCCTTTTTGCTCCTGCTCTTCGGTCCCGCTTTTTATTGGCTTTTTGCGTGGCGGCCTGCCCTTGGGCCTGACCTTCACCTTTCTGATTGTCTCGCCTTTGGTCAACGAAATTGCCTTGGCCTATTTTCTGGCGGCCTGGGGCTGGAAGTTTACGTTTTTCTACCTTTTTGCCGCTATGACGCTGGCCATTTTTGCGGGTTGGAGCATCGCTTTGTTTCGCCTAGATAGCTGGCTGAGCCCTTGGCTACAAGAGGCTTTGGCCAAAACTCAGGCGGTTCAACAACAGCAGTTTAAGGCTGGGAAACCCAATTTTTTGGCCATTTGGCAAGAGGCTCTGGGTACCCTCAAAAAGTTGCTGCCCTATATTTTGGTCGGTATTGCCCTAGGCGCCTTTTTGCATGGCTATACACCAGAGGGTTTTCTCGAAAACTATTTGCCCAAAAACAGCTTTTGGTCGGTGCCTCTAGCTACGGTCCTCGCGATTCCGCTCTACAATAATGCCGCAGGCATTCTGCCTCTACTCGAGGTGCTCATCCAAAAAGGTATTCCCTTAGGCACAGCCATGGCTTTCATGATGGCTACTATTGGCCTGTCTTTTCCCGAGGCCATGTTGCTCAAAAAGGTGATGCAATGGCGACTAATTATCCTCTTTTTTAGTCTAGTGGCGCTGCTCATTATTTTATTGGGCTTTCTGTTTAATGCTGTAGCCCCTTATTTAATTTAATCATCTTTTGGGGCCTCCGCTGCGGCTTCGCCTTGCGGCGCTATGCTGCGGGGCTCGCAGGTCTGCTCGGCCCTGCGGCGGCAAGCCGCCTTGGTCTGGCGCTTCGCGCCCCCCCTCCGCAGCGCTAGGCCGCTAAGAAAACTGCTCATTATGAAATTACTTTCGCTCTCTATTCCCTTCTTTTTGATCGTTCTTTTCGCTTCTGCCTGTGGAGAGGCTACGCCCCCCGCAGAAATTCCCCAAACCGTACAAGCGGCTATTCCTCCCACTATTGAAGAGGCCGAACGCCCTCCTTATCATCTTTTACTCTTAGAAACTTATACTAAGCGCCGCTGCAAAACCTGCAATACGATCGAGGCAAGGACCAAAAAGGTCTTGGCCGAACATTTTGCCCAAGAACTCCAAGAGTATAAGCTGGTCTATCAGTTTATGAGTGTAGAAGAGGCCGATAATTATGAGCTGGCCAAGAAGTTTGAGGCTTCTGGGACTGGCCTGTATCTGCAAACCGTTACGCCTACTACCGAGCATATTCTGGACCTTACCGATTTTGCCTTTAGTAGCGCCACTAAAGACGATAGCCAGTTTGAGGATGAGCTCAAGCTCGAAATTGAAAAAGCACTTAATCAGTTAGCTCAATAGATGGATTTTCTAGATACCCTGGCCCACACTAAGGAATTACCCGCCTTGGCCGCTTTTGCCTTGGGCCTACTGACCGCTATTAGTCCCTGCCCACTGACCACCAATATTACGGCCACGGCCTATATTGCCAAATCTATAGAGGGACCAAAAGCTACGCTTTGGGCTGGTTTGGCCTATACCTTGGGCCGAAGCCTGGTCTATTTACTGATTTTATTGGTTTTGGGCTTCGGCGCTAGCCAATTTGAGCTTGCGCTTTTCTTACAAACTAAAGGCGAACGCTTTTTAGGCCCCATTTTACTCTTGCTGGGCTTGTTTATGCTGGGCTGGATCCCCCTGCCCAAATTGGGCCAAGCAGGCCTGGGCCAATGGGGCCAAAAGCTAGGCTTTAAGGGCTATAGCGGGGCCTTTGGCTTGGGCATTCTCTTCGCTCTGGCTTTTTGCCCCTATAGTGGCGCCCTTTTCTTTGGCGCTCTAGTCCCCTTGGCCTTACAAGAAGGAACCCAAGCCTGGCTGATGGGCCTCCTCTTTTCTATCGGAACCGCCCTGCCCGTCCTCTTTTTTGCTTACCTACTGGCCTTTTCGGCCCATAAGATGAGTCGCTATTTTAAGCAGATCCAAACCCTAGAACGCTATGTCCGCAAACTGACGGGCTTGCTCTTTTTAGCGGCTGGACTCTATTTTATCTATATTTTCTTTTTTGCTTAATCCTAAGCAAAGCGCCCAAACAAAAAACCTTGCGCCCAGAATTTGGCGCAAGGTTTTTTCTTATTGGTCCATGATCTAAGGCGCTTTAGTGCGCTAGCTCACTTAAAATCTATCGGGAGGTTCCATAATTTCTAGCTTTTTATTACCTTGATGCAAGCTTAATCTAAGATTAACACCCCCGGATGTCCTCTTGTCGCGCTAAGGCCCCAAAAGGACATCCCTTTTTTTGCGGGGACAAACTACTTCATTATTCAACCTACTTATTTTAAACTATGCATCCTTATACTATCATGACGATAGCTTGGGTGGCTAGCATCGCTTGGATCGCTTTTGTGATTCTGACGAACCGTAAGGCCCACCCCAAAGCTCTTTTCTACCTCTTCTTTGTGGAAATGTGGGAGCGCTTTTCTTACTACGGTATGCGTGCCCTCTTGGTTCTCTATATGACCAAAGGTATGCTCGAATATGATTATGACCAAGCCTATAGCGTTTATGGGGCCTATGGCTCTATGGTGTACGCGACTCCACTTATCGGGGGATTATTAGCCGAGCGCTTTATGGGCTACCGAAAAGCCATTATGTGGGGAGCCATCCTGATGATGATCGGCCACTTCCTCATGGCTTTTGAACATGAATATATTTTCCTCACCGCCCTCGCTATGCTGATTCTCGGTAATGGCTTCTTTAAACCGAATATCTCGAGTATGATCGGTAAGTTCTATTCTAGAACGGACCCCCGCCGAGATGGTGCCTTTACGCTCTTTTATATGGGAATCAATATCGGTGCTTTCCTTTCTGGCCTTACCTGTGGGGTGGTCGGAGAGATCGAAGGCTGGCACTGGGGTTTCTCTCTAGCTGGTGTAGGAATGCTTTTAGGCCTGATCATTTTCTGGATGGCCCAACGCTCTGGAGTACTAGAAGATAAGGGCTATGCCCCTCATGAAGCCACTGAAGATGAAGTGGGCGATGAAGAGGTACCCTCTTATACCCTAGAGGAAAATGCAAGCTCTCCCAAAGTGCTAGGCCTTCCTGTCAATTGGGCGATTTATATTATTAGCTTGGTAGTGGTGCCTCTCGTTTGGTTCCTCCTCCAAAGCCATGGCCTACTTGACCTTATTGTTTTGCTCATGGGCTGCGGTATGATCGGCTACCTGATCTTTACTTCTTTGAGCTATGATAAGGTCCAAAGAGAACGCCTCTGGGTGGTCCTTACGCTCTTCTTCTTTACCATTATTTTCTGGACCTTCTTTGAGCTAGCCGGTAGTGCCCTTACTGTGTTTACCGATAATAATGTGGCCAAAACGAGCTTTCTGACTACTACCATGTTCCAGTCGCTCAACCCGCTTTATATCATGATGTTTGCCCCTGTTTTCTCTTTTATGTGGATTCAGTTGGCTAAGGCTAAAAAGGAACCCGCCGCTCCCGTGAAGTTCGGTATTGCCCTTGTTCTTTTGGGTGCCGGTTTCTTGGTCCTCAAACTCGGTGAAGGGATGGCTACCGCAGGGATGATCCCCGCTATCTTTATGGCCCTTTTGTACCTTCTCCACACTTTGGGCGAATTGGCCCTCTCTCCTGTGGGCCTCTCGCTAGTCACTAAGCTTTCTCCCGCCAAAGTGGTGGGCTTTATCATGGGCTTCTGGCTGATGTCTACCTCTTTCGCTCACTTGGCAGGGGCCAAAATTGCCCAAATGACCAATGTAGATATGTCGGAGCTGATGGTGGAAACCGAACGCCTCGACCGCTTCAACAATAGCATGGAAAATGAAGATATCAAAACCGCCATGCTGGCCAATAAAGAGGTCTACAAAATGTATGTAGGTAGCTCTGAAGATACCACCAAAATGAAGGAGCTCGGCTTTACTGCTGCCGATGCCCTCGAAACACATTCTGTACAGGAGTTCGTTCTTAGCGATTTCTTCCTCGCAGAACTCAACAAAAATGGCGAGAAGTATCATGCCGTTACTGTGGCCGATAAAGCCATTATGGAAGAGGCCGCCAAACAAGAAGAAGGCCTCTATAAAGAGGGCCTCATTAAAAAGGCAAAAATTAGCTTCCTCTCTACCGATGCTAGTCTCAAAACAGAAGAGCCTAAGCAGTTCCCCAAAGAACAAATCGAAGAGATGATGGCCGCTAGCCCCAATGCCGCTGTATCTAAAACAGTGGCCGAGGATACACTAGTGATCTGTATCAACGTATTTATGATTCTTGGTTTTGTTGCCGTTGGTGGCGGTGTCCTCCTCATCCTCCTCTCTGGAGTGGTGAAACGCTGGATGCACGGGATCAACTAATTCATAACCAATTTTCTCCTAAAAGGCCCTGAACTTCGGTTTTGGGCCTTTTTGTTTTTGGGGGCCTCCTGCCTGCGGCAGGCGGTTACTCCCTTTGGTCGTCGAACTGCGGCCTAAAGGCCTTGTTGTCGTTCCGCAGCTCGCTATTACTTGCTTCGCTGCGTCGGCTCCCGTTGGTCGGGTCGCTCGGCCCTGCGGCCTGACGGCCTTGGTCTGCGGCTGCGCCGCACTGCTGCACATCGCTAGGCCTGCGGCCCTTCGGGCCTGTAGGATGGATATATAGACCTGCGGGTTGAAACCCGCAGCCAGATTAGGTCCCAATTAGCAAGCTTTTAGCGGTCCCATGGCTTGCAGCTTAAAAGCCGCAAGACCTGAAAACTGAATGCTTTCGCCTATCTCCAATGAAGCAGGGGCTTTTAAGCCGCTGCGGCGAACAAAATGATGGCCCAACAAGATTGGCTGCGGCCTTTAGGCTGCAGAAACAGGATTTTGGTTTCCAATTGTTAAGGAATTGTTAAAAATGAAAATAATGTAACAAAATCAAACAGGGCAAAAGTTCGGTCTGGAGGTAAACTAGTTCGGTCTGGAGGTAAACTAGTTCGGTCTGGAGGTGAACTAGTTCGGTCTGGAGGTGAACTAGTTCGGTCTGGAGATGAACTAGTTCGGTCTGGAGATGAACTAGTTCGGTCTGGAGGTAAACTAGTTCGGTCTGGAGGTGAACTAGTTCGGTTTGGGAGACTATTCAGAATTTTGTGTATTAGAATAAAATTTGGGCTTTTAGCTGCTTAGGATTTGGCCAATCGTCGCCTAGGGACAAGCCCCTAGGCTAATCCAATGGAGTCAGCCCTGACAAGGGCCTCAACTATTGATATACAAGGCCTTGTTCAGTTGTTATCGTAGAGAAGAACCTTATCCAAAGGCCCTCTTTAGAGGGCTGTCTAAAAAAGCTAGCCTAGGGGCTTGTCCCTAGGCAGAGGAAAGGGCAGACACAAAATTTTAAACAGTCTTTTTTCAGGTCCTGCGGCTTTTAAGCTGCAGGCCAAAGGGGGGCCAAAATCTAGCTTAGTTGTTCCGAAATTGGCTGCGGGTTTTAACCTGCAGCTATGATGGCCGAAGGCCAAACGGCCTAGGGGCCTGAAAGGGTGGCCGTCAGGCCAGACCGAAGCCCGAAGGGCTGAAGGGCCGAGCAGACCTGCGAGCCCTGCAAGGGCCCGGCCGCCGAAGGCGGCAGGCCCCAAAAAATCAATAAGAAAAGCCCCACTATCCAAGAATAGTAGGGCTTGCTAAAGGTTGTTGATGGGCGCTTAATCGCCAAGGAAGGAGGTCAGGGGACTGCTGGCCTCGGCCCCCATGCGCTGCTCGGCTAGGCGGGCCTCAAAGGCCATGCGCCCCGCCATAACGCCCAATTTAAAGGCTTTGGCCATTTCTACCGGGTCTTGAGCAGCGGCAATGGCCGTATTGACCAAAACCGCATCGGCCCCCATTTCTAGGGCTTTGGCGGCATCAGAAGGGCTACCGATACCCGCATCTACCACCACGGGCAACTGACTTTGCTCAATGATAATCTCTAGAAAATCAAGGGTTCTTAGGCCTTTATTGCTCCCAATGGGCGAGCCCAAAGGCATGACGGCAGCCACGCCCACCTCTTCCAAGCGCTTGCAAAGCACGGGATCAGCATGGATGTAGGGCAGGACCACAAAGCCCAATTTGACGAGCTTTTCGGCCGCTTTGAGGGTCTCGATGGGATCGGGCATCAAGTATTTGGGATCTGGGTGAATTTCGAGTTTCAACCAGTTGGTCCCCAAGGCCTCTCTAGCCAATTGGGCCGCAAAAATGGCCTCCTCAGCCGTGCGAGCCCCAGAGGTATTGGGCAAAAGGTGAATGTGTGGCGCATCAAGTTGGTCCACAATAGGGTCCTCCGACTTCTCCACATTCATCCGCTTGAGGGCCACCGTGACCAGCTCCGAACCAGAAGCCAAAAGGGCCTCCCGCATCAGGGCAGAAGAGGCAAACTTGCCTGTGCCCGTAAATAATCTTGAGTTAAATTCCTTATCGGCAATTTTTAATGTATCCATGCCTATCTTCATTTATACCCACTAGGGGCCATTTCCAAAAGTTGATAAATTTCTTTGACTAGGGTCTTTTTGTCTGTCGTTTGGTTGATGAGGCCAGAAAGGGCCACCCCATGCAGGCCAGTCCGCAATAAGCCTTCTATATCGGCCAGCTTAATGCCGCCAATGCCAACTACGGGAATCTCCCAGCCTTTACGCTCTAGTTGTTGCAGCCGTTCTCGATAGCCTTTCATGCCCAAAATAGGACTTAATTTCTTTTTGGTGGGGGTAAATCGGAAGGGGCCCAGCCCAATATAATCGGCTCCAGCCAAATAAACTTCCCGAATATCTTCCCAGCTATTGGCGGTGCCGCCCAAAATAAAATCTGGGCCCAAAATGGCCCGAGCTTCCTCCAAGGGCATATCGCTACGGCCTAGGTGCAGGCCATCGGCGGCTACAGCTTGGGCCACCTCAATCTGGTCGTTAATAATGAGTTGGGCCTGATACTGATCGCAGAGGGCACGGGCAGTTTTTCCAGCGGCCAAATAATCGGCGGTACTCACTTCTTTGAGGCGAAGTTGAACCCAGCGGCCACCTGCCGCCAGAAAATCTGCAATTTGGTCCAGATGTTCTTGTATTCGCTGCCCGCTACTCACATATTGTAAGGCGGCAATTTCTTTTTTACTCATCTTGATAGCTCCTGTGCCAACCGAGCAGAGAGGGCTGGCTGTTCATAAATTGAAGGTTGTAGTCTTTGGCTTTTCCAAAGGCGGTGGTTAAGGGGAGCCCTAGGGCCAAAAAGGCAGTGAGGGCAGAGGAAAGCACGCAACCTGTTCCATGCTTATCATAGGGCGCAATCATTTTTGGGGGCCATTGAGCGGCTAGCTCGCCCGCCAAAAAGAGTTGGTCCAAGCCCTTCGCTTGGGGATCATGTCCCCCTTTGAGCAATAAAGCCGTTTGCTGGCTAATGCTTTGGGCCACGGCCAAGGGCGATTGTTTGGGCCAAAGGCGCTCTAGCTCTTGGCGATTGGGCATAAAAACATCTACTCGCTCAATCAGTGCTTTGAGGTCCTCAAAAGCATCGGCCTGCTGAAAGTCAAAACCCGCAGAGGCGCTAAGCACGGGGTCCCAAACCACTAGAGGCGGAGCGGCCAAGGCCGCTAGTTGGTCCAAAAGGCGACCCAAAAGGGCCAAATCTCCAATAATGCCGATCTTCACGGCCTTGGGCGTATAGCTTTGCAGCAAAAAGGCCAGTTGTCGCTCCACCCAATCGGCTTCGGTCCAGCGCAAATCGGCAAAGCGGCCGGGTCGTTGTATGGTTTGGGCGCTACAAACCGAGAGGCCATAGACGCCCAGCTGTTCAAAGGTTTTGATATCGGCCAAAAGGCCCGCCCCCGCAGAGGGATCAAAACCCGCAATACTTAAGACAAAAGGGCCTGACATGCTGCGAGCATTTTAGCAAAATAGGCGGGGGCGGCCTCGCCTTTGAGCCAAACGGAGCCTAGGGCACCTACTTCTTCAAAGCCTTTTTCGGCGGCGGCGCCCAGGCTGTCCAAATCAATGCCGCCCAAGCCTACAATGTTAAAGTCGTATTGGGCCTTGTAGCCGCTAATCGTCCAATCTTCTTTGGGGCCATAACCTTGCTTAGAAATAGAGCTAAAGACGGGACTCACAAAAATATAATCGAAATGCTTGGGGGCCAATTCGTCTAAAGTAGCGCGTTCATGCACCGAGGAGCCTAGGGCCAAGCCTGCTTTTTGGAGCTTTTGGCGGAGCGCCAAGAGTTCTGCGGGTTTATAGCTGCGGCGGCGGGCCTCGCCCAAATGAATCCCCTGCACTTTATACTTATCGCAGAGTTCATAGTGGTCGTGCAAAATAATTTTGGGGTGATATTGGGCATCAATCTGGGCCAGAAAGTCTTCATATTGCTGGGCCGTAAAATTGGGCTTACGCAAATTGAGGCAGGCTAAGCCCTCGGCAAAAAGGGCATTGATAAGTTGTATTTCATCCGTCAAGAGTTCGGGATGCGTCAATAATCTGATCTTCATTTTTGCTATTTCAAAAGCCAAAGGCCCCATCTAGAGGCCTTTAACAATTAGATGAATAATTTGGGGCTGCCCCAGCCTTCGGCTGGGTCGGGCTGTTCGGCAGCTCGCAAGTCTGCTCGGCCCTTCAGGCTTTTTCGCTTTGCTTCAAAAGCCTTTGGTCTGGCCCTTTGGGCCACTGCCTACCATCCCTCAGCCAGTCGCTGCGCTCCTTTTCTGCGGGCAGGGCCCGCAGTAGGGGCGGGTAGCTATCTCTAGTGGTAGATTTTACTGCCTTTATTCAAGAACTCCTCTGATTTTTCGGCCATTCCTTTTTCTAGGGCGGTTTGGGCGTCTTCGTCTAGGCCAGCGGCATAGTCTCGGACCTCCTGCGTAATTTTCATCGAGCAGAATTTTGGACCACACATCGAGCAGAAGTGGGCAATCTTGGCGCCTTCTGCGGGTAGGGTTTCATCATGATAAGCGCGGGCGGTATCAGGATCTAGCGAAAGGTTGAATTGGTCGTACCAACGGAACTCGAAGCGGGCTTTACTTAGGGCATCATCGCGATATTGTGCGCCGGGATGTCCTTTGGCCAAATCGGCAGCATGGGCCGCTAGTTTATACGTGACTACTCCTGTTTTTACATCTTCTTTATTAGGAAGGCCCAAATGTTCTTTGGGCGTCACATAGCAAAGCATGGCCGTACCGTACCAGCCAATCATGGCGGCACCGATGCCTGAGGTAATATGATCGTAGCCGGGAGCAATATCGGTAGTTAATGGGCCGAGCGTATAGAAAGGCGCTTCGCCGCAGTGCTTGAGCTGTTTGTCCATATTCTCCTTAATCATGTGCATAGGAATATGGCCGGGCCCTTCAATGATAGTTTGTACATCATGTTTCCAGGCAATTTTGGTCAATTCGCCAAGGGTTTCTAGCTCAGCAAATTGGGCTTCATCATTGGCATCGGCAATAGAGCCGGGGCGGAGGCCATCGCCTAGAGAGAAGGCCACATCATAAGCCTTCATAATTTCGCAGATATCCTCAAAATGGGTATAGAGGAAATTCTCTTTATGGTGGGCCAGGCACCATTTGGCCATAATCGAGCCGCCACGAGAAACAATACCCGTTACTCTTTTGGCGGTGAGGTGAATATAAGCGAGGCGGACACCGGCATGGATCGTAAAATAATCCACGCCCTGTTCGGCCTGTTCGATGAGGGTATCTCTAAAGATTTCCCAAGTCAGGTCTTCGGCAACGCCATTGACTTTTTCTAGCGCTTGGTAGATGGGCACGGTCCCGATAGGCACGGGAGAGTTGCGGAGAATCCACTCGCGGGTTTCGTGAATGTTTTGGCCTGTAGAGAGGTCCATAATCGTATCGGCACCCCAGCGGCAGGCCCAAACGGCTTTTTCTACTTCCTCGGCGATGCTAGAGGTTACGGCAGAGTTACCGATATTTGCGTTGATTTTGACCAAGAAATTGCGGCCAATAATCATGGGTTCTGATTCGGGGTGGTTGATATTAGAGGGGATAACGGCACGGCCGCGGGCCACCTCTTCGCGGACAAATTCTGCGGTAATAAACCCTTGCGGAATATTAGCGCCAAAGCTATGTCCGGGATGTTGTTGGCCAAAGTCGATCCCTTGCTGCATTAGTTCGGCTCTTCTTTGGTTTTCGCGGATAGCGATATACTCCATTTCGGGAGTGATGATTCCTTTTTTGGCGTAATGCATTTGCGAAACGTTCTGGCCTTTTTTGGCGCGGAGCGGTTTGCGCAGATTGGGAAACCGGAGCCAGTCGATATCGCTTTTAGCGAGGCGTTCTTGGCCATAATTAGAAGAAATGCCTTCTAGTTCCTCTACATCTTGGCGGTCGAGAATCCATTGTTGGCGGAGGGGCTCTAGGCCTTTATTGATATCGATATCTACATTGGGGTCGGTATAGGGGCCGCTAGTATCATAGACTGTAACGGGGGGATTTTCTTCTAGTTCGCCGGTAGCTTGAATCTTGGTAGGCGAGAGGCTAATTTCTCTCATGGCCACCTTAATTTGAGGGTGGATACGGCCGGGAACATAAATTTTCTTAGAGCTAGGGAAGGGGGTTCTGGTAATTCCTTCCTGCTGAGGCAATTTATCTTTTCTCATGATATATAATTTTTTGCATAGCAAATTGGGGCTAACCGCCTTGGGTAGCCGTAATGAGTAAAACTTGGTCTTGATTTTTAAGGAAAGTATTGGCCCAGAGGGCTTTGGGGATAACCTCTTGGTTGAGAGCTAGGGCTAGGCCGCCTTCATTCTCTTTCTTTAATTGTTGGAGGAGTTGGAAGAGGCTATAATTTTGGGGGCAGCTCATGGCTTGGCCATTGAGGAAGATTTGGATAGCGTTTGGCATAGATGAGAGGAGCTTAGGCGGCTCTTTGATGGCATAGGTATGGCTATCCTGAAGCAAGAGGACGGCACTTTTCCCTACGGCAGTACGAGCTGCATCAGGTGATAAGGGTCTATTCTCAGTTTAGTTTTTGCTTAATGGCTGGGCGTTATTGGCCTAGCGATGTGGAGGGGTGGCCGTAGGCCAGACCGAAGCGCTGCAAGCGCTGAAGGGCCGAGCAGACCTGCGAGCCCCGCAACGTAGCGCCCGCCGCAGGCGGGAGGCCCCAAATAAAAACTAAACACCCCTAAAGTGGATGTAATCTTGTCAAAGTTAAGGAACTTTTGAGGCAAAAGTTTAGGGGAAAGGGCAAAAAAAAGGCCCAGCCTCTATAAAAGAAGCTGAGCCAGACCGATTTCCCCTCCTAGACTAGTCGTCCGGTCCAAACAACTAGCTAAAATTTATGCGGACTAGTGCGGTAATTTAGAGCGCAGGGCGCCATAAAGGTAAGTACCGACTAGAGCAGATGCGATAATAATGAGTACGGCCCAGTAGCCTTGGCCCAGTAGGGTATACATGGGGCCGGGGCAGGCGCCGGTCATAGACCAGCCGAGGCCGAAAATAATACCACCGATGAGGTAGCGTGGAATAGACATATTTTTGGGGTGGAACTTAATTTCTTCGCCCTTGAAGGTTTGCAGATTGAGTGCTTTAATCAGGGCGGTAGTGATAATTCCGAGTACCACGGCGGTACCGATGATACCGTACATATGGAAACTATCGAAGAGGAACATTTCTTGGATTCTGTACCAAGATACTGCTTCGGATTTGGTCATGACCATGCCAAAGAGGAGGCCTAGACCTAGATATTTTACAAATTTCATATTGTAGATAGATTTAGGCGCCAAATAGCAAAGGCAAGATAAAATAAGTCATTGTGAGGCCACCGATAAAGAAGCCAATCACAGCGATAAGAGAAGGGATTTGGAGTTGAGACAGGCCGCTAATAGCGTGTCCAGAGGTACAACCGCCGGCATAGCGGGCGCCAAATCCGATTAGGAAGCCACCAAAGATCAGGGTAAATAGGCCTTTAGCGGAGAACACAAAGTTGGGATCATTATATTCTTTGGGTAAAAGCATAGTTTTACCGTTATCTGCTACTTCTGGCTCTGAGAAGCCGATACTTTTGACGTATTCCATTGTCTTGCTGCCTAGATCCATAGCTTCATCGCCGGAGAGAAACTGCATAGAGATAAAGCCTCCGATAGCTGCACCGATGATAAAGAGCATATTCCAGCCCTGGCTACCTTTCCAGTCAAAATCGAAGAAAGAGACGCTTTTGCCGGCGCCCATAGCAGAGCAGGCGGCGCGCATACTAGCGGAAACGCCAAAGGATTTGCCGTTAAAAACGAGCAGTTGCATAACCAGAACGATCAGTGCCCCGGAGACATACCAAGGCCAAGGTTGAGACAACATGTCTGTAACTTCTTGCGCAAATAAGAACATGATGAATTGAAATTTAGGTAGAAAAAGGCGCTGAACCAGCTAGCTCCCTAACTGGTTAGCGCATTTTAATTAAGATAGAAGACTATCGACTTGTTTTAATTGGGTGTACTCTAAAGGGTGTGTGTCGTCTAGAGTAGGGTAGAAGGGCAAACGTAGTCACTCTTAGGAGCGTCGGTTTCGCTAATAGCTTTGAAACCGCCGGCTACGTTGATGATATTTTCGAAGCCCATATTTTGTAGAACGGCAGAAGCGATCATTGAGCGGTAACCACCAGCACAGTGTACATAGTAAGTGGCTTTTTTGTCAAGGTCTTCTACTTTTTTGGCCATTTCGGCTAGGGGGTAGCTAGTCGCTACGAGCAAGTGCTCAGAGATAAACTCTCCTTCATTACGGACATCGATAACTTTTACGTCATCGCCTTTAGCGATAGCTTCGGCAAGGGCGGTGGCAGAAATTGTATTTACAGTAGTTACTTCTTCGCCAGCGGCTGTCCAAGCATCGATACCTCCTTTCAGGAAACCGACAACATTATCGTAGCCAACGCGGGCTAGGCGAGTAACGGCTTCTTCTTCACGGCCTTCTTGAACGATAAGCAAGATAGGGCGTTTGAGGTTTTCGATCATAGCGCCAACCCAAGGGGCAAAGCTACCGTCGAGACCGATATTGATAGCGCCTGCGATATAGCCTTTTTCGAAAGTATCTTGGTGGCGAGTATCGAGGATGAGAGTACCTTTAGCCATTTCTGCTTTGAAGGCGTCTACATCTAGAGGAGTAGTTCCTTGAGCGAGGGCTTCATCAAAGCTATTGTAGCCTGCTTTGTTCATCATGGCATTGTGGCCAAAGTACTGAGGAGGCGTAGCCAAACCAGAAGTTACTTTTACGATGAACTCTTCGCGGCTCATAGGCTGAAGGGCATAGTTGAATTCTTTTTGGTTGCCCAAAGTAGCATAAGTTTCTTTAGACATATTCTTACCACAAGCAGAACCAGCGCCATGACCAGGATAAACAGTGAGGTCGTCGTTTAGAGGCATGATTTTGTTGTGTAGAGAGTCGTAGAGCATACCAGCCAAGTCATCCATAGTAACATCAGACTTGATGGCTAGGTCAGGGCGTCCAACATCTCCAATGAAGAGGGTATCTCCAGTAAAGATTGCTAGTTGTTCGTCTTCTTCATTGAGTAGGAGGAAGCAGCTAGACTCTTGAGTGTGGCCGGGGGTGTGCAATACTTTGATGCGCAACTTTCCGAGTTTCAACTCTTCATTATCTTTAGCTACATAAGCGTCATAGCCAGTTTCTGCTTTAGGGCCAAAAACGATTTGGGCGCCAGATTTCTTAGCTAGATCGATATGTCCCGAAACAAAGTCGGCATGAAAGTGAGTTTCCAAGATGTATTTGATCTTTGCACCACGCTCTTCGGCCATTTCCATATAAGGAGCAGTTTCACGAAGAGGGTCAATGATAGCGGCTTCGCCTTCAGATTCAATGTAGTAGGCACCTTGTGCGAGACATCCAGTATACAGCTGTTCAACTTTCATAATGCTTATATTTTTAAGTGTGATGTTTAGTAAATTGTTGTTGATACAAAGATAAGGTCGTTCTAAAAGATTGTTTGTGACTTTTGTGACAAGCTGAAATTTTATTTTATAAACTTGCCGTTTCCTTTCTTGTTCATTACAAAAGTACGGCGGCTTATCGTATATCTTTGTGACCAAATTGACAAAAGCGATTTTTTTATTTTGCTTTTCTTGAACTAGCCCTTTGGGCTAATTGTCTGTTACAAATATCCGAGATAAAATGCATTGATGTAGTAACATCAATCACAGTGAAAACAGTTAACTTTATTTTAACAAAAAGGGCCCTGAGCGCAACAGTTGCGCTCAGGGCCCTAGGCCTATTGTATAGCTGTATTATTTGCCCTAACTTATTGGTAGCAAACCAAAAAACAGACTATTGAACAATCCAGTTATACACGAACAATGGTTAACTACAATTAGTAAGTTAACTGCCGAACATTATCCCCACTGGGTCCTCTTCCAAAACGGAAGTTGCGTCATATTAGAAGCCGAAAAGGAAGACCCCACTACAGATGATTTGGCCGAAATGGCTATAGAAGTCCTTAAAGAACAAGCTTCTAGGCCAGTTTTATCCGTACATGCCTACCCCGAAGGCCAACTTATTGCCCTAGATGAACAAAGTTGGTTGTTGCCTGCAGGAGAAGGACTGTATACCGTATTAAAGTTGGGCGAGTTTCAAGAAGAAGCGCCCTCAGAATTTGCCATTTGGGTAAAGGCTAGACAAAAACAGCGCTTAGACTTAGAACAAGCGACGATTATATATGTCAATTGTTCGCAAAAGAACCGCTATTGCTCTTAAAGCCAACTTTGCCTTTATATTAAGTTTTTGACCTACTGCGCCGCTACCGCCAAAGCAGGAGCCGCCGCATGATGACTTTCCAAACTAATAATGCTAGGAATCATACAATCTTGCAAAGGTAGTTCCTGAATCAAACGCATCACCTCAATCGCCGAACTCGCCCTTACAATGGCCCAAGAACGCAAAGCGTTGGCTGAATAAGAAAAAGACTGAATCCGCCCTTGGGCCATCAATTCTTCTACTTTTGCATGATGTTCTGCAGAACGAGCCTCTACATGGGACTGCATCTCTGCAGGTACCTCAAATTCTAGCATGTAATAATTTTCCATAAGTTGTTTTTTGTTAGTTTCAATTGGAAGTATTGCAATAACTCGATATTTCCAAATTTATTAAGCCTGATTTAACCAATTGTTTAAATTTAGGCAAAATACCTAAAGGTTCTGTTAATATTAGATGAAGTTAAAACCACTACAGCAAAAGACCTAAACCCAAACAAAGAGCAGACTGTTAAAGTCCGCTCTTTTGAATTTATCTAAATAATTAGCTTAGAGTTTAAATTATTTGCGTAAATAGTTGTCACTGTACACGCAAAAAGTTAAATTTGTTCTAGAACTCCCTATCGAGTTCATTTATAATAGCTTTAGGGCATTAACTTTTTGCTTATGAATTCTGTAGTAACCGAACGCTTTATCCATTGTCATGACCAACTCAAAAAAGAGCAACGCATCCGCTCTAGCCGACAATTTGCCCTCTCTCTCGATTATCTGCCCCAAAGCCTGAGCGAAATCCTCAAAAAACGCCGAGATGTAACCATCGAGTTGCTCCGAAAAGCAATCGATGCCTATAAGCTAAATCCCGTTTATCTTTTCTCCGGAGAAGGCCCGCTCTTTATGACCGAAGACGCACAAGCTAATCTTAAGGTCCTTACCGTAGTGACCGATTCTCACAATGATGAACGGATTGTGCATGTGCCCGTGCCCGCTCAAGCTGGCTATGCCTCAGAGTCTAAAGACCCCACTTTTATTCAGGAATTACCCAATTATACCCTGCCCGATTATAAGTATAAGGTGGGCACTCACCGCTCTTTCGATCTCTCCGGAGATAGTATGGAACCCACCCTTTTTGAAGGCGATAAGGTGGTCTGTAGCTACCTAGAACCTAGCCTCTGGGCCTCTTCTCTCAAAGATAATTATGTCTATGTGGTGGTCACTAAGGGCGATGTCCTCATCAAACGCGTACACAATCATATCAAAGCCGAGCAAAAACTGCTGCTTCTCTCCGATAATACTTATTATGAACCCTTCGAAATGAGCGTGAAGGATATTCAAGAAATTTGGTATGTCCGAGCCAAAATTTCTCCCTTTTTACCCTCTCCCTCCAATATCAATAATATGCTCCGCTCAGAAATGGAGGAGCTCCGCAAAATGGTCCAAAACCAATCGAATATTATCCAGAATCTATATAATACTATAGAAACTCTTGTAGAACAGACCAAGAAGGACTAATTTTTTTTGGGGCTGCCCCAGCCTGCGGCTGGGTCGGGCTGTGCCGCAGCTCGCAGGTCTGCTCGGCCCTGCGGGCTTTTTCGCTTCGCTGCAAAAGCCCTGGGTCTGGCGCTTCGCGCCACTGCTATCCATCCCTCAGCCAATTTTTCGGGTTGAAACCCAAAAATGGCCAGCGGCTTTCAGCCGCCGCCATGCAATAGGCCCAAAGGGCCGCAAAGGCGCGCAGCGCCTGGCCACAACAAGGACTTTAGTCCGCAGTTCGACGACCAAAGGGAGTAACCGATGTGCAGCAGTGGCCAAAGGCCAGACCAGAACAAGCCCTTTAGGGCGCAGTTCAACGACCAAAGGGAGTAACCGAAGGTGCGTAGCACCGAAGCGCAGGGCCGAGCAGACCTGCGAGCCCTGAAACGACAACAAGAACTTTAGTTCGCAGTTCGACGACCGAAGGGAGTAACCGCCGCAGCTTTGCTGCGGAGGCCCCAAAACAGCAGTAGATATTTAGCCATCCAGTCCAGAAGGGAAGGGATGGACTTTTTTTGCCCCCAAACCAACAAAAAATCCCCGCCTACTCAGAAAAGCAGGCGGGGAGCAAAAAGGACCAAAGGCCCATTAGAAATATAAATCAAAGATGACCAAAGCCCCAAAAATAGTCGAGGCAATTCCATTGGTCGTAAAAAAGGCCAAATTTACCTTAGATAAATCATTTGGCTTGACCAAAAAATGCTGATAGGCCAATAAACCAATAAATAAAGCCACCGCAATCCAATAATAAAGCCCAAAGAACTCTGTTGCTTGTATGCCTGGATAAATGACCAAAAGGGCCGTCAGTCCATGCAAGACATTAGAAACCATCAAGGCCCGCTTTTTTCCCAAAGCCGCCGGAATCGAATTTAAGCCCAAAGAACGATCAAACTCCTCATCCTGCAAAGCATATATAATGTCAAAACCAGACACCCAAAACAAAACCACAAAAGAATAAATAATCGGCAATAAGGCAAACTGATTACTCACCGCTATATAGGCCCCAATTGGCGCCAAAGCCAAACCTACCCCCAAAACAAAATGACAAAGAGCCGTAAATCGCTTGGTATAAGAATAACCCAAAACCACCAATAAGGCAATGGGCGAGAGCAAAAAGCAAAGCCAATTGATAAAATAAGTGGTGGCCACAAATAAGGCACAGTTGATCAATACAAAAAATAAGGCATTGCGAGCCGAAATTACCCCAGCCGGAATCTCCCGAGTGACCGTCCGCGGATTCCGCCGATCAATGTCCCGATCCGCATAACGATTAAAGGCCATAGCCGCCGAACGCGCAAAGACCATACACAAAAGAACTAAGGCAAATAAACGCCAGTTTAATTCTCCATTGCCCTCTACAGTGGCCAAGAAAAAGCCAATCATCGCAAAGGGAAGAGCAAAAATCGTATGGCTAAATTTAATTAAAGAAAGGTAGTTTTTCATCATGTATACACTTGCAATTGAGGCCCAAAATAAAGCCGCCAAAGACTCAAAAATAAAGTTTGCAATTATACAAATAATAATCCTTTAGGTTGCGGCCGTAGCTAGATATAATAGGAGCAAAAAAAAAGCCTTCCAATTACTGGAAGGCTTTAAGTTGTTGCAGAGACAGGACTCGAACCTGCGACCTTCGGGTTATGAGCCCGACGAGCTACCACTGCTCCACTCTGCATTGCAAATATACGGCAAGAATCTCGTTTTCCAAGCTTTTAATGCCTTTTTATTTGGTTTTCTTGCTAACTGATTGATTATCTGAGGAGGTAAGTTTGTAATTCTCTAAAATAAACTTTATGCTTTCTTCGCCCTAAGCCGAATTCTTCGCTTCCCCCCTTTCTAAAAAAGCCAAAGCCTCAAGTATTCCTCCCCTAAAAGTCTGCTCAATTCCTTAATTTGTGACCCAACACTATAACCAATAGCTTATGAAAGTACTTTACTTTTTTTGCCCTTTTCTATTCTTTTCCCTTTTCGCCTGCCAAAAAGAAAAACATCCCCCATTTAGCCAAGTCCCCATCTATCAAGAAAATCTAAGCGGTTTTGAAGCCCTCAAAGATAGCCTAAGGACCATTTGCCAAAATCCTAAGGGCCAAATGGGCATCTATGTCTATGATGCCCAACTCGATAAAAGTTTCTCGATCGCCGGAGATACCCTTTTCCCCCTCGCTAGTGTCTATAAACTCCCTATTGTGGCTAGTTTGCTGGCCGCTCAAGAGGCCGGAAAGCTCTCCCTCTTCGATTCTATTCGCCTCAACCTAGAAGACCGCCGCCACTCAGGCTGTTTTATGGATTGGGATACTACGGGCAAAACTAATTTTGCCCCCAAAATTGAAGATCTAGCCCTCTATATGATGCGATATAGCGATAATTGCGCTACGGATGCCCTGCTCCGCCAATTGGGCGGACCAGAGTTTGTTCAGGCCCAACTCAAAAGCTGGATGGTCTCCGATATTAACATTAACCGCTATCTGATCGAAATTTTTATTGATCTAGCTAACCGAGAACTGCCCGAGGACCAAAGCCTCTGGACCTATAGCCGAGCTACCCAAATTTTATCTACTTCTCCCTGGTCCGAACGTAAAGTCGCTAGACGTAAGTTCCTCTGGGACCGCCGCGACCAAGGCTCCCCAAAAGCTTTTGTCCAACTCCTCAAAGGCCTAGATCAAGAACATTGGCTAAATGCAAACTCTAGCCAATGGCTCAGAGACTGCCTGCTCTCTTGCCGAACTGGCCGCTATTTCCTCCCCGAAGTCCTGCCCCCCAACCGCCAAGTGGCCCATAAAACCGGAAGCCTGCCCGGCATTTATAATGATGCCGGTTGGATAGAAAGAGAAGCCGGCCAACGCCCTATTTATTATGCCGTCTTTCTCAAAAATGCTTTCGATAAACCCAAAAAAGAACGGGCCCGAATTGCCGCAGCTATGAAGCAGTTGCTGGCCTTTCAAGCCCTCGAAAAAACAGCCTTGGTTTTTAATTAAGGCCCAAATAGCTTCCATTAAAGCCCTGCCTAGCAGGGCTTTTTTATTGCTCCTGAGCCGCTTTTTTCGGCCGCCTAGCCCGAATCAATTTACGGAGCTCTCTTTCTACATAGTAGTATCGGCCAAATATCCCAAAGCTAATAGATGCCGCCCCCATAATGGCAGAAACCTGCCGAAGCCAAAAGACAAGCTCTCGCAAATAAGGGAAAAAAGGATCTACCAGAAAAAGAGAAAATAAACTAACTCCCAACCAACTGGCCAAACTCAAGATGGCCCCCGCAAAACCCCAACGCACCCAGCTCGGCCGCCAAAGCATTAAGTTGCGACGCAACCAAAGCAAATATTTGGGCTCATGAGGCCGCATGCCCACTAGGGCCTTTGCCCGCTTAAAAGAAGCTTCGTATTGGCCCAAATAAAAAAGGGCCCGCATAGCACTAAATAAAAAATGTAAGTAGACATCCCGCCCATCTACCTGCCGAATGTCTGAAATTATAGATTGCTCAATCAACCAATCCGCCTCTTCTATATGCTGCGCATAGGCCTGAGCCGCAAATAAGGCATTGGCATAATAGCTCCGCAAACGGTAGTAGTCCGCAAAAGGCAATAGGGCCAATTCCGCTTTGTTCCGCTCATAGAAATGAAGCACGGCAAAGCTTTCTTTGTCCGCAATTAACTCAAATTCATTCAAAAGGGCCTCTGGCCCACTAAGAAAGCGCATCAAATTTGGTCTTTAAGGTCGTTTGGCTATTGGCAAAACCAAGGACTAGGCTCAGAATAAGGTGTGTCGGGCCAGATGAACTAAGGCCGCTGGGAATAAACTCAACAAAGGAGTTTCTCTTCTTTGTTTTTGCTCCAAATGGCTCTTTTAAGATAAGGGAGTTTGGGCAAAAGGACAAGGACTTTTACCACCAATGAAAAAAGACAAAAAGCCCCCTTTTTGTTGCAGCAAATCAACAAATAACTGCTCCAAAAATAAAGAAACTTAAGGCCAAAAGCCTCTTTTTTATGTTTTGGGGCCTCCCTGCGCCCTGAAGGGCGCAGGGCGCTACGTTCCGCAGCTCGCTATTCGCTCGGCCCTGCGGCGGCAAAGCCGCCTGGGTCTGGCCCTCCGGGCCACTGCTGCACATCGCTAGGCCTGCGGCCCCTTCGGGGCCTGTAGTGCGCAGGGACCAATGGGCTAGCGCTAGCTGTTGGCCCTCCCTATTGTTCTACCAATAGCTGCTCAATCAATTGGGCCAATTCTTCTCGATATTCTTCGTAGTAGTCTCCTGTTCCAGGGCCATTAAAGCCCGTATGGATTTTCCGCACCTTCCCCTGACGATCTATAATAATGGCCGTGGGAAAAGATAAGATATGGTTGAGCATGGGCAAACTCTTGGCCGCCGCTTTCTTATCTGCTGGCCCCGCCAAAACCATGGGATAGCTAATGCCTAAGTCAGTCCGTAAGCGCTTTTCTATTTGCTTGAAGTTGTCCATATCTTTAGGCAACTCATAACTTAGGGCAATGACTTCTAGCCCCTCTTTCCGATAACGTCTGTAGTACTCTTCTAACAATCGGCTTTCATCCATGCAGTTGGGACACCAACTACCCATAATCTGAACAATAACAACTTTGCCCTCAAAGCGCTCATCTTCCAAACTTAAACTATCCCCCTGCGAGTTGGGAAAGCTAAAGCTTATTTTCTCATAGCCTTCCTTTAAAAAAGAGAGGCTGTCCATGGGGCGGAGCTGGGCCTTGGGGTTGGGCTGCGCTCGCCAGTAGGTAGACCAATGCTTGCCCGAGTAGAATTGCCCCCATAGGCTGCCGTCGCCCTGCCGCTGGGCGGTAAATAAGAAGGCATGCGCCCCATCAAAGGCTGAAAGCTGCAAGCGCTCGCGCTTAAATTCTCCAGCCAAATAACGATAGTCGCCTGTTTCGGTCATAAAGCTAGCTTTTAGAATAGAAGTTTGAGGGTCGAGCTCAAATAAGGCTACTCCAGGATAGCTATTGGCACTGTCTTGAGGAGAAAATTGTACCGCCCACTTTTTGGCCAAGCTGCTTTGGGCTGCTGTTTTTGGTCCAAAGCGAAAAGCTTGGCCAGCTTCCGCCTTAAACGGAAGACGATAGTCTTCTTTTTGGCTGTTTACCCACTCTCCCCGCAACTGATGCCTATTCAATTGCTTGATGTTGAAGTAGGTCCCAAAAACAGGTAGGGTCCAACGCATACTGTCTGGCCCTAAAGAATCTACTTGCAAGAGAATCCGCTCCTCTCCATTGATGATTTCCCAAGACTGCCCATCATAAGCCAACTCAAAGGGGAGCTCCAAACTGTCATTGAGGCGCAAAAGCCCCCGCCAAGCTCCTTGCTCTAAACTTTTGTCTTTAATAGGGGCCAATGGCCCTTGTTCCGACTGACAAGCCATTAAAATCAAGAAAGAAAATAGACTAGCTAATATAGTATAGCGCATATAAAGACTGCTTTTATTGGGTTACCGAAAAAAGATAAGGACAATATGATTGCATTGGAGCATTGCCTGGGAAAAAAATGGCCAGATAGCATCCCTCAGGCCATTCGCTGGAAAAAAAACACTGCATTGGAACTCCAAAAGAGCATTTGCTGGAAAAAAAACGCTCAGATAGCATCCCTCAGGCCATTTGCTAGAAAAAAAACGCTTTGGTGGATTTATTCTTAGCATTTGCTGGAAAAGAAATACTGCATTTCAACTCTTTTGGAGCATTTGCTGGAAAAAAAACGCTCTGGTGGATTTATTCTTAGCATTTGCTGGAAAAGAAATACTGCATTTCAACTCTTTTGGAGCATTCGCTAGAAAAAAAATGCACTGAGGGATTATTTAGAAGGCTTGGCCTAAATCCAAAGCAATAAAAAGGGAAGAATACTAAGCTAGGGCGGCCAAGGCCCCACTGGCCGCAGGCCAGAATGGCTGAGGGATGGGCAGCAGCAGGGGGCGAGCGACCCGACCAACGGGAGCCGACGCAGCGAAGCAAGTAACAGCGAGCTGCGACAACCAGCCCCAAAGGGGCGCCAGTTCGATGACCAACGGGTATAAACAGCCCGACCCCGAGCAGAGCGACAACCAGCCCCAAAGGGGCGCCAGTTCGACAACCGAAGGGCGTAGCGGCAGCCCCAAACTCTAATCCTCTAGATGAACAAAGGCCTTTTCGAAGGCATCGATAATATAGTCGGGATCTTCTAGGCCAACATAATAACGCACAAAACTAAAGGGCAGGGGAGGAGGGGGCGCTGTGCCTAGATTATAGAAGCAGGCGGTAGGGACCTGCAAAGACTCGAAGCCTCCCCAAGAGACCGCCAGCAAAAAAGTAGGCATTAGGGCCTCCGAAAAGCGCTCCATTTGTTCGATACGCTTGGCTTTGAAGTTTACCGAGAATAAGCCGCCAAAGCCAGACATCTGTTTTTGGGCCAATTCATACTGCGGATGAGAGGGATGGCCAGGATAGAGGACATAGTCCACCTTGGGGTGCTGGGCCAGATAATCGACCACCTTTTTGGCATGCTCATTAGACTTTTGAATGCGCAAAGGCAGAGTACGCAGCCCCCTAAGGAGCAGCCAAGCATCATTGGGCGAAATAGCGGGACCTAAGGCCATGTAATCTAGCTCAAACATCTTTTGAATCAGGGCCTTGCTTCCGCAGACCACCCCCGCCACCACATCACTATGGCCATTGAGGTATTTGGTGGCCGAATGAACAACCAGATCAATGCCCAAGGCGATAGGGTTTTGGTAAATCGGGCTAGCATAACTATTATCGCAGATGGTCCGAATGCCGTGTTTTTTGGCCAAGGCCGCACAGGCAGCCAAATCTTGCAGCTCAAAAGTAAGCGAATTAGGCGATTCCAAGAAAAGAACCTTGGTATTGGGGCGGATAGCCGCCTCAATTTCCTGCAAATTGCTGGCATCAATAAAATCATAGCTAATGCCAAAGCGGCTAAGCAACTTGCTAATCAATTTATAGGTCCAGGAATAAGGACTTTGTACCGAAAGCAGATGATCGCCCGCTTGGAGCTGCGAGATAATCGCCACTGCACAGGCGGCGCTCCCACTGCCAAAGACCAAGGCATCCTCAGCCTGTTCTAAGGCGGCTAATTTTTGGCGCAAGATGGCCACTGTGGGGTTATTGCCACGGCTGTAGACAAAATTATCTAACTCGTTGAGAATCGCCGATCTAAAGTCGGCCAAGCTATTATAGGCAAAATTAGAAGACTGCATAATGGGCGGAATCACTGCATTGTAATAGTCTTCTCGCTCTTCTCCCAAATGCGTCAGCAAATAAGATGTATCCATATTATATTGATTTAAAAATTTATCCTTAATATTAGAAGCTAAGCTTTTAGCTATTTTTAGGGCTAGCTACAATACTACAATTATAATGAAAACAATACTTGCTTTTTTGGGCTTACTTTTGGCCCTTCCGCTTACTGCACAAGTTGGGATCAACATCTTGCAGCCAGATAGCAGCGCGGTTTTGCATCTAGAATCTACCGATAGAGGCTTTTTGCCTCCTCGGATGAGCCGCCAACAAAGAGATAATATCCAAAATCCCAAGCCGGGACTTACGGTCTATAATGCTACAGATAGCCTTATGGAATATTTTAACGGCAGCTGCTGGTTGGCCTTCAATCAGAGCAGTTGTGATGATTGTGCCTTTGATTTTCGGATAGATAATCCTGCTGGGCACATTGACCGAGTGTATACCAATCGAGATTCGGCTTATTTGTACCTCAATCAACGCAATGGATTTTCCAATGACATCTCGGTCTACATCATCCCTAACCTGCCTGCGGGCATTACGGCTAGTTTGGATCAGCATATAGTAAATGGAACCGATACGATACAACTCAATGTGGAGGCTGATATCTTTGCGCCTCCTGGCGTCTATTCTGTGATTGTTCAGGCCGTTTGTGGAAATACTGTCGGTAACCAAGTGTTTGTGGTGGCCGTAGATAGTTGTATGGAAGTATATATTAACTCGCCTCAAAGTGATTATGATTTGCAAGCGGCCAATGCTTTGCCAACGGCCGTACCTATTTGTGTACTTGCAACCATTGGTCCTGGGGTGGTCCTAGACAATCCTACGGCTCCTGCCGTCTTTACTACAGGTGGGCTACATCCCGACTCTAAGGTCGGCATTCTCAACCAAGGGACCCTCTTGGCCCGTGGTGGCGATGGCGGTGCTGGCGCAGGCGCTAGTGGTGGCGGTGCTGGAACTGGCTTTGATGGGACCCATGCGATTAGTCTGACCGTAGACACGGATTTGCGCAACCAAGGCCGTATCTATTCCGGTGGCGGCGGCGGGGGCTCTGTGGGGATGATCCAACCCATTAACTTGGGCATTGGGACTTATAACCTAGGCATTGGTGCTGGTGGTGGCGGCGGTGCTTATGGTGGGGCTGGAGGCAACCTAGGATCGGGCTTTGGATACTATGAGCCAGGCCAAACGGCAGGAACGGGAGCCTTTGCTCAGGGAGGTCGAGGCGGCGCCTTGAACAATCCCTACAACTTTAACCTCTTTGGGGCAGATTTTACCATTACGCCCAATGTTTATGGCGGCGATGGCGGTGGCTATGGCGAGGATGGGCAGGCGGGCTACCTCTTTGTCAATGTTTTGGTACAAGTGGGGGCGCCCGTCGTAGGGATGATTACACTTTATGACCAAGATTTTCCCGACCCACCCAACACTAATTTCCCAGTAGGGGGAACAGCGGGCTTTGCCGTTAAGCGCAACGGCCACAGCCTGCTCGGTAGCTTCATTGATGGCTACTATTTGTCTGGAGCCATGAAGGGCTACATTGGCAATTAACTTCTTTTTTATAGATCAGCCAATTGGATTCAACCTTTTGCAAAAGGATTTATCTAATAATATTATTGTTTGGGGCTGCCCCGCCCTCTGGGCGGGTCGGGCTGTCTCGCAGCTCGCAGGTCTGCTCGGCCCTGCAGCGGCAAAGCCGCTTTGGTCTGCCGCCTTTGGCGGCCCTGCTGCCCATCCCTCAGCCTGCGGCGGCTTCGCCGCCTGTCCGCCGCAAAAAAAGGATTTAACCCTAAGCTAAATTTATATAAGGGGGCTTTTTGGGTGTAATACCTAAATTAGCGGCCAAGCCTGAGCAGAAAACAATCTTGGCAAATTGTTTGCAACTTTTATACTTGCGCAAAATTACCGACTAGAAACTACTTAACTTAAATAGAGCTACTACTTATGCATAAGCTTTTCGGGGGATTGATTCTCCTACTCATAGGCCTACTCCCTTTACAGGGCCAAAACTTTGAAGGGGTCATTAAAATGGAGCAAGAAGGGGAAGCTGGTATGCGTTATCAGCTAAACTGGTACATCAAAAAGGACCAAATTGCCTTTGAGGTGCAAACCAAATCAGACCCGAACTCTCTAAAGATGCGTTTTGTGCCTCAGCCACAAAAAAACAACATGCTCATGGTCATTCAATCGGAGGAAGGGCAGAGCAAAAAGGAAATATCTTCTCGAGATATAGAGGCTGATCTGGGCCTGAGCAATGCGGTGATTAAGAGCGAAAAGGTCCGAAAATCAGTAGAGTTTGGGCAGCTGTATACGCTCAATATCGAAACCGATAAATTTAATACAGAGGTCGAGCTGGTCAAGGAAATTGATGTGGACCTAAAAAAATATGCCGCCTACCTAAAGAACGATTATGGCATACAGGCCCTCATTCAGACTGGGGCAAAGGGCTTTCCCTTAAATTCTACTACCTATGATAAATATGGGAAGCTGATTTCTAAAACTAAGGTCCTTTCTATTGTTCGGCAGAAAGTAGACGATAAATACTTTCAGTAGCAAATGAGTAGAACTTTACATAATATAGGGGCTGGCCAGAAAATGGCTGGCCCTTTTTGGGTCTAGCAGGGCCCGAAGGGGCCGCAGGCTGAGGGGCTGTAGCAGGGCCGCCGCAGGCGGCAGACCAAAGCGGCTTTGCCGCTGCAGGGCCGAGCAGACTTGCGAGCTGCGCAATGGCCCGACCCGCCCAGAGGGCGGGGCAGCCCCAAATTCCCTCCCTAACAGAAAAACAGAACAGCAAAAAGACAAGCTTTGCCTAAACCATCCGCCGATGAATGGCGTAAGAGAGTAAACCCAATTGTAGGCAAACCCAAAAAATGGGATAGCCCATTTTGACGGCATCAATAAAGTTTTGGCCCCCGCCAAAAGCGGGAAAAAAGTCAATGGTGATTAGGCTGAGCGGCACACACATAATGAACATAAAGGCTAGGCTGAGAATATGAAAACTAGGCGAACGGCCCACAAAGGCTCTAGCAGCCCAAAAGACAAAGCTCTCTAAAAAGACCAGGAGAAAGAGGGCCGAGCCCACCATAAAACCAGTATCTCCAAAATGGATTTTGCTGTAGAGATTGGCAAAAGCTAAATAGGCTAGGCTATAACTCCCCCAGCTACTGCCCCAAAGGACAAGAAATATAGCCCAATATTTGTAGGTGGGTACCTTTTTGCCCCAAATAAAAAGCGGTAGCATATAAGTAGCGGCAATAATTCCGCATATAATTGGGGTCGTGTAAAAAGGAACATGCAGCCAGTGCATACCTTTCCAGCCCACCAAGAAATTGAGTTCGAACTGCCAAAGCGACCAAGCCAAGCAAGCCAAAAGATAGCTTAGAAAAATGGCCAATTGGTCCTTGCTCTTCTGTAGATGTCTCCATGCTGACATAAACTATAGGGGGGGATTTGCGTTAAAGAATCGGTAAAAAAGAAGTAGCTACATCAAAAGCTTGTATATTTAAAAAAAACAGTCCCTTTTCGCATCAAAAATAAGAATAACCTATGTTTTGTAATAAGACCAAGGCCCCTCTCTCGCTCTTAGAACAAGAAGAACAGCCTGCCTGTAGTGCTTTAGTAGAGGCTGGGCTTTGTTTTCGATTGAGTCGGAATATCTCTGATTTGAAGGTTGCCTGGCAAAGCTTGGCCCCCAAAGAAAACAAATTTCTACAATATGAGTATTTGCAGGCCCTAGAAGCCCATCCCCCCAAAGGTATGGGCTTTTGCTATTTGGTCTTTTATCGAGATAAGGAGGCGGTAGGTTTGGCCTATTATCAGACCTATTATTTGGACATGCAAGAAAGTGTGCAAAAGGAATTGCAAGGCGAGGGGCTCTTGGGCTCTTTGCGCAAGAAGTTGCAGCAGTTTTTTCTGCGGCAGGCAGTTTTTAATGTCCTCATTTGCGGTAACTTAAGCCTAACCGGAGAACATGGCTTTTATTTTAAGGAGGGACATGGCCCTAAACAATTGGCTTGGCTGCAAGAGGCCACGGACCGTTTGCAAACGGAGCTAGAGCTAAGCGAGCAGAAGAAGTATCAGCTACAGATGTTTAAGGATTTTGCCTTGGATGGAGTTACTGAGCAAAATTTACAGCCCATTTTACAGCAAGAGGGCTATCATCGCTATCGGATTCAGCCGGGCATGTATATGCGGTTGCCTGCGCATTGGGATAGCTTTGAGGATTATTTGGCCGATATGTCTTCTAAGTATCGGGTGCGGGCCAAAAGAGCCGCCAAAAAGGGCAAGGATCTGGAGTGGAGAGCCTTGGAACTAGAGGAAATCTTGGCCCAAGAAAAAGAAATTTATGCCCTCTACCGAAATATATCGGATAATGTAGACTTTAATGCCTATGCCTTTGATGAGCAGTATTTTTCGGCCCTCAAAAGAGAGTTGGGCGAAGATATGCAGCTGGTGGCTTGCTATTTAGAGGGCCGCTTGGTGGCTTTTTATACGGCGATCTTTTCGGGCCAAACCCTAGAAGCTCATTTCTTGGGCCTAGAGCATAGCCTGAACCGCTCGCATCAGTTGTATCTCAATATTTTATATGCCTTGGTGCGTATGGGTATTTATAGAGGGGTAGAAAAAATTGACTTCGCCCGTACGGCTTTGGAGATTAAGAGTTCGGTGGGGGCGGTAGCGCAGGAGTTTGACTGCTACTTGCGTCATCGCAATCGCTTATCTAGCGAATTGATGAAATTAGTCTTTGACCATTTGAGCCCCAAAGAGGACTGGACGCCCCGTTCGCCCTTCAAAGATATGTCGATTGTAGAATAGAAAACTTATCTTGGGCCCAAAATTAGGCAAAGCAATGTGGAAGAAATGGCGGGCCAAGATGGGAACAGATAGTCCCTTAGGCCGCTTTTTAATTAAGGCGGCAAGCTGGAGCTTTATCTTACAAATAGGTTTATCAGCCCTCACTTTTCTCAGTTCGGTCCTTTTGGCCCGTTTGGGGGGAGATGAGGGCTTTGGCATTTATAGTTTGGTCTTTAGTTGGCTGTTGATTTTGCAAGTAGCCGCCAATATGGGCCTAGATGATCTTTTGCTCAAAGAGCTACCTATCTTTAAGGACCAAAAAGCTTGGGGCAAGCGAGATGCCTTGCTCGCTTGGGCCGAGAAACGGACCCTTTGGGCGAGTTTGCTCCTGATGATTGGCTTTTATCTTTTGCTTCGGTATACTGATATACCTGGCTTGAGCAATTATGCTGATTATTATTTTTGGGCCCTGCCTATTATTCCCGCCTATGCCTTTTTGCAGCTTTGGCAATCGGCTTTGCGGGCCGAGGGACAGATGAGTTGGGGGCAATTGGGCGACCGAATTGTGCAGCCTTTGCTCTTCTTTGCCTTTTTGGCCCTGCTCTATCTCTTTGCTTACCCCATTAGCGATTTGGGCCTAATTGCCGGACGAAGCCTGAGCTTTGTGCTGGCCGCTGGCCTTGCCTTTTGGCTTTGGCGGCGCTATCGTCAAGCACAGCCCAAAGCGAGCAATTGGCCAAAATTAGATCTTCCCGCCTACAAAAAAGCTAGTTTTTATTTCAATTTGGGCTCCTTGCTCTATCTGCTCAATAGCCGAATAGATATTTTGTTTTTGGGCTTTTTTGAGCTGCCCCCCGAACAGATCGCTTATTATAATGTGGCCTTAAAGTTCTCGGATATTGCCCTAATTCCCTATTTGGTGCTGACCACCGTTAGTTTGCCAACCTTTTCCTCTCTTTATCATCAAGGGAAATTAGAGGAGTTGGGACGGCTATACCAAGGCAGCACAGCCCTGATTACCTTAGCGATTATGGCCGTTTTGGCTGTTTTTATCGCCTTTGGTCCTTACTTTTTACTCATTTATGGTCCCGAATATCAGCAGGCTTATACGGCCTTGCTTTGGCTCTGTTTGGGCAAGGGCATACATGTGTTGGTGGGTCCTGTGAGCCAATTGCTGGGCCTTGTAGGCCAAGAAAAAATGGCTGCATATCTTTTGGCGTTCTCTCTCGCAATTACGGCTATTCTACAATATAGTTTGATTCCCATTTTAGGCATTAATGGGGCAGCCATAGCGGCCTTTCTGGGCTTGGCTGTTTTCGATCTTAGTCTGGCCTATTGGGCCTATCGCAAGTTGGGCTTTTGGCCCATTGCTTATTGGAGTCGGAAGTAGGGGGATGTTTTTTGGGGCCTCCGCTGCGGCTTCGCCTTGCGGCGCTACGTTTCGCAGCTCGCTATTCGCTCGGCCCTTCAGCCCTTCGGGCTTCGGTCTGGCCTGACGGCCACTGCTGCACATCGCTAGGCCAGAGGGGGCCGCTTTTGTTTGGCCCTAGCCGAAAAAGAGCTGGAGAAAGGCCCGCTCTAGGGCCAATTTTTTCTAGAAAATTGCTTTGAAAAAAAGGGAAAAGCACGAACTTCGTCCAAAATATAAACGCATGTCTATTCAAGATTTTGACCCTAGTGGCTTTGCCCTAAAGAACGATAACTTTATTGGCTTACCTTTTACGGAGGAGAGCGCTAATTTGGTCCTTTTGCCTGTTCCTTGGGAGGCAACCGTCTCTTATTCGGCTGGAACAGCAGAGGGGCCCGCCAATATCCTAGAGGCTTCTTATCAGCTAGACCTCTATTTGGCCGACTGCCCAAATGCCTATAAAATGGGCATTTATATGCGGCAGCCCGATACGCAGATCTTGGCCCAAAGTCAGGCGGCCAGAAGCTTGGCCAGTCGGCATATAGATGCTTTAGAAGCTGGCGAAGGCGGCAATGAAGCCGCTCGCTTGGCGGTGAACTCTGCCTGCGAAAAACTAGAAAACTGGGTCTATCAGCAGGCTAAGGATTTGCTAGCGCAGGGTAAATATGTTGGTTTATTGGGGGGCGATCATTCTACGCCCTTGGGTTATTTGCGGGCCTTGGCCGAGCGGCATGAAGAGGGCTTTGCTATTTTGCAAATAGATGCCCATTGCGATTTGCGAGAAGCTTATGAGGGCTTTACCTACTCTCATGCCTCTATTTTTTATAATGCTTTGGAGCAGATGCCCAAGCTGTCCTTGGTCCAAATGGGCATTCGAGACTACTGCCATGAGGAGGTAGATTACATCAAGCAGCAAGGCGAGCGCATTCAGGTCCTCTTTGACCAAGACTTGGCCCGTGGAAAAATGCGGGGGCTCAGCTTTGAAGAGTTGGTCTTGCCATTTATCAAGAGTTTGCCCCAGAAAATATACATCAGCTTTGATATAGATGGTCTACGTCCAGAACTTTGTCCCAATACAGGCACACCAGTCGTGGGGGGCTTTGATCTGGCCGAGGTCAGCTATATTTTTGAGCTATTGGCCCAGGCTGGGAAAGAGCTCATTGGTTTTGATCTCTGCGAGGTAGGTTCTGCTACGGAATGGGACGGCAACGTTGGGGCGCGGGTCTGTTATCAGTTGGCGGCCCTCTTGGCCCGTACGCAGGCTTTGGTCTAAATCCTCATAGGCTTTGCGTTTGCCCTTGAGGCGCAGCACTGCTTGAATTCTCAGGCGGACGGTATCGCTTTTGGCGCTGGTTCTGAGCAGCAGGGGCAAACTTTGAGGCACTTCTTTTAAGTAGATCGATCTGGGGAGGCTATAGACTGGGCTATAATAATTGGGGGAAATAAAATAATCGCGTTTAAGGATGCAGCGCTTCCACCAGCCAGCGGGGGTAATTCCCTTTTTGTGGTAGCGTTTCAGGCATTTTTCTTTAGCGGGATCTTTAAGGATGGCCCATTCGATGCCATAGGGGAGTTGTTGGCCTGCGGGCCGATTAAAAATTTGCTTGCCTTGGGCCCATTGTAGGACTGGGCGGAGTTCGGAGAGCTGGGCTAGGCTATCGGCTTCAAACTGCGCTTGTCCACTGCTTTCTGCATAAATATAAAATAGCAGTTGGGCGGATTTAATCGACTCGAACTGTGTCCAGAACTCGGGTACTAAGGGCAGTTCTATTTGTTTGCTGTGGCTGCGCTTCTGTTTTTGATCTAAGAGAATCTCTTGGTCCAAAATAATTTTATTGACGGTAGTAATGGGGGCTTGGGCCAAAAGGCTAGTACTAAAAGCCATAAAAAGCAAGAAGATAGCTCTAGACATCTCTAGGGATTTTGTATTTTGTTGGAAGTATATTTTTCGTTGGCAAGGCGGCGAAGCCGCCTTTGGCCCAAGGGGCCAATTGGCCTAGCGATGCGGCGGGGTGGCCGTCAGGCCAGACCCAGGCGGCGCAGCCGCCGCAGGGCCGAGCAGACCTGCGAGCCCCAAAGCGTAGCGCCCGCCGAAGGCGGGAGGCCCCAAATCGCCCCAAAAATACGAAAGAAAGACAATCAAATTAGATAGACCATGATGAAGCGACAAAATACTTTTTTACTTTGGCTTTTGCCCCTATTTTTTGGCCTTTACAGTTGTGCTAACGTCTCGGAGCCGCAGGAGGGCGAGAAAGAGCAAGTAGAGGCGGAGCCCAAACGCCCTAAAATGAGTAGTTTTAAATTTAGAGAGATTGATATACAGGGCCATAGAGGCTGCCGTGGCTTGATGCCCGAAAATAGCATTCCGGCCTTTATGAAGGCTTTAGAGTTGGGTGTTCGGACCTTAGAGTTGGATGTGGTAGTGACCCAAGACAGCCAAGTCGTTGTTTCGCATGAGCCTTGGGTCTCGCATCTGTTGGCCAATAAATTGGATGGGCGTCCAATTGGGCCAAATGAAGAGCGGCGCTTTAATATCTACAAAATGCCTTATTCGGAGCTGATTAAATATGACTGTGGGAGTTTGCCCCATCCATACTTTCCGACTCAGCAGAAGATGAAAGTGATCAAGCCTCGTTTGTTGGATGTGGTGAAGTCGGTAAATTTATTTGAGATGAAGGCCGAATTAGAAAAGCCCATACATTATAATATAGAAATTAAGCGATTGCCAGAATATGATGGCCGTTATTGTCCGCCAGTAGAAGAATTTGTGGATTTGGTTTTGGCGGCTATAGATAGTGCGGGTATATCGGGGCATGCGAATATTCAGGCTTTTGATTGGGAAACCCTGCGATTGGTCCATCAGAAGCGCCCCAAAATGCCGATATCTATGTTGGTAGAAGAGACGGATGATCCGCAAAAAGATCTGGATGAGCTAGGTTTTACGCCAGAGATTTACAGCTGCCATTTCTCTATGGTCAATGATACTTTGGTAGATTGGGTCAAGGGCCATAAGATGCAGCTCATTCCTTGGACCGTTAATGAAACGGCAGATATAGAAGCCATGTTAGCTTATCCCTTAGACGGAATCATTAGTGATTATCCAAATCGAGTGATGGATGTATTGATGCAGTAGATAAGTTCTAATTTTAGTCAATATATTTCTTCAATAAAACGGCAGTGCCCAGCCCCAAACCCGCCGAACTTGCTCCAATAGCGTATTTGGCCTTGGGCCGACGGGCCAAAGCATGGGCCAAAGAGACCAAAATTCGGGCGCCACCCATGCCCAAAGGGTTGCCCATACTCAAACTGCCGCCATAGGGATTCAGCTGATCGGGCCGTAGATTTAGGGCCTTTTGAGCCAAAACGCCTTGAAGCGCAAAAGACTCGGCAAACTCAAAAAAATCAATCTCATTAGCCGAGAGTCCCTGCTGCCGAAGCAATTGCTGAACGGCCATAATTTGGGCCTCGCCCATATCTTCGGGAGGCAAGGCCATGCTTGTCCAAGCCACTACCTGGGCCAGTGGCTGCCCCCCTTCTCGCTCCAAATAACTGCCCTGAGCCAAGAGTAAAAAGGCCGCCCCATCGCCCAAACGAGCCGAATTCCCCAGGCTAATAAATTGGCCATTTTTGACCAAAGGCGGCAGTTTGGCCAAAAGAGAAGCCGTTAGCGCCCTCGGCTGCTCGTCTCGATCTAAGAGCAGCTCTCCCGATCGATTGTAGACCGAAACCAGCTCCCGATCAAAGGCGCCCGCCGCTTGGGCCGCCAAAAAACGAGCTCGACTCGCCTGGCTGTAGGCATCTTGTTCGGCCCGACTAACGCCTCTTTTTTTGGCCAAACGCTCCGCAGTTTCTGGCATACTCAAGGGCGCATAAACTGGCGGCAAATGGGGGTTGACCATCCGCCAACCTATGCTGCTGTCTATCTCTTGCTCCTGATTCCGCAGACGAACAAAAGGGCTGCGACTCATGTTTTCTACGCCCCCAGCCAAGACCAATTCCTGCTCGCCCAAGGCCAAAGCCCGAAAAGCCTGAACGCAGGCATCTAAACCCGAATTACAAAGGCTATTGACCGTAATCCCCCAAATATGCGCCGGCCATTGGGCCAAAAAAACAAGCTGCCGAGCCAAATTGCGGTTGTCTTCTCCCGCCTGATTGGCCGCCCCTACATAAATGGCCGATAGATCCGTAGGCGATAAATTGGAGAACTCTTGCAGTACCGCTAGCCCCAAATCATCGGGCCGAATGCTAGCCAAAGCCCCATATAGGCGGCCAATAGGACTCCTCTTTGCTGCTAGGATATAGATGGGGGCAGACTTGTTCATTTAACTGAATTAATTAACTTTGTGGCCTGATTTCATCTGAAAAAAAGCCGAATTATTATGATACAACGTATTCAAACTATTTACATGCTCTTGGCGGCCCTAGCGCTGGCCTTGCTCTTCGTTTTTCCCTTCGGTACGGCCCCCAGCACGGCTGAAGGCCCCTTGCAAGATGGCGATTATGACCTGATGGACCAATTCGTCCTGCTACTCCTAGCCCTCTTTCCCGCCTTGCTCAGCCTTGGCACAATCTTCCTCTTTAAAAACAGAAAATTGCAAATGCTGCTCAATAATTTGAGCTTGGCCAATTGCTTGATCCTTATGGGTTTAGCCTCTTATTGGAGCATGACCATTAGCGAGGAAGTGACTGCTGGATTAGGGCTGTTTACCCCCGTTTTGGCCATGCTTTTCCTTTTCTTGGCCAACCGCGCAATCAATGCCGATGACCAACTTGTTAAGGATTCTGACCGACTCCGCTAGTTACATCCCGTCATAACGACCACGAAGCTGCCCGTCATTCCCCGATTGACGGGCTTTTATGTCTATAACTACCCCCAAACCCAACATAATGATGTTCGGAATGGCAATAATCCAGAAGTTCGCCATCTTTTGCTGCTCCACTTCCCGCTCCTGTTTCTCCACCATCTGTCGGCTATAATCGCTCATCTCTTCTTTCGGAATTTCACTGCCCGCTACCTCCGGCAGCTGCTCTTCTTGTACCCGATTAAAGGCCTGATTCGTGAAAACTGCCCCCAAAATGCCCAAAATACAAGCCGCATACAAAAAGTAGGTCTTCATTTGAGGCTTCAAGAGCTTCATAATCAATAAACTAAGGGCCAAAAAGGTCAGGCCGTAAAAAATATAAACATAGGGAAGCACCTCCTTGAGGTTCACCAAATGACTGTTGTCTACAATCTGCGCCTTTAGGCTAACCGTCAACAAAAGTAAAGCGCCTAAGCTCCAAATTTTCTTGCTGTTCATCTTCAAATTCTTTTTATTTTTGATTTGGGGCCTCCGCTGCGCGGCCCTCTATTCGCTATCGCTCATTGGGCCGCTTGCGGCGCTACGTTTCGGGGCTCGCTATTCGCTCGGCCCTGCGGCGGCAAAGCCGCCTTGGTCTGGCCTATCGGCCACCCCTGCACATCGCTAGGCCAAAAATAAGCGCAAATGGCCCCCAAAGAACTGCTAAGTACGCAATTCGGAAAAGAAAAGAAAAATATATAGTCTTTGTTTTGGCAAAGGGCCCTTTTGTTAGTAATTTGTTAGGGCCTATGCAATACCTTTACCTTGCTCCAAATTAAGCCTTATAAGTTATGTCTAAGGGAAATCAAAATTCTTCGCAAGAAAATCAACGCATTTACGAACAACTCTACCAAAGCCTCGAGGAATTTGAGGCCAATGAAGAGTTGCAGTCTGTTCAATCTGCGGGCGAACAACTCAATAGCCAAGCTAATGCGGTGGTCCAAACTGCGGCCGAAGGCTTTCATCAAGAAAGCACTCAAGAGGAGTTTAGCCAACCCCTAAACGAATCCGCAAATCCCCTCAATGAACAATTATCTGCCGCTAGCCTCAATAGTGGTATCGAAAAACTAGCCGAAGGGATTAGCTTGCAAGAAGGAGGAGAGGAAGAAAACGCAGGCAAGGAAACAACAACCACCGCCGAGGAAGGTCCAGAAATGCCGCCTCTAGGCGCCGCCTTCAATGAGGCCGAATTAGATGCCGAAATTGCCGCCACCCTAGGCCAAGAAGTCCCTAGCTTTAATGAAACAGAGCTAGATGCCGCTATAGAGGAAACTCTTGCTGAAGATAAGGCCACCGCCGCAGCAGCAGAACTCAAAGCGGCCCTAGAAGAAACCCTGGCCGAAGGAGAAACAGAGGAGGGCAGTAGCGAAAATAGCAGCGAAAATACAGAGGCAAAGTCAGAGGAAATCGCTCGCCAAGCTAGCCAAATGAATACGGAGGTCAGCCCCGAAGAAGCTAAGGTGGGCGCAAAAACAGGAGCAAAAGGCGGAGATAAATCAACTGGAGAAACTAGCCCAACGGGCAATCCCCAAAATAAACAGCAAAACTCTGCCGCAGGAGGCGAAGCCCCCGCCAATGCAACTACCGGCGAGCAAAAAGGCGAGGAGGTCGGTGCCGCCTTTGCCGCCCGTATGAATATGGGCCCCGTGGCCCAAACTGCCGAAGAAAGTGCAGAGGCCCAAGAATTAGAAGCTGGCCGAGCCTTTGGTTTAGATGTTGGCCGCTCTGGCGGCCTGGGCAAAAAAGTGACTACCGATGAGTCTGGCAAAATGAATGTAACGCCCTTTGCAGAAGGCGAAACCGCAGATGCTTATGTGGCCGCCCAAAAAGAGGTGATGGCTAGCAAAAGCAAAAAGTACCAAACGGGCTTTTATCAGGGCTTTAATCAAGGCTATCCAGAAGGCCAAAAACTAAAGGTGGAGGCCGCCCAAATAGAAGAACAACAAAAAATGGCAACCGATCCCGAAGCCCAAGAAGGCACTAAGGATGGGACTGAATCTGCCGTGAAAAGTAATAGCAATAAGGCCGAGGATAAGGAAAGAGTAAAAGAAATTAAAGCGGCCATGAAAAGCCGCTCTAAAACCTATCAAGTCGCTTATTATCGCGCCTTTAATGCGGTCTATATGCAGGCCCGAGCCGCCGCTGTCAAAAAGTCAATGCCCGGCCCCGCAGAGCTGATGGAAAATCCCACTTATCGCAAAGGCTATGAACTAGGCTATAATATTGGTTTGGCCCAAGGCCAAGGCAAGGCTCCCGAAGGCATGAGCAAGGAGGAGGGCCAACAAGCCGCCACTTACGCCAAAGCCAATAAGGATAGTTCCGGTCAACCTATTGCGGAAGATCCCAAAAAGCTTTATTCTAGAGCCTTTTATCATGGCTTTAATGCCTCTTATATGAAGGGCAAAGAGACAAAGGTTCAGGCGGAAAAAGATGAGCGTAAAAAAGATCCTCATTATGCAGTGGGCCATGTTTTAGGCACCCTTGCCGCTATGTCTTCTAAAGAAAAAGCGACGCAGGTCCTCAAAGGAAGCCTGCCCCTCTCCGAATTGGGCGAGAATCTTCCCCCAGTCCCCGATTCAGCTAAACAGTATTTTGCAGAAGGAAAGGATAAAGAACAAACCGCAGAGCAAAAGAAAAGCTTTGAGGTAGGCTATTATCACGCTTTTAATGCCTCTTATAATCAGTTTAAGCAGCAAAAGCTCGATAATGAACAAAAGGCCAAAACCAATAGTGTAGAGTATAAGAAGGGCCAAGATATTGGTAAAATTGCCGCAGCCGCTACCGTTAATCTCGATAAATATAAAAAGGAACTTAAGGCAACTGAAGATCCCGCTAAAAAAGAGGAACTAACGGCCAAAATTGAAAAAATTGAAGAGAACTTAGCCACAATTAAGGCGCAACTCAATGATGAAAATGTCAAAAAAGAGTTCAGCACAGGCTATTATCATGCTTTCAATACGAACTATAATGTCGAAAAGCAAAAGCTAGTCGATAAAGAGATGTCTGTAGCCGCCGATAGCCCTAAGGCAAAAGGCTATGAGGCCGGCCGACATATGGGCGGGCTCTTCTATCAGCACTATCAAGCAGCTATTGGCAAGCCCGAGAAAAAGGCCGAGGTCGATGCCAAGGTCAAAGAGGCTTTTGCCAATGCAAAAGCAGAAGGGGAGGAGTTCGAAAAAGGTTTTTATGTCGGCTACAACCAAACGGTATACAGCGGAAATAATGCAGGCAAACAGGCCCAAACTAAAGAGGAGCGAGAAGAAGCGCAAACTATCCGAAATGCAAAGGAGGAGTTTGGCGCAACGTCTGGCGGTGTCGATTATGTCGAAAAAGGCTGGGAATATGGCTATGGCCTCTGGTTTAAATACGAGAGCGCTACCGCTAAAGAACGCCCCAGCCAAACACCAGAAGAAGCCTGGACCAATAAAAAGAAAGGCCTGGCTAAGGTGATTGAAGAGGAAATGCAAGGAAAAGCAGATACCAAAAAGCTAGAAGCCGCCTTCGAAAAAGGCTATGAGGTGGGCAGCGCCGCTGGTGCCAGAGAAGGAAAACTGTATTTTGCTGGCTATGATGATGCCATGACAGGCAAACAAAAAGAAGCCGGAGCGCAAGAGCATTATTATCAAGGCTATAATGCTGGTCGCCAAGCTAGCCAATATGATAATTTTAGAGGCCAAGCGCTCTCTCAAATGATTGATGGCTATGAAAATGATAGCGCTCAAGCTGCTTCTATTGGCCAATCTAAGGAGTACCGTGAAGGCTATGATCTCGATTATGATAACTGGCTCTATATTGCCAAAATGGCTAGTGGCCAACTAACTGAAGAACTGAGCGGAAGCTTAAAGCTTTATGGCGATGAGGAAGCCCCCGAAGCCCAAACTGCAGAGGCCGCTAAAGCTCAAGCCAATGAGATCTTAGCCCAAAAAGCCGCCAAAATGCAGGCCGCATTGGCCAAAAAACGCAAAGAGCTAGAAGAGCAGGCCCAAAAAACAGCCGCCAATACAAAAAAAGGCAGCAGTAATGAAGATCCCCAAGCAGAGGTGGATCGCCAAATGACCGAAATCGAAAAAGGCTACCAGCAAGCATTAGATGATGCTACCGCCAAGGTGGCCAAAGAAGATAATGCCGAAAAAGCCCGCCAAGATGGTCTGCTCTTTGGCTATCAGTCTTTGGAGGGCTATCCTCCGCTAGCAGGACAAGAAGAGGCGCTGGCCGCTGCCGCTGGCAAGGATGCAGAATATGCCCAAGCCGATAAGAATACGCTTGCCGCCTTTAATGCCGGTCGCGCAGAAGGCTATAAGATGGCCCAAATGCTGCAAGCTGGCCTGATCTCTACGGAAGAGGTGAGCCGAAAAATGCAAGGCGGTGGCCACGATAGAGGCTATCAGCTGGGCCAAGAAACTGCCCGAAAAGATATTGAAGCACATAAAAAGGCCTTGCTGAATGGCGAGAGCTTTGAAGCCACCAAAGAAACGGTCGCCGCAGAATTAGATGCCCCCACACAAGAGGGCTTCTTAGAAGGTTACCAATATCTTTTTGATAAGGGAGAAGCCTATAACCTAGGGTATCAACAAGGCTATCTAGCCGCTACCAACGAAAAAGAAGGCGATAATTTTGAAGAATTAAGCTATACGCCCAAAGATCCTAGCCTCTCTTATGCTTCTGAATTAGAAGGACAGTTCCACCTCGGCCGTACAAATGGTCGCCAAGATGGCCTGAACCAAACAATTAAGGGAGAAACCAAAAAGTCAGGCTCTGTCCTCGACCAAAGAATAGAGGAGCTACGCAGCACGCTGGGCGATGCCTATGCCAGCGCCTATGAAAAAGGCTATGCCTATGGACGAGATCAACGCCAAGCTAGCCCGAGCCAAATGGCCAACCTCCAAGGAGAGTTTGAAGCCAATGGTGTGCCTACTATGCTCGAAGACCTGAAAGCATTTGTACCCCAAATTATTCAGGCCGCTAAAGAGTCGGGCCAAGCTGCCGCCGAAGAATTAGAGGATAGCCAAATCCCAGCGTTGCTGGCCCAAATTGAAGGCCAAGCTCAAAGCCTGCTTAGCTTTGACCAAAATGCTACGCCCCTAGAAAATTATCAGGAATTAAGCGCAGAATTGAGCAAACAGGCCGAAGGCTTACTCTCAGAACAGCTGTCTAATGAAGAGAAACAGTTCTTGCGCAGCGCAATCGCCGAATGGGAAAAACAACTGCAAAACTTTAAAGAAGGCTATATCCGTGGAGCCAGAAAAGGCCTGGTAGAAGGAATCAATAATTCAGATACCGCCGAGGAAGGAGCCGCCCTAGCCGAAGCAACCGATTATCAAAACCAATTGCTGGCCGCCGCTGGTAATGTTGGTCAAGATAAGTATGTTCTAGGCTATGAAAAAGCTCGCGAACTCCTCATCGATGACTCTTATAAAAGCCCAAATGCCTCTTCTGCCGAAATGGAGAAAGGCCGCTACCGCCTAGTTGGCGAGATGAGAAAGGCCTTAAATGAACTCATCAAAAAAGAGAAGTCAGAGGCTTTACAACAAACTTCTGCCTCAGAAGAGGATAAAGCCTTAGCCACAGAGGTGACTAATGCCTATAAAGACCTTGAGCGCATTTTTGGACAAGAACATCCTACCGCTTTGGCCCCAGGCCAAAACCAAAATGATTATATCGAGGACCAAGTACTGGCCCTACAAACAGAATACGATAATTTTATTGCCGAACTAGATAAGGAGGGCAAACGTAGCCTCGATAAATCTATTCGCAAACAACTAAAAGCTAATTTTCAAGCGCTTTACCAAAGCCAAATCCAACCCTTTTTCCAACAATATAAGGAGGGCTTCCAAGCCGGATATACCGCCGGAATTCAAGAGGTCCTAGCCGGAAATACAGGCGTAGATGGCGTGGGCTCTGGTAATGCCGAATATAGCGCAGTAGAAAAAATACATGAGCAACTCGAAGCAGGTCTGATTGAAGATGGAGATGTGAATAGCCTTTCTTTACTCAACCAATACGATCCGGTACTAGACCTGCTTTTTGAGTACACCGATGTGGTGGCCCAAGATCAAGAGCTTTTCTATTCTGCAGAAGATGCGACCCTAGATCTCCAAGATCAAATTAAGGAGAAAACGATCGCTAAAGAAGGGCTAGAAGCCCGAGAAAATCAATTGTCCGCAGAGGAACAAAGCGAATTAGAAGAGATCCGAGCAGAATTAGACGAATTACAGGAGGAACTCGAAATGGCTCAAGAGGAACATTTTGAAGCCTTCGAGGAACTCAATATGGTTTATGAAGGTATCGAGGACCAACTCGGCTTTACTAAGGGCGGTAGCTCCGAACCCAAAGCCCTACTCGATTATCTTAGCATGACCAATGATGAGTTTACGCTCCAAGGAAGCTATAGCTACCAAGATAGCCAACTCCAAATTCAAGGAAATGGCGCTTTCTATACCTCCGATAGTCAAGCCAATTGGCTCCACCAAGCAGCTGTGGAGTTCCAAATTGCCGACCTGAAGTTTAGCTCCAATTCTTTCGAGTACTTAGAAAGTAGCCGAGAGGTAAAGCTACAAGCTGGACAGTTTTCGGTGCCTGTAGAAGATGGCGGCAATAGCCGAGATATTACTGTCGATTTTGCTAGCCTAAGTCTTAAAGCTGGTGAAAGCCTGATTAACCAGTTAGAGGTCCAAATGGACCTAGGAGCTGGCCTCAATGGTGGCGGCCTAATGGAAAATGATTTGAACTAATTTCTGGCCCAAAAAAGACCTAAAAAAGCGCTAAGCCCCAAGGGCTTAGCGCTTTTTTGTTAAAACTTAATGTCCCGAGCTACAAATTGTAGCTTTCTCCGACCCCGATAAAAATGCTCTTCTAACTGATAGCATAGGTGAAAGGGCTTGCGACTCTTGATTTGCTCAAAATGTTCCATAAAGTTATAGGCAATGCCTTCTTGCGGACTCCCTTGGCCCTGCCGCAAAAATAAACGCAAATGCTTTTGGTTGATGGCTTTGGAGTAGCCACTATCGCAAAGGTTTTTGCTCATGAAACAAGGATTGGGATTGCCCGGCCCAAAGGGCGCAAATTGCTTGAGCAGTTTCCAAAATTTTGGCCCAATTAAAGAAAAATCTAGCTGCGCATCTATGGCAATGGCCTCGGGTTCTGGCCCTCTACTCATTTGCTGATAAAGCTGGGCCTCTAGGGCGGCCTCAAAAGCAGCCAATTCTTCTTTTTTGAGCTCTAAACCTAGGGCCCGACTATGTCCACCATATTGCAGTAATTGCGCCGAACAAGCCTCTACCGCAGGCAGTAATTCTTGGCCCTCGGGGCAACGCCCCGATCCCTGCCAGTTTCCCGCCTTATTTTGGCCCAAAAGAAGGCAGGGCCGCCCCCATTCTTTGCTCAATCGACTGGCCAAAATGCCCAAAACGCCTAGGGGCCAATGGGGCTGTGCTAACAATAAAAGCGAACGCTCCATCCATTGCCCCTGCTCTTGTAAGATGCGCTGAATGTCCCGATAGACCTCTTCTTGCGCTCTTTTCCTAGCCTGATTTTGCAAAAATAAAAGCTCCAATTTCTTCTTTTGCGCTTTTTCTCCCTTGGCCAACAAACAATCGGCAGCGGTTTGGGCATGCCCCATCCGCCCCGGCGCATTGAGTAAGGGGACCAAACCAAAATAAAGGGCCTGCATATTATAGGGCCTAGGCCGCTCCAAACGCTGCTGAATCTGCTGCAAAATTTCTTCGCCTTCTTCCTCTAAAAAACGCAATCCATGATGGGCCAAAATTCGATTTTCGCCAGTCAATGGGGCTTGGTCTGCCGCCAAACTGAGCGCTACCCACTGCAAAAGCGGCCAAAGTGGCGCCTCGGACCAATTTTCTTGCTCCACCAAGGCCTGAGCGAGTTTAAAGGCCAAGCCCGCAGCCGTAATTTCTGGATTCGGATAATTGCAGTTGGCCTGCTTGGGATTGATCAAAGCGGCCGATTTGGGCTGCTGCTGACGAGCCAATTCATGATGGTCCACAATAATCACATCAATGCCCAGCTTTTTGGCCAAAGCCAAAGCTTTATGGTCCCTACTGCCACAATCTAAAGCAATAATAAGGGAGCAATTGACGGCCTGCGCAAACTCTACCGCATAAACAGAAAGGCCATAGCCCTGCTCAAAACGATCGGGCAAAAGGTAGTCTAAGGGCAGCTTTTGGTCCAATATCCGATGCAAAATAACTAAGGCCGCCAGGCCGTCTACATCATAGTCGGCAAAAAGCAGGGTTTTTTCTCCTCTAGCCAAGGCCTGCCCCAAACGAGCCAAGGCAGCAGGCAGGCCCTGCAGCAAATTGGGGGCATGCAAATGGGCCAAATTGGGCCGAAAAAAGGCCTTGGCCTGCTCAAAATTATGCACCTCTCTTTGGACCAACAACTGGCAAAAAACAGGATGCACCTTCAGCGCCTCTTGTAGCTGCTGAGCGGTAGTGCTATTAAAAGACCGAAGTTTCCAAGCTTTCATTTTTCCTGCGCAAATTAAAAAAGGGTAAAGATTCTAGATGGGCTAAGGTAGAGCCCGGCATTTTGTGTAATTTAGCTAGGGTAGGGGAGTCGTTTTTTTGGGGCTTCCCCTCCCTGCGGTCGGGTCGGGCTGTGTCGCAGCTCGCTGTTCGCTCGGCCCTGCAGTTTTTTTCGCTTCGCTTCAAAAAACTTGGGTCTGGCCCTGCGGGCCACTGCTTTCCATCCCTAAGCCAAGGCGCTTCGCGCCTTTCTGGACCAATTAGCGGCCGCAGCCGCCCCGCCCCGAGCTCCCCAAAAAGATGAGCGGCCTACTGATGCGTAGGGGTGGCCGAAGGCCAGACCCAGGCGGCGCAGCCGCCGCAGGGCCGAGCAGACCTGCGAGCCCCGAAGCGTAAGGGCGGGCCAAAGGCCCGCAGGCCCCAAATCAAAAATACATTAGTCTACTTTAAAATTATAGAAAATGCGGTATTATCTAGCTTTACTATGGTGTTGTGCTAGTTTTTGGCAGCTTTCGGCCCAGGCAGACAGCAGTGCGGCCCGTGCAGCCGAAGAAGGCGCCCTCAAATTGGGCCTCAAAAACTTTGATGATGGACCCCGACAAGGGCGGGCCGTTCGCCTTACCTTTTATAATGTCGAGAACCTTTTTGATACAGAAGATGACCCCAAAAAACGAGACGATGAGTTTACGCCAAGGGGCCTGAAGGGCTGGAGCTATTTCCGTTATAAACAGAAATTGAGCAATATTTATAAGGTGTTGACGGCCCTAGGGGGCTGGGGCGGCCCGCCCGAAATGGTGGGATTTTGCGAGCTAGAAAACCGAAAAGTATTGGAAGATCTGCTTCGTTTGACCCCTTTGCAGAAATTTCGCTATAAAATTGTGCATGAAGAATCGCCTGATCGGCGGGGAATTGATGTGGGCTTTATTTATCGCTCCGACAAATTTGAGGTCTTGCATCATGAGCCTATTCGGGTGGTTTTTCCCTTTGATACGGCGGTCAAAACGCGGGATGTTCTTTATGTTTGCGGCAAAGTATTGGGGAGCAAAGACAGCCTGCACATTTTTGTCAATCACTGGCCTTCTCGAAGAGGGGGACAGGCGGCCAGCGAGCCCAAACGGGTTTTTGTGGCGGGCTTGGTTCGGGCCAAAATAGACTCTATTTACAAGGCGAGCCCGGAGGCTAAGATAGCCGTTATGGGAGATTTTAACGATGAGGCCGAAAATATTTCATTGACCGAAGTACTGCGTGCTGTGCCCGAAAAAGAAGACTTGGGGCCGGGCGATATGTATAATTATATGCACGCCCTTTCTAAGAATTGGCAATTGGGCTCGCATAAATTTAGGGGGCATTGGGGCACCTTAGACCATATGGTGGTGTCTACGCCTTTGGTTCAGGAAAGCCGCAAAGGGCGTTTGCGGGCCGCTCCTTTGGGGGCACAAATTTTTTCTGCTCGTTTTTTACTAGAAGAAGATCGGGCGTATATGGGCTTGCAGCCCTTTCGGACCTATGGCGGGCCCAAGTTTTTGGGTGGATTTAGCGATCATTTGCCTATTTATGTGGACCTAATCTATGAGTAGGCCTTCTTTTTGTAGGAAACGCATAAAAAAACGAAAAGATGAAAAACTTCCTATTATTTTCTCTGAGCATGTTGTTGAGCCTAGGGCTTTCTGCACAAATTGATGAGGCTTTATTGGGCCATTTTAAAGATTTTTCGGGCAGTTTAGAGGCCGAGCAACTAGAAAAAATCTGTAGCCAATCGGCGCAGGCCTTGCCTGCTTCAGAAGTGGCCAAATTGGGTTTGGGCTATATTCCTGCCGGGACCAATTATTTTCCCTTGGGTAAAATTGCCTTAAAAAAGGGCTGGGTATTGCTTTATGCCAGCAAAAAAGAGGCTGGAAAAATGATTACCGTAGATGCGGTTTCCTTTAAGAAAAAGGGCGCCAAAGTAGAGAGCTTGAGTTATCTTTTGCAAGTAGGTGAAGACTTTGGCCAAAACTTAGGGGGGCGCTTATCCTATAAAAACGAGCTTTTGCGTTTTGAGCAAGAGTCTGTAGATAGCAAAACGGGCAAGCGTAGTGTCAAGACGAGCATTTACCAAAAAGACAAAAACCGGTTGGACTTTAAGGAGCGTTTTTAGCGAAGGCTTCATTTTGGACCAGAAAAAGCTCCTGCGAGATTCTCGCAGGAGCTTTTGTTTTCTTGGACCCTAAGAAAAAAAGGGCATTATTTTAAAAATTCTTGGATCGCAGACTGTAACGAATGCAGTCTGGGGTAGTTAAGACTATAGAGAATCTGTTTTCCTTCTCGCACACAATTGACCAATTCTGCTTGGCGAAGAATGCGCAAATGCTGAGAGGTAATTGATTGCTCGAGTTCTAAAGCATTATAAATACTATTCACATTTGTGCCTGGATGTTGGTCAATATAAGATAGAATATCTAGACGAAGGGCATGCGCCAAGGCGCGGATAGTTTGGTTTGCTTTTGCTAAACTGTCTAAGTTGAAGGGATTCGTATTATCGTCAGAAAGAGTGAGACTGTTTAAAATTTTGTGTATGGGCAAAAAAAGGGGTAAAGATTAGGAGGTTTAATATCAATTTAATTACTTAGAAAAAAAGTACCGCTATGGACAAGAAACAAGAAGAGTTATTAAACCGCCTACTAGGAGATGTGAAGAACATTGAGGAGCTAGACAAGCTAACAGATGACCTCAAAAAACGAGGAATTCAAAGTTTGTTAGAAGGAGAAATGTCAGCGCATTTAGGGTATGCTCGTGGCGAAGAAGTCCAAGGAGAAAATCGCAGAAATGGCCATTCTTCAAAGAAGATCAAGACGGAAAGTGGCAAATTACAAATAGAAATACCAAGAGATCGAGAGGGTAAATTTGACCCTGTAACGGTCCCCAAACACAAGTCGATGACGGCTAAGCTGGAGAGTGTGATTACACTATTGTATGCTAAAGGTATGAGCCTGTCTGATATAGTAGAGTATATGGATGAAATTTATGGGCAGCAGTACTCTAAGAGTCAAATTACAACCATTACTAATAGCCTCTTAGATAGTATTCGAGAGTGGCAAAATCGGGTTCTTGATGAGAAATATGCGATTCTTTGGATTGATGGGATTCACTATAAAATTAGAGAAGATGGGCAGATTAAGAGCAAGGTTTGCATGATTGTCCTTGGGGTTAATTTAGCAGGCTACCAAGACATTATTGGCATGTATCTCTTTGAAAAAGAGACTGCTGCAAATTGGGCTACAACTTTGAATGACATTAAAACAAGAGGGGTAAAGGATGTTTTATTTATCTGCTCAGACAATCTAGCTGGCTTGGACCAAAGCGTTGAGGCCGTCTTTCCTCAGGCAGCTCATCAAATTTGTGTGGTCCATCAAATTCGCAATTCTATGAAGGTTGTTGAAGCCTCTAATAGAAGAAAAGTGGCCAAAGATATTAAGCTCATTTATACAGCTCCTAATGAAGCTGAGGCCAGAAATCGGCTTCAAGATTTTGAAGAAAAATGGGGTGATCGCTATCCTTACATCATTAAATCTTGGGAGAAAAACTGGGACAATCTCACTGTCTTTTTATACTATCCTCAAGAAATCAGAAAGCTTATTTATACCACAAATATTATTGAAGGCTTTAATGCTGGCCTGAGAAAATATACCAATAACAAACGCTCATTTCCAAATGATGCTGCGGCCATAAAATCTATCTATTTAGCCGCTATGCAAATTCAAAAACGATGGAAGGTCAAACGAGCTGGTTGGACCAAAGTTTTCAGCCAGCTTTGTGTCTGTTTCCCTGACCGGGTCATCTAAATTTTACCACTCGCCTCCTAGTCTCTATTGACCAAATTTTATTCTGATACACAAAATCCTGAACAGTCCCGAAAGAGTAGATGCAGCCATAGTGGTAATAGTTTTGGAAGGGTGGAAAGAGGTGTATTTACTGTAGGCCCAAAAGCAGTGCTTTGACGGCTTCTAGTTGTTCTTGATGGATGTGGTAATGAATAAACTTACCTTCTCTTTCGGCCACAACAATATTGGCTTTTCTAAGAATCGCCAAATGCTGAGAGGCCACAGATTGCTCAATTCTTAGCTTAACGTAGAGTTGGGTGACAGTCATTGGTCCATTGGCTAAAAGCAGCTGAACAATTTTTTGCCTCAGCTCATGATTAAGGGCACGAAGATCTAAAACAATTTTGCGCAGGTCTTTAAACTGAAACTGAATCTCAGTTTCCTGATCAGAAAAATGATAACTTTTGTTGACTGGTGTAGGCATAGCAGTTTGTTTTATGAGGGGGCATGGTCGTGGAGTTCTACTGCTGTAAATGCAACAGTACTTTTTATAAGTACAAAATTAAGATATTGTTTAAATGTTCAAAATAAAAAGGGCTGATTTTTAGCTTTTTGCAATAAGGTACCCTATTTATTAACATTTTATCAATGCATTTTAACATTTAGATAAAAAAAGAGCAGAACTACATTTCGTAGTTCTGCTCTTAGCTTTAGGCCTTGGCCTATATATGTGACAGTAGTTATTCTGCTTCTTCGGCTTCTACTTCTTCCACTACTTCTTCTGTAGCTTCTTCGTTTTGCTCGAAGCGAGCCTTGTAGATTTCGTCAAATTTGGCGGCGTCTACAGTTTCTTCGGCTTTGCCAAAGAGGGGAAGGAGTGCATCAAATACTTTTTGTTCTTGTACTTGCTCTCCAAACTGACGAACAGTAGCCTCATCCTTCATCAAGTTCTCGATTTGGCTGTCCATGATGGGGTGGTAAGGAGGAATCTGGAAGTTGTACTGACGAGCGATAGCCATACGGATAGCATGCTCTACTTCTTCTTTGCTTACTTCTACATTGTGCTCGTTAGTGAGTTGATCGATGATCAAAGACCAACGTAGACGACGCATAAAGTCGGCAAAGTTATCGTCATTTACTTCTTCTTGCTTTTCTTCACGGCTTTCTTCTAGCCATTTGCGCAAGAATTTCTCAGGAAGGTCAAAGTTGTTTTTCTCCATCAACTCCTCATAAACATAGCGGAAGAAGATGCTCTTAGCGGCGGGAGCAAATTGCTCGCTCACCATTTCAGCAAATTTGGCCTTAAATTCTTCTTCTGTTTTGATTTCATCCTCAGGGAAAAGCTCAGCAAAGAATTCCTCATTCAATTCGCGAGGAATCTGACGCTTTACTTTGAGTACTTCAACGGTTACTTCTACGTCTTCCTCTTCTGTTTCTACTTCGGGGAAGAACATGCCCATACGACGCTCTGCCGTGAGGGCGGTATCCAAATCAGACAATTTGCAAACGATGCTTCCACCTACCTCAATGGCTTTGAGTTGAGCTTGTACATCAGCAGTAGCTTTGTCCATAGCCACCATAGTCGACTCATTGGTCCAAGCTCCCTCATTGTTAGCCACTACTTTGATTTCCAAAAGATCGTTGTCTTGAATATCGGTAGCATCTTCGCTTAGGTCTTGGCTACGCTGCTTGCGCTGTGCCTCGATCTCTTCAGCTAGTTCTGTTTCGCTCATTTCTACTTTGTAGAAAGGAAAAGCGGTTTCTTCGCTAATGCCAGCAATCTCTTGCTTGGGCATATAACCAATCTCAATATCTAGTTGTACATCTACAGGTTTGTTGATGTTGGTTTCTAGGCTATTCTGAGGCATGGGGTTACCCAATACCTTGAGTTCTTTTTCTTGGATGAAAGCACGTACTTCTTGGTCCAAAAGCTTGTTTACCTCATCCCAAAGGATTTCATTCCCAAACTTCTTACGCAATAGGCCCATAGGGGCTTTGCCGGGGCGGAAACCGGGCTGCTGAAAGTTTTTACGAACTTCCTTTAGCTTCTTATCCACCAAGCTCATGTATTCATTCTTGGCAATCTGCAGGTGCAGCACTACGGTCTGCTCCCCCTCATTAAACGTATGCGTTGCAACTGGCATCGTGTCTAGTCTTTAATAACTTAATAATCAAATCTTAATTTTAGGGATTTTCCCCAAAAGTGGCCCAAAGATACTGAAGTTGTCTTAATTCTAGGCATAGATTTAAGGCCGATCTTTGGTTTTGCACAAAAAAAAAGCGCAAATCCCATCAGAATTTGCACTTTCTAAATTGGTGCGGATGGAGGGACTCGAACCCACACACCTTGCGGCACTAGATCCTAAGTCTAGCGTGTCTACCAATTTCACCACATCCGCTTATCATTTTCGACGTTGCAAATATAAGGCAGCTTTTTGGATCTCGCAAATCTTTTTTCATTTTTAGCCGCTTTTTTTCTGCATTTATTTTTTAATCGCCGACTAAGTTGTTTTTTATCAGCTATTTAGGAGCGTAAGATTTTTTTATTTTTTTTTGGGGCCCGCGGCCAGCTTTGCTGGCCGCCGCTATGCTGCGGGGCTCACAGGCCTGTTCGGCCCTTCGCTTTTTCGCTTTGCTCAAAAGCTCGGTCTGGCCTTCGGCCACCCCTCCGCAGCGCTGGGCCGCTCCACTTTTTTTGTTGCTTCAAATCTTTAGGCTTCGGCCTTTTGGCCTTCCCTTTTAAGCGGTATTCGTCGCTGCGCTCCTCATTCGTTTATATGTCCCCGCCCACCCACCCCTCTGCGGGATTCCCTAAGGAATCCCTCGGGGAGGCGGGCAACAAGCTAGCTGCAGACTTGGTCCAAGTTGCCTATAAGCTTGCGCAGCAATACCGCTCTTGCTGTAGGTGTTCACCTACAAGCACAGATAGCAGGCGGCAAAGCCGCCGCAGGCTGAGGGATGGATAGCAGTGGCCCAAAGGGCCAGACCCAGCCGCCCTTGGCGGCGCAGGGCCGAGCAGACCTGCGAGCTGCGACAGAGCCCGACCCGAAGGCCCAAAGGGCCGAAGGGGCAGCCCCAAATCCTCCTCCTAAGACAACTTACTATAATTGCTAGTCAGACTTCCTTTTTCATGCTTGGCCTCTAAAATCTCAAAAACATTCTTGCGAATAGTATGGGCCATATCGCCCGTAGGGAGGTCGTTGCAATCTCGGCCAAAAGGGTCCTGAATCTCGGCCGCCATGAGCTCTAGGCCCAAAAAAGCAAAGAGAATCAGCATCAGCACAGGCAGGCCCCAAAAGCCAAAACTGGGCAAAATCACAAAGGGCAAAATCAGGGCATAGCAAACAATAAAGAGCCGCAGAAAAATCTCATAAGAAAAGGGAATGGGCGTTTTCTTGATGCGTTCGCAGGCCCCCAAAACATCTAGCAGGGCTTGGGTGTGCGGCTTAAAATTGAGCTGGTCCAGCTCCCGGATTTCGCCACGACGGTAGGCCTGCACCACCAACTGCTGAATTTGGGCCGAAATATAGGCGGGCAAATGCTGCTGCTCCGCATACAACTGCCGATCTCTGGCAGTCAATTCAATCAGCTCCTCCAAACGCACCCCCTCCCGCAAATGCTCCTTAAAGGCCAGACAAAAATTGCTGATCAGCAGGGCCAAACGATGACGAAGGGCCTTATTCTCTTCGGGAAAGCAAACCTGTCCCACAATGGCCAAATTTCTACTGTGATTGACCAAGGCACCCCATTGCTTGCGGCCCTCCCACCAACGGTCATAGGCTGTATTGGTCCGAAAAACCAAAAGGATGCTCAAAACCACCCCCAGAAAGGAGAAAATGCTGCTCAGTCCGTCTAATTTCAGGTATTTGGACCAATCGGCCCAGAGGAATAGAGCCGCCAAAGCGGCCACCGCCAAGCCATAAAACAACACATAAGCAATCAGCCGTCTAATGACCGCTGTGCGATTAAAATGGCGAATGTCTCTGAAGAAAGAGCCCGAAGGCTTGTAGATAATCATAATTTAGAGGCTTAGTTGTTCTATCGGCATCGTTCTTCCGCCGCAAATAATGGCCACAATATGTTTTGCAGCTTGAATTTCGGGCCAGTCTTGGACCAAGGCCGCTCGGACCAGCCCGCAGGCAGGCTCGGTCAAATGTCCTGTTTCGGACAAGAGTTGCTTCACGCCCCAGAGGGCCTGCTCATCAGGCAAAACTCGACTATACACTTGGGGCGATTGGGCCGCCTCCCAAGCTGCTTGAGCAATCTTTTTGGCGCCTAAGCTGCTGGCTATGCCCTCAATTTTAGCCAACTCAATTTGTCGACCCGCCGCCAAAGACTGATGCAGGGAGGCCGTACCTTCCGTCTCCAAACACAATACCTTAGTGGGCCAGTCATGGGCTGCTAAGCCCTGCATCACGCCCTTAAAAAGGCCTCCACCTCCTACAGATAGCAAAATGAGATCGGGCGCTTGCGGCAATTGCTCGGCCAACTCCTCCACCAAACTGCTATGGCCTTCCCAAAGCATCGGATGATCGAAGGGAGGGATATAGGTTGCTTGGGGCGCCTGGGCTAGTTCTAGGGCCAATGTTTGGGCCTCGGCCCAGCTTTCGCCAGAGCGGTAGACCTTAGCGCCAAGGTCAAGCAGCAACTGCTCGACAAAGAGGGAGCTGCTTAGGGGCAAAACCACCTTGGCCTTGAGCTGCAAGGCTTGGGCCGCATAGGCCACTGCCAAACCCGCATTTCCGCCAGAGGCAATAACTAAAGACAAGACCCCTTGGGCCTTCAGCTGCTCGGCATAATGGCCAATGCCCCGAATTTTAAAGGAGCCCGAAGGCTGCTGACAGTCTAGTTTGTAGTAAATATTTTGCCCGCTCCGCTGAGATAATCCCCATTGTTTTCGGCAGGCCGTTTTTTGATGTAATGGCATGATTTGGTTTTTATTGGGCCTTAATTTAAGGAAGTGATTCCATTTGAAGAAAGATAAAAAAGCAGGCAAATAACTCCATAGCCTATTTTTTCTCGTATTTTAAAAATCGCTTACCCCAAAAAACTTAAAATACACTCCCTTGTCTATAAAAATACTTTCCACACATAAGGCCCTGCCGCCCTATTCTAGATCTACAGCAGATATTTTACCCTATATCGATCTTTGGCTGCAGGCCAAGGGCCAAGACGAACGCTTTCGCCGTAAGGTGGAGCGTATTTTTCGCTATGCGCAGGTAGATCGCCGCTATTCTATTATGGATATCGAAGAGGTGTTTCAGCAAACTTCTTTTGAAGAAAAAAATGCCCGCTATGCCGAGGAATATACCCTACTGACGCAGCAAGCCGTAGAAGGGGCCCTCAAAAAAGCCAATTTGCAGCCTACAGATATCGATATTATCATTAGTGTGAGCTGTACGGGCATTATGATTCCCTCTATAGATGCCTACTTGATTAATGCGCTGAGAATGCGCCAAGATATTATGCGTTTGCCCGTAACGGAAATGGGCTGTGCGGGGGGAACCTCCGCTTTGATTTATGCCTATAATCTGCTTTTGGCCAATCCGGGTAAGCGGGCGGCTATCGTCGCTTTTGAGTCGCCTACGGCTACCTTTCAGCAGGATGATATGAGTATGGTCAATATGGTCAGTGCGGCCATCTTTGGCGATGGAGCGGTTTGTACCATTTTGGGGCCCTCTGAGGAGCTAAAACCCGCCATTATTGCAGGAGAAATGTATCATTTTTATGACGAAATTGATATGATGGGCTTCAAGCTGCGCAATACGGGCCTTCAAATGATTTTGGACAAGGAAGTGCCCAATAAAATTGAGCGACATTTTAAATCGGTCCTCTTCCCATTTATTGAAAAGAATGGCTTGACGATCGAAGAGATTGAGCATTTGATTTTTCATCCTGGCGGCAAAAAGATTGTACAGATGGTAGAGGGCCTTTTTGCCGATTTGGGCAAAAATATCGAGGAGACCAAGGAGGTCTTGCGCCTTTATGGCAATATGTCTTCGGCCACGGTGCTTTATGTGCTCGAGCGCTATCTAGAAAAGGAGATTGCCGCAGGCGAAAAGGGCCTAATGCTTAGCTTTGGCCCAGGCTTTTCGGCCCAGCGGCTATTATTAAATTGGGAGTAGGCTTTGCCCCAGAAAATTAGTAAACCCATGTATAAGGAAAAAGAACTTTGGGGGCTCATTTTAGGGGGCTCTTCTGGATTAGGTTGGGCTGCGGCTCAAGTACTGGCCAAAAAGGGCATGTCGCTTTGCATTTATTATCGAGAAAGGCGAGCCGATGCCCGAGAGGCCCAAGCTCGTTTTCAGGCCTTGTCCCTAGAAACGGGCGTAAGCATTTTGCATTATAATGTGGATGCTACGCAGAAGGAGCAAATTGCTCGCTCTTTGGCCGAGCTCTCGGAACGCCTGCCTGCTGAGGCGCGTTTTCGGCTGTTGCTGCATAGTATTGCCAAGGGAAATCTCAAGGCTTTTTTAGGACAGAATAATTTGACGAGTACTGATTTTCAGCTCACGGCCCAAAATATGGCCTATAGTATTGTCGATTGGGCGCAGGGATTAATTGCTCTAGGCCGCTTTGCCGAAGATGCCCGAATTTTGGGCCTCAGTAGTGGCGGCAACCAGCGGGCTTGGTCCCATTATGCGGCTGTATCTGCCGCCAAAACGGCCCTAGAGGCTATCATCCGTTCTATGGCCCTAGAGTATGCGCCTCTGGGCATCCGAGCCAATATTGTACAGGCGGGCATGATGAATACTCGCTCTTTTCAACTGATTCCAGGCAGCGATGATTTGGCCCAATTTGCCAAAAGCCGAAACCCCTTGGGCCGAATGACTAAGGCCGAAGATGTGGCCAAAGTCATCGAGCTGCTTTGCCGAGCAGAATCGGCTTGGATTAATGGCGCTATTATCCCCGTAGATGGGGGAGAACGATTGATTTAAGAAAAGATGAAAGAAAACTATCAAGATATTTTGGCCTTGCTTCCCTATGGTCCCAACTTCTGCTTTGTAGATGAGTTGTTGGAGCTGAATGAGGAGGGCGTTATTGGCCAATACCGCTTTGCAGAGGATGCCCCTTTTTATGCGGACCATTTTCCCGAAGACCCCATTACGCCCGGGGTGCTGCTCTTGGAGTGCATGGCCCAAATTGGCCTGGTTTGCCTAGGCATTTATTTATTGAAAGAGGAGCTGCAGGAGGTCCCCAAAATTGCTTTTAGTAGCTCTAAGGTGAATTTTTACCAGCTCCATCGCCCTGGAGAGCTGCTGAGGGTAGAGGCCAAAAAGAAATTATTTCGTCTCCAACAGCTTCGAGTGACGGCCTCAGCCTATAATGAGGCTGGCGATCTGGTCGCTAAGGCCGAATTAGCGGGAATGTGGACCAAAAAAAATAGCCATGATGCAGGAAAATAGAGTCGTGATTACGGGTTTGGGGGTTGTGGCTCCCAACGCCTTGGGAAAGGCCGATTTTTTGGCCGCTTTGCAGTCGGGAAAGTCGGGAATTAGCTATCGTCCAGATTTGGAGGAGCTACAGTTTGCTTGTCGAGTCGCAGGCAGCCCTCCGCTGACCGAAGAGTACATTAATAGCTTTTTGACGCCCTTACAAAGGCGATATATTCAGGGCTCTGGCCTTATGTATGGCTGTTTGGCGGGCCTAGAGGCTTGGCAGGATGCCGCCTTGCCAATTTCTGAAAAGGAAGAGGAACCCGATTGGGAGGCGGGCTGCATTTTTGGCGGCGGGCAGTCTAGTATTGAGGTGGTTCGAGAGGGAATTTATAAGGTGGATGCGGGCAAGGTCCGCCGCATTGGCTCTTCTTTGATTCAACAGACGATGGAGAGCAGCATCAGCGCTTATTTGGGCGGTTTTTTGGGCCTTGGCAATCAGTTGAGTTCTAATTCGGCGGCTTGCAGCACGGGCAGTGAGGCCATATTAATGGGCTATGATCGTATTCGGTCGGGACGAGCGGAGCGGATGCTGGTCGGCAGCTGCAACAGTTCTGGTCCATATATTTGGGCGGGTTTTGATTCGATGCGGGTGCTTTGCCGCAAGTTTAATGACCGCCCAGAGCAGGCTTCTCGCCCAATGAGCGAGCAGGCGGCGGGTTTTGTGCCCGGCAGTGGCGCTGGCGCATTGGTTTTAGAGAGTTTGGCCTCGGCTCAAGCAAGGGGCGCGCACATTTATGCCGAGCTAAAAGGGGGGCATTTAAATGCGGGCGGTCAGCGTCAGGGGGGCAGCATGACGGCTCCCAATATCAAGGCGATTGAGCGCTGTATTCGCTTGGCTTTGGCCGATGCGGGCATTGCTGCGCAGGAGCTAGACGCTATTTCGGGCCATCTGACGGCCACCATGGGCGACCCTGCCGAAATTGGGGCTTGGCTGCGGGCTTTGGGCCGCTCTGCCGATGATTTTCCTAAGATTAATAGCCTAAAATCCTTGATTGGTCATTGTTTATCGGCGGCGGGCGCCATTGAGTCGGTGGCGGTGGTCTTGCAATTGGTCCATGGCTTTTTGCACCCCAGCAAAAATGCCGAAGATCTTCATCCCGAGATTGCGGCCCAGATTTCTGCCGCCTGTATTCCCCTGCAAATGGAGGCGGCCGATTTGCGCTATATGGCCAAGGCGAGTTTTGGCTTTGGGGATGTGAATAGTTGTTTGCTTTTTGCCCGTTGGGAGGGGAAGTAGTTTCTTTTTTTGGGGCTGCCCCTTCGGCCCTTTGGGCCTTCGGGTCGGGCCATTGCGCAGCTCGCAGGTCTGCTCGGCCCTTCGGCGCAAAGCGCCTTGGTCTGCCGCCTTCGGCGGCCCTGCTACAGCCCCTCAGCCTGTGGCGGCTTTGCCGCCTGCTATCTGTGCTTGTAGGTGAACACCTACAGCAAGAGCGGTATTGCTTCGTCATCTTATAGGCAACTTGGACCAAGTCTGCAGCTAGCTTGTTGCCCGCCTCCCCGAGGGATTCCTTAGGGAATCCCGCAGAGGGGTGGGTGGGCGGGGACATATTGGCGAATGAGGAGCGCAGCGACGAATACCGCTTAAAAGGGAAGGCCAAAAGGCCAAAGCAAACTGCCCAAGCTAAACCGCCCTGATGAGCGGCCCAGCGCTGCGGAGGGGTGGCCGCAGGCCAGACCAAAGCCGCCGCAGGCGGCTGCAGGGCCGAACAGGCCTGTGAGCCCCGCAGCATAGCGGCGGCCAGCAAAGCTGGCCGCGGGCCCCAAAAAAAATAATATAGGTGCTTAACAATTCTCCTCCCACTACTGTCCGCGACTCATTTAAGAACAAGAATTTTGTTTGCCATGAGCAATTGTGATTTAAAGTTTTTTACTAAAAATGAAAAACTATTTTTTTAGCTTTATGGGATTATCTAACTAAAAATATTTGCATGGACAATATCGACGGTTTAATCGAAGAGGAAAATATTGAAAGATCTGGAAGTCTCTTTTTATGCGAGGAGTTTGGAGGCGGGTGGTTAGACCTAATAACAGAGCAACAACTAGATGAAATTTCAAAAATGAATTGGTTGGAAACCATTTCACTTACCGTATATGAAGAAAATGAATCTATACTATATCTATTAGATCGACTGCCCCAAATAAAGTATTTGATACTTACAGGTTTTACTGAAATACCTTTGAGTAGGGCCTCATTTCCTTCAGAATTAGAGACTTTAGATATATCCTATTTGGAGACAACAACCGAAGATATTAGCTTTGTAGAAGATCTAGGTACACTAAAAAAACTACATTTATCTTTTAGCAGAATAGATTTTAAAGCGATACAGCAGAGCGCTATAGAAAGCTTGTCCCTACGTTCTTCTGTGAAAAATTTTGAAGAAATTATCGAATTAGACAAACTCAAAGAATTAGAAATACGCTCCCTCCCATCTCTGAAAGATTGGTACATCTGTCTCCCTGACACATTAGAGCGTTTTTCAGCTTCATGCTATATGTATGTAGATAGTATACCTTTTTTGGATCGCCTCCCTAATTTAAGAGAAATAGATTTATCTATAGGTGGAGGTGGTAGAATAAATCTGGATTTTTGTAGAGAAATACACCACCTTAGATTTTTGAAAAAGTTAAGCTGTTATAATATACCTTTATCTCTAATAAGGCTAGATAAACTCAATTTGAAGTCTTTAAGTTTGTTTGGGACGGTTGATAGAGATGGGACGACTAGTACAGATTTGTCTAATTTAAAATGCGAAAATTTAGAAAGATTAGAGATTTGTGACTGTAGCCCCCTAGTCCTTGGCCCTTGTATATCCAAAAAGAAAGGGTTAAAGAAAATAATATACCCATGTTAGATATTAGCGGCACAGTGAGCCCCGCAGCATAGCGGCGGCCAGCAAAGCTGGCCGCGGGCCCCAAAAAAGGAATAATATAGGACCACAAAAAAACGCCAGCTTTTGTCGAGCTGGCGTTTTTTATTCCCCTTTTCAATTTGGCCTAAGCCTCCTCAAAAAAGTCTACATGCCCATCAGAAAGGTTGTAGTAGGCCGAAAAGACCTTGAGCTCCCCATTCTGGATTTCATTTTGGATGATGCTGGAGTTGGCGGCTAGGGCTTCTGCCGTTAGTTCGGCATTTTTCTTAACCACTTCGTTCACATCTTGGCAGTTGGGGCAGGCCGAAAGCGCCGGCTGAATATAGTCCAACAAATGCTTGAGGTTATTGCTTTCTGCATCGCCCTCGGCCATGGCGGCCGTAACTGCTCCGCAGCTTTCGTGGCCCATGACCACAATCAAATTGACGTCTAGGTGGGCCACGGCATACTCAATACTCGCAATGGTAGAGGTATTGGCAATATTGCCCGCTACCCGAATAACAAAGAGCTCGCCTAGGCCAGTATCAAAGGCAAGTTCGGGCACCACTCTAGAGTCGGCACAACTCAAAATAATCGCCCAAGGCGCCTGCCCTTTAGTGAGCTCTTGGCGGCGATCCATGGCCTGTTTTTTCCCTTCTGCTTGTTCATTGACAAAGCGGTCGTTTCCCGCTTTCAATTTGGCCAAGGCCGTATCCCATAATAAGTTCTTAGACATCTTGATCTTGTTTTTTAGTGTAATGATTGTAGTTCTTTGAGCCAAAGCGCTTTTGCATGGCCTTAAATTCGGCCACTTCTACTCGGTTCATCCAACGAGCAATGTATCCTAAGAGGAGGAAGATGAGCAGCAAGTTGACTCCAATCCATTTTGCCTGATTAAAAAAGGAGGCCAAGGACCAAAGCCAAGCGGGAAGCCGAGGATAGCGCCAAAGCAACAATATAAAAGATATATTTTCTAAAAGATCAGTGATAGAGATCAAAAAAGGGAAAAAACAGCCCTGATAAAGACTGCCCAAATAACGAGGAAATGAGTTTTGGAGCAGAAAAAGTAGCCAGGCCGAAAAAAATAATCCATAAGCAAGCGGATAAATCAAGTCTAGACTAATATATAAGTAGCTCTGCGCTTGTCGATAGGAGGGGCCCAAATGCTCTAGCAAGGGAATTATCTCTTTTTCCCGAATGCCAAAATGAGCATCTAGCAACTGCAGCTCCTCCCCAGAGGCCAATGGCCCCAGCGCAGCCTGCCAATGAGAAATGAGGTACTGAAAACTCAGAAATAGTAAGAGCAGTAGGGCCGCCAAAGCCCATAATCTCTTAGGACGACTCCAAGGAAGGAGAAAAAAGTAGGCGCGGGCCAAAAACTTGACCTTATTTTTCGAGCTATTCATATCGCTTTATTTATTTATAAATTCTCTTCCGTATATTTTCCGCCGACAAACAGAAAATAATTGATTTTATGGCCCAAAATGGGCCTCAACAGCTAACAATTTATGCATTTGCTTACCGAAAAAGAACTAACATTAGCCGCATTGCATCAGCTTTGGGCTGAACATACAGCAATTGAATTAACGGACTCCCTTTGGACCAAAGTAAAGGCTTGCCGCGATTTTCTAGAGCAGAAGGTGGCAGCGTCAGAAGACTCTTTTTATGGCATCAATACGGGCTTTGGCTCCCTTTGCGATGTCAAAATTGGCAAGGAGGCCCTAAGTGAACTGCAGCATAATTTGGTCCGCTCTCATGCCTTTGGTACGGGCGATTTGGTGCCCCAAGAGCTGGCCCGCCTCATGCTATTACTCAAAATACAGAATCTGGCCCAAGGGTTTTCTGGCGTCCGCCCTATTTTGCTCCAACGCCTCATTGATAGCTATAATGCAGACCTCATTCCCGTCATTTATCAACTCGGTAGCCTAGGCGCCTCTGGCGATTTAGCCCCCCTGGCCCACCTTTCTCTTCCCATTTTGGGCGAGGGAGAGGTCTATTTTAAAGGGGAACGCATGCCCTCGACCCAAGCCCTAGAAAAATTGGGCTGGCAGCCTCTTGCTCTCGAAATGAAGGAGGGCCTGGCCCTGCTCAATGGTACACAGTTTTCTTTGGCCTATGGAATATATAGCTACTGGAAGGCAGAAAAGCTCAGCCTTTGGGCCGATAGCATCGCCGCTATTTCTATTGATGGCTTTGGCGGTCTGCTTAGCCCCTTTGATGAGCGCCTTCATCTTATCCGCCCCCATAATGGCCAATTGCAAACGGCCAAAAATATTAGAACTCTACTGGCCGATTCTCCCCTGATGAAGGCCGAAAAAGAAGTGGTGCAAGATCCCTATTCTTTCCGCTGCGTGCCTCAGGTGCATGGGGCCAGCAAAGATGCCCTAGAATATGCCAAAAAGGTACTGACTACCGAGCTCAATAGTGTCACCGACAACCCCAATATCTTCCCCGAAACAGATGCGATTCTCTCTGGCGGAAATTTCCACGCCCAACCGCTGGCCCTTACGCTCGATTTTATGGCAATGGCCCTCTCCGAACTCGGAAGTATCTCAGAACGCCGTCTTTATCAACTCATTGGCGGAAAAAGAGGCCTGCCCGCTTTCCTTACGCCCAATTCGGGCCTGCACTCTGGCCTGATGATCGGCCAATATACCGCGGCCTCTATCGCTAGCCAAAATAAACAGCTCTGTACCCCCGCTTCTGTAGATTCTCTGGTCTCTTGCAATGGCCAAGAGGACCATGTGAGTATGGCCGCCAATGCAGGCACCAAACTTTATCGCTTGGTCCATAATCTAGAACGCCTTTTGGCTATTGAACTAATGGCGGCTATGCAAAGCCTAGAGTTTAGAACTCTAACTAGCTCTGCCGCTATCGAAAATTGCCGCCAAGCTTTCCGCCAAGTCGTGCCCGCCATTGAAGGCGATCGGGTGTTTGCCCAAGATTTAGCCAAGGCTATTGACTTTATTGCCGAAAAAGATAGCCCGCTTGCCCAATTAACCAATAATTAGAGCACTTCTGAAGAAAATAACCGAGGATAAGGGCGATTTTTGGGGGCCTCCGCCTCGCTGCGCTCGTCGGCGCTACGTTCCGCAGCTCGCAAGTCTGCTCGGCCCTGCGCCGCTTTCAGCGGCTGGGTCTGGCCTGACGGCCACTGCTGCACATCGCTAGGCCTGCGGCCCTTCGGGCCTGCTTGCCGCTGTTGTTGTTATTGGCTGGCCTAATTCCTTGCTCAAGCTTTTATGCTCAATAATTTGATGGCTCAGAAAGGCCCCAAACTACAGTTTGGGGCCTTTTTTTATCCTTCTAAATAAAGGATCGCTTATTTTAGGGCCTAAGCGCTTTTTATTTTTTAATTAGGGGGACCATAGGGAAATTAAAAGAGGGGCTTAAAATGAGCCACGGAAGCTTACGGACATCTCAGATTGGTTCCGTGGCCACCACGGAGGTCTACGGACATCTCAGATTGGTTCCGTGGCCACCACGGGAGGTCTACGGACATCTCAGATTGGTTCCGTGGCCGCCACGGAGGTCTACGGACATCTCGGATTGGTTCCGTGGCCGCCACGGAGGTCTACGGACATCTCGGATTGGTTCCGTGGCGGCCACGGAGGCTTACGGACATCTCGGATTAGCTCCGTGGCGGCCACGGAGGTCTACGGACATCTCGGATTGGTTCCGTGGCGGCCACGGAGGTCTACGGACATCTCGGATTGGTTCCGTGGCGGCCACGGAGGTCTACGGACATCTCGGATTGGCTCCGTGGCGGCCACGGAGGTCTACGGACATCTCAGATTAGCTCCGTGGTGGCCACGGAGCGCTACGGACATCTCAGATTGGTTCCGTGGCGGCCACGGAGGTCTACGGACATCTCGGATTGGCTCCCTGGATTAGATAGAAAAGCTAAAAAAATACAGATGCTTTATCGTTGGACAACTATATACTTAATTCTTTTTGCCCTAACGGCTCCAATTGAACAGCCCCTATGGCCTGCCTACTCTAGCTTTTGGGCCGAAGTATTTGAGCCCTTTTATAAGGCTTCTGGGGTAGCTTTAGGGATAGAAGAGGGCTATTATGTCTTAGCATCGGATAGTACAGGCTTTTATTTGCACCTTATTGTTTTGGCTGCGGGGGCGGCTTTACTATTAGTTTGGGACAAAAAAAACTGGAGTTGGCAGTTGCAGCCTTATTTACAATTGGGTATCGCCTATTACTTAGGCATGCAACTGGGGCGTTATGGTCTAGACAAACTGCTCAAACAGCAGTTCTTTTTGCCAGAGCCCAATACCTTATATCAGCCTTTGGGCTATATCGAGAAGGATTTAGCTTTTTGGTCGGTCATGGGCAGTTCTTGGAGCTATAGTTTTTGGACCGGTATAGTAGAACTCTTAGCGGCATTAGCATTATTCTATCGTCCTAGTCGAGCATTGGGCGCTTTATTAGCGGCTGGGGTCATGGGGCAGGTTTTGCTCATCAATATCAGCTTTGACATCAACGTCAAGATATATTCGGCTGGGCTTTTATGGATGGCCTTATATCTTCTTTGGCCCAGATTAAAGGGGCTTTGGGCTTGGTCTAGCGGGCAGGCTTTGGCGGCAAAACAGTCCTTAGGGCCTAGTTTTCGCAAAGGGCAAAAAAGAGTACTCAAAACAGCCCTCCTCCTATTGATCCTTCTGAATATTGCTTGGCCCTATCGGCATCGGCAGCATTGGAATGATGATATGGAGACTAGGCCGCCCTTGCATGGGGCCTATGCCCTAGAAGATGGCCAACAATTCTATATTCATCGTCGGGGCTATTGGATCATGCAGCAGGGGAGGAGGCAAAAGAGCTATCGTTTGCGCTATTTGCCCAAAGAGGGCCTTGCCCTCTACGATTTGCAGAGCGATAGCCTTTGGGCTCGTTTATATTATCGCCAAACTAGTGACCAACTCTTCTTATTTGGGCAGTGGGCGGGCCAAGAGGTTTCTTGGCGGGCCAATACCTTAATGTATAGGGAACTACCGCTTTTGCAGCCTGCAAAACATTGGCGGCTAGAAGATTGGCGGGAATAAAAAAGGCCCAACTCCAATAAGGAGTTGGGCCTTTGGCTTTGCATTCGGACCTACTTTTTGGGTAGGGTTTCTGTTTTTTCGCCAAAGTACTGGACAAAGCGCATAAAATCGTTGCTGAGTTGTTGGTTGTTGGTGGCCCGATAATAAGTATCGGCTAGGCCGCGTAGGGTTTGGTACATAAAACGGTCCATTTCATTGACCTGCATATCGAGGGTCCAGAGATCAATTTTGAGGGTATCTTTATGCGCCTTATCGAAGAGCGAGATCAGCATGGCCTTGCATTCTTCGGGGCCGTTTTGGCTATCGGAGGCTTCCCATTCAATTTTGACGGGGGTGCGATCGGCATTGAGGCCGACAGTCAATTGGATATTATTTTCTTGGACCACTTTGTTGGTATCTTTTCCCATGATTTACTTTTATTTTTGGAGGCCGAAATACTGGCCTTGAAAAACGGCTTGGGCGGGGCCCAACAGCCAAATATTTTTAATTTCTTCTTGGTAATCGAACTCTACGGCTAGTTCTCCGCCTTTGGCGCGGACCTCTATGCGATGATGGCCTTTTGCTTTTGGGCCATGTTGTAGAAAATGAGCAATAGCGGCGGCGGTAACGCCGGTGCCACAGGCCAAAGTTTCATTTTCGACCCCTCTTTCGTAGGTGGCAATTTGGAGTTGTTTAGGGCCGAGGACTTCTACAAAATTGACATTTGCGCCTTTTTCTCCATAGGGAGCGGCATAGCGAATTTTTCGGCCTTCTTGGACCACATCGACGGCTTCGGATTGGGCGACAAACTCAATATGGTGAGGAGAGCCCGTATCTAAAAAGCAGTGCGTATCGGCCAGGAGTAAATCCTTATAATCCTGCATTTCTAGGGCAATATAATTAGGCCCTAAGACCTTGGCCTGGTGCAGGCCATCCACGGCCATAAAGCTACAGCTATTTTCAAAGAGGCCCAAATGATGGGCAAAAGCGACCAAAGCTCTTCCGCCATTGCCGCACATACTGCTGGGGGCGCCATCGGCATTAAAATAGACCATCTTAAAGTCTGTAGAAGCATCTGTTTCTAAGAGCATAATGCCATCGGCCCCAATGCCAAACTGCCGATGGCAGATGCGGGCAATTTCTTGGGCCGAAAAAGAAAACTGCCCATTTCGGTTGTCAAAGATGACAAAATCATTGCCTGCTGCTTGATATTTATAGAAAGGAATGGCTGACATTTTAAAGCAATGTTAAAAAAGGATGAAAAAAGAAAGGCCTAGCTAGTTTGCTGTATCTTTTTGATGGTGCAAGCTATTTTGTTGGATATGTCGGGAGGGGGTGGCCTCAAACTGTTGTTTTTTGAGGTCAATTTTACCTGTCCAAACGCCATAGGCCGCAAAGGCAAAAACGGCTAATAGGAAAACAAGGCCAAAATAGGTAAACTTCCAGCCCCAAATATTGCCCATATATTCTTTTCTGTTCTTGCCAAAGACTTGGTCTAAGGCTGCTTCTCGCCGTTCTTTGCGGCTCATGCCCTCATAGGGGTTTGGTTTTTCTCTCATAGCTAAATAGGCGTTTTAAATTGGGTAGAGCTAAGGGCGTTGTTTAGCGTTTAGGCTTTAACAGCTTTTAAAGGATGGCCGAAGGCCATCATGGCCTAGCGATGTGTAGGGGTGGCCCGCAGGGCCAGACCGAGCCAGCTTGCTGGTGAAGGGCCGAGCGAGTAGCGAGCCCCGGAACGTAGCGCCCTGAGCCCTTGAGGGCGAGGGGAGGCCCCAAAAAAAGCAGAAAAGACCTTTTGCACTAAACTTCTGGCAGTTTTTCTCCTCAAAGCTGCAAAAGTATGAACTTCAGTTAGGATTTTAAAGTTTAAAATCAGATCTTCTAAATCAGCATCTAATCTATATATAGCCTATGAGAAATGGAATTATCCTATTGGCGGTTTCGATCTTGAGTTCGGGATTGACCTTAGGGGTTTATAAAACCTGTCTAGAAAAAGAACGTCCTGCCGGCCAAGAAGTGATTGTGCGGGAATTTGTGCCTAAATACCAAGCGACTTATTATAATGATAGCCCTTATGGCAGTCCGTTAACGGATCGGCCCAAGGATTTTAAGGCGGCGGCTAATTTGGCTCGGCCTTCGGTGGTGCATATTCAGTCTAATGGGGGGAATGAGGAGTTATTTGATTTTGGTTCTGGGGCTTCGGGTTCTGGGGTGATTATTAGTAAGGACGGCTATATGCTGACGAACAACCATGTGGTGGAAGGCGCTCGGCAGGTAGAGGTGACCTTGAATGACCGCAGAAAATACAAGGCGAAGGTGATTGGGACCGATCCTTCTACGGATTTGGCCGTGATTAAGGTAGAAGAAGAGGAGTTGGATGGCCGCGAACTGCCTGTTTTGGGCTTTGCCAATTCGGATCAGCTGCAGGTGGGCGAATGGGTTTTGGCCGTGGGTAATCCCTTTAATTTGACCTCTACGGTAACGGCGGGGATTGTGTCGGCTAAGGGCCGTAACATTGATATTTTGGAGGGAACTTACTCTATTGAGTCTTTTATTCAGACCGATGCGGCGGTGAATCCGGGCAATAGTGGTGGCGCTTTGATTGATGCAGAGGGCCGTTTGGTGGGGATTAACACCGCTATTATTACTCGTTCGGGCCGATATGAGGGTTACTCTTTTGCGGTGCCGGTCAATTTGGCGCGTAAAGTGGCCAAAGATCTGATAGAATATGGGGAGGTCCAAAGAGGATTTTTGGGCGTAACGATTCGAGATGTGAGCAATGAATTGGCCAAAGAAATGTCGCTCAACTCCTTAGATGGAGTATATTTGGACCGAGTAAATTCGGGCAGTGCAGCCGAAGAAGGCGGCTTAAAGTCAGGCGATATTATTACGCATGTAAATAATGTAAAGGTGAAGAGCTCGCCAGAACTGCAAGAGCAGGTGGGGCTTTTCCGACCTGGGCAAGAGGTGGCCATCATTTACTTCCGAGATGGAAAATCTTATGAAACAAAGGTAGAGCTCAAGAATGCCTCTAATGGCAATAGCATCGAGGACAAGCCTCGTTCGGAGCGCTTCAGAAATGAAGAAACCGTATTGGAAGAGTTGGGTATTGATATTCGCCCCCTCAATAGCAAAGAGCGTCGCCGCTTGGATCTGGAGAAGGGCTTGATTGTGACTAAAATCCGTTCGGGCAGCCTAATGGAAAGTACCAATATGGACCGCGACTTCATCATTGAGACCGTAAATGGAGAAAAAGTAAAAACCGAAGAGGAATTTATTCAGGCCATTATTCAGGCCGAGGATGAAGTGAAGCTAGATGGTTTTTATGAGAATTTTAGTGGCGATTATAGCTATTTGTTTAATAAATAGCTTAGTTTTAAGCTGTCACAACTGGCCCAGCCTATGAATAGGTTGGGCCTTTTTTTGTTAGGGAACTAACTTTTGGCTTTCTGGGGTATAAATTGCATAGAACTCTGTATAGCGTTTATATCTTCGAACAAATTCTCCACAAAATCTATAATATTTTATGCGTTATTTAATCATCCTCAGTTGTATTATCCCTCAGCTCCTGGCGGCCCAATCTATACAATGGGCGGCTGTGGTTTTCGACAAATCTTCTGAACTGGCCTTGCCCAAACATAAGGGGCAGTATGTGGCCAAGGAAGTAGTGGGCCCACCTTCTGTCATTGCAGAAAACTGTAAAGGAACACCTTGTGCTTGGACGCCCAAGTCAAAATCTAATGGAGATGGCGAGTTTATTAAAGTGGGCTATAAAACGCCTCAAAAGGTAAAGCAGATCACGGTTTCTGAGGCCTTTAACCCTGGTGCGATTGAAAAAATTGTGGCCTATGGCAGCAAGGGAGAGGTCCGCTTGATTTTTGAGCAAACGCCCGAATTGAGCAAAGAAAATAAAGATCGCAAGGGTAAATTGACCAAATTTGTATTGGAAGAACAGACGGATTTTCTGGTCTCTGCTATTCAGCTCCAACTCAATACTCGTATGGTGTACGGCTATAATCAGATCGATGCCATTGGAATTTCTGAAGAGGAGGTTGACTATCAGGTAGAGGTGCAAACTGTGGCTGGAGCCGATGAGGTCGATGATCCGGTCAATCTTGGGGCAAATATAAATAGCCCAACCGATGAATTGGCCCCCTTGATTTCTCCCGATGGCCAATTGCTTTATTATACCCGCCAGAACCATCCCGATAATCTAGGCGACAAAGGGAATCAGGATGTTTGGTGCGCAAAACTGGGCGAAGATGGGCAGTTTTTGCCTGCCGAAAATATTGGTGCGCCCATCAATAATGAGCGCAATAACTCCATCTGTTCGGTCACGCCCGATGGCCAAACCCTTTTGGTCCTCAATGTTTATAAAAAAGATGGGGGCTCGGAGAAGGGGCTTTCTTTTTCGCATAAGGATGGGGCCGACCGCTGGTCTTTTCCCGAGGCCTTAGAAATTGAAGACTACTACAACCACAATAAGTTTGGCGAGTATAGTTTGGCCAATGATGGCAAAACCCTGGTCTTGGCCATTGAGCGAGATGACACGGAGGGGGCCAAGGATATTTATGTTTCTTTTAGAGAGGAAGATGGCAGCTGGACTGCCCCCTTGCATACGGGAGAGGTCCTGAATACCGCTGCTTCTGAGCTGTCTCCCTATTTGGCGGCCGATGGCAAAACCCTTTATTTTGCCACTTCTGGTCGGCCAGGCTATGGGCAGGCCGATATGTTTATGAGCCGTCGTTTGGACGATAGCTGGACCAATTGGTCGGAGCCCCTCAACCTGGGCCCCAAGCTCAATACGCCTGATTTTGATGCCTATTACTCTTTGCCTGCTTCTGGGGAGTACGCTTTTTTCTCTTCTAGTGAAAACTCTTTGGGCAAAACTGATATCATGAAAGTACAATTGCCCGAGTCGGCTCGTCCAGAGGCCGTATTATTGGTCCGTGGCCGAGTATTTAATGCCCTAGACAGCACGCCTTTGGCGGCCTCGGTGCAGTACGAAAGCTTGGGCAAAGAGGGGCCTTCTGGCATTGCCCGCTCCAACCCTCAAACGGGGGCCTATAGCTTGGTTTTGCCTTCAGGGACTAACTACGGATTTTTGGCCCAAAAGGAGAAATTCCTTTCGGAAAGTAAATCAATTGATTTGCCCAAGGGCGGAGAATATAAAGAAGTGGTGGTAGACCTTTATTTGCACCCCATTCAGAAGGGGGCCAAGATTCGCCTCAACAACATTTTCTTTGATACCAATAAGTATAACCTCAAGGAAGAGGGCCAAAAAGAACTGGACCGCCTCTTGGCCCTAATGGCCCAATATCCAGAAATGAAGATTGAAATTGGGGGACATACCGACAGCCGAGGAAGCTTGGCCGCCAACCAAACGCTTTCGAATAATCGGGCAAAGGCCGTAGTGGATTACCTCAAAGAGCATGGAATTTCGGCTAAGCGCATGAAGGCCAAAGGCTATGGGGAAAATGATCCTGCGGCCAGCAATGAAACAGAAGAAGGCCGTGCCTTTAATCGAAGAATTGAATTGAAGGTATTGGAGTTGGATTAAGGGGTTTTGGGGCTTCCCCTCCCTTTGGTCGGGTCGGGCTGTGTCGCAGCTCGCAGGTCTGCTCGGCCCTGCGCGGGCTGCGCCCGCTAGGTCTGGCCCTTCGGGCCACTGCTATCCATCCCTAAGCCGATGAGGGCCTTGCGGCCCTAGCGCTGGCCAGCCAGCGCCCAAGCGCTGACTAAACTTCGTTTAGCAGCGCTTTTTTTATTGGTCCAATTGCGTCAGACAGGCGGCGGAGCCGCCGCAAAGGAGCGCAGCGACTGGCCTAGGGGCCTGAAAGGGTGGCCGCAGGCCAGACCGAAGCCCGAAGGGCTGAAGGGCCGAGCAGAGCTGCGAGCCCTGCAAGGGCCCGGCCGCCGCAGGCGGCAGGCCCCAAAAAAAACAGCAACTACTGCATCAGTAGCTGCTGTCCTAGTAGAAAGTAGGCTAGACTAAAACCTAGATAGAAAAGTGAATATGTTGGGTTTCTTTTTCGTCGCAATCATGGCCCTCACAAGCTTCAACCTCTAGGTGAAACTCGGTACCGGCGGGATAGCTAGAGAGGTCGATATCCTCTTCGATGTCTACGGTAGTGGCATGCTCATGCACCGTCATGGGGCCAAAAGGAGCGATATAACTGCTGTCGCCCTCCACTTGGAGATAGACATAAATATCGTGTAGGTCCTCATCAGAGGTAACTTGAACATGGATATGCGTTTGGCTGGGGTCGGCCACGGTCCCCTCATTGGCAGGAGAAAGGAAATTGATGCTTACTTCTGCATGGTCGTGATCGTCCTCATCCTCTTCTTCCTTTTCGCAAGAAGAAAAGCCAAAAAGAAGGACAAAAAGCAGTAGGGGCCAAGAATAAGAAAGTTTCATGATTGATGCTATTTTAGATATTAAAAGGAATACTTTGGATAATGGGTTGGGGGCAGCCATGTTCTAGGCAGCCCTTTACCTCTAGGCGAAATTGGCTACCGGCGGGAAAGGCCGAAAGGTCAATTTGCTCGTTAATCTCTAAGAGATCGCCATCTCGGGGCGTTCTAGAAGGAGAAAAAGGGGCGATATAGCTGCTGTCTCCGTCTAGGTAGAGAAAAACCTGTACCCCATGGATATTTTCTGGAGTGGAGACCTCTAGTTGGAAATTGGCGTTGGCGGGATCGGCTAGGGTTTCATTGGCCGAGGGGCTAATAAAACTGACCTGAAACTCTGTGATTTGGATGTCCTCCTCTTCCTTGCTACAGGCCGAAAAAGAAAAAAACAGGCCCAGCAAAAGCAAGAGGGATAAAGTTTTGTTCATGATAAATGGATTTCAACAAGTGTTAATAAGGGCAAAGATAAATATAAATGCAACAATGTTGCAATAACTTGACCAAAAAAGACTTAAGCTTTTGCTAAAGCTTTGGTTTTGGGCTAAATGAGCAGAAGCTTAATTTTTTGTCTAAAAAAGATTAAATTTGTAAGGAGCTCAAAGCGATAGCAGGCTTTGAGCATTTGTTTGGATAAGCCTTTTTCATTCATATTAAATCATATACTTTATGAGAATTTATACGCTAATTGCGGCCTGTCTCTTTTTGAGCATTGCCGGCTTGAGGGCGCAGGTTGTAAATACTTTTCCCTATACGCAGGATTTTGAGGGAGAAACGCCTAGCGGTACTAGCTCCACTACAGCTCATACGATGGCTGCTGCAGGATGGACAAATGAAACAACAGACAACCAAGACTGGTTGCCTGATGCTGGGGGGACAACCTCTTCGTCAACAGGTCCTTCTGTTGATTTTAATCCAGGTAATTCTACTGGGCAGTACCTTTACATAGAAACTACAGGGGGAACAATAGGTGGTAGTGCAATACTGAGCAGCCCTTATTTTGATTTTACAGCTTTAACAGCTCCTCAACTTAGTTTTGCCTTGCATATGTATGGGGCCACGATGGGCGACCTAACTGTTGAAGCACATGTTGGAAGCATGGGGGCTTGGACCTCTGTTTTTGGCCCTTTTACAGATGATAATGATGTTTGGCAGGTACAAACCGTTAGTTTAGCTGCTTATGCGGGTTTAGATTCTGTACAATTTCGCTTTACAGGAATACATGGAATTAGCTATACTGGTGATATGGCTATTGATGATGTAGTTGTAGGGGAGGCACCTTCTTGTATTACTCCATCGGTGTTGACTGCTTCAAATATTAGTGCAACTACAGTGGATTTAAGTTGGACAGATAATAATGCTATTGCTGCGGGTTCTTATGTAGTTGAGTATGGACCATTGGGATTTGCTCAAGGAACTGGAACTTCAGTATTGGCTAACACGCTACCTTTTACTCTTACTGGCCTTGCTGCAAGTACTGACTATGAGTTTTATGTTCGTGCAATTTGTGCTGTGGGAGATACTTCTAGTTATAGTTTTATTGCAGGAAGCTTCACAACAGCTTGTAGTGTATTCTCTGCACCTTATCTAGAAACCTTTGATGGTTCTGCTACGCCTAACTGTTGGACCGAGAGTGGTTCTGAGGCTTGGAAGTATAGCACTGCTGCCGATTATGCCGCTGCAAATGCTGGCGACCATACGGGGAATGGTGGAAATTATGCTTGGATTGATGGTTCTACGCCTAATGGCCCTACTCAGATTTCTACACTAGAAACTCCTCTAGTAGATGTTACGGCCTTGACTCGCCCAGGCCTTATTTTCTGGGTATACTCTAATAATACAGATGATCCAGGGGTAAATAATACCTTGATTATTGATATCTATGATGGGGCCAACTGGACCACTGTAGATACTATCCGCCAAGACTTTCTCAACTGGCATGAGGTGATGGTCGATTTGAGCCTATTTACAATTACGGGCCCTGTACAAGCCCGTTTTACCGTAGTAGAAGATGCTCCTAGCAGTCCTTTTGAAAATGACATCCTAATTGATGATGTTGCATTTGATGACTTGCCTACTTGTGTGCCTGTTTCTGGCCTAACAGCAAGTAATATTACAGCTACTTCTGCTGATTTGAACTGGACAGCTGCTGCAACTAACTTCCAAGTAGAAGTAGTGATGGCAGGAAATACTCCCACAGGAACTACTGCAGTAATCAATACAAATAGTAGCAGCCAAACAGGCCTGATGGATAATACAACCTATGATGTTTATGTTCGTGCAGTTTGTACTCCTGGCGATACCTCTGCTTGGACGATGACTCGTTTCACTACACTTTGTGCTGTTAACGGAGATACGCCCACAGATCCTATTATGGTATCTACGGCTACTTTTAATGATACAAGCAGTACCGCTAGTTGCTATACGGACTTTATGGGGTATTCATCAGCTGATGTATGGTATCAACTGATTATCACTGATCCTTGTGTGACCACTATTGATGCCTCACTTTGTGGCTCTAGCTTTGATACTTATCTCCGTATCTATGATGCTGGAATCAACCAGCTTGCTGACAATGATGATAACTGTGGCACGCGCTCAGAAATTTTGGGCACGCCTGTTACCTACCAAGACACTTTCTATGTAATGGTAGAAGGACTAGGTACAAATACGGGAGCTTATGTCCTAAACATCACGCAAAATGCAGAGAGTCCCTCTGCTGATATTAGCTATCCTTTTGCATCTTTTTGCCAAAACTCTGGACAAGTTGCTGTGACTAACAACGGTAGTTTTGGCGGTACTTACATGAGCACTACAGGACTCAGCATTGATAGCCTAACGGGTGAGATTTCTGCTGGTTCTTCTGCAATTGGAGCCTACAACGTTATTTATGCTGTTGGTCCAAACATGAGCTGTATGGATTATGACACTGTTGCTGTAGCTATCGCAGATGCCGACACCGCAGATATTAGCTATCCTATGGCTAATTATTGCTTTGGTGCGGGTACTGTTACGCCTACTATTGCAGCTACTCAAGGGGGGAGCTTTAGCAGCCTCTCTAATGTAGTTGATCTCGATCCTACTACTGGTGCTGTCAATGTAGATAACTCTAGTGCTGGTCTTCACGCTATCGTCTATACTACGCCCAACGCTTGTGCCGATCTCGATACTTTTGTTATCAATATCGATGTAGCCGATACCGCAGATATTAGCTATGCCATGAGCAGCTATTGCCTAGATGGAACCAACCCCATTGCGCAAATCAATGGCAGCAATAACGGTTTGTTTAGCTCTACAGCTGGTATCGCTATCGAGAGCTTTGGTGGTACTATTGACCTCGCCAATAGCCAAGCGGGTGCTTATGTGATTTCTTATACTACACAAGGGAATTGCCCCGATGTAGATACCGTTATGCTCGTACTTAATGCTCGTGATGACGCTAGCTTTGTCTATGATACCACAACTTTCTGCCTAGGAACTCAAGCTATCACTTTGCCAACTACAATGGTTTCAGGCGGAACCTTCAGTAGTAGTACAGGCCTAGTTCTTGATCCTAATACTGGAACAATTGACTTTGATAATAGCCCAATCAATGCTAACCACAGTGTTACTTATACTACAGCTGGTGCTTGTAGCAACAGCGCTAGCATTAACATTGCTTTCATTGACTGTAGCACGAGCATCACCGCTTGGAATGAGCAAAATATCAAGCTCTTCCCCAACCCCAACAACGGTCAGTTCCAACTCCAACTGGAACAAGCCCTAGAGGGTGCACAACAAATCCGCATCTTCAATACTTTGGGCCAAGTAGTTTGGACGCAAACCGCAAGCATCCAACAACAATATGACTTTAACCTTAGCAATTTGCCCGCTGGCCAATATATCCTTCAACTAGAAGGTAAGGATGGCCGCCTACAATTGCCTTTCGTTTTGGCCAAATAGTTTAATTAGCTTTTGCTAAGCCTTTAAAGGTCCAGTGCTTCGGTGCTGGACCTTTTCTTTTTTTGGGGCTGCCCCAGCCTTTGGCTGGGTCGGGCCATTTCGCAGCTCGCAGGTCTGCTCGGCCCTTCGGCGCAAAGCGCCTCGGTCTGCCGCCTGCGGCGGCCCTGCTACAGCCCCTCAGTCTTCGGGCCTTCGGCCCTTTTAACTGTAGGTTGAAACCTACAGCCAGATGGTATTGCTTCGCAATGAACTATGAATGAGGGTTAAAACCCTCATGAATTGAACTTAGGTTGAAACCTACAGCCAGATGGTATTGCTTCGCAATCTTTTATTGAAAGAACAAAGCCCCAAACGGAAGTTTGGGGCTTTGAGTAGCTGTTTTTTATTTTTTATGGAGTGGAATTTCTTTAATCAATTGATCAGCATTATTGGATAAGACCTGTTTAACCGATATTCCTCCATTTGGATACACAAAGTTATCAATAGGATCAAGCAGTAGCCATTGTACTTCTACGCTATTTCCTTTCTTTACCGTTTGTAAGCTCCCCTTAACAAGTTTGAAAAAACCTTCTTGCATTCCATCTGTCTTTGTATTAGCTACAGAGGCATTTATACTAACATTTCCTGAACTAAAGGTTTCGTCGGCAGTTTCTCCACCATCTTCTCTAGTGTGCGTATATTCTAAAATTTCACTTAAACCACCTGTTCGACTATAGTTCCAACTATCAGTTTCTGTTTTACTATTCCCGAATTCCCCTCCAGCCTCTGCACCTATATTTACAGTTCTTTGATCCGCAGCTATTTTGTAGCTAATCTCTGCAGAAAATTCATGATAAGCAGTACCATCAGCTTCCACAATTAGCGGAGCATTAAAACTGGCTTTGATTTCATAGTCAGGCCCCTTCTTTTGACTAACATTCATGCTTAGAGCTGTGGCTTTTGCCGCATACTGCCCGTTGTTTTTATTCAACTGAAATTTGATAGTAAGCGAGAGGGTACTATCATTAGAGAGTAGAATATTTTGAGTTAAGCTATCTTCGGTATGGCTAGGGACCCATTGCACTACTGCTTGTTGACAGCTTTTTATGGCCTCTTTTATGTTTTCCTCCTGAAAATTATGAGCGAGAATTAGTGCTAAGTCTTCAGCCAATGTTGCATTAGCCCTATTTGCTTTTATATAGCTGATTAGCCCATTTTTTTCTTTATGGAAAAAAGTATTGCCTATAGCTTTTTTATAAGGCTGTATAAGATGACGGGCTAAAATTATATTTCTGCCCTTAAGGCTTGCTTTGAGTTGTTTAAGCTCTGCCTCCAAGGCTGGAGCAAAAGCAGCCATTGCGGCTTCTTTTTTGAAATAGGCGGTTAATTTTTCAGTTAAACAATCTAGCTTATAGACGCTATTGTCAGTTGCAAAAACATTAGACTGCCTTACCCAATCTAAGTAAATATCATAGCAGTTAAATTTTGCTCTTGCACCATCTATTCTTGCAAGAAGAGCTAGAATTTTGTGAAGGTTGGGTAGCACTACTTTATTGTGATTTTCATACCATGCTTCAGGATGCGCAATTAAAAAGGTAGCTGTTTTATCGATGACCTTAATCATATTACTGGATACATCTTCATTGCTTAGTTGTCCTTTCGGAAGGAGTTTACGGCTGTAATCAAAAATTAGCTGAACGACTTTGGGGTCATCAACTTTATCCCATTCTTTTATTTCTTCTAATACATAGATAGCGTTAATTTTTAGATCGCGGTATTTTTCTAGCGTATCTAAGACCATCAGCTCATAAATAGTTTTTATGCTTTGGGTTTTCCAGTTTTCAACTTTTGCAGTCCATTTCTCTATAGCCATTTCTTTCTCTTTTTCTTTCTCCTTTCTCGTCTCCTCCAATTCTTTTTCCTTCTCCTCCAACTCCTCTTCCGTCAAAAAGTCATCCTTGGCCAGGGCTTGGTCCAAAATGCTTTCTAGTTGGTTAGGGGAAAGGACATAAGGCGCAATGGTGGACTCAATAAAGCGGGATTTAGCTCTATACTTCTTAATCTTTTCTACTGCATCATAACGCTCAAAAATTTGGGCCAACTCTTCTAAGAATATACTAGGTGGCTTGTTGTCTGCCTGCTCTACTAAAGCCTTAATATCTGCCGCAATCAGACGGCAAACTTTGAGCTTTTTACCTTCCTTGAATTTAATGTATAAATGATTTAAAGTACTAGTTTTTGCCCACTGGTCATTTTTTATATTACCCTTCAGATTTCTTGCTTTATCTGCTAGGTCTAGAGCATTCTGAGCAAACTCTAATAAAAAATCAGTTTTGGGAATTTCTTCTTCCTTAAGGGCCAAAAATAGTTGCTCCAAATTGGCCTTATCCATTTTGAGCTGTGGCTTAAAGGCCTTTAGACCCTCTTTGGTCTTGAGCAAAGCCGCCTTTAGGCTCGGGCGATCAGGGTCCTCTGCCGGAAGTTCCTGATAAAGTGAATAGAGTTCTTGATATTGGGCCAAGGTTTCTTCATAAAGGGCTGTATCTTCTTGATACTGCTGCTGTTTTGCCAAAAAAAGTTCTCGCTGGTTCATCTGTAATAGATTTAGGTGGCCAAAAAATAAACTGGATAAGAGAAAAATGGCTAATGCTTTCATTGCTTTGTTTTTGTGTTTACATAAAGGTAATAACTTTAATTTATAAACGCAAAATAAGTTTGAAATTTTTATCCAAAAATGGCCGAAGGCCATTCGGCCTAGCGATGTGCAGCAGTGCGGCGCAGCCGCAGACCTAGGCCGTCAGGCCGCAGGGCCGAGCGAACAGCGAGCTGCGCAACGTAGCGCCGACGACCGAAGGGAGGCGGAGGCCCCAAAATAGCAGCGAGCTGCGCAACGACAACAAGCCCTTTAGGGCGCAGTTCGACGACCAAAGGGAGTAACCGCCGCAAGGCCGCAGGCCGCAGCGGAGGCCCCAAAAAATTATTATTCCAAAGAAAAAGGCTATTTTTGCGGCGACTAAAAGAAAATAATCATGCTGAACCTTCAGAATATATATGTACAATATGGCGATCGCCGATTGTTGGACCAGGTTTCCTTTACGGTGCGAGAAAAAGACCGCATTGGTCTGACGGGCCGAAATGGAGCGGGCAAATCGACTATGCTTAAGATTATTGCGGGGCAAATTGCGCCCATGCAAGGCAATATTGCCGCCCCTAAAGACCTAAGCATCGGGTTTTTGCATCAAGATATGCTCTTGCCCAAGGGCAAAACGGTTTTGGAAGAGGCCATGACGGCCTTTGCCAAGGCGCAGGCCATGGAAAAACGCCTAGAAGAGATTCAGCAAGAAATGGAGGAGCGGACCGATTATAGCAGCGATGGCTATATGGAGCTGATTCATGAATTATCGGAATTAAACGACCGTCTGGCCTTGATTGGTGGCCAAAGTTTGCAAGCCGAAGCCGAGAAAATTTTGATGGGCTTGGGCTTTTCAGTTACTGATTTTGATCGACAAACTACCACCTTTAGTGGGGGCTGGCAAATGCGGATCGAACTGGCCAAAATCCTCTTGCAGCGGCCACAGCTCCTGCTTTTGGATGAGCCGACCAACCACTTGGATATTGAATCTATCATTTGGCTCGAGCAGTTTTTGCAGCCTTATGAAGGGGCTGTGATTGTGATTTCTCACGATAAAGCCTTTTTGGATAAGGTGACGCAGCGCACCATTGAGATTGAGTTGGGCAAAGTGCATGATTATAAAGCCAACTACTCTCGATATTTAGAATTGCGAGAAGAGCGACAAGCCCAAATGCAGTCGGCTTTTCAGCAGCAGCAAAAAGAAATTGCCCGCAAAGAAGCCCTAGTCGATAAATTTAGAGCCAAGGCCAATAAGGCTAAAATGGCCCAATCGCTCATCAAGGAATTGGACCGCATGCAGCGGATCGAGCTAGAAGATGGCGATAGCAGTCGGATGCGTTTGCAGTTTCCGCCAGCACCTCGCTCTGGAGAAAGAGTGGCCATTGTAAAGGGCCTAAGCAAAAGCTATGGCGATAATTTGATCTTGAATGAGGTAGATTTGACCATCATCCGAGGCGAACGCCTGGCCTTTATGGGCAAAAACGGAGAGGGAAAATCGACCTTGGTAAAAATAATGGTGGGCCAGCAACTGCCCACAGGCGGAACAAGCGAATTGGGCCATAATGTCCATTTGGGCTATTATGCACAGAACCAGGCCGAAGCCCTAGACCCCAAAAAGACCGTTTTAGAAACCATAGAACAAGATGCCCCCTTTGAGCTGCGTCCCCGCTTACGGGCTATTTTGGGCTCCTTTCTCTTTAAGGGGGAGGATGTAGACAAAAAAGTATCGGTTTTATCGGGAGGAGAACGGGCGCGTCTAGCCATGGCCTGCTTGCTTTTGCACCCGATCAACTTATTGGTACTGGATGAACCCACCAACCACCTCGATATGCTTTCTAAAGCCATTTTGAAAGAGGCCCTTTTGCATTATGATGGGACCTTGGTGGTGGTTTCTCACGATAGAGACTTTTTGGATGGCTTGACCGATAAAGTCATTGAATTTGACCAAAAGAAGCTCAAAACCTATTTGGGCGACTCTGAATACTTCCTAGAAAAACGCCAATACGGCAGCCTTCGAGATGTTTCTTTGGGCAAAACGGCCAACAGCAGTGGCAGCAGCAAAAAAGCCAAGCCCAAAAAAGACGAAAACGATCCTGCCGTCAAACAGGCCCTCAAACAACTCAAAAGAAATATCCAGAATGCAGAGCGGCAACTTCAGCGCCTAGAAGAAGAGAAAAATAAGCTGGAAAAAATATTGGGCGATAGCAGCAAATTTGGAACCCCCGATTATGAAAAGGCCCTAGCCAAACATCAAGAAAATGAAGCGGCTACAGAAGAGGCCATGGAAAAATGGGAAGCCGCCGAATTGGCCCTAGAAGCCTTTTGGGAAGAGGACTAAAAATAAACCTATAATAGCTTGTAAAAGAAGCTTGAAAAGCTTATTTTTGCAGGCATTTTCCTTTTAGAGGAATTGTAAATTAATTTATTCACATTTTTAAACCGTCCCGGAAGGGAAACTTCCATAATTATGGAAAACGAAACTAATAATCAGGAGCTGGAGAACCAGCAAGAGCAAGTAGTAGTTGCTCACGACGATTTTGATTGGAACTCTAGCAAGTCTGGTGAATCAGCTTACTCTGCTGAAGAAATGGCCAAACTAACTGCCGAGTACGACGAAACTTTGAGCTCTGTAAAAGAGTACGAAATCGTTGGTGGTCGTGTAGTAGCTATCCAAGATGGCGATGTAGTTATCGACTTGAACTACAAGTCTGACGGATTGGTGCCTACTTCAGAATTCCGCGATATGCCCGACCTCGCCGTAGGCGATGTTGTTGAGGTATACGTAGAAACTCAAGAGGATAAGCGTGGACAGCTTGTTTTGTCTCGCCGCAAAGCGAAATTGCTTCGCGCTTGGGAAAGCATCGTTAACGCTTACAACGAAGGTACTGTCGTTAAAGGACATATCATCAGCAAGACGAAAGGTGGTATGATCGTAGACGTTCAGGGTCTAGAAACTTTCTTGCCCGGTTCTCAAATCGACATCAAGCCTATCGTTGATTATGATGCATACGTAGGTAAAACTATGGAGTTCAAGGTAGTGAAAATCAACGAAGCGATCAAAAACGCTGTTGTTTCTCACAAAGCGCTTATCGAAAGCGACTTGGAAGCTCAACGTCAAGAAATCATCTCTAAATTGGAGCGCGGTCAGGTCCTAGAAGGTACTGTAAAGAACCTTACCGACTTTGGTGCCTTCCTCGATTTGGGTGGTGTAGATGGTCTTCTTTATATCACGGACATCTCTTGGGGCCGTATCAAGCACCCCAGCGATGTACTAGAGAATGGCCAGAAGCTCAACGTTGTTGTTCTTGACTTCAATGATGACAAAAAACGTATCTCTTTGGGCCTCAAGCAACTACAGCCCCATCCATGGGACGTATTGCCTGAAGACGTGCAGCCCGGTTCTACCGTTAAAGGCCGTATCGTAAACATCGAGGATTATGGTGCTTTCCTAGAAATCACTCCCGGTGTTGAAGGGCTTATCCACGTTTCTGAGGTATCTTGGAGCAGCCAGCCTATCAACTCTCGCGATTACTTCAAAGAAGGAACTATCCACGAAGCTAAAGTGGTAACTATCGACCGCGAAGAGCGCAAGATGTCTCTAAGCCTTAAGCAGCTTAGCGATGATCCTTGGGCAACTATCGAAGAGCGCTATCCCAAAAATAGCACGCACAAGGGCGAGGTCAAAAACCTTACTCCTTATGGCGTATTCTTGGAGCTCGAAGAAGGTATCGGCGGTATGATCCATATCTCTGACCTTTCTTGGACGAAGCGCTATGGCCACCCTGCCGAGTTTACCAAAGTAGGGGAGACTCTAGATATCATGATCCTTGACATCGATGTAGAGAATCGCAAACTTTCTTTGGGCCACAAACAACTCGAAGAAAACCCTTGGGATACTTTCGAGAATGTTTTCCCTGTAGGCTCTGTGCATGAAGCCACTGTCCTCCGCCGTGACGACCGTGGTGCTATCGTTCAACTTCCTTACGGCCTAGAGGCTTTCGCTCCCCTCCGCCATGTGAAGAAAGAAGATGGTAGCCTCGCAGAAGTAGAGGAAACTTTGCTATTCAAAGTAATCGAGTTTAACCGCGATGATAAGCGTATCCTCGTGTCTCACTCTCGCTACTACAACGATAGCAAGAAAGATGCTGACCGCCAAGAACGCGATGACAAACGTCGCCAAAACCGCGAAGCACAAGATGAACTCCGCAAACAGCAAGATAAAGTAGAGCGTAGCACTATGGGTGACCTCAACGTTTTTGCCCAATTGCGTGAGCAAATCGAAAATCAAGAGAAAGATAATCAGGACGAAGAGTAAGATCTAACTCCTCATTCCGATTCATAATAAAGCCCCTAGCCTCTCAATGCAAATTGAGGGGCTATTTTGTTTTTTAACTTACTGCTGTTATTTTTGGGGCCTCCTGCCTGCGGCAGGCGCTACGCTACAGGGCTCGCAGCTCTGCTCGGCCCTTCGGCGCAAAGCGCCTCGGTCTGGCCTGACGGCCACCCTTTCGCATCGCTAGGCCATTGGCGCCCCAGCCCAGCCCTTATTTTGCCCACCACGCTAGAATCTATATTTGTTATGGACCAATTGATACTCGTTTTAGAAAGCAGCAGCCGAAAAACTTCGGTGGCACTGATTAAAAATGGCCACTGCTGGCTAGTAGAAGAAAGTTCTCTTGATGCTGGCGACCCCGCCGCAGAACTTACGCTCTTTGTCCAAAAAATACTGCAGCGAGCCAAATGCAAAGGAACAGATCTGGCCGCTATTGCCCTGAGCAAAGGCCCCGGCTCTTATACCGGCCTGCGCATTGCCTATTCTACCGCCAAAGGCCTGGCCTTTGCCTGGCAACTCCCCCTCTTGGCCCTCGATACCCTAGCCGCCCTGGCCTATGGCGCAAAATGGAACCAAAGCCTGCCCAAAAATAGCTTGCTGATCTGCCTAGAAGATGCCCGCCGTGGAAATGCCTATGCCGCTATCTATAATAGCCAACTAGAAATTATCAAATCCCCCTTTTTTGTGTCACTAAAAGAATTAGACCTGAGTATTTATCAACAAGAGCATAGTCTGTATGTACTAGGCTCTGCTGCTAGGAGTTACCAAGAACTGATGCCAGAATGTAATTTAGAATTGTTGCCCCTAAAAACCGCATCTGCCCGCTTTTTTGAACAATTGGCCCAAAATGCCTACGAAAAACAAGAATTTGCCGAGCTCGCCTACTCCGAACCCTTCTATTTAAGGGCCCCACATCTGACTAAGCCAAAAAAGAATAAGTTTTTTAGCAAAAAATAGCCTGACTTTCTCTGAACTGCCAAAAGCTCTGCCATAGAAAACTTTTAATCGCTAGGGCTAATGAAAAAGATTCATCAAAGCGGGCCGACGATTATTCGCCGGGCCGCTTTTTTTATGCCCTCAAGGCATTATTTTTGGGCCTAAATAACTAAACTGATTTCTTGGAGCAGAAGGCGGCAAAGCCGCCTTGGCCGTAGGCCATCTGGCCTAGCGATGTGCAGCAGTGGCCGTAGGCCAGACCTAGCCAGCTTGCTGGCGCAGGGCCGAGCGATCAGCGAGCTGCGAAACGTAGCGCCGCAAGGCGAAGCCGCAGCGGAGGCCCCAAAATCATAAAACAGTTAAAAAACTGTATCTTGAGCTAAGAACTTATTAGAATGATTCTCTAGGAAAGACTCCTTTAAAATTAAATAGAACTTCATGCAACCAAAGCTGAAAAAACTGGTCTATGGCGGACTGCTGAGTCTTGCAAGTTTGCAGGGCATACAAGCGCAGCAAACAGCCGTCTATAAAGACCCCCAGGCCGCATATCATGCCGCCATCGAATTTTATGAACAAGCCCTTTATGGCAAGGCCGAAGATGAATTGGGCCAATTGCTCGCCCCCGATCAAGCCCTTTATGATGATTGGGATTTGCCCGAATCCTACCGCCCCAAAGCAGAACTTTATGCCGCTCTGGCCGCCCTGCGCTTGGAACGGCCCGATGCCGAAAACAAACTTTTGGTCCTGATTAAGAAATATGAGCCTATGTCGGTGGCCGCTCAGGCCAAATTGGAGGTGGGCCGTTATTATTATGCCCAAAGAGATTATAAAAAGGCTATTAAATACCTCAGTAGCATCAATTTTAAGGACCTCAATGACCTGAGCAATGAGGAGCTGATCGAGGCCAAGTTCCAACTGGCCTATTGCTATTTTGTCTCTAAGGACTTTAGAAAAGCCCAACCCGTTTTTGCCCAAATCAAAGGGACCAAAAGCGAGTATACTTTTCCCGCCAATTACTATTATGGCCTCTGCTCTTTCTTCCTCAAAGACTTTGATGCCGCCCTGGCTAGCTTTGAAATTGCCAATAAGTCGAGCCGCTACGAAAAGGTGGTCCCTACCTATATCACGCAGATCCATTTCATGAAAAAGGATTATGATAAAACAATTGCCTACGGAGAACCCTACACCAAAAGCAATACGGTGCGGGAACGTATGACAATTGTACAGGCGGTGGGCCAAGCCTATTACGAAAAGAAGAATTACCAAAAAGCGCTTCCTTTTATGGAAGAATACGCCAGCAAGACGCCAAAAATGACAGAAGATATCTTCTATCAATTGGCTTATACCCAATATCGAGCTGGAAAATATGAGGATGCCGCTGGTAACTTTGAGCAAATTGCTCGATTAGATAATAAGTTGGGCCAAAATGCCCGCTACAATCTGGCCGATTGCCAACTCAAATTAGGCCGAAAAGAGGAGGCCCGCCTTTCCTTTAAGCAGGCCGCAGAAATGAAGCAGGACAAAGAGCTGCAGATTGACGCTAAAATGAATTATGCCAAATTGTCTTATGAATTGGGCCTAGACAATGACGCTATTTCGGCTTTTATGGAGCTACTCAATACAAAATACAGCAACGAGTCGCAAAATTTGATGAGCCAGCTCTTCCTCAATACTCGCGATTATGAAAAAGCCCTGAGCATCCTAAGAACAATCGACCGCAGCGAGCCCTCTCTCAAAGAGGCTTTCCAAAAAGTGGCCTATTTCCGTGGCGTGCAGCATTATAAGGCCAGTAATTTTACCAAGGCCGTAGAGCGCTTTAATGAGTCTCTGGGCTCTGCCGTGCATACCGAAACCACGGCCCTGGCCCATTTCTGGAAAGCCGAGGCGCTTTTCCAATTGGACCAATTTGATAAAAGTATTGATGAGTATAACCGCTTTACGACGGTAGCGGCTGCGGCCCCCCAATTACCCGCCAATTCCTCTAAAGGAACGGCCCATTATGGCCTAGGCTACAATTATCTTCGCAAAAATAGCTACGATAATGCCGTGGGCGAGTTCGTGAAGGCGGTTAAATATATTGAGCCCCGCCTGAGCAAAATCAATGATCGACATGTCTCTAATTTTGTCTATCCCGATGCCCTCGGCCGGGCTGGCGATTGCTACCTTTATTTGGGCGGAACGAATAATTATACGGCCGCCGCTGGCTATTATGAGCGGATTGTGGCCAATAATTTCCCCAATGAGGATTATGCCATGTATCAGCTGAGCCTGATTTATAGCTTGACCAATCAAGCCCAAAAGCAACTGCGCACCCTAGCCGATTTGGTGGGCCAACACCCCAGTTCAATCTATGCCGATGATGCGCTTTATGCCATGGGGAGCACGCAGATTAACCAAAATGAATTCGATCAGGCTAAAGGAAGTTTTGACCAATTGATCGTGAAATATCCCGATAGCGAGTATACCGCCAAAGCCCTCTACAAATTGGGCGTGCTCTCTTATAGCCGCGATATGAACCGCGAAGCCCTCGATTATTTTAAGACGGTGGTGAGCAATAATGTCCAAACAGAGGAAGCCAAAGCGGCCCTCAATTTTATCCGAAAAATCTATATCGATCAAGGCGATCCCGACGGCTTTATGGCTTATGCCTCTACTTTGCAGGGCTATAATTTCTCCGATATGGCCGCAGATTCGCTCCTTTATGAGTCGGCCGCCTCTTCTTTCGATCAGGAAAACTGGCCAGCCGCTGCGGATAATTACAGCAAATATCTCGATCGCTTTCCAAAGGGCCTCAATAGTATGTCGGCCCACCTCAACCGAGGGATTGCCTACTATAATCTCAAGGAATACCCCAAAGCACTAGGCGATTTTGCCTATGTGGCAGAGGCCAAGGACCCCAAAGCGCCCCCCGCTATGGCGGAGGAAGCCAACCTCTTGGCAGGCCGAATTTGTTACCATATTACGGAGGATTATGCCAAGGCCCTCACTTATTTTCAAGGCCTAGAACAGTTTGCTTCTAGCCCCGAAAACCGATCGGAAGCTCGCCTATTCGGTATGCGCTCTGCCTATTATGGCCAAAATTATCAGTCGCTAAAGGGACTGGCCACCAACTTCCTCAAAGAACCCAATGCTAGCGCTGCCAACAAGGCCGAGGCCCATTTTTATCTCGCTAAGGCCCAACAAGCCGCTGGCGATAATGCCAAGGCGATGCAGTCTTATAAGGAGAGCCTCAAGCTGGTCGATGACGATATCAACGCCTCTGAAGCCCATTACCAAATCGCCAAAATTACTTATATCCAACGCGATTTGGATGGCGCTCTAGAGCTGGCCTTCCAAAACAATAAGCTGCTGGGCCAACACCTCAATTGGTTGGCGCGCAACTTTATCCTCATCGCCGATATCTATGCCGAACAAGGCAAACTAGATGCGGCCAAAGGTACTCTAGAAAGCCTTTTGGGCAACTTCGACGGAGAAGCCGAAATTGTGAAGGAGGCCCAAGATAAACTGGCCCAAGTCAAGCAAGCTATTTCTTCTAATAGCCGCCTGCGCCGAAATGATGGCAATGGCGAACTAGAAATGATTGATTAAATCTTTCTTTTTTTGGGGCTGCCCCGCCCTGCGGGCGGGTCGGGCTGTATCGCAGCTCGCTATTCGCTCGGCCCTGCGCCGCCTTTGGCGGCTGGGTCTGGCCCCGCGGGCCACTGCTGCCCATCCCTCAGCCGCGTCGCTGCGCTCCTTTGCGGCGGCTTCGCCACCTGTCCTCTCCAAAATAGATCGTCTAAAGAAAAATCAAATGATAAAATATAGTAAATCTCTTTGTTTAGCTTTGGCTGTTGGGCTGTTTGCCCCCAGCCTAAAGGCCCAAATCAATGATGTAGGGACCGAGCTAGTCAAACCCTTTAAGGCCCAATTGGCCGAAAGTAAAAAGCAGGAGGCTCAGCCTCTTTTACCCGATTTGGATACCAGCGCTGGCCAAAAAATAACTTATTTGGTCCCCGAACGGATCGTCTCGGTTAATTATCCAGAACCCAATATCCGCCCGCTGGCTATGCCCGTGCCTAAGCCGCCCAAAAGTCTCAACTTTTATACAAAGGCTGGCATTGGTTACCCGCTTTCCCCCTTGCTAGAACTCTCTTACCACAATAGCAATAGCGATAAATTTCGCTTTGGGGCAACAGCCAAACACCATAGCAGCCAAGGTAACTTAGAGGACCAAGTTTTTGGCGAAACTTCGCTAAATCTACAGGGCGATTATTTTCTGTCTAATGGCCTTGCTGTTGGCGGTGCCCTAAATATGGACCTCAATAATTATCGCTATTATGGCTACCACCAACTGCTCGAAAATCTAGGCGATAGCCTTTATCCCTTCGCTCAAGATAGCTCTGGCCTAGCCGAAGATAGCCTCAAACAGCGCTACCTTACGGTAGGGGCCAATATTCATCTCTTTAATGCCAAAAGCAATAAACAAGAGATGAACTATAGAGCCGATTTGGACCTCTATAATACCAGTTCTTATCATGGCGTTGGCGAACTCAATATCCGCCCCCGCCTTGTTTTTGAAAAATGGTTGGGCAATAGCCGCAGCCCCCAACATCGCCTCTTTGCCAATGCCGAGCTGCTGTATAGCCGCTATACCACCACCGATAGCAGCCAAAGCCGCAGCCTGGCCCAATTGCATGCTGGAGCCGACCTCAATTTTGGCAACTTTAAGAGCCGTTTGGGCGCCCGCTTAGGAAGCAATGCCGGACAGTTCTTCGTTTTGCCCGATATCGAGCTTAGCTATGCCGTTTTAGGGGGCCAATTTATTCCCTATGCAGGTTGGTCGGGCAGTATCCGTGAAAATACCCTCATGCAGCTCTCTACTTATAATCCTTTCTTGGATACAGAGCGCCTGCATTGGGAACATACCCAAGAAAGCCGCTTTTATGGGGGACTCAAAGGGAAGATTAAGCGCCTAGGCTACGACTTTAATGTCTCTTATGCCAATTTGAGCCAACAACCCCTTTTCTATAATACCGTAGAAAGCAATTATCTGAAATTTGGTCTGGCCTATGATACACTCAGCCGCTTGACTGTGGCCGCAGATGTGGAGCTCCAAATTATGGAGGAACTCTACTTTAAGGGGGCGCTAGCTTTCAATAATTATAGCGGCGGAACGGCTGAAGTGGCTTATCATCTGCCTGTTTTGGAGTCTAGCTTTGGCCTAAAATATAAAAAAGGTAATCTAGAAGTTGGGGCCGACCTCTTTGTCAATGCTGGCGTGCCTTATCTTCCTGCCTTAGGCACTGAAAGCGAAACCCTTGGCGGTTTGTTTGACCTTAACCTCAATGCTACTTATTGGCTAGGAAAAGGAGAGCAACAACGCTTTGCTTTCTTTGTAGAAGGCAACAATTTGCTCAATAACAAATACCAACGCTGGTACCTCTATCAGCAATTGGGCATCAATGGAAAAATTGGTGTCATTGCTAAGTTCTAAGATCGCTTAGGACCTGCTGCAAAGGGGCTGCTCGATATCGAGCAGCCCCTTTTGTTTTTGGACCAATTAGGGCATCAAGCCTTTGATGGGGTATTTGATCTCTGTCGAATAGGGCATCAAGCCTTTGATGGGGTGTTTGATCTCTGTCAACTAGGGCATCAAGCCTTTGATGGGGTATTTGATCTCTGTCGAATAGGGCATCAAGCCTTTGATGGGGTGTTTGATCTCTGTCAACTAGGGCATCAAGCCTTTGATGGGGTATTTGATCTCTGTCGAATAGGGCATCAAGCCTTTGATGGGGTATTTGATCTCTGTCGAATAGGGCATCAAGCCTTTTATGAGGTATTTGATCTCTATCGAATAGGGCATCAAGCCTTTTATGGGGTGTTTGATCTCTATCGAATAGGGCATCAAGCCTTTGATGGGGTATTTGATCTCTGTCAACTAGGGCATCAAGCCTTTGATGGGGTATTTGATCTCTGTCGAATAGGGCATCAAGCCTTTGATGGGGTATTTGATCTCTGTCGAATAGGGCATCAAGCCTTTGATGGGGTATTTGATCTCTGTCGAATAGGGCATCAAGCCCTTGATGGGGTATTTGATCTCTATCGAATAGGGGACAAAAAAAATCCCCTCCGAGGAGGGGATCATCTAATATTCTACTAAGGAGCAAGGCCTTGTATTACTCTAGCGTTTGCAAGAGCTCTTTGGCTTTTTCTTGATAGGGGCCTTGAGGGACCTTTTTCAGGTAGCTTTTGGCCAGTTCTTTTTGGTTTTCGCGTAGGGCCAAGAGCGCCTGATACCAACTGAGTTTTTCGGAAATATGGGGGGGCAGGCTAGGCAATTGGGCCAGCTCTTGCCAGTAGGACTTTGCGCTGCCTAGTTCTCCTTGCTCAAAAGCGATATGGCCCAGATAAAACTGGGTTTCTTCTTGGGCAAAGATAGAATTGGCCTTTTGGTAGGCCAGCAACTCTGTTTTGGCTTTGGTCCAATCCTTTTTCTCATAGGCATCGAGGCCAAGCTGCAACTGTCTGAGGGCTTCTTCATTTTGGCCAAAGCCTTGGGCGCCTAAAAGCAGTTGTAATTCTTTTTGGGTAGACTCTGCGCTAGCGATAGCATATTCTTGAGACCAGCTGGGCAGGCTTTGCGACTTCTGCCACCAATAGCCTAGACTCACCAATAAAATTAGGCTAGCGGCAATACCCATAATTGGGCGCCAGCGGGGGAGGGGGCGCACCTTAATCTCCTCTTCCTTTTCTTCTTTTTGGGCAAAAAAGCCTTCTGCTTCTAACTCTTGGGCAATTTGGCCAATTTGGTTTTGTGCGGCTTGGGTCTGTAGGGCTTGTTCTATGGGGCGTTCAAAAAGGCCTTCCTCCTCAAGTTCTTGGGCCATTTTTTCTACGGCAGTTTGGCGGCCAAAAGCCTGAATAGCTTGGATAGCGATGCCATGGGCCTGCAGCTGGGCGGCATAGGCGGCATCTTTTTGGGCCAAGGCAAGGGTAGCGGCTCGCTCTTCGGCAGAGAGTTGGTTTTGCTGGAAAGCATCCAGCCATTCGGGGCTATGAAAATCCATAAATTTAGGCTTTGGGCTGGCCCAGCAGGCGCAGCAATTGTTTTTTGAGCTGTTTGATACAGCTATTTTTCTTCACCTTAGAGTAATTATCGGCAAAGCCCATAATTTGCTCAATTTCTCGATGCGACTTCTTCTCAAAATAGTAGAGCTCCAGCACTTTTTGGCAATCGGTATTCTTCATGCTGCTTAGGGCTTTCATGGCGGTCATGAGTAGGGGGTCGGCCTCTTCTTCTTCTAAAAAGTAGACCTCTTCTTGGACCAAATGGGGGAGGGGCTCTTGCAGCAGGCGTTCCTCATCTTGGAGGATGGGGTTTTTCTTTTGTTTGCGGAGCTGTTTGAGCCAGAGGTTTCGGCAAACGGCATAGAGATAGGTTTTGGGTTGGCAACTGAGCTCGAAATCGGGCGTTTGCATTTTGGTCCAAAAAATCTCTAGGGCACGATTAAAAGTGGCTTTGGCATCGGTTTCTTGGGCGCCCTGTTGGAGCAAATAACTAGCACAATACCAATAGGCCTGTTCATAGAGGGCTTTGTAGGCCCTTTGGTCTCCAGCCCGAAGGGCCGCAATTGAAATATCCATAAAAAAGAGGTTTCTGGGGGTAAGCTTGTGGGCTCAATGAGTAATACCCCAAAGGGGCTGATGGTTAGCCCTAAGGGCCTAAAAAATTACAAAAGTCTGTAGAAAGGGCCAAATCTGTTTGGATCTAGAAGGCTGGCCTTCGGCCAGCCTGGCCTAGCGATGTGCAGCAGTGCGGCACAGCCGCAGACCAAGGCCGTCAGGCCGCAGGGCCGAGCGAATAGCGAGCTGCGAAACGTAGCGCCTGCCGCAGGCAGGAGGCCCCAAAATCCCCAACTATTCACTATCCTGTATATTCAAAGGATTAGCTTTATGAGGTTTTAACCTACAGAGATAATAAACAGACTTCCCAAATCCTAATCCATAATCGTAGCGATCAGTTTTCGGCGGCCGCCTTGGTTTCTGAACTCGCAAAGATAGAGGCCCTGCCAAGTACCTAGGGCGAGTTGGCCTTGAATAATGGGAATACTTAAACTTGTGCCTGTAAAAGCGGTTTTAATGTGGGCGGGCATATCGTCGGGGCCTTCTAGGGTATGCAAAAGGCCCTTTTGGTTTTCGGGGACCAGGCGATTAAAAATCGTTTCAAAATCCATACGGACATCGGGATCGGCATTCTCGTTAATGGTCAGGCCGGCCGAAGTATGTTGGATAAAAAGCTGTAGCAGTCCGTTTTGAGGTAGGGCCGGCAATTGTTGCAAAACCTCTGCGGTAATGAGGTGGAAGCCTCGGCTTTTGGCCCGAAGAGCAATAGAATGATGTTGAATAGACATAGAAAATCACAATTTTGAGCGTTAATAATCCTTATCTTCGCCCTTGAAAAAAATAACTAAGCAATATGTTTGATACGCCATGGCTCTATAACTTGGGTAAAGTTATTCACTTTATTGGGCTCATTAGCTGGTTTGCGGCCCTATTTTACCTGCCTCGTCTATTTATTTATCATACCGAGGCTTTGGAGCGGCCCGAGGCAGAGCGGGGAGTTTTGACGGAGCAATACGCCATTATGCAGCGCCGATTGTATCATATTATTATGACGCCGGCCATGTTTATTACCTTTTTTGGGGGGAGCATGATGCTCATTTATTATGGTTGGGATTGGTTTGTGGCCAATATCTGGATGCACTGGAAGCTGGGATTTATTGTGCTTTTGGTCTGGTATCATTATTACAGCAAGGGCATTATGCAGCGTTTGGCCCGCAATGAATTTGTGATGAGTTCGGCCAAATTTAGGATGTACAATGAGATTGCCACCCTCTTGCTCTTGGCCATTGTGCTTTTGGCCGTTTATAAAAGTAGAACTGATTTTTTGATTGCCTTTTTGAGTTTGATTGCCTTTGGAATAAGCCTGATGATAGGCATTAAGGCCTATAAGCGCTATCGGGAGCAAAAGGGAGAAGTATAGTAAATTATGTCGTTTAAGATTTATACCAAAACTGGAGATAAGGGGACTACCGCACTTTGGGGCGGGGGGCGCCTACCCAAATACCATTTGAGAATTGAGGCCTATGGCAGCCTAGACGAGCTGAATGCGAACTTAGGATTGTTAAGAGATTTTTGCGAGCAGGAAGAACAGCGGCAGCAGCTTTTGCAGATTCAGGAACGTTTGTTTAGTCTAGGGACCATCATGGCCACCGCCCCCGAAAAGGCCGATAAGGTCAAGCAGCCCGATGTTTTGCCCGAGGATGTTTTGCAGCTCGAAAACTGGATGGATGCCATGGATGAACATTTGGCGCCCCTCAAAAATTTTGTTTTGCCAGGTGGGCACCCACAGGTGTCTCGGGCCAATATTGCCCGTACCGTTTGCCGCCGTGCCGAGCGCCTAGCCGTGGCCCTAAATGAAGAACAGGCCCTGCCTGCGGTGGTCTTGCAATACCTCAATCGCCTATCCGATTACCTCTTTATTTTTGGCCGCTTTGCCGCCCATTGCCATCAGGCAGAAGAAGTACTTTGGAAGCCAAGAGGCTGATTTTAAGAGAACTTTAGGGCCTTTTGGCCCTTTTTTTTATGGCAGAAGCGTTTATTATAAAATGCTGTAGGAGATTTGGGGCCTCCGCCTCCCTTCGCTCGTCGGCGCTACGTTTACTCCCTTTGGTCGTCGAACTGGCGCCTCTTCGAGGCTGGTTGTCGCAGCTCGCTGCTATTTTGGGGCCTCCGCCTCGCTTCGCTCGTCGGCGCTACGTTTACTCCCTTTGGTCGTCGAACTGGCGCCTCTTCGAGGCTGGTTGTCGCAGCTCGCTGCTATTTTGGGGCCTCCGCCTCGCTTCGCTCGTCGGCGCTACGTTTACTCCCTTTGGTCGTCGAACTGGCGCCTCTTCGAGGCTGGTTGTCGCAGCTCGCTGCTATTTTGGGGCCTCCGCCTCCCTTCGGTCGTCGGCGCTACGTTTACTCCCTTTGGTCGTCGAACTGGCGCCTCTTCGAGGCTGGTTGTCGCAGCTCGCTGCTGTTTTGGGGCCTCCGCCTCCCTTCGCTCGTCGGCGCTACGTTCCGCAGCTCGCAGGTCTGCTCGGCCCTGCGGCCTGACGGCCTGGGTCTGCGGCTGCGCCGCACTGCTGCACATCGCTAGGCCGGCGGGCCTTCGGCCCGCCCAGACCGCCAAACAAACTAAGGCAAACAATAATCATGATGAAAGCTATACACCTCCTTTTTTTACTGCTCTTCTGTAGCCTCAGTCTTAGGGCCCAGCCCCTGAGCAAATCGGCCAAAGAACATATGGAAGATGCCGAATACTATTTTAATAATGCCAAATATGAGGCGGCTGCAGCTAGTCTAAAGCAAGCCATTAAGCAAAAGCCCAACTTTGCTGCGGCTCAGCGCTTGTTGGGGGTGGTGGCCAAAGAAACAGGCGATTATGAAACGGCAAGAATGGCTTATGAGCAGCTCTTTAAGCAAAATCCGCTTTTGTCTAGATCTGCCTATTTTGAGGCCGCCGAACTACAGATGAAGGCCTATAATTATATTAAAGCCTTAGAGTACTTTGAGCTCTACAAATATGCAGACCCCAAAAACTATAGCATCAAAGAAGAGGGGGCGGCCCGCAACTATGATGCGTATTTGGACCGAAACATTAAGAGCTGCGAATATGCTATAGAAATGGAATATACCGGCTCTACGGGCAAGGCCGAGCTTTTGCCCGGCATGGCCAACTCCAAATTTGATGAGTTTTTGCCCACCTTGCGGGCCAATGGCGATATGCTCCTCTATACCTCCAACCGCTCGGGAGATGAAGATATTTTGATGCTGCGCAAAAACGAGAAGGGCGAATGGAAATCGCCAAAATCTATTGGACCAGCCATCAATACACCTTATAATGAAGGCATGGCCAAGTTTACAGTTTGTGGTCGACGGATTTTCTTTGCCGCCTGTGCCTGGGAAAATGTGCAGGGCGGCTGCGATATTTATGTGGCCGAATATGATAGCGAAAATGAAATAGTAGATAGCGTGGGGCCAGCAATAGGCCTAAATAGCGAAGCCTGGGACTCTCAGCCCTCTATTAGTTGCGATGGCTATAAAATGTACTTTGTCTCTACTCGAGAGGGGGGCTTTGGCGGCAGCGATATCTGGGTTTCGGAGCTAATGGCCGATGGGCGTTGGGGAGTGCCTGAGAACTTGGGACCAAAAATCAACACAGAAGGAGATGAAGAAGCGCCTTTTATTGCGCCAGATGGTCAAACCCTCTACTTTGTGTCTGATGGACATCCGGGATTGGGCGAAGCCGATGCTTTTCGGACCTTATTATTAGAAAATGGTGAATGGTCTAGACCAGTAAATATGGGAGAGGGCGTCAACTCTCCTTTCCGCGAAGCGGGCATTGTGGTCTCTCCTGATGGCGAGTATGCCTACTTTTCTTCTGACCGACCAGAAGGAAAAGGGGGCTTGGACCTTTATAGCTGTCATATTCCCGCTGCTATGGCTCCTGCCGTAGAGCATGTATTTTTGGATGGCTACCTCTATGATGAGGCCACAGCCGAACCTTTGGCCGGGGCTAGAGTTCGCCTGAGAAATGAAGGCGAAAACATTGGCATCTTTGAAACGGATAAGGCGGGCCGATTTTTCCTTTGTTTGCCTAGTGGAGCTTCTTACTCCTATATTATTTCTAAAGAGGGCTATGATAACTTTATTGGGGCCGACTACTTTGAGCGAGCGGCAGGGGAGGCCATCAAGCGAATAGATGTACAGCTCAGCCCCAACGGAAAAATCCCTGAAGAAGAGCCCGTAATGGCCGAGCCGCCCAAGCCTCGTTTGCGCAAAAACTTATCGGTCTACTTTGAGACCGGAAAATATGATTTGAGTGAGTTGCAAAAAGAGCAAATACAAAAACTACTAGAGCAATTTGAAGATCCAGAAAGTCTAAAAATTCAGGTAACAGGCTTTGCCGATGATGTGGGGGATAAGGAGTTCAATCTATCCCTTTCGCAGAAACGGGCGGGTTATGTCACTAAGTTTATGAAGGAGCTGGGCATCACAAGCGCCCAAATTACAACCGATGGCCGAGGCGTAATAGAAAGTAATATGGCCAAGCATCAAAAGCGGAAGGTAGAGATCATCATCCTCAATCGCTAGGATCTAAAATAGGCAGCTCGTATTTAGGGGTTGGCCCGCATTATAATGCGGGCCAACCCCTTGTTTTTGCTGATTATCAGATTTTTATTTCTGCTTAGAAGTCCGTAGGTACAAAATAGTCGTAATGGCAGAGAAGACTATAAAAGAGGGGCCTGTCCAGTATTTGTACAGTTTGGAGAAAGGACTGTATAAGCTGAAAAGCCTTGTTTTTGGACTTTATTAAATTGTTTTGATAAAATATGATATTTATTATAATTTAGGTAAAAAAATATATGAAAATAAAATTTGAAAAAAGTGACGCATTGGAAAGGAGAGGATCTCTGCAGAGATAAAAAACTCAGTCACATTTTACAGCTTAAATTATTTGTTCTCATGATTTTATGTTATATATGTTGATCAGTGAAATTTAGGGTATTGATAATGAATGAGTTTTTTAGATTTTGATTATGTCACAAAATCGCCCTAATCGTATCATATTTGTATTGCCTAGTCGATTACTAAACCAAAACCACCAATATGAAAAGAATTTACTATCACTTAATTTTAAGTGCATTGCTTTTGTTCTTTTCTGCCCAGTTAAGAGCAGAAGGGACAGCCCAGGTAATGCCTAACAGTACCAATGGAACGGCCCTCTGGATTCGGCAGTCCTTGGGAAATGGCTCTTACCTCAACTCTGGGGTAAACAATGGCTTAAAGGTCTCTATTTCTGACTTTAGTACGGAGACAATTTATTTGGGCTTTAATATGTACGAGCGGCTTCCTGCAGTGAGCAGACCTAATAATGTCTATATTCGAGTTATCGACCCCTTAGGTACTGTAGTCGTTCCAGCCTTTTTATTACAAACAGCAGGAGCTGGCTTCATCAATACCTATAATGAAGCAGTAGCAGGGCCAAATATTGGAGGAACAAATCCTGCTGGCTATACTCCGCTTACATTTACCCCCACTCAAAACGGGGATTATCGTATTGAGCTATTTCAAAGTACAGATGGTGGAGCTACAGCAGATGCCTCTGCCAACGGCGAAATCTTTTTTCCCTACTTTGATATTACAGTAGCAGAGAATGGGACCAATACTTTCTTAGAGGGACGTTTACACTGTCAGCGCTGGTCATTTATTACATATGACCCTGCAAGTCCAGACTTTACGCCTTCTATTAACTTTTCTTTTGAAGGAGATTATTATGCGTATACTTCAGATAGCTCTGTTGTTCGGATGAATTTTCAAACTGGCTTTCGCCCTTTGGGATATGTATTGGCGATGAACAAGTATGGAGTTGTTGATAATGGAGATTTTGTCAATGATCGGGCTTCAGTTTATTCGGGACAAAACTCCCCTGCATTTGCTGATGGCTATGAGGTTTTTTTGGCAGTGCCTGATACAAGCATTTTTCGTGTAGTACCTCCTTCAGCTGCCCCAGCTATTCCAGCCAATGTATATGGTTGTCCAGGTGCATACTATATCCCTTTGTTTTTACCTGATCCAGGAGATGCGGCACTTCTTTTAGATTTAAATGGTGTTGCAGGCTATCAGTCAGGAACGGCAGATAGAGTTCTTGAGGCTTATGATTTAGCCGCAGGTAATCACGTACTAAACTGGGATGGTCTAGATGGCCAAGGAAACCCTGTTTCTGGAGCCACTAGCTTTGAAATTACGGCTACTCTTTTTCGAGGGCGAACAGCTATTCCTATGCATGATGCCGAGCTAAACTCTAGTGGATTTTCTGTAAATGCTTTTTTTCCAGCTTTAGGAAATAGAAAACTTTATTGGGATGATACTAACTTAAACCCTATCGGAGACTGTTCTGATGTAGGTAATCACAACAGTACAGCCACTGGTGTGGCTTCAACAAATATGTTGGAGGGCTTCTTAGGCCCAACACATGCTTGGGATGGAGCAGCTACCTTTGCCTCTCCTGCCCCTACAGCAGGAGCTGGCTCAGCAACTCCTGCAGACCTTTGCGATGACTATGGTAATGCCCGAACTATTGTTACTTGGTTCTGGTCTTACGATGTTTCATCTGCTCCCTTTACTAGAAGTACACCTGATTGTGATGCTGATGGTGATGGTATCGCCGATGCTGTAGATACTGATGATGATAATGATGGTATTCCAGACCTTTTAGAACATAATGGTTTAGATCCTGAAGATGATACTGATGGTGATGGTATCCCCAACTATCTCGACCCCGATGATGTAAACTTTGTAGATGCCGATTTTGATGGCGTTAGCGATTTTTATGATGCTGATGGCGATGGTATTATCAATGCCTATGATCTTGATGCCGATGGTGATGGTATTCCTGACATAGTGGAAGCTGGAGGAGTAGACACTGATGGCGATGGCCGAGTAGATACTTTTGTAGATGCTGATGCCGATGGTCTGGCGGATGCTTATGATGATTTACTTGTTACCAATGAGGTTGCGACTTCTCCTGATGAATGTTTGGGGGGAAATGGTCCTAATCATGTAATGAATTTTACTGTATCAACCGTTGATATTACTACGAATGCTGTTTGGCGATTTTCCTTGGCTGGAGACTATGGTAACGCAGGAGAAGAGATTTCACTTCTAGATGAATTGGGCAATGTATTACTAACTATAGATCGCTCTAATTCTGATAATCCTGCTTATGCTGACTGTGTAACCCCGTATATGAATTTTGCATTTACTATTCCAGTTGCTTTATGGAATAGTTGGAATGATGATGGGACTATTCAGTTGACTTTGGATGCAAATAATAACGTAAATACAACTTGTGGAGGAAATACAATTTCTTCTTGTGTACAATCTGTGTCTTTGGAGTATACTTTAGGCCTGCCTGCTGGCACTCCTATCGCCAACCTAGATACCGACAATGATGGTGTTCCTAATTATTTGGATTTAGATGCTGATAATGATGGTATTCCCGATGTTGTCGAAGCAGGGGGAACAGATACTGATGGCGATGGTATTTCGGACAATTATGTAGATACAGACCGAGACGGATTCAATGATGTTGTTGATGGTGATGTAGGTAATGATGGCACCGCAGAAAACCTAGCTCAAGCCCTTCAACCTACAGGTGCCGATGGCAATAACGACGGCCAACCCGATGATTTTCCTCAAGGAGACTTTGATGGCGACGGTATCCTAGATGTTTATGACCTAGATGCCGATAATGATGGTATTCCCGATTTGGTAGAAGCTGGCGGAACAGACACCGATGGCGATGGCCAAGTCGATGCTTTTGCCGATGCCGATGGCGATGGTTTCCATGATCCTATTGATGGAGATCCCGATAATGACGGTATTGCCGATAACTTTAATAATGCCCTTGTCCTTACTGGAGCCGATAATGATAATGATGGCGCTCCCGATAGCTACCCCAATGCCGACGCCGATGGTGATGGCCTGCTCAATCATCTAGACCTAGATGCCGATAATGATGGTATCCCTGATGTGGTAGAAGCTGGTGGCGTAGATGCCGACGGCGATGGCGTTATTGATGGCTTTAGCGATACGGACAATGATGGCTTTTATGATGCTGTAGATGGCGATGTCGGAAACGATGGTACCGCCGAAAATACAGCCGGCGCCCTGGTAGTTACTGGCCCCGATGGCAATAATGATGGCCATCCCGATAGTTATCCTACAGCCGATGCCGATGGCGATAATTACCTCAACGCTTATGATCTAGACTCAGATAATGATGGTATTCCTGATTTAGTAGAGGCTGGAGGAGCTGATGTAGATGGCAACGGCCAAGTAGATAACTTTACAGATACTGATAATGACGGTTTCTCTAACCAATATGACTCAGATGCCAATAATGATAGCGTAGCTGGCGACGCAGGCACTAACCCATTGATTGCTACCGGTCCCGATGCTGGAAGCGATGGCCGCCCAGATAACTACAATGAAGGCGACTTCGATGGCGACGGCGTACTCAACCTCTATGACCTCGATAGCGATAATGACGGTATCCTCGATATCGTTGAAGCTGGCCTAGCCGCCTCTGACGCTAATGCCGATGGCCAAATGGATGATGCCACTACTAATGATGCCGATGGCAACGGTTGGTCAAATACTAGCGATGCCGCTAATGCTGGAACTACGCCCATTACAACTACCGATGGCAATAATGATGGCTATCCCGATAGCTATACTACAGCTAATCAGGATGGCGATAATAATCCCAATTTCCTCGATATTGACGCCGATAATGATGGTATCGTAGATAATACAGAAGCCCAAGCTACAGGCAGCTATATCGCTCCCACAGGTAGCGATGCCGATGGCGACGGTATCGATGATGCTTACGATAATAATGATGGCCTCTTCGGTGGCGATAATTCTGGCCTTACTCCCGTAAATACAGATGCTACCGATAATCCCGATTATCTCGACCTCGATACCGATAATGACGGTGAAGGCGACCTTATCGAAGGACATGATACAAATGGCGATGGCCTTGTAGATGCTAGCGATAGCCCCAATGCTAATACAGGTGTCGGAGGGGCTGTTGATGCCGATGGCGATGGCCTCCTTGATGGTTTTGATAATAATACCAGCAGCACAGATGCTACAAATACAGGACTTACTCCCAATAGCCATCCCGATGCAGATGCCGGTAATGCCGAACTCGATTGGAGAGATCCTAAAGCTGATCTCGACCAAGATAATGACGGTATCCCCGATGCAGTGGAAGCCTATAATGGTGACCATGATGGCGACGGTACTCCCGATTATGCCGATCCCGATTATTGCGCCGCCTTCTTCGATGGCGTGAACGGCTGGAGCTGTGCCAATGGCCTCCCCGATCCCGATGGCGACCTAGATGGCGATGGCACACCCAATTATGCCGATGTTGATTTCCCCACTTGTGGCGGACTCAACGCTAACGGGACTTGCTCTAACCTCGACCTCGACGGCGATGGCGTACCCAATCACCTAGATCTGGATAACGATAATGACGGTATTCCTGACCTAGTTGAAGTTGGTGGCGTAGATACCAATGGAGACGGTATTCTCGATGATTTAACGGACTCGGATGGCGATGGCCTTCCCGATGCAGTAGATAATGATGATACCGATGGCCCAGAAGGCACTAGCCCCTGTGGCCCCCAACCTAGCTGCCTTGCCGCTAATTCTACTTCTGTATTGCTCGACCGCGATGCCGACGGTAGCAATGAATTCCTCGCCGATAATGATGGCGATGGCATTCCTAACCAATTTGACCTCGATAGCGATAATGACGGTATTCCAGACGCCGTAGAAGCCGGCGGAACTGATGCCGATGGCGATGGCAGAATCGATAACTTTGTCGATGCCGATGGCGATGGTATTCATGATGCCGTAGATGGCGATGTCGGAAACGATGGCACCGCCGAAAATACCGCTAATGCACTCCAACTTACTGGTGCCGATAATAACAATGATGGCCTAGCCGATAGTTATCTTAACAATGATGTCGATGGTGACGGTATTCCGAATAACCTCGATCTTGATAGCGATAATGACGGTATACCCGATCTAGTAGAAGCCGGCGGAACAGATGCCGATGGCGATGGCCTAGCCGATAACTTTGTCGATACCGATAACGACGGTTTGCATGATGTTATCGATGGAGATGTCGGAAACGATGGCACCGCAGAAAACAGCGCTCAAGCTCTTATCCTTACAGGCAATGATGTCAATAATGACGGTGCCCCCGATAATTACCCTAACGGAGACGCAGATAGCGATGGAGTCCTTAATATCTATGATCTCGATAGCGATAATGACGGTATCGCAGATGTGGTAGAAGCTGGCGGAACCGATACCAACGGAGACGGTTTTGCCGACGACTTTGTCGATACCGATAATGACGGCCTGCATGATGTCCTCGATGGCGATGTCGGAAACGACGGTACCGCCGAGAATAGCGCCCAAGTCCTTATCCTTACTGGAGCCGATAATAATAATGATGGCGAACCCGATAGCTACCCCAATGGCGATTTCGATGCCGACGGTATTCTTAATATCTATGACCTCGATAGCGATAACGATGGAGTCCAAGATATTCTAGAAGCCTATGGAACGGATGCCGATGGAGACGGCCAAGTAGATGTCTTTACTGATGCCGATGGCGATGGCTTTGCCGATGCCGTAGACGGTGACCCCAATAATGATGGTACTGCCGATAATAGCGCTGCCGTACTCATTTTGACTGGCGCCGACAATAACAATGATGGCACTCCAGATAGCTATCCAAATGCTAATGCAGATGCCGACGCTACACCTAACTTCCTCGATCTCGATAGCGATAATGATGGAGTTACCGATGTAGTAGAAGCCGCAGCAGGAGCAGTAACCGGAGCCGCTAATACCGATTCTCCCGCCAACGGTACCCTCGATGGCCAAATTGAAGATGGTCCCATTACCGACGCTAATAACGACGGCTGGTCTGACCTCCAAAATGGAACCATTAACCTCCTAGATACAGATGGCGACGGTATTGCCGACCTCTATGATATCGATGCCGATAATGACGGTATCCCAGATTATCTAGAAGCCGTTTGCTCAACTTGCCCCACCTTCGGCATGACGCCTTCTGGCGCCGATGCTAATGGAAACGGTGTACTCGATATCTACGAAGGCCTAGATGCTGCCAACCAAGCAGCAGGCGCAAATATCGGCGCTACGCCCAATGAGGATAATAATGATGGCACCGCTCCCGCAGATTATCTAGATCTCGACTCTGATAATGATAGCGGCTTCGACTGGGCCGAAGGCTTTGATAATGGCTTCGGTACCGCCACCGCTGGCGATGGCAATGCCGCCGACGAAATTATCCAAATGGCCACAGCCTATGTCGCCAACGGCGGTAACCCCGCTCACTATCCCAATACCGATAGCGATGGCGATGGCCTACCCGATTGGCTAGATAACCTCAACGGAGATGGCTATACCAATAACCAAACACCTCCTTTCCTCGATCCTAACTCTCCTTTCTGGATCGATGCCGATAATGATGGTCTCGCCGATATTTTTGACGATAATGTGAATGGTAGCGCCCTCGGTACTACCGCTCCAACTCCCAACAATGACGGACTCGACGATAATGACTGGCGCGATGCCAATACTTATGTCGATTTCCCCATCGAATGGCTCTTCTTCGATGCCGAACGCCAGTCTTCTTCTGAAGTGCTCCTCTCTTGGGCCAGCGAAACAGAAAGAGATAACCGCGGCTTTGAGGTAGAACGCATGTTTGACTATGAAACCGACTTTAGCCAAATCGATTTTGTCCAAGGTCAAGGCAATAGCTCAACCGCCAACTACTATAGCTATACCGACTATAATAGCTACGAGAATACAACTTACTACCGCCTGCGACAAGTCGACTTTAACGGAGACTTTGAGTACGCTGAGGTCCGTGCCGTCAATAATAGCTCAGAACTAGATGTGACGGTCTTCCCGAACCCCGCTAGCGATTTTGTAAATATCCGCTTTAGCCAGCTCAAAACAACGAGCCAAGTGAATTTCAAACTCCTAGATGTACTCGGCCGCCAAGTCTTTAGCAGCAGCCAAACGGTCCGCCCCGGCGACCTCATTACCCTAGATGCTATCCAAAACCTACCCGCAGGTACTTATTATCTTAATGTTCATATCGAGGCCGTGCAAAGCCAACTGAACTTTGAAGTCGTTAAGCCTTAATGACTTAGCTAACTAATTACTGACGAAGGTCAGCTCCTCTGGGGCTGGCCTTTTTTGTTTTGGGGCCTCCTGCCTGCGGCAGGCGCTACGCTGCAGGGCTCGCAAGGCTGCTCGGCCCTGCGGCCTGACGGCCTTGGTCTGCGGCTTCGCCGCCCCCTTCCGCATCGCTAGGCCGCTCATCCCCCTTTTTTTATACTGAATTGTTAGAGATTTGTTAAAAACTAAAAAAAACGCAACAAAATGAAAAAAGGCAAAAGTTATGTCTGGAAGTGAACTAGTTATGTCTGGAAGTGAACTAGTTAGGTCTGGAAGTAAACTAGTTCGGTCTGGAGGTAAACTAGTTCGGTCTGGAGGTAAACTAGTTCGGTCTGGCGGTGAACTAGTTCGGTCTGGCGGTGAACTAGTTCGGTCTGGAAGTGAACTAGTTCGGTCTGGAAGTGAACTAGTTCGGTCTGGAGGTAAACTAGTTCGGTCTGGCGGTGAACTAGTTCGGTCTGGAAGTGAACTAGTTCGGTCTGGAGGTAAACTAGTTCGGTCTGGCGGTGAACTAGTTCGGTCTGGAAGTAAACTGCTTAGCCCCAAAGGTTGATATACAGGTCCTTGACCAGTCGTTATAGCAGAGCTGAATCTCATCCAAAGGCCCTCTTTAGAGGGCTGTCTGAAAAAGCTAGCCTAGGGGCTTGTCCCTAGGCGACTATTGGCCAAATCCTAACAAGCTAAAAGCCCAAATTTTATTCGGATACACAAAATCCTGAGCAGTCCCGCCCCCTCAGCAAACAAGGGCTTCAGCCCATGGCTCTAAACAGCCCATGAGACTATTTAAACAGGCGGCTTCGCCGCCCCATGGCCGAAGGCCAAACGGCCTAGGGGCCTGAAAGGGTGGCCGCAGGCCAGACCAAGGAGCCGAAGGCGACGCAGGGCCGAGCAGACCTGCGAGCCCTGCAAGGGCCCGGCCGCCAAAGGCGGCAGGCCCCAAAAAAATATCCCCCTAGTCATGATGACTAGCGGGATAAATTAAGATCAGAAAGGAGAAAACTAAGGGGTAAAGTAGCCGCCCCGCTCCTTAATCCAGGCCATTAGGGCCGCATAACGAGGATCATTGGCCAGTAGCTTGGGATTGCCCAAAACCACCAGCTGCTGCCGAGCCCGAGTAAGGGCCACATTGAGCTTGCGGTCTACCTGCTCATCATCGGAAAGAGAGACAATGGCCGGCAATTGATGACTCATATTGATGGCCAAAGACAAGAGAATGATTTTGCGCGCGCCCCCCTGATAACGCTCCACCGTATCAATGCTGCACTGCTCATAACCCATATTATATTGGGCCAAAACATGGCGAATCTGGGCAATCTGCGCCCGAAAAGGCGTGATGATGCCAAGGTCCTCTGGCGCAAAACCGCCACCCTGCTGCTCGTATAAGTTCCGAAAAGCATGGACCAGCTCGCCCACCCGAATGGCTTCCTCTTCATTGGTTTTGCTGTTGCCCTGATAATCCGATTGACTGGGAATAAAGAGCAGACGATGCTGGGCCAAAAGCTGCTCCAAAGCAGAGGCCTGGGGCATCGGACGGAAGGGCAGGGGCTGCTGCTGCCAGTCGCCAATAGGATTGTCTTCTGGCAGTTCCAACAACTTATTATCATAGAAAAATTGGCTGGGAAAGCGGGCTATTTCGGCATGCATCCGCCCCTGATGCTGCAATTGATCGTAGCAATGGGTCCAGCCTTCTTTTTGGGCCTGCTCAAACAAGCGCTCAAAGAGGGAGTTGCGGCGATTGCGCAAGCCAATACTTTGGAGCAACTCATCTTTAACCGCCGACTGCTCTTTGTCTTGCAAAACTACCGCCGGCAACTGCTTATGGTCGCCAATAAGCACAAAGCGCTGAAAATGCGGAAGCAAACCGAGCAACATGGGCTCCAAAATCTGTGAAGCCTCATCAATAATGACAGTATTAAATTGCTTGAGCTTGAGCAAAAGTGGGCGGTTGAGCATGCTAGAAACCGTAGAGACAAACACTCGATGCTTGTCGATGGTCGCTCGCAGATCTTTGCGGCTAGCTAGGGCTTCTGTTTGCACCGAAAACATCCGATGTTCAAAGCGAGGATCGCAAGAATAGCGGCTGCCCATGCGCAGATAATCATGGATACCCACTTCCTCAATGGCTTCGCAAATTTCATCTACAGCTCGGTTGGTATAGGCCAAAAGCAAGATGTTTTCTTGGCTATTTCGGTGGAGATATTCGACCATTTGGGCCAGCATAAACTTGGTTTTGCCCGTGCCCGGAGGGCCCACCAACAAAAAGTAGTCTTGGGCATCCAAGGCCTTGTTGAGGATCCTCTTTTGGTCTTCGCCCAAATAGGGCTGCATAAAGCTCCGATTTTGGGGAGCGCTGCTTTTTTGCGGGGCCCTTTGGCCCAATAAAAGCTGTCGCTTGGCCGGATGGAAATTCATGAATTTGAAGAGCGATTGATATTGGACCGTAAAGCCCTTATCGAGCATATCGTGTTCTAAGCTCCAGCTTTTGGCCGCCTCAAAAACGCTGCCGCTACATTGGGGAGAGTAAAGCTTGAAGCAAAGCTCTTCGGCATTGATTTGAGAAATAGAGCCCTTAAAAATCTGATGCTTCAAGACATTGTCATCCTGGCCCATTTCGGGATACAAAATAGCAATATCGCCCTGTCTGAAATTGGCCAAGGGGTTGGTATTTTCCGTTCGCTTAAAGCGGAGAATAGGGGGATCCTGTTCGCTATTGTTTTCTAGTAGTTCTAGCCCCGCCAAAAGCTCAAAATGTTCGTCTTTATCGGCTCTTTCGCTAAGCCAGAGCCCTGCTTGTCCATTGGCGCGTTCATTTCCTTCTACCCCCGTTTTGGCCAAAATTTGTTCTTTGGCAATAAAGCTACAAAAGGCAATAAAGTAGCGGCGTTCTAGCTCGCTTAGCTTAGAAAAGCAGGCCTCAAATTCTTCCAATCCTCTGGCGGTATAGCCGCTAGCTTTGGGCATAATTGCAGGCCCTAACTGATGCAAAAGGCCATATTCTTCCAGTGATTTTTGGTCCAATTGGGCCAGCTGCCGCTCGATCATCACCATCTGGTTGCGAAGGGCCAAGGCTTCATCCTCCTTAAACTGCGTGCTAGGGGCTAGACGCAGCGGTTTTTCTTGCAATTTGGAGTAAAGAATATGGGCCAAACTCTTATAGCTAGGATAAACCGATTTGGTCAGCAAGCCATAGAGCAAGGTCTGTACATAGTGATTATGATTGAGGTTATACTTATTGGGCATAAAGGTTTTGCCACTCTTCAATTCCACAATCAAGGCCTTATCATCGCCTTCTACTGGCGGCTGCCAGAGGTCCAAACGTCCCTGAATCCCATAAAGGGCAGAGTAAAAAGAGGGCTCTAACAAAATGCGCTCTCGCTCGATGCCCTGCTTGGGAAACTCATTGAGGATAATATGCTGCAGGTTGATAAAGTGGTTTTTGGCCTCATGATAGGTCTTGCGAATATCGGTATCCTTAAAGTCGGCAAAGCCCAAGGGATTGAGGCTAAAGAGCTTCTTGAATTCTTCCTGAAAGCTCAGCTTGGGGTTCTTGCTCAAGAGGTCCAAAAAGCGGTTGGCAATATTTCCCAGCATCAGCGGCAGGCTATTTTCATAGGCCGAAAACTTTTTGAGCAAAAAGAGGTAGGGCGAAGCGCCCTGTGGCTGAAAACATTCGGCAATGCTGGTCACATCGACCAAGTAGTCGGGCTCTAAGATGATGCGTTTGGGCAGCAAAATTCCCGATTCTTCTACCAAGACCTGCAGCAATTGCAAAATGGCCCCAGCGGGAAAATGATCTTGCATCAGCTCAATGGTCGAGTTAAACTGCGCATTGATTTCGGGCACATTATAACGCAGCCTGAGCTGGTCGGTATAGCCCTCTCCATAAGGTTGGCAGATGATGAGCTCTTGCTCGGCATCAATTTGCAAAACCACCACTTTGAGCTCCTCAATAATGCCTTCTTTAATAGGGAAGGGGTTGCGGTCTTCCTGCTCTTCTTCCTCATCGCTGGGCAAATAGGCCCGCAATTCTTCGGGCAAAGGAACATGACAAAGGGCCGCAATGGCAAAGGCCACGGTTTTTAGGGCCGAGGCGTATTGGCCAGCCGTAGGCTCCAGCTCTTTTCTGCGAATCCATTTGGCCCGCTTGATAATTTGGTAGATCCGCCATTGAACCGAGCGACTGAGGTCTTCTTTATGAGACAAAAAGGCAATCCGTGCCGAGCGATCACTAAAATGTAGGCGCTCTTTTTCGGTCAATTGTAAAAATAGCTGGACCAAAAGGGCATCTAATGCCTGATATTTGGCCCCCAAAGGTTGGTCTACTTGCTGTAGCTTGAGCAGTTGAGAAAAGAAGAACTGCGCTTCTGTTGCTTTTTTTTGCATAAAAATATAATTGTTGGGTTAGGTTTTTTTGTCTGTCTGTTTTGGGGCCTCAGCTGCGGCTTCGCCTTGCTGCGCTACGTTTCGCAGCTCGCTGTTCGCTCGGCCCTGCGGCCTGACGGCCTTGGTCTGCGGCTTCGCCGCACTGCTGCACATCGCTAGGCCAGGCGCTTCGCGCCTCTAAAAGAAGCGATTTTGCTGAGGGTCAAAATCTTGTTGTTTAAACATAAGGGATTTAGATCGGATATTCATCTTGGCCACAAATCCATCTTCTAAAAGGACCACAAATTCTTCTTCATTGAGCCAGAGGCAGGCATAGACATAGGGCAACAATTTTGGCGAGAAGGTCCGGCGGTGGTCTCCGGTATGGGCATCGAGCAGCCAGAGCAGGCCGGCATTATCATTCACCAGCAGGAATTGTTCTTCTGGAGAAAGAACTGGCAAAGAGGTCCAATGATGATAACTAATATCGGAAGGGGGCTGGTTGGCGAAGCGGATGCCCTTTTTGCCTCTAAAGGGCAGGGCATATTTTTCTTCTAATTTTTCTAGGCTATAAAAGCGAATTTCTTGGAGTTGGGTCCCATTGACTACGGCGGTCCAGAGGCGGTCATCTTGTCGAAACAGTTGTTCGGCATATTGGGCCGTTGATTCTTTGAGTATGGCCCCCGATCGCAGGTCTATTTTTCTCAGTTGTTGATGATTAAAATCAAGGATAATGACTTCATGGGGATGTTGGCCCAGCTGCATCCCCGCAATAAATCCTCCTTTATCTATGGGGTCATGAATAATGGCTTTAAGTTCTAGCTCTTGGTCGAGCAGATAGATTTTTTCTCCATCGGTGGCGGCAATTTGTTCATTGGGCAGCCAGAGCAGGAAATCGATAAAGGCATCTAGGGTTTTTTCTTGGCCAATCATTTGGCCGGTAGCGGCATTAAATATGGCCAGCTGTTTATTTCGGGCGGCTAAGAGCTTGCTTTTATCGGGGCTAATGGCTACGGCACGGCCCCAGCCGGGCAATTCATAACGGAGGTTGCCATCATCGGAGCGGACGACCAGTAGTTCGTACCAGCAGGCGCAAAAGCTTTGGTGGAGGCGGTAGAGTCTAAAGTCTCCTTTGGCCGAATTGGGTAAAAAGGAGCGTTCTTGGCTCAAGATTCGGAAAGGGCGGCCATCATCTACATAATCGTTTTCGATATCTTCTTCTAGAAGGGCCTCAAAGGCTTTTCGGATACGTTGGAACCATTTCATGTTGGCAAATAAATTTGATTGGGGGCTTATTTTGGGCTGGGCCAAATTATTTTTTACTAAATATATGGCGCAGCCATATACCTTATGGGGCTGGGGCGAAGCCCCAGCCTATCGGCTGAGGGGCTGTAGCAGGGCCGCCGCAGGCGGCAGACCAAACAGGCGCAGCCTGTGCAGGGCCGAGCATACCTGCGAGCTGCGCAATGGCCCGACCCGCAGCGAAGCGAAGGGGCAGCCCCAAAAAAAAGAAATAGAGAAGATCAATAACTAGGCAGGAGGGGCTTGTCCGGGGGCGGGCCCTTCATAGCTGGGTTTGTCCTGATGCTGGGGCATTTGGCCTCGAATATACATCCTTTGGAGGAGTTTGTAGAGCATGGGCCAATAGGCCGCTAGGCAGTTGGGCAGGCCTTTTTCGCCTTCTCGGAGCAACTGTTCGTAGCTTCGTTTTTCGCTACGGCTTTGGCTGCCTCGGCCCTGTCCAATTCGGGCAAAATCCTCTTCTAGCCAAAGGAAATGCAGCTCATTATTTTCGTCTTGGGCCTCATAGCGTTTTTGGGGCAGGCGGCTATAGTCGAGCAAGGCAAAAGGAGGGGCGAGTTGGGGCCAGCGGAGCTGCTGTTTAATTTGGTCGCTCCAAAGTCTTCTTTCCTTAAAGGGCAGGCCGGGGATATTGCTTCCTTGCAGATAAAAATGCCAAAGTCTTTGTGCTTGCAGGGGCAGAATTTGGTAGGGGCTTTCTTCTAGGAGCTGTAGTCCTTGGGCCGAAAAATGGGCCTGCAGTTGTTTTTCCTCCAGTTTTGGCCAAAAGAAGCTTTGTTCTACTAGTTTATGGCTTTGCAAGCCCTTGTAGAAGGCAAAAATAAGTTGGCCCGCCTCGGATAGTTCTACTTCGTCTAGCAGCAACTGCAGGTAGTCGATCAGCTCGGCATCAATCCAGTTTGGCCCAATGGGAACTGGGCGACAAAGGGCCTCTTCCAGTGAAAAATAAAGTTGTTCGGTCGTTTTGGTCCAGAGAACATGATCGTGAAAGAGTTCTACTTTGGCATCGAGGCCTTGCTCTTTATAGGTCCAGGATTTTAGCATTTTATTGTTTTTGATAACTTCTGTCAAATTGTAGTTGCCCGCCATAGGCAGCCCAGCCCTTAGTCATTTTAAACTTTCGGGCCGACATAGATCGGATGATTCCTACCGTAAGTACCACTACGCCCCCGACAATAACAATAGGGCCAGCAATGCTGTTGACGCCCAAAAGGGCAGCCGATAGGGGGATGACCCCAGCGCCCATGCCCAGGAGAATAGCGCCTTGAAACTCTTTGGGGCTGCGTACTCGGCCCGCAATGAGGCTACAGTCTTTAAGGGGAATTTCTCGGCCATCTACAATCATGCTTTCTCGATTGACCTTTTGGAGCTCTCCCTTATAGGTCGTTTTGGGGCTGTTGTAGAGGCGGTACTTAATGCGTCCGCCTTTTCGGATAAAGTAAGTTTTGCCTTTTTCGAAATGTTCAAAAACTAAAACATCATAGCTGACCGGGTCGCTAATGAGTTCTTGAGCACTGGCATAGGATAGAGAAAAAGTCAGAAAGCCCAAGAGAAGAAGCCAAGAGAAATTCGCCATAAGTTTTGATTTTTTGCTATATTTAGAGAGTCTTAACATCCTAATCTACTTCATACTAAAGGGAAGATAAGAGATATTCTGCTTTTTTTGCTCGCTCATCCTTTTTCAAGCACAAAATATGAGACAGTTTTCCGTTTTAGCCGTTTTCTTATTATCCAGTTGTTTGGGCTTTTCCTCTTTGGCTGGGCCTAATTGGCAGCCGTCTAAAGAATTTAAGGCTTATTGGTTAACAGGCAAACGGGAGGTCAATCATTATGATTTGGTCCAGGAGTTAGATGGGCAAAAATATGAGGGTCAAGCCCATCTTATTTTCAAGGCGGCGTATTTTTCTCGCTCCAAACAACATGAAGTGCAGGCCGAGGATGAGGGCGCTATGCCCGTTTTGGAGCTCAATCAATTGCGGAGTTTTAAGGAGGGGGAGTACCGGTTGATGCAGTCGGTTTTTCGCCCTATTGATTTGGTGGCGGAGCCTTTTTGTTATAAAGTGAGCAATAGCTTACAAAACTGGGAGGGACATCGTTTTGATCAGATTAACCTCAGGGCCTATAATTATCGGCAGCAGCAGTTTTCTTATGCTAGTAAGGAGGGCGATCAGCAGCGAGACCTCCCTAAAGTGCTTTTGCAAGATGAGTTGTTTGCGCTCATTCGCATTTCTCCAGAAAAGCTGCCTTTGGGCCGCTTTGAGTTTTTGCCTTCTAGTTTGTTGTCGCAATTGTATCACAGTCTTTTGGTCCCTAAAACGGCAGAGGCAAGCCTCAGCGAAGAAGGAGAGTTGGCCAACTATCAGCTGACTTATGCGCAGGGAAAAGGCAGCCTGAAAATTCAGTTTGAAACCAAATTCCCGCATTCTATCCGCTCTTGGGAAGAGCAGTATTATAGTAGAGGCCAAAGCTATTATAGCAAGGCCGAATTGAAGGAAGGAAAATAGTACACTAAATAAATTAAACTCTATGATTTTTTCACAACATGCCAAAGGCAAGCTCTTGCTTACGGCCGAGTATTTTGTGACCGAGGGCGCTACCGCTCTGGCATTGCCCACCAAAAAGGGCCAAAGTATGCAGGTTGAAAAAGGCGAAAAGGCCGGCCAATTGCATTGGCGCAGCCTAGAAGAAAATGGCGATTGCTGGCTAGAGATTTGGGTCAGCCTGCCCGATTTGGAACTGATTAAGTTTGAAGGCGAGGCCGAGGAGGCCGAGCGCCTACTCATCTTGCTCCAAATTGCTCAAGAACATAATCCGAACTTTTTAGCGGATGGCCAAGGACTAGAAGTAACCACAAAACTAGAGTTTCCTAGAGATTGGGGCCTAGGTTCTTCTTCTACCTTAATCAGTCTATTAGCCGATTGGGCGCAGGTAGATGCCCACCAACTTCTGGCCGAAAGCTTTGGCGGCTCAGGCTATGATTTGGCCGCAGCCAAGGCCCAGGGACCCATTCTTTACCGTTTGTTTAATGGGCAACCACAGGCTTATCCCGCCCCCTTTGCCCCGAAGTTTAAAGATCAGCTTTATTTTGTGCACCTCAATAAGAAGCAGAGCAGCCGCGAAGCTTTGGTCCACTATAAAGTGAAACCCGCAGAGGAAAGAGAAGCACCCATTCCCAGAATTAGCCAGATTACGCATAATCTGGCCCAATACTGTAAGGATTTGGAAGATTTTGAGGAGTTGCTCGAAGAACATCAGGCCCTTTTGCAAGCCATCTTGGGCCAAGAAGGACCCAAAGCTCAGTTCTTTGAGGATTTCTGGGGAACCGTGAAACCCCTAGGCGCCTGGGGCGGCGATTTCGTCCTCGTCAGTAGCCAACGCAGCGAGGCCGAAACCAAAGCCTATTTTGCCAAAAAAGGCTTTGAGCAGTTTATCCGCTATGAGGATATGGTGCTGAGCTAAACAAAAAAAGACCTGTTTAAAAGTTGTAGCTGCCTAGGGACAAGCCCCTAGGCTAGCTTTTGTAGACAGCCCTCTGCGAGGGCCTTTAGGGACGCTGTTTTCTTCGCAAGAACAAGTAAGTCAAAAAGTATCTTACCTTGAGGCCCTTTAGGGCTGACTCCATTTATTAGCCTAGGGGCTTGTCCCTAGGCGACTATTGGCTAAATTCTACTTCCCTAAACTTATTTAGATATACAATATCCTGAACAAACCAACAAAAAAAGACCTCTACGCCAAGCGTAGAGGTCTTTTTTTCTGCAGAATACTCAAGGTATTCATCTCAAAGAAATATTGCCTATTTCTTTACCGCATTCACGATAGCTTTGAAAGCAGCAGGCTCGTTCATCGCTAGATCGGCCAACACTTTACGGTTGAGCTCGATACCGCTCTGAGACAAAAGGTGCATAAAGCGAGAGTAGCTGAGGCCCTCTTGGCGAACAGCAGCGTTGATACGCTGGATCCAAAGAGCACGATAGCTGCGCTTTTTCAATTTACGGCCGATGTATGCATACTGCATACCTTTCTCTACCGCATTTTTGGCAACGGTATACACTTTAGATCTCGCTCCAAAGTAACCGCGGGCCTGCTTCAAAATTTTCTTCTTTCTTCTTCTTGAAGCTACAGAATTTACCGAACGTGGCATAGCTTAATAGTTTAAAATAGATAGATAAAATAAGGGCCTGGGGTGCAGGTGAGAAGGGACCCACAACTTGTCCACTAAGGCGCCTCTTAATTGTTTCGAGATGCTAATACTAGATGTTAAGCATCTTCTTCACGCGCTTGGCATCGCCAGGAGCACAAAGACCTGCGTGACGTAGACGAAGCTTACGCTTCTTTGACATTTTTGTCAAAATGTGGCTCTTTCCACTACGACGACGTTTGATCTTGCCGCTACCCGTCACCGAAAAGCGTTTTTTAGCACCTGAATGCGTTTTTACTTTAGGCATGGTAATACGTTTTTTTAAACAGATTTTTGAAAATCGACTGCAAACTTAAGCTTATTTTTCTAATATCAAAAACTTTTCTGCTCCAATTTCCTGATTCTAAATTGCCTAGAATTTTACAAAGGTGTTGCCCCCCTCGCACTGATAGCCCCGAATCATCTTTTTGCGCTTCAAAAGGTCCAAACGCCGATGCGTTTCTTTCATCAAACGACCTTTGCCCACGCCATGTATGATCTCTAACTGCCCCGAAAAGCCAATCTCTAAGGCCTGATTGAGGTAGTCTTCTAAGGCCTCTATCTGAAATTCTAAACACTCAAAGGGCTGTAGGTCTTTGTAGTCTTCCGGAAAAATGAGCTCAATGTGCAAATCTAAACGAGAGTCAAAATGCGCCAGTCGCTGCGCATCTTGCTTGTTGTAATATCTGCGATGAATTTCCTTGTGCATCTGCTTTTTGCGCTGCGCCAAGGTGTACTTTTTTAAGTTGGTTTTGGGCTGCGCCTTGCGCGCCTCCAACTCCGCCAAATTAAAGCAAGGATAACCCTCTAGCTCCAAACCCAATAGGGGAATGGCCTGCTGCAATTTGATCCACTTCTTGTACTTGAGCTTAAAGCTGTGCTCCAACTCAAAAATAGGCAAACGCAAAATAAGCTGAGGCGAATCATTTAAGTTGGCATGCGCAAATTCCGCAATGGGAAAGTAATCATGTGGCCCAATATGCTGCTTGAGCTCCTGCGCCCGCTCCTGCAAAATCCGCAACTCAAACTCAAAGTTAAATCCATAGGGCGTATCATTGACCAAATAGATGCTGTATTGCCCCTGCGCATAAGGATAAAACGCAAGGTAAATGCCTTTGTTTTCTGCTTCCTTGCCCTCAATCTTGGGGGCCTGATAAACCGGAATAGGAGCCTCTTTTTTCGGCAATGGCCGACCCGCTTTCCGAGCCTCTATCTCTTCCTTGGTATAAAATAATTCTTCCGTAGATAAGCCCTTAGGCGCTTTTTTCGGCTTCTTTTTGCCAAACTCCCGCTGAATATCAGAAATCTGCGGACCCGTATAATGGGCCTCCGGCACCACATCATCCCCAAAGGCAATGCTCTCCTCATCTTCCTCCAACAACCACACCCGGTAGCTGCCATCTAAATAATCTTCCAAAATCTCGGCCCGCTGACCCGAATAGATAAATCGTATAATTTCTCCTGCTTTCATCTTTTTATTTTTTGTTGGGGCTGCCCCTGCGGCCTGCGGCCTTGGGTCGGGCTGTGTCGCAGCTCGCTGTTCGCTCGGCCCTGCGGCAGCAAAGCTGCCTGGGTCTGGCCTTCGGCCACTGCTGTCCATCCCTCAGCCGCGTCGCTACGCTCCTTTGCGGGCCTTCGGCCCTGCAAAACTTAAGAAAATTTAACCCAAATTATATTTTAAGCTTTTTCATCTTTACTTAACAGTCTGTTTGACAATTAGTTATTTCTTGAATAATAATTTAGTTTAACTCCCCTCAAGACAACTGTTTTTCTGCTCCTGTATTTTAGCTCACTGGCTTTGCAGACAGAAAAGCCTACCTTTGTACAAAACAAAGTATAACTTAAAGGGTTGTTCTTTTTAAATTTTCTAATCTTAAAATACCTATTTTTAAAATGGCAACGATCAAATCTTACTCTCCTGACAATCAGCCAACTGAAACGGAGAAAGAAGAAATAGCCAACTTTTTATTTAAACATCTAGAACAATACGGAGACCCCAAAGAGCAAATTCTTGCCGCTATGGACTACTCCCTGGGCCAGACAAAACAAGCCGCTGGAGGCCAGATTTTTAGCATCTATCATCAAGGGCAATTGGCCGGCGCTACTGTGCTGAACCGCACAGGCATGACCGGCTATATCCCCGAAAATATCCTGGTCTATATTGCCGTAGATGCGCAATTTAGAGGAAAAGGCCTAGGAAAACAACTAATGCAGGCAGCAATTGAGCAAACCCCCGGAGATATCGCCCTGCATGTAGAAAAAGATAATCCCGCTAAGCATCTTTATGAAAAATTAGGATTTACTAATCCTTATCTCGAAATGCGACTGAAAAAATAAACCCCTCTGCCTCCTACAGGCCCGAAGGGCCGCAAAGGAGCGTAGCGACGCGGCTGAGGGATGGATAGCAGTGGCCGCAGGCCAGACCCAGGCGGCAAAGCCGCCGCAGGGCCGAGCAGACCTGCGAGCTGCGACACAGCCCGACCCAAGGCCGAAGGCCGCAGGGGCAGCCCCAAAACCCTCCTAGATAAATACATACCTATTTTTTCAGTAAACCATTTGTAATGGCATTTATCACCTTAGATAGTCAAAAACTAGCCGAAAATTACCAACGCTTAGACGAGCTTTTTCAAGAAAAAAATATCCAATGGGCCGTGGTCTCCAAAATGCTTTGTGGCCACCGCCTCTATCTAGAGGAACTCATTAAATTAGGCGCCAAACAACTTTGCGACTCCCGCCTGAGTAACCTCAAAATGATCAAATCTATCTCGGAAGAGGTGGAGACGATCTATATTAAGCCGCCCCCCCAAGAAATTATTCCCGAAATTGTCCAATATGCCGATATCTCCTTTAATACGGAGATCGAAAGCATCCGCCTGCTCTCCGAAGAGGCCGCCCGCCAAAATAAATTGCATAAAGTGATCATTATGATCGAAATGGGCGAGCTGCGAGAAGGCGTAATGCGAGAGGAATTTATGGACTTTTATGAGCAGGTCTTCAAATTGCCCAATATTCAAGTGGTGGGCATCGGAACTAACCTGACTTGTATGTATGGCGTTTTGCCCAGCCAAGATAAATTGATCCAACTTTGCCTCTATGAACAACTGGTAGAGGCCAAATTTAACCGAGAAATTCCGCTGGTGTCTGGGGGCTCCTCTGTGACGATCCCCCTCATTTTTCAGAACCTATTGCCTGCGGGAATCAATCACTTTAGAGTAGGAGAGACCCTTTATTTAGGGACCGATGTCTATAATAATCGGACCTACGAACGGATGCACCAAGATGTCTTTAAGCTTTATGCTCAAATCATCGAGCTGAACGAAAAACCACTGGTGCCCGATGGCAATATGGGCCTTAATCTTAAGGGCGAAGCCGTGACTTTTAAAGATGAACTTCGACAAAAAACGGCGGTCCGCGCCATTATCGACCTCGGCCTGCTAGATGTAGATGAAGCCCATCTGCAATTGGCCGACCCCAAACAGAAAATGCTGGGTGCCTCCTCCGATATGGTGGTTATCGACCTAGGAACTAATGAGGATGGACTGGGCGTTGGCGACCTGATCGAGTTTAAACTCGATTATATGGCGATCCTCCGCATCATGAATTCTAAATATATTGAAAAACGCTTGGCTCCCGCCTAAATCCTTGGGCCAATGCCTTGGCCGCAGTTCCTAAAAAGGAACTGCGGCCTTTTTTATGCCCCTAAACAAGAGTTTGGGACCTATCTGCAGTTTACAAATGCCTCTGGCTTGGCGCTAGCCTTTATTTTCATTTGCAAAACAGCTCTGAACGATGCCCGGAGCTAATTTGCATTTGCAAAACGCCTCTGAACGATGCCCAGAGCTAATTTGCATTTGCAAAACGCCTCTGAACGATGCCCAGAGCTAATTTGCATTTGCAAAACAGCTCTGAACGATGCCCGGAGCTAATTTGCATTTGCAAAACAGCTCTGAACGATGCCCGGAGCTAATTTGCATTTGCAAAACGCCTCTGAACGATGCCCGGAGCTAATTTGCATTTGCAAAACAGCTCTGAACGATGCCCAGAGCTAATTTGCAGTTTACAAACTCCTCTGGGCGTATCACTAAGGTCCTGTCTTTTTTTTCTGGACTGACCCTACTAGAGATTAGCTAGGCTCGCTTAGCGGCGAAATTTAGGGGTTTATTGATTTTAGGGCCTAAAAAAAGGGGCAAAACCTAAGTTCTGCCCCTTTTTGAGGGTTGTTTATTGCTTAATGAGCTTTCCGCTCTGTCCATTTTCCCATTTCCAGAAGTAACTGCCCTTGGGCCAATCTTCGGTAGGAATTGTTTTTGGGCCAGCAGGCAAAATATAGCGAGCCACTTCTTGGCCCAACACATTATAAAAGCAAAGCTGGCCCGCCTGGGGCAATTCTATTTGCAGTTGGCCATTAAAGGGATTGGGCCAGAGCTTTGGCCCTTGCTCGCCCAAGTAATCTGTGGAACTCGGGTAGTAGCAAGAGCCATCTTCTACCCAAGCGTTGGGCATAAAGTTGAGGGCGTTGCTGTCTAGACAGCCGGGCTTTAGGCAGTTTTGCAAAAGCGCCTGCACATCTAGTTTGCCCGCTCCCCAGTCTATATTGGGCGGAGCGCCAGCGCTATATACCCAAGCATCTTTGCGGGCCGATTGTAGCAGGGCGGCCTTGAGCTCGGCCCAATTGGCCTGGGGTTGGCATTGAAAATAGAGGGCCGCGGCCCCCGTAACCATAGGCGCCGCCATAGAGGTCCCTTTGGCCGAAACATGCCAGCCGCCTTGGTCCAAATAAGGGGAGTTGTTGGCTCTGGCGTTTTGCAGGGCGGCCAGGCTGCCTGCCGAAAGGACCTGCCCCCCAGGGGCTGTTAAATCGGGCTTTTGCAGACCGGTTCGACTAGGGCCGAGGCTAGAAAAATCGGCAATGCCAAAGATCGGAAAGCCCGCATAGGCCAAAGACACCGTATCGCCAGCATAATTATGCAGTTGGTTTCGGTTTTGGTAGGCCGCCACCGTGATGACCTTGGGCGAGCAGGTCCAATAAGCGGCTAGGGTTTGTTGGTTGTCGGGCGCAATATAATGAGGGACATTGGCCTGCAGAACAATATCAGAAAGGCCCATATTGCGCTCATGGCTCCAAATATCTACCTTGCCTGCTCCGCTCCAATGCAAAAAAAGCTGTTGATTTTGCAAATTGTTTCCCTGTAGCTGAAAGGACCACTCTAGGCAGCCCTGCCATTCGGCTAAATATTGTACTAAAATCAGGGGCCCTTGTGAACCTATATATATAGTATCTATTCTTTGGGCGGGCAGGGGGCTATGCGGCGGCAGGTCGGCAGGCGAAAATGGGCGACTAAGGACCAATGTTTGTCCCTGACTCCCCTTGAGCTCAAATTGCCAATGCAATTGGGCCCAGTCACTTGTATCAATAAAGGCCGAGCTGCGAAATAGTTGGCCATTGAGGGGCAAAAAGGCCAGACAGCCGCTATCTGCTTGGGCCTTTTGCCAGTGCATTTTTGCCTGCCGCGCATTGCCGCCTGCTTGAATCAATGCTCGGCCGTTTTCCTCCTCTAGCATCGCTTCAATCATAGCGGTATACAAGTCTTGGCCATCATGCGAGCCATAATAGGCTCCTACACTAGAGTTAATGGCGCAGGCTTTTCCCAATCGCTTAGCTTCTTGAAAAATATGGTGGACGGCATCCACAAAGCGGGGCAAAAACTGTCCATCTTCGCTCAGGGCCACGGCCAACAGCTCGGCTTTGGGGGCAATGCCCTTATATTTTTGGGCGGCCAGACCATTTCCGGCGGCGGTACCGAGCACATGCGAGCCATGTTCGCCTGGGGGCTGAGCGATCAGGCCCGAATCAATTTGGGCTTTATTCCAATAGCTGCCATAGCCATATTGGCCCATAAAAAAGTTGGGCGAAAAATAGTCTTGGTCCCAGATGCTGAGAAATCGGCTACTGCTATCATTGGGCTGCCAGAAATCGGGATGTTGCCATTCGTAGCCGTCATCAATAATGCCGACAAGCACGCCTTCGCCCTCAAAAGATTGGGGCAAACCCCAGCCTTCATGAGCGGCTCGGGCGTTATTATTGGCCAGCATCAGGCTATCTTGTTCAAAAAAATATTGGGGGCTAAGGCGCTGGGCTTGCAGGCCCTGAATAGCGGGATGTTCCCACCAAATGGGCAGCTTTTGCAAGGGAATAGAGAGGGCGGCCAAATCATTTAGGCCATATTTATACTGGCTATCGGTTTGTTGGGCCAGTTTTTTTATTGCTTGCGGTTCGCCCTGAACGATCAGCTCCACGCTTTGCGTTCCGCCCTCTTGCCAAAGGCGAAAAAGGTCGATATTCAGCTTCGTATTTTGAGCGTAGAGGCCGCTAGGCAGCAGAAAAATAAGGAAATAAATCGCTTTCATAATTAGATGATTTTGGGGCCCGCGGCCGGCTAGGCTTCGCCTAGGTCGGCCGCCGCTATGCTTCGGGGCTCGCAGGTCTGCTCGGCCCTGCGGCGCTTTCAGCGCCTGGGTCTGGCCTTGCGGCCACCCCTTCGCAGCGCTGGGCCAATACTGCTGGGCCAAAAGGGGGGGAGAAAGGGCGCTTTGGGCCCAAATGGCAGGGGAGAAATAAGCAAATCGGAAGAAAGTTCTGAGAGGGGAATTATAAAATTAGCATAAAAAATTTAATTTTGTCTTTGGACTAGACTGCCTAGAGTCAAGATTTGACTTTAGTTATTGTCTATAAATCACTGACACCATTAATCAATTAAAATAATAGTTTAACATGATAGGACCTATCCTTTTTGCCTTAGTATTGCTAGGGACGGCGGCCTTTTCCTACAAAAAATACAGCTTTGTGATTCGCAACATACAGCTGGGTAAAGTAGATGAGGAAGCCAAGCCTAGTCCAGAGCGTTGGCGCAATACCATTATGGTAGCCTTGGGCCAGCAAAAAATGTTTAAGCGGCCCTTGGCGGCCTTCTTACACCTTTGTGTATATGTAGCCTTCTTAGTTACGCAAATCGAGCTCATTGAGATTGTCATTGATGGCTTGACGGGGCAGCACCGTTTATTTTGGTCTTGGTGGGAAGGCAGCGACTTTCTTCGCGGCTTTTATACCTTCCTCGTGAGCTTCATTGAGGTCTTGTCGGTCATGGCTTTGGTGGCTACCTTTGCCTTTTTGTCTAGACGTAACTTGCTCAAGCTGCCTCGTTTTGTTAAGTCGGAGATGAATGGTTGGCCAAAATTGGATGCAAACCTCATTCTCTTTGCCGAGATTATCTTGGTCTTCTGCATCTTTTTGATGAACAGTACCGATATGGCCATTCATCACAACGAATATGGCTTTTTGATCAGTAGTTTGATTTCTCCGCTTTGGGAGGGCGTAAGCAATGAGACCCTACATATTTTGGAGCGCATTGGTTGGTGGGGCCACATCTTGATGGTCTTTGTCTTTTTGGGTTACCTACCTTATTCTAAGCATTTGCACATCATCTTTGCCTTTCCCAATACCTTTTGGGCCAGATTGAACAAAAAGGGGGAGATGGCCAACATGAAAGAAGTACAAGAAGAAGTAGCTTCTATGATGGACCCCAATGCTGCCTTTGATGCGCCAGTATCGGAGGAGATTCCTAAATTTGGCGTAAGTGATGTCTTTGACCTCAAGCGTCAGCAGATCATGAGTGCCTATACTTGTACGGAATGTGGTCGATGCACCTCTATGTGTCCGGCGAACTTGACGGGCAAGAAATTATCGCCACGTAAAATCATGATGGATGTTCGGGACCGTGCAGATGAGGTAGGGCATAATTTGGACCTCAACAAGACCGAGTTCATCAATGAGGAGCAGAAATCGGAAACCTCTAAATTGACGGCAGAGAACTACGATGATGGCAAAACTCTTTTTGACTACATCAGTACAGAAGAGCTGCGGGCATGTACCTCATGTAATGCTTGTGTAGAAGCTTGTCCGGTTTTGATTAACCCCTTAGATATTATTGTAGAGTTGCGTCGCAACCTCATTTTGGAGCAATCTGATTCTCCGGAAGAGTGGAACGGTATGTTTAACACCATTGAAAACAATGGAGCGCCTTGGGCCTTTTCTCCTGATGATCGGGACAAATGGGCCATGGAGATCAACAATGCAGAATAAGCGGAGTAGATAAGCGCGAAAAGCCGCAGTTGAGTATTCAACTGCGGCTTTTTTTTGTTTGGGCGGGGGCTGGCGCAGCCAGCCTTTAATGGCTGAGGGATGGGCAAGGGTGGCCCGCAGGGCCAGACCGAGCTTTTTGAGCGTAGCGAAAAAAGCGAAGGGCCGAGCAGGCCTGCGAGCCCTGAGACAGCCCGACCCGCCTGCAAGGCGGGGCAGCCCCAAAAAAATAAAAAGGTGAAAAGAATCCCTACATCTGTAATCAAATTTGTATAAATTGGCACAAAGCGCTTTTTTTCTTAAATTCGCTAGGCTTTTACAAAAAAAGAGACTGATGGGCAAGACAAAAGAAGAGAAACCCCTGCTATTGCAGCTAGACATGCAAGAAATCAATAAGATTTTGCAGGCCTTGGGCCAGCGGCCATTTAATGAAGTATATGAGTTGATTGGAAAGATTCATGAGCAGGCCAATGCCCAAATGCATGCAGAGAGCCCCCCGCAGCAACTAGACAAATAGGAGACAAGCACACACTACCGCAAGATATTTTAGAACGGAACAGAACCCCAAGGGCAGAGCCCTATTTAGATTGATAAGACCTATGGCGCAGAAACCAATTCAGATTTTCCGCGAAACCCCGCCGCACAAGAGTATGGACTTCTTCTTTTTGAAGGAAGAGGGCTTGCAGATGGTGCAAGAACTATCGGGTAAAGTTTGGACCGATTACAACACCCATGATCCTGGGGTGACGATTTTGGAGCAACTTTGTTATGCTTTGGCCGATTTGGGCTTTCGCACGGATTTTAGCATTCAGGATTTATTGAATGCTAGAGGGAAGGGCCGTCGGCAGGCTTTGAACAACACCTTTTATGATGCTTCGGAGATTTTACCGACGAATCCGGTAACCATAGAGGATTATCGCCGCTTGATTATTGATCGGGTGAATGGGGTGAAGAATGCCTGGGTGGAGCCTGTGCGGGATCATTTGCAAGGCATTAAGGGCTTGTATCGAATTTTGTTGCAGGTGAGTGATAGTGCTCGTCAGCCGCAGCGTTTGCAAGAGATTAAGCGAGAGGTCTATGCTTTATTTGCTGCGCATCGCAACCTTTGCGAGGATTTGGAGGCCATTGAGGTATTGGATGTAGATAAGATTATTATTTATACCGATTTGGACATTAGTTCTGATGTGGTGGCCGAGGAAGTATTGGCTGAAATTCTCTTCAAGTTGGAGGAGCATCTCACGCCATCTATTCAGTACCACACCATAGATGAACTTTTGGAAGAGGGCTATGCCATTGAGGAGATTTTTGATGGGCCAGTGCCGGTGCATGGCATCATTAAGAAAGAGGACCTCAGAGCGATGAAGCGGGAGGTTTATATTTCTAAGATTATTGAAATCATCTCGGATATTGAGGGCGTTCGCCGCATCAATTATTTTCGGGTAGAAAAAGATGGTTTTCCCGTAGAGGGAGATGTGATTCGGATTGCGGAAAAGACCTATCCTGTTTTGGATATGGACACTATTGATGCGCGTTGGAAAACCGATGCTTATCCGATTCGTTTTCAGCGGGGGAGTTTGAACTATGATTTGGACCTCAACACGGCCAGTCAGTTGTTGTACTCGCTTTATGCTCGGTACAAGAAGGGCTATCAGATGAAGATGCTCTATAATGAGAAGGATTATCCTTCGGTATTGAAGGAAGATGATATTAAGCGTTACTACTCGGTACAAAATACTTTTCCGGCCACCTATGGTTTGAGTCCATTTGGTTTGCCCAATAGTGTGCGTCCTACTCGGGAGCGTTTGGGCATGATTAAGCAGCTCAGAGGGTATCTATCCTTTTTTGAGCAGCTGATGGCCAACTACTTGGCCCAATTGGGTAATGTGAAGAAATTCTTTTCATTGGATAGCGATTTGGACCGCAGTTATTTCTCTCAGTTGCCAGAGAACATGCCTGAGATGCAATACATCTTGAAGGGGAAAGACAATGAGGCGAGGTTAAAGAAGCTAGAAGAAACGGTAGAGGAATTTGATCCTTTTGTGGAGCGTCGCAACCGTTTACTGGACCATTTGCTGGCTCGTTTTGGCGAGCGTTTTACCACCGACTTTTTATTGAAAGTAAGCCAGTATGTGGGCTATGATATGTCGGAAGGGGAGGCCAAGAGTCCAGAGCATGAGCTAGTCAATGCCAAATTGGAGTTTTTGCGCAACTATGTAGACATTAGTCGAAACCGTAGCCGTGGATTCAACTACATGGCCCTTTATAATGTCATTTATGAGCAAGAGCTAGAATGGGCTGAGCTATTTGAGCCGCTCATTAAGCAATATAAAGAAGAGGCAGAAAGAGATTTGATTCGCCAGCAGTACAAGCAATTGCGGGAAAACTACAGCCTTCGTCAGCATCAGAGAGATGCTTTTTCTATGGCGATTAACTATCGCAAACCAGAGGATGTGGCCAAGGAGCAGACGAAAAAAATGCTCAAAGATCTCGATTTGCCTGAAACCTTGACTGAAGCGATAGCAGAAACCAACCTCAAGTTTACCAAAAAGATGTTGGAGCTTTTAGAAACGGAGGTTGCAGGTCTAGAACGTCGGGTTTGTTTGTTGCTTAACCTCAATCAGGGAGGCAATGAATCTTTGGTCCGCATCTTTAATGAAGATGCGCATATAGAAGGAGTGGATAATTTTCACGACCTCATTCAGCTAGAGTCGCCTATGTTGCCTGAGGGCTACATAGATTTAGATGTAGAGCTAGAGCGTTTGGAGAAAATTGAGAAGGGAGAAGATCCTGGTCCCGCTCCTGAGCGTTTGCCAGAAACCCTAGACTACCGCTCTAAGTTTATCTTTAGAGGGCAGGATTTGGACGAGCTCATGCAAGACCTTTTGGCCAATGGTATATTTAGCTATAACTATTTGGCCCTTTTGGAAGAGCGCGATGGGGAGGAAATGTATAGTGTTTACTATAAGGGGAATCCCGATTTGGGCTGCGTGAAAATTAGAGAATATAGCAGTATTTTGGCGGCTCAGGTAGAGTTGGAAAAGCTGATTAAGTTTTTTGCCCGCATTAACCACCAAACGGAGGGAATGCATGTGGTAGAGCATATTTTGCTTCGTCCGCAGGCCCAAGACCGCCACGCTTTCCGTCTAGTGAATGACCAAGATCGTCCCTTGCTAGAAAGCTATGAGTTTGGCGCTTTTGAAGAGCAACGCAACCTCAGTAACCAACTAGATTTGTTGGCCAGCAAAAAGGACAACTTCATTATTGAAACCCTAGAGGATGGCGAAAGCTATCAGGTGGTGTTGCAGGAGTATGATCGTAAGATTGCCCGCTGTCCAGAAATCTTTTATACCCGAGAAGGAGCCGAAGAACAAATCGATGATATTGTGGCCTATGTGTATAGCTTTAAATCAGGAGCTATTCCTTTGCAAAGCAATATTCAGTTCTTTTTGGAGGAACGCCCCAATCTAGACGTTCGCCATGACTTCTACTCTCTGGATATGAGTATCATTTTGCCCTCTTGGCCCTCTCGTTTCCAAAATGAAGATTTCCAGGATCTTATGCATGCGGTCTTTAGCATCAATGCTCCGGCGCATATCAATATCAACTTCTATTATTTGGACATTAACGAGATGAAGGCTTTTGAGGAGAAATACTTTGCTTGGCTAGAAGAGCGCAATGCCGTAGAGGCCCAACAGCCCGAACTAGACAATATGGCCATGGAGGTGGTCGCTTATCTCCAAAAACTGGAGAAAAATTAAGTCTAAGTGAAATACCTAATTTTTAGTTTTGCCTAAATGGCCTAGAAAACTAATTGTTTGCTCCCTTAAATTTGCAATAGAGCAAAAGGAAATACTTGCTCTAACTTCAATTAAGTTTGGGGTAAATCATGGGGATTACAGAGCAGCTACTTTGGGGAAAGTAGCTGCTCATTTTTTTGTGCCTAGCCCTCTGCTCCAAGCAGTAGAAAGGAGCGAAGCGACTTGGCTTAGGGATGGATAGCAGTGGCCCGAAGGGCCAGACCAAAGCGCGAAGCGCTGCAGGGCCGAGCAAGCCTGCGAGCTGCGACAGAGCCCGACCCAAGGCCGAAGGCCGCAGGGGAAGCCCCAAAATATGCCTACTTTCAATAACAGATGAAAAAAGTTGTATCTTTGCAGCAACCATAGGCCCAAAGGGCTGTTAAAAGAGAGAATCTGGAAACAAAAAGCTATGAATGTAAGCGATTTATTGCATAGAGCCCTGCAACTAGAAGAGCTCAGTATTGAGGAGGGTGTTTTTTTGCTCGAAGAGGCAAGCACCGCCGAGTTGATGTATGTGGGTAACCGCCTGCGGCAGCATCATGTCCCTAATGATGTGGTGACCTGGATTATCGACCGGAACTCGAATACCACGAACGTTTGTATTGCCAACTGTAAGTTCTGTAATTTCTTCCGCCGCCCTGGCCATGAGGAGTCATATATTACGTCTATTGACACTTATAAGCGCAAAATTGATGAGTTGATGGAGTATGGCGGCCAGCAGTTGCTTTTGCAAGGTGGACACCATCCCGATTTGGGCATTGATTACTATTGTGATCTGTTTAAGGAGCTCAAATCGCTTTATCCTAACCTCAAATTGCATGCTTTGGGCCCGCCCGAAATCGCGCATATCGCCAAAATTGATCAGCTTTCGCATACAGAGGTGCTCAGCCGCCTCAAAGAAGCGGGCCTAGATTCTTTGCCTGGGGCAGGTGCCGAAATTCTCAATGATCGGGTGCGTCGCCGTATTTCTCGTGGAAAATGCGGGGGCCAAGAGTGGCTAGATGTGATGCGGGCAGCCCATCAATTGCATCTGACGACCAGCGCCACCATGATGTTTGGCCATATCGAGACCAATTATGAGCGCATGGAGCATTTGGTTTGGTTGAGAGAGGTGCAAAACGAAAAACCCAAGGAGGCCAAAGGCTTTTTGGCCTTTATTCCCTGGCCGTTTATGGATGAAGACACGATTTTGTCTCGCCTGAAAATCAAACGCCGAGATGTGAGCGGCGATGAATATATCCGTATGATTGCCCTCAGCCGCATTATGTTGCCCAATGTGACCAATATTCAGGCCTCTTGGCTGACCGTAGGGAAACAGGTGGCCCAAGCTTGTCTACATGCTGGCGCCAACGATTTTGGAAGCATCATGATTGAGGAAAATGTGGTTTCTGCCGCTGGTGCTGCCTTCCGATTTACGGCCCAGGGGATTCAAGACGCCATCCGCGAGGCGGGTTTCCGTCCGCAATTGCGCAATCAGGAATACGAGTATTTAGAACTACCCGAAAATATTCGTCAACAAGAATTGGATAAAAATACCATGATTGTCGATTAAGAGATAAAGGCATTTGGCTTCGGCTAGATGCCTTTTTATTTGGGGCCTCCTGCCTTCGGCAGGCGCTACGCTATGGGGCTCGCAGGTCTGCTCGGCCCTTCGCCGCTTAGAGCGGCTTGGTCTGGCCTTCGGCCACCCCTCCGCATCGCTAGGCCTGCGGCGGCTTCGCCGCCTGTCCACCGCAAAAATTGCTGTCTATGAAAAGTTGTATTGGCATTTTGCTCCTTTGCCTAAGTTTGTCGGCTTGTCGTTTGAGTTCTTTGGGCCGCCTGCCTATTTCGGAAAGTTCTGGTCTTTGGATCGACAGCAGCGGCAGTTTTTATAGCCATAATGATGGTGGAAACGCTCCTTTGCTCTATGAATTGGACCAAAAAGGGCATTTGCAGCGCAGCATCAACATTTTAGCGCCTAATGTAGATTGGGAGGCGCTTGCTACTGATAGCGCATTTATTTATTTGGCCGATATGGGCAATAATTTAAATCAGCGCCAAGATCTTTGCATCTATTTTTTTCCCAAATCGGCTTTGGACCAAAAAGAAATTCAGCCTCAAAAAATTAGCTTTTATTATCCAGAGCAAATTGCTTTTCCCGCCGCCTCTTGGCAGCGCCACTTTGATGCGGAGGCCCTTTTTGCCCAAGGCGACAGCTTGTATATAGTGACCAAAAACCGCCATCGTCCGCATGATGGCTGGCATTATCTCTATGCCTTGGGCAAAGAGGCGGGGCCGCAGGCGGCCCGCCTCTGCGATAGCATACAGCTAAAAAAGGGTGGTTTATGGCAATCGGTTACGGCCGCAGCTTATCGAGAAGGAGAGCAAAGTCTTTATTTATTAAGTATGCGGCATTTGTACCGCTTTTCTTTTGAGCGGGGCCGTTTTGGTCCATTAGAGCAGCGCATACGCCTGCCTTTGCGGCAGCAAGAGGCCCTTTGTTTTGGACCAGATGCGCAGCTGTATTTAACCACAGAGCGCTCAATTTTATCGGGGGCCAAGTTGTGGCGCTTGCGGCCTAAGGCCTTAAAGCGCTTGCAGGAATAAAAAATAATCTATTTTTATGTATGCTGAAATAAAAAGAGTATATTTAATCTGTTGAGTTGCTGCTCATAAAATATAATGTGACTTGCTTCTCCATTTGAGAAAGTGCGAGCCACGACAAAGTCCCTAGTTGTTTAAACTAGGGCATTTTTATTTACGGACAATTCCTTCTGCATCTGAACGAGAAGCTGCTTTTAAGAGAATAGGGTCCAGATAATTAAATAGGCGATGAATATTCCATTTTCGAAGGCTTCCTTTGGGGTATTCTTTTCGATAAAGAAGGTGAGCAATACAATCTGCAATTTGAATAAAGTAAGAATGCTTAGAATCTCTAAGGACAGGATCTTCTAAAATTTTTGTAGTGGGCTTTTGATAGTATCCTGTTTGGCCAGCACCCTTAGGAATAGGGTTGTAGGAGCGCATTTTTCTAAGCAGAGATCGAATAGTATTTTCGTCTGTATTATCTGCAATGATTAAACCGTAGGAAGAGGGGGACTGTCGCTCTAAAAAATTATTAAATCTTTGAATTAGGCGACTCCAAGCTACCTCTTGAAAATTAGCCTTGTTGCCTAAGGCTAGCTTGTCTAGGCTAATGTTAATTACTTTTGCTTTAGGAAACATTTGAGGGATACTTATGCTAATATCTTTGAGCAAAGCAATTCTTTGACTCTTATGAATTTTTCGATATTCCTTCTGCTTCGAGATACGAATTAGTTCACTAGCATGAATTTCAGTTCTGTACCTAATATTGTATTTAGTATTGACCTTTTTTCTTAGGACTTTAATTTCCTCTAATCCATTTTGCCAATCACTTATATGGATAATAAAGCCACTTAATATGAAGTGCTTAGAGTTTTGGCCCTGATAAAGACCAGGATTACCACTTTCATCTACATAACAAAAGTACACAATTCGTTTTTTTATGTGTTTGATATGTAAAGCTAATAAAAAAAAGCCCAACTTCAAATGAAGTCGGGCTTTTGCGCTCCCACCTGGGCTCGAACCAGGGACCCTCTGATTAACAGTCAGATGCTCTAACCAACTGAGCTATGGAAGCAAAATATATTGTTGTGTATGAGTAGCGCTCCCACCTGGGCTCGAACCAGGGACCCTCTGATTAACAGTCAGATGCTCTAACCAACTGAGCTATGGAAGCGTGTGTTTGCTTTTAGAGGGCTGTTCCCTCTTTGCGTATGCAAATATAGGAGCCCTTTTTGGTTTTGCCAAACTTTTTGCAAAAAAAGGCATAAAAAAAATGGAGTTTCTTTTGGGCTAGGCAAAAAAAGGGGGCTAGGCTGCCGTTTTTTCGGCCTTTTTCTGTTTTTTTGTGCCCAGAAAAAAAATCAATTTTACTATGAGCTTATTGACATTGGGCACTGTTGCCTTTGATACCATTGAAACTCCTTTTGGCAAGGCAGACCGCATCATTGGTGGTGCTGGTACTTATATTGCTTGGGCGGCTTCTCATTTTCATAAAGACTTGCAATTGCTATCTGTAATTGGCGAGGATTTTCCTGCAGAGGAGTTGGCTGCTTTGGAAGCCAGAGGCGTTAATTTGGATGGATTGGAGAAGCGCGAAGGCGAAAAGTCTTTCTTTTGGGCCGGTCGCTATCACATGAATATGAATGCTCGGGATACTTTGGCCACAGAGCTCAATGTATTGGAGAACTATAGCCCCAAATTGCCCGAAGGCTATAAAAACCCTGAATACCTTTTGTTGGGTAACTTTGCGCCTGCTGTTCAAATGCAGGTGTTGGAGCAACTAGAAAAGCGCCCTAAATTGGTTGCTATGGATACCATGAACTTCTGGATGGATATTGCCATGGAGGAGCTCAAGGCGGTATTGAAGCAGGTAGATATTCTAATTATCAATGATGAGGAAGCTCGTCAGTTGTCTGGGGAGTACTCTCTAGTAAAGGCGGCTCGTGTAATCCGTGAGATGGGCCCCAAATATTTGGTGATTAAGAAGGGGGAGCATGGCGCTTTGTTGTTCCATGGCGAATCTACTTTCTTTGTTCCTGCTTTGCCTTTGGAAGAAGTATTTGATCCTACTGGAGCTGGCGATAGCTTTGCGGGTGGCTTTATGGGCTATTTGGCCCAAGAAGATGACCACTCTTTGGAGAGCATGAAGCGTGCTTTGGTCTACGGTTCTGTAGTGGCTTCTTTCTGTGTAGAAGCTTTTGGTCCTAACCGCCTCAAAGAAATTGATGAGGCTGCTTTGGACGCTCGTAAGAAAGCTTTCCAAAACTTGATGGAAGTGAAGCTCTAGACTTTGCTCTATTACACAAGAGCCCCCAGCCAGCGCAGCTAGCTGGGGGCTCTCTTTTTTGGCCACAACAAGGCCTTTAGGCCGTCTTCGATGACCAAAGGGAATAACCGATGTGCAGGGGGGCGGCTTAGCCGCAGACCAAGGCCGTCAGGCCGCAGGGCCGAGCGACCCGACCAAGGGGAGCCGACGCAGCGAAGCAAGTAACAGCGAGCCCCAACAACCAGCCCCTATAGGGGCGCCAGTTCGATGACCAAAGGGAGTAACCGATGTGTAGCCCTAGCCGCAGGCCAAATGGCCTAGCGATGTGTAGGGGGGCGGCTTAGCCGCAGACCAAGGCCGTCAGGCCGCAGGGCCGAGCAGACCTGCGAGCCCCGAAACGTAGCGCCCGCCAAAGGCGGGAGGCCCCAAAAAAACAAAAATAAATATGTCAGTACCTCAACTTGCCGCCTTATTACATGCGCCTCAATATCGCCCGAACTTATCCTCGATGATTCGGACCGCAGAGTTTTATGGCTTGAAGAAAATCTATATCTACGACCAAAATGATTTGTTGCTACCGCCAGGCAAAAGCAAATTTGCCAGAGCCGAAATGGAGAAAATGGCTAGGGTGTGGACAGCTGGCGCTATTGAGCACATTGAAGTGATTCCCATTTTAGATGTAGCCGATTTTCTGGCCAATTATCCAGGCCGAAAAATGGCCACTTGGGTAGATCCTAGCGCCAAAATGCTGCATGAGGTCCAGTTTGAAGCCCAAGATTTGCTAATTGTAGGCAATGAAAAAACGGGTTTGCCCGAAGACATTGCGCCCTTGATCGACCAGAAAATTTATATTCAAGGGCATGGACAAACCTCTTGTCTGAACGTAGCTGTCAGTTTTGGCATTTTGATGCAGACGGCCAGCACTCAGCTTTTGGCATCGAAGTAAGTACGGATTTTTTTGGCCAAATTTGCTCCAACAATGGCCTCTAATTGGCTTAAATTGGCCTTCTTGACCTCTTTGACAGAGCCAAGGGCCAGGAGCAGTTTCTCCTGGGTTTTTTCGCCAACGCCCGGAATTTGCCGCAGCTCATTTTGCAAAAATTGCTTAGAACGAACATCTCTGTGGAAGCTAATAGCGAAGCGGTGGGCCTCGTCTCTGGCTTGCTGAATGACCTTGAGCGTGGGCGATTTTTTAGAGAGCAAAAGCGGTACGGGATCATTGGGAAAGAAGATTTCTTCTAGCCGCTTGGCAATGCCAATAATGGCCAAACGCTCAAAAATGCCTAGGGCTTTGAGGCTTTTGACGGCCGCAGAAAGCTGTCCCTTGCCTCCATCAATCACAATTAGTTGGGGGAGGGGTTTTTTCTCTTCCAAAAGGCGCTTGTATCGGCGAAAAACGACCTCTTCCATAGAGGCAAAATCATCTGGACCCACTACCGTTTTGACATGATAATGCCGATATTCTTTTTTGGCAGGTCGCCCATTTTTAAAAACCACCATGGCCGAAACGGGCTGGTTCCCCTGCAAATTGGAGTTGTCAAAACACTCAATATGAATGGGCAAATCATCAATTTGTAGGTCTTTTTTCATGATCTCCAACAGCTGCTCGGCTTTGCCCATTTTGTTGGCCTTGGCCAAGGCTTGTTTTTGCTTTTGGAGGATGAAATACTTGGCATTTTTCTCAGAAAGCTCCAGCAGTTTTTTCTTATCGCCAATTTTGGGGACCGTCAGTTGGATCTCGGACCAAGGCAGCTGAATCTCGAAGGGGACAACAATTTCAGGCGCAATACTTTGGAATTTCTCTCGCAGTTCTCGAATCCCAAAAAGCAGCAAATCCTCCGCTTCGGTATCTAAATTCTGCTTGAGCTCCAGCATAAAGGTGTTGATAATTGCCCCCTCTACCACCTTGAGGTAGTTAATATAAGCCATCTCGCCTTTTTCATCTTGGGCCAGGGTAAAGACATCCAAATCACGGATATTGGCATTGACCACCGTCGATTTTCCCTGATAGTTTTCAAGCAAAGCCAATTGCACTTTTGTCCGCTGCGCCTGCTCAAAATTGAGCTCCTCGGCATAGCGCCCCATTTCCGATTTGAGGTATTTGCGCACCGCTCCCAACTGGCCTTTTAGCATATTTTGGACCTGCTCAATTTTGTCCATATAATTGGCCTCCGATTCAAAACCCACACAGGGCGCTTTGCAGTTTTTGATATGGTACTCAAGGCAAACTTTATGCTTGCCCGCCGCAATGCTTTCCTCCGATAAGTTGAGGGCACAACTGCGCAGTTGAAACAATTCTTTAATTAGCTCTAAGAGCGTGTACATCCGCTTTTTAGATACATAAGGACCATAGTATTTAGAGCCATCCTGCAGCACTTTTCGGCTAATCATAATCCTCGGAAAACGCTCTTTTTTGATGCAAATATAAGGGTAGGGCCGGCTGTGTTTTAGGGCCACATTATAGCGCGGCTGATGCTTTTTGATCAGCGTAGCCTCTAGCAAAAGGGCATCCTGCTCCGTCTCTACCAGCGTATAATTCAGCTTTTTTGCAGCCATGACCATCCGCTTCGTCTTACGGCGCATATCCTTGCGGCTCGTAAAATAGGAGGCAATCCGCTTCTTGAGATTTTTGGCTTTCCCGATGTACAAAATCTCCTCATCGGCCCCAATAAATCGGTAAACACCCGGATCTGTAGGCAAACTGGGCAAAAGCTTTTTATAATCCTCTTTATTCATAATAGACTAAAAATTAGCGGCTTATTTAGCATTTTGTTTTGGGGCTGCCCCTCCCTTCGGTCGGGTCGGGCTATGTCGCAGCTCGCTGTTCGCTCGGCCCTGCGCCGCCTTTGGCGGCTGGGTCTGGCCTAACGGCCACTGCTATCCATCCCTCAGCCAGTCGCTGCGCTCCTCTGCGGCGGCTGCGCCGCCTTCTCTGGCTAAAAAGGGGGCCAATATAAGGCAGCTCCTTTAAAAAGTGTCTATATTTAGAGCAGACCAAAGATACGGATCTATGTTGAACTTAGAAGAAAAAGAAAAGAGCAGCCCCTTGGCTCGTTTTATACAATTGTTATTGGCCCTAATTGTTGTCTCGGTGCTAATTTATGTGGTGATTGGTTTCCTCAAGCAGTTTGTTTGGTGGATTGTTGCCGCCTTATCTGTTGGGGTCTTATTGATCAATCGGCAGTTACTGCTTAGAGTGTATAATTATATCAAAGGCCTCTATGCCAAAAATATTTGGTTAGGAATAGGCGGAAGCTTACTAGGCCTAGCCGCTTTTAGCCCATTTTTAGGTTTTTTATACCTAAAAACCCTTTGGGATTTTGGCAGCAGCCGCTTGTTGCCATCAAAAAAAGAAAATAAACCCTTAGATATTCCTTTTTCAGATATAGAGGAAGTAAAGGAGGAGGGCAAAGATGAGCCTCCTATATTGCAATAGGACCAAAAAAAAAGAGAATCCAAGCTCGTCCCTTGAATTCTCTAACTTACAACATCGTCAGTATTGTAAAATTCTTAACATCAAACAGTATGCCCGAAAAAAAGGAATTATAGTATATATTGAACTTCCTTAAAGTTGAATAAATGCAGCTGTCCTTTTCGGTCTATAATCTTAAGTTGGCCATTGGGGGCTACGCCCCAAATTCGGCCTTCATGCTCCTTTTCCTGCCACTTAAATTTGGACCATTCCTTATAGCGCCAAAGTTTGCTTTCATATAAGGACCAAAGTTCTTGGCCGCGGCCTTGCCGCAGTTTGAGGTATAGACGTTCTATGGCCGCATATAGTTGTGACAGAATTGAATCTATGTTCAATTTTTTTTCTGTCAGTAGGGCTAATGAGCTGGGATTGGGCAATTTAGGAGAGAAATCTTTTTGAAATATATTTAAGCCTATGCCCACCACAGACCAATCGAGGTAGCTGCCCCGCAGCTGGTTCTCTATGAGGATGCCCCCCACCTTAAAGTTGCCCACATAAATATCATTGGGCCACTTAATATAATGCGGCAGTTGAAGCTGGCAATTTGTCAGGACCTCATGCACGGCCAAGGAAATAGCCATGTTCCATAGGAATTGTTCTTTAACCAGCAGGAACTTTGGCCGTAAAATAAGGCTTAGAGCTATATTCTGTCCCGCTTCCGATAACCAGTTGTTGCCTTTTTGGCCGCGGCCCGCCCATTGTTCATCTGCAATAATGGCAGTTCCTTCCGTTGGTAAACTTTTTGACAAGAAGTCAAGTGCATAGCGGTTGGTCGAATCTAGGCGTTTATGACGGATGGCAACCTTTCCGACAAAAAGACTGTTATCTGATTGCTTGGGCATAACATAGCTGCTTTTTTGATTTTTAGCCCTAACTTTAGGGCCTTTCATTCTCTTTGGTCTTTTAATGGGGCCACAATTTAATATAAGTCGATTTGAATAAACAAGAGCTTTCGCAAAAAGAAGAAAAAATGCCTCAATTGCAGGACCTATTGGCCGTCGCTGTAGAAGCTATGCAAGACCGCAAGGCGGTAAATATTGTCTCTTTAGATCTCTCTGGAGTAGATGAGGCCAGCACAAATATTTTCCTGATTTGTCATGGTACTTCCTCTACCCATATCAACGGTATTGCCAAAAATATAGAGAAAGCCCTCTGGGAACAACTGGGCGAACGCCCCAATCATACAGAAGGCAAGCAAGGTGGCCACTGGCGCCTACTCGATTATTTTACGCTGGTGATTCACGTTTTTAATGAGGAAAAAAGAAAATTCTACAACTTAGAAGGCCTCTGGAGTGATGCCGACCGTAAGGAGTATCCAACGCTTTAGTCTAGATTCAATCTAGATTAGGCTTTAGTAAAAACCAACACAAAGGCAATCTTGTCTTTCTCATAGTTTGGGCCTATCTTTTCAATTGGTCCATTATTATACATTTTCTGATATTTTATTATGCAAAACAATCCCAATAACCAACCAAAGGGAGATAAGAACAACGGCCCCAAGTTCAATTATTATTGGATTTATGGCCTTCTTGCTCTCTTGCTCATTAGTGTGAACTTGATTTGGGTGAGCCCCAAAACCAAGGACCTAAGTTGGAATGAGTTAGAGACGATTATCGCTCAAAAAGATGTTGATAAAATTATCATCGTCAATAAAAGTCAAGCAGAGGTTTATCTAACGGAAGATGCCTTGAAAAAGGAGGAGTATAGCAAGTTGCCTCGCTCTTCTTTTAATAATGATGCCCCCAATTATAGCTATACGGTGGGCGATATGGAGTATTTCCTCAAAAAATTAGATGATCTAGAGCAGAAGATTGCTCAGGATGATCCCGATTTTAGCATCAACCAGAAAAATGAAACCCGCTACGATTATATCGGCGGCTTGCTGAGCTGGATTTTGCCTTTTGCCATCCTGATTATTATCTGGATCTTTATTATGCGCCGTGTAGGTGGTGGTGGCGGCGGCCCCGGCTCTCAAATTTTCAATATTGGCCGCTCTAAAGCCACTTTGTTCGATAAGGACGGTAAGGTAAATGCTAGCTTTAAAGATGTTGCTGGCCTAGATGAGGCCAAGGAAGAAGTGATGGAGGTGGTAGACTTCCTGAAAAAGCCTAAAAAGTATACTTCCTTGGGCGGTAAAATTCCTAAAGGGGTGCTTTTGGTAGGCCCTCCGGGTACCGGTAAGACGCTTTTGGCCAAAGCCGTTGCTGGCGAGGCTGGCGTGCCTTTCTTTAGTATCTCTGGCTCCGATTTTGTCGAGATGTTTGTTGGAGTAGGGGCCTCTAGGGTCCGTGACCTCTTCCGCCAAGCTCGTGAAAAAGCTCCCTGTATTATCTTTATTGATGAGATTGATGCTATCGGTCGCGCTCGTGGACGTGGCGCTATGCAGGGCGGCAATGACGAAAGAGAGAATACGCTCAACCAGTTGTTGGTAGAAATGGATGGCTTTAGCACCGAAAAAGGCGTGATTATGATGGCGGCCACTAACCGTCCTGATATTTTGGACCAAGCGCTTTTGCGCCCCGGCCGTTTCGATCGCCAAATTTCTATCGATAAGCCTGATTTGGTGGGACGAGAGCAAATTTTTGCCGTTCACCTCAAAAATATCAAAATATCTGGAGATGTGGATGCCAAGAATTTGGCCACCCAAACTCCTGGTTTTGCTGGTGCCGAAATTGCCAATGTCTGTAATGAAGCAGCCCTAATTGCGGCCCGCCGAGGTAAGCAATTTGTAGAAATGAATGATTTTAATGACGCTATTGATCGAGTGATTGGCGGTTTGGAGAAAAAGAACAAACTGATTTCTCCAGAAGAAAAACGAGTGATTGCTTATCATGAAGCAGGACATACGCTTTGCGGCTGGTTTTTAGAAAATGCCATGCCTTTGGTCAAGGTGACTATTGTTCCCCGCGGTATTGCGGCTCTTGGTTATGCCCAATATTTGCCCAAAGAACAACACATTACTACCGTAGAGCAGTTGCTGGACCGTATGTGTATGACGATGGGGGGCCGTGCAGCAGAGGAAATTGTCTTTGGCAAAATTTCTACTGGGGCTCAATCAGATCTCGATCATGTGACCCGTATGGCTTACTCTATGATTACGGTTTATGGAATGAATGAGCGTGTGGGTAATGTCTCTTATTATGGCATGATGAATGAAGGCGGCGGCTTTAGTAAGCCTTATTCTGAGGCTACGGCAGATCTTATCGATCAAGAAACTCGCAAGCTAATTGACACCCAATATGAACGGGCCAAAAATTTGTTGAGAGAAAAACGCCAGGAGCTAGAGTTGTTGGCCAATGAACTGCTCAATAAGGAGGTCCTCAATAAGGATGCTGTAGAGCAATTGATTGGTAAACGCCCTTTTGATGAGCTGCCCGGCGAGGATGGCGAGGCGGTAAGCGAAAACCATGGCGTAGATACTTTGCAAGATCCTAAGCCCGAATTGGGCGAGGAGGATGCAGAAGAAAAGGAGTAGTTTTTCTCTTTTTCAGATGATATATAACATCTGGTCTCTTTTTAGGGGCCAGGTGTTTTTTTTTGTTTTGGGGCTGCCCCTTCCACCGGGTTGAAACCCAGCGCAAAGCGGCATCGCTTTGCGAGCTTATACAAAATGAGGGTTAAAACCCTCATGAATTATTGGTCGGGTCGGGCCATTGCGCAGCTCGCAGGTCTGCTCGGCCCTGCAGCGGCTGCGCCGCTTTGGTCTGCCGCCTTTGGCGGCCCTGCTACAGCCCCTCAGCCGAGGCGCTGCGCGCCTTTGCGGCGGCTTTGCCGCCTGCAGGATGTATAAGCTGAGGCCCGAAGGGCCGAAGGCCATGCAGCTAGGGTTGGCCCCCAAGGCCAACCCTAGCTGCCCCCAGGCGGAGGCGGCTTTGGAGGGCCTTTTGCCTGAAATGTAATATACTGAGGGCCAAATTTAAATTTAAGCAGAGAAGAAAGTGGCCAGCCGCCTACCGCCGGCCGGGTCAAATCAGCCCGTAGGGCTGTCTAAACAAAATGCCATTTTGCAGCGGCGAAGCCGCTGCAAGGGCCTAGCGCTGTGCAGGGGTGGCCGCAGGCCAGACCCAAGCCGCCAAAGGCGGCTGCAGGGCCGAGCAGCCCTGCGAGCCCCGAAACATAGCGCCGCAGCAAAGCTGCGGAGGCCCCAAAAAAAAGAGAATAAAAAAAGGGAGCAACAGTAAACTGCTGCTCCCAAGCTACAAAAAAGAAAAGGGATAAAAACGCCCTTTTACACCTTCAGGTGATTCACCTCAGAGGTTAAACAGGTCCCAGAACAATCCTCTAAAAAGAGGGCAATTTGGGGCAAAATATTTTGGGCCACTTCTTCAGAACAGACCGTAAAAAGGTAGCTATTAGAGAAAATTTTGGCTCGGCAATTATGGTCGAGCATGCCATTTTGGCCCTTTCCCGAAATATTTCCGAAGACGGTATAGCCATGGGCACCGGCCTCTTCTAGCATTTCGATAAAGCGCTCCAGCTGGATACTTTCGAGAATGACCTCTATTTTGACAGATTTGACGATATTCATAATTAGAGAATTTGTTGGATGATATAATAGTAGAGCGGAATGCCTATAATTACGTTGAAAGGGAAAACAATACCTAAGGCCACAGGAACCGTAAAGGCAGGATTAGATTTGGGGATCGCCAAGCGCATAGCCGCAGGAACGGCGATATAAGAAGCACTAGCGGTGAGGAGACAGAAAAGTAGTGCATTTCCTTTGCTTAGGCCAATGAGGTAGGCGATACCAATCCCCAAAGCGGCATTAAACAAAGGCATCAGGATACTGAAAGAAAGCAAAAAACCTAGGTTTCCGCGCAAAGCTTTTAGGCGACGAGCCGCCACAATACCATTGTCGAGCAAGTAGAAACAAAGCATCCCTTTAAAGATGCTATCAAAGGGTTGGAAGTCGTGCCAGCCCTTATCTCCAGAAAGGATACCGATGAGTAGGGCGCCAACCAAGAGCATAATAGAGCCATTAAAAAAGGCATCTCGGAGAATATGCCCCCAATTAGTTTTCTTTTTACTGTTTTGTTCCTTTTGGCCATAGATATTATAGAGAAGTACTCCAATAATAATCGCAGGAGACTCCATAAGCGCCATGCCCGCAACCATATATCCTTTATAGGCTACTTGCTGGCTTTCAAGGAAGGATATTCCAGTAATAAAAGTCACGGCACTAATAGAACCAAAGGTGGCCGCAATAGCGGCTGCATCGGCGGCTCCAAAGCGAGCTCTAAGAATAAAAAAGCTATAAATAGGGACAATAGAGGCCATCAGAAAGCAGGCGCCAAGGACCGTGACCAACTCCCAAGAAAAACCACTATGATAAAGCTCATGTCCACCATGTAGACCAATATCCATCAAAAGATAGAGCGAAAAGAGCTTGGGCAGTGGTTGAGGAATTTCAAGATCAGATTTGAGGGCTACAGCAATAAGGCCCAAAAAGAAGAAAAGAACGGGAGGCGAGAGGATATTACCTGTCACCATAGACATATCGAAAAGAAAATTCATGACTAGGAGGCTTAAGTCTAAGTATTGGACAAGGAGGGGGCTGCCCAATCTTTAGTAATAAAGAAAGGAAATAGGTTATTGGATGTACAGCTTACTGTACATCAATAGAATTGCTCATCTGTGCAATAGCGCAGATGGACTTAAGCCAAATCTAATTTAAGGGAGTGCAAGCGCAAATAGAGCTTCTGCTGCTTTTGGGCCTCGGTATTGGGCCGAAAGCGGCAAGCAGAAGGATGCGGCTTGGAAATGAAAAAACAGTGGAAAGATGGGAGGGGAGGAGACCATCTAGAAAAGGAGGGAAGAAAGTCTTTAGACCAAAGCAGGAGCTGTTTTAATTCTTCAGCTTCTTGGCTGTTTACTTCTTCTTCATTGGCGTCTTTTTCCTCGCCATCGAAATCATATAAATGTTGCTGCCAGTCACTGCTAGGCTTCTTATGAAAGCTCAACTGATGGTCTTCTTGTTGAATAGGCTGGGCAGCAAATCCTAGTCCAGCATTAAAGAGAAATAACAACAGCAAAAGCATTCGTCCTAGGCAGGAGAATGCAGACTTTTTGGGCTGTATGTTATTTACGTTTTTCATCAGTGGAGGGGTACTGTGATCAGCAACACAATGTAGAGGCTTCTAAAAATATCTCCTAGGAAATCACTGACTTTAACGAATGTTAATTTATTGAATAACTACTGTCTTAAATAAGGAATTATATTTCACTAAAGCAGCCAAATATCTTAACAAACCGTTATCTTAACAGATCATCAAACGCATTAAAACCAAATTATTATGCAAACATCTATGCTAAGAACGGGCCTGTTCTTTCTGCTTCTGTTGTTGGGTTTTTCCTCCCAAGAAGCTAAGGCCACGCATGCTATGGGGGCAGATTTGACTTATGTCTGTTTAGGTAATGGACAATATAAGTTTAGCCTACAATTTTATAGAGATTGTAATGGAATCAATGCCGCCAATAGCTACACCTTAGAACTGAGCTCGCCCAATTGCGGAACGATCAGTAGTACCTTGATGCAGGCAGGAGTAGTAGAAATTACGCCCTCTTGTCCAGGTATTGTGGGCACGGCCTGTAATGGCGGCGGCGGTATTTATGGAATTGAAAAATATACTTATGAAACAGTAGTTACGCTACCCACAACTTGTACCGACTGGACCGCTAGCTGGAGCCTTTGTTGCCGCAATAATGCAATTACAACGCTCACTATGCCTGGCTCCAATATGATGTATATTGAAACAGAGTTGAATACTGCCTTGAGCAATTGTAATAACTCGCCTACCTTTTTGAATAATCCTACGCCTTTTGCTTGTGTAGGACAGTCGGTTTTTTATAATCATGGAGCAGTGGATATGGATGGCGATTCTTTGCGCTATTCACTAACCAATTGCTATGATGCCGCTAATGTACCAGTAACTTATGATGCAGCTCAGGGTATTTCAGCAAGCTCTCCTTTGCTTACCCAAAATGGAGTAAACATTGACCCTGCGACTGGAGCGATTAGTTTTGTGCCTTCTACGGTGCAGGTGGGCGTACTCTGTGTTTTGGTAGAAGAGTTTAGAAATGGCCAAAAAATCGGAGAGATTGTCCGTGATATTCAGTTTACCGTAGTGCAATGCCAAAATCAGGCCCCCACATTGACCGGAATGAACGGTAGCCAAGTTTTTGATACGACAATTGTCGTTGGTCAGCAACTTTGCTTTGAGGTCTTTTCTAATGATCCCGATTCTGGACAACATACCTTTATCAGCTATAATGGAGCAATTCCCGCAGCGGTCTTTACCACTTCTGGCTTTCCTTTCCAAAATGGCTTGTTTTGCTGGACGCCTACAGCAGCTGATGTAGGTTTTCATAGCTTTACCCTCAATGTTCATGATGATGCCTGTCCTTTGGTGGGCCAAAATACCTATACCTATTCTATTAATGTAGTAGGCGGAACTACTGGCGGTGGTGGCAACTGCGCTGGCCTAAATGTGAGCCTAGACGCTACTCAAGATTTGGCCTGTACAACCAACGACGGCCAAGCGATTATTAACGCAACAGGCGGTAGCGCTCCTTATCAGTATTCTGTGATTAACTGGACCACTGGAGAGCTTTTCCAAAATAATTCTGGCGTTTTTGTCAATCTTACTGCTGGCCAATATGGCATTTGGGTAGAGGATGTAAATGGTTGTGAACCCAATTGCTCTAGCCTCTCTTTTGAAATTGATGGCCAAGTTCAACCCCTAAATGCTCAAGTTGATGTAGAAAATCAACTTTGTGCGACTGCCGGAAATGGCGGAAGTATCCATATCATGGCTAGCGGTGGAACCGCTCCTTATATCTATTCTGTTGGAGGCAATTTCTCTACAAGTCCACAGTTTGACCAATTGGCAGCTGGCAATTACCAAGTGGTGGTGCTAGATGCCAACGGCTGTTCTTATGTGGAGCCCGTAGAAATTATGAGCCCAGAACCTCTAGACCTTTACTTTACAGGGCTTAGAGCGCCTAGCTGTGGCCAAAATAACGGAAGCATCAGTCTAAATGTAGATGGTGGAACGGCCCCTTATACCCTAATGGCAAACGGACAAATGGTTGCCGTTAATGCCCCACTTACTGGATTGGCCGCAGGAACGTACCAGCTTTCTCTTACAGATGCCAATGGTTGCTCTTATGACACCACTTTTGTCTTGATGGGCACGCCTGGCTTTAGCCTTACTTCTACCGCAACAACGGTAAGCTGTGCTGGCGATTGCGATGGAACTGCTACTGTAGTGGCTACGGGTAGTGCTGGCTATAGCTATAGCTGGAGCAATGGCGCCACAACAGATCAAATTGATCAGCTTTGTGCAGGTACTTATACCGTAGAGGTGGTGGACCAAAATGGTTGTACCGAACAAACACAAGTAACCGTAGTAGAGCCCGACCCTATCAGCTTGTCTATTGTAAGTAGCCAAGAGCCTGGCTGCGATAATAATGACGGAAGCTTGCAGTTGGGCCTCAGTGGCGGAACGGCTCCTTTCCAAATTAGCTTGGCCAATTTGACTACGCAAACTGTAGTGAATAACAATAGTGGCCAGTTTACGGGCTTGGCGGCTGGTCAGTACACCTACCAACTAATTGATGCCAATGGCTGTCAGCAGGAGTGCTTGGGCAATTTCCAATTGATTCAGGATTGTGATGCTGGCGGTTCTACTCCCTTGCCCGACCGTGGTGGATTTACCTTTACTACGGGCAATTACCTTTTGGTGAACCCCAACCCTGCGGCGACCATGCTTCAAATGCGTTTTGCTGCGGCCTCAGAGAGCGACCTACAAGTGGAGGTGCTCAATTTGGAAGGTAAGCCTTTGTTCCAGCGTCAAGGATTGCCTACAGAAGGAAGCCTAGAGCTTAATATTCAGTCTTGGACCAATGGCCATTATGTGGTTTTGCTCCGCAATAAGGCTGGAGAGCTCATTAAGAGCCAAAAACTGGTCATCCAGCACTAATTTTATTATCCCCATTGCGTTTGATGCGCTGAAAATGGTCTAGCTCTTTTAAGGGCTAGACTTTTTTCTTTTGGGGCCTCCGCAGCTTTGCTGCGGCGCTATGTTGCGGGGCTCGCAGGTCTGCTCGGCCCTGCGTCGCTTCGCTCCTTGGTCTGGCCTGCGGCCACCCCTGCACAGCGCTAGGCCCTTGCAGCGGCTTCGCCGCTGCAAAATGGCATTTTGTTCAGACAGCCCTGCGGGCTGATTTGACCCGGCCGGCGGTAGGCGGCTGGCCACTTTCTTCTCTGCTTGAATTTAAATTTGGCCCTCAGTATATTCCATTTCAGGCCAAAGACCCTCCAAAGCCGCCTCCGCCTGGGGGCAGCTAGCGTTGGCCTTGGGGGCCAACACTAGCTGCATAGCCTTCGGCCCTCCGGGCCTCAGCTCATTCATATAGCAGGCGGCAAAGCCGCCTGCCAAGGCGCGCAGCGCCTCGGCTGAGGGATGGAAAGCAGTGGCCCTTAGGCCAGACCCAGGCGGCAAAGCCGCCGCAGGGCCGAGCGAACAGCGAGCTGCGACACAGCCCGACCCAGCCAAAGGCTGGGGCAGCCCCAAAAGAAAATCCAGAAAATATTTGGCCCTAAAACTTTGAAGGGTAGACGATTGATGGACCTTTAAGGTTTTGTTTAGAAAAGGCCCTAGAATTTTAAGGTTAATTTTGAAAAAAGCTTTAATTTGGGCTTGTACTAGCAGATTTTGGCCCACACACTATACTTTTAATTGCCAAATTTGCTTCAGAACCTTAGATGCTACGGATATATGAGAATACCCAAAAAGCTGCATTGGCAGTGGTTTGCCCTATTATTATGCCTGCTATATAGCCCCCTACAGGCCCAAAACTCCTACGACGAACGAATTGTCCTTTTTGATGAACTCGTAGAATTGGGCGCCTGGAAAAAAAAGGTGCTCTCTTACGACCTCAAACAAGGCGAGCAAATAGTTATCGATATGCAGACTATTGGGGCCCGCAAATTGGGGCGCCTCATCGTAGAACTGCCTGGCACTCAATTTAAAATGCGTATGAAAAAAGTGCGCAGCCTAGAACGAGAGTCTTTTATGGCCTCTAAAGACGGAACGCACAACTTCGTGATGAAAAATAGAGGACTATTGGGCCGGACCTTTCGGATGCAAATCTATAAATTTCCAGCCATGTCTTTTCAAGACTCCCTGGTCCTAGATGATGTCATGGTCACGACCTCTATTGATACCATGCGCACCGCCTATCCCGATACTATTCCCTATCCAGATATTACTGAAATTCAGCTGGACCTACAGCCCGCCCTAGATTATCAATCGCTAGCCGATAGCTGTATCACAGAAGCCTTACTCGATGGCGATTATCAATATGCCGTCTACTGGATCGGCATTGGCGAGAAGGCCCATCAAGATTACCAAAACCTAAAGGCCAACCCTAAGCTTAGCTGGATTACCGCCGAGGTGTCTGAACCCCTAATGGCCTACGGCCTGGGCCTGACCGAAACCCTCCCTATGGCCAACAACTCTTTGGCCCGAAACCTCCGATACGACTTTAAAGACCCTCGAGCTAACGATAATTATGTAGGAACACAGGGCCTCAATCCGCCTCCTTTTGGCGTGATTCCCGCCTATAAAGCGGGTACCTATAAGCAGCTCAAAATGTGCTTCAGAAACCTCAATACGGTCACCGGAGTCCGGGTCTATATCAAGGTGGCCAAGTTTCAACTCAAACGAGCCGAAATCTTGGAGATTATTAAGCGGGAACGCGTCCAAGAAATCTTTTTGCAGAAAAAGATTCCCGTATTTAAGACCGAAGAAGGCTAATTTATAGCCCATTGAGAATTTGAAAAGCAGAACGAAATGCGAATTTTCATTCATATAACGGCTAAATTGCTCCTGATTAGTTGCTTGTTTTTGGCAAGTAATAGCTGGGGCCAAAGCCGTATTGCCATCCAAACCGCCAAAAAAGGCGGAGGCAACGCCCTAGAGAAAAAAGCCACTCGGGCCCTGCGCGATGAGTTTGAAAGCCGAAAAACAACGGTCAAAAATGCTTATCGGACCAAATCAGATGAGTATAAAAAGTTGCCCTCTTTCAAAAAAGAAGACTTTGAGCGGGAATATGACCCTACCTTAGAAGAACTGATTGAGGACGAAAACGCAAAGCGGGAGATTGAAAACCCCAACAACAAAGAGCGTTTTATCGACCTTTTGACTCAATGGTGGATGACCCCTAGCGATGCCGACCTAGCCGCTAAACTTAAGTTTGAGCGCCAAAGAGATTCTATTAGTGCTATTGATAGCTCTGAGTTTCGAGTGCCCAAATTGGTTAAAGGAACAGCTAGCCAGTTTGTCACTGTTTTTGGCTGGCATGCACACTTTAATGGTAACGCCTATAAAACTTATGACTATGGCCTGCTTTCGGCCATTGCCTATTATGGCTACGATATTGACCCCTATACTGGAGAAGCGCTAGACTCTACCGTTATTCATGACTTTTTGGGGGGCGATGATCCCGATAATGGCATTGTGCCCACCGCTCATGCCAAAGACTGTAAGGTGCTGCTTAGTATTACGAGCCATAGCTATGATAACAATGCCTTCTTTTTAGCTCCCGAAAATGCCAAGCAAAGGCAAAATCTCATTGATAATATTGTCTACCTGATGGATACCTCTAAGGCCGATGGGGTAGAGATTAACTTTGAGAATGTGCCCACCTTAGCCCAGATAGAGTTCATGAAGTTTGTTCGCCAACTCTCCTTTACCCTAAGAGCAGTTTCGCCAGATCTAGCAGTTTGTATGAGCGTTCCGGCTGTAGATATTGAAGGAGTGTTTAATCTGGGCAAAATGAAGGAACATGTCGATTTCTTTATCATTAAGGCCGTAGATTACCACAATGACCCCAAAACGGGCGAAATTATTAAGAAACCCGGGGCCCCGCTGAACTTTACCGCCGCCTCTGGCGAAGAAGATATTCGCTCGTCGGTAGAGCATTATATTGCCTCTATTGGTCGAGATGCGGCCAACCGACTCATTTTGGCCCTCCCTAACTATGGAACACTCTGGAAAAGTAGTAACCGTGGCTTTGATCTAGAAGGCTATGTGCCCTATAGCAAAATCCAAAATGATTTTGTGATGCGAGATAGTACGGCCGTGGGCATTGACTCTAACTACTACTCTTATGTTTGGGCCAAAGAAGATACGATCTTTAAGAAAGTAGGGGGCGCCCTACAAATTGATGATATAGAACGTACCGAACTCTACTATGATGATGTGCGTACGCTTCGCCTCAAATATCAATTTATCAATGATATGGGCTTGGCTGGAGTAGGGGTTTGGCCATTGGGCTACGATTTGGGCTATTATAATGTATGGAATACCCTCTCTTCAGAGTTTACGACCATAGAAATGCCCAAGCTAGAATCTTATGAAAAGCTAGGCGCAGCCAGTAAAGCAGCCAGAAGCTGGGGGGCCACCCTTTTAGCGGTCTTGCTCTTTTGGGCCATTTTTGCCTCTGCAGGCTTTTGCATGGCACTCTTTAATAAGCAGGTGCGTAGAGCCCTATTTGCCAATGGTCGTTTTAGAATGATCTACTTGGGCTGGTTCTCGGCACTACTGCTCATGGTCGGCTCTTATTATGGCCTATTCCGTGGTGGCGCTTCTATTTTGCTGCTCGGCCTTGTGATTGGTGGCTTCTTTACTTATGGCGTCATCTATCTGGTGGATAAGCAGCAAGCTAAAGCCCCTTAATGTAGACCCCAATTTCTTATTCAGACGATTTTATTCCTAAGACTTATGTTGATCTGGACTCATACACGGACCGTTTTTCTCCTCCTTTTCTGTTCTGCCTGGGCAACTACTGCGCTCTTGGCACAGCTAGATGGTAGTGAGCTAAATGGCACCCAAATCCTAAGACCTACAGCTGAAGACTCTTCGGAGTTGCGCTTGCAACGACTCGAAAAGCTGCGCGAGAAAGATACCATTATTGAAAATAAGGTGGTCTTGGAGCTGAGCCAAACCCGTTTCAGAACGCTAGCCCGCCATTGGTGGGGCATGCCTACGGAAACCGATCGAAAGGTAATGGCTAAGGGCCGCTACTCTCGATACGAAAAACCTTTGGGCGCTGACGAAATGTATGAGCAAGAACCTGCCGTCTATGTGCAGTCTACTCAGATTAACAGTAAACAAAATTTAGTGGTTTGGGGTTGGCACCCCGCCTGGGCAGGCGATAAGTTTCATAACTATAATTTTGGCCTGCTTACTCATGCCGCTTTTTATGCCTATAAGCTCAACCCCTTTACCGGCGGTTATGAAGATTTTGAAGCGATTGATCAGTTTAAAAATGGCGACTTTGTAAAAACAGCTCATAAAGATAGCTGTAAAGCTATGCTGACGCTTTCTTGCCATAGAGGAGAACGTAGCGAAATCTTTTTTACCTCGGCCAAGGTGGTCCAACGCAACCTAATTGATAGCCTTATTTCTGTGCTCAATTATGCCGGTGGCGATGGGGTAGAAATTAACTTTGAAGAACTCCCGATTGAGTATAAAAACGATTTTCAGGATTTTGTCCGAGAGCTTTCTTTTGCCCTCAGAGAAGAAAATCCCAATTTTACTATCGCGATGAGCTTGCCGCTACGCGATCCCGAAAAGGTCTATGACCTAGGCTTTTTGCAAAATTGGGTAGACGTTTTTATCGTCTCCGCCTACAATTTTCATCTGCGCCCCACTGGGGTAAGTAAGGTGCCCCTAACGCCCTTGCTCAAGCCAGAGGCCAAATGGAAGCGTAGCTATATGAGCTACTCAGAAAATATTAGCCTCGATTCGGTGCTCCGCACTTCTTCTGCAATTAAAAGCCTTGACCTACTACATACCGATAGCTATAAGAAGCAGCTGCTCGATACCTTAAATATGTATATCCTCAGAGCTGGAATTACCAATCTGGAGTATAATACCTATGATTTGGGGACCGTTTTGGGCATTATCCGAGCAACTCAAGATTTAAGAGATAATCCTTATTTGCGCCGCGCCCTAAAAGCAACCGCCTGCCGGGCAGAGCTAGCCAAATATTATGCGGCCCGCAATCCGATCAATATGTTTTTGTTTGAGCCGGAGCAGGATACCATTCAAATTCATGAATTTGACCTTTTTTCTGGCCTAGAGGGCATTATCTCCGAATCGGATAGCCTGGAAGAGAGTCTGGAGGAAACCATTGATCGATATGTTCAGGAAATTGGAGCCAAGCACAGCACTAGCTTGGTCTTGGGCTTGCCTTATCATGGTGCGGTTTGGGCACTAGAAGGCGATAAGGGCGTGAGCTTTGAAGGCTATATGGCCTATTCTGAAATTCGGAATTTGGCCCGGGCCAACCGCCTTAAGGTGCGTTACGATAAAATGCACAATAGTATGATTGGCGTTTTGGTAGATACCCTAGGCAACCCCTTGAAAGAAATTTACTTTGATAATTCTACGAGTTTGGGCCTGAAAATGGACCTTGCGCTAGAAAAGAAAATGGGCGGGGTGGCCGTTTGGGCCCTCAGCTATGATCATGGTTATACCGAGCTTTGGCGAACTTTAGAAGAAAAATTTGCCGCTAGAGAGATCTGGAATACTAAATTGGAGCGAATTGAACGCTATAAGGTGGCCAAGAGCAATAAAATCCATTATACGATTGCCTTGTCCCGTCCTGAAAAACTGATACAGAATTTAAAGCAATAAAATTCTGATTAAATACGGGTGAAAAGTTATTCTGGAAGATTTTGACCTCCTTCAAAAAGGTCAAAAAATCTTACGGAAATAACTTGTTGTCAATTTAACAACTCTGGCTTAAGATGATCTTGGGCTAGAGTTGTTTTCTTTTTATAGCTCTTATATTCGAGCTCTTGTTGTTGGTGCATTTCAGCAGGCGGCATAAATTGACAAGACCAATGTGGCCGCGCTTGGTTGTAAATATCAATACTTTGAGCCACTATTTTCTTCATCGCATCTAGCCCTAAATGGAAAAAATCTGCAATAAACTCTTGCTTTAATATTCCATTTATTCGCTCTGCTACGGCATTTGCATAAGGGTCATAAGACTCAGTCATAGAGCAACTTATGCCTAGCTCTTTGAGTACTTGCTGATAATCATTTGAGCAGTACTGAATGCCCCGATCAGAATGATGAATCAGCTCTTCGTTAGGATATAGACGACGCTTTGCAGCCTGTTTTAAGGCTCGAATAGAGCCAATACTGCTCAAGCTGTCAGAGACATCATATCCCATTATTTGCTTAGAATAAGCGTCTGTGACCAAGGCTAAATACATTGGATTTTCTCTCGTTCCAATGTAAGTAATATCTGAAACCCAGACTTGCTCTGGCCGATAAATTTTCAAATCAGCTATCTTGTTCTTATGCTTTCTGTAGTGGTGGAAGGAATTTGTCGTTGTATGATAGTTCTTTCGAGGTCGAACTAGCAGATTGTTGGCCCGCAAAATAGTAAAAAACTTATCTCGGCCTACTCGCAGAGCCTTCAACTCAGATTGAAGTAAATGGTACAATTTGCGGCCTCCTAAGCGAGGCATTTTGTTCCGTACTTCTTGAACTAAGGCAACTACTTTTTCTGCCAAACCCTGATTAGATCTATGTTTCGCCTTCGATCTATAGTACTGCTGACGATTTATCCCGACCAATCGACATAAGCCACTTAAGCTTATTTTTTCTTCTTTTTGGAATTTATCAACTGTTCGGGTAAAGACTTTTTTCTGATTGGAATTTCAAACTCTTCTTCCGCTATATCTATCATCATATCAAAAAACAAGGCCTTCTTATCTGCCTGATTTAGCTCCTTTTCCAAGCGACGATTTTTCTTCTCTAAAAGCTTCAATTGCTGACGCAACTCCATCAATTCTTGTTCTGGACTCTTCTTCATACTTCTTAATTTATAGCTTTTATCGTATTGGCCATGTTTCTCGATCCATGTCCGAATTGTACTGTCTCCTTGTATCCCATACTTCCGTTGAGCCGCCCTTAATCCAATCTCGCCATTTTCTACTTCCGACACAACTTGGAGCTTAAAAGCTAAGGTATAATCTTTTTGCGTCCGCTTAACATACTGACCTTCTTTATTTTCCATCTATCTTCTGTTTTTGTTGTATCAGTATATCAGGACAAGACACCTACCAAATTAAAAAAGCCAATGGCGTAGTCTTCTCGACCCTTTTGGCCATGCTGTTTTTTATGGCTGTGGGTTTTGCCTTCTCTTTACTAGATTGGAAGGTGCGAGATGTAATGTTTTACAGTGGCGCATTCCGGATTTTCTATTTGGTCCTTTTTGCCACAATTGTTTTGTTTATCGGCAATAATTTGGGCTTGTTCAATAATTGGGTGGCCACCTTCTTGGTCGGAACCATTTTGGGCGGTCTCTTAACTTGGGTGGCGAGCATGCTGCTCAAGCGCCAACAAAAACGATTACCTTAGGTCCTTTTGCGGCGAGTAGGCGGCAAAGCCGCCGCAGGCTGAGGGATGGATAGCAGTGGCCGAAGGCCAGACCCAGCTTTTTGAGCGAAGCGAAAAAAGCGCAGGGCCGAGCAGAACTGCGAGCTGCGGCACAGCCCGACCCGACTGAAAGGAGGGGCAGCCCCAAAAAATCAAAATCAAAAACAACCTTGTACGATATCGAGGCTAACAAAAATAGAGCATGTTTAAAATAATCGCAAGAGAGTTCATTTGGCTAATTGTGGCCCTGATCGTCTCGCTGCCCATGGCGGTGGTGTTCCTTTGGTTCTTTGGTTATACCAGAGAGGTGGTGAATATGAGTGAAATTGAGCGCAACTGGGTGTTCTGGATGTACTTGATTGGTTATTTTACCTCCTTTTTGGGCATCTATATTATGCGTTTTATTGCGCTTTCTATCAAAACACTGACTCAGCCAGAAGCTGAGGAGGAAGAAGAATAAGGATTATGATTGATAAAGTTGTCACGGCGGTGGTGGGCGAGCTCAACCGCTTTTTGCAGTCTAAACACAATATATTAGAGGATAAGGTCATCATTTCGCATTTGGTTAATGCCGATGGCTCGATGGCGGTGCAAGAGGCCGATAAGATCGTGATGACGATCATTAACATTGAGGCCGAGCGCAATAAGAGCAGCACGGCGACTTATCAACCGAATAAGCGAGGGAATTTTACCAAGGTGACGCCCCCGGTTGAAGTCAATATATATATGTTGTTTTCGGCCTATTTTACCAATGAAAATTATCTGGAGGGCCTTAAGTTTGTCAGCTCAGTCATTGCTTTTTTCCAAAGCCGCCAAGGCGTTTTTAATGAGCAAAATACGCCGGCACTTTCGGGCACTCTCACGCGTTTGGTTGCCGAAATGGTATCGCCAGATTTTCGTGATATTTCTAATGTTTGGAATGGGGTAGGGGCCAAGTATTTGCCTTCGGTGCTCTACCGCTTCAAAACAATTCCGATTGAGCATAAAAAGCCCGAGCCAGAAATTCCTTCTATTCGCAAGATTTAGGAAGGTTTGGGGCCTCCTGCCTTCGGCAGGCGCTACGTTTCGGGGCTCGCTGTTCGCTCGGCCCTTCAGCGCTGCGCGCTTCGGTCTGGCCTTTGGCCACCCCTGCACATCGCTAGGCCAAATGAGGGCGGCTGTAGTTGGGCTTTGTCGCTTAACTAATGGCAAAGTAATATTAGCTAAATCTACGAAAAATGTTAAGTCAACGTAAATTTTAGCTTTTATTAAAAAAAATGAAAAAAAACTGCGAATAAACTTTGCAGACCAAAATTAAATTCTCTAATTTTAAGGGACTTAAAGCAGAAGAGCTTAATGAAGAGACGTAAATTTAGCAGGCGACGGAATCCGATGGAGCATCATATGCTGCTGAACATTCAAACTCGCTACAATCAGCTATTAAACATAGCGATACTGCACGATTACTTTGATGAGCAGATCTGTAAAGATGTAGTTCTTAGTCCTACTTCCGATACGGTTTTTCGCCTAAAGCAAACACAGCTTAAAACGGCCTTTGAGGGCAATAATTTGCTGATTGGTTATGGCGAGACAGTTTCTGGAGGGCCCGCTTTAGAAAGTTTGGAAAAACCTTTGAAGTTGAGTTTTTGGATGAAGGTAGAAGATGCTTTCTTCCTTAACTATACGGGCCTCCCTTATGAGTTTGGTGACTATATTTATCACTTTACAAATCGGGCCGAAGATAAGATTGAAGATGAGGAGGGCAATTTGTCTAATGATGAGTTGGTTTCTGAAATGGATCGCTTACCGCTTGAAGGCCCTGTTTTCCGCTACGAATTTGATGATGAAGAGGAGGATGCGGAAATCGAGGTGGTAGATGAGTTGGGCCAGTCTTATTTCTTTTTGGAACAGGAGGGCGAAAATGCTCATGTGGATGTAGTGATCCCTGATGCCCCTGCCGGTAAGTATATTTTGCAGCTAGATGGTTTGGAAGAATATACTTTTTATTTGGCTCCTGAGGGAACTGCCGGAATTTGGGGAGTGGTGGATATTTATATAGATAAGGAGGATGACAGCCCTTACCGCTTTTTTGATGAGCAGGGAAAGTTGTTGACCAAAAGAGAGTATAATATCCATTTTCCAGCTAGGGCTTTACCTTGGCATTACTATATAGTAGAAATGACTGAGGATAAGCAGCACAAAGGACATGAGGCCTACGATAATGGTCGAGCTGGCGAGACAGTAGACTTTGAAGAGGCCGAGGAGGTACTTATGCCTTCTGGCGAATTGGCCGTTTTGGTCAAAACTTCAGAGCCTGTTCCTTTTAAGGAAAAACAGCTGAGTCGCTTTAAGTTACGGACCAAAAGAGGCAAAAATGGAATCGAATGGATTACAGATTTACCTAATCATTCAGCAAAATCAATATTAAAAACAGATTTTAACGTTGAGGATGGTGTATTTTCCGAAATAATTGTATATTTGTAATCAGATGACAAAAAATAAATTTGTAAATCAATTAAACTTTTCAAAATAAATTAAATCATGGCAAAACAGTATGCAACACCAGGCGTTTATATCGAAGAAAAAAGCGCCTTTTCGAATTCTGTTGTAGCAGTAGGAACTGCTATCCCTGCTTTCATTGGCCACACTGAGAAAGCCGCTGCTGGTAAGCGCGACTTGACCAACACGCCAATGCGCATTACTTCTTTGGTTGAGTACCTATCTTACTTCGGTGGTGCTCCCAAAACTACTTTCAACGTTGATGCTGAAGGCGACAACTACACCGTTTCTGTTGATGGCGGTAACTACATGTTGTTCCGTAGCCTTCAAATGTTCTACGCTAACGGCGGTGGAACTTGCTACATCGTTTCTGTTGGTGGATACAACGACGACGTTTCTCCCAAGACCCTAGTGGGTGCTGAGAACGGTGGTGGTATCACTGCTTTGTTGAAGGAGCAAGAGCCTACTTTGGTTGTAGTTCCCGATGCTATCTCTTTGGAAGAAGGTGACTGTGCTACAGTACAACAAGCAATGTTGAAGCATTGTGGTGCTGACACTCGCAGCCGCTTCGCTATCCTTGACGTATGGAACGGTAACGAATCTCGCAGCATGCTAGATGATGATGTTGTAACTCGCGCTCGTGAGGCTTATGGCAACAACTTCCTAGACTTCGGTGCAGCTTACTACCCTTGGTTGAAAGCTACTGTTGTTCAAGCTGATGAGTTTGACTACACTAACGTTGCTAACCTAGAAGGTTTCGTTGAATTGCTTAACAAAGAAGTAGATGACAACGTAGCTGCTGGTTTCGTTAAAGCTGAAAAAGGTGAGTTGATCAAAGCTGAAATCGCTAAGATGGCTGACGCTGATGCTAACGTAACTGCTGTACACAACATCATGAAGGCTGTAAGCCCTGTATACAATGATGTATTGGGTCAAATGCGTGACATGTTGAACGTATTGCCTCCTTCTGGCGCTGTAGCTGGTCTATACTCTTTGGTAGATAGTACTGTAGGTGTATTCAAAGCTCCTGCTAACGTATCAGTTTCTTCTGTAACTGGACCTACTGTGAACATTTCTGCTACTGAGCAAGAAGACTTGAACTTGCCTTTGAGCGGTAAAGCAATCAACGCTATCCGTCCTTTCGTTGGAAAAGGTACTTTGGTATGGGGTGCTCGTACGCTAGACGGTAACAGCCAAGACTGGCGCTACATTAACGTACGTCGTACTATGATCATGTTGGAGCAGTCTGTGAAGTTCGCTTGTGAGCCCTTCGTATTCCGTCCCAATGACGCTAACACTTGGATCGCAGTTAAATCAATGATTGGTTCTTTCTTGCGTAGCCAGTGGCAAGCAGGTGCTTTGGTAGGTGCTACTGAAGATCAGGCTTTCCAAGTTGAGGTTGGTTTGGGTACAACTATGACTCCTCAGGATATCCTAGATGGTTACATGAAAGTTTCTGTGAAAGTAGCTATCTCTCGTCCTGCTGAATTCATCGTTATCACCTTCCAGCAAAAAATGCCCGGTGCTGCTGAGTAAGCTTTGCGCTTAACTTAGAGATGACATCTAAAGCATTTAGCCTTTCTCTTGGGCTCAAACGAGAGAGCATCAACATTTTAAATTTAGATCATACTTTTAAACGCCATATATCATGTCTGCAACAACAGAATGGCCACTGCCTAAGTTTTATTTCTCTATCGAGATTGACAATATCCCCAACACTTTGGGCTTCCAGACAATCGAAGGTCTTGAGACTGAGATTTCTGTAATGGAGTACCGCGCAGGTAACTCTACCAACTTCTACAAGACTAAGCGTCCCGGTTTGATGTCTTATAGCAACATCACCTTGAAGAAGGGTACTTTCCAGAGCGATGACTACCTCTATCAGTGGTACAAAGAGCTTTCAGTTGACCACCAGCACACTGAGCGCCGCACTGTAATCATTCACTTGATGAATGAAGCTGATGAGATCGTTTTCACTTGGACGCTACTCAACGCTTTCGTTACTAAGTTTACTCCTACTCCTTTTGACGCAGAAGCTGACTCTGAAGTCGCTATCGAAGAACTTGAGTTCTGCTGCGAAGAGTGGACTATGGAAACTGCATAAGCTTAATTTAGCTTAGCAATAAAATAAACCTGGCAGGTAAAAACCTGCTAGGTTTTTTTTGTGCTATTAAGATTTTTTCTTTAATTTAGTAGCCTAAAGCGCTTAACTTATAGCAGGTCTTAACTGCTTGATAATGAAAGGCAGTATCGCTAAGCGCTATTTTCAGGGCATAGGCCCAAAAAAACTTTGCCTTGGCCCTAGTATTTAGCTAGTTAACTTGGGCAGCCGCTTTCTTAAAAATAGATGTTATGAGTTCAGATTCCACAATGACTTGGCCCCTAACGCGCTTTAGCTTTCGGGTGTTTATTGGTCCAATTGAAATGTCTTTTCAAACTGTAGATGGTTTGGAGGCAGAAATTGGGGTGATTGAGTACCGAGATGGTAATTCTCCCTTTTTTGGAAAGGAGCGTATGCCTGGTATGTTGCAGTATAGCCGCATTACCCTTAAAAAAGGATCGTTTTCTCAAGATGATCAAATGAGCCGTTTGTTTGACCAGGTGGCAGTGAGTCGAGAGTATACCTCTCGCCGAACTATTGAAATCCACCTTTTGGACCACAATATGGAGACGCAGTTTATCTGGCGACTCGAAAAGGCCTTTATCACAAAATATATTCCCTCTAACTTTGATGCCGAATCTGAAAATGAGGTGGCAGTAGAAGAAATGGAGTTTGCCTTCCGTCATTTTGAAACGGAGGTGGGCGGTTAGGATAAAGACCGCTTAGCACATTAACTTTTAGACCAATCGCTGTAGATAATCCCAATAAGATATGAATAATACCATTAGCCCATTTGAGCGCTTCTTAGATGAAGTCATGAAAGAGGACGAAAAAACGACCTCGCCCATTCCGGCCTTTTATTTTGATGTGCAGATGTATGATCAGAAGCATGAAGGGAATAGCTTTTTGGCGGGAGTTGCTAAAGGGGCTGTAGATACCTTTGTAGGAGGAATGATTGGAGGAATGATGAAAAAGGCAATCAATAAGATAGACGGTGGCGGAGCCAATGGCTTGCCTACTCCTGGCGATACCAATATTCATAACTCCTTTATTGAGGTGAGTGGTTTGGAGATTGGTTTGGAGGGAAAGAAGACGTATAATGAGGGGGGATATAATTATCCAATTGACTTACCCGATAAAATGAAAAACTCGGCCATTACGCTAAAGCGCTTGGTGCGCCCAGATGTCATTAAAAGCTCGGATCCTTGGACCAAATGGTGTGAAGAAAGTTTTGAGGCCATGGCTTCTTGGAATGAGCAGATTAAGCTCAAGGGGGTACAGGTAAATGTAATGCACCCGAACTTGACGCAATCTGGAAAGCCGCAAATTTTGATTTCTATGGAGTTTAATTTTGCCTATCCCTCTAAAATGAGCTTGAGCTCGCTCAATTCTACTTCAGAGGATTTGCTGGTCCAAGAAATTGAACTTTCTTACGCTTTCTCTAAGGTGGTGGCCCATTAAGCGAAGCCGTTTTTGGCCTAGCGCTGTGGAAGGGTGGCCCGCAGGGCCAGACCGAGCAAAAGCGAAGCTTTTGCGAAGGGCCGAGCAGGCTTGCGAGCCCTGCAACATAGCGGCGGGCGAAGCCCGCAGGCCCCAAAAAAACCTGCTTAAAAACAGCAAAAAAATATAGAGCTTATGGCAGTAACAGTAAAAGAAATGAATGTCAACACCAATGTGAATGCAGAAAATGGTGGGGGCAAAGGTCAGGGAAAAGGAAGTGGAAAGGAACAGGGGAAAGGCATGACCGAAAAAGATAAAGAAATCTTGATTCAGGAAGCGGTGCGCCGAGCAATGGAAGCTTGGGAGTACAAAATGAATCGATAGAATTGACTCAATTAACTAGAAGATAAATAAAGAAAAATGGCAGATTCTCCAGTAAAAGGCATGGGCGAAGGCTATTTGTCGGTACTTGTACTGATTGATGGAACTGAGGTGCCTAAAACAATGGTCGTGGAGAGTGTAGATATTGTTAAGGAGCTGAATAAAATTCCTTATGCTCGTATTACACTCAAGGACGGAGATACTCGGGAGCAAAAGTTTCCTACCTCTGAAGATGCCATGTTTGAGCCGGGCAAGGAGGTAGAGGTGAAAGCGGGATATGGCCCAGGTAAGGAGGAAACTCTTTATAAGGGGATCTTGGTGGAGCACGGTATTAAGCAGTCTAATTATAGTGGTGCCTCTTTGGTGCTCAAGTGTAAGGATGAGGCGCTCAAGCTAACGGTTGGCCGTAAAAACAAGGTGTTTTATGATCAGGCTGACTCGGATATTATTTCGGCTGTGGTGAGTGAAGCTGGACTTTCTGCAGATGTGGAAGGGACTTCGGGCACACACAAAAAACTGATTCAGTATTGGAGTACGGACTGGGATTTTATTCAGTCTCGGGCCGATGTGAATAGCTTGGTGACCATTATCAATGATGGCGAAATTACGATTAAGAAACCTACGGTGAGCGAAAAGTCTGAACTGGTCATTTCTTATGGAAATGATTTGGTGGAGATGGATATGAATATCGATTCGACTTACCAATATACAGAGGTGGGCGCTACTTGTTGGAGCCATACCGATTTGGCTATTGTTACGGCCGATGGGGCCAAACCTACAGTAAATGCTCAGGGCGATTTGGACCCCGGAAAGCTGGGCGCAGTGATTGAACCCAAAAATACGGTCAAAACAACTCCGCCAGTGACTAAGGATGTGATTCAGTCTTGGGCCGATTCGGTTTACCAAAGAGGACATCTTTCTCGCATCCGAGGGAGCCTCAAATTTTATGGTTCTGCTAAGGCGGAATTGGGTAAAACGATTGAGCTATTTGGCTTTGGAACTCGCTTTGTCGGCGATGCTTATGTTAGCCGAATTCGCCATACGGTCATGAAAGGCCAATGGTTGACCGAGGTAGGCTTGGGCATGGATCCCCAACCTTATATGGAGGCCAATATTACGGCTAGCTCTCGGCCCGCAGGCGGAATGTTGCCCGCTATTCATGGGCTTCAGCATGGGGTGGTCAAGCAAATTGACTCGGATCCCGATGGCGAATTTCGCGTGCTCATCAATATCCCTATTATTGATGACCAAGCTGGAGAGGGCGTTTGGGCCCGTATGGCGCATTATTATGCTACCGAAGATTGCGGTTTTGTTTTCTATCCCGAAGTAGGGGATGAGGTGGTGGTTGGCTTTTTCAACTCGGACCCCACTTATCCGGTCATTCTGGGCTCTATGTATAGTAGCGGCAGAGGAATTACGACCGAGGAAACGCATATTCCCGCAGATCCCAACATCTTTAAGGCGATTTCTATCAATAAGGGGAAAACCCGGATTGAACTTCAGGATGATCCAGGCAAAAATATTGTCAAGATCATTACAGAAGATAAGATGATTATCGAGCTCAATGATGATGAAGATACGATCCTGATTGAAGACCCCGTAAACGTCAACAAAATGTTGATGGATAAGAACGGGATTCTCTTCGAGACCGATGGCGACTTTGTCGTTAAAGCCAAGAAAAATATTAAAATGGAGGCCGACATTAACATCGAGACTAAATCAAAGTCCGATACCAAAATGGAGGCGGTCGCCAACTTCTCTATTAAGGCCCTAGCCGTTAAAGGAGAAGGCTCTACCACTATGGAACTCAAGGGTTCTGCCTCGGCCAAATTGGAAGGGGGCGGACTCTGCGAAGTGAAAGGTGCTATAGTGAAGATTAATTAAAAGTATTAAAATCAATAGGTTATGGGAATGCCCTCTGCTCGAATTGGCGATATGCACGTTTGCCCCGCCGTTTGCCCCGGTCCTTCACCTCATGTAGGTGGACCCATTGTTAGCGGTGCCGGTACCGTCATGGTTACCGGAATTCCAGCCGCCCGACTCGGCGATTCTGCCGTCTGTGCCTGCGCAGGCGATTCGATTGCCTCTGGCTCTGGAACGGTCATGATTGAGGGGAAACCCGCTGCCCGTATTGGCGACTCTTGTGGCCATGGCGGTGCTGTAGTTGCTGGTGCTCCTACTGTATTGATTGGGTAGTTTTTGGGGCCTCCGCAGCAAAGCTGCGGCGCTATGCTGCAGGGCTCGCAAGCCTGCTCGGCCCTTCAGCCCTGCGGGCTTCGGTCTGGCCCTTCGGGCCACCCTTCCGCAGCGCTAGGCCAATGACCACCCAAGTCCGCACTTAAGACAAATAGTTGATCCCAATTTTTAGACGATAAGAAATTTTTAAGCATGTCAGACGATATCCAAAAATCATTTTTAGGCTCAGGCTGGAGCTTCCCGCCCCGCTTTAGCGACTCTACCCGCGGAATTGTTATGTCTCAAGATGAAGAAGATATTAAGGAATCCCTTAATATTCTCCTCTCTACTCTCCCCGGCGAACGAATCATGAACCCTAGCTATGGTTGCGATATCCATAGCCAAGCTTTTCAAAGTATCAATAACGCTACCCGAATCCGAATTCAAGATCTCATTACTACGGCTATCCTTTATCACGAACCCCGTATCCGCCTCATCTCTGTAGATGTAGACGAAAGCGAGCAGCTCCGTGGCCGAGTGAATGTCAATGTGGTCTATGAAATTAAGGGCGTAAATGCTCGTAACAATATGGTCTATCCCTTCTATCTCGCAGAAGGTACCGAACTCTAGTTCCTTTAGACCCCCACTACTATCACTATCAGAACAACAATAACCATCTCTTAAGCGCACCTTAGCATGAGTACCAAAAAGAATAAATCTAGCCTGTCCTGGAATGGCGTAACGCAGAGCCAACGATTGCTCAAAGCTCTCATCCCAGAATATATTAAGGTAGATGAACGCTCTACTAGTGACCTCCTCGCCTTTTCTGCCAAATATGCCGAAATGGTCCAGTTTTATGACCAAACTAATTCCCCCGCAGGAGATTGGTCGCGCTTTTTGCGCAATGACCTCTCAGTTTTCTTGGCCTCTATTATCGCTACCGATCTTAAAAAAATTGAGCAGGAACACGCCAAATATATTACCGAGCTAGAAAATGCCGCCCGTACCGCAGGCCGCCTAGAAGCGCTTAAGGCCCTCTATACGCAGGTGTTCGACATGGCCAAACAGTTTAACGACTGGTATGTGCATGCCCTCAAAATGAATACCCTGCAACCCGGCGATACCGATGAACTAGAGAACGAATTAGAGAACGCTATCAAACAACAGCTCTCTTCTAATTTACTCGAACTCCTAGAACAAGATCGCTTCCTCGAGTTTCACCAAACAGGCCCCTATAGCCCCAACGAAATCGAAGAGCATTTTCATAGCATCTGGTTCCCCTCTAAAAAGTTGCTCTCTGCTCGCGCTATCGAAGTAGAAGACCCTAGAGCTAACTTCAAAATTCAAGATTATACCAAGAAGATCCGACTACAGTTCCGGACCTTCTATAGCGTGCTCTCTTATATCGTACAAGAAGCACCAAAATATCTAGAGAAATCACTCAAAGAAAAAGATGATCACCGCCCCGATTTGGCGCTCTTTATCGCTTTTGTGAAACTCTTTAAACATAATCAGGACCACCTGAATACCCTCACCGAAAAGCATCTCGATTTCTATTATTACGATGTGCTTAAAATGCAGGAAAGAGGCTTGCAACCCGATCAGGTAAATGTCTATTTTAACCTGGCCAAACATATTGATAGCTTTTTCCTCCCCGCTGGCACTCTCCTAGACGCTGGCGTCGATGAAGATGGTAAACCCATCCGCTATAAAACCGATTATGGTATCGAACTGAACCAAGCTAAAGTGGATGCAGTTAAGACGCTTTTTGTGAGCAAAAACCCAAAAATCGGTATCGGGAGCTCTTATCGCCTTATCACAAATATGTATGCCGCCCCTGTCGCCAACTCTAGAGATGGCCTAGGCAAACGCTTTATCAATAATGAAGAGGAATGGCCCGCCTTCGGAGAAGAATTACTCGAAAAAGCTTCCGATGAACGCCAAATGGTCTATGCCGAAGTAGGCTGGGCTATGGCTGCGCCTATTCTCGAAATGGAAGAAGGCCACCGTAGTATCAAGTTGCGCATGCGATTCGATAAGTCTTCTATGTATACCCTAAATCTTTTGATTAAGGATATTAGCCGAAATCAAGGCCTATCTAAAGAAGATGCCTTCTCTAAGGTCTTTAAAAATAGCCTGAAATTAGTCCTCTCTGGAGAAGAAGGCTGGATCGAAGCCAAAAGCTGCGAACTCCTTCCCCCAGAAAACTGGAATATCCCCGAGTTTAGCCTGCTCGCTACCGTATCTGCTAATGCCCCCGCTATCGTGGGCTATAATGCCGATGTCCTAGGCCCCGATTTCGATACTAGCCTTCCCGTGATGAAGGTCCTTCACCAAAATGAAAATGTAACCTACTCTTACTCTTTCCTTAAAGAGCTAAGCCTAGAACGCATTAACATTGATGTTGAGGTCAAAGGAATCAAACGCCTAAACCTAAGTAATGAATACGGCCAACTAGAAGGCAGTATCCCTTTCCAAGCTTTTGGCCCCACGCCTAAGCTAGGCTCTTATCTCCTTATCGGAAAAACTGAGCTCTTCAAAAAGGAGCTGACTAACCTCAAAATCAATATCAATTGGCATAATCTACCCGATAATACAAAAGGCCTCCGTGGCTATTATCGAGAGTATGGCCTCGGTATCCGAAATGAAGATTACCGAATCAAATTGTCGGCCCTCCGAGAAGGGGAGTTCTTCCCAGAAAATAAAAATAATGTCAAGGAGTATTTCCTCTTCGAACAAGATGAGGATAATGTGCATGGCATTAGTAATGCTACTTGCCTAGATAATATCGATCTCAAACTTTTTGGCCTAGAACCACAGGCCAATCTCAAACAGATTGATACCTATACCAGCGAAACGCAAACCGGCTATTTCCGCATGGAATTAACTAACCCGCCCTCTGCTTTCGCCCACGATGAGTTTCCCAATCTCTACGCCGATGTGGCTGCCCATAATGCAGACCCCAAAACTAAGGAGAAAAAGAAACTCCCCAACCAACCTTTTACTCCCGTTATCCGAAATATGAGCATTGACTATACCGCTACAGCTCAAGTCAATATCATGTCTATCGGTACCGTAAATAGCTCTGGCGGTGTGGTCGAAGAGCTGTTCCATATCCACCCCTTCGGTGTGATGCGCAACTTCTCTCAAGGCCGCCCAATTAAACCCACTTTGCTGCCCGCCTACGATGAAGATGCTTACCTCTTCCTTGGGATCAAAGATTTTAACCCACCCGCTACACTCTCTATCTACTTCGAACTCAAAGAGAATCAAGACTATTTCTCTATGATGAAGGGCCGTAGTAGCGAAGCCAAACAGGCCGAAATCGTTTGGAGCTTCCTCGTTAATGACGAATGGAAGGAGTTTTCGCAAACCCAAATCCTAAACGATACCACCAATTTCTTTAATAACTCCGGAATTATCACTTTCGATATCCCCAGAGATATTTCAGATAATAATACCATCTTCGATAAAGGAAAGTTCTGGCTGCGCGCCTCTCTCCGTGGCGACGCTAGCCGTATGCCTACCGTTTTACACCTCTCTACCCAAGCCATTTCGGCTACCTGGGCCGGAAACCCCGAAGAGGAGGTGAAACACTTGGAAGAAAAATTGGCCGCCAATAAAATTAAAAATTTGGCCAGCCCATTGGTCCAAATCCGATCGGTCCAACAACCTTTTGGCTCTTTTGAAGGCCGACCCGGCGAAAATAAAAAAGAGTTCTATACCCGCAGTAGCGAACGCCTCCGCCATAAAGGTAGAGCCGTCTCTGCCTGGGATTATGAACGCCTGGTCCTCGACCAGTTTCCCGATATTTTCCAAGTGAAATGCGTAACGCATATCGGCAATGAAGCCTTTGTAGAAAAAGGACAGGTGGTCCTCGTGGTCGTACCCAGAATTAAAGCTTCTCACCAAGGTCGCCTCCCCATGGTGAATAACGCTACCCTAGAAGCTATCCGCGATTACCTCATCCCACTAGCTTCGCCCTTTGTCGAGATCAAACTCCGTAACCCTATCTACGAAAGAGTGAAAGTAGCCGGCGGTCTGCGCTTCCAAAAAGGCATGAACAACGGTACCTTCCTCAAAAAGTTGAATAAGGATATTATGGACTTTGTCTGCCCCTGGATGTATGGCGGCCAAAGAGAACTTGAATTAGGCGGTACTATCGCCAAGGATGTTCTCCTTAGCTTTATCGAAAAAAGAGAGTATGTCGATTTTGTCACTAAGTTTTCTGCCGTTCAGGTTTTCCCCAGTGGCGAAGGTTTCGATGTAGGCGATACCGCTATCGATACCTCTTCTTCGCCCTTACTCAAGGCCACCACGCCTTGGTCGGTCCTCATTCCTTTCGAGAAAAACCCACTTTATCTCCTCGACGAGGTGGCTTTCCAGTCTCCTGCCAAAGCTGGCCTAGACAATATGATGCTCGATGGCGACTTTGTAATGACCGAAGAGCGTGAACTAGACGATTAAACAATCGCATAAAACATAACCGATTAGGCCCAGAAGTCCACGCACTTTTGGGCCTTTTTTAGTGCTACAAGGTCCATTTTTTGGGGCCCGCGGCCGCCCTTTATAGCGGGGCGGCCGCCGCTATGCTGCGGGGCTCGCTATTCGCTCGGCCCTTCAGCGCTTGCAGCGCTTCGGTCTGGCCTTCGGCCACCCACTCCGCAGCGCTGGGCCATGGCTCGCTGCGCTCGCAGGCGGCTGCGCCGCCTCGCCAAGCCCTAAAAAACAATAAATAAAGGCGTTATTAAGAAAATCTAAATTATAAAATCGTTTTGACTGCGCCTTTTCCAAACAATTTTTTAAATTTGATGGCATTCACCCGCCTTTCCATTTAAGTTAAAGTATCCAACTCAATGGCTTTACTCACGCGTAGCACACTCAAAAATCTGTTCAAAAGGGGCATGGTCCCCACAGAAGTGAACTTTGCTGACCTTATCGACTCTACCGTCAATAAGGTAGATGACGGTTTCTCTCAAAGTTCGACTGAGGGCCTTATGTTGGCCACTCAAGGCCCAAATAAGCGCTTGATGAGCTTCTATGAAAGCATCCGAGACCCTCAGGCCTCTTTTAGCATCTCGATGAATCCCACTCCACATAGTGAAGGGCTCAGCTTTAATGATGGCGAAAATGAAACCCTTCTTTTCTTGCGGAAGGGAGGTAATGTAGGTATTGGGACCAGCTTGCCCAACTTTAAGCTAGAGGTGAATGGCATGCTTGGAGCAAATGGTCGAGTCGGCACTTTTATTCAAGGAGAAATCCCCGCCGATGGCCGCTGGCACCCTATCGTTTCAGATTTGGAGGGCGTTCAGGCTTTTGAAATTATTGCCCATGCTGCTGGCCGGAAGAAAAGAGCTAAATATGCCCTTACTTATGCAATTGCCACGGCTACTTATGGCCAAGGGGTGGTCAAGCATGTAAAGGCGAGTTATGGTTTGCTTTGGCGGAAAATCAGCTTCCGTTGGACGGGCTCAGAGACTAATTTCCGACTAGAAGCAAAAACGGCTGGAAATTATGGTTATCTGGATAAAGAAGAAAAGAAACAGGCGGTACTTCGCTTTTGGGTATCTAAGCTCTGGGATGATACGAGCATGATGCCTAAGGGCCAATCTACAGCCATGAATTTAGACGATGATGCCGATGAATAAGGCTTTGTTGTCCTATAGAAAAGAGCCACTGAATATATGTTCAGTGGCTCTTTTTTTGCCCTAGCTTGGGCGCTGGCTTCTAGAGGCCCGAAGGGCCGCAGGCCTAGCGATGCGGCGGGGTGGCCGCAGGCCAGACCAAGCAGGCTTAGCCTGCGCAGGGCCGAGCGAATAGCGAGCCCCAAAGCGTAGCGCCGACGAGCGAAGCGAGGCGGAGGCCCCAAAAATAAAAAAAGAGCAACAGAAATAATTTTCCATTGCTCTTTGGGTCCCGAGGGGTAAATTTAGTCCTTAATAAAAGGGTAATCTTCTTGGATGTACATATCCTCGTACAACTGTTCGGGCTGGGGGAGAGGTGAATTTTCTGCAAACTCTACAGCGGCCTTCACTTCCTCCTTGAGGCGATTTTGAATTTCCTTCAATTCTTCCTCTGTAATCATTTTATTTTCTAGGAGTGTGTGTTCTACGCGGCCGATGGGGTCCTTCTCCTTATACTCCTTTTCTTCCTCTTTGGTTCGGTACTTAGCGGGGTCCGACATAGAGTGGCCCTTATAGCGGTAAGTTTCGATTTCGATAAGCATAGGGCCATTACCTTGGCGGATATAGTCGATGGCCTCGCTCAATTCGTTGTGGAGCACTTCCACATCCATGCCGTTAATGGCTTTATTGGGCATCTTGTAGCTTTCGCCCAAGAGGTGAAGATTGGTCACATTAGAGGTACGTTCTACAGAGGTACCCATAGCGTACTTATTATTTTCGCAAATAAAGAGCACGGGAAGTTTCCAGGTCATGGCCATATTAAAGCTCTCGTGCAGGATACCTTGGCGAGAGGCGCCATCGCCGAAGAGGGCGAGGGTTACATTATCGTTGCCTTTATACTTATCGGCAAAGGCGAGTCCGGCACCTAGGCCAATTTGGCCGCCGACGATACCGTGGCCGCCATAAAAATTGCGTTCGGCATTAAAGAAGTGCATAGAGCCTCCTTTACCTTTGACGTTGCCGGTAGCTTTACCGTAGAGTTCGGCCATAGTTTCGTTGGCGGAGATGCCAGCGGCTAGGGCCATACCGTGTACGCGGTAGGCGGTAATCCAAGAGTCTTCTTTGCGGCAGGCAGACTGCATAGCGGCGTAGATGGCTTCTTGGCCAATACAGAGGTGGAGGAATCCACGGATTTTTTTCTGATAGTATACAATATTACACTGCTCTTCAAATTTGCGTGTGAGATACATCAATTCGTACCAAGAGAGGTACTGTTCTTTTGAAAATGCAGGCTTTTTTTTGCGCTTAGCCATATTCCTGAAGTTTTTATCTTAAAGAATTGGTTTGCAGTATTTTGAGCGGTTGAGAGGCTGAAAATGCTGCTTTCCAGGGCTAAGATACTAATTAAAGTAGGAGGGCAAAATTAAATTTTGCGCAAAAGGGTAGATTTTTTTTGGGGGAATAGTTTAGTGTTTAGTTGCCTAGGGTAGACTTTTGGTACCGTTTATTTATTGTTGTTGCTTGGGTGCTTGATTTTTGGTGGAGGGATAAGTTGGGGGCTATCGTTTTTAGTTGGGGAGCTCTAAAGGGCCAAGCGACTTATTTTTAGCCTAGGCTTGGGCGGCAAAAAGCTAGGTTTAGGCCTTAAAAAAGGGGAGGAGGAGAGGCGACAAAAGTAAAGTTAGAAAGAAAAAAGGCCCTTTGGCTTTTAAGGAATAATTAAGGAGGGGTTTTATTATTCTGGATAATTCGCTTATCTTAAAGCTGAATAACATACTACACTGAGAAGAATCATCTAGGCAACATTATTTTGCCAAAACTTCCCCAAGACTAACACTATATATAAAGTATGGCATCCTTTGAAATTTTAACTAAGGAACCTTATCCTGGACTGCGCCCTTATGAGGCCAAAGAGAGAGAGCTTTTTTTCGGAAGGAATAAGCAGCTCGATGAGTTGTTACGTAAGATTCGTGGCAATCGTTTTTTGGCATTGGTAGGAGGAGCAGGCGGAGGTAAGTCCTCGCTAGTTCGTGCGGCCTTGGTCCCAAAACTAAAAGATGGTTTTGCGGGGCAGGCGGGGCAAAACTGGCGAATTGCGGTTTGTCAGCCTGGCAACAATCCGATTGGAAACTTGAGTCGTCAGTTGGCCTCTAGAGGGGTCTTGCACCCTGACAGTAAAATGGACCCTAACTATCCGGCTATTGTAGAGAAAAGTCTGCGCCGAGGAAGTTTGGGTTTAGTCGATGCTTATAAAGATGCGGATGTAGAGCGAGCCAATTTGATGGTGGTCATTGACCAATTTGAAGAGATTTTTGCCTTTGCTAAAACTTCTTCAGCCGCTCAGGAAGATGCGGCTACCTTTGTCAATTTACTGCTCAATGCATCTAGGCAGCGCGAAGCGCCTATTTATATTGTATTGACTATGCGCTCGGATTATATTGGGCGTTGTACGGATTTTAGAGGCTTGCCCGAGGCGATTAACGATGGGCAGTTTCTGATTCCGAAAATGAAGGTAGAAGAGCTCAAGAAGGTGATGATTATGCCGGTTAAGGCGGTGGGGGCAAGCATTGCTCCAGACCTAGTGAGCAGGATGATTGCTGATATTGGAGAAGACTTTGACGATTTGCCTCGTTTGCAGCATTTGATGATGCGCGTTTGGGACAATTGGGTGGAGGTAGATTCTGATCCTGGCCTTCCTTTGGGGATTAAGCATTATGAGAATGTAGGGACCATCAAGGAGGCGCTTTCTGTGCATGCCGAGGAGGCCTATAATAAGCTCAAAACAGAAGAGCAAAAAGTTACTTGTCAACGAATGTTTCGGGCGCTTTCTGAGCGCAATGCCGATGGTTCGGCTAGCCGTAGGGTGGCTACTGTAGGCGAACTTTGCAAGTTGACCGATCAAAGTATAGAGAGTTTGGCTCCGGTTATTGTGGCTTTCTCTCGTTCGGACCGCCGCTTTTTGCAGGCGCCCCCAAATCGGGATGATTTGGAGCTAGACACCGTAATTAGTATTACGCATGAAAGCTTAATTTCTTATTGGGACCGTTTGGCGCATTGGGCAGAAGAAGAGCATGAGGCAGCCGAAACCTATACTCGCCTATCTACTGCCGCCGCCCTTTACTTTGAAGGAAAAGGCGCCCTTTGGGTAGAACCCGAATTGAGTTTGGGCCTCAAATGGTATGAACCCCATACCTATGATGAGGAGCATCCCGACCGCCTAGCGCCTACCAAGGCTTGGGCTTCTCGATATAATACTACTTATGATGAAACAATTGACTTTTTACTGAAAAGTCATGAAGCTTCAGATAAAAAACTTAGAGATAAGAAGGAAGATGATGACCGCAAACGGAAAACCCGTATGCTGATCACTTATCTTTCTTTGGGCTTTGGCGCCATCTGTCTTATTCTTTTGCTCTTGGCCGGTGTGGCCCTAGATAGTGCCCGCCGATCGGCTCAGGTGGCTGGCCGCAAAGAAAAAGAGGCTCGCCTAGCTGCTTATCAGGCAGAAATAGCCAAGCAAAGAGCCAATGAGAGCCGCTATATGGCCAAGGTAAATGCCAATCGTGCCCAAAGAGAAAGTTTCTTGGCCCGTCAGGCTACCGAAAAGGCGATTCGCTCTTCAGATATTGCTGAGTTGAAGTCTAGAGCCGCCAACCAAGCTCGCTCAAAGGCCCTAATCGCTCTGGATACGGCAGAATTGGAACGCCAAAGAGCAGAAATTGCTAAGCTTAAGGCCGAACAAGCTCGCCGCGATGCCATGAAGTCAGAACGCAGAGCGCAAGAAGAACGCCTTAAGGCGATTATGACAAAAGGCCTTTCTTTGGCCCAGTCTGTAGCCGTAAAGTCTTGGAAAGTAGAAGAACCCGACCTAGAAGCACTTTTGGCTAAAGAAGCCTTTGAGCTGAATCGGGTAAATGGTGGAAAAGAACATGATGCCTATATCTATGAAGCCCTTTATAAGGCTATAGATAAAATGCAAGGGGTAGGAGATAACCCAGACTTTAATAGTTTGAATGTAGCTCCTGATGGCCTCTCTCACCTTGGTGCCATGCGCTCTATTGTGGTCTCTACCGCAGAAGGAGAATTTGACCAAAAAGTCTATACTACAGGTTCTGATGGCTGGCTGTTTAAATGGCCTCTACAGGTTTTTGATAGCAAAGAGGAACAAAAAACAGCAGGCGCTCCACAGGTGCTTACCCGCAACCGCAACAACCGAGTTTATCGTTGTATGGATATGAATGCCGAAGGAAAGTTCTTGGTCCGTGCTGGCGATGAAGATTATATGGAAATTTGGGATGTGGCCAAAGAAGAACGCATGCTTAAAGTAGACGTTCACCGTGGCCGCCGCGTTTGGGACCTCGCTTTCTTGCCTACGGGTAATGCCGTAATCTCTGCCGGAGATGACCGCAGTATCAAGTATACCAATATGAAAGGAGAAGTAACTCCTATTGTAGAACGTACGCCTTACCGAGTGACTTCTATTGCCGTTTCTGCCGATGGACAACATGTGGCTGGCGCCGGAGGATCTCCTGATGTTTCTATCTGGAATATTAAGTCGGGCCAAGAGGATTTTAAACTAGAAAATCCCTACAACAAACGCAATGCTACTGCTGTAGCTATTAGCCCCACTGGCCGATTTGTTGCTGTAGGTTACCAAGATGGCTCTTTGCTTATCTTTGATATCTATCACTACAAAAATGGTCTAGACCAAGACGGCAACCGCTATATTCCCGAACGCCTCGTTTATCATAGCGCCAAAATTAGTGACCTCAGCTTCTCTGATGATGGAACTATGCTCGTGGTGGGTAGCCTCGATAAAAGAGCTACACTTTGGCAAATCTGGAATCAAGCTTATGAGAACTATGATAATGAAGAGGAGTTCCCCTTCAAAGATCCTAAGTTCCAGCCCATTCGCCTAGAAGATCATGAAGATTGGGTCCTTTCTGTGGCCTTTACCCATGATGGACAAAAAGTCCTTACCGGCTGCGCTAATGGAGAAGTGAAAATCTACGAGGTGGATATGTTCCGCTACGCTAGCCAACTCTGCGCTATGGTGCGCCGCAACCTTTCTAATAAAGAATGGAAGAAATATATTGGTACCGATGACCCCGAAAGAGATCCACGCAACCAACGCCTGTATATTATTACTGCAGAAGGCGAACGCCTTCCCCTTTCTACCTGTGGTAATGAATACCCACAAGGCGACTAATACAATAATATACCTCTAAAGATAGAGCCAGGGGAGGGCTAGCCGGGCTAGCTTTCCCCTTTTTTTAGGCTTTATCTTCTCCTTAGCCAAGCCAGAGGCTTGCCGTCTCCAAAATGAGTTCGAGTTTAATAATTACTAATTCGCTTTTTATTATGAAACTAAAATTGCTTTGGGCCGCTGTCGCCCTAGCCCTCAGCCCTCAAGTCTTATCTGCACAATCACTAGACGAGGACCTCTGTAATGACCATTTAGATGAGGCTAAAAGAGCCTATGAAGAAGGGCAGCTAGAAGAGGTGGGCGACCTGATCCGAGATTGCCTAGCGAATAAGAAAGCTTTTCCCGTTAAAGCAAAAAGAGAAGAAGGCTATAAATTACTGACCGAAAGCTACCTCTTCCGTAATGACCTAGATGATGCTACCCGCTCCTTTGAAGAACTCCTCAAAATTAACCCCCTCTATGAGGCAGATTCTTTAAATCCCAATAATTCTTATGACCTGATTTATCTCTCTAGAACGTATAGACATAAACCTCTGATCTCTATTTATGGAAATATTGGCGCCAATAATACTCGCCTGCAAACGCTAGAAACCTATAATGTAGATAACAACAATTATCGAGCAGAAAATTATAACCAATTTGTACTGGGCTTTTCTGGCGCTATCGGTGTAGAAATGCCTATCTGGAGAGACTTTACGCTCGCTCTAGAAGGTAATTTTGCCCTCAGAAGTTATCGCGCTATCGATACTATGTTCCTCTCGGCAGGCTTGCAAAACCCCGCCCAAAATACACTGCAATACTCTAGCCTGCAGTTTGATGAACGACAGTACTGGATCGATATCCCCCTGATGCTACGCTATGAACACTATTTCAAACGCTACAAAAAGGTAATCCCTTACGCTTATATCGGTGGAGCACCCAATTTCTTGCTCTCTGCTAGTGTGGTTAATATCCAAAGAAATACAACCCGCGAATCTGATGGCGGTGGAGCCGTAGTCGGTGGCGAACGTAGCTTCGTTATTGCCGGATCTGGCCTCTCTGCCGAAACTCAAGCCGGAGAAGCCGACCGCCTCTCCCTAAGAGAAGGCTTTAATGTCTCTCTACTCGCTGGCGCTGGCGCAAAAATTCGCCTAGGACACGATTTCGTTATTATCGAAGCCCGATACAACCGCTTTTTGATGAATTCCGTCAATAGAGAAAATCGCTATAGCAATCCCGAATTGCTCTACGAATACGGACATGTAGATAATGACTTTCGTATGGATAATTATTCACTAACTATCGGCTTCGAAAAGTCTTTCTACAAACCCAGAAAAAAACGACAGTACAACGAAGTTTATATCAATCGCCGACTCAATAAAATTATCAAGAAGGAAAAACGAAACGCTAAACGAACTACAGACTCCGAACTAAAACGAGAACTCAATAGCTTCGTTCGCGAACTCGAAAGAGATCAACCCGGTATCATTGAAGATGTTCGCCGTGGTCGCGCTAGCTCTAAGGTAATTGACGAAATCAAAGATAAAGCCTCAGATATTAAAGGGAATTAATTTTTCACCTAAATTAGAAAACTATGATCAATAAGTATTTCTTCGCTAGCTGTATGCTCCTGCTACTGGGCCTTAGCGCTTGCAAAAAAGAGAATATCTCTCCCGCCAATCAAGAAGATGCTTTCGTTAAGTATTACGGACATGTAAATAGCCAAATCGGAAAAGATGTTAAGGAAACAGCCGATAAGGGCTTTATTATCCTTGGCTCTTCTAACGCTTTTGTCAATTCTGCTAGCTACAATGACTTCTATCTCGTTAAAACAGATTCTCTGGGTAATGAGGAATGGAGCAAGACCTTTGGCGACGGAGGGAACGGCTATGAAGAAACCGGCCACCGCGTGCTGGTCCTCTCCGATGAGTCTGGCTACCTCGTAGCCGGTAACCGAACTACCGTGGTGACGGTAGGCGGCCAATCTACCCTAGATGCCACTTATATCGTGCTCTATAAATTAGACCTAGAAGGAAATGTGGTCTGGGAAAAAGTCTTGCTCAATGGATCTACCCTAGGCTCTTCAGAAATTTATAAGGACTTTGTCTATGATATTAAGGAACTTCCCGATGGGGGTTTTGTCTTGGCCGGAGAAACAACCGATGTCTATATCGGTAAACCCGAATACCAAGATTATCAGGCCCTAGATAAAACAGATGTGCTCCTTATGCGCCTAGACCTAGATGGCAATATCATCTGGCGCTCTGTCCGTGGATTTGTCGGTGAAGACCGCGCCGCCTCTGTGGAGGTCCTCAATGGCGCTTATGTAGTCACCGCTACCGCCGAAAAACGAGATGAGGAAAACGGGACACCCACTAACCCCAATTTTACTACCGATATTCTCGTGATCCGATTCCGCGCCTCTTCGGGTAGCGAGGTCTCTCAACAAAGTTTTGGTGGCCAAGATATGTTTTTGGTGGCCGGCGGCTCTTGCTACGATTCGCTAAATGCCAGAATTACAATTCTCAGCCATGTCGAAAATAGAGACCCCACTAGAAATGAAGTGAATGAAGGTGATCTTCTCCTCCTCCAAGTCGATGAGGGCGTAGGAGAAATTCAACGCCGATATCTAGGTAAAACAAATGGCGGCTTTAGCAATACTAGCGAGGATCTCCTAGCCGGAAGTATCGCTTTGGTTCCCTCCGATGTCTCTGGAAGTGAACCGAGCTTTGTCATCAGTGCTGTCTACCAATACGATGATGCCAACTTTGGCGATGAACTCGTTATGGCTAAGGTGGGCTCCAATCTTACCCCAGAATGGGATGGCGAAATTCGCCAATTTGGCCGCGCTTCTGTCAATAATGGTAGCCAGGCCCTAGCCGGTAACCAAGCCGGAACGGTCATGCCTATCCGCGAGTTGGTGCCTGGTACCACCCGCAGAGAACTCAAGGGCTATCTCATGACGGGTACCATGAATGTGGCCACCAACGCCATGGTTTGCCTCATCAAAACCAATAATGAAGGACTGCTTACGCCAGTAGATTAGGCTATTTTGGGGCTGCCCCTTCGCTACGGGTCGGGCCATTGCGCAGCTCGCAAGTCTGCTCGGCCCTGCAGCGCTTTCAGCGCTTTGGTCTGCCGCCTGCGGCGGCCCTGCTACAGCCCCTCAGCCGCGTCGCTGCGCTCCTTTGCGGCGGCTTTGCCGCCTGTAAAACGCAGAAAATTGGACCAAAAAAAGGCCGTTTTCCACTCAGGAAAACGGCCTTTCTATTTTCTTAATTCCGTTATTCATTACAGTTGCTAAAGCCTAAACTTTGGCAAAGCTCCAACAACTTCTCTCGGCCCAATGGACTATAACCAATCGGTTGGCCCTCGGCCAATAAGGCCTCCTGTGCTGGAATCTGCGGCCCAGCCACCTGCTGATTACACTGAAAACAAATACTCACTTGGCCCACAGGCTCATCGGCTGCATTGTAGAAAACAAAGCCCAAACGAGGATAAAAACAACGAGTGACCGAACCCCCATAACTGTTTTTACTATTTAAAGTGCTGAGCAAAAGCTTTTGCTGCTCCTCCGTGAGTTCTTTTTCAGCCTTAACAGAAGGGTGTCGCACCCCGTTTTCATTCAAAATATAGTCGCCTTGCATGCTTTCATAATCATAGGCTACTACTTTGACAAATTCTTTTTCAGGAAAACTGGCCAGCTCATCATTTGTAGATGATTTTGGGGTAGACTGGCAAGAAACAAGACTAAGGGCCAAAAGGCCCCAAAAAAAACTGTAAATTTTCATAGGACAAAAGGGTTGGGGAATAGCTAATTTGTGAATTGAATGAGTACTAAAATGAGGGGGAGTATAAAGATACAACTATTTTGTCAAGCACCCGATTTTTAAAGAACGTAACTTTTTGCAGAAATGTCCTTTTCTAGAAAAAGCAGCTTGCTTATTTTAGCCCAATAAACTAAGCGTCAATTGGCCTAGGGATGGATAGTGGTGGCCGAAGGCCAGACCCAGGCGCTTTAGCGCCGCAGGGCCGAGCAGACCTGCGAGCCACGACACAGCCCGGCCGCCGAAGGCGGCAGGCCCCAAAAAATAAAAATCTTAAAGCATATGATGAAGAAAATTGTAGCCGCAGCTAGTATCCTGCTTTTTATGGCTTGCCAAGGCGAGGAGCAGACTCAAAAAAATGAAGGGCCAAAAGTCTGGAAAACAGAACAGCAGGCCGATTTATTGATGGAATACCAATTTGATACCATCAAGCAGCAAAAAGAAGGGGTTTATAAAGAATATAGCCTACAAGAGGGCAAAAAAATCTTGCTTTTGGAGCGCAAAATGAAGGCGGGTCTAAGTGTTGGCGAAGAAAAACAATATCATCCGAATGGGAAACTGGCCGCCCGTTTTCAGTATAATGAAAAAGGGCAGGAAGATGGGCCTCTAAGCTATTATTACCCCAATGGCCAATTGAAACAGGCGGGCTATTATAAGGAGGGCGTTTTGGATGATAGCCTGAAAACCTACTACCCCAATGGGCAGCTCAAAGAATGGGTGATTATGCGCAATAATGAGGCAAATGGGCCCTTTGCAGAATTTTATCAGAATGGACAGCCCAAAGCCAAAGGGACTTATCTGGGAAATTATGAGCATTGTGAGCTCTGGTTATATGCCCAAGATAGTACAGGAAAACTACAGTCTAAAATGCTTTGTGACAGTCCATTAAAGACCTGTGCCACCTTTTGGAAAGCCGAAGAAGGCCAGCTAGAAGGCGTCAATGATTTGGCAAAAAGTACAATTGACAAAATGCGGCCGCAGTGCGAGCCCCTAGAATAAGAATAAAAAAAGGCTTCCTTGAGAAGCCTTTTTTTATTAAATTGAGAGAGAAACCACTAAATCAGAAATTTTATGCTAGCAGACCCTCAAGAAGAAGAATGGGCAGCCCTTTTAGAAGAGCGGATTAAGCCCAAGTTAAAAAGCCTGTCGCTACAGCTAAAACTGAATAGCCTTAAGGTGCAGCTCCGCAAAGGAAAATTAAGCTTAAATGAAGCGAGACAGCAGCTTTGGGCCTATTGTGCCAAAAATGAAAAAATGTATGCCGCCGACCTAAAAGCTATTTTTAGACATTAAGCCCCCCCTCCCCATGAAAAATAACCAACTGATTTCCCCCGAAATTTGTGCCCAATGGATTACAGAAGGCCGAACCTTAATTGTTGCCGCAGATGGACCAATTTTGAAAACCCTACCCAAAGGTAACTGGGTCGGTGGCAGCATTCCCTACTTTATGACCGAAGAGGGCGGTGCCTTGAACCGAGAGCAGGTTTTTGTGACAGATCTGACTACTGAAATTCAAGATTTCAGCATTAAGGCCTATGGCGCTCAAGAATTGAAGCAAATGCTGGATGATCGTCCAGAAAATGGCTTTAGCTATTTGCTGATGCCCGCTTTTCAGGAAGTACAGACCAATTATGCCTTGCAAATTAGCCAAAACCCAAAGCTATTTGATGTGCCTACCCTAGGTTGGGTAACAGGTGTTGTTTGGGGCGAGGTCGCTCAACCACTAGTGGTGAATGGCCAAGATGGAGCGGTCTATACGGACCAACTTTTGGCCCTACACGCCCAACTTGCTGCAGAGCAATATGCGGAGCTCTCTATTGTGAATATCTATGAACAAAACGATGGGCCAAAAATCCAATTCCTAGAAGATGGCTATCAGGTAGAGGATTGTTTAATTGATGGCGAAAAACAAAACTTTTTGAGCTATCTCCAAGAACATCAAATTGATATGGAATACCCCTTGGTCGGAGATTTTGGCGGCGCCCAACTCAATACCTCTATCTATCAGGCAGAAGAAGCCGCCACGGCGGTCAGTTTTGCTTCTCCAGTTTTTCAAAGCCAAATTTACCGCTTTGCCAAAACTATAGAAAACCGACAAGCGGCTTTTAAGGCTAAACTGCCCCCAAAAACCGAAACGACCTTAGTCGCCTACAATTGTGTAGCTAACTTTATGCAATTGGGCGGAGAAGAAAACTATACTCAAGGCTACCATTACCCCTTCACTTTTGGCGAAATCGCCTATCTGGTCCTGAACCAAACGATGGTCATTCTAGATATCAAAAAATAGTAGTTGGCCATACATATCTTAACCGCTAACAAAATGGCTCATGCCGAACAACCAAATATTAACTTTAGAAGAAACCCGCCGCCTCATTGAAGCAGGAGAACTCTTGCTGATTGCCGCTAGCCAAGAATTACTCGATCAGTTGCCTGCTGGTCAATGGCTAGGGGGAACGATTCCGTACTTTATGAGTGAAGCTGGTGCAGAAAAAAATCTGCAGCATCTTTTTGTCAGCCGATTGAGCAATTTGGCCCAATCTGCCGAAATTAAAAGCTATTCGGCCCAAGAGTTGGAGCAAATGCTGGCCGATCGGCCCAAAAATGGCTTTAGCTATATCGCTATGCCCGTTTTTTCTGAGGTGCATAAAGCCTATGCCGTAGAAATTGGACAATATGAAAGCCTCTACGATTCTCCAATTTTAGGCTGGATCACCGGAAAAGACCTAGAGGCCGAGGATGAACAGTTTCCAGCCGTTTATCATGGCCCAACAGCTAGCTGCCTAAGCAATAAGGCCGTCATGATGCATATTGAATTGCCCGAAAGCCAATATGCCGAAATCGAAATTTATAACCCTTACGAACAAGGCCAAGGCGACCGCATTCAGTTCTTAGAAAATGACTTCTCCGCCGCAGAGGTCCTGATCAATGGCGAAAAACAAAATTTTGCCCACTATTGCCGAGCCAATGAGATTAAAGGCCAACTCCCCCTGCTCGCTAATTACTCTGGCGCCTTGGTCAATGTTGATATTGAACGAATTGAAGAGGATCGAGTCTATTTTTATGGCCCAGTATCTACCGACCAAGTTTATTATTGGGCCAAGGAAATTACTTATAGCCCTAATGCGTTCTTAGATAAAATGCCTAAAGAAAAGGCCCAAACAGCCTTTAATTGCATTTCTATCTATTTCAATTTCCAATTGAATGGAGTGCGTCTGGCTAACTATGGCGGGCTATTTACCTTTGGCGAAATTGCTTACCTCTTACTCAACCAAACGCTGGTCCTCCTCTATATTCAGGATAAGTAAAGAAGATTACACTAACCCACTATTTTTTTGATGAACTTAGCTCTTACCTTTATCCCAAACAATAAACACAATGGGCCATTTCCTAACTTAATAACAGAACGATATGGCTAAGCTTCAAAACCAATTGCTCTCCCTAAAAGAAACTCAAGCACTTATTGAATCCGGCCAATTGCTGCTGATTGCAGGCAGCCAAGGCTTGCTGGACCAACTGCCCGCTGGCCAATGGCTGGGCGGAACTACGCCCTACTTCATGAGCAAAGAAGGGGCGCAAAAAGATCTTAACCGCCTTTTTGTCTCTAATCTGAGCGATCTGGCCCTAAACGCCGAAATTAAAAGCTATTCGGCCCAAGAGCTGGAACAACTACTGGCCGATCGGCCCGAAAATGGCTTTAGCTATATCGCACTGCCCGCTTTTTCAGAGGTGCATAAGGCTTATGCCCTAGAAATTGGCCAATATGATACGCTCTACGACCAACCTATTCTAGGCTGGATCACTGGCCGAGAATTAGAGGCCGACCCCAGCCATCTGCCCGCCGCCTATTATGGCCCAAAAGCAGAAAAAATGAAGAATCGGGCGGTCCTCATGCATGTCGAATTGCCCGAAAGCCAATATGCCGAAATCGAAATTTATAACCCCTACGAAGAAGGCAAAGGCGACGATATTCAGTTCTTATCTACCGATTTTCAAGCTACCGAAGCCCTGATCAATGGCGAAAAACAAAATTTTGCGCACTATTGTAAGGCAAAGGGCATAGACGGAAGCCTTCCCCTGATTTCAGACTATTCTGGGGCCCTGATTAACACCACTATCCAACGAGTAGAGGAAGATACAGTCTATTTTTATGCCCCCGTTTCTGTAGACCAGGTCTATCATTTGGCCCAAGCAGTAGATTATAGCCCCCAGGCTTTCCGCAAAGAAATGCCTAACTCCCCCGCAATTACAGCCTGCAACTGTATCGTGAATTATCTGAACTTTAAATTAGATGGCGAACAGCTAGGCAATTATGAAGGACCCTTTACCTTTGGAGAGGTCGGCTATATGCTGCTCAACCAAACGCTGGTCCTCTTGCATATCCAAAACTATTAAGTACAGATGATTGATCCTAACGAAAAAAATTGGCCCTACTATCAAGCACTCTTTTTCCTCCAAGATGAAGAGCTAGAGGAACTTGCCCAAGCAGGCCAAAAAATTTATGATCAAAAAGATGCACTCTATCAACGCTTCTACGATTGGCTGCAAAATCACCCTTTCTTTCTAACTTATTATACCGAGGATGTCTTGCAGGCAATCCGAGATAGTGAGGACATTTTTTGGGATGATTTGCTCTCTGGCCAAGCCGATGATGAGTATATCGAACGCCAACGCTTTTTTGGACAGGTCTTCGCCAGCGTGGGCATCCCCTTCGATGCCTATCTGGCTTTCCTCAATTATTATCATCAAGAGGTCCAGGATTTACTCGAAGAACATGGCCTGCTCAGTCTGAGCCTGCTCAAAACTTACCGAAAGTTTACGGGCATCGCCATCTCTACGCTCACCGATGGCTATAGCTCGGCCAAAGATGAGTTGCTCCGAGAAAAGGAGGAAACGCTTTCTTCTATGTCTACGCCCATTACCCCGCTTTGGGAGGGCATTCTGCTGCTGCCTTTGGTGGGCTTTCTAGATAGCGAACGCGCCCAACAGGTTATGCACGCTATGCTCGAGGAAATTGCGGAAAAAAGCGCCAAGGTGTTTATTCTCGATATCCGCGGTATCGCCGTTATGGATAGCGAGGTGGCCAACGCCCTGATTAAGATGAGCAAGGCGGCCAAACTGATGGGCTGCCAAGCGATGCTCTCTGGCATTTCTGGCAATGTGGCCCAAACGATTGTCGATATTGGCCTAGATATTCAAGAAATTCAAACGCATGGAAATATGCTGAATGCCCTCCGTGCTGCCCTTCGACTCACGAATCAAAGTATTTTTTAGGGGCCCGCGGCCGCCCTTTATTTTGGGGCGGCCGCCGCTATGCTGCGGGGCTCACAGGCCTGTTCGGCCCTGCAGGCAGGCAAAGCCTGCCTTTGGTCTGGCCTTCGGCCACCCCTCCGCAGCGCTGGGCCATTCGGCCTGCGGCCGGGGCGGCTTCGCCGCCTCCAATCTCCAAAAAAAAGCTTACTTTTGGTCCAAAATCAATCATGAGAATTTTTATCTTTTTGGTCCTGTTGCTTAGCCTCTTTGCCTGCCAAAAGGGCCAAACGGTCCACTCCAAATGGGGCCAATATAGCCTGCAGTTTCCCGCTCCCGCCGATAGTATCCTGCAAAAGGATGTAGAAGCCTATTTCTATAAAAGTCCCGACTCTATCTGGGAGTATCAGGCGGCTTGTATGCAATTAAGCAAAGAACAACAAGCCCTAAGCAGCGATAGCCTTTTTGAAGCCCTGCTCCTAGGCGCCGCTCTCCGCCTAAAACCCCTAAGCATCCAAAGAGAAGAAGGGCCCTGGCCCCAAAAGTCTAAACGATATACCCTGCTCGGCTTTGATGCTGCCGCTGTTTATGAGCTCTACCGTAAAGAGGATAAGGTCTATCAATTGCTGATTGTGAACAAACAACCCCAAGAAGTTGGCCCAAAAGAAATAGAGGCCTTCATGGGGAGCTTTAGCCTCAAAGAAGAATAAAGAGAATGCTTTCTGGCCCCAAAGGCCCAAAACCCTAAGGTTTTGGGCCTTTTTAGGTCTAGTAGGCCCAAAGGGCCGCCGGCTGAGGGATGGAAAAGGGGGCGGCGAAGCCGCAGACCCAGCAAAATGCGAAGCATTTTTGCGCAGGGCCGAGCAGACCTGCGAGCCCTGACACAGCCCGACCCGACCGCAGGGAGGGGCAGCCCCAAAAAATCATTAAAAAAATAAAAAAAAAGGAAAACTAACTAATTTAAGTTGATTACCTTTGTGCTTGATAGTATTGCTATCATTAAACCAACTTATTTACCCTTGGATGCAGTTAGCTTAGCCCCTAAATGTGTTCTACATTCTATTTGAGTCTATGAAAGCCCCTCTTACTTTCAAGCACTTGAAGAACGATTTACCTGCGGCCATTGTCGTTTTTTTGGTAGCCGTTCCTCTATGCCTAGGTATTGCCTTGGCCTCTGGTACCTCTCTTTTGTCTGGCGTTATTGCTGGCATTGTGGGCGGTATTGTGGTCACGCTTTTTTCCAATTCATCTCTAGGCGTTAGCGGTCCGGCTGCGGGATTGGTGGCTATTGTCATCAGCGCAATTGAGCAGTTGGGAAGTTTTGAGACCTTTTTGCTGGCGGTGGTTATTTCTGGCCTTTTGCAGCTTCTTTTGGGCTTTTTGAAGGCGGGAAGTATCGGTTACTTTTTTCCTTCTTCGGTCATAAAAGGGATGTTGTCGGGCATTGGGCTCATCATTATCCTCAAGCAAATTCCACATGCCTTAGGCGACGATAAGGACCCCGAGGGCGAGATGGCTTATCTGCAGCCCGATGGAGAGACCACTTTTAGCGAGATTTTTAAGGCATTTACCGATGTTTTTGAGGGGCTGAATGTAAACTGGGGACCTGCCGTAGCGGCTTTGGTCGCCTTTATCATTCTCATTATTTGGCAACAAGAGTTCATTAAAAAGCAGCCTTGGGCCTTGTGGATTCAAGGACCTTTGGTGGCCGTTTTTTCGGGCATCGTACTGAACTTGAGCTTTAAAGGGATTCCTCAATTAGAAATTGCCTCAGAGCATCTGGTCAGTCTGCCCATTTTTGATTCTTGGGCGGCCTTTTCTGCTGAAATGAAGTTTCCCAATTTTGCCGAGCTCTTTAATCCAGCCGTTTATACTACGGCCATCACCTTGGCCATTGTGGGCAGTATGGAGTCTTTGCTTTGTGCCGAAGCAACCGATAAGTTGGATCCACATAAACGGACCACCAACCTCAATCAGGAGCTCAAGGCGCAGGGCATGGGGAATATTGCTGCCGGTTTGCTAGGCGGATTGCCCGTCACGCAGGTTATTGTGCGCTCTTCGGCCAATATTCAGTCGGGCGGACGCTCAAAAACGGCGGCATTTTTACATGGGGTTTTTCTGCTTTTGGCCGTTTTGACGATTCCCTTTCTGCTCAACCTGATCCCGCTGGCTAGCTTAGCCGCTATTTTGGTGATGGTGGGCTATAAATTGGCCAACCCAACGGTCTTTAAGCAGATCTGGCAGCAAGGCTACAAACAGTTTGTTCCCTTTTTAGTTACTATTATTGCCATCTTGCTCAGCGATTTGCTCATTGGAATTATGATTGGGATGGCGGTGGCCATTTTCTATATCTTACGCAATAACTATCGCCTGCCTTTTGTCGAAACTAAGGAGGGAAATAGGATTCAGCTGACGCTCTCAGAAGATCTCTCTTTCCTCAATAAAAGTGCGCTAAAAGAATATTTATCTAATCTTCCCGCTAAAAGTCAATTGATTATTGATGCTAGCCGAACCGAATATATTGACCCCGACATCCTAGATATCTTTGAAAGTTTTAAGGATTATGCCAAATTCAAAGAAATCAAATGGAAATGGCTGGGGCTGGATAGGGAAGGGGAAACCTTGGCCGAACTCAAGCGGATACAACCGCAGGAAACGGCCAGCTAATTTTCCCTTAGCTATTTGGATAATGCCCTTTTGCGTAGCTGCAAAAGGGTTTTTTCTTTTTTTAAGCCTATCTTTGCCCCTTATACTGCTCTAGAACCACTGCTCAACAATCACATATGATTGCTATTCATATCCAACTCAACGAAAACCTCTATCTGCGCGACCCGCAGCAAACTAAACTGGGCCGAAAAATTATCGAGTATGCCATTATCCTGATCGAGGAATTGGGTTTCGAGAAGTTTACCTTTAAAAAGCTGGCTTGCAAAATACAGTCAACGGAGGCTTCGGTCTATCGCTACTTTGAAAATAAGCACAAATTGCTGCTCTATTTGGTCTGCTGGTACTGGGAATGGACCATGTTCCAGATTGATTATAATAGCATGAATATCGATTGCCCCGCCAAGCGACTCAAAATTATTTTGTCTACCCTGGTCACTTCTTCCCAAACCAATCCAGCGGTAGAATATGTAGACGAAAACCGCCTGCACCGCATTGTGGTGGCCGAGGGCATTAAGGCTTATCATACCAAGGAGGTCGATGATGAAAATAAAGAAGGCCTTTTCCTCAATTATAAAACCCTGTCTAAGGTGATTGCAGACGCCATTCAGGCAGTTAAGCCAGATTTTCCCTACCCCAATACCCTAGCCTCTAGCCTGATCGAAATGGCCAGCGACCACATCTATTTTGCCGAGCATTTCCCCTCTATTACCGATGTTTCTGTAGAGGAGGGCCGCCTAGATGCCGTGGTCAATATGCTTGCCTTTTTTACCTTCAAAATGCTAGACCATCCTATTCCAGAATAGGAGGTTTTGGGGCTGCCCCTGCGGCCTTCGGCCTTGGGTCGGGCCATTGCGCAGCTCGCAGGCTTGCTCGGCCCTGCAGCCCTGCGGGCTTTGGTCTGCGGCTTCGCCGCCCTGCTACAGCCCCTCAGCCGCTTCGCTTCGCTCGCTTGCGGCGGCTTCGCCGCCTGTCCACCGCAAAATGGACCAAAAAAAAGCATCAAACTCCCCCAAGTTTGATGCTTATAAAAATCCCCATTATTTACCCCAAACAGTTTCCTAGTTAGCAAGCTAAGCTAGTCGCTGTTTGTTGTGTTATAAATATGAAATTTTTCACTTGTTTGCAGCTCAGGAAAAGGCCTACTGCTCTTTTTTAGGTATTTTACCTACTTGCCCGGTTTTTAATTAAATTCAAATCCAACTATTTGGTTATTAGTTTATTAGAGTAATTTTTGCTCCTTGGCTTCTTAAAAAGCAATAGCGCAAAAAAAGAAAAAAAGTAGACAAAAAGGCCAATTTAAGGCAAGGTACTGTTAAAATACGCTGAATAAATTTTCTGTCACAAAAGTTGAATAACTATTTAATTATCACAACATCTTATTCTTTGGGACTAAGTCTAGTCCAAATTTTTGGTAAGTTGCTTTTAGGCGAAATAGACAAGCTATTATTTCTATTCGTTTGTTGACTTCTACCTCCTAGCATGGGGTTGCTGCTGGTCACTCCATTCTGAGGGTCTTGTTCATCGAAGAGGCTGCCGGCCTGTTCTGCCTGCTCAAAGGGAGAGGCTTTGGCAGCTCGGACAAAAAAGCCTAGGGAAAAAGGCGTTTTTTGTTTAGGGGCTAGACCTAGGCGATTTTTGGGCAGTTGAAACTCTAGGCAAAGGCGTTTGCCGGCATCAAAATGGGCGGCAGTTTTAAAGTCCTTAGAGGCCAAATTGCTTACGCGAATATCTTCAGAGACAAAATTGAGGAGTTCAAACTCTTGTAATTCTTGGGCGTAGAGGGCCAGAAATTTGGCCTCATCTACACCAGCTTTTTGGGCCAATTCTTCTAGGCGGCTAGTGGCCAAGGGCAGGGGGTAATTGAGGCCCAAGCTTTTTTTGTCTTTGCCTAGGCTGTCTATCCAGATTTGAGCCCCATTGGCCAAAACATAGTTTTGGTAGCTAGGCTCATCTATACGTATATATAGGTAGAGAAACTCTTCGTCTTCTTTGGCCGCATACTGAATATTGATTTTTTCTCTTAGCCGCTGTAGGCCTTCGGGCCAATCCTCGCTTTGTCCATCAATTTGCATTTTTGCTTGGGGCGGGGCTTGTAGGTAGGCTAGGGGACTGCTGCTTTTGCAGGCCGTAAAAAAAAGGCCAAAAAGAAGCAGGGCAGCGCCCATTTTTTTGGGAAGCCCAAAAAACTGGACTAATTTTGCAGAAATTAAATTCATTATGCAAGCAGATTATACGGTAAACAATTTGGCCGAATTGGCAGCTGTGGCCCAAGAATTAGTAGCTGGACCGCTGCAAACTTACCGCAAAGTTTTTTTAGATGCGCCTATGGGAGCCGGAAAAACCACTCTGGTCCATTATTTACTGCAAGCCTTAGGGGGCCAAGAAGAGGGGAGCAGCCCTAGCTATAGCCTCATTAACGAATATGGCCTGCAAAACAGCCCTTTGCTCGTCCGCCATGCCGATCTCTACCGCCTAGATAGCCTAGAAGAAGCCCTAGAAATTGGTATAGAGGACTACTTGGAAGATGAACACTACTTTTTTGTAGAATGGCCAGAAATTTTGCTACCTTTGCTAGCCGAAAATGCATTGCATTTGCGGATCTTGGTCCAAGAAGAAGGAACACGACAAATTTTTTTAGAAAAAATGTAAAAAGTTTTGGCGGTTTAATTTTCCTTCTTATATTTGTGCCGCTACGGAATTGGCCCATGGTGTAATTGGTAACACAGCAGATTTTGGTTCTGTCATTCTAGGTTCGAGTCCTAGTGGGCCAACAACTTCTCAGAGGAGAGTTTGGCTCCTATAAGTAGCAAAGATTTTATTGGCCTATGGTGTAATTGGTAACACAGCAGATTTTGGTTCTGTCATTCTAGGTTCGAGTCCTAGTAGGCCAACAACAGCCAGTCAGATTTCTGACTGGCTGTTGCTATTTTAGGCGGACTCTTTTGGCGGCGAAGCCGCTCTGGGCCGAAGGCCTTTGTTGGCCTAGCGATGCGGAGGGCTGGCCCAGAGGGCCAGACCGAGTTTTTGAGCGCAGCGAAAAAACGAGCGGCCGAGCAAAGCTGCGAGCCCCGAAGCGACAACAAGAACTTTAGTTCGCCGTTCGACGACCAAAGGGAGTAACTGCCGCAGCTTGGCTGCGGAGGCCCCAAAACAGTACTAAAATGGCCTTTTTTAGGGCCTTTATTTGCTTTTTTTGGGTAAATGTTTGGAAATGCTGCAAAAGGATATAAATTTGTAAGCGCCGAAAGCTAGACCTTCGACCATTGGTTTGAAGAACAGTAAGAAGCCCTAGATACAGAGCCCCCCTGCCTATTCAAACTACCCCAAGCTAGCTTTTTAGGGCGCAAGAATTACTGTATCATTTGGATAATCTAGAATTTAACTATGAACAAAGGAGATTTGATCGACAAAATTGCAGAAGCTGCTGGTTTGAAAAAAGCTGATGCTGCTGCAGCCTTGAACGCTACCCTAGAAACTATTGCTGACACTTTGAAAGCAGGCCAAAAAATCACTTTGGTTGGTTTTGGTACTTTTGATGTGAATTACCGTGCTGCCCGTAAAGGAATCAACCCCTCTACGCAGAAGGAAATCCAAATCAGCGACAAGGTAACTGTAAAGTTTAAAGCAGGTAAAGAGCTTGCTGGTACTGTAGATAACAAAGATCTACGCACTAGCCTTAAAGCTGCTGCTGACAAGAAAAAGAAGAAGTAAGTTGCTTTTTCTTTCTAAGTTCTGATAAAAAGCCATCGACTCTTTGGGTCCATGGCTTTTTTTTGCGCAAAAATTAAAGCTCTATGCGAATTGTTCTTTTGGCTGTTTTGCTCCTTTGGGCAAACAGTAGCTGGGCCCAAACGCCAGTAGATAGCCTACAACGAGATAGCCTGCCCGCCGCCACAGAAGCCGAACGCTTTCAGAAATTAGGCGATAGCCTGAAAATAAAATGGCGCTATGCCCTAAGCGAAAACAAATGGGCCAAACTGGATACTAGCCTCCATTATATGCATGATTTTGCCTGGGGCTGGGCGCAAGAAAGTTGGACCCAAAACTACGGGAATCTGGGCCATTGGGGAACGCCCGTTTTTGCCAAAACTTGGCAGTATGAAGAAAAAGAATTAGGCCCCCGCCTAGGCGCTGGAGAACATCTGGACCGCTACCGCCTGCGGCCCAACCAACTCCGCATCTATGAGGTAGAAGGAGGGAAGGCCCTAACCAACCTTTACTACAGCCAAATTAACCTGAAAAATCTGGCCCTCAAAGCCGAATTGGCCCAGCAATACAATAAACAACTCTATTACGGCATCCAGTATAGCGTGCTGAGCCAAAGAGGCTATTTTAATAGCCTCGCTAGCCAACATCGAGACCTCGGCCTGCAGCTTCACTACCAAAAAGCCAACTATAAGGGCAGCCTGTTTGTAGTCTCTTCTAGCCAAAATCAAAGCGAAAATGGAGGCCTGCAAGATAGTGTTTTGCAAGGCCTGAGCAATGATTTTTTAGAAACTGCCGAAACTAGCCTCAATGAAGGCGATAATGACTCGCCCCGACAGGAAAATCGCTTTTTGGAACTGCTTTATCGCCAAAACTGGAAAAACTGGGAGCACCAACTGCATTACCAACAAGAACGATTTAAGTTTTTTGATAATAATCTAGCCGCAGATAGTAGCTTCTACGGCCCACTTCAGGTCAATAACCGAGGCCTGAGAATGGCCATGCAACAACAGCTGCTTCAAAATCAATTGAGCTATCAACTCGCTGATATTAAGCTCTTTTTGGGCCACAGATTTCAAGCGGTTACACAAGAACCCCTGCCCCTAGAACAGCTCAATAGCCTTTTTGCAGGCGCCAATTATCAAGGCCAAAACCTAAGCGCCTCAGGCCAAGTTTTATTTGGAGAGCAAACCCTAGATTATCAGCTTAAACTGCGCTATGAACGTCCTTTGTCTAAAGGGCTAGCAGCTGCGGTTTGGGGACAAATGCAGCAGTTTCGCCCCAGCTTCTTAGAACAAAAAGCCTATCTCTCTGGCCAAGAAATCTGGAACAATGACTTTGGCCAAAGCCAAGAAGCCAATCTCGGCCTCGGCCTGAGCTGGAAAGGGCAGGAGGGAAGCCTCAAAGCCCAATATTTCCTCCGCCAAAATCCTATTATCTACAACCTAAACGGCCAAAGCGAACAACTCAATAGCAGCCTGAGCTTGCTGCAAGCCGAACTCCAACAAAGCTTCCACTACAAAGGCTTTTACTCCGACACTCGCCTAGTTGGGCAGCTACAAGTCGGAGAAGAAAAATACTGGCCCCTGCCCCAAGGCCAACTCCAACAAAAGCTCTACTTTAAAGGCAAATATTTCCGAAACGCAAGCTGGCAATTTGGCTTCCGCCTGCGCTACCAAACGGCCTTCTACGCCCAAGCCTATGCCCCAACTTGGAACCAATTTTATCTGCAAGACGAACAACTTTTACAGTTTTATCCCCAACTAGATGCCTTTGCCGTCCTCAAGGTCTACCGCTTCCGAATTGGCCTCAATTATCAAAATATTAGCTACTTCTGGGAAAACCAAAACTACTTTAGTAGCTACCAATATGCCGAGGCCAATAACTGGCTCCGACTCTCAGTTCTTTGGAGATTATTTGATTAATGTCCTTTTTTTGGGGCTGCCCCTTCGCTTCGCTGCGGGTCGGGCCATTGCGCAGCTCGCAGGTCTGCTCGGCCCTGCAGCGGCTGCGCCGCTTTGGTCTGCCGCCTTCGGCGGCCCTGCTACAGCCCCTCAGCCAAGTCGCTGCGCTCCTCTGCGGCGGCTTGGCCGCCTTATCTAAAAAATATCCCTAGGGCCATAAAAAAAAGCCCTTAAAAGGGCTTTTGGCTTGATTTTGGGCGGCATTAATTTAAGCTTGCCCCTTAGGTCCAGAATAAGACAAACTGCTATTGCGGCTGCTATTTCTAGGGTCCTTAATTGGACCAAACTCCTGCTCATAACGCTGCAAATTATCCGATAAAGCCGCCAATAAACGCTTGGCATGATGTGGACTCATTAATACTCTAGACTTTACCCGAGCATGATCAATGTTAGGGACCAAACGAACAAAATCTAAAACCACCTCATCCGGAGAATGACTGATGATGGCCAAGTTAGAATAAATGCCATCGGCTACTTCTTCAGAAATCTGAATATTAAGTTCTTGTTTATCTTGGTTTTGCATTATTTTTGATATTAGGACCAGAAAATAGTAAAATATTAAACGGTTGTGCCCAAAGGCCAACCCAAATAAGATAGCAAAATCAATAGAAAATTTATAAAAAGCAACTTTTAAATCGCACCAATCATGAAGAAACTCAATTTACTTTTCCTCTTTAGCGCCATGATTCTTTTTAGCCTCAGTAGCTGTGGCGACGACCTAGCCAAAAAGGCAGGCAGTAGCATGACAGCAAGCATCAATCTAGAAGAAACCCGCGGCGCACAAAAGTTTAGCATCGCCGGCGATGCCGTGAGCATCCCCGCCGAGGATATGATCATCCTAAAAGCTAAGGATAAGCAAAATGAAGAAGCCGTTACGGGCATTATGCGCTCTTTGGCCAAAGCCGAAAATGAAGCGCAGAAACTAGATGTTAAAATGACGATGGCCGAAGGCCCAGTCAACGACATCTTCGCTTTTTCCCTAGAATCAACTACCGAAGAAAATCTAACCTTTGAAATGTATGATGAGGAAGGATTTGAATTGGCCGCCAATAATAGCATTGAAGTAACTGAAGGCAAAAACTATAAAGCCATCAAAGTAAGTAGCCTCAAAGAAGGAACTTATTACTTCAAACTGAAAAACCAAGCCGGCGCCGAGCTAAACCAAATGTTTTCTATTGAAAGAGAGTAGTTTAGCTACAATATAAGCCTATGAACCGCTAAAAGGACAGCCTCTTGAAAAGCTGTCCTTTTTTGTGATAAAATACCTTAAAGGCTCGTTAAATATGCTTATATTGAACTCCCCAAGAAGTGTTATTTGGTGACCTGAAAAAGAATGTCCCCTCTCTAAATCAGCTACAGAAGCTAAGCAACTGTTTAACAACTGAATTATACTTCTCACCGACAGACAATTTGTCTATAAATATCACTCCCAATGTGTCTAAAACATCGCATTATTTATTTTGTCCTGCTTCTTTTGGTCAGCGCTTGTGGACCAGGGGCCGCCCCTAGGCCAGAAGTCAACATGGAAGGCTTGCAGGCAGATAGTAGTGTCAGAGGACAACAGGTCCACTTTTCTGATTTTCCACAACTTCAACGCCTAACAACCATCGATCGGGAACTGAAAGAAATTAAACTCTTTTTAAGAGGCAAGGGGAGCCTATCGAGCAAAAGCCAAGCACAATTTAGAGAGCTGCTTGCTAAGGTGGACCAACTCAACGAAAGTCCTATTCAACTAGCCTACAAAAAAGAAGGTAATGATTACCTCTACCTAGAGCTAGCAACCACCGAAGACATGGACCTAGAGTTTCAGTTTTTTGACCAAGACGGCTTTAATCGCCTAGCTAAAGAAACTACCGCCCTGCCCAAAGGAAAAACAAATCTGCTCATTCCTACAGCTAGCCTAGAGTCTGGCCCCTATATCTTACTTGTGGCCAATTCTCTAGAAATAATCTATTTAGGTTTAGTGGAAGTCTGAAAAAAAAATGAAAAAAAAACCGATTTAAAGGTAACAAAGTCAGTACTTTTGCCATAAACATACATAGAGCGGATTAAACCCCATTGTTTTAACCGCCATACACCCCAAAACAACTGGCCCTAAAAGCCAAAACCTATTATTTACTATCACATTAAAACCACCTCTTATGAAAAAGTTGTCAAGCTTCCTCCTCGCTGCCGCCGTACTATTCACTATGGGCTCTTGTGGCTCTGATAGCCAACAAGCTGCTACTGCCGTAAATATCAAGAACGTAAATAGCACTCGTGGTGTACAAACTGTTCAGTTCCAAGGCGCAGATGTAGCGATCACTGCTGAAGACGTTTTCGTTGTAGAAGCCAAAAAAGCAAACGCTAAGCAAAGCGAAGATGCAGTAAACGATATCCACAGCTCTTTGATGTCTGCCGAAAAAGAAGACCAACTTGCTGGTATCGAACTCACTATGGAAGATAAAGCCGTAGACGATATGTTCGTTTTTGGCCTCAAAGCAGAAGAAGCTAAAGATGTTATGTTCGAGATGTACGATGAAGAAGGTTTCGAACTAGCCGCCAACAACAAGTTTAGCCTCAACCAAGGTCACAATTACAAAGCCCTCAATGTAACTAGCCTAGAAGAAGGTAAGTATTTCTTCAAGCTAAAAGACGAGGCTGGTAAAGAAATGACTAATACAGTCGTGATCAAACGTGACTAATTTTTAGGCCGTTTTTGCCTAAACAAAATATTTGAAAAGAGCGGCTGTACATACAGTACGCTCTTTTTTTTAACCGATTATTGGCCCTAAAATTAAAATGATGTTTAAAAAAGCAATTTACCTTTCTGCCACTATGGCTTTTTTGGCCTATGGCTGCCAATGTGACTGCGAAAATGCAGAAGATAGTGCTGCTACTGCCATCCAAACCGAAACGATTATTACCGAGTCTGCCCAAAGAGGTAAACTCGACGTAAAGACATTGGTCGTAGAAAAATTTGAAAGTCTGCCCATTAGCAAAGTAGAGGACCAAATTCCCGCCGAGCTCTTTAAAGAACCTATCGAGGCCCTAGCTCCCGCCGACCGAAGCGCAGGCGATGCCGCCTTTAGCCAACGGCTGCTCGCTAGCCTGATGGGCGCCGAAAATAAACAAAAGGAATTGCCCGTGACCCTTAGTATGTCGCCAGAACCCGTGCAAGAAGGCTATTTCCTCTTTGGCGTAAAAGCCCAAGAAGCTCAAGAGCTCGACTTTGAAATTTATGAGGCCCAAAGCCTAGAATTAGTGGCCCAAAATAAAATGCAACTGACGCCAGGTAATAATTATAAGGCCATCAATCTCAAAACTTTTGAAGATGGCTACTATATTTTCCGCCTCTATAATGAAGCCGGACAAGAAGTGTCTCAACGCCTTCAAGTCCTTAATGAAGCCGTACAGTAAGACCGAGCCCCCCTGGCCCAAGCCCCAATTTGCTTTAGCAAATTGGGGCTTTTGCGTTTGGCAGGCCCAAAGGGCCGCAGGCCATAGCCAAATTTAAATGCACTCACTTTTATAGTTTGCAGCAATTTTCCACTAGTCGGCCCTATTTTTCTCGGCCATAGCGAAGGCTATGCCCTTAAAAAATAGCTGGTCTAGCCAAAAATTCATAGCAAACTATAGCCAAAGCAGCGCAATTAAATCTGGCTGAGGGATAGATAGCAGTGGCCGAAGGCCAGACCCAGCTTTTTGAGCGAAGCGAAAAAAGCGCAGGGCCGAGCAGACCTGCGAGCTGCGACATAGCCCGACCCGCCCGCAGGGCGGGGCAGCCCCAAAAAAACTCCTAAAGAAATAAACATGCTTTTGCCTAAGGCAAAAATGATTTGGCCCAAATTTTTCTAAGAAATCAACTAAAAATATCGTTCTAGCGTATTAAAATTTGTTAAAGCAAAATGAATGGCCCTATTTTACGGCCCAATCAAATCTAGAAACTGCAAATTTTAACAAAAATACGCTATCTTCTTTTTTGCCCTCCGCTTAATCAACAGAACTATAGTTATGATCCGTAAACTCCTCTTAATTACTGCCGCTTGTAGCCTACTTATTGCCTTCCGCTGGCAGCAAGGGCAAGATAATCAACCCCAAATTAGTGGCGACCTCTCTAACCGAGAAGAATTGCTGCTCGAAGTGGTGCTCCAAAGTATGCGCTACAACCATTATGCACCAGAAGCCATCAATGATGAGTTTTCTGAAAAGGTCTATACCCTTTACCTCAAGCGGATGGACCTCAATAAGCGCTTTTTCTTGGCCGATGATGTCAAAAAGTTTGAAGACTTTAAATTTAAACTCGATGATGCCGCCCAAGCTGGCGATTTTAGCTTTTTTAATCTGGTCAATAATACCTTTGACGAAAGAATTAAGCAGGTAGAAGGCTATTATGAAGACATTTTGGCCAAACCCTTTCGCTTTGCCCAAAAAGGCGAGTTTCAAATGGATGGCGAAAAATTAGAGTTCCTCAAGGATCCCGAAGAACTAAAAGCCCGCTGGTACGATTACCTCAAATTACAGGTTCTTGGCCGTGTGCATGACCGCCTCGAGCGACAAGAAAAAGCCCAAGAAAAAGGCGAGGAAGTCGATAGCATCAAAACCTTTGAGGAAATAGAAAAAGAGGAGCGCGAAAAGCTGCTCAAAAGCTACCGAGAATGGTCAGAAAATATCAAGAAAGATAGCCGTGACGACCGTATTGCCAATTATGTCAATGCCTTTGCCAATGCCCACGAACCACACTCTGGCTATTTTCCCCCACTCGAAAAAGAGAACTTTAATATCCGTATGTCGGGCAAATTAGAGGGAATCGGTGCCCAGCTTCGCCAAGAAGATGGCTACATTAAGGTGGTGAATATTGTGCCCGGCTCAGCCTCTTGGAAACAAGGCGAGCTAGAGGTGAATGACAAAATTATTAAGGTGGCCCAAGGCAATGAAGAGGCCGTCAATGTAGTCGATATGCGCATTGATGACGTTTTGCCCATGATCCGCGGCAAAAAAGGCACCGAGGTGCGCCTAACAGTCAAGAAAACAAGTGGCGAAACTAAGGTGATTCCAATCATCCGCGATGTGGTGGTCCTAGAAGAAAGTTACGCCAAATCGGCTATCGTAGAACACAAAAAGGCCGGCGTGAAAATGGGCCTTATTGATCTGCGTAGCTTTTATGCCGATTTTCAAGACCCCAACGGCCGCCGCTGTGCTACTGATGTGGAAGCGGAGGTCCGCAAATTACTCCAAGAAAATATTGATGGTATCGTGATCGACCTCCGCTTTAATGGCGGTGGCTCGCTCTCTGATGTGGTCAAAATGACCGGCCTATTTATTGACCGCGGCCCCGTGGTACAGGTCAAAAGCCGCGATAATCGCCCCTATGTGCTAGAAGATAAAGAGGCCGGCGCCCTCTATAATGGCCCCCTCATTATTCTCGTAAATGCCTATTCTGCCTCGGCTTCTGAGATTATGGCGGCCGCTTTGCAGGACTATGGCCGCGCCATTATTGTCGGCACGAGCCCCTCTACTTTTGGTAAGGGAACTGTGCAGCGCTTTATGGATCTAGATGCGGTGGTGCCGCCTCGCTACAAAGATTTGGGCGCACTCGGTAGCCTCAAAATTACAATCCAAAAGTTCTATCGCATCAATGGCGGCTCTACCCAACTCAAAGGGGTAGAACCCGATATCGTGCTGCCCGGTAGCTATAGCTACCTCAAAGTAGGCGAAAAAGATGAGGATTATCCCATGGCTTGGTCCGAAATTGATCCGGCCAATTATCATAAAAAGAAAATGAAGGCCTTGCCCAAATTGCAAAGCAAAAGCGCAAAACGCCAAGCAAAAAGCAAAACTTTTCAGTTGCTAGAAGAGCACGGAAAATGGCTGGAAAAACAACAGGGCGAAACCGTTTATCCGCTTCAGCTAGAAGATTATGAGGCCCATCAGGCCAAAACCGATAAGGAGGCCGAGCAGTATAAGGATATGATGCCCAAAATTGAGGACTTTTCTATCTATAACCTCAAGGCCGATAAGGAGCAAATCGCTCTCGATAGCGTGAAGGCCAAAAGCTTTGAGAAATGGCATGCTGGCTTAGAAAAAGACGCTTACCTCGAAGAGGTCGCCTTTATCCTTAAAGATTATATGAAACTGAAAAAGTAAAACTAGATCCCCTTTCGTTTAGAGAGGGGATTTTTTTTGGGGCCTCCTGCCTACGGCAGGCGCTACGCTTTGGGGCTCGCAGGTCTGCTCGGCCCTTCGCCAGCAAGCTGGCTCGGTCTGCGGCTTCGCCGCCCCCCTCCGCATCGCTAGGCCTGCGGGCGCTGCGCGCCCTGCAAAACCGCAATTGGACCAAAATGACAGCTCAAAACTATCTTTTTTGCCATTTTGGCAGCCTTTTTCTTGTGTTTTTGCCATTTTGGCAGTTGTTTTTCTTCTTTTGGCCCTTGGTCCCAAACTTGTCTAATGGAGGATGAAGCTTCGATAGACATACTGGCCCAAGGCCAGCTTAAATAGTAAAAGAGTAAGAAAAATAATAGAGTTATGAAAAACGCAAAAGCAAATCACTTCTTTGGTTTCCCTTTCAATGAATTTGGTAAAGAGCTAGAGCAACTGCTCAAGCAAGAACCCCTACAACAGTTTTTTGGTCAAGACCAAGCCCATCAGCAACCTATGCTCAATGTCTTTGAGACAGAAGCTGGCCTTTTGCTAGAACTAGCGGCTCCGGGCTTCCAAAAAGAAGATTTTAAATTGGAGCTAGAGAAGGACCTTCTGCATATCTCAGCTAAGAGAAATGTTAAGGAACTGACTGAAAATGTTAAAGTTAGACGAAGAGAGTTTGCCTTTACAACCTTTGAGCGCAAGCTCCGTTTATCTAATAAATACGACTTAGAAAGTATTACTGCTAGCTATGAAAATGGCATTCTCCAACTAGAGGTTCCCAAAAAGCAGGAGCCTAAAAAAGAGAAAATCAGTATTCAGGTTCAGTAAGAGTTTTTTGGTTTTCCAGAGGCTTAATTCAATTTAAGCCAAAGGTTAAGGTTTTAGGGTTATTAAGTGAAGTCGAGTCTGCCTAGTGCAGGCTCGGCTTTTTTGGTCCAATGGCGGTGGACAGGCGGCGGAGCCGCCGCAGGCTATAGCCAAATTTAAATGCACTCACTTTTATAGTTTGCAGCAATTTTCCGCTAGTCGGCCCTATTTTTCTCGGCCATAGCGAAGGCTATGCCCTTAAAAAATAGCTGGTCTAGCCAAAAATTCATAGCAAACTATAGCCAAAGCAGCGCAATTAAATCTGGCTGAGGGGCTGTAGCAGGGCGGCGAAGCCGCAGACCCAGCAAAATGAGCGCAGCGAAATTTTGCGCAGGGCCGAGCAGACCTGCGAGCTGCGCAATGGCCCGACCCAAGGCCGAAGGCCGCAGGGGCAGCCCCCAAAAATTATTGTCGAATTCCCAGTTTATAATAAACTGCCTTGGCCTTAGAAAAACGTGAACGAAACTTATCTAGGGCCTTATTGACCTCCTCCTCAGAAGAGTAGTCGCCCACCATAAAACTGATAAATCCCTGCTCGTCAATGTCGAGAAAAACAGTTGAAAAGGCCATAAAAATAGGGTGGTCTAGGGCCGGACTCTCTTGGCTGCGACTCAGCTCAATTTTGTAGCCGCTATAATTGGGGGGAATTGGGCCGGGAATCGTGGGCTTTTGTTGCGCTTTTTGCTGGCTGGGGTCCTTTTCTTTAAAGTAGGAGCTATTATTGGCGGCCAAAATCTCGGACTCTAGCTCTTCTTGCATGATCGAGGCCAGCGGGCGGTTGATATAATCCTCATCATCGACCACATCGAGGACCAACAGCTCGGTTCGTCTATTTTGTTGGTGCAACTCCTCGCTACAGCTAATGCCATCGACACAAGAGTTGAGGGGTTTAGACTCGCCATAGCCCTGCGCCTTAACCCGATCGGCCCCATTGGGGAGGCGTTCTTGAATATATTGGACCACATTATTGGCCCGATTCTGCGAAAGCTCCAAATTGAAGGCCTTGCTCCCTCGGCAATCGGTATGGGCCGAAAGTTCCATATAGACATTGGGGTTGTCGCGCATCATCTCGGCCAATTGGTCGAGGGTGGCATAGCTTTCGGGCCGAATTTGCGAGCTCCCATAATCATAGTAAATATTGTCCAACTTCATTTTTTCGCCCACAGCCAAGGGCCTCAAATTCACATTGCTGACCAAAGTGCCCATGCTGTTGTCCTGCGTGAGCGATTCGGCCACCCCAGGCGTAAGCTCTCCAAAGCCCTCCATGCACAAAATGCAATCATTAACATTCACATTGGCCCGCATTCGCTTGCTATAATAGCCCTGTTTGCGGAGCATAAAAATGTACTCATTGCCCTGCTCCATCAAAAAAGAAATTTCATGATGGGGATGTTCCACTAGGCGAAGCTCCTGCTTATACTGCGTTTTATTATAGATTTCGATCGTAACGCCCTCTAGGCTATATTCGCCAGCGGCTAGGCTATCGCCTTGGCCTTGCAAAAACTCGGTAATACTAAGCTCGAGCAAATAGCCAGGCAGACGGTCTAGGCCTACTTTTTTATAGATCGTACTATCGCTACCATCGAGTTGGAGCGAAAAAGTTTGGCTAGAAAAAATTTTGTGTTGAATTTGGACCTGATACTCCTTTTGGGCCAAGGGCAAACAAGCCCGACAACGGCCCAGAGAATCGGTTTTTAGGCGGTAGCTCAGGCTATCGGCAGGCCGCCAAAAGCGAATATTTGCATCTGCAATCAAGCCGCTGTTATCTTTGGCATAAAGATAGAGTTCTACCGTTTGACAAGAGTTTGTCTGGGCCCAACTTTCAGCAAAAAGACTGGCTCCCAAAAAAACGAGCAGACAAAATAGCTGTTTCATTATTTCAATTTTAACTTTTAGCGCAATGCAATTTCAAATCTTCTTTATCCTATTGACTTTGCTCTCTATGGCGGCCCTTCGCCTAGAGGCGCAGAGTTTTAAGGGCTTGCCGCAGGGCAATGAGCGCATCGCATCTTCTAATAAGAGTGAGGAGCAAAAGTTGCTAGAACTCGTTAATGAACTTCGACAAACTAGGGGGCTGGCAGCCCTCAGCTGGTCTAAGGAACTCAGTTGGGCAGCAAGATATCATGCCAAAGATATGATAATAGACGGATATTTTGAACATGGGCTCTATGACCGCAAAGGCCGAAAACTAAAAAAAGTGGCCGATACCTTTGAAAAAATTAAGCCCTTTTGCCAAAGGGAGCTCTTTCCTATGTCTGAAAATATTGCGGTGGGCACCGCCACCGCCGCCGCCGTTTTTGAGCTCTGGTATAACAGTCCTGGCCATCTTAAAAATATGCTGGACCCCGATGCCCGCTTTATGGGCGCAGGTTTTGTTGCCGATGAAGATAGCGAATGGGGCTATTATTGGGCGCAGATTTTTGGCCAATAAACAGCAAAGCCGCAAAGGAATTTCTCCTTTGCGGCTTTTTTATGCCCTTCGTTCCACCTATTTATTGGCCTCTAAGGGAGCAGCACAAGAGCTACATTTTAAGCTGCCAGGCTTGTTCATTGTACCGCAGTACCCACATTTGATGGGCGAAGCTTTTTTCTCTTCGACTTCTTGCTTAGCCGTTTCTTCTGCTTTCTGATCGGCCTTTGCTTTTTCTTTTTCATCGGCTTTTTTCTGGGCCGTTTTGACCACTTCTTGTAAGCGCTTTTGGGCCGAACTCAACTGCCGCTCGGCATCATTAACAATGCCATCGGCTACTGCTGCCGAGCTCACTTTGGCGCTGCGAATAAGCTCGCGAGCCTCCCGAATAGCCCGCTCGCCACTGCTTTTAGCCGCCCAAGCAGCATCTCGGTCGCTATGGTCCTTAGATTGCTGACTAGCCTTGGCCATCAGGTCTTCCAAAGTAGAAATCTTGCGGTCCATGCCCTCTAAGCCCCGCACAAATTTGGGCCGAATAATCGAGTTGGCCTCCGCCATGGCCGAAATCTTGGCCTTCTCATCAGTCATCGCCTGCGCTTCGGTCATTTTAGCCTCCGCTTTTTTCAAGATTTCCTCAAAAGCAGGCTTAAAGTTACTGTACTTGGCCGATAGCTTCTGTACATTTCCCTTGTTGGCCTCCCAGCTCTGTGTCTCGCCTTCTACACTGCGTTTACAGGCTGTTTGCCCCAAAAGTAAGGCCCCTAAAAAGGCCAAAAAGATAAAGTTTTTCATCGAAAATAGTTTTTTGGTTATCTTCTCGAATATACCACTATTTTTTCTCTTTTAACAAGACTTTTGCCCGGACTTCCAGCTTCAATGGCTCCTCATTGCCCTTCCAATTCACCAAAAGGTATTTGTATTCAGCCCCCTGCCGTCCCCGACTATCAAAACGGACATCAATATAACTTTTTTCTCCCGGCCCAATGGGCAAAAATGGCTGGCTGCCCTGTATACAACCACAACTTCCCTGCACCGATTCTATCTCTAAAGGCCGCTCTCCAGTATTCTCAAAATGAAAGCGATGCCGAAGCACTGAATCTTGAATAACCTCCCCAAAATCATGGGCCAAACTATCAAATTGAGGAAAAGCTGGCCGCAAACTGGGCTTTTTGGCCCGCTTGGGCCCACTGCTGTCTATGGCCACTACTGGCTTGGGCTCGGCTACAGGCGGAGCAGCAACCTCCTCTTTTTCTACAGGCTCTGGCGCAGGCTGATCAGCCACAACTTCTGGGGGAGGAGAACAACTCAGCAAAAAAAAGAATGAAATAATAACTTTAAATATACGCATATTTAAGGGGATTTGTTTTATTTTTTGGGGCCTCCCGCAGCAGGCTGCGGGCGCTATGTTTCGGGGCTCGCAAGTCTGCTCGGCCCTTCACAAAATTTCGCTGCGCTCATTTTGCTTGGTCTGGCCCTGCGGGCCACCCCTGCACAGCGCTAGGCCAAGGGACCGCAGAAGTTTTTGCCCTCTTCTTATTCAGAAGGGCCGCTAAGTTCCTTTAGAAAGCCTATCTTTGCCCTACAAGTTAAATTATTATGAGTAATTTCGTCGTTTCCGCCCGCAAATATCGTCCCATCCGCTTTGATTCGGTGGTGGGCCAACAACATGTTTCTAATACCCTCAAAAATGCCATCCGCTCAGAGCATTTGGCCCAAGCTTTTTTGTTTTGTGGCCCTAGAGGGGTGGGTAAAACGACCTGCGCCCGTATCTTGGCCAAATTACTCAATTGTGAAAACCCCACCTCAGATACCGAGCCCTGCGATAAATGCCCTTCTTGCACGGCCTTTAGAGAAAATGCTTCGCTCAATATTCATGAGCTAGATGCCGCCTCCAATAACTCGGTAGAGCATATTCGCTCTTTGATTGAACAAGTGCGTTTTGCTCCTCAAAAGGGCCGCTACAAAATCTATATTATTGATGAGGTGCATATGCTTTCTCAGGCGGCCTTTAATGCTTTTCTAAAAACCTTGGAGGAACCGCCCTCTTATGCCATTTTTATTTTGGCCACCACCGAGAAGCATAAAATTATTCCCACTATTCTCTCTCGCTGTCAAATTTTTGACTTTAATCGGATTCAGGTAGCCGATATGCGAGCGCATTTGGCCAAGATTTGCCAAGAAGAGGGCATTGAGGCCGAAGAAGAGGCCCTCAATATGATTGCCCAAAAGGCCGATGGCGCTCTGCGAGATGCCCTTTCTATTTTTGACCGCATGGTCAGTTTTTCAGGCAGCAATATCCGCTATGAGGATGTCATTGAAAACCTGAATATTTTAGATTACGATTATTACTTTCAGATTATTGATGCCATCTTGGCCGAGGATATGCAGCAATTGCTCCTCATCTTTGACCAAATTCAGCGAAAGGGATTTGATGGCGATATTTTCTTAGATGGCCTTTCTTTGCATTTGCGCAATTTGCTAATGGCCCAAGATGCTAGCACCCTTGGCCTTTTGGACCTTAGTGAAAAGCTGCGCCAACGCTATCAGCAGCAGGCCCAATTGGCGCCCAAAGATATTTTGGTTTCGGCCCTGAGCCTGAGCGCCGCCTGCGATGTAAATTATAAAATGGCCAGAAATAAGCGCCTACATGTTGAAATGGCTCTGATTAAAATGGCCCATATCCGCAGGGCGATACAGCCCCAAACTTTGGCCCCGCAGCAAGTTGTACAATATGTGCAAACCGTAGAAAGCAGCCCGAAGGAAGTGGTCCAAGAAGGCGCTGCCCCCAGCAAAAAACAAGAAGAACCCAAAGAAACAACTAGCCCTAAAGTAGTTGCAGCCAAAGAAGAGCCTAAGGAGGCAGCGCCAAAACTGGAAAAAAAGCCTAAAAAGAGTTTAAAGGAGCGCCTCAAAAAGAAAAAAGAAACGGCCATAGATGCCCTTAAGGCCGAAATTCAGGCTGAAGAAGAGCGCAAAAAGCAAATTGTACACAAAAGCTGGGAAGAAAAGGCTGTTTTGGCCCTTTGGGAAGCCTATGCCCAAAAAATGGAGTCGCCTTCTATGCAGGCCCTGCTGCGCTCGGCTAAATTGACGGTTTTGCCCAAAGAAGAACAGGCCCTAGGATTAGTGGTGAGTAGCCAAAGAGTAAAAGACGCTATTGGCGATGAACAGGCCCTGCTCAATCAGTTGCGAGAAGAATTTGGTCTGCCCAAATTGCAGTATAAATTTACAATAGAGGAACCCAAGGAAGAAGATATCCCCAAGCCAAAACATCGGCCGACGACCGACCGAGAGAAGTATGTCCACTTTTTGAAGCAAAATGGCTTATTGAAAGATTTTCAGAAGCGCTTTGAGCTTTTTCCACCCAAAAAGCGCTAGCCTGTTGGTCCAATTGCGGTTTTGCAGGGCGCGCAGCGCCCGCATAGGAGCGCAGCGACGCGGCTGAGGGATAGAAAGCAGTGGCCGAAGGCCAGACCCAGGGCTTTTGAAGCAAAGCGAAAAAGCCCGCAGGGCCGAGCAGACCTGCGAGCTGCGACATAGCCCGACCCAGCCGAAGGCTGGGGCAGCCCCAAAAAACACTAGTTATTTTTCTGAATGGGAAAGTTCTTATGGCGAAAGAGAATCCCTTGTTGGTAATTTTTGAAGCGCTCGTATTTTTCGCTTAAAGCGGCCACTCGTTCTGCATTGTGGTCAATAAAATAATAGTCATAATCCTGCTCGAGATCGAGCTGCATATTGTGTGGATTGAGCTGAATATTTTGATAGACTCCCGTTTCTAGATAAAACTCGAAAGTGGGGAAAAAGAGCCACCAAATGCCCAGGGTATGGGTTTCATTTTGGGGAATGCTCGCCTCCAATTCGCTCAAAATTTTTCTATCCTCTACATTATAGTACCATTCGGTCATGGTATTGGGGCGGTAGTTGAGGCCAAAAAGGCTTAGGCCCAGAACGCTAGCGAAGACCAAAGCCGTATTTTTCCATTTTTTGGCCAAGGGAAAAACCTGATAAAGGCTATACAGCAGGCTAATGAGTGAAAACTGCAGCAGGGGAAAATAAATCAGGGCCGTCCGTTGAATCAGAAACTTGACATCGAAAAGGAGGTGCAGCAAAAGATGGCCGATGCAACTAGCCAAAAGGCAGGATAAACCCAATTGAATGAAAAGGGCAGGGCCCTGACTTTTCTCTTTGATCAGCGAAAAAAGCAGGCGGGCAGCGGCAAAAATAAGCAGAAACCCAAAGCCCCAATGGATATATTTGGGCGAATGCAAAAAGGAAATATTGTGTGTATAGGATCGGGCCAAGCTGCCTATAGTATCTTGAAAAAAGCCATTATTTCCCCCAAAATAGAGCTGCTCAAAGTCGATGAGGCGAATGATGGCAGGGGCAATGGCCAGCCCTAAAACGAGGGCCGCCAGACTAGCAATACCTAGACTTTGGCCCAAAAACCGCCAGTTTCGCTCTTTTTTGAGCGCCAGCAGCAGTGCGCTGCCCAGCAAGGCGATACAAAAAACCAGGCTACTAAAATTGGCCAAAACCGCCAGCAGACAAAGGCCGACCGCCCAGCTCCAACTTCGGATAGAAGAATTGGCGACCGCCTGCAGCGAAAAATAGATCGCAGGCATAAAAAAGCCCATAGACAAGCCATAACCGCGGGCCACGGCAAAAAAATCAAACTGATAATTATTCATTAGCAGCAGGCTGAAGCCCAAAAGGACCAAAAGCTTATTTTTTGGCCCAAAAACCTGCTGCATCAGGCGCCCAGAGAAATAGAGAAAACTGAATCCCGCTAAAATATTGCTAAGGCGAACCACCAACTGATGATCGCCAAAGAGCTGCACCAAAAACTTAATCAATAAGGTATTGAGTAGGTGGTTGTTGGCCGTAGGATTGGGACCCGAATTGGTCCAGATGTCATAAATAGACCATTTGGTATAGACCAAAAAAGTAGCGGCTTCATCATGGGTCATGCTCATCTTGACCGCCTTGTAGAGTAGCAGGATACAAAAAAGAAATCCAAGACTATAAAGGGCTATTTTTTCTGCAGTAACTTTCATGATTCGGAGGGGAGGATGCGTGAAAATAATAGCGCAAAGCTAGCAAAAAAACTGGCGCAAACAAGCCTCTAGTTCTTCTCGCGCAATGGGCTTTTGCAAAAAGCCATTGATGCCTTCAATGGCTTTTTGCTCCTCTCCGCTAAGCGCAATAATGGGCGTGTTAATCTGTTGAGCTCGAATTTCTTGGCTGGCTGTTCGCCCATCTAAAACGGGCATTTGTAGGTCCATAAAAATAAGATCTACCTCTTCTTGGGCCAAAAAGTCAAGGGCTTCCTGCCCATTTTGTACAATATGCAACCGAAGCCCCATCCGTTCCAAAATTTGTTGCATCAGGCGCTGATTGATCTTATTATCCTCGGCCAAAAGTACCTTTTTATTGGTCCAGGGGTAGCTAGGACCTTCCTCCTTTTCCTCTTGGACCACCGACATTTGCTTGAGCAATAACTGCTTGATTCGTAGCGGGCGCAAAGGAGCCGAAAGTGCTGCCTGAAAGTTGCGACTGAGCTTCCGCTCTTCACCTAAGGCCAAAAGTAAAAACTGGGGGCAAGGCCAACTCAACACCTCTTCAGGGTTTTGTAACTGGCTATCAAAAAAGACAAAATCAGGGCTGGGAATAATGTCTAGCTCTGCAGCCTGATGACTAGCATCGGGCTCCCAAAACTGAAAGTATTCCATCTCCCAACGCTGGCAAATGGCCTCGAAAAAACGAGCGGCATCCTTGTTTTTGCTCAATAAAAAGAGCCGTTTGCCCTTAAATAAACTGGCCGACTTGGAGGCCGCCTTTTGTAAGGGTAAATGAAAGTAAAAACTGGCCCCCTGGCCCTCTTCACTATCTACACCAACATGGCCCCCCATCTGCTCGGCCAATTGTCGAACAATGGATAGGCCCAAACCCGTGCCCGAGCTGCTATGCGCCTGCTGATTGGACAGTTGAGAGAACTCCTTAAATAAATCGCTTTGCTTGGCTTTGGGAATCCCCACACCCTGATCCGTTAAGCGAAATTCTACCCAAACTCGATCTTCTTCCTCCCGCAATTTGGATAGATAAATAGAGATGCAGCCCTGATGACTAAACTTAATGGCATTGTCCAATAAATTTAATAGCATTTGCCGAATCTTTGTCGCATCTCCAATGAGCTGCTCTGGCAAATGGGCATCTGGAAAATAACGCAAGCTCAATCCCTTGGCTAAGGCCCTAGAGACCGCAATATTCATGGCCTCCTCTACAGCCCGCTCCAACTCAAATTCTTGCTCCTGCAAATGCCAACCTCCCGCCTCTAACTTAGAGTAATCCAAAATCTCATTGACAATCTGCAAAAGCTGCTCGCCACTTTGTTTGAGGGTCTGCGCATATTCTTGTTGCTCTTCGCTTAGGGGACCGTCTAGCAGGAGCTGGGCCATGCCCAACATTCCATTCATGGGGGTCCGAATCTCATGGCTCATCTGGGCCAAAAACTGCGACTTGGCCTGGCTGGCATCTCTTAAGGCCATGTTTTTTCCCTCCAATTGCTCCTGACTCAATTGATAGCGCTCCTTTAAGATGCCCATCAATACCCAAACCGAAAATAAAGCCACTCCCAAGCTCGTAAAACTGGTAAAGGCTACCTCGCTTGCCGGAGGATAGTAGCTGATACTCTCGGGGAAATAAAGGTGCAAAACTAACAAAAAGGCAAAGTTGCTAAAGTTGAGTACCATCGCTAACCAACGCCAACCCTCTGTTGAAATAATCATAGAGGTAAAAAAGGCCAGCAAGAGCAATATAGGCAAGTCACTATAAACTCCGCCCACTCTCATCCAAAGCCCATCTAGTAAGCTAAGCGAAATTAGAATGTAAATTACAGGCAGCCAAGGTGAAAAAGTCCTAAATTTTAGCCATAAAAATAAGCTCAAATAGCCTAAGGCCCCTAAAGTAGTGGCTAAGCGAACGACCTCTTGATAGTCATAGTATAAACTAATTAACCAATAGGTAATGCAGATGATCATACTCCAAAAACTCCCTAAAGATAAGAGTATCTTCTCTAAGCTTTCTTGCCTAAATGTTTTTGGAAAAAAATGGAGGAAACGGGGAGCAGGCATAGTTAAGTTCTCGGTCGTTAGCCCTAAGGCTATGGGGAATTGGAGATAAAAAAAGGATATCTGACTCCTAACAGCCAAAAAATCCTTGGGTTGACTTTTTCATCGAAAAGGGAATAAATCCACACTTTTTTAAATGAATCGCTAAAGCATTTACAATTTAATAAAAAATTTAGGGAGAGAAAAACTCTATTTAGAACAAGGGCGCCATTTCATAAAGCCAAGTTTTGTTTTCTTGATCTCTGCTCGCTAGGAGGTAGCTGCCCCCCGATTGCTTTATTTTTAGCTTTTTCCGTAGCTGTTCTACGCTCATTCCAAAGTTCTTACTGATGATTTGCGCTTTTTTTAAGCCTAGCTTTTTGGCCGCTTTACTAGGGTAAGGGATGGCCCGAATTAACCGAAATGCCCGGCCCGGAAAATCCAATATTTCTTTTTCACTACTATAAATATGGCTGTTGATGGCCAACTTGCTCAGCCCATAACGCTCGGCCAATAATTTAAAGGCTCCCGCCTTGAGTAGGCCTGTATGCGGCAAATATACATAACTGCCCAAGGGCCCATAATCGGCCCGAGCTTGCTCTTCTTCTGCTAATGTAAACGGAAAAGAAAAGGCCCGCTTGGGGTAAATTTCTTCTATCTGTATCTGCGGAGAGGGCTGTGGCTCTCGCCCAATTTCAAAGAGCAACTCTTTGCACTCATTGCGCCAAGCCAAAATATAAACTTGCCGAACTTTACCCCCCAATTGCTGCAAGGCCTGCTGTATGTCTAACATACTGGCCGCCTTGACCCAAACCCTAGGCGCAAGCTCCAATAATCGAGGCAAGATCTCCAGTAATTGCGGCTGACAATCATCTAAACGAAAGACTTTTTGGCCCTCCGATCTTCTGCTCGGATCAATATAAAAGCAATCTATGGCCGGCAAATTGGCCTGTTCCAGAAATTCTTCGGCCTTGCCCAAAAAAAACTCCGCCCGATCAAAGCCCAAAAGCGCAAAGTTGGCCCGCACAATTTCTTGCAACTCCTCTTGCGGCTCCACATGATAAACTCGTTCAAATTTTTGGCCCAAATAATAACTATCTACCCCAAAACCTCCCGTCAAATCAACTAGGGTGCCCCCCGCCAAGTATTCGGCCTTTTTTTGGGCCGTCATCTGGCTAGAAGACTGCTGCATCGATAAGCGAGAAGGGAATATTAAGCCCGCTCTACCCGCCCAATCTGGCAACTTTTCCTTGGCCTTTTGCCGCCCATTGACCTGCGCCAAAATAAAACTGCGGTCTAGCTCTGGCCGCTTGGCCAATTGCAAAGCCAATTGCGCCAAATCTTCCGCCTGATGCTCCGCAATGAATGCCCAATCTTCTGTTCTTCCCATTTTAGTCTGCTGTTTTTTATGCTCTTGCTGTTGTTGTTTTGGGGCCTCCTGCAGCAAAGCTGCAGGCGCTACGCTTCAGGGCTCGCAGGTCTGCTCGGCCCTGCGGCCTGACGGCCTTGGTCTGCGGCTTCGCCGCCCCCTTTCGCATCGCTAGGCCTGCGGCCCTTCGGGCCTGTAAGACGAATTTTGGAACAGCCCATCAAAGTCTTGATGTACGTTTTCGCAAATTCCTAATAGCGTCCTCCAAATGGAATGTGTCGTTTTGCAGTTGCAGAATAGCGTCCTCCAAATGGAATATGCCATTTTGCAGTTTCAGAATAGCATCCTCCAAATGGAATATGCCGTTTTGCAGTTTCAGAATAGCATCCTCCAAATGGAATGTGTCGTTTTGCAGTTTCAGAATAGCGTCCTCCAAATGGAATATGTCGTTTTGCAGTTGCAGAATAGCATCCTCCAAATGGAATATGTCGTTTTGCAGTTGCAGAATAGCGTCCTCCAAATGGAATATGCCATTTTGCAGTTTCAGAATAGCGTCCTCCAAATGGAATGTGTCGTTTTGCAGTTTCAGAATAGCGTCCTCCAAATGGAATATGCCGTTTTGCAGTTTCAGAATAGCATCCTCTAAATGGAATATGCCGTTTTGCAGTTGCAGAATAGCGTCCTCCAAATGGAATATGCCATTTTGCAGTTTCAGAATAGCATCCTCCAAATGGAATGTGTCGTTTTGCAGTTGCAGAATAGCATCCTCCAAATGGGCTTCAGCCCATCGGCCCAAAACTACCCAGCCGCCAAAGAAGAAACTTAAGCTAGAAAAAGGCAGATGAGCGGCCTAGCGATGTGTAGCAGTGCGGCGCAGCCGCAGACCAAGGCCGTCAGGCCGCAGGGCCGAGCGAAGAGCGAGCTGCGGAACGTAGCGCCCGCCGAAGGCGGGAGGCCCCAAAACAGCAGCGAGCTGCGGAACGACAACAAGGCCTTTAGGCCGCAGTTCGACGACTGAAGGGAGTAACCGCCCGCCGAAGGCGGGAGGCCCCAAAAAAAAAGGCTACTTTTCAGCAGCCTTTATCTTCTTGGGCTTTAACTAGCCATTATTTTTAGCGTGATCGGCCAAAAACTTTTGCAAGCCAATATCGGTAAGTGGATGTTTGAGCATGCCTTTCATGGCAGAAAGGGGGCAAGTGACCACATCGGCGCCAAGTTCTGCGCACTGCACAATATGCAAGGGATTGCGGATAGAGGCGGCCAAAACCTGAGTGCGGAAAGCAAAGTTTTGGTAGATATGTACAATCTGCTCGATCAACTCCACGCCACTCCAGTTAATGTCGTCAATGCGGCCAATAAAGGGAGAAACATAGGTAGCGCCTGCTTTGGCGGCCAAAATAGCCTGTCCAGCAGAAAAGACGAGGGTACAGTTGGTCTTGATGCCTTTGTCGCTAAAATAGCGAAGGGCCTTCACGCCATCCTCAATCATAGGGACCTTCACGACGATATTGGGGTGTAGGGCGGCTAGGGCTTCGCCTTCTTTGATCATGCCCTCAAAATCGGTGGAAATCACTTCGGCACTTACGGGGCCATCTACAAGCTTGCAGATGTTTAGATAATGCTGGCGGACGGCCTCCTCGCCTTTGATGCCTTCTTTGGCCATGAGAGAGGGATTGGTGGTTACACCATCCAAAACGCCAAGATCGGCGGCTTCTTTAATTTGGGCCAGATTGGCCGTATCCACAAAAAATTTCATAGAAATAAAAAGCTTTGAAGAGGTCGAGCCTCTATGTTTGAAATGCGAATTGGCTGCAAGTTAAGCAAAAGCAAGCAAACAACTAGGCCTTTTTGATCTGTTGATTTAGCTGAAAAAGGGCCAGATAGGCCATAAGCCCAGCCCCCAAGGGGAGGGCCGTTTTTTCATCTGGAGAAAACTTGGGGTGGTGCAAACCTGGACCAATGCCCGTGCCCAAGCGATAGAAGCAGGCGGGCATTTGTTGGGCATAAAAGCCAAAATCTTCGGCCCCCATGCGTTGGGGAAGAAGGACCAAATTATCCTTGCCGACATAGTCACGGGCGGCCTGCATCAGGCTATGCGTTAGGCTTTCTTCATTGTGTAGGTAGGGGTAGCCCTTTCTGATTTCTAGCTCGGCACGGCCACCCATACTTTGGGCCATTTGCTGACAGAGCTGCTGCATTTTTTGATGCGCCTCGGCTCGCCATTCTTCATTGAATGCCCTGAATGTGCCTTCAAGATCAATGCGTTCGGGCAATACATTGGTGGCCCCGCCAGCCGTATTCATCTTGCCAAAACTAAGGACCGAAGGCTGCAGCGGGTCTCTAAATCGGCTAATTAACTGCTGTAGGGCAATGACCAAATGCGAGGCAATCAGGACCACATCATTGCAATCTTGGGGTCGGGCGGCATGTCCCCCCTTACCATAAACAGAGAGATAAAGCTCATCGGCGGAGGCCATAAAAGGGCCGGGATGAAAACCTACCTGTCCAGCAGGCAGGCCAGGCTCTACATGCTGGCCCAGAATCGGAAAATCTCGGCTTTGATCCAGCCAACCCTCGGCCAAGACCTGGCTAGCGCCGCCGGGTAGTAGCTCCTCGCCGGGTTGGAAAATCAGTTGAACGCGGCCCTCAAACTCCTCCTTAAGTTCATTAAGGATAAAAGCGGTAGCGAGTAGGGAAGTCGTATGTACATCATGGCCGCAGGCGTGCATACGGCCCTCATTCTTAGAGCTAAAGGGCAGGCCCGTCTGCTCCTGGATAGGGAGCGCATCTATATCGGCACGGAGCGTAATGCAGGCCGCATCGGGATTTTTGCCTTCAATTTGGGCAAAAATCCCTGTTTTGACCATGCCTCTTTGGTAGCTAATGCCCCAGCGGTCTAGGCAAGAGGCGATATAATTAGCGGTTTCCCATTCTTCAAAAGAGAGTTCTGGATATTGGTGAAGATGTCGGCGAATGCTGATCCATTGCTCTAGTTGTTCTTGGGCCAGTTGTTTTATTTTATCTATCTTAATCATGTCAATAATTCTGAGTGAACTCAAAGATAAAAAATGAAAGAGATAGAATTTGAACTAAATGGCGAGGCCTACTCCCTACGCCTATTTCGGCCCGAATATACAGCGGCCTTACAGCAGGCTGCCGATTATCCAGAAGTGGCCAAAGGCATGAGCGATCGTTTTGCTTCGCCATATACCTTAGCCACTGCAGAGGCCTTTGTGAATCAGGTAGCCATCCCTTCGGATGGGGGCATCTTAGCCATCTTTGCCCAAGAGCAATTGATTGGGGGAATTGGTCTGCATGCACAGCAAGATGTTTGGCGCTACAATATGGAAATTGGCTATTGGTTAACGCCTGCCTTTTGGGGCCGAGGGCTGATGAAAAAGATCTTGCCCTTATTCTTAGAGCGGGCTTGGGGCCGTTATCCAGACTTACATCGGGTGGTGGGGACCGTATTCAGCTTTAATCTGGGCTCGGTCAAGGTATTAGAAGCTGCAGGCTTCCGTTTAGAGGGCAAATCTCTAGAAGCGGTTTATAAGGCGGGCCAATTTTGGGATGAATACCATTATGCGCTTTTGAGAACCGAGGCCTAAACCCTCTTATTTAGCCCTCTTTCTTCATCTTGTAGTAATTACTTTCGCTCATGCCTAAAATCTCCCAAACCGGTTGAGCGGGAAAGTTTTCCTCTACCCAACTAATAAGGGCCTTTTTATAGCGCTTCTCCAGAATTTTATAGGTCTTTTCTTCTGTCTCTGAGGCAATGAGCTCCAGATCAAAGAGGTCTTGAAAGGCTTGGGGCAACTTAGTTTGCTTAGGAAAATGCCCATGATAGGCCTTAAACTCCTTTTTGGCAAAGGCCAGAGGGCTATCTACTCCCTCTAGTTGTTGAGCCTCTTGGGGTAAATCCATAAAGGCCTTATAATAGATGGCTATCTTTTGCAAATCTCTAAAGTTGCCCCACAAAGGCTGCTTTTTGAGCCATTGGAAAAGCTCTGGAGATTTAGGACAGGGGTAGCTAGGGGCAAAGCGCAGTTGCGTCCAAACGGTTTCCCAGTCTTTTTCAATTTCATCTCGACTTTCCCGCAGTGGGGGCAGCTCAATCAGGAGCTGAGAGATACGATCAAAGAAGTCGGCCAATAAAAGCTCCCGCAGCTCTTCAATACTTTTGTTGCTAGCAAAAACAGCAGTAAACTGACTTTGCTGTTCTTGGCTGCTCCCCATGGGCCGAAAACGATAGTTGTTGTTCTCATCGGTTTGTAGGGCTTTCATGAGTTTGCCCTGTACCCGCTTACTCAAATGATGTACCTCATCAAAGAAGAGAATTCCGCCCCGAGCTTCTTCAAATAAGCCCTTTTTGGCTTGATCTGCCCCAGTATAGGCCCCCTTGCTATGTCCAAAAAACTCCGATTCAGCCTTGTTATCATCATCAAAGGAGGCACAATTGATGGCTAAGACCTTGCGGTTTTCTCGCTCCAATCTTGAAATCATTCTGGATTTTCCCGTTCCTCTTTCGCCCAAAATCAATATGGCAAAACCTTGCTCTATATAGGTCTTCATCTTGAGATCAGCCAAACGCCGCTGGGGCGATTGTAGGTTGTCATGCTCATATAAGTTGGCCGATAAACTAGAAATTAGGCGGCTGGGAATCTCCTGAATTTGGAAATTCTTAAAACGAGGATCTGCGCCTTTGGTCTTAACATCATAGACCTTGATGAATCGACAGTTGGGGGGCAAGAGCCCCGCCTCGGCCAGGACAAACCAAGCGACCTGCGTTTCATTACTGCCCAAACTGACATTGATGATATAATTGGCCTCGGCCCCATGATGGGCCAAAAGAGTTTTGAAAAATCCTTGCAAAACAGCCAAAATACTCTGCTCGTCTCGCAAGTTTGGTAGCTCTTCTTGGCTAAAATGAATGGCCTCAAAACGAGCTTGATAATAAGGCGCAGCAGGCGACCTTCTCCTAAACCATGCTAGCTGACTGTCAATGGGATAATGCTGCATATCCCGCCAAATTTGCCCCTCAAAGTCTTCCAAACGATCGGGATAATGTTCCTTTACATAAGCCATCTCATCTACCCAAGAGGAAAGATCCTGCGCAATCACCTCTCTCCAAACCTCCTGCATCTGCGTCTCCTCCACTGCTTTGTCTACCTCATACATATTCTTCCGATAGCTCAAACGCCGAAGAGATAAACGGTCCAAAACAGTCTGCTCGGCACATAAATAATAGACCTTGTCAAATAAAAATCCAGGCTGCCGATTTGCCGAAAAGGCCTCGCTCAATTCTAACTGACAAAGCCCTTCCTTATACAAGGGCTTTTCCGATAATTGCAGCTCCCCCCGCCAAAAAGCCGCCAATTGATGCTGCAAAAATGCAATACCATGAGTAGTATAATGCCAACTGATGTAAATGTTTTCTTTTGCCATAGTTTTGAGGGTTAAATGAGGGGCTTTTGGGGCCTCCCGCAGCAAGCTGCGGGCGCTATGCTTTGGGGCTCGCAGGTCTGCTCGGCCCTGCGGCGGCTTTGCCGCCTAGGTCTGGCCCTTTGGGCCACCCCGCCGCAGCGCTAGGCCAAATAGAAGCCCTTCGCTTCGGCCATCCTTGGATAGAAATTTCAGGCTACTCAAGGCATTTTTTAAAGGCATAGCCCTAGCTATGGCTGAGAAAAATAACGCAGAATAGCAGGAAATTGCATCAAAGGATAGAAGTGAGAGGACTGCTATTTGGCCTTTAGCCATTTGGCCTTCGGCCAAGGCGGCGAAGCCGCCTAAGTATTGCCCTAAATTTATCCTGAAACTGTAAAAAAATACATAGATTCCAAAATTTTACAGCAGCTTTAAATTAGCTTGTTTTTGTAAGTTGTTGGTTGTTAGTTGTTTAGTTGGTTTTTGTTTTTTGGCACATCCTTTTGATTAGCTGAAATAAGTGGAGCACAAAAGGGGCACAAAGACAAAACTCTCCTTTTGAGCTAGTTCCCAACAGCCTTCCCTAAACCATAAATTGAAAAAATGCACATTCTAAAAATTATTCATGGCTATCCGCCGGGCTACAGTGCAGGCTCCGAAGTCTATAGCCAGAGCCTCTGCCAAGAACTGCATCGGCAGGGGCATCGGCTCAGCATTTTCAGCCGAGAGGAGGAACCTTATCGGCCAGATTTTGAGCTGCGTTCTTTTAAAGATGAGCAGGGCTTACAGTTTCATTTGGTCAATATGCCCAGAGACAAAGATGGCTATTGGCAGCCGCAGGTCGACCAAAAGCTGGCGGCTATTTTGGCCCAAGACCGTCCAGATGTGGCTCATATTGGCCATCTTAATCATCTGTCCTTGGGCTTGGTCCAAGCGCTGAAAAAGGCGGGGGTGCCTATTCTCTTTACCTTGCATGACTTCTGGCTGATGTGTCCCCGAGGTCAGTTTCTACAGCGCAACTTTGATGGCCAAAACTGCTATCAGCTCTGTACGGGTCAAGAGGACCAAAAATGTGCGGCCTCTTGCTACAAAATGCTCTTTTCTGGCCATCCAGAAGAAGAAGCCGAAGACCTAGCCTATTGGAGCCGATGGATCGGCCGACGGATGCAGAAAACAAGAGAAATTATTGGGCTAGTCGATCATTTTATTGCGCCCTCTCGCTATCTGATGAATCGCTTTATCAAGGACTTTAATTTGCCTGCCGAAAAAGTAAGTTATCTAGATTATGGCTTTCCAACGCATTATTTAAGTCCGCCCAAAACAGCTCGAAAAGCTGGACCTTTTCGCTTTGGGTATATCGGCACGCATATTCCCGCCAAGGGGGTCAACCTACTCATAGAGGCCTTTAAGGGCTTGGATCAAGCGGCAGAGCTAAAGATTTGGGGCTGGAAAGACAGCCAAAGCCAAAAGGCCTTAAACGCCATGAGCGCAGCACAAAGTCAGCGGATTTCATTTTGTGGGGGCTATGCCAATGAAGATTTGGTCCAAGAGGTCTTTGCTCAGGTAGATGCCATTGTGGTCCCTTCTATTTGGGGCGAAAACTCTCCTTTGGTGATTCATGAGGCGCAGGCGGCTCGTTTGCCTGTCATCACGGCAGATTATGGCGGCATGGCAGAATATGTAGCGCATGGGGTCAATGGCCTGCTCTTCAAGCACCGAGATGGTCCATCATTGCAAGAGCAAATGGCCTGGGCCATTCAACATCCCGAAGAAATGAAGCAATTGGGCCAAAGAGGCTATCTCTATGATGCCGCCGGAGAGGTCCCTGATATAAAAACACATACAGCAACCATTTTAGAACAGTATAAAGCTATTTTGCATGTCCAAGCCTAAAGACTTTTGGCGAATTACCATAGACACCAACCCTGAAGATTGCAACTTGCATTGTATTATGTGCGAGGAGCATAGTCCTTATAGTACATTTATCGCAGACCTCTATAAAAACACGGGCGTCAAGCGTCGCCGTATGCCTTTTGAGTGGGTGGTCCAGATTTTTGAGCAGGCCCAAGCCTTGGGCGTCAAAGAGATTATCCCCTCTACCATGGGCGAGCCCTTGCTCTATAAAGGCTTTGAGCAAATCTTTGATTTGAGTGAGCAGTATGGGATTAAAATCAACTTGACCACCAATGGGACCTTTCCTAAAAAGCCCGTAGAGGTTTGGGCCAAACTGATTGTACCACAAACCACAGACATTAAAATCTCTTGGAATGCGGCCACAGCCAAAACGGCTGAGGAAGTCATGCCTGGAATTAACTTCGAGCAGTGTGTAGATCATGTCCGTCGCTTTGTGGCTGTAAGGGACCAGCATTTTGCAGAAACGGGCTATTATTGCCGTGTGAGTTTCCAACTCACCTTCATGCAAAACAATATGCATGAACTAGCCGATATCATCAAGCTAGCGGCTAGTCTTGGCGTAGATCGGGTAAAAGGGCATCAGTTGTGGGATCATTTTGATGAAATCAAGGACCTGTCTTTTCGTAAGGATGCCCAAAGCATGGCCCAATGGAACCAATATGTAGAAGAGGCCTATGCGGCTAGAGACCAATATTTACTGCCCAATGGCAAAGCTGTTTTACTAGAAAATATTGTCCCCCTAACGGCAGGCGCAGCAGAGGCGGTCCCAGAAGACTACGACTGCCCTTTCTTAAATAAAGAACTTTGGGTCTCGGCCACCGGGAAAATATCGCCCTGCTGCGCCCCCGATGAGCAGCGGCAAGCCTTAGGCGACTTTGGTAGTATTCAGAACCGCAGCCTTGTGGAGGTCCTACAAAGTAAAGCCTACGTAGAATTGGTAGAAAACTATAAGGAAAAGCCCCTTTGCCAAGGCTGTACGATGCGGAAGTAGGCGTAGATAAAAAACCGCTATACTAAAACTAGTATAGCGGTAAAAAAGGGCTACTTCTTTGGTTTAGAAGAGCAATTATCACGTCCCTTACCAGAAGGGTTTCCAGTTGTACTTGGTAGGTTTAAGCCTGTTTTCTTTGTTGATTTGGCCATGTTCTGTCAATTTAGAAGTGATTAAATTTATTGGATGTTAGTCAACAAGATCTTCCCAATCATTTGGACGCTCATCATAGTCTCTAGAAGTCCAGTATGCATCATTATTGGGGTTAAGTTGGTCAGCACGATTGTCTATATCGTGTTGTTCCATTTCATCAGAATCTTTTCCATCGTATTTCATAAGCATTGATTTTAAATAAGTAAATAATAGTGTATCAGCTGATTACTCTACAAATGTAGGGCATAGGTAAGAGGCATATTGATACCCGCAAAAAAAGACTAAATAACCCGCAAAAAAATACATAAATGAAAGTGTCAATAGATAAACAGCACGCAAAAAGAAAGGCAGCTATTCAGAAATTGAATAACTACCTTGAGAATCCAGGACGATTTTCTATTCTTATCCTAGGAAAAACAGGGACTGGAAAAACATTTTGGCTAGAACAGTTTGCAGAAAAAAAAGGAATAGAAGTGATTATGGTAAAAGGGCGCTTAACCGAAGAGACAAAAGATTTTTGGGCGCATATTTTAAAAAAAGCACATCAGAAAATCCTTTTGATTAAGGATGTGGAGTATTTGTCTAAAAAAAGCCAAGAGTTGTTATTTGAAGGGCTGTCGACTAAGGATGGGAAATTTGGCTTAGCTGAAAAAGAGTATGAGGTACGTGTTGTCTTTAGTTCCTCTAAACCTATTGCGAACCTAAGAGATAGTCGGCAATACTTGAGCAATCATTTTTTTGATCGCATTGCTCAACTTGTAGTGGAGTTTCCGAGCTTTGATAGTTGTTCCGCTAAGATTGTTGAAGACTTTAAGGTAAGTTGGAAAAAGTTTGGGTTTAAAAAAGCGCCTTACCCTAAAGTGTTAGAAGATTTCCTAAAGGAGAAGGGGCATAGCTTTAATGGAAATTTCAGAGACCTGGATAAACTTTGTATAAGCTGGGATCAATCTTATAGAGATATTTTAGCTGAAAAAGAGGTGGACGATAAGCATTTGGCGCAAGAAGTTATAGCAGGATTCAAGAAATACAATCATTTTCCCGAAAGTAAAGAGACAGGCATTTATGAATTCAGTATCGAAGATAAAAGTGCTGATGAGCTAATTAGAAACTTTAAGGCAAAACTTAAATATTGGGCTGTAGAGAAATATGGCACTTTACAAAAAGCAGGGGAGGCTTTAGGAGTGAGTCATCGAACTTTAGAGCGCTGGTAGCTTAGCTTACTCTCTAGCTCAGCCGCAGGCCTTTTTTGGCCTAGCGATGCGGCGGGGTGGCCGTTAGGCCAGACCGAGGCGGCAAAGCCGCCGAAGGGCCGAGCAAATAGCGAGCCCCAAAGCGTAGCGCCTGCCGTAGGCAGGAGGCCCCAAAATCAAATCATGTAGAACAGAAAAAAATGAGTATTAGTCAGGAGTTGAAGAATAGTTTTACCAGTTATTGGCATTATTTGCCCTTGCGGACCGCCTGCCAGCTGGGGGTATTTGATGCGCTTTGGGAGGGGCCGCTTAGTTTGGCTGAGTTGGCCGAAAAGCTAGGGGCTAAACAGGCTAGTTTGCAGTTATTATTGGCGGCTTTGGAGCAATTGGCGGCCTTGAGGACCGAAAATGGGCAGTATGTTTTGGCCGAAAAAGGGGCGCAACTGGCGGAGGAACATCCCCAATCTTTGAAGTATGCTTGTTTGCTTTGGGGGGAGGAGCATTTGCGGGCTTGGCAGCATTTGGCGCAGAGTATTCGCAGTGATGAGGCCGTTTTTGAGCAGCTATATGGACAGCCTTTTTTTGATTATTTGGATGAGCAGCCCGAGAGCAATCGGATTTATCATTTGGCGATGAACGAATATGCGCGGGATGATTATGCGCAGTTGGGCGAGCAGTTGGATTTGTCGGAAGCTAAGGCTGTGATGGATTTGGGAGGCGGTCTGGGGGCTTTGCTCAAGGCCTTGGCGAGGGTTCATCCTCAGCCTAAATATTATTTATTAGACAAGCCCAAGGTCTTGGCTTTATTGCCAGCGGGGGAGCTGCCTTTTCGGCCTATTCCAGCCGATTTTTTTGCGCCTATTCCCCAAGTCGCGGAGCATATTTTTCTGGCCAGAGTGCTACATGATTGGCCCGATGAAGCTGCCTTGAAAATATTGGAAAACGTTTATGCCGCCTTGCCAAAAGGAGGGCGAATGTATATCTTAGAAATCCTAAAAGAGCAGCTAGCCGATGGGGCCGAGCTGCTTAGTTTGAATATGTTGGCCATTTGCAAGAGCCAAGAACGGACCTTAGCTGCCTATCGGAAATTAGCAGAGAAAATAGGCTTTGCTTATCTAGAAAAGCGTCCGATCAATGATTTACAGACCCTATTGATATTTGAGAAAAGATGAATTGGAAAAACATAAAAGTCAATGCAGAGGGCAATGGATTTTGCTTGGAAGGGCAAGCTATATTTGGTCCTTATAAGTCGGTATTAAAGTTTCATGCGCCGGGTTTGGCGCCTGTAGAAGACGAAACGGGCAGTTATCATATCAACAGCGAGGGCATGGCCCTTTATCGGCAGCGATATTTGCGGACCTTTGGTTATTATTGTGAGCGGGCGGCGGTATCTTCGGAGCAGGGGCAATTTCATATAGACACAAAAGGAAATGCCATTTATGGAGAGCGTTATGACTGGTGTGGGAACTATCAGCAAGACATTTGCACGGTCCGAAAAGGCGGGGAATACTTCCATATTGATCTGCAGGGACATCCGCTTTATGAGGAGCGTTATCGCTATGCGGGCGACTTTAGGGATGGCTATGCCTGTGTTCGTCAGGCCGATGGCTATTGTTTGCATATTGATTCTCAGGGCAGGGCCTTACATCCTTATCGCTATCTAGAACTAGATGTTTTTCACAAAGGATTTGCCCGGGCCAAAGATGAGGCGGGTTGGTTGCATATCGATTTGGCGGGGCGGCCCGTATATAATCGTCGATTTTTGCAGCTAGAGCCCTTTTACAATGGCTTTGCGTTGGTGCAGAACCAAGGGGGGGAACATGAAATTATTAACGAAAAAGGAGACTGTCAACATAAAATATGAAGCTTTATCTAGTGCGTCATGCCCAGCCTGCCCCCAAAGAATATCGGGGTTTTCCGGGGCCAGCCTTGGGCGAAAAGGGAAAAGAGCAAGCTCTAGCCATTGCCCAATATTTAGCAAAGAAAGATATTCAGGCCGTATATTGTAGCGATTATTTGCGGGTAGGGCAGACCTATGCGCCCTATGCTCAGCTTGTGCCAGCTTTGCAGCCGAAAGTAGTGCAGGCATTAAGAGAAAGAGAGAAAGAAATAGAGCCGCATGAGTCACTAGAACAAAGAGTGCAGGATTGGTATCGGGGAGAGCAGCAGCAGTTATGGGCTCGGCCCACGGCCATCTTTAGCCATTGTGGGCCCATCAATATGATTTTGGAGTATTTGGACCCCAAGAAAGAGCTACTCGACTACCCCTATACTTGTCCCTATGGTTGCCATACGCCTTTGGGCAGTATTTGGGAGCTAGAAATTGGAGAGGCTGGGGGAGTAGAAGGGGGGCTTTGGTGGAATCCCAAGTAGCGCATAAAGCCGCCAGCTTATAGAGATAAGTTGGCGGCTTTGGTTTGCTTAATACTGAGATATTTCTTTTGAGGACCAAAGAGTGCTAAACTAGTTTTAGTAGTTAAAACTATAGTACGAAAATCGTAACTTTGTTTTGCCTAGGATTATCTGGGGAACTGCTGATAAAACAAAACTGATGAGGGACCAAACTAGAAAGAGCGGTGATTTTAATGTCTTTGAAATAGAGCCTTTTGAGACAGAAAACAAAAAGCCGCTTCCTTATAAGAAGCGAGATTATTACAAGGTGAGTTTATTGGAGGGGAATAGTTTGATGCAGTATGCAGACAAAGTCATTCGGATACCTAAGCAGGCGTTGATTTTCACCAATCCATACATTCCTTATTGTTGGAAGCATTTTGAGAGTGTGCACAAGGGGCATTATGCTATTTTCAGCGATGATTTTTTTTACTCGTATAGTAAATTGTCAAAGTATAGTGTTTTTCAACCTAAGGGGCATCATGTCTTTGAGTTAGACGATGAGCAATTGGCTTGGGTAAAAGACATTTTTGCAAAGATGCACAAAGAGATTGCTTCTACTTATGAGTTTAAGCTTGATGTACTTAGAATGCTGACCCAAGAGCTTATTCATTTTGCTATGAAATTGAAGCCTAGTGAAAGTCAACAGCATACTTTAAATGCAGCGGAGCGGATATCTACGCTTTTTTTTGAATTATTGGGTCGACAGTTCCCTTTAGATGAGTTACATCCAAGAGTAGAGTTGCGGACGGCTTCTGAATTTGCTGAAAAGTTGAATATTCATCCTAACTATTTAAATAGAGTACTCAAAGAAACAGTTGATAAAACGACAAGTCAAATTATCCAAGAGCGAATATTGAGAGAGGCAAAAATCCTTTTAAAGGATACGAGCTGGAATATTTCGGAAATTGCCTATGGCTTGGGCTTTACTGAGGCTACTCATTTTAATAACTTTTTCAAGAAACAATTGAAAATGACCCCTGGTCAATTTAGGAAGGTTTGAATTTCGTAATCTTCTATTTTAAAAACGTCATTTTGCTGTTCCAACTTCCCTTAACTTTGTAAGGCAACAAAGGGAAGTAGTTGATGACTCCGCTATATCCTAAGATTCCTTTTGATGTGAACGTTTTCGTTTCGATTTCTATCGCTGAACTTAGCGATCAGAGTAGGGACTTTCATTTAAAAAAGTAAGTATGCGTAGTGCCGCTGCTTACCTGAGTTTGAGCTCCGAATAAGTTAAAGCATTAGATGAGGCTTTTAATTAATTGGGCGGCTTTGGACAAAGAGCTCTAGAAGCTCTTATCGCTGCTCACGATTTAGGTGTAAATGTTGGCTTGAGCTATCTCAGAACAGCAGGGAAATCCCCTCTCCCTAAAAAGTAATTTTCAATCACACAACCATCAAAAAACTAGTAAATGAATATGACTAGCGTAAAAGCTTATGGCACAGAGGCCGCTACTCAGCCTCTAGAAAGTATGCAAATCAAAAGAAGAACCCTTTTAGCTACAGATGTAGAAATGGAAATCCTGTTTTGTGGTATTTGCCATTCTGATCTACACTCGGTCCGCAACGATTGGGGCGGAACAACTTTTCCTATTGTCCCTGGCCACGAAATCTTAGGCCGAGTGACTCAAGTTGGGCCCGAAGTAAAAAACTTTAATGTAGGCGATCTAGCTGCTGTTGGCTGTATTGTCGATTCTTGCCAGCATTGCCAACATTGCGAGTCTGGAGAAGAACAGTTTTGTGAAGAAGGCATGACCTTCTCCTTCAACTCTCCAGATAAGGTTTCTGGTGGACGAACCTATGGCGGCTTCTCCAAATTCTATGTTTGTAATGAGGGCTATGTCTTGAAAATGCCCAACTTTGAGGACCTAGCCGCTGCGGCTCCCTTACTTTGTGCAGGCATCACGGTTTATTCCCCCCTCAAACATTGGAAGGCTGGTCCAGGCAAAAAAGTAGCTGTTATTGGTATTGGTGGACTGGGCCATTTGGCCGTTCGTATCGCTAAAGCCATGGGGGCAGAAGTAGCCGTATTCACCCGTTCTGTAGCTAAGGCCGAAGATGCTAAACGCTTAGGGGCTGATCAAGCGATCTTATCTACTGATCCCGAAGCCATGGCCCAAGCCAAAGGCTTTGATCTCATCATTGATACAGTTTCTGCCAAACATGATGTGAACAGTTATTTGAGTGCCCTAGCCGTAGATGGTAGCCTCGTTATTGTGGGCCTACCCGCTCAACCGCTAGAAGTAGGCGCCTTCCAATTGGTAAAAGGACGCAAAAGCTTTTCAGGCTCTAATATCGGTGGTATTGCAGAAACCCAAGAAATGCTAGACTTCTGTGCCGAGCACCAAATTGTTGCCGACGTAGAACGCATCAATATCCAAGAGGTAAATGAAGCCTTTGACCGACTCGAAAAAGGCGATGTGAGATACCGCTTCGTTATTGATATGGCTTCTTTGGAGGCTTAGATTGTAGCACTAGAGAAAACCAAAGCCGCAAGTTGTATGACTTGTGGCTTTTTTATTTCCTCATCTTATACAGCACAAAAAAAAATCCCGACATCTTCCGATATCGAGATTTTTTGGTGCCCAGGACAAGAGTCGAACTTGCACGCCTGTAATTAGGCACTACCCCCTCAAAGTAGCGTGTCTACCAATTCCACCACCTGGGCAAGAGTAATTATACACTATCGTTCCCTCAAGTGCGATGCAAATATAGGCGCTCCAATTGGTTTGTCCAAATAAAGCGCCTAGTTTTTTGCTTATTTTTTAGATTTCCATAGAGTGGAAAACCTTCTGCACATCGTCATCATCCTCAAACTTATCAATAAGGTTCTCTATTTCAGCAATTTGATCGGGGTCTTCCAACTTTTTACTCGCATTGGCAAAACGCTGCAAACTAGCCTCTTTTACCTCCAAGCCCAACTCTTCCAACTTGGCTTGCATGTTTCCAAAGTCCTCAAAGGCCGTATAAATACAAACCTGATCCTCATTGATCTCAATCTCTTCGGCTCCTCCATCAATCAATTCCAACTCCAACTCTTCCATGTCCAAACCCTCGGCATCCAAAATAAATTCGCCCTGACGGTCAAACATAAAAGATACCGAACCCGAGGTCCCCAATGAACCATTAGAACGGCTAAAATAAAAACGCATATTGGCCACCGTCCGCGTCGGATTGTCCGTCAAGGTCTCAATAATAAAGGCTATACCATGAGGCCCATAACCCTCATATACCACCTCCTGCAAGTCCTCCGCATCCTTAGAGGTCGCCCGCTGAATGGCCGCCTCTACGTTCTTTTTAGGCATGTTGGCCACCTTGGCATTCTGTACCGCCAAACGCAATTTCGGGTTGTTCTCCGGATCAGGGCCCCCCTCTTTTACCGCCAATGCGATCTCTCTACCAATTTTTGTAAATACCTTGGCCATCTGGCTCCAACGCTTCATCTTGCGCTCTTTGCGATATTCAAATGCTCTTCCCATGATATATTATTCGTAATACGGTTTGTTAATATCTGCTCAGGACCCTAAGCCCCAAAAACAAGCCCCAAATTTAACAAAGCTTCAGCAAGATAACAAGTATTTACTTCAGCCTTTTTATTTGGGGCCTCCGCAGCAAGCTGCGGCGCTACGCTTTGGGGCTCGCAGGTCTGCTCGGCCCTGCGGCGGCTGCGCCGCCTTGGTCTGGCCTGACGGCCACCCCGCCGCATCGCTAGGCCGTTTGGCCCTGCGGGCCATGGCTGCCGCCTCCCCAGCCCACAAAAAAAACAAGCCCCACAAAAGTAGAGCTTGCCTGTAACCAATTTATAAACCACAGATTAAACAACTAAAACTAGTTAGTCAACAATAGGCGGCTCCGCCTCATCATTGCTCTGCTCTTCCAAACCATTGTTAGTGCTACGCTTGAAAAACTGAGACATCTCCTCTAGCCAAAAATCAATGCCCGGAATGTCTTCCTGGCTCATGTTCTTCAGATGTCGATACAGACTGTAAGAATACTGAAGGGTATCATAATCCAAAAGCGTCCGAGTGTCGCGAACCTTTTCATATAGCTCGCTAATTCTGCTTTCCATCTGCTCAAAGGCTTTACGCCCCTCAAAGTCTTTTTCATACTCTACAGCATCAAAGTAGCTCGGAAGCAACTGCCCCTTGGCCCGATAAAAATCATGCGCCTTGAACACAAATAGTTTGGCCTGCTCATTTACACTCCCATAACGCTGACGGTCCTCCGGGCTGATGTTGGTCAATTTGCCCTGCAGTAATTGCTCAATGGTCTCAAAGGCAGACATAATTTGCTGCAAATCACTAGCAAGCAAATCAATGCTAATTACATTTTTTCTAGACATAGGTCAAAATGTTTAATTGATTAAAAATTTATTAGTCAAGAACTTGTTCGACAACTACAAAGTTATAGTCCTTTTCGTTGTCTACGTTATAAACATAAGGTAAACAATTTAATAATGCAAGTTATAACTAATAAAAAATACGTTTTAGATACTATTTTTTAGTATTTGGCAGGTTTTTAGGCTAAATTGTTCGCATTAGGCGATAAAATTTAGCCATTTTGCTAGCTGTTGAACCTTAGGTAAAGGCTGATTTCCCTTTAGGGGGTCACTACCTCATCAAGAGGACCTCACTACCTCATCAAGATGATTTAAGAAGGTCCTCTCGAGGACCTTGTAAAATGGTCAAGAGGATCTATTAACGTCCTCCCGAGGAGCTTGCAAAATGGTCGTGAGGATCTATTAACGTCCTCCCGAGGATCTTGTAAAATGGTCAAGAGGATTTATTGACGTCCTCCCGAGGATTTTATGAGGTCCTCCTGATGATTTCTATAGGTCCTCGCTTGGAGGTAGAAGAATCCCCCTGAGGGGGTGCGCAACCCCTGCAGAGGGGTAGGGGACCCCCTCTAGAGGACTAGCATAAACCCTCTTCATTTGCTATAATAATTGGGGAGGAGACCTAGCCAATAGGCTAAGAATAGTCTCGCTAAATAGCGGCTGAATGAGTTAGAGTAAACTGCTGGGGATTAGCCCAAACAACAAAGCCCCCTAGCCGCTGCAAGCAACTAGGGGGCAAAGTATAAAGCAGGACAAAAAACAGCCCGCTAAGGCAATGACTGAAAAAAGGCCAGTATATTTTTGGCCTCAGCTTCCCAATAAGCATAGTTGTGCTCGGCCTTGGGGGGGGCAGAGTAATAGAGTAACTCCTGATCTAAACGGCTCTGCAAGCTATCAAAGAGTTGTTTAGACTGGGCAGGGGGGACCACCTTATCGGCTCCGCCATGCCCAATAAATATAGGCGTTTGCCAGTCGTCTATGCGAGCAATAACATTATCCACCGTTTTCCAGCGCTGACTAAATTGTTTGTAAGGTCCATAAAAGTTGCGCATCAGTCCATCATTGGGCATCTGGCTTTGGTCAAAATCTCCAGACAGGCAGGCCACTGCGGTCCAGCGCTCGGGCGCAGCCAAGGCCAAAAGAGCCGCTCCTCGGCCCCCAGTAGAAATACCCACTAAGAAATTGTCTTGCCCATCTACTAATAGCCCATATTCTAGCTGCAAATTAGGGAGCAGACTATCTAGGACCCAGTTTTGGTCGGGATAGCGCTTGTAACGAGCCTGGGTTTCTGGAAAATACTGACTACTATATAAGGAGCGTCCCATTTCGGGCATGATGAGTAGATAACCAGCATCCAAAAAGGTCTGGCAAAAGAGGGGGGCTTTCTGGCAGGCATCCTCCTTCGGGAAATTATAGCCAGGCAAAATAATGATACTGCCCTTAAAGGCGGCCCTAGGGAGTTGTATATCCACCTTATGCCCCCCAATCCTTAGGGTCGTCAGACTGTCGCTAAATTGGGCTAGCCGAGGCTGTGGCCCTTGGCGAATAGCGGGGGGGAGTTGGCTTGGGGGCAAACTGTCTGTTTGGCTACTATCTGCTAGGAGGGGGGCGGGCTCTGCCTCAGCCGATTGAGCAGGCTGGCAGGCAGGAAGTAGGCCCAAGACCAAGAGCAGCAAAAGGCCCAAAAGAAAGAGCGACTTGCCAGCCTGTTGGGGGCTATTAGGTGCATTTAGTGGGAGGGCCGAAAGGCCCTCTTTGGCTGCCCCTAGGGCAGTTTTTGGTTTTGGCCTAGCGATGTGGAGGGGGGCGGCGCAGCCGCAGACCGAGGCGGCTAAGCCGCCGAAGGGCCGAGCAGACTTGCGAGCCCCGGAACGTAGCGCCGACGACCAAAGGGAGGCGGAGGCCCCAAAAGAAAAGAAACTAATCATAACGGTAAAGGATAAAGTTATTGAAAACATTAGATTGGCGGGCGGTGGGCTGCTGTTGGCCCTGGCTGAGCTCTAGCACCCTGAGGCTGAGGAAGTCTCGCAGCTCGAGGATAGGAATTTGGCCATCATTATTGAGGTCAGCTTTCTTGCTTTTGATGCCCTCCAAAAGGGCGTAGGTAAAGAGGCCGTTGCCCCATTCATCCGATTCATAGGCCAGTTCGAAGCCGCCAGCGGCAGAAATAACCGTGACTCCCCGCTGCTGTTCTAGGTCCGAAAAAAGGGCCTTCATATAGGCAAAAGAGTTGTTGAGTCCTGTTTTGGGCCGGATCAGGGTACTGCCCGACTTGCTTCTTTTGAGTATGTTTTGGGCAAAGCTACTGACCGATTTCTTCTCGGTTTCTACCTCCTTATCCACTTCCCCAGAATGGCAGGCATCGAGCAGGAGCAGGCGGTTGCGGCAGGGCAGCCCATCCAGTAATTGCTCCATATCATCATAGGCCCAGCTTCCATTTTGGGGCTGATCAAATTGGCTATTGGGCAGGGCTAGGTAGTAGTTCAGGCTATCGTCTAGCAGGCCATGTGAAGAGATATAAAAGACAATTTGGTCATTGATTTTGGCCTGCTGCATGAAGGCCCTAGCGCTTTTTTGCAGTTGTTCTATGGGCATATTAGGGTCGAGTAAAAGTTGGTGGAACTGTCCTTTTTCTTGGGCTTCGGCTAAGGTTTGGGCCAGGTCATGGGCATCTTTTTTGGGGTACTTTAGGTTGCGGCTACTATCTTTAAACTCACTGACCCCAAGGCCCAAAAAGTAGAGTTGACTAGTTTGTTTCTCTTTGGGTTGGTAGGCCAGTTGAAAGCTCTGTTTGGCACTTTCTAGGCCTGCGGCATTGACCACCGACAGTTGAATTTTATTGGGGCCTTGGCCTAGTGGAATACTTAGTTTTTGGTGCAGGCTATCGCCAGGGCTGTTGTTTAGCTCGATGCCTTCTGCATTGGGGTAGGGCACGCCATTGACAAAGATGCGGAGTTTTTTTAGGGCCTGTTGCTGGTCAAAGGCGGTAATTTGGAAATGGATGAGGCTATCTTCTACAAAAATGGGGAGCTGCAATTGATTGACAATTTGAAGTTGGGGCAGCTCTAGCTCTTGCTCTAGTTGTTCCTCGGTAAAGCCGAGTCGCCGCACTCTTTTTTTCCAGGCCTTGGTATAAATATTTAGTTTGCGAGGGGCATCGCTAAAGGGGGCGAGGACCTTATCTGGGCGGTTAAATCGGAGGTCAAATTGATCGTAGGTATAGAGGTCGCCGGCATATCGAAAGCCAAGGCCAGCGGTATTGCTTCGGCTAGTTTTATAGTAATTTTCGGGCGAGATAATAAGGTAATCCAATTCATTATAGCCAATAAAAGAGGCCGCTAGGGCACATTTTTCTATATCCCAGGCCTTAATCAATCCATCTTCTGAGCAGCTATAGGCCTTTTTGCCTAGGGGGTCAAAGGCCAGGTCATTGATGCCGCCATTATGCCCTTTAAATTGGCAGAGCAGTTGTTTTTGGGGCCAATCCCAAAGCAGCACATCAAAGTCGATAACGGCCTGATAGGCCGTTTGTCCCGTGAGCAGGTATTGGCCATCTGGGCTAAAGGTTGCGCTTTGGATAACCCCCTCTTTGGGGCTGTTTACTTCCTCGATGAGTTCGCCTGTTTTATAGTTGTAGAGCAGCAGCTTGCTGAGCTCCTCCACTCTTTTTTTCTCCTGATTATAGACCACCTCAGTGACTGCAAAGAGTAGGGCGGGCTGTTGCGGATGCAGGCAGAGCATTCGCCAATAAGTAGCCGAGCTAGGCAGGGCAAATCGGATGCGTTTTTGGCTGCTTAGCTCTAGGCTGTAGGCTTGGTTTTGGGCGGCGGCAAGAAGGTAATCGCCAGCAGAATCAAGCAATAGACTTTTAAATATGGGCAGGGCAGATTCCTTAGATTCGATCTCAATTTCTTGTTCTAGTTTGTAGTTGGGCAGCTTCCATATAGAGTAATAAAAGCGGTTGTTTAAGGGGTTTTTGAGATTGACATCTACTTGTAGGGCCGCTATTTTTTGGCCATCGCCACTTAGGGCAAAGGCGCTGCAATTGTCGAGCTTCTTCTTGGCTAGCTTTCTAAAACTAGGGAGCTGATAGACCGTTAGTTCTGGCTGAGCTTTTTCATGAAACTCGAGTAGGGCCAGTTGTTTTTTATCTTGGCTTTGGCTAAGGCTTTGGGAGCTATGGATATAGCGTTCAATTTCTCCTTTTTTGATGGCCCAAGAGCGCAGCCCTCGGGTTTTGCCCATGTTAATGGAGAGGAGTTTATCGCCTTTGGGCGAGATGCCTAGCTGGGTAATCCACTTAAAATGCCCCTTAAACAGGCCCCTTTCTTTGCCCGTTTGGGCATCGACTAGCTGCACCCCTCTGAGGTCATTCATCTTGCTCGTCTTGCGGTTCACTTCGGTGCGAGTAATGGCCAGCCCCATAAACTGCCCATTGGGGCTAGGGCGAATTTGCTGACCAATATTTACCTGTACCAAATCGCCTTGGCCAAGGCCTTCCTTGTCCCAACTTTTCTTATTGACCACTAGTTCTTCTTGGAGCTGAGGACAGCTATAGACCTTGCATTCGGCATGTAGGTCCATAATCCAGAGCCGCTTGCCCGATATATCAAAACAAAAGTCTTGTACTGGGCTAAGCCCCTCAATACTGCCTATAAATTTCCCGCTCTGATAATCCCAAACATCTACGGCCATACGGCTGCCCGAATAGGCCGCCAGATAATCCTCATTGGGCGAAAGCAGCAGCTTATAATAGCTCCCCTTACCTACAAATAGTTGTTCTCTTTTGCCCGCTAGGCTATAGGCCCAAATGCTATCGGGCCGTTCAGGGACAATCACACGGGCTGTTTTTTGTCCCAAAATCCAGTTGCTCCAATTGCGCATAAAGGGCTTTGGGCTGTAGTCTATGGCCCCCGTTTTTAAATCTACCCAGGCTATGCCCTCGGGCAGTCGGACCATAACATGACCTGCCTTAGTCTCCGAAAATTGTAGGCGTTTGCCCAAAGCATCTACCTCCAGCTGATGCAAAAGTTTGCCTTCAGGTATGGACCAAATACAGAGCAACCGACTGCCGATAGAGACCAAAAACTGCCCATCCTTAGAAAAGCCAACATCCGTAATAGCTGCCTTATGTCCCCAAAGGACCTTATATTCTTGCTGTAGCCGCATCGACCAAATGCGCAGGCTGCGGTCATCGCCAGCCGTGGCCAAAAAACGCCCATCTTCCGAAAAGGCAAGGCTTCGGACATTACTGTGGTGGCCTTGGCTCACCACCAATTCAATATCTTCTGTTTGGGCCAAAAGCGCCCCACTACTCCAAAGCAGGAGCAAGAATAGGAAATAACGCATCATCATGTTTCTTATTTAGCAAAGCTTTATGCTCTTATTTTGGGGCTGCCCCGGCCTTTGGCCGGGTCGGGCTGTGTCGCAGCTCGCAGGTCTGCTCGGCCCATCGCTTTTTTCGCTTTGCTCAAAAAGCTCGGTCTGGCCTTCGGCCACTGCTATCCATCCCTCAGCCGCGTCGCTGCGCTCCTTTGCGGCGGCTTCGCCGCCTGTCCACCGCAAAATGGACCAAAAAAGAGCGGGCTTAAGTCTAGAGAAATCTTTTTTTAGTCTAAAGAACTGCAATATACCAATACTAAAGTCTACATTAGAATAGCTAAGCCTCGCAAAACTAACTGCTTTACTCAATGAAGACCAATGAATAGCTATTCAATTAAAATACTTAGCCTACTGCTGCTCCTGCTCGGCAGTAGTTGCCTATTTAAAAATCCAGCCCCCGAAAAGGAAGTTGATATGCAAAAGAACGAGAACTTAATTCCCTTAGAAGACTTTTTCCGAAATCCCGCTAGTAGTGCCTATAAGTTATCTCCAAATGGGGAGTATATGGCCTATTTGGCCCCTTATGAAAACCGCAAAAACATCTTTGTCCAAGATGTGGCTCAGGAGCAAGCTCCTTTGCGCCTCACCAAGGTGACCGACCGTGATCTTTCTGGCTTCTTTTGGGCCAATAATGAGCGCTTGGTCTATGTGCGGGACCAAGGCGGAGATGAAAACTTTCATCTCTTTTCGGTAGACCGAGCGGGCCAAGAGGAAGTAGACCTTACGCCCTTCGATAATGTTCGGGTAGAAATTATTGATGACCTCCGCAGCGATGAACAACATCTCATTATTGGGATGAATAAACGCAACCCCCAAGTCTTTGACCCCTACCGCCTCAATATCCAAACGGCAGAGCTAGAACTCTTGGCCGAAAACCCAGGAAATATCACGAGTTGGAAAACGGACCATCAGGGGCGGCTCCGCCTCGCTATTGCTACTGATGGGGTAAATAGTAGTTTGCTCTATCGGAAGAGTGAACAAGATAGTTTCCGTTTGGTCCTCAGTACGTCATTTAAGGAAACGCTCTACCCGCTTTACTTTGATTTTGAAGGCAAGGAGGAAATCTACGCCCTTTCTGATTTGGGCCGAGATAAAACGGCAGTGGTCAAGTTTGATCTAAAAACGGCCAAGGAGACGCAGCTCATCTTTGAGCATCCCGAGGTCAATGTTTCTTATATGTCTTATTCGCGTAAGCGCAAGGCCCTTAGCACCATTTCCTATATTAGTTGGAAGCGAGAGTATCATTTTCTGGACCCTCAGGTGGCGGCTATTTATAAGCATTTAGAAAGTCTTTTGCCCGATTTGGAGATTGTATTGAGCAGCACCAATGAGGAAGAAAACAAGTTTATTGTCCGCACCTATAGCGATCGTTCTTTGGGGGCCTATTATTTCTATGATTTGGACCAAAAGGAGTTGCGCAAAATAGCGGAGGTGAGTCCCTGGCTACCCGCCAACCAATTGGCAGAAATGCAGCCGATTAGCTACCGCAGCCGAGATGGCTGGCAGATTCATGGTTACCTTAGCTTGCCCAAGGGCAAAGCGCCAAAAAACTTGCCTGTGGTGGTTAATCCACATGGTGGGCCTTGGGCCAGAGATGTCTGGACCTTTAACCCAGAAGTGCAGTTTTTGGCCAATAGAGGCTATGCCGTTTTGCAGGTCAATTTTAGAGGAAGTACGGGCTATGGCCGCAAATTCTGGGAAGCTTCTTTTAAGGAGTGGGGCCTCAAAATGCAAGATGATGTCAGTGATGGAGTAGATTGGTTGATTCGAGAAGGCATTGCCGACCCCGATCGAGTGGCCATTTATGGCGGAAGTTATGGGGGCTATTGTAGCTTGGCGGGGGTCACGTTTAGTCCCGACAAATATGCCTGTGCTATAGATTATGTGGGGGTGTCTAACCTCTTTACATTTATGGAGACTATTCCGCCCTATTGGGAGCCCTACCGCAAAATGCTACATGAAATGGTAGGTGACCCTAGCAATGAGGCCGACAGTATTCGGATGCGGGCGACATCTCCTGTTTTTCATGTGGATAAAATCAAGGCGCCCTTATTGATTGCGCAGGGGGCCAAAGATCCTCGGGTCAATCAGGCGGAATCGGACCAAATGGTGGCGGCCTTGCAGGCAAGAGGAGTAGAGGTAGAGTACATCCTTAAGGAAAACGAGGGCCACGGCTTCCGAAATGAGGAAAACCGCTTTGAGTTTTATGGCCGAATGCAAAGCTTTTTGGCCAAGCATTTAGCCAAGGATTAAGGCCTAGCTTTTGGGCCAAAAAGAGCGCCCCGCTGCCATTGGCAGCGGGGCGCTTTACTTATGCTAGGGCCAGTAAAAGGGTTTTGCCTAGCTGGCTCGGCCCAACTGCGGCCTTGGGCCGCAGAACTGGCCTAGCGATGTGGAGGGGTGGCCGAAGGCCAGACCGAGCCAGCTTGCTGGCGATGGGCCGAGCAGACCTGCGAGCTGCGAAACGTAGCGCCCGCCGAAGGCGGGAGGCCCCAAAACCTACTCCTCTAAACCGGGATCCTGAGTTTCTCCTTTTTTATCCAGCAGATAGGAGAGGGGGCTGCCGGCCAGCAGATTGCCAAAGACCTCGACAATACTTTTGCCGCCGATAATAGAGAGCGGGGCCATACTTTCGGCCATTTTTTCGGCCAGGGCTTTGTCGCCAAAGGCTTGTAGGGCTGCGATCAGATCGGGGCTAACGGCCTCGGCTTTTTGGACCACTGCCTGCACTTCGCCTTCCAATTCTTTGAGGCGTTGTTCTAGGGCGCCCTTCTTGAGTTCGAGTTGGAGCAAGCCGGCTTCTTCCTCATCTTGGCGCTGTAGTCGGGCAATGTTGAGGGCCTTTTCTTGCATCTCCATTTGGGCCGTAAGTTCTTGGCGTTCTAGGTCAATGCGGGCCGCTTGGCTCGCCAACTTGAGCATTTGGGCCTGTTTTTCTTCGGCCTCTTGGAGCTCTAGGGCAAACTGCTTCGTTTTAGAGCGGCTAGCGGCAATTTTCTGGGCCATTTCTTCTGCTTCTTGGCTATAGAGCAACTCCTTTCGCTTATTCTCTAGCTCTAGCTGGCTGCGAATATCTTGGTGCTTGCTAGCAAAAAGCAGCTCTTGGATTTCCTCATCAAGAATTTCGATATCGAGGACCTCCAGCTCATAAATGTGCATACCATTTTCGGTAAATAGTCGGCCGGGGCGGCGGCTATCCTGCTCCTCGCCTTCGGGGCGGCTACCTAAGACGATATTGCGCAATTCGGCAATCCCTTCGGCATAAAAATCGGCCAAATTATACTGCTTAATGGCATTTCGGAGGACCGAGCGGAGGTGGTCGGTGAGGAACTTGACATAATTCTCCACATTAAACCATTTTTCGGGATCTCCCGTAAAATTGACTCGATAAGAGAGGTGGATATCCAGCTCGCAGAAGTCGGCAGTTTCTACTCGCACCAAATCAGAGACCTTATTATTGAGAATGCGGAGATAGACCGTTCTCATTAGCTTTGCATCAGATTTTGGGGTGCCTGTAGAGAGCTCGATGCCCTGTAGGACCTCATCGTAATCGAGTAGGTAAGTACTTGGGCCCACCACCACTTTGCGGTCGCCTAATTTGCTAGTGACCAAAACGGCATAGCCGGTCCAGGCATCAATAGTAACGGCCCCTTCATACTTACTATCGAGGACCAAGCTATTATTATTTTGGGGTTGTCGGCTTCTAGAAAAAGAATTGCTGACGATGCCTTCATAGACGCTTTCGCCATCTTCATTTTCCTCCGAGAAATCCATATCAATTAGGGCCTGTTGTTGTTGGGCCATGGGCGGCAAATTGAGTTTGTTCCGCTTTTTAGAGGCTTTGCGCAGGCGGGCCTGCTGTTGTTTAGAGAGCTCTTGCAGTTGGAGGTTATATTGCAGGGCCTCTTGATTGCCAGGGAACCAAAGTTCGACCTGTTTGGGGCTAAGGATACGGCGCAAAATCATCTCCTCTCTGGGGTCGGCTAAAAACATGGAAGGCCCTTTTTGCAGGCTGATTTTTCCGCTCTTTCTGTTCAATACATAGCGGCCCTCGCCGGGGGGGATGGCCACCGCCTGATAGATTTCCTGTTCCCCATATTTGATCAGGGCTTGCTCTGGGCGGGGGAAATAAATCATTTGTTCTCGGCCCGTAATAAAGAGCTCGTCGCCCACCTTATAGCTTTGGCCATTTTCGGTATAGGGAGCAATGATTTTGACATAAATCCCGCTATTTTCATCTAGTTCTATCGCCTTAAATTTTCGACTGCCGTTTTTCTCAATAAAGCGTTCGGTAGGGCGAGGAAAGACCACATCGGGTCCTTGGATATAGCGTTTATTGCCATCTTCGTCGAGCAGAATACAATACTCTAGGCGCTCCAAAGTGACGGCAGAGCGGACATAATTTCCCTTTTTGTCTCGGAGCACTTCAATCCCAGTGGGAGGAATATAAAAAGAAACATTGGTCCCTTTGATCACATGCAATTGGCCCATGCTGAGGCGGTTGGCATCAATGCTATCATTGGCTGCTTGCTCTTCTTCTAGGCCTTCGGGCTGGGTGTGTTGAGGCGTAATTACGGCATTATCCCAATTGGCGCGGGCTTGTTCCTCTTCATACACACGGACCAGCAAATACTCATTGGAGCGCAGATGATGGCCCTCTAAAACTTCGGCCATTTGGCCGGGCCAAAGCGCAAAAAAGTTGGGACCAGGTAAATTGACCTTGCGCCCAATCTGCAAAGAAGAAAGCTGGTTAGAGGTCCCAATCTGGGGCGGTTTATTATCAATTGCAGGGTTTTTCAGGATAATATACCAGCCTTCTGGGGCCGTGCAAAAGGTCTGAATCGAACCATCCAAATCGCAAATGTCAAAGGCTTTCGTCTTTTTATTAAAAAAAACGGGCTTGTCTGTATTGGCCATACTGGTTTTATAAGGCCCTACATAAGTAATTACATTCCCCTTGGTTTGGTCAGAAATAAAGGCGTACTCGTTGGGGGCGAGGACTAAATCGCGTTCGCGGCTGTCTCCCATAATAAAAAGATTTTGAGGTTAAACATGGACTTAGTTTAATATCTAAACTAAGTGTAGACAGCAGCAGAACTCTAAGCTCTTTGGATAAGTTCCAAGGCCAAGAAAAAAAATAAAAAAAAAGCCGCAAGCGGATGAGGCTTGCGGCTTTTGCTCGCTTAAAAGCTATTTAATGGAGAACAGATTATCTACTCCAATGCTGCGGTTTACGGTAAAGGCTTCGGCATAATGGAAGCCAGCGGGCCGGCCGTAGGTGGCATTTTTTGCTCGGACGAACTCCAAAAATTCTGCGGAAGAAATGGGCGTTTGGGGTTCGCTAGAATTGGGGTCGTAGAACTGTGATTTAAAGGCTTGAATCAGCTCCATTTTTTTGTCCATATAGGGGCTAATATCAAAGACAAAATCGGGTTTTAGGTTATAATCTTGGATGTAGTGGTAGACGACTTCTGGTCGCCAGGCCTTTTGTGCTTGGCCTTCCCATTCGGTCTCAATTCGACGCAAACCCGCATAAAAGCAGGCATCGGCAATGAGTTTAGCGGCCCGGCCATGGTCGGGGTGGCGGTCATGGATAGAGTTGGCCAAAACGATTCGGGGCTGGGTCAATCGGATCATTTGCACAATTTCCAGAATATTGCTTTGGTTGTGCTCAAAAAATCCGTCGGCAAAGCCTAGGTTGGCTCTAAAGCTGGCCCCCATGAGTTGAGAGGCGGCATGAGCTTCTTGCAGGCGAATTTCGGCGCTGCCTCGGCTGCCCAGTTCTCCAGCGGTGAGGTCCAACAGCCCTACTTTATGCCCCAATGAAATATGGTGCAAAAGGGTGCCGGAGCAAGAAATTTCAATATCGTCGGGATGTGCGCCAATGGCAAGAATATCAACTTTCATTTTAGATGTTTTATGTAGTTCTTTTTAGGGTGTTTTGGGGCCCGCGGCCGCCCTTTATAGTAGGGCGGCCGCCGCTATGCTTTGGGGCTTGGGTTGACCCACTTTTAAAAATAAGCTTAACTTAGCTCTAAATCAAGATTTATATGGACAGTACAAAGGTATCTTCATTTATGTTAAATAAGCAATCAGTAAGAGTATGTTATAGATTAGTAGAGAGTCTAAAAAATAATCCTAACCCACATTTAACAAATGTAGCAAAAACTGATGCAGACCGTAAGGCTTTCATGAGGTTGTTATCAAACAAAAATCTTACTGAGGAATACATTCAATTTGAGTTTATTGGCAAAAGTAGGGAGTCTATGAAGGTGGTTGAAGAAAAGCTTCTGGCCTTTCACGACACCTCTGAAGTTGTACTGAACAAGCAAAGAAATAGACTAACCGACAAAGAGGGTTTAGGCCCTGGAGGTCGGGAAACAAATTTGTCTGTATTTCTTCACATGGCTCTACTATATGGTCGAGAAAGCTTTCATTATCATGGCTTAGGAGGTATTCAGCTTTATAATCGATATAAAAATAGAGTAACTTGTAAGGAGGCTGAAAATAGAAATACGGGTCATTTTAGAGGTGAAATTACGAGGTGGAAAATAAATGTAGAAGAGACAGAATCTGCGTTAAAAATAATTAACGACCTAATTGATATTTTACATGTTTGTGATCGAGAAGGAGATGTTTATCCTATGATGGAAAGTTTTTTCAGACAGCATATTAAGTTCTTGATTCGGTCTCGAACAGATAGACGAGCAACGATTTGGGAGGATGGCAAAAAGATTCCATTATGTGATGTCTTTGAACATTATCCAGCAGACTTTGAGACGACAGAAACGGTCAAGAGTAGCCGTAAAAAACTTAACGGGAAGAAGCTAGTTATTCGATCTAAAAAAGTGACTTTTGCCGTTCCCAAATCTTGTAAGTATGTTCTTGGCGAACCAAGGCCTAAACCAATGACAATCAATGTTATTGAGGTCTTTGAAAAGGGCAAAGGTTTTTCAAAATCTGCCGCTAGAAAAAGAAGCCGAACAAAAAAAGATCATGATGATGAAACCATCAGTTGGCGCTTACTCACAAATGAAGAAATCAACAGCGAAGAAGAGCTCTTAGAGCTTGTTCTTTGCTACCGCAAGAGGTGGTTAATTGAAACATACTTTAAATATTTAAAATCAGATGGCTTTGATATTGAAAACATATGTTTAAAAACAGGTAAAGCTATCCGCAAAATGATACTTATGGCAATCAGTGCATCTGACAAGGTCCTTAAGCTTAAAGAAGCTGGACTTAACCAAGATAATGAGACTCCAGCAACCTCTATTTTCACAGAAGATGAAGTAGAAGTCTTAGATCTTATATTTAAACAATATCTAAAAGGCGAAAGCCAAAGCCCTTCTTTGCGTAACCCATTTACCTCTAAATCAATAGCTTGGGCCTATTGGATCATAGCAAGGTTGGGCGAATTTAATGGCGCAGTGAAGAAAACTAGGCATGCCGTATCCGTCAAGAAAATAGGACTAGGGTTAGAGAGATTCATATTTATGTATGATGGATATCGATCCCTAAATTGACACCGCTATAAAAAGTGGGTCAACCCAAGGCTTTGGGGCTCGCAGTTCTGCTCGGCCCTTCAGGCTCCACTTCGTTTCGCCTTTGGTCTGGCCTTCGGCCACCCCGCCGCAGCGCTGGGCCATTTGGCCTTCGGCCAAGGCGGCCAAGCCGCCCCCAAGCGCTTTAACAGCAAATGGGGCTTAGGGTTGTAATAGCTTTTTACTACCTAGGCATTGGCCATTCTCCCAAACCGAAAGGTAATAAATACCGCTGGGAAGTTGAGGAAGGGTCCAGCGGCTTTGGGCGGGACTTTGGGCCACCAATTGGCCCAAACTATTATAGAGTTGGAGCTCTGCCTGGGGTCGTTCTTCTAGTCCTTCTATTATTAAAACGTCTGCTAGTGGGTTGGGGAATACCTTCCAGTCTAATGTTGTTTTTGGGGCCAATGTTGTTGTACTAGACACAATCACTGGATTAGCAGAGGGGCTAAGTACGGGCCGAATCATCACGGCGCCGCCTAGGGCCAGATCCTGCCAAGCATTTCCTCCTACTTTGACATGAGTAAAGGCTTCGGCATCGCTGTTATTTCGGTCAAAACCTACTGGAACTGGCGTACTAGAAGCTTGTTGCCAGCCAATATGAAAGCGGCTACCGGCGGCCAGGGCGATAGGCGTTAGGCTATCGGCAAAATCACTGAGGGGCATATAATGAAAGCCATTAAAGCCCTCTACATAACGCAATTTATAAATATCCTTAGAAAATAGTTCTTGGCCAGGGACGCCCGCAGAGTCTTCCCAAACCTTAACATTGATAAAGTCGAGTTCTGCATCTCGGTTAGTAAAATAGGGCAAATGAAAATAGATGCCTCTGAGGGTATCATCTACTTGGGCCTGAAAAGCTACGGCCAGTTGGGTTCCAATTCCCTGGACAATAATGCGCATTTCTGCCGAGGCATCATCATAAGCAAAATAGTTGGAGAGTTGGGTTTTTAGGTAGGCGGTATCATTGGCCTGATAGCGGGCTGCAGATTGAAAATCGCTAGGGTTTTCAATAATATAGCGGCTGATGAGCTCTGTAGTTTGGCTAGGCAAAAAGGGAGAAAAAGCATTTAGGCTAAGGTCTCGATAGTCATCGTCTGCATTGGGGCTAGGGGCATAGGTGGTAGCGGGCACTTGGCTATTGAGTAACAAAAAGCTCGTTTGTGCGCTATCATAAACTTGGTATCTGCGGTCTAGGGTACCCGATAGGCCATTATGATTAAAGCACTGCATCACAATAGAGTCGGACCAAAGGGTATTATCAAAATGGCGCCAAGGCACTGCGGTATAGGGGGCCAGAGGAGATTTTGGTCGCATACGAAAGCTCACATCGGCATAATTGCTAGCTTGGCTGGTATCGCGGTTGGCATCTAGATAAATATAATCGAGGTTCCAGTGGTCATTACTTCCGGTAATAGTGGCTAAATTTCTAAATCTGAATTGAAAATTAGCATGTAGGAATTGGGTATCTAGGACCACCAGCTCCTCTTCAAAGTCAATGAGGTCGGTAGTAGAGACGGAGCTAGGCACCCCAGCATGAGCGCGGACGGCTTGCCAGTTGCCGTTTTGGTCCAAAAACTCCAGTAGCAGGGAGTCGCCTTCTTCGGGGCGGTCGCCCCAGCCTTGGGGCTGATAGAAGTAGCTCAAGACAATTTGGTCGCTTAGGTTGCGGTTGTCTAGGTCTATAGTTTGAGAAGTAAGGGTATCGGCGGCTTCAGGGATAGAGACGCTAGCATTGGCATCATAGGGAGCGCCAGTTTGGTCCAAACCGTCTAGGGTGGCGACTCCTAAGCTGGGGGGCAAATAGCCAAATTGCTCATTGATATAAGCGTGATTATCTTGCCAGCGGCTACAATCGGGGTAAATGCCATTGGGGTTATTGGCAAAATCCTCGAAGAAGGGGAGGCTCAATTGGAGGTTGGGGCAGACCTGATTATTTTTGAGTTGGCTTCTTTTTTTGAGGGCCAAATTTTCTTCTAGTGGAACCAGCTGTACTCCTTGGGCAAAGAGTGCGGGGCTGCTTAGGCAGCAGATCAAAAGGTATAAAAGCGTGCGATAAAACATAAATTCTATTTTTAGGCTAGGCTAGAGCATTTTGCTCCGAGGGGCTCAAAAGTAACAAAAAAGAAGTCAGTTGAGGATCAACTGACTTCTCTTTTTACTAACGTAAGTAGGGCTTAAAAAGGCTACTAATCTTGTTTGGCAAAGACTTTTTTCATAAGGTCGGTAGCCCGAGATACAGGATTGGCGCGAATATTTGCCTCTTCTTTTTCGACCATTTTGAATAGGCCTTCCATGGCTTTATTGGTGACATGATCATCTAGATCGGGGTTCACTTTTTGGACCAGTGGAATTTTATTGTAGCGAGTCATTACATTGTTCCAGGCGTTTAGGGCGCCTGTTTTATTCAATGAATTTTTGATCACAGGCTGAAAGCTTTGGTACAATTGGGTGGAGGTGGTTTTTTTGAGGTAACTAGTACAAGCATCTTTGTCGCCCATCAGGATATTCGTAGCATCTTGGATGGTCATTTGGGTAATCGCCTTAACAAAAATGTCTTTAGCTGATTTGGAGGCATCTTCTGCCGAGCGGTTTAGTTTTTCGATGGCATCATCGACTAGGTTGCCAGCGCCTAGGGCACGGAGGCGGCTTTCTACTTGTTTGGCCTCATCGGGAAAGAGGATTTTGACCGAAGGATTTTTAAAAAATCCGTCGCGGGCGGCCAGTTGGCTGGCTCCTTTGCTGGCCCCTTGCTTAAGGGCTTGCTTGAGTCCTTCGCCAATTTGGGCTTGGGTAAGGGCGGCGGTTCCGCCATTGAGTTTTGAGGCCTCATCTAGGGCAGATTGTAGGCTATCGCAGCTACTAAAGCTAAAGAGAATGAGGACAGCCATGAGGCTTAGAGAAAAGATATTTTTCATGATGATAAGTATTTTAAGAGGTCTTATATTTTGCGTTATGCAGGCGCGGAGCGCCGCAGGCCTAGCGATGTGTAGGGGTGGCCGCAGGCCAGACCCAGGCAGCTTTGCTGCCGCAGGGCCGAGCGAACAGCGAGCCCCGAAACGTAGCGCCGCAGCTTTGCTGCGGAGGCCCCAAATTAGGAGCGTACTTTTTCTAGTAATTTGGCCGATATCCAGCCTTGTACGGCATTGGGCAAGCGAACATAATACCAATCTTCTTTTTCTTCTAGAATTAGGGCTTTATTTCCGCTGCCGACCAGCTCTACTTCTTTGCCTTGGATAGAGGGTTGGTCTAGGATGGCGGCTTCTGAGCTCATGACGACGGCCCATTGGCGGTTAAATTGCAGATAATTGGCTCGGCGGCTGAGCATAAAACTAAAGAAGGCCAGCAGCAGGCTAAGTAGGATGAGCAGCCAAGTTTTGCCTTTTTTCTGTTGCACAAAGAGGTAGTAGGCGAGGCTGCCGGCGGCCAAAAAGAGGAAAAACAGGAAGCTATAGGCCCAGAAATGGCTCCCGAGGCCAGCGGCCATATTGTCCCAAGTTTGGAAGATAAAACCGGATTTTTCTTGCGCTTTGGGTCGGCTTAATTTGCCGGAAATGGCTTTAAGGTTGGCTTGAGCTGGCCCAAATTGGGGCTGGCAAAAGAGGGCGCGTTCAAAGGCGAGCACAGCGGGGCCATATTGGCCTAATTTCTCGTAGGTCAGGCCCAAATTATTTTGCAATTCGGCAGAGCAATAGCCTGGCAAGGCTGCTTTTTGATAGGCCAAAAGGGCTTTTTCGTAGTCTCCTTTTTCATAATGGGCATAGCCAATAGCAAACTGTTTGGCCAAGCTGTCGGGCAGTTGGGCCCAGCTTGGGGCTGCTACGGCAAGGAGCAAAATGAGGCTAAAAAGGCGTAGCATTAGGCAAGGCGTTTTTCGAGTTGTTTAATGAGCTTTTGGCTATGTTTGAGTTGTTCTTCCATGGTTTTATGGGGCGATTGGCCAGCAAAGAGGGCTTGTTCGCAATGCTCAAGGATTTCGCCTAGTTCCTGCGCTTCTTTTTCGGGCAAAAGCGTTTGTAGGCGTTCTTTGCTCCTTTCGCCTAAAGGGATATTCATCTGTAGGCCAATATAGCCTTTTAGGGCCTCTTCAATGGCCCGGTAGAAATCGCCTACAGTATCTGTTTTTAGGGCTGTTTTGGCCAGCTTAAGCTGCTCCTGAGCATGTCGATAAGGGGCATTTTTTAGGGCTTGTTTTTCTTTGAGCGCTAGGCTTTTCTTTCGGCCCAAAAGGAGCAAATAGAATCCGCCAAAGGCCAAAAAGGGCAATACACTGAGCAGATAAAAGCGATAACTTCCAAAAAATGGCTGGGGTGTTGGCCGCCAACTTGCCGATTTTAGGGCCGCTTGCATGCTCAATACTTGGCTGCTATCTACGGCTTTTTCGGCTACTTCTTGGTTCAGGATGCGTTTGCCTTGTTTTACCTTGACCTCTAGACTGCTATCTATGCGGACCAATTTTCGGTCGCGCACATCAAAGTAGACAAAGCTGGGCTGCAAGCTCAAATTCCCCACTTCTTGCGGGTCAATTTTATAGATAAAGGTTTTTTCGCCGCCAATGCCGCGGCCGCCTTCTCGGATATCTTCTTTTTGTTCGACCTCCAAAATCTTGAAGCTGCCCTCCTTAAAATGGACGGGTGGAGCCGTGATGGGTTTAATATCGCCTAGGCCCCGAATGCGCATCACTAGTTCTAGGGCTTCATCGGTTGTAATTTCATCTTTTTCCAGATAAAGCTCCATATCGTATTCGCCCACGGCCCCGGTATAATCTTTATCTTGGCCAGAAAGCGAGCGAACGGGAATTGTTTTGGGCAGGCTGAGCAGGGGATATTGTTTGAGGTTGCGGCTAGCAAAAGGGTTGCGGGGATCTTGTCGGCCCACACTAATTAGGATTTCGGCGGGGGGGATGCTCAGTTCGCCATTTTTGGTTGGAAAAACCCCCATAGAGTAGATGATTTTCGTGGCATATTGTTGGCCATTGATGACCTCCACCCGAGGATCTTTGTCAAAGAAGCGATATTCCTTGCTATACATTTTAGGAAATTCGGGTTCCTTGACCAGCTCAATATTAGAAATATCTATTTGGGTATAGACCTTATAATTGAGTCGGATTTGTTCGCCCACCACGGCCTCCTGATTTTCACATTCGAGGCGAAAAAGCACTTTTCCCGCCAATTCTGGGGGCAGGTTGTGGTCATTTAGGCTTTGTACATTGCTACTACTTGGCGCCACGCACTTGATCTTAACGGGCATAGTTTTCAGGACCTTACCGCCATAAGTGGTCACTTCTGCGGGGCCAATCGTATAGTTGCCCTCTTCATTGGGGGCCAAACTAAAGGTATAGGCCTCAAAGGTATAGCGGTTGCCGTTAATATTGGTGTATCGGCTCTCATTGACGGGGCCCTCCACAATTTGAAAGCCCTGGGCTTCAAAATCTGGAAATCGAATCTTCTTAATTTCGGCATTTTCTAAACGAAAAGAGAGTCTGAAGGCATTGCCTAGCACCACCTTAGAGGCGTTGCAATCGGCTACAAAAGCGATTTTTTGGGCCAACAAGCTGCTGCTCATGGCCCAAAAACTAAGGAGAAGTAGACTTAGTTGGTAGCTTTTCAAAACGGTAGTTTTAATCTGGTAGTTGTTGACTTATCTATTTATTTGGGGCCTCCGCCTCCCTTCGGTCGTCGGCGCTACGTTTCGCAGCTCGCTGTTCGCTCGGCCCTTCGCCGCTTTCAGCGGCTCGGTCTGGCCCTGCGGGCCACTGCTGCACATCGCTAGGCCAAGTTGCGCTTGGCTGCTTCCCTTAAAGCCGATAGGTTTTTTGCTCTTTGGGTTGTTCCTTTTTGGGGGCATCTGGTCCAAGCAAACCAGGGAATTGGTCTTCCATTTGGCGAAAAAGCTCCTCAAATTCTTGGTCCATATTTCTAAGTTGTGGCTCTAGTTGTTTAAGCAGGGAATCGGGATTTTGCAAGCGTCGCATGAGTTCCTCTTGTTTTTGCATTAGTTCTTGCATGCGGCCATCGCTCAAATCGCCAAAGCCTTCCATATCAAAGTTGAAATTATCGGGCTGTAGATTAAAGCCTTGGCCAAAAGGCGAGTCATTAGAAAAGGGAGAATTGCCAAAAATATTTCCTTTGCTGTTGCCTCTTAGTGGACCTTCTACCACAAAGACAGACCCATTGGGGCTGCTATAAGTCTGGCCATCAATATAGGCCGTAGCGGAGGGTAGGGCCAGATAGCCCGCATAGCGGGGCTTTAGGCTAAAGCTATAGGTTTTCTTAGCGGTCTTTTGGCCATTGATAATAGAGGTTTGGCTGCTACTAGCGGTCCCCACTACCTCAAAGTCGACAAAATCGGGCTGTTTGAACTCTACTTGCTCTCCCTGCTCAATATGGTAGTGCAATTGAAAAACATCTTCGGTCCCTACGGTATCATAAGGAACTTCCAGAGAGATAGTAGGCGACTGGGCCCCTAGGCCAAGCACAAAAAAGAGTCCCATCAAAGTACTAAAAAGCGTTTTCATAATGCAGTTGAATTTAAAAATGAAGAATAGAAGGTGGAAGGAAGCCCTGCTTCCTTCCGCTCATTATAAATACAATTTGCTTACCAGTCTTTTTCTGGATTTTGGCGATTTTTAGGTTGCTTTTTCTTCTTCTTTTGGGTGTCTTTGTCTTCCTCCTCAATCATATCCATCATGCGTTCTACCTCATCCTTAGACATTTCATCGGGGGGCGGCGGTTCTTGTTGTTCCTCCTGTTTTTTATTATCATCTTTGGGCTTAGGGGGCGGCGGTTGCTGCTGCTTAATCGTTCTGAGGACCTGGGCCAGGTTGTGTTTGGTTTCCACATCTTTGGGCCGAATGCGCAGGGCATTCTTATAGGCTTCTACGGCCTCTTTGAGTTTTTTCTCTTTGGCGTAGAGGTTCCCCAGGTTGTGGTAGGCCCGGGCTTCTAGCTCGGGGTTATCGGCTTTCTGAAGGGCTTCTTTATAGTGTTGTTCTGCCTCTTCATAATTTTGTGCCTGATAAAAGACATTGCCTAGGTTGTACCAGGCCTTGCTATTGTTTTCATCGGTTTGCAGGGCTTTCTTATAACTTTGCCCTGCCTTTTCTTGTTCGCCCAGCCGATAGTGCTTATTGCCTTCAATCAAGTTCTTCCGAGAAGATTCTTGGGCCAATAGCCCCAAAGGGAGCGCAAGAAGCAGAAAAATAATTACTCTCATCGCTTATGATTTTTTGCGGTAGGCCAGAAAAAACTCAAAGAGGAGAAGGAGTAGGGCAGGAGCCAACAAATACTGATAGTAGCTGTCAAAATCGTCATATTGCAATTCATCAAACTCTTGTTGCTCCAATTTCTTAAAGTCTTTGAGCAAGGCGGGCAAGATATTTTTCCCTTGGTCAATATCAAAGGCTCGGCCGCCCCCTACTTTGGCCAATTCGGCCAACATCTTTTTGTTGGTAGCGGTCACTACTTCTTCTCCTCGCTTATCTCTATGAAAACCCAGTTCATTTTCTCTTTGCAGAGGAATTTTGGCCCCTTGGCCAGAGCCCACACTAATGGTATAACTAAATACGCCATTTTTGCGGGCGGCTTTGGCCGCTTCTAAGGTTTTGGGGTTGTGTTCTTCTCCATCACTAACAAAAATAACCGCTTTTTGATGCTGTTTGCCATCGGGCTGTATTTCTGATTTTTGGACCAGCTCCAAGACTTTCTCTGGCATACTGCCTTGCATGAGTTCTACTTCTTCCAAGCCATTATAAAGAAATACCTGGGCCGAACTATGGTCCAAAGTAAGCGGCATTTGCAAAAAAGCCTCTCCCGCAAAGAAGATAAGCCCCACCCGATTGTTGGCCAAACCCTGCAGCAAATCCAAACTAAACAGACGGGCCTTCTCCAAACGGTCCATACCCCTAGGCTGCACATCTTTGGCCCACATACTTCTAGATAAATCGAGGGCCAGATAAACATCTACTCCCGCCCGCTCTACTTTGCGGCTGCGGCTGCCCATCCTCGGGTTGGCCCAGGCCAAAATCATTAGCGAAAGGGCCAACACAGAAAGCACAAACTTGAGCTTGTTGCGGCCAGGAGCAAAAGTAGGGATCATCCGCTGAAAGGCTGTCCAACTGCCAAAACGAGCTCTAACTTGGGCATTGAGCCGCTGCGCCCTAATAAATAATATAATAATTAGGGGAATGCAGACTAGTAGGGCCAGCAAACTGGGTGATTCAAACTGCATAATAAAAGACTATTGGACGATGCTACGCAATACCGTTTGTTGAAGAATAAGATGAAGGAACAGTAAAATCACTGCGAAAAAGAGAAAGTATTGGTACAGTTCCCGATGACGAATAAAGGTCTCTTTCTCAATTTTAGAGCGCTCCAATTTGTCAATCTGAGCGTAAATTTTCTCTAGGCTTTTTTCATCTGTGGCCCGAAAATAAAGCCCACTGGTGCTTTCTGCAATTTGCTGCAAAAGCTTTTCGTCAATTTCTACCTCGGTGGGGCTAAATACAAAGCTGCCATTGGCCTTGCGGTAAATAGGCGCCAAGGCCCGCCCTCTGGTCCCTACTCCAATGGTATAGACCTTTATCCCCAGCTTTTTGGCGGCTTCTACGGCCACCAAAGGCGGAATCTTCCCCGAGTTATTCACTCCATCGGTCAATAAGATGATTACTTTGCTCTTGACCTGGCTCTTTTGTAAACGCCGAACCGCATTGGCCAAGCCCATCCCAATGGCCGTCCCCTCTTCAATTAAGCCACATTCTACCCGACTAATCAGCTGCTTGAGCATGCCATGATCGGTCGTTAGCGGACATTGGGTGTAGCTGCGGCCCGCAAAGAGCACCAAGCCCAAACGATCGTAGGGCCGCTGGTCAACAAAGCGCTGCACCACCCGCTTAGAAGCATCCAAACGGTCTTCCTTAAAGTCCCGAGCCAACATACTACTCGATACATCTAAGGCCACCACAATGTCAATGCCATCCGCCTTGATGTTTTCCTTGACCAAGACTTTCTGCGGACGAGCCAAGGCCAAAATCAAACTCCCCAAAACAAAGAGCTGCAACCGAGGCAATATGGGCCGCAAACGACTTCGCCAACTCTTAGCCGGGCCCAAACCCGCCGTAGAAGATAACTCTAAGTCAGGATAATAGGCTCTCCGCTTCCGCCAATACCAAAATAAAGACAGTAAGGGCAAAAGAAGCAAGACCCAAGCTTGTGCAAATATAATAGATGTAAGACCTGACATGCTTTTGCTTAATTTTAACGATTGCGGAGGGCTTCCTGCCGCTCTACATATTCCAACATTTTATGGATAAATTTTAAGGAAAAATCATTGGCCGCCGCCAAAGGCGAAGCCTTGGCATATTTGACCAAATCCGCAGTTTCTAGTACTTCTCTCAATTCTAAGAGTAAACTCTGCTCTAGATGCTCATAATTTAGCCGATCTAATAGCTGATTAGTGGTGGCCTCTAAAGCCCGAACTCTAAAACGAAGCCGCAAATAACTCCGGATAATCCAACTGATGCCCGTATGAAATTCTGCCCATTCTTCTCGCTCCAAATAGCCCTTGGCCAATAGCTTTTTTAGGGCTATACGTGCCCGCTCTTCAGGCGTTTTGTAGGTTTTTCTAGCCTGCGCTTTTTTGTAGAGCAAATAGGCCAAAAAGCCCAAGACACTAGCAAACAAAATGAGAAAAACTACCGCAACAATTGGCAGATAAAAGAAGAACCATTCTAGCAGCTTTTCTATAAAATTCTGCGGCTCATCCATAATGTCCTTAATCGGTGCAACATAACTAGAATCGCCCCGAATGCCCGGCGGAAACTTGACCCGAATCAGGGGCACTTTCAACCAAAGACTGTCTATTTGTCCATCTTTCTGATACAAAATGGGCAAATCGGGCAGCTGATAATGGCCCGTATCCCAAAAGGTAAAAGTGATCTTTTTCTCAAAACTATTTAATCCATCAGGGCTAATCTCCTCCAATTGATCCGAAAGTCGAATGACTTCCACTAAGTCATCATCCCAATATACCGTAGGGTTGGGCAGGCGGACCAGTACATCTTCTCGACTTTCTAGCCGCATCCGAGCCGTCAATTGGTCGCCAATCAACAACTCTGTACTATCCACCAAAAACTGAATATTGGCTTGGGCAGAAGCCAGTACAGGCAGTAAAAAGGTAAGGATAATCAGCAGGAGTTGGGGCCTCCGCTGCAGGCCTGCGGCCTTGGCGGCGGGCTGTGTCGCGGCTCGCTCTTCGCTCGGCCCTTCGGCGGCAAAGCCGCCTCGGTCTGGCCTTCGGCCACCGCTTTCCATCCCTAGGCCTGCGGCGGCTATCGCCGCCTGTAGGACGTTATTGGGCCGAGGGCGGGCAGGGCCTAGCGCTGGTAGGCAGTGCGGCGCAGCCGCAGACCCAGGCCCGTAGGGCCGCAGGGCCGAGCAGACTTGCGAGCTGCCGAACATAGCGCCTGCCGAAGGCAGGAGGCCCCAAATCCTACTTAGCATAGAATAAAAACAATAAAATATATAAGGAATCCACAAAAGGAGGCGGTGCATCATGGTAGTTTCTAATCATTTATAAGGCCGGACGTTCCTGGAAAAACTGCCGCAAAGCGCCCACAAAAGGCTGGTCGCTGCACAAACTCAAGGAGTCGAGCCCTAGTTTTCCAAATTGCTCCTTAAAGCTGGCGGTTTGTTGCTCAAAACGAGCTTTATAGGCCTGACGAACGCTAGCGGAAGCGCTGTCTATCCAGCGCCAACTGCCGGTTTCGGCATCGCGGATAGGCAAAAGGCCCAAATTGGGCAATTCTACCTCTCGGGGGTCATAGACCTGTAGGCCGACCAAATCGTGGCGGCTAGCGGCCACCTTGAGATAGCGGCCATAATTGGGGTCCAAAAAGTCGGATAAAAGAAAAGCGGTGCAGCGTTTGCGAATCAGGCCCGTCAGGTAGCGCAGGGCTTGGTCTATGTCTGTATGCGGACTTTCTGACTGGCATTGCAGGAGCTCCCGAATGATGCGCAAACCATGGTTTCGCCCCTTTTTTGGCGGCAAATACTGCTCAATTTTATCTGAAAAAAAGATGACGCCCACTTTATCGTTGTTGCGAATAGCGGCCAGGGCCAAAGTGGCGCCCAGCTCGGCCATAAACTCTCGTTTATTGACATCATGGCTGCCAAAATTGGTGGAGGCACTCACATCCACCAAAAGCATAAAATTCTGCTCTCGTTCCTCCTCAAAAACCTTAATGTAGGGCGTACCTGTACGGGCCGTCACATTCCAATCAATGTTTCGGATATCGTCTCCATATTGGTAGCTGCGCAGCTCGCTAAAGGACATTCCTCTACCCTTAAAATGGGTTTTGTAACTGCCCGAAAAGGCCATGGCAGAGAGGCCTCTGGTCCTTAAGTCGATTTTGCGCACTTTCTTGATTAAATCTCGAACTTGCTGGCTCATCTTTAGGGGACCTTTACGCTATTGAGCAATTGCTCAATAATATCTTCTTGACTAATATTTTCGGCTTGGGCCTCATAGCTTAGGCCAATACGGTGGCGGAGCACATCGGGGGCAATAGCTTGCACATCTTCTGGAATCACATAGCCTCGGCGGCGCATATAGGCATGGGCTTTTGCGGCTAGGGCCAGGTTGATACTTGCCCGAGGTGAGCCTCCATAAGTAATGAGATCTTCTAGTTGGGCGAGGCCGTGTTCTTTGGGGAAGCGGCTAGCAAAAACGAGGTCCAAAATATACTGCTCGATACGGTCATCCATATACACCTCTCGAACGGTTTTGCGGGCGCGCAAAATATCCTCTATACTGGCTACTTTTTGGACCTGGCTAAACTCTCCGCTCATATTTAGGCGGATAATTTGGCGTTCTTCGCTCTTTTTGGGATAGCCAATTTTGGCCTTGAGCATAAAGCGGTCGGTTTGGGCCTCGGGCAAGGGGTAAGTTCCTTCTTGCTCGATGGGGTTTTGGGTAGCGAGGACCAAGAAGGGCTCTTGCAATTTATAGGTTTTTTCGCCAATAGTGACCTGTCGCTCTTGCATGGCCTCTAGCAGGGCCGATTGCACCTTGGCGGGGGCACGGTTAATCTCATCTGCAAGAATAAAGTTGGCGAAAATGGGGCCTTTACGGACCGAAAAGCTGTTGTTGGCGGGATTATAAATCATGGTCCCCAAAATATCTGCGGGCAGCAAATCGGGGGTAAATTGAATCCGTTTAAACTCCGCATCAATAGCCTTAGAGAGCGTATTGATGGCTAGGGTTTTGGCCAAACCGGGCAAGCCTTCCAGAAGAACGTGTCCTTTGGTCAACAGGCCCATTAGCAGGCGCTCAATCATGTATTCTTGGCCAATAATCACCTTAGAGGTTTCGGCCAATAGGCGCTCGATGACTTGGCTTTCTGCATAAATGCGTTCGTTCAGGGCTTGAATATCTGCCGAAGATTGCATCTGTATTATTTTTTGACCCCTTAAGGGGTTGGATGTTAATTATATAGGGTAGCCTGGGCCACCTTTATTTTTCTAGTGTTTAAGGGCCCTAAAATAGGCATTTTTTTAGGCTCTACTAACTTGGGCCAAAATTAAATCGTTTTGAAAGGAGTTTAAGCCTATTTTTCGCTTTTAATTTCTTCTTAAGGACTAAGCTTGGGCGAGAGGCGCGGAGCGCCTCGGCTGAGGGATGGAAAGGGGGGCGGCGAAGCCGCAGACCCAGCGGGCAAAGCCCGCACAGGGCCGAGCAGACCTGCGAGCCCCGACACAGCCCGACCCGCCCGCAGGGCGGGGCAGCCCCAAAAAAGAAAAAAGGTCCAAAAATGGACCTCTAATCATTAGGGTTGATGTTTTTTTCGGCTAAACGCTCGGCTATCGGCCTCATGAATTTCTCGGCTATCGAGGGCGGCTAATTCGGGCAGCCAAAGCCGAATATATTCGCCATCGGGATCATAGCGTTTACTTTGGCTGATGGGGTTGAAATAGCGATCTTCTCGGGGGTCATTGCCCAGGCCAGCGATATAGAGCCAATTGACCCAATTGCTGGTCACATCATAATCAATCAGGACCGATTCAAAGTATTCTGCGCCCAGTTGCCAATTCACTTTTAGGTCGTTGATGAGGTAGCTGGCTACATTTTGGCGGCCTCGGTTCGACATAAAGCCCGTTTGGGCCAGTTCTCGCATATTGGCGTCGATAAAGGGCTGTCCGGTTTTGCCTAGCAGCCAACTTTCAAAGGCTTGCATATTATTAGAGAGCTTCTTTTTCTTTTTGCCCCGCAGGCCCGTGGGCAAGAAAATCTGCGAGCCATATTTTTTGCCCATCAGGCGGAAAAAGTCGCGCCAGAGCAGTTCAAAATAGAGCCAATAAGTGGATTTATTCTTTGTTCTTTCTTTTTCGTAGCGTTTAATTTCGTCATAAATCTGTTTGGGCGAAAGGCAGCCTTGGGCCAGCCAGGGCGAAAACTTAGAGGAATAATCGGCGCCCAGCAGGCCGTTTCTCGTTTCCTTATAACTGGCAATACAATCCGACTCCCAGAGATAATAGTGTAGGCGTTTGAGTCCCTCTGTTTCTCCGCCCTTAAACTGCAGGACGGTCCGATCATCTTGGGGCGGCATTTCCCAGCCAAAATCGCTCAATTGGGGTAAATCGCCTAGGGGCAAACGGTGGCTCCAAGGGTTAAAAGCCTTGGGTTTGGGCAGGGGGGCGCGGACCGGCGTTAGTTTTTCCACCTCCTTGCGAAACTGCGTAAAAATATCGGGGGTATGGGCAATAGGGAAGGGCAGATCTTGAGTATAGTAGAGCATTTTCCCTCTAAAAAAGCGAATTTCTTGGCCAATAGACCAGAGTTTTTCTTCTAGACGATTTTGCTGAAGTTCCTCCTCATAAGTTTTTTCTCGGTTACAAAACACCCAGCCCGTTTTGAGTTCTTGGGCCAGCTTAAAGACCTCCTCCTCGGCCTTTCCTCTTCGGATAAGGAGGTCGATGCCAAGGGCCTGTAGTTGTTGCTTTAGGTCGGCCACCGCCTCAATAATAAACTGGCATCTTCTGGGGCCAGTTTTGGCAAAGCCAGACTCCGTCTTGCCGCCAAAGGTCCGCTCATCAAAGACATAGACAGGGTAGACCTCCTCACCGGCCTTAATTGCTTCGGTGAGCATTTCATTATCGTGTAGTCGCAAATCTAGGCGAAACCAAGCAATAACTCTTTTGGCTTTTTTGGGCAGAGCAGACATATCCATAAGATTTAAAATTGTAGCTGTTAAGCTAACAATATCTAAGCTTTTCGGTTTGTTTTTTATTGCTTTTTTGTGTGAAGTCTGTTTTTCTGAAAAATTAGGGGCTATTTTTGGGGCTGCCCCTCGCTTCGCTCGGGTCGGGCTGTGTCGCAGCTCGCAGGCTTGCTCGGCCCTGCGTCGCCTTGGGCTCCTTGGTCTGCCGCCTTTGGCGGCCCTGCTATCCATCCCTCAGCCAGTCGCTACGCTCCTCTAGTCGCAGATCTAATTTTAGGGAGTAGATAGGGGAGAGAAGAGGGTTTGTTTTCCATTTAAAAATCCTTAACTTTACCTAGGAAGATTTCACAATTTTATTAACTCTTCATCAAATTTACTTTTAAACGATGCGAAAAACGTTAACACAATTAGGCTATTGTGTAGCGCTGCTTTTGGCGAGTTGGACCTCTGCGCAGGCCCAGCTAACCCTTCCTTATAATGAGGACTTTGAGGGGGCCACAGCTGGCACTTATGTAGCCACTACCAACCCTATTCCTGGCCTTAGTGGCACAGGCTACCAATGGGATTTTGAAGAAAATACCACGAACTGTCGCCTTCGTACTGATGCTGGAGCGGGTTTTTATCATGGCGGTAACCGCGCTATGACCCTAGATGCAGAAGTGAACAGCACCTTAGGTATTTCTTATTTAACTTTTACCGGAGACCTTTCCACTTATTTGGGCTCTAATGACCTAGAGCTTAGCTTTTGGTGGATGGACCATGGAGATGAGTCGCAGCCAGAGGACCGCGTTTGGATCCGAGGAAGTAATACCGATGCTTGGATTGAGGTCCTAGATTGGTCTGGAAACACAACCAATGCTGTTTATTTTAATGAGACGGGGATCGATATCGATGCTACTCTAGCGGCCAATAGCCAGCTAGTTAGTAGTACTTTTCAGGTGCGTTTTGGTTGGTCTGATAACTTTCAAGCCACGAGTATCACAGGTTCTGATGGATTTACTCTAGATGACTTTAGCATTACAGGTACGCCTCCCGTTCCCGACAATGCTGGAATTAGCGCCTTGGTGGCTCCTACTGTACCCAGTACAGCAGGTAATCAAGCCGTAGATGTAACTCTAACCAACTTTGGCACCAATGCCCTTAACTCAGTAAATATTGACTGGGAAATGAATGGGGTCATGCAAACGCAGGTCAATTATAGCACATTGGTGGCTCCTCAGGCTAGCGTAACCGTTAACCTAGGAAACTATAACTTTACTAATGGTTTGACAACAATCAAGGCTTGGACCTCTTTGCCTAACGGTAATGCCGATAACTTTACAGGCAATGATACCTTGACTGCTATCTTCTGTGCCAGCCTTAATGGGGCTTATACGGTAGGGGGCGCAACGGCAGACTTTGCTACTATCGGAGATGCTGTTGCCGCTTTGTATAGCTGCGGAATCAGTGGCCCAGTTACGCTTAATATTCAGCCTGGTACTTATACCGAAAATATTGCCCTAGTTGGCCCTATTATAGGGGCCTCTGCAGTAAATACGGTAACCTTTGATGGTGGAAATGCCGCGAATACTATTGTAACGCATGACGGTTCTGGCACAGATGGTAATGCTACTGTGGCTTTAGATGGCGTAGAATGGGTGCGTATCCAAAACTTAGGTATCCAAAGTACCGGAACTACCGATATTTGGGGGGTATTCTTGACCAATTCGGCCAATAATAACCAAATCCTCAATAACCAAATTACAATGCCTTATCGGTCAGGTATCGTTGATGCCGTAGCTATTCTTGCTTCTGCTAGTTATACTAGTACCTCTAGCGAAGGCGACAATGCCAACTACAACCTGATCCAAGGCAACTACATTACAGGAGGAGACTATGCCGTCCGCTTTGAGGGCGCTAGCGCTAACCGCAATGTAGGCAACCGCTTTATCAATAATACAATCACTGGCGTAGATGATTATGGTTTCTATATGGATGATCAAGACTCTATCGATATCATCGGAAACACAGTGAATGATCTTCGCTCTACCTTCTCTGATGCTATTTATTGCCTTGACTTGATGGACTTCCGTATCAATAGCAATAATGTTTATGCACAAGATTATGGCATCTATATTTCTGATGGAAACTTTGATGCGACCCCTAGCCGTCGTGGAGAGGTGATCAACAACATGTCTATCGCTGAAGGGTTCTATTGTATTTACCTAGATGATGTGAACGAAACTGATGTTTTCCATAACAGCACTTGGAACAAAAATACAAGCACCACTAGCTCATCTTTCTATGGCAATGACTTGATTGATGTTTCTGCAGTGAACAATATCTTTACTTCAGACTTTGGCTATACTTTCCGCCATGCCGATGCCTTGGCCCTAACTGATATGGACCATAACCTGTTTTTCCGCTTTAACCCCGGAACAAACTTTATCCAGTTTGGTACCTCTAACTATGTTGATGTAGTGACTTGGCAAAATAGTAACACTTTTGGCCATGGCACTAACTCTGTAGAAGCTGATCCCGTTTTCTTTGGCCCTATGGACCTACACGTAGACGGCGCTTTTGCTAATGATGCTGGAGATAATACTGTTGGCGTTACTGTAGATATTGATGGCGAAAGCCGTCCATTTACTGGTGCCACTACCGTAGATATTGGAGCAGATGAGTTCCGCCCCAAAGATAATGATGCTGGTGTGATCGCTTTGGTCAACCCCGTTTCTCCACTAACTGCAGGCTTCCAAGCCGTAACCGTACGTGTGCGTAACTTTGGTGTACAAGATTTGACAACTTTCAATATTGATTGGACCTACAACGGAACGCCTCAAGGAACAATTGGCTATACTGGAGCTCCTCTTGCTCCCCAACAAGAAGTAGATGTTACCCTAAGTAGCATTAACTTCCCCGCTGGCCAAAATGTAGACTTTGTGTTCTGGACCAGCATGCCCAACGGCCAAACTGATGACCGTATGAGCAATGATACGCTCTATGCCGAGCTTTGCCAAGGCCTAGTGGGTACTTATACTGTAGGTACGCCCACTTCTGATTTTCCCGCTATTACAGATGCTGTAGCTCGCCTCTACCAATGTGGTGTAGCTGGTGCCGTCACTTTCCAAGTGGCTCCCGGCGTTTATACTGGACAACAACTGGCCCTAGTTGGAGAAATCTCTGGCGCTAGCATGAGCAATACCATCACTTTTGATGGTGGCGATACCGCTACCACTTTCCTTACTCATGATGCTTCTAGTAGCCAATATGCTACTGTACTATTGGATGGAGCCGATTATGTAACAGTACAAAACTTCAATATTGCTACTACTGCCCTTTCTGGCGGCGATGGCTGGGGCGTACAATTGACTAATGGCGCAGATCATAACCGCATCAGAAATAACCGCATTAGCGCTACTTTCCACACCTCTGTTTTTGATGTGACTCCTGTAGTTATTTCTTCAGATTATACCAATGACTACTCAGAAGGCAATAACGCCAATTATACCCTCATCGAGAATAACTATATCTCTGGTGGAGAAATGGGGATCCACATCGAAGGCGCTAGCGCTGCTCGCAACAAGTATAACCGCATCATCAATAATACAATTGTAGACTTTGACGACTACGGTATCTATGTTGATGATCAAGACTCTCTAGAGATTAACTACAATACGATTGAAACAACTGTGGGCTCTACCGCCAGCGATGCAATCTATTGCTTCGATATCATGGACTTTACAATCAACTACAACCGTGTGGTGACAGAAGATTATGGCATCTATATCTCTGATGGTAACTTTGATGGCACTATTACTCGCCGTGGACAGATTATCAACAATATGGTGTTCTCTAAGAGTGATGATGCACTCTATATGGATGATATCCAATCTGTAGATATTTGGCACAATACATTGGTCGGTTCTGGTAGCACTGCCGCTTCTGGTCTCTATATGAATGACCCCACCGACCTAGATATTCGCAATAATATCTTTGTGGCCGATAATGCTTCTGCCTACGCCTTTGAATCTGCCGATGCTTTGCCTTTGGCCGCTATGGATAATAACGTGTTCTATAAGGCAAGCGGAACTAACCATATCGATTATGGTACAACTACCTATGATTTGGCCACTTGGCAGGCTTCTGGCCCCTATGGCTATGATGCTAACTCTTTGGATATCGATCCCCAGTTTGTGGCTAATTACACAGACCTACACGTTCAAAATATCCAACTCAATGCCGCTGGCGCTCTTGTAGGCGTAGCTACTGATATCGATGGCGAAACTCGACCCTCTGCAAGTACTTCACTACCCGATATCGGAGCTGATGAGATTACTATCTTTACTGATGATGCCGTAGCCGTTGGTGTTGACGCCCCTAGCGTAGGTACCTGCGAAAATGCCAATGAAGTCTTGGTAATTACGCTCTCTAATAATGGTAGCAATAGCCTTAGCAATGTTCCCGTAATCGTAAACTTGAATGGCCCTAACGGTACGCAAACCTTGAGCGCTACCTATGCTGGTCCTTTAGCTTCTGCCGCTCAAGATACTCTCACTGTAGGTACCTTTAATACTACAGGAGGCGGAAATTACTGCTTCGAAATCATTACACAGCTTGCTGCCGACGCTAACGCAAGCAATGATACCGCTAACATTTGTGTGAGCATCGCTAATCCTAACCCCACTTTCATGGACGATACGACTTGTATCGGAAATAGCGCTAGCTTGACCTCTATGCCCGCTGGCGGAATTAGCTGGTACGACCAAGCTACTGGCGGTACACTCTTGTCTACCGATCCCGTATTTACTACTCCTGCGCTCCAAGTATCTACTACTTACTACGCAGAAATTACTTCTTGTGCTGGCGGTACAACGCGTACCCCCGTTACGGCTACTGTAGTGTCAACAGCCAACCTAGACCTTGGCCCCGATGCTACCATCTGTGAAAGTAACCCATTAGGCCTTGCTGCCGCCCCTGGCGCTCAAAGCTATCTCTGGAGCACTGGAGAAACTACTCCCGGTATTGTTGCTAATATGGAGGGCCAATATGCAGTCACCATGACTGATGCTAATGGCTGCGCACTTACCGACTCTATCCAGATTTCTTTCTTTACTGGCCCCACAGTTAGCGCTCAGTTGAGTACGCTAAACTGCGGACGCGATGGCAACGGTGCTGTTGATATTACTTTGGCTGGCGGTACGGCTCCTTTCTCTTTCAATTGGACCACCGGCGCTACTACTGAAGATATCACTGGACTAGATGTTGGAACTTATACCGTAACTATTACCGACGATAACGGCTGTGAGTTTACCGAAACTTATCCCGTTAATGGCCCAGCCCCGATCAACTTTAGCTTTATGGCTAATGGCGTAGATTGTGGCAATGCCGGTACGCTCCAACTTAACGTTCAAGGCGGTACCGCTCCCTATACCTACAACTGGAGCAATGGCGCAACGACTGCCGCTCTAAGCAACGTCCTCGATGGCGAAACTTATAGCGTAACCGTTACCGACGCTATCGGCTGTACTTATGACGAAAGCTACACAATTAGCGCTAACCCCGCTTTGACAATCAATGTAGATAATATCGTGAACGAAAGCAGCGACTTCGCTGGATCTATCGATGTTTCTGTCTCTGGCGGTGTTGGTCCTTACTACATCGTTTGGAATACTGGCGATACTACCGCTAGCATCAATAACCTCGTTTCTGGCCAATATGAAGTTTCTGTCTACGATCAAGTAGGTTGCTCTGCTAGCCAAACAATCACGCTGGCTTACACTCAACCCACTAATATCAATGGCGTGGAAGGCCTCAATCAATTGAATCTCTTCCCCAATCCTACTCAAGATGTCGCTCAGCTTCAAATTGAACTAGCCAATGAGGAGGAAGTACAATTGACAATCTATAACCTCAATGGCCAAGAAGTTCAACGCTTCCCCAGCCAATTGGGCCGCAACCTTAACTACCAAATTAACCTAGCCGATTATAGCGCTGGCGTTTATCTCGCCCGCATCATCATCGGTGAGCAAGTATTGACCGAACGCATTATTTTGCAGAAATAAGCCAAAATATTGTACTTTTGAGGGGAGGACAGTTCGCTGTTCTCCCCTTTTTTATGCCCTTTTGGGGCCTCCACTCATATGATGAGGCGGCGGTTACTCCCTTCGGTCGTCAAAGACGGTCTAAAGACCTTGTTGTCGTTCCGGGGCTCGCTGATTTTTTGGGGCCTCCGCAGCAAAGCTGCGGCGCTACGTTCCAGGGCTCGCTGTTCGCTCGGCCCTTCAGCGCTGCGCGCTTCGGTCTGGCCTTCGGCCACCCCTGCACATCGCTAGGCCGTTTGGCCTGCGGCCAAGGCGGCAAAGCCGCCATTTTTTGGACCAGAAACTCCTTTCCTATGGACCTACACGTTCAAGATGTTAGTTACCAATATCCCGATGGAAAACAAATTGATTTTCCCAATTTTACTTGCCCCGCAGGCGAGCAACGCCTGCTCTTAGGCCAATCTGGCTGCGGCAAAACAACCCTGCTCCACCTGATCGCAGGCCTCCGAAAATTGCAAAAAGGCAGTATCCGCCTAGGCAATTTGGCCCTAGAAAATATGAAGGGCAGCCTAGATGAGTATAGGGGACAAAAGGTCGGGGTGGTCTTCCAACAAGCCCACCTTATCCGCTCTCTAAATGTGGAAGAAAACCTATTGGCCGCCCAGCATTTTGCCCAAATTAAAGAAGACAAAAATGCCATTGTCCATTTGCTAGATCGCCTAGGTCTAGCCGATAAACGCAAGGCCAAACCCCATCAACTGAGCCAAGGCGAACAACAACGCATCGCTATTGCTCGTGTGCTGCTGCGCCGCCCCCAACTCATCCTGGCCGATGAACCCACGGCCAGCCTAGACGATAAAAATGCCGAGGAAGTGGCCCAGCTCCTCCGAGAACAATCAGAAGCTCTAAACGCTAGCCTGCTGATTGTTACCCATGATGCCCGCCTCAAAAAACTCTTTCCCCAGCAAATTTTATTGGGCCAATAATTTGCAGCAAGCAGGCGCGAAGCGCCGCAGGCTGAGGGATGGATAGGGGGGCGGCGAAGCCGCAGACCCAGCGGGCAAAGCCCGCGCAGGGCCGAGCGAATAGCGAGCCCCGACACAGCCCGACCCGGCCCTTGGCCGGGGCAGCCCCAAAATTTCCCATAACCCCAACCGAAAAACAAGAACTATATAATATTATGTGTACCGTAACTTACTTGCCCCTAGGCAAGGACCAATTTGTACTGACCTCTAACCGAGATGAGAGCCCCCGCCGCCAACCCGAGGGGATTTTTAAGAATGAGGAAAAGGGGGTGATTTACCCCAAAGAGCCGAGCCAAGGGGGAACTTGGATTGCCGCCTCGGATAATGGCCGCCTGCTTTGTTTGCTCAATGGCGCCTTTGTGAAACATAAGCATCAACCGCCTTATAAACGCAGCCGTGGCCTGCTGGTCCTCGACTTCTTTGATTATGAAGATGCGCCCAGCTTTTTTGAACACTACGATTTTGAAGGCATCGAACCCTTTACTTTGGTCATTTATGAGCGAGGCAATTTGTATCAATTGCGCTGGGATGAGGAAAAAGCCCATGTAGAAAAATTGATGCCCACCGAGGCCTATATCTGGTCTTCAGCCACCCTTTATCCAGCGCCTATTCAGGCCCAAAGAGCGGGCTGGTTTACAGATTGGAAGTGCCAGCAAGGAACTTACCGCCCAGAATCTGCCTGGCAGTTTCATCAGGAAGGGGGCCAAGGCGATATCGAAAATGGCCTAGTGATGTACCGAAATAATGGCATTGTGCAGACGGTCAGCCACACCCAAGTGGTCCTCGAAAAGGACCGTTTTAAGATGCGTTATTATGACCGCATGAGCCAAGAAGAATATCTCGCCGAACAAGCCACTCAACTATGAAACTCCTGATTGTCGCCGCCACCGAACTAGAAATTTCGCCCCTTTTGCAATGGCTGTACAAAAACTGGGAGCCTCAGCGCAGAGCGGGCAGCTTTAAGCAAGGCCAACTAGAACTACATTGCCTAATTACTGGGGTGGGCAGTATGCATACCGCCCATGCTTTGGGCCAAGAGCTCCTCCTAAATCCCCCCGATTTGGCCATCAACCTAGGGGTAGCTGGAGCCTTGAACCCCGATTTGGTTTTGGGCCAGCTCTATCACGTTCGGGCCGAAATCTTAGGAGACCTAGGGGCCGAGGAAAAAGATGGCCGCCTTCTAGACCTCTTTGATTTGGGCCTCTTAGAACCGAGCAACCCGCCTTATATCAATAAGCGCCTCTATAACCCCCAAGCCGATGAAAGCGAGTTTTTGCCCTTGGCTACGGGCCTAACGGTCAATAAAGCCCATGGCTCTGCCCATTCTATCGAGCAGATTCGGGCCAAATATCCCGAGGCCGATTTGGAGAGTATGGAGGGAGCCGCTTTTTTCTTTGCCTGCCTGCAAGCCAAACAGCCTTTTGTGGCCCTGCGGTCTATCTCCAATTATGTAGAGCCCCGCAATAGAGCCGGCTGGCAAATGGAAAAAGCCCTAGACAGCTTGTTTGAAGGGGCCAAAAGCCTTTTAGAAAGCCTTAGCAAATAGCTAAGAAAAGGGAAAGGAATAAAGCCTTATGTTTGTGCCTATGAATAGGCTCCGCACATATATTGGTCTGCTCTTTTTGGGCAGCTTGCTCTTGCTAGCCCCCTGCAAAATGCGCTGGGCCCTGCAAAGCAGTTTGGACCAATTGCCTACGGCCGTGGCCGCCAAAGCCAAAGGCCTAAGTTGTGCGAAAACAGAACAAAAAAGCGAAAACAGGCTGCTGCAATGGGGCCAAACAATAGTGAAGCTAAAGAAAACAGGCCCAGCGCCTCTTTCTTCGGCTTCGCTATTTTTTTTGAGCCAAATGAAGCGGAAAAATAGAGCTATGCTCGATGCCGAAGGCCCCCGCGGCCCTCCTCGGCCCTATTTTCTGCTCTACCAACAATGGAAAAATGAGTTGATGAATGCTTGGCAATTAAGCGATTCATTCATTAAAAAAACTCATTTCTATGTCAAATCAATCAGCAGTTTTGCCCCAAGATGGGCAGCAGTTTCTTTCCTATAAATTATTGGGCGTCTTTAATTTGGGCCTCCGTCTAGTGGTGGGTTGGACCTATTTCTCGGCTTTTTGGCGCCGCCTGATTCTCTCCAATAAGCTAGATCCCGATGCCGCCAATTATATCGGTATCAAGTTTAATCATTTTTTGCCGCAGGCCCTTGGCATTGGCCCAATCATCGAGTTTTTGCTCGAACATCCCGCCTATTTGTGGTGGGCCATGCTCTTTTTTACCCTGATAGAGGGCGTTGTGGGCCTCTTTTTTATGCTCGGTTTTTTGAGCCGCCTGATGAGTCTGGCCGTTTTGGGCCTTGCCCTAGGCATTTTGCTGGGCTCAGGCTGGCTGGGCACCACCTGCCTAGATGAATGGCAAATCGGCATTTTGGGGGTATCTGCTGGGGCAAGTATATTGATGACGGGCGGCGGCCGCTACAGTCTAGACCATTATGCTTTGGAGCGTTGGGGCTGGACCGGCTACCTATCGTTCTGGAGCTCTGGCCCTATCCGCTGGGAAGGCTTCCAAAAGCCCGTTTTATGGGGCAGTTTGCTCATTTTTGCCCTAGCACTTTATACTAACCAATATTTTCATTCTGGCCTTTGGGGACAGCTACACAACAAATCGGTTAAGCCCAAATTGGCCCTTTCGGCCCCGATTTTTCAGGCCGATAGCCTAAGCTTTGAGCTCTATCGCATAGAGGGAGCAGATGTCTATGGCTCCTTTCTCATCCAAATTGAATTGCTAGATGAGGAGGGCCAAATCCTTAAGAACTGGGACCAAAAAGCCCTTTCTAGCCTGCCCGATCAACAAATTCAGAATGCTTATCCCGCTAAAATCAAGGCGGGGGCGCATAGCCTAGTGGTTCCCTTGGGGGCCAAGGCCCGTCTGAGTCTGCCGATTTCCAAAGCCTTAGCGGCCAAGGCCAAAACCCTAAAATTAGTGGATATTTCGGGTTTGAGTTGGGAATTATCGCTTTAATACTAGATGATGATTTTTTGGGGCTGCCCCGCCCTGCGGGCGGGTCGGGCTGTCCGCAGCTCGCTGTTCGCTCGGCCCTGCGGCACTAAAGCGCCTGGGTCTGCCGCCTGCGGCGGCCCTGCTCCCATCCCTCAGCCTGCGGGCGCTTTGCGCCCTGCTAGGTCTTGGGCCAGCTTTTGAGCTGGCCCTTTTTGCTGCGGCTGAAAGCCGCAGTGGCTATTGGCCTAGGGGCCTGAAAGGGTGGCCGCAGGCCAGACCGAGTTTTGAGCGCAGCGAAAAACGAAGGGCCGAGCAGGCTTGCGAGCCCTGCAAGGGCCCGGCCGCCGAAGGCGGCAGGCCCCAAAAAAAAGAGACCTTCCAAAAGGAAGGCCTCTAGATGAGAAATCAAGAAAAACCGAAAAAGATTAGTCTTGAATAATCCATTTGAGTAGGAGTTGCTCCTGTTCATTTTGCAGGCGCAAGAAATAGAGGCCGGGGGCGAGCTCCTCATTAAGGTCTAGGCTATTTTGGCCAGCGGGCAGTTCATAGCTTTGTAGGATACGTCCGTCTAGGGCAATCAGTTGAACGCTTAGGGTATTGCTGAGTGCGCTAGAGAGTTGTAGGCGGCTTTGGCCGAGGCTAGGATTGGGCAGGATGCGTACATCAGTGCCATTGCTCCAGCTTTGGATAGCCGTGGGGCCAACCGTGACCGTATCTGTATAGCTGCAGTTACCATTGATCGTCAATTGGACCAAATAAACGCCAGGGGCGGTATAGCTATAGCTAGGGTTTTGTTGCGTAGAGCTATTGCCATCGCCAAAATCCCAGCTCCAACTATTGGCTCCAGCGGATTGGTCCGTGAAGTTAACGGCAAGGGTACTCGCATTGGCATCATGATTAAAGTTTGCCTCATCAGCAGAGACATTAACCGTAACGGCAGTAGAGCGGCAGGGGCCTTCTTGGACTTCCCAATCATAAAAGAAATAGTAGTAGTCGGGGCTAAAAGAAGAGCCCGTGATGCTCATCAGGCCAGCGATACTATAGGGATAGTTAACGCCGGCATTATTGCGGTAGAGATTGAGGGCCGAGCCACCGATACTATAGCTACCTGCAGCGGGCAGTTCAAAATTGAGCGTAATGCGGCTTTGTCCGTTAGGGACATTTACGGTAGTGGACTGAACCAGGTTGCCGCCGCCATTGGCTGCATCATAAAGCTCAATCGTTCTGTTGCCTGCGCCATTGGCATCTACCAAAATGGAAACGATGCGGATGGGGCTGCTAGCGTCGAAATTCAGGTATTGGGTACCTGTAAAATAGCCTCCGGCACCTACAGCGGCGGGGTTGGCTGGGCCAACCTGCTGAGAGGGAGAAGTGACTACATTTTGGACCGAATAGTTGCTGCTTGTAGCCGTAGGCGTTGCATTATAAGTATTGCCTTCAAAGAGGAAATTACCGTTTGCATCGGACCACCAGATGCTGCCTGTGCCGGTAGCGCTTAGGGCAACAGTTTGGCCAACACAGCCTGTAGCTGGAGTTGCAGCAGTGGGGGCTGTAGGGAAATTCACTGTTACATAATTGCTTTGGACCAGGGTATCGCTACCGAGTTGGTTACTTGCAATTAGTTGGACCGTATAGCTGCCATTGGCGGTATACAGATGGTTGGGGTTTTGTTGCGTAGAGCTATTGCCATCGCCAAAATCCCAGGCCCAGCTAGTGGGCGTATTTGTAGATTGGTCCATAAAAGAGACTGCACCATTACAGCTAGTCGTGCTTCCAGCGCTAAAGGCCACGCTGGGGGCATTATTAAGCGTCGTCACATTGATATTATCTAGGAAAAGGTCGTTGCCATAGCCACAGATATTCACAAAGCGGAAGGCCACATTATTACCAATGTAAGGGGCGAGATCGATGACCTCTGTTCTCCAGTCGCTAGCGGCGGCGGGGCTAAACTGCCCAGTTTGGCTACCTGCCGTAGCGAGATTAAGGTCTTCCTTGAAGTAGAGTTGGCTATAGGTTTGGCCACAATCGGTAGAGACCTCTACTCTTAGGCCATCATAGAGCGAGGCATTATAGCGAGCATAGGCCACATCAAAGCTGAGTTGAGCGGCGGGTGCGTTAGTGAGGTCCATACTAAAGAAGCCGAGGACATCTTCTTCACCAGCGGCATTATAGGAAAAGTTATTGACCACAATAGCAGTAGTGGGGTTGCCATCGCTACCCGTCACATTATCTTCCTGCCAGCTGAGGTCGGCATCATTATTTTCGAGGTAGCTATTGGCGGGAGGAAAAACGCCAGATTCAAAGTCCTCGATATAAGGGAAAGCACTAATAGTATTGCTAAAATCAATTGTCATGGCGATTGTATCATTACAGCGGGCACCATCTCCGGGGATATTGGTCCAGACCTTAAACTGATATTGGCCGGGGCTAGCAAGTGTAAGGGCTTGGCTAAAGCTAAAGTTAGCAACAGCGCCTCCGGCTAGGCTGCCAGTAAAGGTATCGGTAACAATAGTTTGGTTATCGACTTGATAGTAGACCTCAAAGTTGCTTTGTGCTTGATTGCTAATATTGGTCAATTCGACTTCTACGGGCAGACTATTCCCATTACAACTTTGCTGTTGTGTTTGGGGGCTAAAGACCTGGCTAATTCCGGCATCGTCATTTAGTCCACAATCCATGAGGCAGGCTGAACTTCCAGTATTTCCTCCTTGCATTTGGACTGCAATAGCGCGGCGGCCTCTAAGGCCGTTAGGGCCTTTGGCTCGAACCGAGAACCATTGGTCATCATTGATATTGTTGACGGGGACATCAAAGCTAAGGTTAGCCGTAGAGCCCACAGAATCCATATGTGTGGCACCAAGAACAAAGACATCATATTCGGCGGCACCAGCTACGGCATCCCAATTGATGCGGATGGTATTGGCAGAGGTACAGACCGCAACTACTCGAATATTTTGAGGAGTCTCTAGGATCGAGAAATTGGCATCGCTCATATCCGAGTTGCTCCCTCTAGTAATACGGATAAGTCCTTGGCCAGTTACAGCAGTGGGGACGGTCCAGTCAATAAAGCGAGCTGTACCAGCTACATTAGATTGTACTGTCGCCCAAGAATTACCATTATCGGCGCTATACTCAATATTAAAGCTAGCGCTTGTGCCATAGGCATCCCAATGGATACGGTCTTGGCTGCCAGGGATAAGTCCTTCGCCCCCCACGGGATAAGTGAGTAGGATATCATCGGTCAGGAACTCATAGACGATATAGTAGTCTTGTGGGCCAAAGGGCACCGCAGTACCACTTACGTTAATGGTATAAGTTCCTGCGCTAGGGTTATCAATAGCCACCTGTTCCACATTATTGAGGGTATCGACTCCTCTGGTAGCGGGTAGGGCTAGGGTAGTGGCATTAGGTGTTGGGTCGAGGATCCAGGGCAAATGCGTGCTATTACTAGGATCGCTAACTGTAAGGTCTAGGTTATTAACTAGGGCAAGGGCGGCTGAAGTAGAGGCCTCCTTATCGTGCCAATAGACCATAATTTTAGCTCGGCGAACATTAGCAGGGATACTAATGGTATGGCTAGCGCTGCCTGCTTGTCCCACAGATCCGTTAATGTATCGGTTTTCTTCTAGGGTTTTGAGTGCGCGATAGGCATTCACTTTTCCCCAGCCAAAAGAGTAATCGGGACCATCATTGCCTAGATCATTGGCAGAGTTGAGCAATGCGGCTTTTAGTAGGGCCGAGGGGGCGTTAGCGCCAGCATTGAGGTCTCGATAAGCCTGATGCAATTGGGTGAGCACCCCTGCGATACCAGGAGCGGCGGCTGAAGTTCCTCCACCGGCCACATAAGTATTATCGGGGTCGGTAGAGAAATGGCCTTGGCCATGAGCGGAGATATCGGGTTTGATTCTTCCGTCGGAGGCGGGGCCACGACTACTACTAGTAGCAAGGCCATCATCATTAGCGAGGTTAGCGGTAGCCAAGACATTTTTTCCTACTTTATGGCCTCCAGTAATATTTCCCCATTGGCTACCAGCGCCATAGCCACAGTCACTGCCGTTGCTATTTCCGCCCGAAAAGACCTGAATGAGGCTAGGGTTGCTATAGATCTCTTGGTCCACGGTTCTGGCTAGGGTGGTATAGCCCGCATTACAGCCATTAGAATAAGAGCTAGAGAAAACCATGACGGCGCTATCTTGGTGGAGAGCCACCGTGCCAGGCAGGCTACTATTATATTGGCGAACGTGCAAATAAGCATGCGGGGCCATTCCTCTCATTACAGGGTCTAGGTTTCCTGCGGCACCCACAATGCCCACGGTCATATCGCCATGAGAGCCAGTAAAGTCGCCAGCTACATCTTGTTGGTTGGCTCGGCCTTTAAAGTCGATATGTGGACCAGCAAAACCGTCATCGTTAATAGCGACGGCCACGCCAGCGCCATTATAGGCATAGGCCCCATAATAATCGCCATCGATAAGGTTGGCGCGGTGAAGATTACGGCCATCATCTGATTCTGGCTGTCCGGGATCAGAGGGTAAGTCTAAGTAGCGAACAAAGGGTTTTTGGGCCAGTTGTTCAATTTGGCTAGGAGGCAGGGCCGTAACTAGGGTTCTACTTAGGGGGTTGACAAACAGCAGGGGATAGCCTTCTGTTTGTAGCTCTTGGAGGGCCTGCTCCCAGTTGACGCTTTGATGAATTTGGACAAAAAGCTTAAGTTTTTGCCCTTGCATGGCCCAAATAGGAAATGGACGCTCCTCTAGTCGGGCGTCCATTTTATGTTTGGGAGCGAGCAGTTTGAGTCCACGAATACCAAAGCCTTCTAAATCTTGAACAGTTAGGCGGCTCGGAATAGCAAGCAGGTAGCTATTTTTGGGCAAGTATTCTAAAAATACAATGCCTTGGTCTTGCATGGCTGCCCGTTTTTTGGCGTTGGGCAGTTCTTTAAAGTTGGCCAAGCGAAACAGCTTGCCTTGATAAACATCTTGTTGCTGCGGGCTGCTAAAGCTACTGAGGTCGGCGGCAATAAATTCTCGGCCCGACTTCAGCGCTAGCCAGTCTCCTGCTGTCGTTTGGGCTTGTAGACCAAAACTAGAGAGCAAAAGTGCAGCTGCAAAAGCATAAAGTATACGCATATACTATAAGGTTGTAATGATGAATTGGTTTGCCCTCTAATTTAAAATTTTATTAGCTGAAATTTGCTTTTTATTATTGTTAGTTCTGATTTGAAATTATTCTAGCTATTCGTTTTCTGGGTTTTGCAGGCGGCGAAGCCGCCGCAAGCAAAGGCCAAATAGAGGGCCGAAGGCCCGTCGGCCTAGGGGCCTGAAGGGGTGGCCGTAGGCCAGACCCAGCCGCTGAAAGCGGCGCAGGGCCGAGCATACCTGCGAGCCCCGCAAGGGCCCGGCCGCCAAAGGCGGCAGGCCCCAAAAAAATAGGCTAGTCCTGAATCAAGAACTAGCCTATAGAAAAATAAATTAGAATTACTTAAAGCGCTTTTCTAATTGCGTCACGCGAATTGTTTTAGAGAAAATATCTGATTTTCCGATAATTTTGAGCTCAAAAACGCCTCGGCTTTTGGGCGGAACAGGCAATTTGAAGCTTAGCTCTTTTTTGCCTTTTACCTTTTTGATTTCTTGGCTTTGGAGAATTTTGTCCTCTAGAATATCTACGCCATTGGCTTTCTGGATAAGCTGAATCTCGATATTTTGTTTTTTGGGGCTATCAAAACTGAGGGCAATTTTGCGGCGGCCCTGGCTGGTCTTGATGCTCATGTTTTCGATGGGGCTACGGCCCGATAAGATTTCTCGGCTATATTGGAGGTCTTTAAAAATCCAGTTGAAGGGATCGAACTCAAGTTGATTAAAGTCTTTATCGAGCTCAATTTCTATCGTTTGATCGGCTAGGGCCTTGAGTTGCACGACCTTTTCTATCGTGCTGCCATCTTCTAGGGTAAAACGGATGCGGGCGGGCATCTCGAAAAACTGTTTTTGGCCCTCTACTTTTTCTTGTAGGACCCGAAGGTTGACGCCGCTGCGGTTTTTTTCATATTCTACTTTATAAGTGGGGTAGTATTCGCCAAAGACCCATTGGTCAAAGAAGTATTTAAAGTCTTTGGGCTCATTTTCGCTGGCGTAATATTCACAAATTTCTCTAAAGCGCTGGGTACTCAAATAGGTGCTTTTGCCTCTTTTGAGCTCCGTAATTCCTTTTAGGGTTTCATAAAAATACTCATCGCCCATCATGCCCCGAAGCATGTGAATGACGTACATTCCCTTTTTAGAAAGGCGTTCTTGAGAGTACTCATTGATATTGTCCAGATAGAGTTTGCCACCCTCATAGTATTCTTTTTGGTCCAAAATGATTTGGTAAACATTGAGCCCCCGCTTATACTCCTGCCAAGTGGCCTCGGCATAGGTGGCTAGGGCTTCGGTGATCCAGGCATCCTGCCAAGCCTCGGGCGAAATATGGTTGCCAAACCACATATTGGCGGCTTGGTGCACCACTTGGTACATATGGAAACTCTTGAGGTCTTCGACCAAAACGGCGGTTTGGGTCGGCATACCGTCCAAGCCTAAGGGCAAGCCCAGTTCTATCACGCTAAAACCCTCGTCTCTGTAGGGGTAGGGACCAAAGGTGCGGCTCAAACAAGCCATGATTTCCTTAGAGCGGTTGATGGTTGCATTGGCCTCTTCTAGATGCTCGGGAAAGATGTAAAAGTTGATTGGGAAGCTGTAGCCCTTGGCCTTGTATTCCACTTCCATTTTGGCAAAATTAGAAACGGCCACGGTCAAATGATGAGGCGCAATGCGGTGGCGATGCCGCCATTTGAACTTTCTTTTTTTGCCATCTTCCAAGATTTCGGTCCCTTCCAAAACGCCATTAGAAACAGCCGTATAAGGAATTTTGCGCTCTTTTTCTTGCACCATAGCCGTACTAAAACGAACGGGAATTGTCACATCTACATAAACCGAATCGACTTTGTCGCCAATGCCTCTACGGCAGGGAAACCAACGGTAACCCGCCTGCGGATAGGCCGCTAGGGCCACTAAGCGACTCTGAAATTTATCTTTTCCACGGTTTTTAACCAATAGGCCCTTGGTCACGGTTTCTCCGTCTACATCCAGCTGTTCGTTTTGCGGAACGCCCTCATAATGAACCGTAATTTTGCCTCTTTCTTCTTTGCGTAATGGGCGGCCCGATAATTTGACCAGAATTTCTTCGCCTTCTCGCTCAAAAGCGCTGGCCCCATCAATTTTACTTATTTTCATCCCCTCGCCAAGGTCCAAGTAGAGCTCGTCTATTTGGTCCTTCACGGCCACAAATTCAATATAGACCGAGCCCTTAATTTGAGGCTTGTCGATGTCTATATCCAAGTCGAGATGATAAAATTTCATATTGACATTATAAAGACCATCCGAGTCTTGAGCGCTCAAATGAAGCGGCAAGAAGAGGAGAGCCAGTAGGGCAAGTTTTAATAAGTTTGGCATAAGTTCTATTAAATTAGGTGAAACTCAATTAGCTGGCAAAAGATAAGGCGCAACTGGGGCGCTAAAAAGCAAAATAACCGATTTTTTAACTGTGCCTTCTTTATCTTTGTTATTTTTCTGTTTCTAAAGACTTAAAGCCCTATACGATTTCGTTTTTTTTGGGGCCCGCGGCCGGCTAGGCTGCGCCTAGGTCGGCCGCCGCTATGCTGCGGGGCTCGCAGGTCTGCTCGGCCCTGCAGGCAGGCGTAGCCTGCCTTTGGTCTGGCCTGCGGCCACCCGCTCCGCAGCGCTGGGCCATTTGCGTCTTTCTCTGCCGTTTTGGAATCATCCTTTAATTAAGTCAGAATTATGCCAAGTATACAATCCACTTTTGTAAAATATGCCATGCGTGCCATGCGCCAAATGAGTCTCATCTATTTAGATGATATTGACCGAATGCGCCTAGAGCATGATAAAGCCCTTTGTCGTTTGCCCGCCCCCAAGGGCTTGCATTACCAAGAAGTTGAGCTGCCTACTTGCTCGGCTGAGTTTTGTCATCCTGCTGCAGAAAAGAACCCAAAAGTCATTTTATACCTGCATGGTGGGGGCTTTTTGTTGGGCTCGGCTAGGGCACATCGGGCCTTGGTGGGCAAAATTGTCTCGCAGTCGGGTATTCCTGCTTTAAGTGTAAATTATCGCTTGGCGCCGGAGCATCCTTTTCCTGCTGGCCTAAATGATGCCCTTTCTGCCTATCATTATTTATTGGACCAAGGCTATGGACCAAAAGATATATTTTTTATGGGCGATTCGGCAGGGGGCGGGCTGGTCCTTAGCTTGCTCCTAAAACTAAAAAGCTTGGAGTTGCCGCAGCCTTTGGGGGCAGTAGTGCTTTCGCCCTGGACCGACCTGACTTTGTCTGGAGATAGCCTAGAGCGTTGCCAAAAAAATGACCCAATTCTGCGGGCCGAGCATGCGGGCAGTTGGGCCAGGTCTTATTATGGCTCGGCAGACCCTAAGTCGCCCTTGGTCTCTCCTTTGTTTGGAGACTGGAAAGATACGGCCCCGATTTTGGTCCAGGTCGGTACAGATGAAATTTTATTAGATGATAGCCGCCGCTTAGGAGAAAAAGCGGTGGCAGCTGGGGCCAAAATTTGGGTCGACCTTTGGGAGGGCATGCCACATGTTTGGCAGTTTGCTTGGGCCTATGTCCCCGAGGCCCAACAGGCCATAGACAAGATTAGTCGCTTTTTGGCTATCCTGAGCGAAGAGCAAAACCCCAGCGCCGAACAACCCATTTTAGAACAATTGGCCGAAACGGAAGAAAAAAGCCAGCCCTTTGTAGAATGGTGGCAAAAAAGTAGTGAGTGGCTGCAGCAAAGTTGGTCCTTGGGTAAAAAATAGCATAGATGAAGATACTAAAACAACATATAGGGAAGATTCTAGGCTTGCTGTTGGGTGGCTTGCTCTACTTTCCAATTGGTCTTTTACTGGGTTTAGGTATTGGCTTTTTTCTAGATATACTGCTTCAAAAAGGAGGGGGGGCAGGCCCAAAAAGGCGCAAAAAACAATTGCCACAACCCAACGACAGCACCAACTTTATTTTGAGCTCCCTCATCTTGGCCGCTGCGGTGGTCAAATCAGATGGAGAGGTAGAAGAGTTGGAGCTGAGCTATATTCAAAAGTTTTTGGTCGAGCAGTTTGGCCAAGATAACTTGCAGGAGTATATGGGCATTTTGAGTGCCGCCTTAGAGCAAGATTGGGATATGGCCAAAACTTGTCGGCAGATTTATTTGAGCAGTAGCTATGAAACCCGCTTGCAGATGCTCTATTTTCTGTTTGGCATTGCCAATGCAGATTATAGTATTGACCAGGTGGAGGTGGATACCATCAAGCGCATTAGTTTGGAGTTGGACCTACCGCATAGTGATTTTGTATCGATTAAGGCGATGTTTTATGATGAAATGGACAGCCATTATAAGATCTTAGAGTTACCCCCTTCTGCCTCTGATGCCAAATTAAAGGCCGCCTATCGCAAGATGGTGAAGAAGTATCATCCGGATAGTTTGGCGAGTTTGGGAGAGGAATTTCAGAAAGTGGGGGAGTCTAAGTTTAAGCGCTTGCAAGAGGCCTATGATACGATTTGTGAAAAGCGGGGTCTGAAATAGGTCCAACTGCGTTTTGCAGGCGCGAAGCGCCTCGGCTGAGGGATGAGAGCAGGGCCGCCGAAGGCGGCAGACCTAGGCGGCAAAGCCGCCGCAGGGCCGAGCGAGCAGCGAGCTGCGGACAGCCCGACCCGCCCGCAGGGCGGGGCAGCCCCAAAAAGAGGAAAAACTTGGCCTATTAAGGAGAAGTTCTTATCTTGAAGACCAAATTTGAATTAAATTTTATGGAAGAGAATAAAGCTATTGGCGCCAAGGATGTATGTATTTTGGCGCAGGGGACCATTATCGAGGGGAGTTTAGAGACCAATGCCAACATTCGTTTGGAAGGAGAGGTGCATGGAACAATTTCTTGTGGGGGCCGCCTAGTGATGGCGCCTAAAAGCAAGGTGATGGGCCAGATTAACTGCAAAGAAATGATTTCTGAGGGCGAGAGCAAGGGGAATGTAAAAGCCAGTGCTTTGGTCTATTTGCAGGCTTCGGCTCAATTGAAAGGAGATATTGACTGTGAGCGATTGCAGGTTGAACAAGGAGCAATATTTAATGGCCAATGTACTATGCCCAAAGACAAGGCTTAGGTCCTTGGATAAAGAATAATATGAAAAAAGGTCTGGACCAATTGGCTCAGGCCTTTTCCCTTTCTTTTTGGCAAGAAAAAGCAAAGGTAGCGGCTTTTTTTCCCTTTTATCATGCGGTAGAAGCGGAGCCGCAGCCCCATATTTCGCCCCTTTATCCGCTTATTTCGCCTCAGCAATTTGAGGCCGAGCTAAAGCTCATTTTGGCCCATTTTGAGCCCATAGATTTAGGAGAACTGTTGGCTTGGGTAGAAGCGGGTCGCCCTGCTCGAAAGCCATTTTTTCATTTGAGTTTTGATGATGGCCTGAGTAGTTGTTATCATGTTATTGCGCCTATTTTGTTGCGTTTGGGGGTTCCTGCTACTTTTTTTATCAATGGGGCTTTTATTGATAATAAGCGCTTGATGTTTAGGCATTTGGCGGCCCTGATTTACAGCCATTTGGCGGCACAGAAAGTCTTGGCTCCAAAAGATGCAAAGCTGCTTTTTTCGGCGGGGCATGCTCAGGAAGCTGAGCTTTTGGCCTGGGCGGATCGAATTGGCTGCTCGGTCCCTGACTTTTTGGTCCAAAAACAACCTTATTTAAAGCTAGAAGAGCTAAGAGCCCTGCAAACAATGGGCTTTAGCATAGGGGGGCATAGTTGGGATCATCCTTTATACAAAAAGCTTTCGTTAGAAGAGCAATTGCTTCAGACAGAGAAAAACCAGCAGCAGTTGGCCCTTTGGTTGCGGCAACCTATTCGGGCTTTTGCCTTTCCCTTTACGGACCATGAAGTGGGGCTAGATTTTTTTGATCGGTCCAATTTGGACCTTAGTTTTGGCGGGGCGGGGATTAAGGAAGAAATGCAGTTGGGGCGGCACATACAGCGCTTTCCGATGGAAGAAATGCGGATACGGTCAGGGGAGCAAAAATTAAAATCGGCCTTTGCTTATGGAAGCTTATTGCGGAGCTTAGGGAAGAGCAAGATAGATAGGAGGAAGACAGCGAGAAGGTTGTCTTAGGGCAGTCCTTTTTAGCAGATGGCCTAGGGCTGCTGATTGTCGGCATTAGACTGATTTTTACTAGGGCGGATAAGGAATTCTCCTATGCGCAAACTTAGCCATAAGGCGGAAAGGAAGGCTATTGCTTGGCGACTATAAAGTAGAATATACATAACCTGAGGTCCCTCTTCTTTTTCTGAAAGCTGCTCTGTGTAAAAAACGTAGCTGTACCCAATGTAGCCTGCCCAAAAAAGCAACCATTAGTTATAGAAAATAATTATCTTAAAGAACAAAAACTAAAAGGATGCGAAAAAGTAAATTCACGGAAAAGCAGAAGTTATCAATTTTAGCTGAGCACGACAGCGGCCTTAGCGTGGCAGATTTGTGTAGAAAGCACCAAATAAGCCCAGCCACTTTCTATAAATGGAAAAGATCCAAAGAGCAAGAAGTTGACGATAAAGAGCGTTTAATCAAGGAATTAGAGGCCCAAAATGCTCGTTTAAAAAAGATGTATGCAGACTTAAGCATGAATTATGAAATTTTAGAAGAGGGCTATGCAATGGCAAAAAAGCACTTAACCCCAAAAGACAAGAAAGAGTCATAGACGAGCTGTCCAAGAAGTACAGTGTGCGTCGAATCTGTGTCGTTTTGGGGTTTCGTCGTCAAACATACTATAAACGAAAGTCAGGTCATCGGCCAGAAGTAGTCGATGATCAAATCGCTAAATTACTGCATGAAGTCACGAAAGAATATTTAGCTTGGGGCTTTTGGAAGGTTTTTCATTACATTAGAAATCAAGGTGTTACCTTCAATCATAAGAAGGTGTATAGAATCTGGAAGAGAGAAAAATTAAACTTAAGACAGCGCCCAAAGCGTCAGCGTATTCGCCGAAAATTTGAACCTATCTCTTTGCCCAAGGAGGTAAATAAGGGTTGGTCTATGGATTTTTTAAGCGATTGGGTCATGAGCTCAGATAAGAAATCGGTCCGAATTATCAACATTATGGATGAGACCTCAAGGCGAGCTTTGTGGACAGAAGCCCATCAAAGTATCTCTGCAAAAAAGCTTACTGATGTACTTGATAAAGTACTGGATTACAGAGGTAAACCTGACTATATTCGTTGCGATAATGGGCCAGAATTCATCTCTAAAAAGTTAGCTGCTTGGGCCCAAAAACATGATATTGAATTAAAGTTCATCCAGCCAGGAAAACCTACCCAAAATGCATTTATTGAGCGATTAAATAAAACTTTGAGAACAGAGTGTTTAAACTTATCTTGGTTCCACTCTTTAGAAGAACTAAATGAGGAAATTCAAAATTGGTTTCAGCACTACAATTTTAATCGTCCCCACCAAAGTCTGGGAAATATTAGCCCATATGACTTTGAAAGGACGATGTTAGATGTATAGTATTTTTTGGTTGCACCTTACGGGTAGGCTACACCAACAAATGCAAACAACAAATTGGCCAGATGAAAGAGTAGTTCAAAGCAAACGTAATAGATAAGGAGGCTAATAAGTCCCCAATTTAGTGGATTTTTATTGTAGCGAATGGCTTTCTTTCTGTACATATAAAAGTTGAGGCCAAGCATAAGTAGGAAGGGGATGTAATAAGCATAGTAGTTGATCATGGTTGTGTTTTATGCTAGGTTTAGGAATCTAGGGGGCGAAGCCCCCTTGGCCCGCAGGGCCAAATGGCCCAGCGCTGCGCAGCCGTGGCCCGAAGGGCCAGACCAAAGCGCTGAAAGCGCTGCAGGGCCGAGCAGCCCTGCGAGCGGCGGAGCCTAGCGGCGGCCGCCCCCCTTATAAAGGGCGGCCGCGGGCCCCTAAATATCCGCATCTAGAATATCTGAATTGGAGGAGGAAGGAGCGGGGCTTTTTGCTTGGGGCGCAACAAAAGAAGGGGCTAGCTTAAGGCTAAGGACGCAGGCGATTAGGGGGAGAAGGAGCAGGCCAATCGCCCAATAATCATTGATGGGCCAAGAAAGGATTTTGAATAGGGCGATAAATACCTTACTGAATAGGATGAAAAGGAGAGAGAGGCCTGTCTGAAAAAGAAAGCCAAAAGCCGCCCATAGCAAGGCATTCTTGCTGTGTTTAGGGGCAAGAGAAGCATAATAAAATAGGCTGATTAGGCTAAGGATATACGTGAGAAGATGGGGGCTAATCGCGTTCATGTTCTGCTGTTGTTTGGACCGTAGAAATTAGGTAAGGGGCCATAAAGAAAATGGTTGCAAAGCTAAGGAGGCTGCCTGCTATACTGAGGGCGAGAAATAAATCAATATTACTGATGCTCTCCCGAAGGGCAATGATGAGCAGACTGAGGTAATGATTGAGCCCAAAGAAAAGCATGGGGCCAGCTAGGCCCCAAATTTCTGGATTTAGTCTAGCAGCTTGAGCTTTGAGGCGGTAATGTCCGTAAAGAACTAAGGCCAGAAAAAAAGAGAACAGGAGTAAATAAATAGTCAATTGCATAGGAAACTGGTTTATATATCCGCATCTAGAATATCTGACTTTTGGGGAGGGCTATAATTTTCTAGCCAGCGTTTGTTGCCCCATTTGCAGACACTAATAGCCAAAGAGGCGGTAATGAGAATTTTGCCAATTTCATGTATACCAATGGCCAGATCGCCAAAAACAAACTGAAAGACTAGGGAGACAATTATTCCAATGAGGATATAGCTGCCAATAAATAGGCCCATACCAATGAGTAGCCATTTGAGTTTGGGCAGAGATTGCTCGGCGGCGCTATCCCAGTACCATTTGCCAATGGCCAAGGCGCCCGCAAGGATAATAGTGAGTATGATCATAATGATAAATTAAAGGCCAGCATCTAAGATGTCGTTTTGCTCCTCCAAAGAGAGGGCCTTATCATCTTTAATAAGGACCGGACCTAGTAAATAAGTGAAAAGTAAAGATAGAAATCCAATAACTAAATTGAAGAGGAGTTCAAAGCCGGGTTCTCCTGTAATCTGTTCTTCTAGGAAAAACATAAGGGGGACAGATATGAGTATAACTAAGCCATAATAAATAATAAAAGCTAGAAATGCCCATAAATAAGCATTTTTGCCTTTTGCTTTGGCTAAATTCCAATAATTGCGAATTACGCCAATAAGTATAATAAGACTAATCATTCTATAAGGGGTTTTGATAAATAGAAAGTCGGATAAATGTAAAAGGTCAAAATTAGTTTCTCTTTTGCTTAGTTAATTTAAAACCACCAGATTGTTTCAGAGATTCATCTATTTGCTTTGGGGCTAAGTTTAGACTTCTATAAGAAGTCAGTACATTTACATCAAATCATCTATACATGCATAAAATTATACTTCTATTATTGATCAGCTTTTTCCCTTTATTCTTGGGCGCACAAGCGCTATTTTTGGGCGAGCGCCAAGAGCGATTAGGTAACTATAAAACCTATGCGCTTTTAGAGTATGAGGAGAATCGCTTTCAGATTTTGCGCTTTAATAAGCAATTCGATAAGGCCGAAACCGAAATTTACGATGGGCAGCTCAAGCTAAAGGGCCGCTATATTTCAAGCGACCGAAAGCGAAAATATGGCGGAGCCATGCACATTCAGGACAAAAACTATTTGCTCTATTCCTACTATATAGACAATAAGGCTCTTCAGCGCTATGAGGATGTGAGCCTCTATGCCAAAGAAATTTTGCCCGATAGCTTTCGCTTATCTCCCGATAGTATTGCCCTGATTCCGCCCTTTGATATGAAAGAACGCCTCTACCGAGGCAATTTTGTCCTTTCTCCAGATGGTAGCAAATTGCTGCTTTATGATTATGAGGAAGAAGGCGATATTGAAGATATTCGGGGACTTACCAATAGCATCCGCCTGCGGGTGCTCGATGCCCGTCTTCAGCTGCTCTGGGAGCGCAAGCTGGATCTCTCTCTTCATCAAAGCGGAAAAAGAGTGGTCGCTATTCAAAAGCTGAAGATTAGTAATCAAGGAATTATTGCTATTCTCTGCGATCGATTTCGAGAAAAACGCTCTTATCAGCTCAAAAAGGTAACGGCAGACCCCCTGGTCTATTTCTTAGGCCCAAATGCAGGGGAGTTTACCCACTTTAGTCCCAAATTAGGCGATTTTTTCTATAATGAAATGGATCTCCTTTTTGATGCAGAGGGCAATATTTATTGGACCGGCCTCTACTCTCAGAAAAAATATTATAAACAAGGCGGCTATTTTTTTATTAAAATAAATGCCGCCCGAAATCAGGTGCTCACTAAGTACAAGCAGTCCTTTTCCGACTCGCTAAAAGCCCAATTATTGCAGCGGAAATTAGGGCGAATTAAGGAGAAAACAGAGCTGCGAAATTACAAAACGATCAGCTTCCGACAACTGGCCGATGGTCGCTTGATCCTCCTAGCTGAAGAACGTCCCTATGGCATTCATAACTTTAAAAGCCACAATATTTTTCTGCTCTGCTTCTCTGAAGCTGGAGAGCTACTCTGGGAGCAGAGTATCCTCAAACACAACTCTTTTCCCAAGTCTAAGGCTAGCTTTTTACGCCCTTACCTTTGGGAGAAGGCCGGCAAGCTGTATCTGCTCTTCAATCGAGGCCTCTATGGCCGCGAATCAGGCGCCTACCTAGCCCAAATAGATGCCCAAGGCAAGCTAAAAGAGAAACAGTTATTATCTTACGAATTTAAAGATGAATTGCTCTGCCCCGAATTGAGCTACCCCCTAGAGGATGGCCGCCTATTTCTCGGTCTGCAATCCCTTTATTTCAGATATTATCAATTTGCTTTTCTAGAGCCCCAAAGCTTTATGGAAGCCCCTGAATCAACATCAAAATAAGTATATCATGAATCAAACTTGCTGGAAAAGCCCCTCCAATATTGCCATTATTAAGTATTGGGGCAAATACGGCCGCCAACTTCCCAAAAATGCTTCGCTCAGCTTTACGCTTTCTGCCGCCTATAGCCAAACGACGCTCCGCTATAGCCCCAAAGCTAAGGGCGGTATTCAGTTGCGCTTTTTGTTTGAAGGCCAAGAAAAACCAGCTTTTGCCCAACGTATTCAGGGCTTTCTAGAAAGTATTCTCGAGGAGCTGCCTTTCCTCGATGAATACGCCCTAGAACTGGATTCTAAGAATTCTTTTCCCCATTCTGCGGGCATCGCTTCTTCCGCTTCTAGCATGAGCGCTCTGGCTCTCTGCCTCTGCGATATGGCCGCCGAATTGGGCCTTGGCCCCACTTCCGATCAGGCCGAGTTTTGGCAAAAGGCCAGCTATTTTGCCCGCCTAGGCTCTGGCTCTGCCTGCCGATCGCTTTACCCTATGGCCGCCTCTTGGGGCGAGTCTAAGCAGCTAAAGGGGAGCTCTAATCTCTGGGCTAGCCCCTGCGGCGAGCTCTTGCATGATGATTTTAAGGCGGTCCAAGATACTATTTTGCTGGTGAGCCGGGCCGAGAAATCGGTCTCTAGTACCGCCGGCCACAAACTGATGGAGGGCAACCCTTTTGCCCCCCTTCGCTACCAATTGGCGGAAGAGAATTTGGGCAAACTTTTGCCCGCTCTCCAAGCTGGCGATTGGGCCACCTTTGGCCAAATTGCCGAGGAAGAGGCCCTGATGCTACACGCTCTCATGATGACTTCTCGCCCTTCTTATTTGCTGATGCAGCCCAATAGTTTGGCCCTGATCGAGAAGGTCCGAGATTGGCGCCAACAAACAAAACTCCCGCTCTATTTTACCCTAGATGCAGGCCCCAATTTGCATCTGCTTTACCCCAAATCGATGCAGCCTAAGGTGCAGCCTTTCCTCCAGGAGGAGTTGCTCCCCCTCTGCGAAAATGGCGGCCATCTAGCCGATGAATTAGGCTGCGGCCCCGAGAAATTAAGGCTACTCTAAATATTAAGGAAAAGCTTCCCTAGGGAGGCTTTTTTTATGCGGCTATTTTGGGGCTGCCGCTACGCCCTTCGGTTGTCGAACTGGCGCCCCTTTGGGGCTGGTTGTCGCAGCTCGCTGCTATTTTGGGGCTGTCCCTCCCTGCGGTCGGGTCGGGCTGTTTATTCCCCTTGGTCATCGAACTGGCGCCCCTTTGGGGCTGGTTGTCGCAGCTCGCTGCTATTTTGGGGCTGCCCCTCCCTGCGGTCGGGTCGGGCTGTTTCGCAGCTCGCTCTTCGCTCGGCCCTGCGCCGCCTGCGGCGGCTGGGTCTGGCCTGACGGCCACTGCTGTCCATCCCTCAGCCTGCGGCGGCTTCGCCGCCTGTCCACCGCATTTTTAAGGATAAAATCAATAGTTTTAGCTATTTTTGCCCCTCAAATTAAAGACATCTATCATGAGAAAAATAAGCGCCGATTATATTTACCCAATTAGCGAAGCTCCCATCAAAGAGGGCGTTTTGGTCCTTGATGATGAGGGCCGCATCCTAGAAATAGGCCAAAGAGCCGATTATCCCGATGAAGAGATCGAGATTCATGAAGGGATTTTGGTCCCCGGCTTTATCAATGCCCATTGCCACCTAGAGCTCTCTCATATGCTCGGAAAAGTAGAAACGGGCACGGGCCTCATCGACTTTATTAAGCAGGTGGTGTCTAGACGCAATGCGCCCGAAACCGAAATTGCCGAGGCTATCGCTTGGGCCGAGGACCAAATGATCGCTAATGGTATTGTGGCCGTAGGCGATATTACTAATGTTCCCGATACCTTTGCCCAAAAGGCCAAGGGCCGCCTGCGCTATTATAGCTTTGTCGAATGCTTCGATTTTCTACAAACCGCCAATGCCGAGGCCGAATTTGAAAAATATAAGGCCGTTTATGATGCTCTCCCCCTAGCAGAAGGGAGCAAAAAGGTGATGGTGCCTCATGCCCCTTATTCTGTTTCTCCCCAATTGTTCGAGCGCATCAATGCCGCCAACCAAGGAGAAGCCCATACGGTAAGCATTCACAACCAAGAGACACCCCCAGAACAAGAACTCTTTTTGACAGGAACAGGCGGCTTTGTCGATTTCTATGGGCAGTTTGGTTTTTCTCTGGACCAATTCCAGCCTAATGGCCGCACGGCCATTCATTATGCCCTCTCGCAAATGGACCCCGAACAACGAACGCTTTTTGTGCATAATACCCTTACTTCTGAGCAGGATATTGCTTTTGCCAAAAGCTGGGGCAAATCGGTTTATTGGGCCAGCTGCCCCAATGCCAATCTATATATTGAAAATCGCTTGCCCAATTATCAGGCATTTTTGAAAAAAGGCGCTAAGGTTTGTTTAGGTACCGATAGCCTTACCTCTAATTGGTCCCTTTCTATTCTAGAGGAGATAAAGACTATCCGCCGCTACCAGTCTTATGTCCCTTTTGAGACGCTTTTGCAATGGGCCACCCTAAACGGTGCCGAAGCCCTCGGCTTTGAGGAGGAATTGGGCAGCTTTGCTCCAGGCAAAAAACCTGGCGTTAATCTACTTAGCGTTGCGCCCGGCCAAAACTATGGAGATGCGAGTACTGCCGTTCAAAAATTAGCCTAATGCGCTGCTCTAGAGGAGGCCCAAAAGCGGTATTCGTCGCTGCGCTCCTCATTCGCAATATAACCCGCCCACCCACCCCTCTGCGGGATTCCCTAAGGAATCCCTTAGGGGAGTGGCTGGGCTTTTTTGTTTAACATTTTTTGCTTGCCCTTTTTGTTGCCTATCTGGATACACAAAATCCTGAACAGTCCCGTGAACTGCTTCGGTCTGGAGGTGAACTAGTTTGGTCTGGAGGTGAACTAGTTTGGTCTGGAGGTGAACTAGTTTGGTCTGGAGGTGAACTAGTTTGGTCTGGAGCTGAACTAGTTTGGTCTGGAGGTGAACTAGTTCGGTCTGGAGGTGAACTGCTTCGGTCTGGAGGTGAACCAGTTCGGTCTGGAGGTAAACTGCTTCGGTCTGGCGGTGAACTAGTTCGGTCTGGCGGTGAACTGCTTCGGTCTGGAGGTGAACCAGTTCGGTCTGGAGCTGAACTAGTTCGGTCTGGAGGTGAACTAGTTTGGTCTGGAGCTGAACTAGTTTGGTCTGGAGGTAAACTAGTTTGGTCTGGAGGTAAACTAGTTCGGTCTGGAGGTAAACTGCTTCGGTCTGGAGGTAAACTAGTTCGGTCTGGAGGTGAACTGCTTCGGTCTGGAGCTGAACTAGTTCGGTAAAATACCGAACTTTCCCCCTTTTTGATTTTGTTACATTATTTTCATTTTTAACAATTCCCTAACAATTGGGGCCAAAATCCTATTCCTGCAGCCTAAAGGCCGCAGCCAATCTCTTGGGCCATCATTTTTCTCGCCGCAGGAGCTTAAAAGCCCCTGCTTTATTGGAGATGGGCGCAAGCATTCGGTTTTCAGGTCTTGCGGCTTTTAAGCTGCAGCTGTCTTGTCCTGATATACTGATACAACAAAAACAGAAGATAGATGGAAAATAAAGAAGGTCAGTATGTTAAGCGGACGCAAAAAGATTATACCTTAGCTTTTAAGCTCCAAGTTGTGTCGGAAGTAGAAAATGGCGAGATTGGATTAAGGGCGGCTCAACGGAAGTATGGGATACAAGGAGACAGTACAATTCGGACATGGATCGAGAAACATGGCCAATACGATAAAAGCTATAAATTAAGAAGTATGAAGAAGAGTCCAGAACAAGAATTGATGGAGTTGCGTCAGCAATTGAAGCTTTTAGAGAAGAAAAATCGTCGCTTGGAAAAGGAGCTAAATCAGGCAGATAAGAAGGCCTTGTTTTTTGATATGATGATAGATATAGCGGAAGAAGAGTTTGAAATTCCAATCAGAAAAAAGTCTTTACCCGAACAGTTGATAAATTCCAAAAAGAAGAAAAAATAAGCTTAAGTGGCTTATGTCGATTGGTCGGGATAAATCGTCAGCAGTACTATAGATCGAAGGCGAAACATAGATCTAATCAGGGTTTGGCAGAAAAAGTAGTTGCCTTAGTTCAAGAAGTACGGAACAAAATGCCTCGCTTAGGAGGCCGCAAAATGTACCATTTACTTCAATCTGAGTTGAAGGCTCTGCGAGTAGGCCGAGATAAGTTTTTTACTATTTTGCGGGCCAACAATCTGCTAGTTCGACCTCGAAAGAACTATCATACAACGACAAATTCCTTCCACCACTACAGAAAGCATAAGAACAAGATAGCTGATTTGAAAATTTATCGGCCAGAGCAAGTCTGGGTTTCAGATATTACTTACATTGGAACGAGAGAAAATCCAATGTATTTAGCCTTGGTCACAGACGCTTATTCTAAGCAAATAATGGGATATGATGTCTCTGACAGCTTGAGCAGTATTGGCTCTATTCGAGCCTTAAAACAGGCTGCAAAGCGTCGTCTATATCCTAACGAAGAGCTGATTCATCATTCTGATCGGGGCATTCAGTACTGCTCAAATGATTATCAGCAAGTACTCAAAGAGCTAGGCATAAGTTGCTCTATGACTGAGTCTTATGACCCTTATGCAAATGCCGTAGCAGAGCGAATAAATGGAATATTAAAGCAAGAGTTTATTGCAGATTTTTTCCATTTAGGGCTAGATGCGATGAAGAAAATAGTGGCTCAAAGTATTGATATTTACAACCAAGCGCGGCCACATTGGTCTTGTCAATTTATGCCGCCTGCTGAAATGCACCAACAACAAGAGCTCGAATATAAGAGCTATAAAAAGAAAACAACTCTAGCCCAAGATCATCTTAAGCCAGAGTTGTTAAATTGACAACAAGTTATTTCCGTAAGATTTTTTGACCTTTTTGAAGGAGGTCAAAATCTTCCAGAATAACTTTTCACCCGTATTTAATCAGAATTTTATTGCTTTAAATTCTGTATCAGTTTTTCAGGACGGGACAAGCTACGGATAGCAGGCCCGAAGGGCCGCAGGCCTAGCGATGTGCAAGGGTGGCCGTAGGCCAGACCGAGCCAGCGAAGCTGGCGAAGGGCCGAGCAGACCTGCGAGCCCTGAAACGTAGCGCCGACGAGCGAAGCGAGGCGGAGGCCCCAAATCCTACTCCCTCAAATAGACCGTTTTACCGTTTACAATAGTTTGCAGGACCTTAGTTTGGGGAATATCTTGGAGGGGGACCTGCATAATATCTTGGGAAAGGATGGCAAAATCGGCAAACTTTCCGACCTCTAGGCTGCCTTTTTCCTTTTCTTGAAAAGCGCCATAGGCGGCATCTAGGGTATAGGCCTTTAGGGCCTGCAGGCGGCTCAGCTTTTGGTCGGCTTCATAGACTTGGCCATCATTGGCTTGGCGGCTGACCAGGCTATAAAAGCAGGCGATTGGATTGATCGACTCGACGGGGGCATCGGTGCCGTTAATCAGTTTGGCGCCAGAGGCCAGCAATTGTTTCCAGCGGTAGGCGCCCATAGCGATGCGCAGGCGGCCCAGGCGGCTTTGGGCCCAGGGGCGATCGGAAGAAAAGTGGATCCCTTGGACCGAGGCAATAACATCTAGCTGGGCAAAGCGGGGAATATCTTTGGGGGCAATATGTTGGGCATGTTCAATTCGGAAGCGGTGGTCTTTGGCGGCTTGGGGCTGGGCTTTTAGGACCCGTTCATAAATATTGAGCAGCTCTCGGTTGGCTCGGTCGCCGATAGCGTGAGTACAAAGTTGGAAGTCGGCCAGCAGGGCTTTTTCGGCAATCTCCTCAATAGTTTTTAGGGGGAGAGTAGGGTGGCCAAAATGGCCAGCTCGGTCGCTATACTCCTCGAGCATCCAAGCGCCTCTAGAGCCTAGGGCGCCATCGGCATAAAGCTTAATGCCTCCGATACTGAGAAAATCGCCTTTTTCGGGACCTTTTTTCAGCCATTTTTCTAGGAAAGGATCGTCTTGGCCTTGGACATCGGCAGCATAATTATTATAGGCCAGCATTACCCAAAGGCGGAGCGGGAGTTCATTTTGGGCCAGGGCTTTTCGGTAAAGCGCAATAGCGGCAGAATCGGAGCCGGCATCTTGCAGGCTGCCAATACCGTAGCTAAGGGCCTCTTGGATACCCGCTAGTAGATCTTGATAGCGGCTATTTTCATCGGCGGGCGGCAGGGCCTCCTTAATCATCGTCATGGCATTTTCGGTAAAAATGCCTGTGGGGCGGCCATTGGGAAAGCGGATAATCTCGCCTTCCTCATTCATTTGGGTTTCGGGCGTTAGGCCCGCCAGCTGCATGGCTTTTTCGTTGGCCATCAGGGCGTGGGCGCTAGCGTGCATCAGCAAAACGGGATGATCGGGGACGGCTTGGCTGAGGGCATCATGCGTTTGGTAGCCTTTGATCGAAAAGGGGAGAGAATCCCATTTACTTTGATGCCAGGCGCGGCCAAGAATCCATTCGCCTTTTGGCGTTTTGGCAGCTTGTTCTTGGACCAATTGGATCAGCTCCTCATAGCTTTTGACTTGGCTGAGGTCCAGTTCTCGTTTAAACTGCCCTAGGCCCAGAATATGGGCATGGCTTTCAATAAAGGCGGGAATCAGGGTTTTGCCTTTAAGGTCCAGCAGTTCGGTACTAGGGCTTTGAAACTTTTGGAGATCGCTCCAATTTCCCAGGGCGATAATTTTCCCATTGGCCACCGCCAGCGCTTCCACCTGAGATTGGCTACTATCTACGGTATAAATAGGGCCATTAAAGATGAGCAGCTCCGCTTTTTGGGATTCATTTTGGCAGGCGAGGAGCAAGAAAAGGGCAAAAAAAGAGAGCAAGCGCATAACATATAATCGTTAGTCGAAAGAGAGGGTATCTGGAGCCAGCACCCAGGGCGATTCTGGGCGGAGCAGGAGCTGATCATATTGGTCCAGTTCAAATCGTTCGATGAGAGAAATGAGTTTATCGGGGTATTTGGGGTCGGTAGCATAGCCTGCGGCTTGTAGGCCTTTGGCCCAGGCCTTATAATCTTTGGAGGGGAGGAGAAAGAGTTTTTGGTAATACTTGCGGTAGCGCAGGAAGTCGGAATGTGCTCTAAAAGAGGCTTCGGCAGAATCAAAAACGCGGAAGCAGGCCAATTGTCGGTAAGACTGGGCTTCATTATTCCATTCTCCAGTAAACTTAGAGTAGCTATCGCCTTCCCAGTTGCCGCCGCATTTCATGCCGAAGTGATTATTGGCTTGTTGGGCCAATTCGCTTTTTCCGTATTGAGACTCTAGGATCCCTTGGGCCAGGGTAATACTAGCGGGCACGCCTAGTCTGTGCATCTCGGCAATAGCGAGGGGGTGGAAGCGTTCGACATAGGCGGCAATGGCTTCATTATTGGCCGCAATTTTCTCGGCTTTAGTCGGCGTTTTGGGCTGAATCCAGTGGAACCAAAAGAGGAAAAGGAAATAAATTAGCATAGGTATAAGCAGAAAGTAGCGGAGCCTGGGGGATGTCGCCATAAGTTAGATTTTGGTCCAAAGATAATAAAGAATAGAAAGCCAAGACATAAAAAAGGCGAGTCAACCTAAGTTGACTCGCCTCATTATTGGAGTTTTTGAGTAGGCGACTACTTATTGTCTACCTCTTCAAATTCTACATCGGTTACATCATCGCCACCGGCTTGGCCGTCATTGGCGGGGCCTTGGGGGCCTGCTTCGGGGCCACCGGCGCCGGGCTGTCCACCCATTTGCTGGCTAGCTGCAGCCCAAGCGTTATTTACGGCCTCGATCCCTTTGTTGATGGCATCTAGGTCTTGTGCTTGATGAGCTGCTTTAAGCTCAGTGACTGCTTTTTCGATATCGGCTTTGAGGTTTTCGGGCAATTTCTCGCCATGTTCTGTCATCTGACGTTCTGTTTGGTAGATGATAGAGTCGGCCTCATTGAGCTTATCTACTTTTTCGCGAGCTTGGCGGTCGGCTTCGGCATTGGCCTCGGCTTCTTGCTTCATCTTATCGATTTCCTCTTGAGAAAGTCCAGTAGAAGCCTCGATGCGGATCTTCTGTTCTTTTCCGGTCGTTTTCTCTTTAGCAGAAACGCTAAGGATACCGTTAGAGTCAATGTCAAAAACTACTTCAATTTGAGGTTCACCTTTGCGCATAGCGGGGATACCCTCTAGTTGGAAGCGACCGATTGTGCGGTTTTGGTTGGCCATGGGGCGCTCTCCTTGCAAAACGTGGATCTCTACAGAAGGCTGGTTATCTTGAGCGGTAGAAAATACCTGAGAAGCACGCTTAGGAATAGTCGTATTGGCCTCAACTAGGCGAGTGAATACGCCACCATAAGTTTCGATACCCAAAGAAAGGGGAGTAACATCTAGGAGAAGAACATCTTTCACCTCACCAGTCAATACACCACCTTGGATAGCAGCACCTACGGCCACTACTTCATCGGGGTTTACGCTCTTATTGGGCTTCTTGTTGAAGAATTTTTCTACAGCTTCCTGAATGGCAGGAATACGAGTAGAACCACCTACTAGGATAATCTCATCAATATCGCCGATAGAAAGGCCAGCATCATCTAGTGCTTTTTGGCAGGGCGTAAGGGTACGCTGTACCAAGTCGCTAATGAGTTGCTCAAATTTAGAGCGGCTCAATTGGCGGACCAAGTGCTTAGCGCCACTTTCATTGAAAGAGATATAAGGAAGGTTGATATCTGTAGAAGAACCACCAGAAAGCTCAATCTTAGCTTTTTCTGAAGCTTCTTTTAGACGTTGGATGGCCTCTGCATTTTTGCTAAGGTCAATACCTTCTTGTTGTTTGAACTCGCTAATGAGCCAGTCCATGATCACACGGTCAAAGTCGTCACCACCAAGGTGTGTATCACCATTTGTTGATTTTACTTCAAAAACGCCACCGCCTAGTTCAAGGATAGAAACGTCAAAAGTTCCTCCACCAAGGTCATAAACAGCAATAGTTACATCCTCATCAGCTTTATCCATACCGTAAGCAAGAGCTGCGGCAGTAGGTTCGTTGATGATACGACGAACTTTTAGGCCGGCAATTTCGCCAGCTTCTTTAGTGGCTTGACGCTGAGAGTCGTTAAAGTAAGCAGGTACAGTAACTACAGCTTCAGTCACTTCTTGGCCCAAGTACTCTTCTGCAATGCGCTTCATTTTTTGTAGCGTCATGGCCGAAATCTCTTGTGGGCTATATTCGCGGTCGTCAATTTTTACGCGAATAGTATCGTTGGCCCCTTTCAAAATTTCATAGGGGACCTGATTCACATCATCGCCAGCTTCGCTGTGGCGCAAGCCCATAAAGCGCTTGATAGACATGATTGTTTTGTGCGGGTTGGTAATTGCCTGACGCTTAGCGGGATCACCGATTTTGCGTTCGCCATTATCCAAAAAACCAATAACAGAAGGCGTAGTGCGCTTACCCTCTTCGTTGGTAATCACTACAGGTTCGTTTCCTTCCATTACAGATACGCAGGAGTTGGTAGTTCCTAAGTCGATTCCTATAATCTTACCCATAACTTGTAGATATTGAATTTGTTAGTTTGATAGTCAATTATTGTTGTTCGCCTCATTGAGCGACACTGCCCTAAGATCAAGGCTTGTACCAACAGAATTTTTTCTCTTTTTTGCCCTTTTTTTTGCCAAATCGGCTGTTTTGCCTGCATTTTGGCCTGACAAGCTGCCATTTTTTCAGTTTTTGTCCGCTCTCTTGTCAGTGATTGCTTGGCGGCCTGGCTTGCAGGGCATAAAAAAAGGCCCTCCAAAGGGCCTTTTATATTTTAGTTGCAGCTATAATCTCTAAAACCAAGATCTCGAGTGATTTCCCCAAATTTGAGGTACTCCAAAACTTCATCGTCTAATTCATAGCCATTTCTAGTGGTAAACATTTTTGTGGTAAAAATGCCATAGCCATCAGGAACATTCGTGTAGGGTTCTGCCGGAAACAGTCCGCCCACTAGGCTTTGGTTGGCGGCATTGGCCTTAAGGTAGTTGGCCAGCTCTACGCCAGCGGCATCTACCCGAATATCCAATTCGCTAAAGCAGCGGCGAATATTATTATCTGTAGTGCTCGATAGGTTGTTGGCCAAATAGCGGAAGAAGCTCTCGCCATTGATTTCTTGGGCCACGGTTCCATCGCCTTCAATAAAACGCTCATAGGTTTGTGGACAAGCATTGCAAAGTCCTCTAGGCTCTGAAGTACCCGAGGCCAAAACAGAGCGGAAGGGGGTCCACTTGAGGGTTTTACGGACTCGAGTGCCAGGAATCTCGGGCTCGCCCGTTTGGCTTTGGTCTACCTCAAATTCATAATAATGAATATCCAATGAAAGATCATAAATAGCCGCATCGCTTGGGGTGGCCCAGTTGAAGCGGATATCTCTAAAGATCCAGTCTTGGCTGCCCTGATCATAGTTGGCCCACTTAATCCCCAAACTAGTGGAGGGCGTGGTCACTCTAAACTCATTAAAGGTCGAGTCGGTAAAATCACGATTGCCAGGTTGAATGCTCTTTGTATATATATCGTACTCTTTGCCCGTAGCCAAGTTCTTTACCTTGAGTAAGAAATAGCTGCCTACAGGCAAAACGGCATCACTCTTATAAATATAGTTGGGACTAGCCGCAAAAATACCCTCTTCTCGGTCCGCAAAGCCTTCATCGGTGGCATTTACCCGCTCAAAAGTATCTAGAGGGGTGTTGATGACCTGAGAGCCCTGCTGCGTTTGCTCATACAAAATTACTTCTAGGTCAAAAGGACCATAATAAAGGGAGTCGGCCCGCTGCGCAATCTGAAAGGCATCCGTACGAGGGTCCAAAAAGGCCTTTTCAATACGAATATAGTGCGGCTCCATAGGCGAAAATAAAGGCAGGGGGTTAATTACGCCATAAACAATAGGCACCTCTTTCCAGTCGCCAACTACATCAACTTCATTATCGCAACTATTATTCAACAGGCCAAAACAAAGGAGTAGGGCCAGTACACTCCATCTTTTTAAGTACATAGATTTTAAATTCTAAGGATGAGACCAAACATTTTTGGGCAAAAAAGGACTTGCGCAAATTTAATAAAAGGCCTCACTAATCTTAAATTTTTAAAAAACTTTAAGGCCAGGCTCTGAATTCACAAAAAAGTATAGTTTTTTTCAGAAAACCTTTGGAAGTTTAAAAAACTGCCTTATATTTGTGCCACGCAAAACAAAAACAGCTGGTTTCGTAGCTCAGCTGGTAGAGCATCGGACTGAAAATCCGTGTGTCGGCGGTTCGAGCCCGCCCGAAACCACTTTAACCTTCAAGCTTTTGGCTTGGAGGTTTTTTTTTGCCCAAAAAAAAGGCTAGCGATAAAAATCACTAGCCTTTTTCTACTTCAGTGTGTCTTGTCCTGATATACTGATACAACAAAAACAGAAGATAGATGGAAAATAAAGAAGGTCAGTATGTTAAGCGGACGCAAAAAGATTATACCTTAGCTTTTAAGCTCCAAGTTGTGTCGGAAGTAGAAAATGGCGAGATTGGATTAAGGGCGGCTCAACGGAAGTATGGGATACAAGGAGACAGTACAATTCGGACATGGATCGAGAAACATGGCCAATACGATAAAAGCTATAAATTAAGAAGTATGAAGAAGAGTCCAGAACAAGAATTGATGGAGTTGCGTCAGCAATTGAAGCTTTTAGAGAAGAAAAATCGTCGCTTGGAAAAGGAGCTAAATCAGGCAGATAAGAAGGCCTTGTTTTTTGATATGATGATAGATATAGCGGAAGAAGAGTTTGAAATTCCAATCAGAAAAAAGTCTTTACCCGAACAGTTGATAAATTCCAAAAAGAAGAAAAAATAAGCTTAAGTGGCTTATGTCGATTGGTCGGGATAAATCGTCAGCAGTACTATAGATCGAAGGCGAAACATAGATCTAATCAGGGTTTGGCAGAAAAAGTAGTTGCCTTAGTTCAAGAAGTACGGAACAAAATGCCTCGCTTAGGAGGCCGCAAATTGTACCATTTACTTCAATCTGAGTTGAAGGCTCTGCGAGTAGGCCGAGATAAGTTTTTTACTATTTTGCGGGCCAACAATCTGCTAGTTCGACCTCGAAAGAACTATCATACAACGACAAATTCCTTCCACCACTACAGAAAGCATAAGAACAAGATAGCTGATTTGAAAATTTATCGGCCAGAGCAAGTCTGGGGTTTCAGATATTACTTACATTGGAACGAGAGAAAATCCAATGTATTTAGCCTTGGTCACAGACGCTTATTCTAAGCAAATAATGGGATATGATGTCTCTGACAGCTTGAGCAGTATTGGCTCTATTCGAGCCTTAAAACAGGCTGCAAAGCGTCGTCTATATCCTAACGAAGAGCTGATTCATCATTCTGATCGGGGCATTCAGTACTGCTCAAATGATTATCAGCAAGTACTCAAAGAGCTAGGCATAAGTTGCTCTATGACTGAGTCTTATGACCCTTATGCAAATGCCGTAGCAGAGCGAATAAATGGAATATTAAAGCAAGAGTTTATTGCAGATTTTTTCCATTTAGGGCTAGATGCGATGAAGAAAATAGTGGCTCAAAGTATTGATATTTACAACCAAGCGCGGCCACATTGGTCTTGTCAATTTATGCCGCCTGCTGAAATGCACCAACAACAAGAGCTCGAATATAAGAGCTATAAAAAGAAAACAACTCTAGCCCAAGATCATCTTAAGCCAGAGTTGTTAAATTGACAACAAGTTATTTCCGTAAGATTTTTTGACCTTTTTGAAGGAGGTCAAAATCTTCCAGAATAACTTTTCACCCGTATTTAATCAGAATTTTATTGCTTTAAATTCTGTATCAGTTTTTCAGGACGGGACAGTGCCTATTTATGAGGGGCAGCGGGCTGATCTCCTTGCAAGCTTTGGCCAGCCTCGGCAAAGGCGGTAATTTTTTCCTGAATGGCAAAACCATCGGGACAGTTTTGTTTAAGTTGGGCGTTCATAATGGCTATTTTGCTTTCGCTAGCGGCTTTGGGGTCCATGTTTTCGCCCAAAATTTTGGCCATGGCCTCATCAATTAGGTTTTGATTGATGCTACTATCTGCCTGGCTGCCACATTCGCGATAGCCTTTCATCTTGCGCATATCGGGCATCAAGGGCCCCAGAACTTCCATTAGGCTAACGCCTCCTTTTTCTTTGGCTTCGGCAATAGCGGGCAGGGCCTTATCGGTAAAATTAGTGATGGCCTCGGCATGTTCTTGCAGGCAAGCGCAGGCCGTTTCATTGAGCTTGGCCATTTCGGCTTGGGCGGCGGGCTCCATCTTAGCCAATTGCTCTTCAGGGCTCAAGGGGCTAGGCGAGGCGCTGCTTCCTTCTTGGCTGCTATCGGCGGCTACGGTTGCTTCGCCCTCGCTTTGTTGAGGGGCATTATCTTGGCAAGAAAAAAGGAAAATACCAGAAAAGAGGGCCAAAAATAGCCCGATTTGAAATAAACGCATAGTTTGTTTTTTTTAAAATGAGTTGCTCACTCTTGATCTAAATAGGAGGGGACAAACTTAGGGCTTTAACAGGAATTGAAGAAGTTTTATTTGGGGCTGCCCCTGCGGCCTACGGCCTTGGGTCGGGCTGTGCCGGGCTCGCAGGTCTGCTCGGCCCTGCAGTTTTTTTCGCTTCGCTTCAAAAAACTTGGGTCTGGCCCTGCGGGCCCCCCTATCCATCCCTCAGCCGAGGCGCTTCGCGCCTTTGCGGCGGCTTTGCCGCCTGCTGGGCGCAGCTGGCTGCGCTCGTTCATGGCCTAGCGATGTGTAGGGGGGCGGCGAAGCCGCAGACCAAGGCCGTCAGGCCGCAGGGCCGAGCAGACCTGCGAGCCCCGAAACGTAGCGCCGCAGCTTTGCTGCGGAGGCCCCAAAAAAATCAACAAAAAAATAATGGCTCCCCCTCGGCCTGTCAGGCTAAACTGACAAACTGCCAAAAAGCAAGAAAAAACTGACAAGATGTCTTTATCTTGCGGCTGGCAAAAAACTTGACAAGGGCCAAAGTGAAATCGTTTAAACACCGTCATACTATATATATATTATCATGGAAGAAAAGAAGCAGGAGGAACAACTAGATCCTCAGGAGGAGCAACAGCAGCAAGAAGAGCAGTTGCAAGCAGATGCACAAACTCAGGAAGAGGAGACCGTGAAGGAAACGGCAGCTCCCAAAGACGAAAAAGAAAGATTGGCCCAAGAACTGGCCGAAATGAAGGATAAATACCTGCGTATTTATGCTGAATTTGACAACTTTAGAAAGCGCAATGCCAGAGAAAAACTGCAGCTGATCCAAACTGCTGCGGCCGATACGATTAAGTCGCTTTTGCCCGTACTCGATGATTTTGATCGGGCGGTAAAAGCTGGCCAAGAGCTAGATGATGGCATTATGCTCATCTATGAAAAAATGAAAAAAGCTTTGGCCCAAAAAGGATTGGAAGAAATGGAATCTACTGGCCAAGCCTTTGATCCCGATTTTCATGAGGCCCTCACCAAGGTACCCGCTCCCACAGAAGAGCTCAAGGGCAAGGTGATTGATACCGTGGAAAAAGGATACATTTTGAATGAAAAAATCATCCGCTACGCTAAGGTTGTAGTGGGCCAATAAAAAAGAAGATAAAGAGTCATGGCGCAGAAAAGAGATTATTATGAAGTGTTGGGCGTAGATCGGAATGTGGAAAAGGCGCAACTCAAAAAGGCCTACCGCAAGGTGGCCATGAAGTACCACCCAGACCGCAACCCCGATAACCCCGAGGCAGAAGAAAAATTTAAGGAGGCAGCCGAAGCCTATGAGGTGCTCAATGATGACCAAAAGCGGGCAGCTTATGACCGTTATGGGCATGCTGGCGTGAATCAGGGCGCTGGACCTGGCGGTGCAGGCGGCTTCTCTATGGAAGATATTTTCTCTCAGTTTAGCGACATCTTTGGTGGTGGCGGAGGAGGAGGTTTCGACTTCTTTGGTCAGCAGCAAGGGGGCCGTGGCCGTAGGGCTGCAGGTGGCCAAAAGGGCTCTAATCTTCGTATTCGGGTTGGCCTAACCTTAGAAGAAATTGCCAAGGGCGCCAAAAAGAAGATTAAGGTTAAGAAGTACGTCAATTGCGCTAGCTGTGGCGGTTCTGGAGCCAAAGATAGCAGTTCAATCAAGACCTGTGGTACTTGTAATGGCAGCGGCTATGTGCGTCGGGTGCAAAACACCTTTTTGGGCCAAATGCAAACCACCGTGGCTTGTCCCCAATGTAATGGCTCTGGAAAAAGCATTACGAGCAAATGCGGCAGCTGTGGAGGCGAGGGCCGTACTTATGGCGAAGAAACCCTAGAGATTGAGATCCCTGCTGGGGTATCGGAAGGCCTACAGCTTTCTATGCATGGCAAAGGAAATGCGGGCATGAATGGTGGTCCTGCGGGCGATCTGCTCATCAATATCCAAGAAAAGGAGCATGAGCTCTTTGCTCGAGATGGCAATAATATTCATTATGAGCTAGACGTCAACTTTGCTGATTTGGTCCTAGGTACCGCCGTGGAGGTCCCCACCCTAACGGGCAAGGTCAAGGTGACGCTACCTGCGGGCACCGAGGGCGGCAAGGTCTTCCGTCTAAGAGGCAAGGGCCTTCCTTCTCTAAGAGGATATGGCCAGGGCGATCAGCTCATTCATGTTAAGGTTTGGGTGCCTAAAAATGTGTCTTCGGATGAGCGCCGTGCTTTAGAAAAAATGCGCGACAGCAAAAATTTCATTCCCAATGCCAAGGAAAAAGGCGGTAGAAAGGGCTTTTTGGACCGTCTCCGAGATGTTTTTGGAGGAAATTAGAAAAAATAATCGCTAGAAGTTTGGATCTAAAAAATATTGCCCTATATTTGTGACCACAAACAACAACGCTACTAGCGAATCGGGATGTAGCTCAGTTGGTAGAGTACTCGTCTGGGGGGCGAGTGGTCGCTGGTTCAAGTCCAGTCATCCCGACCAAAAGCTGAATAACTTTAGAGTTATTCAGCTTTTTTTTTGTGTTTATTGGGATGCTTTGGGGCCTCCGCTGCGGCTTCGCCTTGCGGCGCTACGTTGCGGGGCTCGCAGGTCTGCTCGGCCCTTCGTCGCTCCGCTCCTCGGTCTGGCCTTCGGCCACCCCTCCACATCGCTAGGCCTGCGGCCCTTCGGGCCTGTAGGATGTATATATAGATCTGCAGCTTAAAACCCGCAGGACCTGAAAACAAAACCTAATTTGCTCAACCCTAAAAAAGCAGGGGCTTTTAAGCTCCTGCGGCGAGCAAGATGATGGCCCAACAAGATTGGCTGCGGCCTTTAGGCTGCAGCTAGCTTTATCCAAAGGCCCTCTTTAGAGGGCTGTCTGAAAAGCTAGCCTAGGGGCTTGTCCCTAGGCGCAGGAAAGGGCAGACCCAAAATTTTAAATAGTCCCAGCCAGAGTTTAAGGGATAAAAAACAGCCCCCGCCTTCCCAATCCCCTAAAAGCGCAGTATTTTGAGGCTTTCACGCTAAAATATTTACTATGCGACTTAATATCTTATGCTTTCTTGCCTTATGGATTGGAGCACTACAGCTTCAGGCCCAATCTTCAGATTATCAGAATCGCTTTTCGGCTAGTATTATTGCTGGAATAAATATGGCCCAAATAGATGGCGATGATGCCGCAGGCTATACCAAGCCCGGCCTAAATCTTGGCGCCAGAGGAACGGCCCGTTTGGCGCCCATTTGGGACCTAGGGGTAGAGATTCTTTTTTCTCAGCAAGGCAGCCAGTCTCCCTCTCTTCAGGGAGCGCCTCGCAATTTTTATCTACACCTTAATAATATAGAGGTGCCCGTCCTTATCTTACTCAAAGATTGGGAAATTTCCACAGAAGATGGCAAGGATAGCTACCACCGCATGCAGTTTGGGGCGGGGCTTTCCTATAATCGTATCCTCAATGCCACCGTAGAAGTAAATGGGCAGGATGATCCCGCAGTAATTGATAATTTTCGCAAGGATTATGTCATGATTGTGGCCGACCTGACCTTTTATTTTACCAAAAATTGGGGCCTCAATGTTCGCTGGCAAAGAGCCCCCATGAATATCCGAAAGGATACTTATTTCAATCCCTATATGTTTAGCCTGCGGGCTATCTTTACGCTCTAATTCGTTTTCATGAAAACGCTCATTTATTTTCTGCCCTTGCTGCTTTCGGCCAGTGTTTGGGCCCAAACTAGCCAATATAGCCCCCTGCAGGGCCCTGCTGATGATTATTTGGACCGAGCACAGACCCTTGCTCCACAATTAGAAGGCGCGCATACGAGCCTGCGGCCCTTTTTGCGCAGCGATCTGCGCAAGCTGGCCAGCCAAAGTCCAGACTCTAGCTATCTTTTAACCGATAATGCCCTTTGGGATAGCCTGGCCCCCGCGCCCAAAAGTTTTTGGTCGCATTTTTACAGACAAAAGGCCAATCTATATGCCTTGCAAACTGGCGATTTCTATTTTTCGGTCAATCCTTTATTGCATCTGCAAGCAGGAGGGGAGCGCCTAGAAGATGGAAGCCAAAACCTGCTTTTCCTCAACCGCAGAGGCTTGCGCCTAGAGGGGGATATTGCTAAACGTTTGTTTTTCTCGACAACCCTTACCGAAAATCAGGCAGCTTTTCCCCGCCATATCCAAAACCGAATTAGCCAGTTTGGGGCGGTGCCCAGAGCGGGCTTTTATAAGGTCTATGATAGCCAACTGACCGATGCCCCAGAAGATGGGGTAGATTATCTATTGGCCCAAGGACATATTGGCTTTCAGATTATGCCCTATATCTCGGCCCGCTTGGGCCATGGCCGCCATTTTATTGGCGATGGGCACCGCTCTTTGCTCTTGTCCGATTTCTCAAACAATTATTTTTATCTGCAATTAGATACTCGCATTTGGCGCTTTCATTACCGCAATATCTTTGCGGAATTGACGCAGGATCATGCACCCGTAGCCAATGGGCTCTATCCCAAAAAGTATTTGGCAGCGCATTATCTGGACCTCAAACTGAGCAAAAACCTACAAATTGGCTTGTTTGAGGCCATCGTTTTCGGTCGAGAGCAAGGTTTTGAATTGCAATATCTCAATCCCCTTATTTTTTATCGGGCAGTAGAGCAAGGCCTAGGCAGCCCAGATAATGCTATGCTGGGCCTAAATTTCCGCTGGGATTTTCTGCGGCGCTTTGCCTTTTATGGACAAGTGGTCATTGATGAGTTTGTGTTTTCAGAGGTCTTCCGTTCGCCCTCTGCGGCCAATGGCGGCTGGTGGGCCAACAAACAAGGCCTGCAATTGGGCCTCAAATACCGAAATGTAGCCAATATCAATCATCTAGATCTGCAATTGGAGTTTAATACGGTTCGTCCCTATACCTATACCTTTAGAGATAGCTCGGCTAGTTATACGCATTATAATCAGCCTTTGGCCCATCCGCTAGGGGCCAACTTTAGAGAGTTTTTGGCCATTATTCGCTATCAGCCAATGCCCAAACTACAGCTTCGGGCCCAATGTACCTATGCCTTTTATGGGCAGGATAGCAGCGGCAGCAATTGGGGCAGCAATATCCACCTTTCTTATATTACAAGAGAACAGGAGTATGGCAACCAAATAGGGCAGGGGCTGGCCACTCATTTATTGTATCTGGACCTATTGGGCAGTTATCAGCTGCGCCACAATTTATTTGTAGACCTGGGCCTATCTTTCCGCCAAGAAAAGATAACGGGCCTAATAGAAAGCCCGCAGGCGCTTTGGGGCCGCCTAGGCTTGCGTTGGAATATGCTAGAGCGAGGGCAAGATTTTTAGGTCCTACAGGCCCGAAGGGCCGCAGGCTGAGGGATGGAAAGTGGTGCGGCGAAGCCGCAGACCCAGGGGCTGAAGCGAAGCGAAAGCCCCGCAGGGCCGAGCAGACCTGCGAGCCACGACACAGCCCGACCCGGCCGATAATTCATGAGGGTTTTAACCCTCATTTTGTATAAGCTCGCAAAGCGATGCCGCTTTGCGCTGGGTTTTAACCCGGCGGAAGGGGCAGCCCCAAAAAACAGTAAAAAGCGCTAAAAATTCCTTAAGTTTAGGCGCTGAACAGCAAGATCATCTAAATACGTTAAAAAAAACAGTAACATGAACCAAGATGCAATGCCCCTATTGGGGACCGATCATGTGGAGTTTTATGTGGGAAATGCCAAGCAATCGGCCCACTATTATCAAACGGCTTTTGGCTATAAGTTGGTAGCTTATAGAGGTTTGGAGACTGGCGATAAGGAGCTTTGTACCTATGTATTGGAGCAGGGCAAAATCCGCTTGCTTTTAACTTCGGCTCTAGTGCCCGATCATCCCGTGGCGGAGCATGTGAAAAAGCATGGCGATGGGGTAAAAACCTTGGCCCTTTGGGTAGATGATGCAGAAAATGCCTATAAAGTGGCCCTAGAAAGAGGGGCAAAATCGGCTTTTGAGCCTAAAACCTTGAGCGATGAAGATGGAGAAGTGAAGCTGGCCGGTATTTATACTTATGGCGAAACCGTGCACACTTTTGTCGAGCGCAAAAATTATAAGGGCGCATTTATGCCGGGCTATATGGCCAAAGAAAGCCCTATGAAAATCCAGCCAGTTGGCCTAAAATATATTGACCATTGCGTGGGCAATGTCGGTTGGGGCGAGATGAATAAATGGGTAGAATACTACCAAAAAGTGATGGGCTTTAACCTCCTGATTACCTTTGATGATAATGATATTTCTACCGAATATACAGCCCTGATGAGCAAGGTGGTATCTAATGGAAACGGCTATGTGAAGTTTCCCATTAACGAACCCGCCGAAGGCCGTAAGAAGTCGCAAATTGAGGAGTATATTGACTTTTATCAGGGCGGCGGTGTACAACATATTGCCGTGGCTACCGATAATATCATCGAGACCGTTAGTCAGTTGAGAGCCAATGGGGTAGACTTCCTTTATGTGCCCGACAACTACTATGATACGGTCTTGGATCGGGTAGGCAAAATTGAAGAGGATTTGGAAGAGTTGAAAAAACTCAATATTTTGATCGACCGAGATGAAGATGGCTATTTGCTACAGATTTTTACCAAGCCGGTACAGGATCGCCCCACCGTTTTCTATGAAATCATTCAGCGTTGTGGCGCCCAATCTTTTGGCAAAGGAAACTTCAAGGCCTTGTTTGAAGCCATCGAGCGGGAGCAAGAGCTAAGAGGAACCCTTTAAGATGATGATTTGGAGTAGGTCGTTTTTGTTTTGGGGCTGCCCCTCCCTTTGGTCGGGTCGGGCTGTGTCAGGGCTCGCAAGTCTGCTCGGCCCTTCGCAAAACTTCGCTAGCGCTCGTTTTGCTTGGTCTGGCCTTCGGCCCCCCTTTTCCATCCCTCAGCCGTCGGGCCTTCGGCCCTCCCTAAACGCAAGGAGCTACTCCAAATCAGTTTTTTTAGAAAAAAAAGAGGGGGCGCACACCCCTTTTTGAAAAAGAGGCGTCTATAAAACAAATATTGGCCCAAAAGGCTAAGGATAAGAGGAAATTAGGCGGCTCCTGAAAATGAAGGAAATAAAGCAAAATGAAAGCTAAAAAAAGGCGCTTGTTAATTTAGGCTTAAAAAAAATTTTGTTTTATAACTTTATTTTACAAATTTTGTGCGGTTCCGAAAGCCCCGAGGGCAGAGGAAAGAACAGGAGAGGTGCCGGAGCGGTCGAACGGGCACGCCTGGAAAGCGTGTGTGCCTTTACGGGTACCGCGGGTTCGAATCCCGCTCTCTCCGCTAATTCCCGAGCGCCTGAAGTAATTTAGGCGCTCAAATTTTCAACTACACTTTAACTTTAAAGCTGCTTTCTAAGAAGTGATTTCTTGCTTCTTGGTAAAGACGAAAAGTAATTTTCCGAAAAACTGTTAAATCGCACATCTATTATGAAAAGATTGTTTGCTTTGTTGCTTGTGCTTGTTTTGGGAGCAACGATTTCAACCACGGCGCTTTATGCCCAAGATCCTCCCGCTGATAACGGCGAGCCTACTGAACAAGTAGAAGAAGGAACTGCAGAAGAGGGAACTGATCCCGCTGCTACTCCTGAAGAAACTCCAGAAGCCGCCCCTGAAGAAGAATCTGGCGCTGATGTAGAAACCGCAGATGCTGAAACAGAAAAAGTAACTTTCTACCAGCAAATTAAGAAATACTATATTGATGGAGGTTGGGAATTCATGACCTTCGTATTGGTTTGTTTGATCCTTGGTTTGGCTGTAGCTATTGAGCGTATCATCACGCTTAGCTTGGCCACTATTAACACCAAAAAGTTGTTGACCAAAATTGAGGACCATGTTCGCGCCAACGATATTTCTGGTGCTCACGAGCTTTGCAAAGCTACTCCTGGCCCCACCGCCGAAGTACTCGGAGAAGGCCTCCGCCGCGTAGATAACGGCCTAGACGCTGTAGAAAAAGCCATCGTTTCTAACGGTAGCGTACAAATGGGCCTTCTAGAAAAAGGTTTGGTTTGGTTGGCACTATTTATCGCTCTCGCTCCCATGTTGGGCTTTATGGGTACGGTAATCGGTATGATCTCGGCCTTTGATGCGATCGAAGCCGCCGGTGATATCCGCCCCTCTGATGTAGCAGGTGGTATTAAAGTAGCCCTTTTGACTACCGTATTCGGTCTGATCACAGCGATTATCCTTCAGATTTTCTACAACTTGATTACCAACAAAGTAGACTCTCTATCTAACAAAATGGAAGATGCTACAATCTCTATGATTGACATCCTCCTAGATAACGGCTATAACAATAATGGCAAAGAAGCCTAATTGATTTTCTCCATTCACATCCAAAAATCAGAAATGCCTTATGAACGGTGCATATCAGTTTTTGAAAAAGCATGGGGTGACAATTAGCTTCTCTTTAGGTGCCTTATTGTCTCTCATCTCTATCTTCGCAATCGTTGGAGGTTTTCCAGAGGAAGCAGATCGGCCTACGCTTTATGCTTCAGGAATCTTCAACCCTGCGCTAAATATTACTTATCTACTCATTTTTATTTGTACTATTGTCGCTATTGTAGGCCCCGTCCTTTACATGGCGTTCAATATCAAAGAATCAATCAAGTTCCTAGCTACCGCCGGAGCAATGTTGGTTGTTTTCTTTGTCACTAAAGCAATGGGTACTACTCCCACTGCCGAAGAATTGGTAGTCTTTCAAGGAAACCATAACCACCACCTAGAAGCTGGCGATGTCGCTTTTGTCGATGGCCTCCTCCTATTCGCTGTGGTCATGATTTTCCTCAGTATCGCTGCCTGGGTCTTCTCCGCAGTTTGGGATACCATTAAATCATAATCATAGAAATCAAGAATTATGGCTGAAAGACAAATCCCAGAAATCAACGCAGGCTCTATGGCCGATATCGCCTTCCTGCTTTTGGTTTTCTTCCTCGTTACTACGACTATTCAAACAGATTCTGGACTACAGGTAACCCTACCCCAATGGGTAGATGAACCCCCAGAACCTCAGGATAAAAACTCTCGTAACGTTCTAGAAGTGGTCATCAATGGGGCTAATCAGCTTGCTGTAGAAGGAGAGCCCGGCTTTCCCGTAGAAAGCCTTAAGGAAAAAGCTATCCGTTTTATCACCAACAATGGTTCTGACCCTACTATGTCAGATAACCCCAAAGCAGCAGTGATCTCGCTGCAAAATGATGATGGAACCGATTATGCTACCTACCTAGGGGTCTACAACGAACTACAAGCTGCCTATAATGCCATTTGGGAGTCAGAAGCCCAGCGCCGCTTTGGCCGCCCATACCAAACTCTCGAAAAAGAGGACCGTATGGCTATCCGTGAGGATTATCCCAAGTTCCTCTCTGAAGCGGAGCCCACTCGATTTGATTAAATCTTAAACCACTAGACCATGTCTAAATTTAAGAAGAATAAAAAGAAGGATGCCCCCGGTATCACCACCGCCTCTTTACCCGATATCGTTTTTATGTTGCTCTGTTTCTTTATGGTAGTAACAAAAATGCGTGATGCAGATGTAAAGGTGCGCGTCAGAATTCCTCAAGCTACTGAACTTCAAAAGCTAGAGAAGAAATCTATGGTGAGCCATATCTTCATCGGTCCTCCTTCTCCCGTTTATCAAGCTCAGTTTGGTTCGGCTCCTAAGATCCAACTTAACGATGCTTTTGCTACTCCTGATGATATCATGCAGTTTGTCAATGTAGAACGTTCGGCCATTAACCCCGAACGCCACAACGAAATGACTTGTGCCATGAAAATTGATGGGGAAGTGAAAATGGGACTCATCACCGATGTAAAAACAGAGCTGCGTAAAGCCAACTTCCGCCGAGTAAGCTATTTGGCCAACAAACGCTCTAACTAGTTATAACAAGCAATCTTTTCTATAGGCTCTTCTCTTGGCTGAGAAGGGCCTTTTTTTAGTCAATTTTAGCGCAACGGAAGCCCCTAGCATAATGGGCTTCCCTAATTCTTCGCCTTATGTCCTCTTCGCTTATTCCCCAAAAATGGCTGCCCCATAAAACCTATATCTTTTTGGGCCTGACGACTATCTTGCTTCTGCTGGCCTTTAGCGCTTTTCTCTTTGGCCCAGACCTCTTTCTCTTTAAAGATATTGGAAGCGATACGCTCAATGTGTTTTATCCCCAACTCCATCATGTAGCAGACTACCTCCAAAAAGAGGGACTCCCTACTTGGTCTTTCCAACAAGGAATGGGACAAAATATTCTCCCCCTTAGCCTAGGCGACCCCTTCCAATGGCCGCTCTATCTCCTCGGCCCAAAACAACTGGCCTATGGCATCGCTTGGATGGAAGCACTCAAGCTGCTTTTGGCGGCTTTCTTTTTCTTTCGCTTTTTAGGCTATAGACAGCTGGCGCCCCTGGCCCAAATGGCGGGGGGACTAGCCTTCGCTTTCTCTGGCTTTCTGCTCATTGGCGCAGGCTGGTATGTCTTCAGCACTCAAGCCGTTTTTATGGCGCTTTGCCTCTGGGGCTTTGAGCGCCTACTGGCCAAACAAAAAGGAGAGACTTTCGGCCTTTCGGTCTTTTTCTTGGCCCTCAATATGCCGGTAGATCTCTATATTATTGGCCTCTTTGTAGGCGTTTATAGCGTTTTTCGCCTCTTGGAGTTGGGGGAGAAAGATAAAAAAGCCATTATCCAACTCTACCTCTGGCTAATGATCTGGGGAGCGGTTGGCCTACTCATGAGCTCGGTCCTCCTAATTAGTACTATTGACCAAATTCTCAACAGCCCCCGTGTGGGCGGAGAATCCGCCTTTTTTGCCCAATTGATGCAGGAAGGCCTCGGCAGTACCCAAAAGGCAGAGGCCCTAACGATCCTTGGCCGACTCTTTTCTCCCAACTTTTTCTTTGGGGCTGCCTATGAGCAGTTGCCCAATGGCCAAAATGTTCTGGCCTATAAGGGTTGGAATAATTACCTAGAGGCCCCTAGTCTCTATATCGCTCTCCCTTTGCTCTTGCTTTTGCCCCAAGCGCTCTTTTTCCAAAAGGGCAAGCAACGCTACCTGAGCTTGGCCGCCTTGATTTTACTCTTGCTCCCGCTTTTTATTCCCTTTTTCCGATATAGCATTTGGCTGTACGCAGGAAATTATTACCGCATTTACTCGCTTTTTGTGGCCACGGGCTTGCTGCTTTTGGCCCTAAAGGGACTCTCTAAGCTGTTGCAGGGAGCCAAACCCAATATTTGGCTGCTCATTTTTAGCCTGGTCTTTTGGGCGGCTCTGCTCTATGTTCCTTTTCTATCGGCCAAAGAGGTAGAGGTCGATCAGCCTTTGCAGAATTTGCTCTTTATCTTTTTGCTGGGGAGCGCGCTAGCCATTGCGGCCCTAGCCGTTGAAAAATATCGCTTGCAGGCCTTTGGTTTTCTGGCCCTGCTCTTTTTGGCGGAGCTGATTTTCTCGGCTAAGCAGGTCTATAGCAGCGACCGCCAAATGATCAGCAAAGAAGAATGGTCCAAAAATATAGGCTACCAAGATGAGAGCATGACCGCTTTGGCCAAAATTGAAGCCCAAGACTCTGGCTTTTATCGCATAGAGAAGATGTATAGTTCTAGCCCCGCTATGCACAATGGCCTCAATGATGCCAAGGTCCAAAACTTCAAGGGCTCCTCCTCTTATCACTCTTTCAACCAAAAGAATTATATCCGCTTTTTGGCCAAAACTGCAGTGATTGATCCCCAGGACGAAAACCAAACCCGCTGGGCCCCCGGCATTCGCCAACGGCCCCTTTTGCAGGTCCTAGCTAGCAGCAAGTATTGGCTGGCTAAGGAACCCCTCAATCCTTTCTTTTATGTTTTGCAAGATAGTGTGGGGGCCGTCAAGATTTGGAAGAATAGTATGTTTCTTCCCCTAGGCTTCACTTACGATACAAAATGCTCGGAAAAGCAATGGGAGGCCCTGCCCAAGGATAATCAATCAATTAGACAACAGATGGCTTTGCTCAAAACTTTGGTGCTGGCCCAAGAGGATCTAGGGGCTTTTACTGCTCTGCAGGACAACCCCTTGAATAATCTCAACCCTCAGGCTTATGGCCCAAATGAGCTGGGCCAAGATGTCGCCAACCGAAGTCGCCAAGTCGTTCGCTGGAGCAAGTTGGGCCAAAAGCAGCTCCAAGGCGAAATAGCCTTAGAGCAGCCCGCAGCCCTCTTCCTCTCTATTCCCTTCGATCCAAATTGGCAACTTTTGGTCAATGGGGAGGCGCAGCCGATTTATCGGGCCCAACTGGGTTTTATGGCCCTTCCGCTGCCTGCAGGCCAGCACCAAATCGAATTGCAGTTTTCCCCCCCTTATTGGCAGCCCGCCCTCTTGGGGAGTTTGCTCGGCTTTCTTATCTTTGGGGGCTTGCTGTTCTGGCAAAGAAAGCGATAGCCTTCTGTTTGGGGCCTCCGCCTCGCTTCGCTCGTCGGCGCTACGTTCGGCAGCTCGCTATTCGCTCGGCCCTGCGGCGCTTTCAGCGCCTGGGTCTGCGGCTGCGCCGCACTGCCTACCATCGCTAGGCCGGCGGGCTGCGCCCGCCTCTAGACGCAGCACAATAGAAAAACATCCATTTGATCAATCAGATATCATTATGACTTATCAGAATCTTTTGGCCGTTGAAGAAAACGGCATCATTACACTAACTATCAATCGCCCTAAAGCGCTCAATGCCCTCAATCAACAAACTTTGAAGGAGCTCAAGCAGTTTTTTGGCCAAGATGCCCTAGCCGTAGAAGGCCTTAAAGGGGTGGTCCTTACTGGAGCAGGCCCCAAGTCTTTTGTGGCCGGTGCCGATATTAGCGAGTTTACTGGACTAGACGCTCAGGCTGGTTTGGAGATGGCCCAACATGGCCAAGATATTTTCTTTTTGATTGAAGAGTTTAAGGTTCCTGTTGTCGCTGCGATCAATGGTTTTGCCTTGGGCGGTGGCTGTGAGCTGGCCATGGCTTGCCACCTTCGTGTAGCTAGCGAGAAGGCCCGCTTTGGCCAACCCGAGGTAAATCTGGGCATTATCCCCGGCTATGGCGGAACCCAACGCTTGATCCAATACTTGGGCAAAACCAAAGCCATCGAATTACTCATGACCGGCGATATGATTAAGGCCGAAGAGGCTTACCGCCTCGGCTTGCTGAATTATGTCACGCCCGCAGGAGAGGAGGTCGCTAAGGCCAAAGAACTCCTAGAGAAGATTGCTACTAAAGCCCCTATCGCTATCCAAAAAGTGATCGAATGTGTCAATAGCCACTTTAGCAAGGGCGGCTTCGAGAAAGAAGTAATCGAGTTTGCCAATGCCGTGAATACCGAAGACTTTAAGGAAGGGGCCTCGGCTTTCTTGGAGAAACGTGCGCCCAATTTTAAAGGGCACTAAGTTTTGTCCGAAATATCTGTGGGGCTGTCGACTTTTAGGGGCAGCCCTTTTTTTGTCCCAAAAACTTTGACTATTTTCTCTAATGAATTGAGCAAGGCGGCCTTTTTGGTCCAAAGAGGCGGCGAAGCCGCCGATATGGCGGGCCCCAGCCCGCCATCTTAGCCAATAGCGCAAAGCGCTATGCCGCTTGGCTGCGGCTTTAGCCGCAGAGGCTGAGGGATGGGCAGCAGTGGCCGAAGGCCAGACCCAGCGGGCGCAGCCCGCGCAGGGCCGAGCGAACAGCGAGCTGCGAGACAGCCCGACCCGCCCGCAGGGCGGGGCAGCCCCAAATCATCAGAAAAAGAACATATCTAATAAATCAATCATCTATGAAGAATTTTATCCGTGAGTTTTTTGCTTCCTGCTTCGGGACCATTGTCGGTCTCTTTGGTTTGGGGGCTATTATTATGACTATTGTGCTGCTCAACCAGCCCGGCGATCCTGAGGTAGAGGAAAACAGCATCTTGAAGCTAGATTTTGGGGCCGCTGTTCCAGAATTGAGCAATAATTTGGACAAAAGTGGGGCCACCGACCTAGAAAGCCTCTTTGCCGAGAATGTAGGTCTAGCCGACCTTTTGCAGTTGATTGCCATGGCCAAGGAGGACCCCAATATCAAGGGGATTTACCTTTCTCCCAAGAGCAGCCCCGGTGGTTTTGCTAGCATGAAAAAGGTCCGCGAAGCCCTAGCCGATTTTCAGGCCTCAGGGAAGTTTGTCTTGGGTTATGCCAATAGCTATTCGCAGTCTACTTACTACCTAGCCTCTGCCGCAGATAAGTTGTATTTGCACCCTATGGGCGGTATTGATTTCATGGGCTTTGGGGGCCAAATTATGTACTATAAGGGCCTAATGGATAAGCTGGGTGTAAAAGCACAGATCTACTATGCAGGAAAATTTAAGAGCGCTACCGAGCCTTTCCGCAGAACGGATATGAGCGAGGCCAACCGCAAGCAAGTGCGGGAGTACCTCAATGGGGCCTATATGCAGTATTTGGAGGTCATTGGCGAGAGCCGTGGCATCTCTGCCGATAGTCTATACCAATTGGCCAATCAGGCTAAGATTCGCAATGCCAATGCGGCCCTACAATACGGTATGGTAGATGCCCTGAAGTATAAGGATGAAGTCATTAAGGAGTTGCGTGAGCTAGTCGGGATTCAGGATGACAAAAAGGCCAAACTGAAGTTTGTGGGGCTTTCTGGCTACTATGATGTGAAGAAAAAGGCCTTGCGGGAACGCTCTGCGGGCTCGGATAAGGTAGCCGTCATCTTTGCAGAAGGAAGCATCGTTGATGGCGAAGGCGATCGCGGGAGTATTGGGGGCGAGTTCTATGCTCGCACCATCCGCGAAATCCGTGAAGATGATAAGGTGAAAGCCATTGTTTTGCGAGTAAATTCTGGTGGGGGCTCTGCCTTTGCCTCTGAGGTCATCTGGAGAGAAATTGAGTTGGCCAAAGAACAGGGCATTAAGGTAGTGACCTCTATGGGAGATGTAGCGGCTTCGGGCGGCTATTATATTGCTTCTAACTCGGATAAAATCTTTGCCGAAAGCAATACCATTACGGGTTCAATTGGGGTATTCGGTATGATCCCCAATATGCGCGGCCTCTATGAAGAGAAATTGGGCTTGAGCATGGATACTGTAAAAACGGGCAAGTTCTCAATCATGAGTCGGGATATGGGCCAATATTACGCCTTCAATGAAGAGGAGGGGGCCATCATTACCCAATCTATTGAGGAGATTTACGACTTGTTCAAAAACCGAGTGAGCGAGGGCCGTGGCCTCAAGCGCGCCCATGTAGATAGCATTGCTCAGGGCCGTGTATGGCTGGGCACTGCCGCTCTAGAAATTGGATTGGTCGATAGCCTTGCGGGCCTAGATGCCGCTATTACAGAAGCTGCCGCCTTGGCCAATTTGGGCGAAAGCTATGATGCCGTGCATTACCCCAAGATCAAAAACTTTGAAGAAGAGCTGATGGAAAGCTTGACAGGAGGCAAAAAAGTTGATTTCTCGCCCAGCGAATGGCAGAAAAATCAATTGCTTCAAGATCTAGATCCCGAGCTTTTGATCTGGATGAAGCAGGTGAAAGACTTGCGAAGCATGCAAGGACCACAAATGCGCCTGCCTTTTGAATTAAAGCTAGATTAAGGCAATAGGACCATAATAAGTAGCGGCCTAGGAGAATTTCTCCTAGGCCGCTTTCTTTTTGGGCCAGCTCTTGGGCCAAAGACCCAAACAAAGAAAAAGCCATCCATAGTCTTGGATGGCTGTTCTGTTGCTAAGTCTAGCTAGGCAGTAGCTCAATCTCGACAAGGCTGTCTTGGCGGCTAGGATTCTCTAGCACAATAAGACGATGGCCAAGCGGGACAATCACTTCAACGCTTTGGTTGGGCTGCAACTCATACTGTTGGCCTGGGCTATCGCTAGAATTAACCAAGAAGTAGTACAAGACGGGCTCTCCGCTAATATGCTGCAAACGCAAGCGCTCGCCACCAATAAGTAGGCCCTCTAGTTGCTGCTGGCTGCTGCCAGGACTTAGGGCCACTTCAAAGTTGCTAAAGTTGTCGTTTTCTTCTTCTTGCTCTGGGCTGCTATTTCGGCTGCGGCGGAAATACTTGAGCTCATAAAAGTTATCTACCCGCTTGGGCGTACGATAATAATGGGCCAATAGGCGAGCAAAAGCACCATAAAGTATAATAGCGAGCTCTTCACGCTTGGCTTCCAAATCATCTACATTGTCATCGTTATTACCTTCTACTCCCTGCTGCTGGCCACGAAGATCATCTAGCTGCTGGCCAAAGGCAAGTACACGAGCCCCCAAGCCCTGAAGCTGCGGATCGGCGCTCAACAAATCTCCCAAGGTCATGACTGCCTCAATGCGCATATCATAGGTCCCTTTTTGGAAGGGCTCTCGTCCGTAGGGAAGAAATAGACGGTAATCATTGGTAACAATATCATAGGTCATCTGAATTTCAACATCCCAGCGGCGAATTTCAACGCCAGACAATTGAGCAATCAGGGACTTAAATGTTGCTGTTTTCTGCTGATAGTCTCTTCTCTCTACCGTATTCTTACGATACTGAAGAAGAAAGTCCTCATAGGCAGGAAGAATAAAGTTCAAGATGTCTTGAATGACAGGATCGCTGCTCGCTTTTTCTGTCAATTTGTGAACATGATCCTTCGCTAAAAGGTACATCTTCTTTTTGTTTTCTTTGGTGGTCGTATAGACGAAGTTTTCCGTCTTGATCCAGCCAGTAGTTTCTACCATTGGATTGCGTTTATTAGTTTACTAATTAGTTGACGTTATAAATATAGGTAAACGATTTTATAAGGTCAAGTCTTTTGCAGAAAAAAACACAACTTTTTTAACTTTTGTTGTTTACGTAGAAAAATTAAGGCTGTTTTTGTGGTCGTTACGGAAGTGTAGACTATAGATAATGATCTAAGGATCCAGATGGCTGTGGGGAATCCCCACGGCTAAATGTAACGATCCAGATGGCTGTGGGGAATCCCCACGGCTAAATGTAACAATCCAGATGGCTGTGGGGAATCCCCACGGTTAAATGTAACAATCCAGATGGCTGTGGGGAATCCCCACGGTTAAATGTAACGATCCAGATGGCTGTGGGGAATCCCCACGGTTAAATGTAACGATCCAGATGGCTGTGGGGAATCCCCACGGTTAAATGTAACAATCCAGATGGCTGTGGGGAATCCCCACGGTTAAATGTAACAATCCAGAGGCCTCTGGCGCCTTGTTTTTAGCCTAAGGGATGCTAGTCCGCTGATAAAAAGAGCTTTCTGCTTTATTCATCAATTGACTTAGGGGCAAAAAAGCAGTGCTTCCTATTTCTTTTATACATATAATATATAGTGATGCAGACAATAGCTTAAAAAAGTTTGGAAAAGCAAGGGCTTCTCTCTAAATTTCTTTTTTGTTGTTGTGCTCTGCTTAGCCTATGGGCTAGGGCAGGGGCATTTTTTTCTGTAATAGAATGATTTTCTATTAAAAGAAGAAAGCAAAAGAGCAAGCGGTGGCCGAGGATCAAATTTTTGGATGAGTAGGGCCCTGTATAAAAAGAATAAGACTATGGTAGACTATATAGAAGAAAAGCTGGCGCCTTTAAATTTGCCAGACCCAACCACCGATCTCAATGCCGATGAAGAAAAAGAAGTCTATGCGGCCTTTGAGCATTTGTTAGGCAGCCTGCGGATGGATTATCCGCCAGAGGAAGAAAGAGAAATGCGTCTGGCTTTTACTTTAGCTTTTCGGGCGCATGCGGGCCAAAGACGAAAGTCAGGAGAGCCTTATATTCTGCATCCCATAGAGGTAGCCCGTATTTGTGCCGATGAGTTAGGCTTGGCCCCTCGCTCTATCAAAGCGGCCCTTATGCATGATGTGGTAGAAGATACGGAGGTTAATTTAGCCCAAATTCGGTTATTGTTTGGCCAAAAGGTAAGTTCTATTGTAGATGGCCTGACTAAGTTTTCGGGTATTGCCAATGCCAATAATGTACAGGGCGATAAGATGAGTAGCCCACAGGCCGAAAACTTTAAAAAGATCCTCTTGACCATTGCCAAGGATGTGCGGGTGGTGCTCATTAAGATGGCGGACCGCCTACATAATATGCGGACCCTAGGCTCTATGCCTCATCATAAGCAGCTAAAGATTGCTTCAGAAACCTCTTATATCTATGCGCCTTTGGCCCACCGTCTGGGTTTCTACTCCATAAAGACGGAAATGGAAGATTTGGTCATGAAGATCATCGAGCCTACAGAGTACCAAGACATTGTCAAGAAATTACAAGAAACGAAGGACGAGCGAGAGGCTTATATTGAAGATTTTATTGCTCCCGTGCGCAAGGCTGTAGAAGCTGCAGGCTATAAGGCCCGCATCTTTGGCCGAGCCAAATCCATTTCTTCCATTAACAACAAACTCAAGAAGAAGCAACTGGCCTTTGAGGAGATATATGATTTCTTTGCTATTCGGATTGTTTTAGATTTACCCATTGAAAGAGAAAAGGCCGCCTGTTGGAATGTCTATTCTATCATTACCGATTACTATACCCCCGTGCCCGAACGCCTAAAAGATTGGGTATCTATGCCAAAGACCAATGGCTATGAATCTTTGCATACGACAGTTATGGGGCCCAAGGGCCGCTTTGTCGAGGTGCAAATTCGCTCGGAGCGCATGGATGAAATTGCCGAAATGGGCTTTGCGGCACACTGGAAATACAAGGGCGTTAAATCCAGCCAAAGCAGTACCTTTGAACGCTGGCTGACCAAAGCCCGAGAAATGTTAGAGAATCCAGAAACCAATGCCATTGAGTTTCTAAACAGCTTTAAGTCAAACCTTTTTGCCGAGGAGGTTTATGTATTTACGCCCAAGGGAGACCTCCGCTTTTTCCCTAAAGGAGCCACGGCCCTAGATTTTGCCTTTGATATTCACTCGGAGGTGGGCTATCATTGTAAGGCGGTCAAGGTGGCCGAAAAGATTGTTCCTCTTAGCTATCGCCTCCGAAATGGCGACCAATTGAGGGTGGTGACCAGTCCCAACCAAAAGCCCTCAAAGGGTTGGTTGAAGATGGTGGAGACTGGACGGGCTCGACATAAGATCCGTCAGGCGCTCCGTGAGGAGCGTATGAAGTTGGGCGCCCTGGGCAAAGAAACCCTAGAGCGCAAACTAAAAACCCTCAAGCTAGATGCCGATGAGAATATAGACGTACTGGTCAAATACTATGGCCTAGAGAATCGCCCCGCTCTTTATTATGGGATTTATCAGGGGCAGTACAACTTAAATGAGATTAAGCTCTTGCGGCAGGAGCAGGGAAAGCTGTTCCCAGAGTTGGCCGATACGCCTAAGGAGGAAATTGCACAGATAGAAAAGCCCAAGGGCCCCAAATTACGTCCCTTGGCCAGTCGCAAGCAGTTTAAGAAGCCCAAATTGATGGTAGATGGCGAAGATGCCAGCAATTATACCTACTCCTTGGCCACCTGCTGCAATCCCGTTATGGGCGATGATATTTTTGCTTATGTGACCTCTAAGCATGGCTTAAAAATTCATCGGACCACCTGCCCCAATGCCGAGCATATGCAGGCCACTTATGGCTATCGGATAAAAAAGGCGGAATGGGTAGAGTCTGGCGAAACCTCTTTTGTGGCCGATCTCTTGATTACGGGCATGGATGATATGGGGGTGGTGCAGCAGTTGTCTAACATCATTACCAATGAGTTGGGCGTCAATATGCGTTCATTTTCTATGGAGGGCCTAGAGGGTCATTTTGAAGGACGGATTAGTTTGATGGTGCAAAATAAGGACCAGCTCAAGCAGATTATTATGTCGATTAAGAACTTGGATGCGGTCAATACGGTAGCCAGAATTGAGTAAGTCATGAAGCATGAAGAACGGCTGCAAGAGCGTCTTGCGGCCTATGCGAAGCGGGGGATGCAACGCAGTTTGCGCCATCGGCCAGAGCTCATTAGCTTTAGCTCGAATGACTATTTGGGCTTGGCTAGGAATCGGGAGCTCCTTTTGCAGTTGGGGCAAGAAAAATATGAGCAAATGGGGGCCACGGGTTCCCGCTTGCTTTCGGGCCATCATCCTGCTATGCTGGAGTTGGAGCAGCAGTTGGCCCAATTCCATGAGGCGGAAACGGCTTTGCTGTTTAACACGGGTTATCTGGGCAATTTGGGCTTGGTTTCGGCCCTTTTGCAGCGGGGCGATACCTTATATTATGATGCCTTGGCCCATGCGAGTTTGCATGATGCCCTAAAGCTGGCCAAGGGGCAGGCTTTTGCCTTTGCGCACAATGATTTGCAGGATTTGGAGAGGCAGTTGGCGCTTGCGCCCAAGGGGCTGCGCTACATTTGGGTGGAGTCGCTTTATTCCATGGATGGCGATCGGGCGCCTTTGGGGGCCTTGGCCGATTTGGCGGAGCGTTATGGGGCGGCCCTTTTGGTCGATGAGGCGCATGCGACGGCCTGTTTTGGTCCAAATGGGGGCGGTTTGGTTCAGGAATTAGGCCTGAGCCAGCGCATTTTTGCCCGTCTGCATACCTTTGGCAAGGCGGTGGGCAGCCATGGGGCGGTGATTTTGGGCAGCTCGACCCTGCGGCAGTATCTCATCAATTTTGCCCGTCCTTTGATCTATAGTACGGCCATGTCATTGCCTCAGATTGGGCATTTGCGCTTGGTTTATCGCTATTTGGAGCGGGAGGGGGCGCGGCTGCGGGCCGAACTGCAGCAGCGTTTAGCCCATTATTTGGCCTTAAGGGAAAAACTGGCCCTTTCGACTATTTTGACGGCCAATCAGGGACCGATTCAGGCTATTTTTTGGCCAGGAAATCGGGAGGTTTTGGCCCTTTCGGAGCATTTGGAGGGGCAGGGTTTTGATTTGCGTCCCATTCGATACCCTACGGTGCCTAGGGGGCAGGAGCGCCTGCGCATTTGCCTGCGGGCGGATATGGATTTGGGGGATATTTCGGCTTTGTTGGAGGCGCTGGGGGCTTATGTTGGGCGCTAGGGGCTAGAGGTTTTGTGTTTTATTTCCGCTATTTTTCTGAGGGGAGGAGTTGGGGCCTGCGCTGCGGCTTCGCCTTGCGCCGTTACGCTTTGGGGCTCGCAGGTCTGCTCGGCCCTGCGGCGGCTGCGCCGCCTGGGTCTGGCCCTTTGGGCCACCCCGCCGCATCACTAGGCCGTTCTGTCCCTTTGGGCCAGAGGCGGCGAAGCCGCCTATTTAGTGGGCGAGGAGGTGTAGGAGTTGGTCCAGCCATCCCGAGGGATTCCTTAGGGAATCCCGTAGAGGGGTGGGTGGGCGGGGACATATAGACGGATGAGGAGCGCAGCGACGAATACCATTTAAAAGGAGGGGCCAAGGGGGCCGCAGCAGAAAGAACTGGCCAAGCTAAGAGGCCGAGCGGCCCAGCGCTGCGCAGCGGTGGCCGCAGGCCAGACCGAGCTTTTGAGCAAAGCGAAAAAGCGATGGGCCGAGCGACCCGACCAACGGGAGCCGACGCAGCGAAGCAAGTAACAGCGAGCCGCGCAGCATAGCGGCGGCCCAGGCAGGCCCTAGGCCTGCCTGGGCCGCGGGCCCCAAAAGGAAAAAAGAAAAAACAAAGGTCAAAAAGACCAAAAAAAATTAGTTGAGGCGGATACAATCGCTGGCCTTAATCAGGCCCTGTTCTATAGCATAGACCACTAGGCCCACCGCATTCTTAGAGCCCGTTTTGGCCAGCAAATTACTTTTATGGGCCTCAATGGTCTTGACCGTCAGGCAGAGCTTTTCGGCAATCTCCTTATTGGTATATTGCTGGGCAATCAGTTGGAGCACCTCTAGTTCTCGGGGACTAATCTGGCTACTGGGATCGAGCTGTAACTTAGGCGATTTGGCCGTAATTTGCGAGCGGAGCGACTGCATCTGCTCGCTGCTAAAATAGTGGCCTTTTTGCTGGACCTCCTGGATGATTTCCACTAATTGCTCCTTATCAATCTCTTTGGGCAAAAAAGCATGGGCTCCAAGGCTCATCATCTGGCCAATGTAGGCCGTTTTATAGTAAGAAGTGAGCACAATAATCTTGGCCGAAAAAGACTGCTTACTCAATTCATTGAGCACCCAAAGGCCGTCTCCTTCCTTCATTCGCATATCGAGCAAGATAATATCGACCTCTTGGAAGCTAGGGAGCTTGGTCTTTTCTATAAACTCTTGGCCGCTATAGGCTTGGAGGACCACCTGGCAGGGAAGGGGAGAGAACTTCTCTAGGTATTCGGTAAGTAGTTGGACCACCAGAGAGTCGTCGTCGGTAATGGCGATCTTAATCTTAGTTGTTTGGCTCATAATGTAGGAAAGTAAAAGTAGTTCCGTTTGGAGAATTGGGTTTAAACTTAAATTGACCGTCTAGGATTTGGCTGCGCATGGCAATATTCTTTAGGCCCAGGCCATTTTGTTGTTCGGCCTTAAAGCCTAGGCCATCATCGCGGAGGAGGAGGGCCAAATAATTATGGCGATAGCGGTAATAAATATCTATCTGCTTAGCCGCGGCATGTTTATCTATATTGGTAATGAGTTCTTGAAAAATGCGGAAGAGTTGGAGCTTCGCCTCCTTGGGCAGTTCTTTATTATTGCCATCATTGAGATTAGATTGAATTTGATACTTTTGTCGAAAGGGCTCGATAAAATCGAGCAGAATCGTTTCCATATTTACCTGATCAATCATAGGGGGGCTAAGATCGTGAGAGAGGCCGCGGGCCTTTTGGATACTCATTTTGAGCATCTGGTTGATTTGTGGATTAAAGTTAGAGAGCTTAATTCGGTAAAGTTGGGCGATAAGATCGTCATGCAATTCTTCTGCGATACGGGCGCGTTCTCTTTCCTGAATCTCTACAGTAGCTGAGGCCAAGGCTTTTTGGTGGTTAATCTCGAGGCGGTGTTTTTCTTCTTCGGCGGCCTTAATTCTTTTGAGGTGAATGCGGAGGAAGAAAAAGAGCAGGCCGAGGAGGGTCCCTAGGATAATGGTTCCTAGAGCGAGGAGGATTAGAACTGTAGAGGCATTTTGCTGCGGGCCCATCCGTGATAAATTAAAGCGCTATAGAATAATTGGAGGCAAATGGCTCTGATGGTCCAAAAGCCAGAGACTAAAATCAGGTTTTCATGAATCAGGTACTCTGTAGCTAGGGCCAAAAAGGCATCGAGGCTAAAAAAGAGGAGAATACTGGCGTTGAGTAGGGTTGTAGGCTTTTCGTAGGTTCTTTTTCCGCTGACCAATTGGTAGAAATAGAGCAGGCTAGCGAGCATAATGGAGAAAGAGAAGGGCAGGCGGTCATAGTATCGGAATAACTGGTAGTAGGGTTCGGGCAAAACAAAGAGGAGAAAGGGGATTAGGCCGAGGCTAGCGCTGAGCAGGGTTTTCCAGGGCGGATGTTGAAAGAGAAAGTGGTTATAGTAGAGATTGAGGAAGGAGAAATGCAAGAAAAAAGAGAGGATAAACATAAAGAAGACGCTCTCTTGGCGATAAAAGCCAATATAACTAGCGAGGCCTTCAGTGGCGAGCAAGAAAAGAAGGTAAGTGAGGGTCCAGTTTTTCTCTGCGTATTGTTTTGTAGTGATTGAGAGCAGGCCGCCTAGCGTTAGGATGACGATAGCGGAGACGGCAATCAATCGGCCTAGTAAATTTATCCATTCCATCATAAGTAAAAAGCCCCAATTTGATTGGGGCTAATGTACTTAAAATATGCTTTTTGTCTAGTCCTAGGCAAGCTAAAGTTTATTAGCCCTTTTTGATTGGCTTAGGGCTAGGGGGAGAACAAAAAGCATAAAAAGTAGGTATTGGGGCTAGACCTAATTAAGCAGGGGGAGATCGTAGCTATGGTAAGGGGGGCAAGGCGTGCTAATATCTGCCGTGCGATTGGCTAGGACAAAGCTAATCTCCTCGCTACTTTTCTTACTGGGGTCGTATTGGGTCAGAAAGACATCAATAGTGGTCGAAAAATCTTCCATGGGGGTATCTTTCAGGCCAAAAAAGAGGAAAGCCTCTTGGCTATTGTGCTCCTCGAAGAGGAATTTAAAATCTTGGAAAGGGATTTTGAAGGCCTGCACCACCTTTTCGGCTTGGGCCAATTCCTCGAACCATTGTGGGGAGAACATCAGCCAGCGGAAGCTGGGGATCACGGCATCTATTTGGTTCTGAACAGCCTGTTGAAATTGGCTGAGGGCTAGGGGCGTATTGAGTTGGTCCAGCATCTTTTTGCAGCCTTCTTCTAGGCTTTGCTTTTGTTGCTCGAGAGAGCTATTGCTAGCTGCTTGTAGTCGGCTATTGAGCTCTTGAAGAAATTGGATAAGGAAGTTGTTTGCTTGTTTTGCTAGAGGAGGCTGTTGCTTAGCGTTTATTGTGGGATGAATAAACTGCTTTTTGAAAATGGTCTGGCCCAGGATATACTCTTGGGCATGATCATGATAATCATCAATAAGATAGAAGCAGAGCGCATCATTTTGATTAGCTAGGTAGAGGTGAACATAATCCGAGCTGTTATTCCACTGTTGGAACTCCTCTTTAGAGAGGGTGAGTCCGCTACCTGCTTGCAAGAACTGAAAGCCTTTTTGGCTATTTCGGATCTCGTTCCAGGCTTGGATCTCTTCTTTAATTTGCATAATGAACGATTAAAAGGATGAGTAATCTGAATTCTTGATAATTAGGGTGGCTTGTCCGTTGATATATTTGATGCGTTTGCTTGTATAGCATCCATTGATAAAGATAGATACAGACCGGCCGAGGCTAGTTTTACAATATCGTTGGCTGTCTTCTAGATTTAATTGTCCGTTGGGGCCAAGGGGAATAAATTCCTGTTTTTTCTGTCCCTCTTTCCACCCCACAATCGTCAGCGGATAATCAGATTGATTATCAATTAGGTACACTTTGGTATAGAGCCGAATAGGAGGGAGGGCTTGATAGAGGTAGTCCTTAAGGAGGTAAAAAAACAGACTACCCATTTTTTCCATAGCTAATCGCATAACAAAAGATTTAAGGTGGGAGAGGAATTTTGCTTCTGACACAAATATATACCCTAGTCTTTTCTCTTTTGTTAGGGGAAACCCTAGTCTTTGCAAAACTAGGGGAAACCCTAATCGAAAAAAGCAGCTATTCCTGAATAGGAATAGCTGCTTTTGATTGCGGAATAGTCTGGCTTATTGGTCGGTACAGATGGCTTCTGCTTCCACCCTTCTGTTTGCTATACCGCCTTCTTCTAGGCCTTGGAGGGGTTGTCTTCCGCCGTAGAATAGGATCTCGATACGATCGCGGTCGATGCCCATTTTGACTAGTTCTAGTTTAACGGCCATAGCCCGTTCTCTAGAGAGTTGAAGGTTTTGGATCTCATCGCCAAAGATATCGGTATGTCCGTGTAGGCGAATCATTGCCGAGGGATAATTTTCTAGGTATTGGCGAAGTGTTTTGATATCCTGCATAGCGCGGACTCTTCCGTTGAAATTTACCGCATCTTCTTTAAAAGAGATAGAAGGAAGAATCACCCGTTTATTGCAGCGGATATCGGCTAGGTCTGTCATGGCTTGAGGGCGATAGTCAATCGGCTCGGCCATATGTGTATTATTTGCTTCTTTGGAGCTGTCTTCTTTGGCGGCTAGGGGTTGGCTAGCGGTTTTGGGTTGCAGGTAAGTAAAGGTAGACTCAAAGCGTTGGGTATTCTTTTGGGCCTCGCTTTCTTTTCCGAGCAGAGGGCTTTGAGCCGTTTTGATGAGAATATCGAAACAGTTGAAGCGGTCGTTATCCATATCTCCGTCGGCACCTTCAATAAGGTCGAGCATACGGATATAGTGGGGAATGCGGGCAAAGTGCATTTCGCAGGTCACTACATCGCCTCTTTTCATTTCGTATTCGATTTCTGGAATATCTTTGAGGATATCTACTTTTACCTCATTATTGACACGGATGTCGGTGATTTCCATCAACTTGAACTGCACCTCAATGCCTCGCATACGAGGAGGTGTACGCAGGTACCAGGCATTGGGGTGAGAGCCGCTATAAAAGGCTACATTATTATCTTCTTCCACCACAAAGCGGAAGTAAATTACCGTGCGCTTTTCTCGGTATTCAATCTTATCAATCTGATAATTGGAATTGAACTTACGGTACTTGGGCAGGTAATCGAAAAACTTGTCGTTGGCCTCTAGCTTAGAGCTGCTCCCTAAAAACAGCAAACTGCAAAGGAGCAGCAAACTAAAGAGTGATTGGTTGTACAGTGCTTTCATATTCCCTAAAATATTAAGTGTGTCGATTTTCTGTCTTTGTATTTATCTTGAGTTGGAGTATTTTGGGGGCTATTGAGCCAATGAATATCGTGAAAATTAAGAGTTTTGAGAAATTAACTGCAATTAGACGGCTTTTTGCAGCTACCCTTTGTTAGCTAACTGCTAGGCAACTCAGAATTTTATTTTAATTTAACTAAAAATAAGGAATAAAAGTCTATTTGCCAAGAGCCTTAATTACCCTAATGATTTTTTAATCTGCACCTAGGTGAAATGCCTAATATTTGTGACAGCTGATTATGCAAAATTAAAAAGGAGCTGGTTCTTTCCAATTTCTAGGCTGTGCATTTTCGGAAAGACTTGCCGAAATTGTTCCAAAAATGCTGGATGTCCCTTTTGATCAGACATACTGTTGTATATTATACGTCCATTTGGGGCTAAATGTTCTTGAATGTTTTCTAAAAAGTCTATGGTTCTGAAGGCTTCAGGGACCTGATTATCTACAAATAGGTCAATGAGTATCAGCTCAAATTTGTCTGTGTTTTTTTGCAAAAACTTGGCCGCATCAGCTTGTTGAATGCAAATATTAGCCGATAATTCGCTTAAAATATAGCGTTCACTCCAATCGATGATGATAGGGTCGATTTCTATTCCTAAGTAATTGGCCTTTAGCCCCCTACTTTCAAGGAGCTGACAAATGCTGCCCATGGCAAAGCCTAAAATAAGGACCGATTGGATGCCTTTTTTTTCGGGCTGCAGGTAGTCAAAAGCTAGCCGAAAATTGTGATAGAGGTCTTCATAAGAATAAATTGCATGGGCTGTACTCAACATATAGCGCCCTTGGCGGTAGTGCAGTTCTAGAGGGCCGCTAATGGGGCTTTCTGCCTGCTCTAAAAGGAAGCTATAGAAGTAGCTGGCCATTTTTTTTAAGAAGTTGGGCTTTTTTGTGACGGCTACTCCCATTTTCGATAGTTTTTGGTCCGTAGGAAAAGCTGTTCAAAAAGCTGGCTTTCTTTTTCATCAAAGGGGATATTGCGGCGTTGCATCATTCGCTCTGCGGTTTGCATGGCTTTATCGAGGCTATAGCTTTGCCAGTTGTTTTTGCTGCCCCAGGCAAAAGAAGGGATAAACTTTTCGGGGAAGTCGGCCCCGTAGAGGTTGGCCGAAAAGCCTACGGTAGTGGCGGTATTGAGCATACTATTGATACCCGTTTTGCTGTGGTCGCCCATCAGCAGCCCACAAAATTGTAAGTCGGTTTGCTCAAATTGCTCTTGGGCGTAGTTCCATACTTTGACTTTGCCATAGTTGTTTTTGAGGTTGGAGCTATTGGTATCTGCACCCAGATTGCACCATTCGCCCAAAACGGCATTGCCCAAAAATCCGTCATGTCCTTTGTTCGAGTAGCCAAAGACATTGACATTACTGATTTCTCCGCCCATTTTAGCATAAGGGCCCAGAGTTGTTGCGCCATAGACCTTAGCGCCCATTTTCAGGACGGCCCCCTCGTTTAGCGCAATGGGTCCACGCAACATACAACCCTCTAAGACCTGAGCCTTGGGACCAATATAGATAGGCCCCGTTTGGGTATTCAAAATACTGCCTTCTACACTGGCGGTTGGATGAATATAGAGCTGATCTTCTGGCCCAATCAAACGGTTGCTAGCCGAAAGTTTTTGGCCCTGGCCCTTCAGGCGCTCAAAGTCTTGCCAAAGCTGATGATCATTGAGTTGAAAGAGGTCCCAAGGCCCTTTTAACTCGACTAATTCGCCTAGATAGTTTTGCTGAATGGGCGGCTCTAGTAATTGGCCCGCCAAATATTGTTGAGCGGCTAGGCAGTTCAGCTTCAAAGCAATAGATTGCCCTTGGGCATCGGCTAGGCTTTCGCCAAGCTGTAGCTGCCCAATGGCCGAAATCAAATCTGCAGAGGGGAGGACGGTCGCCCGAATCAATAAGTTTTCCTCTTCAAATTGGCAGGGATATTTTTGGGCCAAATAAGGGGCCGTAAAATGCGAGACCTCTCCGCCAAGCAAGGCCTGCCATTTGTCCGCCAAGTTGTCTATCCCCAAACGAAAAGCGCCAATGGGGCGGCTATAACTAAATGGGCGCAAACGGATGCGTTGGGCCTCGCTACTAAATAAGATGATGTTGAGCATGATAAAAGCCTGTATTTGAGCAGATGAAATTGCCCGCAAATTTAAACAAAACTCTTTAAGGACCGAAGAGGGGGGCAATTTTCCCTAATAAGTTTGTATCTTCCTTTCCCTAATCACAATTTGCTATGCTTTCTCTTTGGTTAATCCCTAATCATCAGGCTTATCGGCAGTTGGCCCAACACATTAAGGCCCTGTCGAGCTTAGATGATTCGCCGCGTTTTTGTCCCCATCTAACGCTTTTGTCTGGCCTACTAGAGCCAGCCGAGCTGCTCGCGCCAAAGTTGGCGGCTTGGGCCGAGGAGCTATTGCCTATTGCCCTAGATTTTCATCCCTGTGGCGAGCTAGAGGCGCATTATCGCTGCCTTTTTCTCAATAAGCAAGCAAATTCTAAGATCGACCAGCTCCGAACAGAGGCCCAGCAGCTTTTTGAACATCTGGAGTTGCATCCTTTTGTGCCTCAGCTCAGCTTTTTGTATGGGGCCTTGCCCATTTTTAATGAGGAAAGCAAGGGCCAGACGATTCCGCTACATTTTGACCGCCTGCAGTTGGTGCATACGGCTCCTCGGCCCAATGAATGGGAGATTTTGACTGAAATTAAGTTATAGGAGGATTTGGGGCTGCCCCAGCCTTCGGCTGGGTCGGGCCATTGCGCAGCTCGCAGGTCTGCTCGGCCCTGCAGCGCTTTCAGCGCTTTGGTCTGCCGCCTTTGGCGGCCCTGCTACAGCCCCTCAGCCGAGGCGCTGCGCGCCTTTTCGGCGGCTTCGCCGCCTCCTTGGACCTTATTCTTTGGGGCTAAAGTTCAGGCTAGCCGAATTGATACAATAGCGAAGGCCCGTAGGGGCTGGCCCATCATTAAAGATATGGCCCAAATGCGATTCGCACTGAGGGCAAAGCAGCTCGATGCGTTGCATGCCATGGCTATAATCTGGCCGCTGGATGATGTTGGCGCTGCCTAGCTCGGTCCAGAAGCTGGGCCAGCCACAGCCCGAATGATATTTCTGTTGGGCATCAAAAAGGGGCCAATTGCAGGCTTTGCAGCTATATTGGCCAGCTCGCTCTTCTTGGTAATAGGCTCCTGTAAAGGGGCGTTCGGTACCTGCTTGTCGCAAAATGCGGTACTCTTCTGGCTGAAGTTGGGCCCTCCATTGGGCCTCGGTTTTTTCTACTTTTTTCATGGCGTTTTTTCCTTAAACAGTCTTTTCTGCTTTTGGTTGGCCCAAAGCGGTATTCCTCGCTTCGCTCCTCATCCGTACTGATGACCCGCCCAGCCACCCCTCTGCGGGATTCCTTGCGGAATCCCTCGGGCTGCCTGGGCCAAATTGGTCCAATTCAAAGCGGGCCCTGGCCCGCTTTACATTAAATAGGCGATAGCCTGCCGCTTTTATGCAGGCCCTGGCCTGCATCGGCTGAGGGATGGAAAGTGGGGCGGCGCAGCCGCAGACCAAGGCGCTTTGCGCCGCAGGGCCGAGCAGACCTGCGAGCCACGACACAGCCCGACCCGGCCTATGGCCGGGGCAGCCCCAAAAAAAGAAACGAATGATAGTGTTTTACAACTTAAGCCTTAAATCGTATGCAATTTTCATAAAACAAGCTGTTTTCTATGCAATATTCATCAAGGATAACTGTTTTTCGGGGGCCTGCGGCTGTAAGGAAAAGAATTTAGTCATTTTGAGCAGGAAGAAATAAACTGGGCCGAGGCTTGTTTTGCTCGGGCCTTTGATTTTTGATTGCTTGGCGCTTGTTCCTCAGCTTTTTTTCTAGCAAAATAGGGGCGGGCTTAACTTCCTTTGCAGAAATTTATATCTTTGCTGCATTTATGAAGCGAAGGCCGCCCAAAAGACAAATTTGGCCCTTTGCATATTTTTTGAACAACTTTAAATTAGCGAGAAATAATGCCATATTTGTTCACATCAGAGTCGGTCTCTGAAGGGCATCCCGATAAAGTAGCCGACCAAATCTCAGATGCTATCCTAGATGCTTTTTTGGCCAATGATCCTAGTTCTAAGGTAGCCTGTGAAAGCTTTGTGACCACAGGTTTGGTGGTTGTGGGCGGTGAAGTTCGCTCAGAAGCTTATGTAGATATCCAAAAAGCGATTCGCAAAACTTTGCATAAAATCGGTTATACCAAAGCTGAATATCAATTTGACTATAACTCTTGTGGAATCATGTCTGCTATCCACGAACAATCTGCCGATATTGCGCAGGGCGTAGATGTAGGACGTGAAGAAGAGGAGCAGGGCGCTGGTGACCAAGGAATGATGTTCGGTTTTGCCACCAACGAAACCGATAACTACATGCCTTTGGCCCTAGACCTTTCTCACCGTTTGTTGAGAGAGTTGGCAGACATTCGCAAGGCGGGTAAAGAAATGACTTACCTCCGCCCCGATGCCAAGTCTCAGGTAACCATTGAGTACAATGATGACCATCAGCCGATCCGCATCAACACCATCGTTTTGTCTACACAACATGACGATTTTGCAGAGGAAAAAAACATGCGCGATCAAATCGAAAAGGATGTGATCGAAACCTTGGTGCCCCGCGTAAAAGCAAGCTTGCCCGAGCGCATTCAGGCCCTTTTTGATGACAACATCATCTATCATGTCAACCCCACAGGTAAGTTCGTTATTGGTGGTCCTCATGGCGATGCTGGTTTGACCGGCCGCAAGATCATTGTAGATACTTATGGTGGAAAAGGTGCCCACGGTGGTGGCGCTTTCTCTGGTAAAGATCCTTCAAAAGTAGACCGCTCTGCTGCTTACGCAACTCGCCATATCGCCAAAAACTTGGTGGCTGCTGGCGTTGCTGATCAAGCACTCGTTCAGGTGGCTTACGCCATTGGTGTAGCCGAGCCCGTAGGTCTTTTTGTAGACACTTATGGCACGGCCAAAGTAGATATGAACGATGGGGAAATCGCTAAAACGCTTTCTACTTTGTTCGATCTTCGCCCTTCTGCCGTAATTCGCAACCTCGGCCTACGCAATCCTATCTATTCTGAAACTGCTGCTTATGGTCACATGGGCCGCCCTTCAGAAATGAAAGAGGTAGAAGTATTGACGCCTCAGGGCTGGGAAAAACGCCAAGTGGAAACCTTCACTTGGGAGCGTTTGGACCGTGTAGAAGATATCAAAAAGGCTTTTGGTCTTTAGGATAAATTTTCTACTTCTCTAGATATAAGAATAACCAACTCTAGCATTAGGGTTGGTTATTTTTTTATGCTTTGGGGCCCGCGGCCGGCTAGGCTTCGCCTAGTTCGGCCGCCGCTATGCTGCGGGGCTCACAGGTCTGTTCGGCCCTGCAGCCGCCTGCGGCGGCTTGGGTCTGGCCTTCGGCCACCCCTCCGCAGCGCTGGGCCAGTCGCTTCGCTCCTCTAGGCGCAAAAATGGACCAAAAAAAAGGGAGCCTAAGCTCCCTTTTACATCAAACCGAAAAATGATTATTTCGGAATATTATCGCAGCTGATGTAGCTACCATAAGGCACTTGGCCCTGGATCACTCCACCAAACTCAATTTCTGTATGGTATTTTCCACCCACATAACGCTGCTTGAGCGTATAGCCATGAAGCATGCAACTTCCGTCTTTATTCTTCTGAACAAAAGCACCCTTACACCAGCGGTAAAAAGGCTTAGAGGTCAATTGGTTCATGTAGGGGGTCCAATCATTAGACTCTAGGTGAAAATAGAGTAGGGGAGTGCCGTCTTTTTCACAAAGCTCAGTCAAGTATTTTTTAGACAAAGCACGGAGGTCGCTATTTTTATCCATAGCGCCTTTTTTAGGCACTTGTACTTTGGCAGCCGCAGCATTGAGCTCTTCTAGTTCTTTGGCTTTCTCTTTTTCTAAGCGGATATTGATTTTAGCTTCAACGGCTTTAGCTTTGGCTAAAGAACTTTCTGCCTCAAAAAGATTTTGAGCTTTGGTTACAGTTGCTGCTCCAGCAGCAATAACCATAACTTCTGCACCAGGACGGTTTAGGTAAAGAATCCAGCTTTCGTCTTCAAAAAGAAGTTTGCGAACAGTGGCCTTATCTAGTTCTTGATAACGGAAAGCCTTGTTCGTTTCAGGATTTTTAATGATACCACTTAGTCCAACAATAGCATAAAGTTTATCTCCAGCTTCCACCCAATCACTAGATTCAGGAAGTTCTGAGTATTGAAGGAGTTTACGATCCTCTAAGGGAGATGTTAATTCAGCATAAGTTGCGCTAGGGTGTTGCATAGCTTTCGCTGCACCAGTCACTTCTTCTGCCAGCTCACCTTGCCCAGTGGCCCAGTGTAGATAGCCAACAACAACTTGATAGCCTTTTTTTTCATACAGTGCTCGACGCTCTTCTGCTGGCAGACTATTGATGTCTACAGCTTGTTCTGTTTGGGCCTTCACGCCAGCAACACCTGCTTTTGCCTTTTTCTTAAGGCGGTTCATTAGTTGAGCTTCTGCCGGTTGGTAGAAGAAGAATAAGAGTAAGGGTAAAAATAATAATCTAGACATTAAATTAAGCTTTAGGTGAGATAAGAGGTCTTAGATAAGCATTTACCTAAGACTTATTATATAGATGACAATTCTTAAGGTTTTGTTACCCTTTAGAGCCATCTTTTAAAAAAAAATCTATTTAATACGATTTCCCGAATTCATTAGATTTTTTTAACGGTAGAAATTTTCATTTTTTTTTGAAAACCGTTATCTATTGGCAGAAAGTCTATTATAGCGAGATGCTTAGCATTTTACGCTTTCACCAAAACTATATATTTGTGCCCAATCGCAAGAATAATGTCCAAGGCCCCAAATCCCTCCTCCAAACAGAAGAAAAGTATGCTATTATTGGTGCCGGCCCTTCGGGGATTTCTGCGGCCAAAGCACTCAAGGAACAAGGAATTCCTTTTGATGGCTTTGAGCTAGGTGTAGATGTTGGCGGATTATGGAATATCAATAATCCAAATAGCATTGTCTACGAGTCAGCTCACCTGATTTCTTCTAAAAAGCAAACGGAATTCAAGGATTTCCCAATGCCGGAACACTGGCCCGATTACCCTTCTCATCGAGAGATGTATAGCTATTTTCAGGCTTATGCCGAGGAGTTTGACCTTTATCCTCACTATTCTTTTCAGACCAAGGTGATCAAGACGGAAAGAAAAGGAGAGCAGTGGGAGATAACAGTAGAGCAAAATGGCCAAAGGTCTAGCCATCTTTACAAAGGGCTCATTATTGCCAATGGCATGTTGGCCCAGCCCAATTACCCCAAGTTTAAAGGGGAGTTTACTGGAGAGATTTGGCATTCTTCGCAGTATAAAAATGCGGCCATCTTTGAAGGTAAGCGGGTCTTGATTATTGGTGCTGGAAACAGCGGCTGCGATATTGCCGTAGATGCGGCCCACCGTTCGCCCAAGGTAGATGTCTCTGTTCGTAGAGGCTATTATTTTGTGCCCAAATACATTATGGGTAAACCCTCGGATACCTTAGGTGGAAAATGGCGCCTGCCCCGTCCTTTACAGCAATGGATTGGCGGAAAGCTCCTCAAATGGGTAGTTGGCGATCTGCAGCACTTTGGTTTTCCTGCCCCAGACCATAAGGTGTATGAGTCTCGGCCAGTAATGAATACGCTGATTTTACAGCATATTGGCCAAGGTGATATTAACATCCGTGGAGATATTAAGCAGTTTGAGGGGCAAACGGTCCATTTTAAAGATGGCCAAAAGGAAGAGTATGATATCTTGATGTTGGCTACGGGCTATAAGCTAGATTATCCTTTTATTGACAAAAAGGAGCTGAACTGGCAAGAACGAGCGCCCAAGCTCTACCTCAATATGTTCCATCCTCAATATGATAACCTCTTTGTTTTGGGCATGGTAGAAGCCGTGGGCTTAGGCTGGGAAGGCCGAGCAGAGCAAGCCCGCTTAGTGGCCAACTTTATTGCTGGATTAGAACAAGGCTGCGCCGAAGCCCTAGACTTTAAGACGAAAAAAGCAGGTCCAAACCCAGATATGACTGCGGGGTATAAGTACCTAAAGCAGGACAATATGCCTTTTTGTGTAGATACCAGCACTTACCGCTCTATTTTAGAGAAGGAGGCGGCGGCTCTACCACAATAAGTTGTAAAAAATGTTGTTCGTCTAGATAGAGACAGAGGTACAATTGTTTCTCTTTTTCTATTAGGCTATAAATGTAAGCATCCTCATAAGGAGGAAGGAAAAGCCGAAAGCTCTGCCAGCTTTCGGCTTTCTTTTGTTCGAGCAGGGCCTCGCTTTGGTCCAAATCTTTGGCCCAATAGCCTGCTCGAAAGTTTTGGCTTTGGTCCAAAATGTATCGCTCTTGGGCGCCCCAGGCCAGACTAGGCTTCTTGGGGGGCGCTTTTGGGGCCTTGTCTAGGGCAATAAATTGGCCTGCTTGATAAAGATAGCTGGCTTTGGGAGCGATATAAAAAATACTATCCTTTTGAAGGACCAACTGGCCGCCCGCCTCGGGTAGAGGCTGCAATTGGGCCAAAAGAAAAGAGCTGCTGAAGAAGAGGGAAAGAAAAATAAGATAGGGCATAGAAGGGGGAGATTGTGGCTAGAAATTGCCATTGGAGCGAAGAAAACTGCCCCGGCTGAGGGATGGAAAGCAGGGCCGCCGCAAGGCGGCAGACCCAAGGCTTTTGAAGCGAAGCGAAAAAGCCTGCAGGGCCGAGCAGAGCTGCGAGCTGCGATACAGCCCGACCCGCCCGCAGGGCGGGGCAGCCCCAAAAAAGAAAAAAACAACTAGTCTTCCTCTTCTTCTTTAGCCTTGGCAGGGGCAAAAAAGCGGCTACTCAGGCCTAGTCCAATAAAATACTGTTGGGCCGTTTGTAGGTCTAGGCCAAAAGAACAGTCGAGCTGAAGGTTGTTATTGAGCAAATAAATGAGGCCCGTATTGGCCCAAAGTTGCGGATTGTTTTGCGGCGAAAACTGCCCATAAGGCTCTAGGAAAACGGTCCAACCCTTGGCCAAACTATAGGACCAGCAAAGGGTGTAGTTAAAGCTATGTTGGCCCCCTTCGGCATAATGAGTGCCCAGATTATAGGCCAAATTGTGTCGGCTATTGAGCTGATGGCTAAAGGCCAATTTGTTGGTCCAGGCCCAGTTGCTCGCTCCCCCATAAGTCTGGATAGGAAGGGCTATTTGGCTGACCCAAGCCCCTTCGGCAGCTCCAGAAGCGCTAGAAAAAAGCTGCATTTTTGTGCCTAGCTGAAGGCCCGAAAGCTTCCAATGATTTTCTGCTGGCTCTTGCTCGGGCAGAAGGTGCTGCAGCTGCCCCAAGGCCCGCAATTCTAAGCCTTTAATGAGGCCGTAGCGCCAAGAAAAACCAGGCAATTGATAGGCCTGTAAATCGGGGGCTTGCTGCCAGCTACTGCCCAGCTCTAGCTGTAGTTGCTTGGGCAAAACAAGGGCCGAACTCTCGGACTGGGTGGGGCGATCCGTATTGATTTGGGCCAATAGAAGAAGCGGAAAAAAGCTGAGGAGAAAGATAATTAGTCGATGCATAATTTTTGTGTTTTTGTTATGTATCGCTAAGTTAATGACTTAGGTTTGTAATTGCAAGTATTGATACGGTTAATGTATTTGTTTTTTGCTAAGTGCTTTATATTGTTGTAGGGCACAAAAAAAGGACTGCCTTAGGCAGTCCTTTTTTTATACAATAAAGACAAGCGTCTAGTAGTAGTGATAGCGGCGTACTTGGCTCACATATTTGGCCAGGCGAAGTACTTGGCGAGTGTAGCCGTATTCGTTATCGTACCAAACATAGATGGTAATGGTTTTGCCATCTGCAGAAATTTTGCTGGCGGGCGCATCATAAACAGAGCAAGCTTGGGCACCAATTACATCGGCAGAAACAAACTCTTTAGAGGTAGAGTATTGAATTTGCTCAAAGAGGTCGCCATGCAAAGAGGCCTGACGCATAGCTTGGTTGAGCTCCTCAAGGCTGATGGCCTTATCGAGGTTGAGAGTCATAATGGCCACAGAACCGTCGGGAATAGGTACCCGTACAGAAGAGCCCGTAATTTTACCTGTCAAGGCGGGCAATACTTCTTTTAGGGCCGAGCTGGCTCCAGAAGAAGTGATGACCATATTAGTGGCGGCTCCACGTCCACGGCGTTCTTTTTTGTGGTAGTTATCGAGCAAATTCTGAGAGCTGGTATAGGCATGGATAGTTTCCATATGGCCTTTTTCAATCCCAAAATTATCATTGAGCACCTTGAGCACGGGGGCAATGGCATTGGTGGTACAAGAGGCGGCACAAACGACTTTATCTTCCTCGCTACTGAGGTCCAAATCGCTTTGGTTGATGCCATAGACCACATTTTTGATGCCTTTGGCGGGAGCGGTAAAGAGCACGCGATCTACGCCAGGACGAAGGTGGCGGCTTAGGCCTTCACGGTCTTTCCACGCCCCAGTACTATCAATAATGAGGGCCTCATTGATGCCATATTCTCGGTAGTCAATATCTTCAGGCTGGGCGGCATAGATAATCTGCACCTTACAGCTATTAATAATGAGTTGGTTTTCTTCATGCAAAACCTGCACGGTTCCTCTCAATTTGCCATGCACAGAATCTTTGCGCAAAAGCGAAGCTCGTTTATTGAGTTCGGCCACCAAATCGCCTCCTTTTCGGGGGCGCAAAACGATGGCGCGCAGACGAAGTTGCTCGCCACGGCCCATCATTTCGGTAAGAATGCGAACGGCTAGGCGACCAATACGACCAAAACCATAAACCACCACATCTTTGGGGCTTACATTTTGAGCATCTTTGGCCGCTTGTCCCACAAAATCCTTAAGCTGATCGGCCACAAAATCTTCTAGGCTAGGGCTTTCACTTTGGTCTAAGCTCAGCCATTCTGTGGCCAACTTCCCAATATCAATTTTAGAGGGGGCCAGGTCCAATTTGGCAATGGCCTCGGTAATGGCCAAACTCATCTGAGCCGTAATGGGCTTTTTGACGTAATTTTTGGCAAAAAGGTGGTCATTAATAATTTGGCTGGGGCGGCTATCATAAATATCTCGACGGAAAAGGACAATCTCAATAGAGCGATCAAAGCGCAGTTCTCCAACTAGGCGCTGAAGTTCAAGGGCTGTTTTTTCATTTTCGCGCCATTTGCTCAAGTGCTCCTCAAAGGGGGCAGCAGTGGTTTTGATATCCATAGGTTCTGCAAGTAAATTGATTCGAAGAAATCCTTTTGCGGTCCAAATTAGACCAACTTAAAGGCTTAAAATTGAGGACAAAGGTCGCTTTTTTCTAAGGAAATATGGCTTAGGCTGTTTCAAGAAAATGTTAAGTTTCTATATTCATCTGGATTTTTTTGGGCCTCCGCTGCGGCTTTGCCTTGCGGCGCTACGTTTCGCAGCTCGCAGGTCTGCTCGGCCCTGCGCAAAATTTCGCTGCGCTCATTTTGCTAGGTCTGGCCTTCGGCCACCCTTGTCCATCCCTCAGCCTGCGGCGGCTTTGCCGCCTGTCCGCTGTAAAGGGCCAGTTTTAGCGCAAAAAGCCATAATACTGCATAATTTTGCCCCAGAGGGCTTGTCCTATTTTGGCTTGGGTCAATAGGCTTTGGTAGTTATTTTCGGCCCAGCGGAGCCCTTCCTCTTCAAAGCTGAGCTCTAGGCATTTTTGGTCATTCTGAAAAAAGAGGAGGCGGCAGCCATGCTCCCAGCATTCCATTTGAGAGAAAGCGCAGCTTCTGCGTTTGATGGTCAGGCCAAAAATTTGTCGTTCTAGGATAATTTCTTTTTTGGCCAGACGCAATTGCAGTTGAAAAGAGCGGCTAAGTTGCCAGAGGCCAAAGGCGAGTAGGGCCCAGCCAAAGATGCCCGCTTTGAGGAGTCTGTTGAGGTAGCTGCCTCCTAAGAGCAGGAGGAAAAGCAAGACATAAAAGCCCCATTTTTGGCTCAGCATTCTATCTTGAAGTTGTAGGCGTTTTTCCATTGCGGCAAGCTTTAGAGCAGTATTTTACAGCATCCCAGTTTTTTGCCCACTTCTTTCTCCAATTGAAGGGGCGGCCGCAATGTATACAAATTTTGGAAGGGAGTTGCTCTTTTTTCCAAGGCTTTTTTCTAGAGGCTTTCTTCATCTTTTTTGGTATTAAACAGCTAGCTGGACCAAAGGTTTGGGTTTGGGCGGCGAAGCCGCCAAACGGCCTAGCGATGTGAAAGGGTGGCCGTTAGGCCAGACCGAAGCGCTGCAAGCGCTGAAGGGCCGAGCGAAGAGCGAGCCCTGTAACGTAGCGCCGCAAGGCGAAGCCGCAGCGGAGGCCCCAAAACAGCAGAATAGGCTTAAACATCACTTAAAAACCTTTTAGGGCTTTTGTTTATTATAAGTCGGGCCTTATCTTGAGGCCAAAGCATACAGAAGCGTCATTATGAAAATAGGAATTGTTTGTTATCCTACCTATGGAGGTAGCGGTGTTGTTGCCACAGAATTGGGCAAAGGCCTAGCCGATAGAGGCCATAAAGTTCATTTTATTACCTATGCTCCTCCGGCTCGTTTGGATGGGTTTCATGAGAATATTGTCTATAATGAGGTTCGTTTTGCAGACTATCCTCTTTTTGATTATCCGCCTTATGAAACGGCCCTGGCCTCTAAGTTGGTGGATGTGGTCAAATATGACCAACTAGACGTTTTGCATGTGCATTATGCGGTGCCGCATGCTTCGGTGGCTTATATGGCCAAGAAAATATTGCTGCAAGAAGGGATCTATATTCCCACCGTGACGACCTTGCATGGGACCGATATTACGCTGGTGGGCAAGCAGCCCGTTTATGAGCCAGTGGTCAGTTTTGCGATCAATAAATCGGATGGGGTAACGGCGGTATCGGATAGTTTGCGACAGGATACTTATGCCAACTTTGAGGTGGACCAAGAGATTGAGGTCATTTATAACTTCATTGATTTTGACCGATTTAAGCGCTCGAACAAAGAGCATTTTCGCAAAGCGATTGCGCCTCATGGCGAAAAAATACTGATTCACATTTCTAATTTTCGCAAGGTAAAGCGGGTAGAGGATGTGGTCAAGATTTTTGCGCAGGTTCGGGCCGAGTTGCCTGCCAAGCTACTGTTGGTTGGCGATGGGCCAGAGCGGCAAAAACTAGAGCAATTGTGTAGAGAATTGGGCCTTTGTGCAGATATTCGCTTTTTGGGTAAGCAAGATGCGGTAGAAGAGTTGTTGGCCGTTTCGGACCTCTTTATTATGCCTTCGGCTAGTGAGAGTTTTGGCCTTTCGGCCCTAGAGGCTATGGCCTGTGAGGTTCCCGTAATTTCGACCAATGTGGGCGGTTTGCCCGAAGTCAATTTGCATGGAGTGACGGGCTTTTGCTCCGATTTGGGCGAGGTGGATGAAATGGCCGCCAATGCCATTAAGTTGCTCAAGGATGAAACCCTACATCAGAAGTTTCAGAAGGCGGCCTTAGAACATGCCAAAAAGTTTTCGATAGAAAATATACTGCCTCAGTACGAGGCCTATTATGAGAAAGTGATTCAGCGCTCGCTTTACCCTAAAGAGACTGTAGACTAGTCCTGTTTTAGGCGCAGCCAATAGGCGGGGTGATTTTTGGCATTGCTATAAATAATGGCCATTAAATCAAAAGGTTTTTTGGGACCTTTATACTGAATAAAAAAGCGGCGGCGGCCATCTTCTGGCAAGGGAATGTTATGATAAGGCCGCAAAGTCAAACAATCGCAACTCAGGGCGATGCTATCAATTTGGAGCATCGCCTTTCCTTTGTTCTCAATGAGGATTTCAAAATTGGCGCCTTGCTCATCCCAGCTTTCGGCCACTAATTCCGCATAGGGCTGTTCGGGCGCAGGACCATCTACCAGCTGGATGCTCTGGGCCAGTAGCGAAAAGGGAAGAGATAGAAAAAAGCTAAATAGAAATAATTTGCTTTGCATTTGCCTTAGTATTTTAGGGCCAAAATACCGCTAATGATACAGAAATTATACCCGCTTGGCCTACTGCTCTTGCTTTTTTGTGCCTGCCATCGCCCTTTAGAGATTGAAGACCGCTCTAGCCCTAAAACAGCGGCTATAGATAGCAGTTTGCTAATTCCCGCTCCCGATCCCTTTTCTTCTTTGGTGGCCCTAGAAACGCCCTATGGCGAGATGAAGATAGAGCTCTATTTTGAGCCCTCCGGCCATAGAGAAAATATGCTGCAGTTGATCCGCCAAAACTTTTATGATAGCCTGCTTTTTCATCGGGTAATTGAAGGCTTTATGATTCAGGGGGGAGACCCCAGCTCCAGACAAGCCAAAAAAGGACAACGTTTGGGCGGAGGCGGCAATGGCCAACTGCTAGAGGCCGAAATCCTGCCGCAGTATCCCCATATCAAAGGGGCTTTGGCTGCCGCTCGACAAAGTGATGAGCTCAACCCAGAAAAAAAGTCCTCCGCTAGCCAGTTTTATATTGTACAGGGTAGCCAGGTCCGAATGGAGCAATTGGACCAAAATGAGCGCAAGTACAATATGGTCTATAGTCCCGAAAACAGAATGCGCTATAAGTATTTAGGGGGCAGCCCACAGCTCGATATGAATTACTCCGTTTTTGGGCGGGTCTATGAAGGCCTCGATATTATTGATAGCATTGCGGCCCAAGCCAAAGACCAATATGGCCGCCCTCAGGAAGATATTTGGATGAAATTCCGTATCATTAGAGAATAAAGTCATCAGTTTTTGATAGCTGCCATCATTTTTTGATGAAGCTTCTGTTTTAAAGAGGCTTGTTTATCAATGAATTATAGCTTGGTCTGTTTTTTAGTTCGTTTTGCCCCTCCTAAAGCAAAACCAACACAAATGACAGACAATAGTCGGTTCATCAGCTATCTGAACCATCAATTTCAACCCATTCAATTGTTTAAACACTGCGGTATGCAACCCAAGGTCGTTATTTCTTGGTGGGCTCCCCTTTCTGATTTTGAGCGAGGAGAAAAGCGTTCACAAATCAATAAGTTTGGGCCCAATTATGAGCTCCACCAATACTTTTTTTCGGAAACTGAGGGCTATGAAAAGCACATCATCCTCTGTTCTAAGGCCCAAGAAAATACGGCCTTTGAGTTTCTGCTCAATACGCTGAGACGAGATTTTCCCAGCCATCAAATTGAGGGCCGATATATGGGCCTAAGCGAAGAGGAAATTATAGATTTTGCCCCCATTAAGGCCAAGGTAGAGCCTGTATTATTTGAGCATAGGGATTATCAAATTGATCTCTTTTTCTCTCCAGGCACCTCGGCCATGTCGGTGGTTTGGTTTATGCTGCATCAGCAGTTGGGGCTACGGACCTGCCTGTTGCAAACCACCAAAAGCCAAGAGAGTCCCGAACAACAACCCCGTCGAAAGTTCCTCAATATTGAGCGGGCTACCGAGCTGGGCTCTTTTATCTTAAAAGAAGGCCGCAGCCGCCAAGAGATGAGCCGCAGCCAATTGCCCGAAGATCATGTGCTGCTGAGCCCCGCCCTAGAGCGGGTCTATAATCAGGCCTTTAAGGTGGCGCAGGCCGAAAGGGGAACGATTATTATTCAGGGGGCGAGTGGAAGTGGCAAAGAATTATTGGCCCAGTTTATCCATAGTAAGTCGCCCCGATCCAAGCAGCCATTTATTGCGGTCAATTGTGCCGCTTTTTCCGATTCTCTGCTGGAGTCTCGCCTCTTTGGCCATGCCAAAGGCTCTTTTACCGGCGCCAGCCAAGAGCATAAAGGCTATTTTGAGCAGGCCGATAAGGGCAGCATTTTCCTAGATGAAATTGGCGATATTTCTCCCCAGATGCAGCAAACGCTCTTGCGGGTTTTGCAGTCTGGAGAAATTGCTCCCATTGGGCAGCAAATTAGAAAGGTAGATGTGCGCATTATTGTGGCTACCAATCAGGATTTGGTACAGCTTTGTCAGGCCGGTAAATTTCGCTGGGATCTCTATTATCGCCTCGCCATTGCTGAGCTAGAACTGCCCAGCCTAGACGAGCAGGGACAAGCCGCCAAGGAGCTCTACCTCAAGCATTTTGTAGAGCAAAAACGACAGCTTTATTGCCGAAAAAAACCAATTCAGTTTGAAAAGAAAGCCTATAAGGAGCTACTTAATTATCGATTTCCCGGAAATATCCGAGAGCTAGAAAGTCTGGTGGAGCGCTTCTATGTTTTGGGCCTAGAAGAGGTCAGTCGCCAAGATTTCCCCAAAAGATTGCACCTGATGCAGCAGCTTTTTCTCGATAGCCTCCGCCTAGAAGATGTCAAGGCGCAGCATATCAAAATGGTCTATGAACGCATGCAGGGCAACCAAACGGCAACGGCTCGGGTGCTAGGCGTGGCCATTAACACCATCCGCAAGTATTTGGACTTGTCTTAGCGCAGAGAAAAAGGCCAACTAATATTTTGTGAACTGACAAAAAATGGTCAATTTCAAGCCGCTCGCTAAGAGCAATACCAAAAAATCAATCCTGATGAGTTATTTTAAGAATAAAACTGTCTTTATTACAGGCGGTAGCCGCGGAATCGGCAAAGCAATTGGCCTTCGTTTGGCCCAAGAGGGCGCCAATATTGTGGTGGCGGCCAAAACCACAGAACCCCATCCCAAATTAGAGGGAACCATTTATACCGCCGCCGAAGAAATGACGGCTGCTGGCGGAAAAGGCCTGGCGGTTTTCCTAGATGTACGCAGCGAGGAGCTGGTCCAAGAAGCCGTAGATAAGGCGGTGGCCGAGTTTGGTGGCATTGATATCCTCATCAATAACGCTAGCGCAATTAGCCTTACGCCCACGGAGCACACTAGCCTCAAGCGCTATGATTTGATGCACTCCGTAAATGTGAGAGGGACCTTTTTGGTGAGCAAAACTTGTTTGCCCCACCTCAAAAAGTCAGAAAATGGCCATATCCTCAACCTTTCGCCACCCTTGAATATGGACCCCAAATGGTTCGCTAATCATGTGGCTTATACCATGACCAAATACGGCATGAGTATGTGCGTTTTGGGCATGTCGGAGGAGTTTAAGGATTATAAAATTGGCGTGAATGCCCTTTGGCCTAGAACGACTGTTGCCACGGCTGCCGTGCGCAATCTTTTAGGCGGAGAGGCTATGGTGCAACAGAGCCGTACGCCCAAAGTGGTGGCCGATGCCGCTTATTTCATCTTGCAACGCCCCGCCGCAGAATGCACGGGCAATTTCTTCCTCGATGATGAAGTCTTGATGTTTGAAGGCATCCAAGACCTTAGCCAATATGCTGTAGATAGCAGCCAAAAACCTATGCCCGACCTCTTTATCTAATGGCTTGGGCACAATAGCATACAAAAGGAGTAGTAATTTTTTACTGCTCCTTTTTTGTTTTTTTGGGGCCTCCCGCCTTCGGCGGGCGCTACGTTTCGCAGCTCGCTATTCGCTCGGCCCTGCGGCCTGACGGCCTTGGTCTGCGGCTGCGCCGCACTGCTGCACATCGCTAGGCCTGCGGCGGCTTCGCCGCCTGCTAAATCGCCTAAAGGCCTTGATCTCTGTCAATTAGGGCATCCCAATTGGAGTAAGCCATTAGATCTCTGTCAATTAGCTTACCTAAGTTTAGGTAAGCGCTTAGATGTCTATCAACTAGCTTATTTAAGTAAGGAGTTATTGTAGAGAAGGGCCTTATCTGGAGGCCCTCTTTAGAGGGCTGTCTAAAAAAGCTAGCCTAGGGGCTTGTCCCTAGGCGCAGAGATAATAGATGAGGAGATACATGCCCCTAGGGCCTTGGCCCTAGGGGTAGAGATGAGATAATAGATGAGGAGATATATGTCCCTAGGCCGCAAGAAAGGCGCATACACAAAATTTTAAACCCTATCTTGGACCAATAAAAACAATCAACATGAAAAACTACCTTTTTCGCTCTGCCCGCTTGGGTTTTCGTGTTTGGACCGCCGCCGACCTGCCTGAATTGGCAAAAATGAATGCCGATTTAGAGGTCATGGCACATTTTCCCAGTCCGCTAACAGAAGAAGAAACGGCGGCCTTTCTGCGGCGGCTACAGGCGCATCAGGAGAAATATGGCTACTGCTATTTTGCCACTGACATTTTAGAGAGCGGAGAATTTATAGGCTTCATCGGCTTAGCCTATCAGGATTATGAGAGCGCCTACACGCCTGCGGTAGATATTGGTTGGCGCTTGAAAAAAGCGGCCTGGGGGCAGGGCTATGCAACAGAAGGGGCCAAAAAATGTCTGGAATTTGCCTTTGAGGAGCTAGAAATAGAGCAGCTCATTGCCGTTTGCACCCTAGACAACCAAAAGTCCGAGCAAGTCATGAAAAAAATTGGCCTACAAAAGTTGGGAGAGTTTAAGCACCCTAAGCTAAAAGACTATGCAGAGCATGAAGATTGCCTTTGTTATGGGGGGAGTGGGGGAGATAATGGCCTAAAAAGGAAAGAAATAAAAGAATAAAGTCCTTCTTTCTTTTGAAGACAATAGAACTTTTTTCAATGAAAGCGGGTATTGAGTGGACAGCTAGCCCAAGCAAAAAATCATCTATCAGAAGATGAGCAGTTAGAGGGCTAATAATACTAATTCACTCTAAATAAAATAAAGATGAAAAAATTTGAAGACAATGGAACAACCTTATACGACTTTTACGGTGCTGAAATAGTAGGTTGTCCCAAATGTGCGAGACCAACAGATTTTATCGACTTACAAGTGGCTTGTATTCATTGTGGGTTTAATAAAAAGTTTGAACCACTGTTTTCTTGTCTACCTCATTATGTTCGACTGACTATAGACATTAACTACTTCCTAGTCATTCATTGTTGCGGGCATGTTCTCTGGGCGAGAAACAGGGCTCATTTAGATTTTATTGAGCGCTATGTTGAAGCTGATTTACGGGAGCGTGTTCCAAACATAAATAGGAGTTTAGCGAGTCGGCTTCCTCAATGGATAAAAAGCAGAAAGAACCGTACTGAAATATTGAAGGCCATAGCAAAAATGAAGGCGGCATTGAAGAAGTATAATTATCAACCTAATAAAGCCATTAAAGCTAGCTAAAACTTTTTCGTCCTACAGGCCCGAAGGGCCACAGGCCTAGCGATGTGCAGCAGTGGCCGTAGGCCAGACCGAGCCAGCGAAGCTGGCGAAGGGCCGAGCGAATAGCGAGCTGCGGAACGTAGCGCCGACGACCGAAGGGAGGCGGAGGCCCCAAAATAGCAGCGAGCTGCGACAACAAGCCCCTATAGGGGCGCCAGTTCGATGACCAAAGAGAATAAACGACAACAAGAACTTTAGTTCGCAGTTCGACGACCAAAGGGAGTAACCGCCCGCCGCAGGCGGGAGGCCCCAAAACAGCAGAAATTGAGGCAGTAGAAAGGAGGGGAGAGGAGCTGGAAAAAATGGGGGCTGGGCTAACAAATCTGGAGAAAGTCCAAAAAGCTAAAGATAAATGCTTATATTTGTGGCAGCAAAACGCATTGAGCGAGGGAACCGTGAAAACGTTCCCTCTTTTTATTATAAAGAAGTCAGATGCCAACAATTACGGAAAAGCTAGCCGATTTGATAACGGCTTATTTTGCAGAAGAGGGTCGAGAGGCTTTATTTCTGGTAGAGATTGAGTATAAGGGCGAGAACAAAGTGCAGGTTTTTATTGACAGTGACAATGGGGTCAATTTTGGAGATTGTGCGCGATTGAGTCGTCATTTGGAAGCTCAGATAGAGGAGAATGGTTGGTTGGGAGAGAAATACACCTTGGATGTGTCCTCTCCGGGCCTAGATCGTCCGTTGAAGCTACATCGTCAGTATGTGAAGAACATAGGGCGGGAGTTATCGGTAGAGATTGAGGGAGAGCACAAGCATGCGAAGGGGAAGTTAGAAGAAGTGACGGAGGAGCATATTGTATTGACTTATAGTGAGAAAGTGAAGATAGAGGGGCGGAAAAAGAAAGAGTTGGTCGAGATGCGTCAGGAGATTCCCTTTGAGCGTATTAAGAAAGCGCTAGTTAAGATTACATTTTAAAAATTATACATAAGGTATGATCAATTTGATTGATTCCTTTTCGGAGTTTAAAAATATGAAGAGCATTGATCGCCCAACCATGGTGCGGGTGCTCGAGGATGTATTCAGAACCCTTATTCGCAAAAAATATGGGGCCGATGATAACTTTGACATCATTGTGAGCACCATTGAGGGGGATTTAGAGATTTGGCGCAAGCGCGAGATCGTTCCCGATGGCGAGGTAGAGGATGATCGTTATCATATTGCGATTAGCGATGCGGTAAAGATTGAGGAGGACTATGAGGTAGGCGAAGAGTGTTATGAAAAAGTGGGGGTAGCTGATTTTGGTCGTCGTGCGATCATGGCGGCTCGTCAGACCTTAATTTCAAGAATTTTGGAACTAGAGAAGGACAAGGTATATCAGATGTATGCCGACCGGATTGGGGACCTTATTTTTGGAGAAGTAGCACAGACCTTGAAGCGGGAATTTGTGATTGTGGATGAGGCTACCGGAGCGGAGTTGATGTTGCCTAAATCGGAAACTATTCGCGGCGATTATTTCCGTAAGGGAGATATGGTTCGGGCGGTAGTGGACCGAGTAGAGAACAAAAACAACAACCCCATGGTCATTCTTTCTCGTACGGCCAGCAGCTTTTTGGAGCGTTTGCTCGAGCAGGAGGTACCTGAGATTGAGGATGGATTGATTACGGTGCGTAAGATTGTTCGTGCGCCTGGCGATAGAGCCAAGGTAGCGGTAGAGTCTTATGACGAGCGAATTGACCCTGTTGGGGCCTGTGTAGGGATGAAAGGTTCTAGAATTCACGGAATTGTTCGGGAATTGCGGAACGAAAACATAGACATTATCAATTATACTAGCAATGAAGCCTTATTGATTCAGCGGGCATTGACGCCAGCGCGGATCAGTTCGGTAGAATTGGACTTGGATAATCGCAAAGCTTCTGTCTTTTTGGAAGCGGCTGAAATTTCTAAGGCGATTGGTAAGAAGGGCGTCAATATCAAATTGGCTAGCCGTTTAGTAGATTACAACATTGACGTCTTTAGAGAAGGCGCCTTTGATACAGATGCCGACTTTGATGTAGAGCTCGACGAGTTTAGAGATGAGATTGAAGATTGGGTCATTGATGAATTGAAGAATATTGGTTGTGATACCGCCAGAAATGTACTCAATCTAAGTTTGGATGAGCTCTTGCGTCGGACAGACTTGGAAGAGGAGACCATTAAGGAAATCATTGTGGTCCTCAAAGCAGAATTTGACGATGGAGGTAAAGATTTGCCCGATCCTGTTGAAGAAGAAGCCGAAGAGGAGAGTAGTGAAGAAGATAGCGCAGAATAATTACTGCTAACGTTTAGGGGCCTAAGTAGGGGCGTAGTAAAAAACATCTTATACTTAGGCCTTTTTTAGCTGAAAGCTAGTCCATATCGCCCCTTCTCGCTAGAGAAAAAGCAGGTATCAGAAGACGAAATTCAAGATAAGAAAAGCAAGGGCCCTAGGCTTTTCTATGAATAAAGAAGGGGCCAAAAGGCATTTTTCCTAATGTTATGGGAATGCTCTCAAATATATTGACTATATTTGTACCGATTTTTTAAAATCACGATTTTTACGCAATTAGCTAAATACACGGAATGTCAAAAAGGTTAGTAAAAGTAGCTGCCGAGCTAAATATTGGAACAAACACTATCGTTGAGTATCTGAACGATAATGGATATGAGGTGGTCAACCGCCCCACAGCCAAGGTTTCAGACGAAATGTACGATAAGTTGTTGGCCCGTTTCAACAAATCTGCCGCCATTAAGGAAGAGGCGGACAAGATTACTATTGGCAGCCGCTTAGAGAAGGAAAAGAAGGAGGAGGAGAAAAGAAAGAAGGAAAAAGAGCGCCAATTGGCCAAGGCTAAGCAAGAAGCAAAGCCGGTTAAGAAAGTTGAAATTACTACACCCAAAGAAGAGACTCCCGTTGTAAAGCAAAGCGAGCTTTCTGAGAAAAAGGAGGAAACCAAAGATGATGAAGTGGTTTCTAATATGCCTAAAGGGCCAAAAATTTTGGGCAAAATCAACTTAGATGAGCAGTCTCGCTCTGGCCGCCGTAAAGGAGGCAAGAAAACTACTGCCAAGAAAGAAGAGGCGCCCAAAAAAGAAGAGCCTAAACCTAAGCAGGAGGAACAAGCCAAACAGGAGGTGAAAGAAACTCCCAAAAAGGAAGAAACCCCCAAAGCTAAGGAAGAGCCTAAGCAGGAGACGCCTAAAAAGGAAGAAACCAAATCACCAAAAGTGGTAGAAGAAAAACAAGTTGTGGCCGAGAAAACGGAACAGAAAACCGAAGAACAGCCAGAAGCAACTACTGAAAAGAAAAAGGAAGGAGTCGATATCAAAATGGAGGCTCCCCAACTTAAAGGGCTCAAGATCTTAGGTAAGATCAATATTGAAGACCCACGCCGCAAACGCAAAAAGAAACGTAACCGCAAGAAAATTGGCGGTACCGACGATAAAAAGCCTCAGGAAAAACAAGAGGCCAAAAAAGGCGGAGAGAAGAAGGAGGAGAAAAAGGATGGCAATAACGATAGAACAAAACGTAAGCGCACCAAAATCTCAACCAATCAAGCCCAAAACGATAATCGTGGAAGATCTAACGACAATCGTGGAGGATCTAATGATCGCCAATCGTCTAATAGTAACAAAAAGCGGAAGAAGAAAGGTAAACGCCGCGAAATCTCTGATAAGGAGGTAGACGATAAACTAAAACAAACCATGCAACGCCTGCATGGTGGAGGCAAAAAAGGAGGACGCCGTTCTACCCGTGCCTCTCGTGATGAGAAGAAGGAAGCCATGCGCCAACGTATGGAAGAAGAGATGGAAGAGCCCCAGGTACTACAGGTAACAGAGTTTATCTCTGTATCTGAATTGGCCGGCCTGCTCAATGCCACTCCCGCCGATATCATTATGATGTGTATGCAAATCGGACAGTTCGTTTCTATTAACCAACGTCTAGATGCAGAAATTATCGAACTGATCGCTACAGAATATGACTATGAAGTAGAGTTTATCTCTGCCGAAGATCAAGTCGATATCGAAGAGGAGGAGGAAGAAGATGATCCCGCAGATCTCAAACCCCGCTCTCCAATCGTTACCGTAATGGGTCACGTAGACCACGGTAAAACCTCTCTCTTGGACCGCATCCGTAAGGCTAATGTTGCCGAAGGTGAGGCCGGAGGTATTACTCAGCATATTGGTGCCTATGAAGTTAAGGTGAAGGATATGGGAAGCATTACTTTCCTTGATACTCCTGGTCACGAAGCCTTTACCGCTATGCGTGCCCGTGGTGCAAAAGTAACCGATGTGGCTGTAATTATTATCGCCGCAGATGATAACATCATGCCCCAAACTAAAGAGGCAATTAGTCACGCCCAAGCTGCCGAAGTACCTATCATCTTCGCTATTAACAAGATTGATAAGGAAGGCGCACAACCCGAGAAAATTAAACAAGAATTGGCCTCTATGAACCTCCTCGTTGAAGAATGGGGCGGTACTTACCAAAGCCAAGATATCTCAGCCAAAAAAGGCCTTAATGTAGATTTACTCCTAGAGAAAATCTTGTTGGAGTCTGAAATGCTAGAGCTTAAAGCTAATCCTAGCCGCCGAGCTATTGGTGCTATCCTCGAAGCCTCTCTAGAAAAAGGCCGCGGATATGTAGCCAAAGTATTGGTGCAAACTGGTACACTCGCTATCGGAGATCCTATCATCGCGGGCCAATATCATGGCCGTGTGAAAGCCATGTTCGATGAAAGAGGTAAACGAGTGAAAAAGGCCGGACCTTCTACTCCCGTTCTCGTTCTTGGCCTCGATGGCGCCCCTCAAGCAGGGGAGAAGCTTCAGGTGCTAGAGTCTGAACGTAAGGTGAAAGAATTGGCCAACAAACGCGGCCAAATTATCCGCCAGCAACAGATTCGTGCTACCCGCCGTATTACTCTAGACGATATTACTCGCCGACTCAAAGTGGGTAACTTCCAAGAGTTGAACCTGATCGTGAAAGGAGATATGGACGGTTCTGTAGAAGCACTTTCTGATTCTTTGCTCAAACTTTCTACCGAGCAAATTCAAACCAATATTATCTATAAGGCTGTAGGTCAAATTACAGAGTCTGATGTAAACCTTGCCGCCGCTTCTGATGCCATTATTATCGGCTTCCAAGTGCGCCCCAACCCATCTGCTCGCCGCCTATCTGAACAAGAAGGAGTGGAAATTAAGACCTATTCTATTATCTACGATGCTATCGAGGAAGTAAAGTCTGCCCTAGAAGGTATGCTAGAACCCAAGCAAGTAGAAGAAACTATTGGTTCTGTAGCTATCCAAACCGTATTTAGCATTTCTAAGGTGGGTAAAGTTGCCGGTTGTATGGTGCAATCTGGTAAAGTAACCCGCAATAGCTATATCCGAGTGATCCGCGACGGTATCGTGATCTTCCCCAAAAAGGAAGGACAACATGGCGAACTTAGCTCACTCAAACGCTTTAAGGATAGTGTCCCCGAAGTTAAAAATGGCTTCGAATGTGGTCTAACCATCCGCAATTTCGACGGTATCCGTGAAGGCGACGAAATCGAAGTTTACGAAATCAAAGAAGTGAAGCAAACGCTCTAAGCCGCTTGACTCAATAATACAAAAGACCTCTTCTAGCAACTGCTATTAGAGGTCTTTTTTTTGTACCTTTGCCCCATTAAAGGACCCATCTAATCCTAATGTTTATGAAAGTTACTGGCATCAGCTTCGTCAGAAATGCGGTTAAATTTGATTATCCCATCCTCGAAGCTATCCAATCTATCCTCCCGCTCTGCGATGAGTTTATCCTTCTCTTTGGCAACTCAGAAGATGGGACCGAGGAGCTCTTGGCCCAAATTAAGGACCCCAAACTCAAAATTATTCCCTCGGTCTGGGATGATAGCCTGCGCGAAGGCGGGAAGGTCCTAGCCGTAGAAACCAATAAGGCCCTAGATGCCGTTAGCCCCGATAGCGATTGGGTGTTCTACCTCCAAGGCGATGAGGTGCTTCACGAAAAGTTTATCCCTACGGTCCGCCAAGCTATGGAACAATACCTAAACGATAAAGAGGTGCAAGGCCTACTCTTCAATTATCAACATTTTTGGGGCTCCTACGATTATGTGGCCGACTCCCGAAAATGGTACCGCCGAGAAATCCGAGTGGTCCGAAATGATAAAAATATTCGCTCCTATAAAGATGCTCAAGGCTTCAGAACCAAAGAGGACGAAAAGCTAAAGGTCAAACTCATCCCCGCCGATATTTATCACTACGGCTGGGTGCGCCCCCCCGAAAAACAGGTCCAAAAACGCCTTTCTTCTAACCGATTCTGGCATTCCGATGAATGGATCGAGAAGAATATGCAAAAGGAAGGAGAATACGATTATTCCGAAATCGATTCGGTAAAACGCTTTGAAGGGACCGCCCCCAAAGTGATGGAGCAACGCCTCAAACGCCTAAATTGGGAGTTCTCGCCCAATCCCCCAAAACTCTCTCTCAAAGAACGCCTCTCTAGAACAATCGAAAATATGACGGGAAAAAGAGTAGGCGAGTACCAAAATTATAAAATCATCTAATTATGCGCCCGCTTACTGTACTGATTCCCACTTTCAACGAAGCCGATAATCTCCGAGAGTTATTGCCTTTGGTCAGCTGGGCCGATGAGCTGCTGGTCGTCGATTCTTTTAGTACGGATGATACCTTGGCCCTGGCCCAAAAAGCCGGCGCCCGAATTATTCAAAGAGAATATGGCAATTCGGCTAGCCAGAAAAATTGGGCGATTCCCCAAGCCAAAAATGAATGGATCCTGCTGCTAGATGCCGATGAACGCCCTAGCGAAAATCTAGTCGCCGAAATTAAGGCCATTATGAGCCAAGCCGAAGACCCCCAAGGACCTATTGCCTACTGGATGGGCCGCGATAACCATTTTATGGGACAGGCGGTCCGCTTTTCAGGCTGGCAAAATGATGCCGTCATCCGCTTTTTTAAACGCGACCTTTGCCGCTATGAAGAAAAAGAGGTACATGCCGAAATTATCACTAAGGGAAAAGTCGCTTGGCTAAAGGGCCGCCTTTTGCACTATACCTTCAAAAGTATGCGCCATTTTATGGCCAAAATGGAGCGCTACGCCCATTGGTCCGCCGGCGATTATGCCAGCAAAACCCCAAAAGTGGGCTTCTTTCACCTCTACCTCAAACCCGCTTTCCGCTTCTTCAAGCACTACATCATCCAACAGGGCTTCCGCGACGGCAAAGTGGGCTTTATCGTCTGCAAATTACTGGCCTGGGGCGTATTTATGCGCTATGTGATCCTTATGGAAAAAAGGGGACATTGACTGTTTTGGGGCCTCCCGCCTTCGGCGGGCGCTACGCTTTGGGGCTCGCAGGCTTGCTCGGCCCTTCGTCGCCTGCGGCTCCTTGGTCTGGCCTGACGGCCACCCCGCCGCATCGCTAGGCCAAAAAAGAGGCCCTTCAGGCCTCGAGCTAAAGCGCAATTTAGCCCATAATCTGTTTGAGGACCTCCCAACTTTTGAGCTGAAAATTGGGCAAATGATAGCGATAAAATAAAATCATTTGCTCAATAAAATGTTGCCGCTTGAGGCGGTTGAGCTTTAGCGTTGCCAACTGATGCCGACTCAAACGCAGGAGTTGGTCCAAAATCTGGCTGCTTTCTTCATCAAAATGATAGGGATGTAGGGGTTTTTCTTGCACAAATTCCCCCTCTTTATAATCAAAAATAGGGGCGGAGCTAGGGCTGGGACAAAAGCCCAATTCTGCCGCAAAATGGACTATAAAATGCAGATGTAAATTGGCCCAGGCGGGACTCTCTTTTTGGTCCAACTGATTAAAATAAAGCCACAAAAAGTTATAGAGCTCCTCTTGTGGACCCTCTTCTTGTAGGCCTTTTTGGGCCAGCTCCACCATAAAAAGGGCCATATTAGAGCGGGCAATATCAAAGGGAATGATTTGGTAGATGTAACTAGGCCGAATCTCCTTAACCTTATTGAGGTCTCGCTCCTCATTATGGTAAACCACTAATTCTACCCAAGACATGGGCCGCAAAAGGGCCTTGGTAATTTTGGCTTTGGGCTTGCGCACGCCATGCACCATATAAGAGCGGCGGCCCAGTTCTCGGCTAAATAGATCGCAGATAACGCTACTCTCGCTATAATCTACAGTGCGCAGCACTAGGCCTTCAATTTGTTTGAGCATAAATGGAAATTTGGTCCAAAAGGAGATAATTTGCGTTTAGCAGGGCGCGAAGCGCCCGCAGGTAATAGCCAAATTTAAGCGCACTCACTTTTATAGTTTGCAGCAATTTCCCGCTAGTCGGCCCTATTTTTCTCGGCCATAGCGAAGGCTATGTCCTTAAAAAATAGCTGGCCTAGCAGAAAATTCATAGCAAACTATGGCCAAAGCAGCGCGATTAAATCTGGCTGAGGGATGGAAAGTGGTGCGGCGCAGCCGCAGACCCAAGTTTTTGAGCGTAGCGAAAAAACTGCAGGGCCGAGCAGACCTGCGAGCCACGACACAGCCCGACCCGACCATAGGAAGGGGCAGCCCCAAAACTAGATCAAAATAAAGTTATAAAATGGGGAGCAGACAAAAAAATAAAAAAAAAGCAGTCCTGCGCCCAAGCTTTCGTATCTTTGCGGCACTTAACGAAAATAGTAAAACGAGAAATATGTTATCCTTCATTCAATTTTTTACTTTTCAGCGACAGCTGATTTTGTTTTTTGCCTGTTTGGCCTTGACCCTAGGGCTTTGGCCGACAGTGGGTTTTGCCTGGGCTTGGATGCCTTTGTTGGTTGTTATTGTTTTGTTGGTCAAGCACTTTTTGATTGGTACCGTGAATGCGGCGGCCATGAAAATGCAGATTGGCGATACCGAGGGGGCCGAAAAAGTGTTGGCCTATACGTTTAAGCCAGAGTGGTTGCAATTTGGTTATCATGGGATGTACTACTTCATTCGTTCGGGTTTGGCATTGCAGAAAGGCGAGACCAAAAAGTGTGAAAAATTGGCCAATCAGGCCATGAAGTTGGACCTACCTGATGATATTCGGGGGATGCTTTATTTGCAGCTCATTAATGTGCAGGGCATGTATGCGCAAAAAATGACTACAGAAACGCAACGTCGCCCTTATGTAATGAAAATGAAAGAGTACTTGGAGACAGCCAAGAAATTGAACATCAACAATCCGCAGGTCAAAGAGAACATCAAAGAGATTGATTTGATGTTGAAAGGGCAGCATCAGATGCAGCGGCAGGCCATGAAAGGCGGCCGTGGTGGCATGAAAGGGCAGATGCAAGGCTATATGAAAAGAGGAGGAAAACGCAGATAAAATAAAGTATATGTTTTTTAATCCGAGATTGCGTTTTATCCTCATCTTCTCGCTATTTGCGGCGGGGATTGTGGCCATGCTATTAGATTTTGGGCCTACTGTGAGTATTTTGAGTTGGGGATTTGCCATTTTGCTGCTTTTGGGTTATTTTCTATTTGGTCATATCAATGGGGCGCTTTTTGCTTTGAAAGCGGGCAAAATAGAGCAGGCTGAAAAGTACTTGGCGGCCACGCATAAAGTAGATTGGTTATTGGCTTCTCATCGGGCCTACTACTTTTTTTGTCAGGGTCTAATTGCTATTTATAAGAGCCAAGAAAAGGGGATGGACCAAAAAGAGCGCTTTGCGCTTTTGGAAAAAGGGGAGCAACAATTGTTGCAAGCCATTGATTTGGGGATGCGCAGAAAGGCCGAAAAAGCCATGTCTTACCTGAATTTGGCCCATATTGCCTATTATCGAGGCGAAAAACCCAAGGCGGAAGAATACGCCCAATTGTTGGCCGAACATTTAACCGAAGACCTGCACCTCAAAAAAGGATATGAGGACCTACAGCAGGCTATTGCTAAAATGCCCTAAAGAGAATTATGGCGCAAAGCTGTATACATTGTCAGGCCGAATTGCCCGCCCGCAGTCGTTTTTGTTCGCTCTGCGGGGGCATGCAATGGCCCATAGATTTTAAAGATTTGGCCCGGCTGCCTCAGCAGCTCAAAGGGGCCTTTTTCTTATATATGCAGCAAGAAGGGCGGGATTTGGGCCTAAAGGCCGTGGATTTGGGCCAAGAAGATGGCTTTCGACTACGCTATTTAGAAGAGCGCCTCTTGCAACTGGCCTATTGGATAGAGCAACAAGACCCCAGCCAGCAAGAAGAACTTCGGGCTATTAGTGAAGAAATAGATTGGCAGTTTAGAACTTGGGCCGAAGCCTACTTTTTGCAAGAAGGCCGAGAACAGCTGCCCCAAGCCCTACCTCAAAGTCTGCAGAGCTACCAACAAATGCAAAGAGGCGAAAGCTGTAACCTCAGGACATTAATTGCTAATTACCTACAAAGCGATAAATTGCCCTATGCCCATAGTTGGCAGGCCATAGATTGGCCCAAAAAACTGAAAACAGCTGGCCGAAAATTCTTTTCGGCCCTAGGCCAAGAAGAACTCCTCTTCTTTTTAGACCCCTCTATGCGACAATTGGGCCGCAGAGGGTTTATTCTTACGCCCAAAGGCCTATATTGGCGGCAATCAATGAGCCAAGGCCGTAGCGCCCGCTTTAGCCTACAAGCCGAGCTGCAACTGAAAAAACAGATTTTATACATTAATGGACAAGTCTTTGACATTCAGGCCGAACTCAACCTCAACCTCTACTTCCTCTTTAAACGCTTGGCGCTTTTGGCCTAAATGCAGTTAAATTTGGTTTATTAATTGCCTAGCTAAAAGAAGAGGATCCTAACTCAGTCTAAAAAACTAAGGCTTTAGGCGAAAAAGCCAAGAGTTATAGCCCCGTTTTAGTATTTTATTTGACTTCTTATCTCCTCTGTTAACAGACCTATAACATACCTAATTTTGTCTGAATGGATGCTCCATTCACTAAAAACAAATTTTTATGAACAAGCTCTTTACTGCCCTATTGCTCTTTTTTGGGAGCCTGGGCCTAATGGCGCAAGATGATGATATTTATAAGTACGAAGTAGACCTCAATGAAGTCATTGCGGACCAAGTAAAGGTAAGCCTGCAGGTGCCTAGTTCGGTCCCCAAAGATGAGGTGACTTTCTACTTTCCCCGAATCATTCCCGGAACTTACGAAATTCATGATTACGGCCAGTTTATCAATAACCTAGAAGCCTTTGATAGCCGAGGTAAAAAACTCAAGGTAAATCGTATTGATAAGAATACCTGGAAAATCAAAAAAGCCAAACGCCTAGAAAAAATTACCTATCTGGTAGAAGATGTCTGGGATGCTAAACTCAAAGAGCCACTCTTTGAGCCCGCCTGTACTAACTTTGAGGCAGGTAAGGTCTTTTTCATCAATAACAACGGACTCTTTGGATTTTTTGAGGATAAGGAGAAACTTAAGTTTGAACTGACCTTCAATCGCCCCAATGATTTTTATGCTAGTACGTCTTTGCGCAGAACGGGTGGCGATTTTGATACAGACGTTTTTCGCGCCTCTGATTATGGCGACCTAGTCGATGCGCCAATTCTTTACAGTAATCCCGATACAGTCAATTTTAAATTGGGCTATGGAGATATCCAAATTTCGGTCTACTCGCCCAATAAAAAGGCAACGGCCAAAGATATTGCCGATAAGATCCGCCCGATGCTAGAGGCCCAAAATAAATATTTGGGCAATATGCTTCCTGTAGATCGCTACCATTTTCTGATCTACCTTTCGCCCAATGGCTATCCCTCGGGCTCTATTGGTGCCCTAGAGCATCCCCGCTCTTCTATGTTCTGCCTAGCCGAGGAAAAAGTAGATCGCATCGGCGAGCTGGTGGTAAACATTGCCTCTCATGAGTTTTTCCACATTGTAACGCCCCTCTATATCCAATCAGAGGAGATTTACAATTTTAATTATATGAACCCCAAAATGTCTAAGCACCTTTGGCTTTATGAAGGGGTGGTGGAGTATATGGCCCACCATATGCAGTGCCGCTATGGCCTGAAAACACAGGAGGAGTTTATGGACAAACTCTGCGAAAAGGTGCAAACTTCTACTCGCTATAAGGCAGGTATTCCTCTAGCCGAAATGAGTAAGAAGTGTCTGGAAAAAGGCTTTAATAGCCAGTATAATAATATCTATTATAAGGGCGCACTAACCGCTATGTGCCTCGATCTAGAACTGATTCGCCTCTCGGAAGGACAATACGACCTAACGATGCTCCTTCGCGATCTCTCTGCCTATTATGGCCAAGATAATCCTTTCCAAGATGTAGAGCTCTACGATAAGATTATCGAAATTACAGGCTTTCCTCAGCTCCAAAAGTTCTTTGATAAGTATGTGGAAGGTACCGAAATGCTCGACTATAATAAGTTTCTAGAGCCTTATGGCGTAGAGTACCTTAAAGAGGCCCCTGTGCTAGAAATGTCTCCCCTAGGCGGGCTAGAAAATGGCGCTCTCCGCACCGATACGCTTGGCCGTTTTTATATGGCCAAAGCCGAAAAACTCGATGAGTTTGGAAGCAAATATATGGGCCTCAAAAATGGCGATGTGATCCTGTCTTGGAACGATAAAAGCTTTACGCCCAAAACCGCTTCGGCTATCCTATTTACCTATATGCAGGGCCTCAAAGTAGGCGACCCGCTAGAAATTCGCATTCTCCGCCCCGATGGCGAAGGCAATTACAAGGAAATGACTTTGGAGACCGAAATCGCCAAAATCAAAATGATGAAAAAACATGTCTTCAAGATTAAAGAGAAGATGACAGAGGAACAGGAAAAGCGTTTCAAACGCTGGCTGGAACCACAAATTAGATAAGAAAAGGGAGGACTACGGTCCTCTTTTTTTTGCTTTGGGGCCCGCGGCCGCCCTTCAATTTGGGGCGGCCGCCGCTATGCTGCGCCGCTCGCAGGTCTGCTCGGCCCTGCGTTTTTTTCGCTGCGCTCAAAAAACTGGGTCTGGCCCTTCGGGCCACGGCTGCGCAGCGCTGGGCCATGGCTCGCTTCGCTCGCAGGCGGCTTCGCCGCCTATCTGGACCAAAAACTTTTGCAGCTTGCCTCAACTTCCTTATCTTTCGCTTCTACCAATGATAACTAAGAAAATGAAAAAAATTATCCATACTGATCAAGCGCCTGCGGCAGTGGGCCCCTACAGCCAAGCCGTTGCGGCCAATGGCTTTTTGTTCCTCTCTGGCCAAATTGCGATTGATCCCGCTACTCAAGAACTTAAGGTGCATGGAACGATCCAAGAGGAGACCCAGCAGGTGATGAATAATATGCTGGCGGTACTGGCCGAAGCTGGTCTTGGTCCAGAACAGCTCGTAAAATGTAGCATCTTCATGAAGGATATGAATGATTATGCGGCCATCAATGAGGTTTATGCTAGCTATTTTGAAGGCATTGCGCCTCCGGCTAGAGAGGCCGTGCAAGTGAGCCGTCTGCCCAAGGATGTACGGGTCGAGATTTCTGCCTTTGCTGCTTACCCCCAAGAGAAATAGCGCAATGAACATTCTAGAACAATTGCAAGAAGTGGCCAATTTGGCCCAAGCTAGCAAATGGAAACGCCTGCAAAAACGTCCTTTGGGCTATATTTTGGCCCAATTGCGCAGACGGCTTTTCCCAAAGGGAGAGTGGGCAGTGCAAGCCCATACCTTTTGGGGTCAAAAGATGCAGTTGCTGCTGCCCGCCAGTTTGGATATTTATCTGACGGGCGGAAAAACGCATGATTCTGAAATTCGCCTGGCTCGTTGGCTCATCCAAGAGCTAAAGGCCGAAGATCAATTTCTGGATATTGGGGCGCATTATGGCTACTTTAGTCTGCTGGCCGCTCATTTGGTGGGGCCCAAGGGCCAGGTACAAGCCTTTGAGGCGGCCTCGACCACCTTTAGAATTTTGGCCCAAAATGCCGCCGAGCTGCCTCAGCTGAAGCCGAATAATAAGGCGGTGGCCCAAAAAGCGGCTACTCTAAAATTTTATGAGTTTAGCAACAAACATTCTGAGTATAACAGCCTACATTTAGAGCAGTTTGAAGGCGAAGATTGGTTTGCCCAAGACCCGCCCAAGGTGCACGATATTGAGGCCGTTTGCCTAGATGATTATCTGCTGCCCAGCGCTTTTCGGCCCAAATTGATTAAAATTGATGTGGAAGGGGCCGAATATGAGGTTTTGGCTGGGGCCAAGGCGTTTTTGAGCGCTCATTCGCCCAAAATTGCTATGGAGTATTTGGCCGCTAGCCGAGATAATGCTCCGCATTTGGCGGCCCAATCGCTTTTGGCGGAGCTGGCTTATTTTCCCCATATTATCTGCTCCTCGGGCCATTTGGAGCGGCTAAATAGCTCGGTAGAAGATTACCTTCAGCGGAAGGGGGAAGACTCGGATAATATTGTCTTTGTAAAGGCCTAATTGGTCCAATTGCAGGGGACAGGGCGCGAAGCGCCCGCAGGCTGAGGGATGGACAGCAGTGGCCGAAGGCCAGACCTAGCTTTTGAGCCTAGCGAAAAAGCGCAGGGCCGAGCGAATAGCGAGCTGCGATACAGCCCGACCCAGCCAAAGGCTGGGGCAGCCCCAAAAAAAATAGAAAAACAACAACAACTTATGTCTGTAAAACAATTTATTGAAAAGGATAAGGACCGTTTGTTAGAGGAGTTGATGGCTCTTTTGCGGATTCCTTCAGTGAGTGCCGATTCTGCCTATAAAAAAGATATGCTTTCGGCTGCGGAGTTTTTGAAAATCAAGCTCTTAGAGGCGGGAGTGGATAGCGTGGAAATTTGTCCCACAGCGGGCCACCCCATTGTTTATGCCGAGAAAATTATGGACCCTAGCTGGCCTACGGTTTTGGTCTATGGCCATTATGATGTGCAGCCGCCCGATCCCATTGAGCTTTGGGAATCTGGACCTTTTGAGCCCATTATTAAGACCACTGACCGTCATCCTGAGGGGGCTATTTTTGCCCGTGGAGCCTGTGATGATAAGGGGCAGATGTACATGCATGTCAAGGCGTTTGAGTACATGATGCGGGAGCAAAAAATGTATTGCAATATCAAGTTTATGCTAGAGGGCGAAGAGGAAGTTGGTTCGCCAAATTTGGGTCCTTTTATGCGTGAAAATCAGGAGCGTTTGGCCTGTGATGTCATCCTGATTTCTGATACCTCTATGTTGGGCAATGAGAGTCCTTCGATGACTTCTGGTTTGCGTGGATTGAGCTATGTGGAAGTCGAAGTGACGGGCCCAAATCGCGATTTACATTCGGGCACTTATGGGGGTGCTGTGGCTAATCCGATCAATATTTTGGCTAAAATGATTGCTTCTTTGCAAGATGAGGAGGGCCGAATTACGGTAGAGGGCTTTTATGATGATGTTTTGGAGGTCTCTGCGGAAGAGCGGGAGGCTATGGCTAAAGCGCCTTTCGATTTGGCTGATTATAAGGCTAAATTGGGCATTGATGATGTGTCTGGAGAGGCTGGATTCTCGACTATGGAGCGGGCTTCTATTCGCCCAACCCTCGATGTGAACGGCATTTGGGGCGGTTATATTGGTGAAGGAGCCAAAACGGTTTTGCCTTCAAAAGCCTATGCCAAAATTTCTATGCGTTTGGTGCCCAACCAAAGTTCTGAGCAAATCACGGCCCTATTTAAAAAGCATTTTGAGGCCCTTGCGCCTGCTTCGGTCAAGGTGGTGGTGACTCCTCATCATGGTGGAGAGCCTGTTTTGACGCCCACCGATGGCATTGAGTTTCAGGCGGCGGCCAAGGCCTATGAGCAAACCTTTGGCAAGCGGCCCATTCCCCTCAGAGCGGGCGGAAGTATTCCGATTGTGGCTCTTTTTGAGGAGATTTTAGGTGCTAAAACGGTCATGATGGGCTTTGGTCTAGACACCGACGCCATTCACTCGCCCAATGAGCATTTTGGGGTGTTCAATTACTTCAAAGGAATTGAAACCTTGCCTTATTTCTATGAGCATTTCCGTGCGATGAAGGAGGCTTAGGATCTTTTTTTGGGGCTGCCCCTTCCTTTGGTCGGGTCGCTCCACTTCGCAGCTCGCAGGTTTGCTCGGCCCTGCAGCGCTTTCAGCGCTTTGGTCTGCCGCCTTCGGCGGCCCTGCTTCGGCAGCTCAGCCTGCGGGCGCTTCGCGCCCTGCTCCATCCAAAAGAAAGGCCCAGAACATCGAGTTCTGGGCCTTTTCTATTTAAAAGCTAGTCTCTAGGGCCAGCAATTGTTTGAGGCTTTTCTCTAGAATATCCTTGCGTAGATTTTTGCCAATAAAGACAATTCGGCTTTGGCGGGGTTTGTCTTCGGGCCAGTCCTCGCCCAATTGGAGGGCAAAAGATTTTCGGACCGATTGCAGGACCATTTTTTTATCCTGCCATTGCACCCAAAGTACGCCCTTCACTCGATAAATGCCTTCTCCTTGTAGCATGAGCAGCACTTGCAGCCAATGTCGAAGCTTGAGCAGGTCAAAGGGCTGGTCAAAAATAAAGCTATGCGTGACCAATTCGCCTTGCTCATGATGATGGTGATGATGGCTGCCGTGGCTGCAAGTTTTGGGTTGATGTTGGGCCTTGAGCTTTTCTTCTACCGTAGCAAAAGCATAGGCTTGTAGGTCCAAAAGATTGCGTTCTGTTTTGCCATAATCGGCCTCAATGATTTCGGCTAGGGGATTGAGCTTTTTCAGGCCGGCCTTGGTTTGCTCCAATTGTTCTTCGGAAACGCTAGACTTTTTATTGAGCAAAATGAGGTCGGCAAAGGCGAGTTGGCGTTTGGCTTCTTCTCTTTCGGCTAGGCTGTCTAGGGTATATTGGGCATCGGCTAGGCAGATGACGGCATCCAATTGAAAATAGGCTTGGACCGAGGCATCGGCCACAAAGGCGGCGGCGATGGCATCGGGTTCGGCTATGCCTGTGGTTTCAATAAGGAGATGGTCAAAATCGTAATTTCCATTGAGGAGTTTGGCCAGGGTATCGACCAATTCATCATTGAGGCTGCAGCAAATACAGCCATTAGAGAGTTCAAAGATTTGGTCTTCTCCACGGACCACCAAATCTTGGTCGATGCCTAATTCGCCAAATTCATTTTCAATAATGGCGAGCTTTTTCTCGGGATAGCGTTGGATGAGTTCGTTGAGCAGGGTCGTTTTTCCGCTGCCCAAAAAGCCCGTAATAATAGTTACTGGAATGCGTTTATCCATAATTGTATCTTTTATCAATCAGAGGAGTGTTAAATGGGCAAAAAAGGCCACAGCGAATAGCTGTAGCCTTTTTGTTTTATTGGTTATCTCTCCATTCGTAGACCCATTTGGCTTGAATTTGCTCGAGGTGGCCCTCATTACAATCTTCGCGTTTGCCCACAAAGTTGGGCAGGTCTAGCACCCATTCGATGAGGTCGGTAAAGCGGATGCGATAAATTTTAGACTCGGTAAAATCGTCGCCAAATTTATCATAAAGGCCCATGGCGATATCTTCATAATCGGTCCAATGGATAGGCAGGTTAAGTTCAAAACTCATGATATCTCAATTTAGTGTTCATGTCCAATAATGCGGGTTTGGTCGGGGACCAAGACCTCGATAACGGCATCATCTTCTTGGATAATGCACTGGCAGGCGAGTCTAGACTCGATGCGGGGATCTAGGGCTCTATCAATAAAGTCCTCTTCTCGGTCTGAGATTTCGGGAAGGCTATCTTCGCCTTCTTCAATATAAACGTGGCAGGTACTACAGGCGCAGACGCGGCCACAGTTATGGTTGATATGAATGTCGTTATCATCAGCCAATTCGGAGATATTATCGCCTAGGCTGGCTTCTAGTTCCTTGGGGGGAATATTAGGGTCTTCGAAAGTAAATTTTACGATAGCCATATTGTAGCGGATCAAATATTTTTTGTGGTATGAATGGATAGGCGGCGCAGCCGCCTTGGCCGTCAGGCCAGATGGCCTAGCGATGTGTAGGGGTGGCCGTCAGGCCAGACCGAAGTGCGCAGCACTGAAGGGCCGAGCAAGCCTGCGAGCCCCGAAACGTAGCGCAGCAAGCGCAGCGCAGCTGAGGCCCCAAAAGATCGGCAGGATTAGTTTTTTCCTCTTGGAGGCGCAAAGTTAACAAGACTAAATCAAAATAGTTCTTTTCTGGGGCTAAACTTGCGGCAGTTAGGCATTGAGAATAGTTTTTGGAATTTTTCGGCCCAATTTGGGGGCAGAGAGGTCCATATCTTCAATGATAAAGAAGCCGTCATTGCCTTGTTTTTGGTAGAGCGGCATAAGGATGAGGCCATCGAGGGGGGAGTAGATGGGGCCATTTTTATCTTCGGCTAGTAATTCTCCTTTATAGATGGGGTCAAAATTGCGATAAATTTTATCGCTGCGCATTTTAAAGTTATCGCCTTGATGGATGCGGTGGCAGTAGGCTAGGCGGCCTTCTTTGGGCAGTCCTTGATTTTCTTCGCTCAGGCGGAGCTCGTGTTTCATTTCGATATCTGCGGCATAGAAGCCGCCCATAGCGGTAAAGCATTGGATGATGGCCGAAACGGCATGGCCTACAGAAGAGAGGCTATCGTGTTGGCCGGCCTCGAAGCAGATCGAAGTGAGTTGATGGTGGGGAAAATTTTTCTGGCGAAAATAGTGCAGGATCGTCCCTTCTAGGCCATCGAGAAAACCGTGTAGGAGCGGGGCGTGGATATTGAGGCCTAGGGCTCTAGAATTATCGTCGGTAGAGGGGATGAGGAACATGCCGCCCTTGGCCGTGGTGGTATGCAGATCGAGTAAAACGACCTGTTCATCTGGATGTTGGTCCATTAGGGCCTGAATAGTTTCCAGTAGTCCTTTGAGCTCTTTTTCTTCCTGAGATTTGAGTTGATCTAGGGGGCTATTTTGGACCTGTTTTACCCGTTCATCGGTCCAGATGCGGTTAAAATCTTCATCGATAAATCGTTGGCCGGAGGCAATAGCGGCCAGATTCCCCCGCAGGGCGACAATTCGGCCTCGGTAGTCAAAATCTGCTTTATTTTGGTACTCTTGGTCAATGCGTTGAAAGAGTTCTTGAACGGCGTAATAGCCGGCGGGTTCGTTGCCATGGACCTGGGTAAGAATAAGCAAGAGCGGCCCTTTTTCAGAGCCGCTGCGTTCGCCCAGAATGCGCGAAATTTGAGTCATAACAATCTAATATTTTTCGGGCATTAACTGCCTTCGTAGTAATCAGCTTCCTTGAGGATATACATCAGGCGGAGGGGGTCTTCGCTATTGAGTTTGAGTTTTCCTTTGAGCGTGATTGGTTTATCTATCCGGTAGATAATGGGCGTTTTTGCATCGATTTCAATAACGGATTCGGGGCCGGCGCCTCCACAAAAAAAGCAAGAGCTATAGGGGAAGGCGGAGAGGGTCATGCGGCCTCCGCTAAGGTCGGCGGGAATCACATAGCCTTTGAGGACGATCTCTTTGCCATCTAGTTTTTTGATGCTTCTATTAAAAACTGGTGTATAGATCAGGGTCCCGCTTTCGATATCAATTTTTGATTTATACTTCACTTTGCTCAGGACTTTCCAAAAGTGGAGGCCATCAGAAGGGTTTTGGGCCAAAAGGCCGCTGCCTAGACCTGCGAGTAGAAAGCTGAATACTAGTGCTAAGGATTTCATTTTGTAGTAGTTTTAAGTTCCGTCTGCGGAAGTTTACAAAAGTAATGATTTATTCCTAGATTTAAAATCCAGTATTGTATTGCCAAAATCCATTCCCAAAATTATGCAGATCGAAGAACTCATTGCCTTGCTTCATCAGGACCCCGTGGCCCTCTTCTTTTACTTTTTGCTGTTGCCATTTATGGCTTTATTGCTCAATATTATTTCGGGGCCATCGCCAGCTTCTAGCGCCTATGGTTATATGTATTCCTCTTTGGTTTATGGCACGGCTATTCCGGCCCTTATTTCTGGGGTGTTTTGGCTCTACAGCATCATGATGAACCAAAAAAATCTATTAGAACTAAGTTTTAGCGTCTATTATTTACCCTTAATTTCGGCGGTCATTGTATTTATGATTCTCCGAAAAAAAGGCCTAAAAATGAAGGCCTTACCTTGGTTTGGCGAGCTCTACGAACTGCTCATCACGGCTGCTTTGGCTCTGGGTTTGCTCCTTTTGCTGATGCACAAAATGGTCCTTCCTTTTCAAAAGCTTTGGCAAATTGGGCTTTCGTTTTTCCTCTTTTTCTTGGTCTTCAAATTTCTCTGGGAGTACGGCCAGCAGGTATTTCGTTCTTCTGTTCGATAATTATTTTGGGGCCCGCGGCCGGCTCGGCTTCGCCTCGCTCGGCCGCCGCTATGCTGCGGGGCTCGCAGGTCTGCTCGGCCCTGCAGCCGCCTTTGGCGGCTTTGGTCTGGCCTTCGGCCACCCCTCCGCAGCGCTGGGCCAATAGGGCCTGGGGGAGGGGCTTTGCTCAAAAAAGTAGGTAAAATATTTGGCCAATTGATTAAAAGTTGCCATATTTGCGCTGCAGTTGGTTCCATAGCTCAACTGGATAGAGCATCTGCCTTCTAAGCAGACGGTTGCAGGTTCGAGTCCTGCTGGAATCACAAAAGCAGCTAGTTTTCACTAGCTGCTTTTTTTGTTTTAGCCTATCTGTCAGGGACTTATCCGCCATTTTTGCGCATTACTGTACTCTTGGAAAAAGGCCTAGATTTGCCTTGTTTTTAGGGGGAGTTGTACCAAAGTTATACCGAGATGGGGGATGAAAAAAAGCGGCCCGAAGGCCGCTTTTTTTTATAGGTGTTGTTTTTTATCACTGAAAAATATTAAACATTTTCTTCTATAAGATCTTGTAAAAGCTCTTCAATATAAGGGTAACGACCAATTACGTGAGTAAACATAACATTACTTATTGTTGTGGCGCCGGAATTTTGGTGATATACAAAACTAGCTTTTCTTAGCCCCATCATTTTGTAGGCTTCGCTTCCTTCTTCAATCCATCTCCCTTTATACTTCCCAGGAAATTTCCTAGGGATATTTGTGCTAGTTACTTTCACCGCATAACTTGAGTCGTTGTATTTTTCTACAATAACAACAGGCCGTCTTTTGGTTTCAAGACGCTCTTCATAAAATACGGCACAGATGACGACATCACCAACTTCAAAGGAGGAACTCATATATTATTGAGGTAAATCTGGATGATAACTTAAGTAGGCTTGGTCCGTGTCCTCATCATCTAAATCATCAAAAAAATCCTTAATGCGTTTCGACTCTTTGAAAAATGTTGCTCGATCTACCTTTTCGGGAGTAGGAAATAAAACTACAGCTAATTTTTCCTTGATTTCAAGGAGTAGCTTTTGTGTTTGTAGGGCTTTTTTGATTACTCGACCCTCCAAAAAATGATAAGAAGTAGAGGCTTGGAGTTGAATGTCTTCTTTAGAGAGCTTTTGGGCTACCAAATAGAGTTTGTGGTATTCTTTAGCTTGTTTTTCTGAGCTAATTTTAGCCTCAATGCCAGCACTTAATTTAGAGAGCTTTTTATTCACTCTGTTGATAATGAAAATTAAAAGCAGGCGCTCTATCCAACTTATACTAGATGCTGTAGATGCCTCATCAGAAAGCGAATCTAATATACTTTTAGACCTTCCATATTGAATTGATAAATCCATAGCATATAAAGTTTTTGCTGCTTGATTATGCACTTTAAACGATAAGCAGTTAGCTTGAGTTTTTTAGCTTTTGGGAAAAGTAGAATTTTAACTAAAGTACAACTATATCTAGAGATATACAACAAAAAGCGTTAAAAATAACATATACACCCCCACAAAAAAAGCCGAGCAGGCTTTCACCTACTCAGCTTTTCTATTTCAATTCATCGCTGGCTTTAGTCTACCAAACGGGACAACCATAACGACGACCGCCACCCAAAGAGTTAGCATCAAAGAAGTAGCTAAAACGAAGGGCAATCGTATAATAAGAGTCATTATCTTTGGGGTCTCCTCTTTGCTCGCCCGGAGCCGATACATAACCATTCACTAGGCCGGGATCAATCTCTACAGAGCGGCGAGCCATAGCAGCAGATAAGGCCGCTTGCTCAGGCGCAAAGTTATCATAGAAGACCTGAGGATCAACATAGTCCACAGAAACATCATCAATGTAATCCGTAAAGGTCAATCGGTGGTTTACCTCAAAAGAAAGCGCCCACTGATCGTTGTAATTCCATTTTACGCCAAAGCCCAAAGGTACATTAAATTGAGTAAGACTATAAGGCGTGCGACCATCTACCAAACCCTGGCCCTCTGTAGACAAAGGCTGTAGGTCTACCCACTGCCCATCATACTGCGCCTGAGGATTAAAGTGGAAAATACCCACCCCAATAAATCCATAAGGAGAAATCACACTATAGCTCTGATAACCTCCACCCAACTCAAAGTTGTAGGGAATCAACTCCCCAGCAATAGAGGCCTCAAATACATGCGAACGGAAACTCAAGTTGCGGTAGTAACGATACCAAGCTTGGTCCTCTGAACGTGTCTCGCCACTAAATCCACTACCCGCAAGCGCATCATCTCCCGCCAATTGAAGGTAGTTCAAATCTGCACGTGCAGAAAAATAAGGGCCAATATTCCAACGCCCAAAAGCGCCAATTAAAGGGCGAATCGCCTTGAGATCGGTGTCCCGAATAAATGGGCGACCAGCCTCACTTTGCCCACCAAGGTCACCCAAAAATTGAGAGGTCCCAATCTGAAGACCAATTTCATAAGGAAAAGGGGGCTGATAACCGGCTTGAGCTTTTAATAGCCCAAAGCTAAACATCAAACAAAAGCTAAGTAGTCCTATGCGCATGCTACTAACAGTATGTAGAGGTGAAGAAATGGTAATGTTCTGTCTTGTGATTCGTCTGTACGGCTCAAGATACCAACTTTTGTCGGCTCTCTTGACTTTAAAAAGAAAAAATCAAATATGTTAATTTTGTCTTAAAAATCTGAGGGAGATGCCCTCGATCTTATGGAAAACGCCAATAAAAGCGCTCCTAGTATTTCACGGATTGCGAAATATTGCGCTTTCTCTATTTTCAGTAGATAAGATAGAGCTTTCTTTCTCTTTTTTTAGGCCCAAGCATTTTTTTGCGCCTATTGTCTACCTTTGCGCCCATAAAATTCATCCTTATGCTCGCTTTAGACCAACCCAAAAGTATCGCCCCCCTCATTAGCCTCAGAATCATTTTTGGCCTGATCGCTTGCTGGCTCTCTCTGCGAATGCTGCTGCTCGGCTGGGTCGATAAGTTCTATATCCAACCCCAGTTTGCCTTCCGCCTTTGGGGTACGCATTGGCTGCCCGAATTGCCCGCAACAGCCCTTTATGCCTGCTTTTTTTTGATGGCTGCCGCTGGCCTCGGTATCGCCCTAGGCTATAAATATAAATTTTCTGCCGGGATTTTTTTTGCTTGCTTTACTTATGTAGAGCTTTTGGACCTGACGCATTATCTCAATCATTACTACCTGGTCGCTTTGCTAGCCCTGCTGCTTTGGATCCTGCCCGCTCATCGCGCTTTTTCCCTAGATTATCCGATCTCGGTGACTTTGGTCAAGGTTCCCGCTCTATATATATGGACGCCCCGACTGCTTTTTGTGCTGGTCTATTTTTTTGCCGGCTTGGCCAAGTTGCAAAGCGATTGGCTCGTTTTAGCCCAACCTCTGCGCATCTGGCTGGGCCAACTATCCGATTTTCCAATCTTTGGCCCTCTCCTCTGCAAGAGCTGGCTGCCCCCCATTTTTGCCTGTTTTGGCGCCGCCTTCGATCTCAGTATTGGCTTTTTTCTCCTTTGGTCCAAAAGCCGAAAATATGCCTACTTTTTTGTCATTTGCTTCCACCTAGCCACCGCCGCCCTCTTCTATATCGGCATTTTTCCCTACCTGATGATGGCCTGCACCACAATTTTTTTCTCTAGCCATTTTCATGAAAAAATAATTGCTACCTTTGCTCAAATTTTTAATTTGACTTTGTCTAAATTAAAACTAGAGCTCGTTCTTCCCCCTTTTCAACGCTATTTTTTGCTGTCTTTTCTGCTTTTTCAGGCGCTTTTTCCGCTGCGACATCATCTCTATGCGGGCAATGTCCTTTGGCAGGAACAGGGCTTCCGCTTTTCTTGGATGGTCATGCTGGTCGAGAAAAGGGGCTATGCTCAGTTTAAGGTAGTCGATGGCCAAACGGGCAAAATGAGCTGGGTCAATAATCTGGACCATCTCAATGAAAAACAGGAGCTGATGATGGCCTATCAACCTGATATGCTTTTGCAGTTTGCCCATTATTTGGCCAATTATTACCAAACAGAAGAAGGCTATCAAAACCCAGAGGTTTATCTAGACGCTCAGGTCAGCCTCAATGGCCGCCCTAGCCAGCGCTTGGTAGATCCTCAGGTCAATTTGGCCCAAGAAAAAGCAGCGCTTTTTAGTAGTCCCAGTTGGTTGCTTCCTTTTCATAGGGACTAATTTGGGGCTTCCCCGCCGCCGCAGGCGGCGGGGCGCTATGCTGCGGGGCTCGCAAGTCTGCTCGGCCCTGCGGCGGCAAGCCGCCTTGGTCTGGCCTGCGGCCACCCGCTCCGCAGCGCTAAGCCGCTCAACGGTCTTTTTCTCTTTTGGCCATTTTCTTCGGCCCTCAATTTATACCGCCTTGCAGCGCAGGACCATTTTTGCTGTAGGGTTTATGTTGCAGCCACCGTTAGCAGGCGGCAAAGCCGCCGCAGGCTGAGGGATGGACAGCAGTGGCCGAAGGCCAGACCCAGCTTTTGAACGTAGTGAAAAAGCGCAGGGCCGAGCGATCAGCGAGCTGCGAAACAGCCCGACCCAAGGCCGTAGGCCGCAGGGGCAGCCCCAAAAAATCAACATCCTAGGCAGACTTCTATTTATTACTTCAGTACGTTTAATTTAAAACAAAAGGAGTTTATGCGACTTTATGGCTATCTCTTTTTCTTTTTGCTCCCTGTTTTGGCAGGAGCGCAATCGGCTCTTCAGGGCCAATTAACAGATAGTTTGGGCCAAGCCATTGCTGGGGCCGAGCTGTTTTTGGTCCAGAAAACGACCCTAACTAAAAGCGATGCCCAGGGCTTTTTTCGCTTTGATAGTTTGGCCGCTGGCCCCTATCAATTGGATGTTTATGCAGAGGGGTTTCAGGGCCGATCTTTAGTGCTGCAACTGCCTATCGATACGGTTTTGCAAGTTATTTTGCAGCCTTTGGGCGGGCAGGGCCCCACGGTTTATGTGCAGGCCGAAGAGGGGAATTATGGTTTGCAGCAATTTCGGGCCGTAGATTGGGACAAAATGCTGATTGGGGCCGCCAAAAAGTCCTCTATCATCAAGGCGAGTAAGTTGCAGGGCAATTTGGCCGCCAATAACAGCCGACAGGTCTATGCAAAAATTGCAGGCTTAAACATTTGGGAGAATGACAATTCGGGCATTCAGCTCAATATTGGCGGCCGCGGCCTAAGCCCCAACCGCAGTTCCAACTTCAACACTCGCCAAAATGGCTATGATATTAGTGCCGATGCATTGGGTTATCCAGAGTCTTATTATACACCTCCTGTTTTGGCCCTAGAAGGCATTGAGTTGATTCGGGGAGCGGCTTCCTTGCAGTATGGAACGCAGTTTGGCGGTTTGCTCAACTTTAGAATGAAGCGGGGAAATAAGGATTATAAATTGCTTTGGACGGGCCAACAAACGGGCGGTTCTTTTGGCTTTTATTCGAGCTTTAATAGCTTGGAGGGCCAAAAAGGAAAGCTGCGTTATTATGCCTTTCATCAATATAAAAGAGGCGATGGCTGGCGGCCCAACTCTGCTTTTGAGCAGCATACGGCCTATTTGGGCTTGCATTATCAGTGGACCGAAAAGTTGAGTTTGTCTTTGGAGCAAACCTATATGTCTTATCTGGCGCAGCAGCCTGGCGGTTTGACCGATTTAGAGTTTCGGCAAAATCCTCGTCAAGCTAAGCGTCCCCGCAACTGGTTTCGGGTAGATTGGGCCATTACGGCTTTAGATATCAATTATCGTTTGGCCAAAAATACTAAGCTTAATTTTCGGCAGTTTGCGCTTTTTGCAGGCCGTCAATCTTTGGGCAATTTAGAAGCCATCAATCGGGTCGATTATGGGGGACCAAGACAGCTGATTAAGGGCCAATACCAAAACTTTGGGCAAGAAAGTCGAATCATGCACCGCTATAAGATTGGGGCCAAAAAAATGGGCGTTCTTTTGGGGGGCGTTCGCCTCTACAAAGGCTTTACCACCCAAGCTCAAGGCCTAGCCAATGCCGATAGCACCGGCAGCCGTGCCGATTTTACCTTTTTGGAGCCTGCGAAAGGCATCCTCAATTCAGACTATAATTTTCCTAGTTTTAACTTTGCTGCCTTTGCCGAAAACTTCTTTAGTTTGGGTAAGGGCTGGAGCATTACGCCAGGTTTGCGCTATGAATATATTCAAACCCAAGCCGATGGTTATTATCAAGATTTATTGGTACAGCCTAGCGCGGAGGGGGCCGATACTCTGCGCAATGAAGCCATTTATGAGCAGCGGGGCCGCAATCGCTCTGTTTTTCTGCTGGGGATTGGCTTGAGCTATCGGCCCAAGGACCAATTAGAAATTTACAGCAATATTTCGCAGAACTATCGGGCCATCAACTTTAATGATTTGCGCTTGGTCAATCCCAACCAAGTCATTGATCCCGATTTGCAGGATGAAAGTGGCTTTAATGCCGATTTGGGCTTTCGGGGCCGTTGGGGCCGGCATCTCCGCTTTGATTTTTCTTTGTTCTATTTGGCCTACCAAGATCGGATTGGGAATATTTCAACGAGTCGGTCCGATCCTGAAAATCCCGACTTAATTCAGCTCATTTCTTATCGCTCTAATATTGGAAACGCTCGTGTTTTGGGCCTAGAAAGCCTTATAGAATGGGATATTCTGCGCTTATTTAAAAGTATCAAAGAGGATAAGGGCCTGTTGTTCTTTAACAACTTTTCCATTTTGGATGGCCGCTATACCAAAACGGCCAATACCTTTGCTCAGGGCAAATTATTGGAGCTGGTGCCGCCCATTAGTTGGCGCCTCGGCTTACAGGCTTATTTAGGAAACTACAAAGCTAGTCTGCAATACGCTTATACGGGAAGTCATTTTAGCGATGCCAGCAATGCGGAACTGGTGGCTAATGCGGTTTTGGGCCGTATTCCCGCCTATGGCGTTTGGGATGCTAGTTTTAGTTATCAGTACAAAGCCCTTCGCTTGGGATTAAATGTAAATAATCTATTGAACAAAGCTTATTTCAGCCGTAGAGCTTCGGCTTATCCTGGTCCAGGTATTTTACCCGCAGAAGGGCGCTCTATTCAGTTGAGTTTGGGCTGGCAATTGGGGCTAAAGTAGAAATAGACCCTTAGAAGAAGGAAAGAAATCTTCCTGAAAAAGGAACTAATTTTCATGTTTTATATATAATTGATTTTCAAATTTTTGCAATTGTTGGTTTGTTGTTTGAATGCTTGCTTAATGCTGTCTTGGCATGTTTTTAGACCTTGGCGGCGGCTGGAACAAGCCACTTAATTAACATTCAACATTTTAAGATGAAAATTTTAAATTATTTAGGACTTTTTAGTCTACTTTTTTTAGCCTTGACCTCCTGTAAAAAAGATGAAGATAATAATGGAGACAATCAGGATGCTAGCAATCAAATGCTTGTAATTGAAAATGGTGCTCAGACCATGCTTATGGATGGCAGCCTAACTTATACGGCTGTTTTGCTAGATACTGAGGGCAATCGCACGGCAGCTAGCAATGTCAGCTGGTCGAGTGCAAATACTGATGTAGCCACTATTGCTAGCAATGGGGCGGTTACAGTGGTTGCAGCTGGAACAACCACTATTCAGGCTTCGGTAACGGTTGGTGGAACGACCTTGACTAGTTCTGCGCCTTTGGCTATACAGACTCCCGCACTTTTTGCCGTGGCTCCTGCAGCTGTTTTAGTCGATAGTGATTTCCCGAATATTCAGATGGAGGCCGTTTATCTAGGGACCTCTTCACCCACTTATAGCTATCAGTCTAGCGATAATACCGTAGCTACGGTAAATGCTTCTGGAGAGTTGAGTTTTATTGGGGCTGGAAACTGTATCATTACAGTTACGGCTTCGGGCATTGACGGTAACCCTGTTGTAGAGGTGCCCGTTACTGTCTTGGCTCCTCCTGTGATTGAGTTGCCTGTGCAGCGTGTGGTGGTTAGTCCCGCTAGCCAAGTCATCCTCAAAACAGAAACTGCTCAGTATACCGCCAAGGCTTATGATATGGATGGCAATGAAAAAACAGTCACTTTTGACTGGACGGTAGCTGATCCTTCTATTGCAACAATTGATGCTAATGGAAATATCAGCCCCCAAACTATCGGAAGTACTAAGGTCTATGCTATGGCCCAAGGTGTAGTTGGCGAAGCTCAACTAGAAGTTAGCCCCAATAAAGTAATTACGCTTGATCCGCTAAATGCTTCTGTAGCTGCTGGCAATACACAGCAATATAGCGCTACCAAATATGATGTAGTGCGTAGCAATGGCGAGTTGGTGCTTAACAACCCCCAAGCAACCTCTAATGTCAGCTGGCAAATTCCTACTTTTGGCTTTCCCATTTTTGATGTAGCTACTATTGACAACAATGGTTTGGCTACCGTAAAATCTTCAGCCAACCCAGGTATGTCTACTTTTGTGATTGCTGCTGATGCTAATGATCCTGAGGTATTTCCTGGCGTAAGTATTCTCTCTGTGGCTGTAGGTTCTTCTTGTAATTGTGGTACAGCCGACCCCAATGCGGCAGGCCTCAATCTCAATAGTTCTTCTAATGTGACGCTTAGCTTTGGCCAAACGGCTCAGATTTCTGCGGAGGTAGTAGATGCTGGCGCTACCGCTATTGTTGGTGCGCCAATCGTTTACTGCTCAGATAATATCCAAGTAGCAGATGTTGATTTCAACGGAGAAATTTCTGCCACTTCTTTCAGCGGCGGAACCGCAAATATTACCGTTTGCCATGGCAACTTTAGCCAAACTATTACGGTAACGGTACAATAATATTAAGCTAACTAACTGCTTGTTCTAGGCCCCGACAATTTTGTCGGGGCCTTTTATTTTAGGGCGAAATACTCCCCTGTGCTTACTCTCTATTCGCTAAAAACTCAACTCTCTAAAAAATCTGCTACCTTTGCGCCCATCATTATAAATCTGCCTTGCACCTATGTTGAACATTGGAATATTTCTGGCTGGCCCCTCTCGAGAACGCGAAATCGCCTTTGCAGGTGGCCGGACCGTCTACGATAATTTAAATAAACAACTTTTTCGGCCCATCCCTATTTTTGTGGATAGTTTTGGCCAACTCTGCCTACTCGATTGGGAGTATCTCTATAAGGGCAGTATCCGAGATTTTTATCCCCCAGTAGAGGCACTGCCGCCTAGCCCACACCATTTTCAGATTTATGTGGAAAGCCTAGGCCTTTCTAAGCAGGCCTCTAAGGAGTTGCTGGCCCAAATTGGCCGCCCAATTAGCTTTAGCGAATTGCCCGAATTGATCGATTTTGCTTTTCTGAGTCTGCATGGCGAATGGGGCGAAGATGGTCAACTTCAAGGGATGTTAGAAGCTTTGGGGATTCCCTATAGTGGCTCTGGCATCCGAGCGAGTAGCCTGGGCATGGACAAAAGTTTCCAGAAGAAAATGATGCAGGCAGGCGGCTTTGAAAGTCCTCCCATCCAACAAATTTGGGCCAAAGACTGGAGCGGCGAATTGCCCAATCTGGAGCAGCTCAAAAAAGAGATGGGTTTCCCCTTGGTGGTCCGCCCTTCCAATCAAGGTTCTTCTATCGGTGTGCGTATTGTCGAGCAGGCTGAAGACCTTCTCGATGCCCTAGAAAATGCCTTTTTTGGCCTCGAAATTAGCGCCGAAGACTGGCAGCAAATGAGCCGAGAGGAGCAGATCCAATGGATGCGGAAATTGCTCGATATTCGCTCTGGCCTCGGCTTCCCGCTAGAGGTGGAAGGCCCAAAAAAAGATAAACAGTTGCTCTATCATCCCGAGCAATTATTGGCCCTACTCGATAAGGAATTGGGGCAGGGACATAGCCCCAAGCTCCGACTCCAAAGCCAATACCGAGAGGAAAGCGTTTTATTAGAGGGCTTTATTGAGGGCCGAGAGTTTTCCTGTGTCGTGATTCAAGATGAGGATGGCCAAGCCATTGCTTTGCCCCCCACCGAAATTATCAAGGGCAAAGAGCTTTTTGATTATCGCTCTAAGTATTTGGCTGGACTCTCGCGTAAGTTAACCCCTATTGATTTGCCCGAGGCCCAAATCCAAGCGATCCGCCAAGAGTGCGAACGGCTGTTCCGCTTTTTGGAGTTTGATGTTTATGCCCGAATCGATGGTTTTATTCAAGCCGATGGCCGCATTATTCTCAATGATCCGAATACGACTTCGGGCATGCTGCCTTCTTCTTTCTTTTTCCATCAAGCGGCCGAAATTGGCCTCAATCCCTCGCATTTTCTCAGTTTTATTATTCATCGCTCGCTTTTGGCCCGCAGCCGAAAATGCCTGCGCCCCAATAATTATGGCCAATTATTGGCCCGATTGGAAAGCGAGATGCAACGCCTAGAAGGAGAGGTTGCCGAACTCCAAAAGGTGGCGGTTATTCTAGGCGGTTATTCTTCCGAACGCCATATTTCGGTAGAAAGTGGCCGCAATATTTATGAGAAGTTGGCCAGCTCTGCAGATTATCTGCCTTTTCCCGTTTTCCTGACGGGCAAGGCGGAGGACCAACAGCTCTACGAATTACCAATCAACCTTTTGCTAAAGGATAATGCCGACGATATTCGCGATAAATTATTAAATTATAAGGTACATCCCATTATCCAAAAGATTCGCCAAGAAACGGCTCATATTGCTAATCAGTTTTCTGGCCGAAGTAGCCGCCTAGATCCCCGCTCGCTCTCTTTTGATGAATTAAGCGAGGAGACCCGTCTGGCCTTTATCGCTTTGCATGGCCGCCCCGGCGAGGATGGCGCGCTCCAAAGAGAGTTGGCCAAAAGAGGCATCGCTTTTAATGGTTCGGAGGCCGATTCTGCTGCCTTGACGATTGATAAGTACCAAAGTCTCCAAAAGCTGAAAGCCGCTGGCCTGCCCGTGACCGAGCAAATCCTTTTGAGCAAAAGCGATTATTTGGCCCAGCCTGAACAAAGTCTGCAGCAAGCAGGCGAAAAACTAGGCTGGCCCCTGATTGCCAAGCCAGTAGATGATGGCTGTAGCTCTGCCGTGAAAAAGATCAAAAATGAGGCGGAATTGGAGGCCTTTTTGGCGGCCCTTTTCCGTGAAGAGGATATTTTGCCAAAAATTGCCCAAGAGCGCCTAGCCATTTTGCCCAAAGAGGAGTTTCCCCAAAAGCAATATGCCCTTTTAGAGCAGTTGGTGGAGCAAAAAGATGCCCTGCATTTTCTGGAGGTGACCGTGGGCCTACTTTGTCATCATGAGGCCGATGGAAGCATCCGCTATGAGGTTTTTGAGCCTTCTGAAACCTTGGCTTCTGGCGAGATTTTATCGTTGGAAGAGAAGTTTTTGGCGGGAGAGGGACAAAATATTACCCCTGCTCGCTTGGCTGTTGGCGAACTTGAATATGCGCCCTTGGCGGCCCAAATTAAGGCCGATTTAGAGCAGGCGGCCCGCATTTTGGGGGTTACGGGCTATGCCCGAATCGATGCTTTTGTCCGCATTTATGCCGATGGCCGAGCCGAAACCCTGGTCATTGAGGTCAATTCTTTGCCCGGCATGACGCCCGCCACCTGCATCTTCCACCAAACGGCCATCAATGGTTATCAGCCCTTCGATTTTATTCGGCAGATTCTGACTTTTGGCCAAGAGCGACAAGCGCAAAACAGTTTGTTGTCTTCTTCTCAGGAGGATTAGGATGTTTTGGGGCCTCCGCTGCGGCTTCGCCTTGCGGCGCTACGTTTCGCAGCTCGCTGTTCGCTCGGCCCTTCGCCGCTTTCAGCGGCTCGGTCTGGCCTGACGGCCACTGCTGCACATCGCTAGGCCAAAATGGTATTGCTTCGCAATGATCTAATTAATTGTTTGGCCCTTCTTTGATAAAAATTTTAGGCTAAAGCGCTTGGCGGCTGGCCCTCGGCTGAGGGATGGATAAGGGTGGCCCGCAGGGCCAGACCGAGCAAAAAAGCGCAGCTTTTTTGCGAAGGGCCGAGCAGACCTGCGAGCCCTGACACAGCCCGACCCGCCCGCAGGGCGGGGCAGCCCCAAAATAAAAAAAAAGATGAAAATATATTCCGCTATATCCTTGATTGTCTGTTTGTTATTGTTTTCTTGTACCGAAGAGCAAGGCCAGGAACCGCTGCTAGAAGGGCCAGAAAAAGCGCCCAAAACCGCAGACAGCAGCCTATACATATCGACAGATGGGCAAGGAGCCAGCCTGAGCCTGAGCAGTCGAGAAGGGGAGTTGAAAGCGGCGCCAGATTGGGGGGCAAAAAGTTTGCGGAGCTACCACAAAGGCAGTAGTTTTCGGTATTTGGGGCGGATGAGCAAGGCCGAAAGTTTGATCCGTTTGGAGGGGGTGGACCATAGGGAGCCCTGGCTAGAAGTAGAGGCGGCAGATGGCTATAAGGGCTGGTTATTTGGGGGGAGTTTGAGCTTTGACAGCCTGCCCTCGGAGGATTTGCAGCGGCTTTGGTTAGATCGGCGTTTATACTTCTTTTTTGGCGACGAGTTGGCTGCGGAGGTCAAGCAATATCAGCGAGAAGCAGCAGAGATTCAGAGTTTGCCTGCTTTTCGGATGTTGTATAAAAAGGGCGAAAACCTAGAATTGGCCTTGGAGGAGCGGGTGAATGAGGCCTTGGCCTTAAGTTCGGCAGATAGTTTGGCCAATTTCTTTTGGTTGCAGCATGTACTGCCGGGTTATTTGGTCTATTTGCCAGCCCCCAAAACCGAATATCAGCTGTATCGGGATTACAGATTTTGGGGGAAGTTGGCCGAGCAGACGGCAGACAGCTTAGATGACCAATTGGTGGAGCTTTTTTATGCGGCCTATCCTTTAGACAGTTTGGGTTATTCTCTGGGGAGTTGGAGCATAGCTTTGTTGGAAGAAAATCGGGAATACAGCCTATTGGGTCGGGGGCAGCATTTGGCCCTTTTTGAGCGGCTGGATGCGCTTTATCAGAGCGATTTAAACTTAGATCAAGCCTTAGATCCCTTTAAGCAAAAGCTATTAGACGACATCTTTTTGACGGAGCACTACTGGTTGAGTCGGGAAGAAGTTTTGGCGGAGCTCCAAGCCATTTTGGCGGCGGACTTCTCTTGTTTGCAAAAATCGGAGAAAGTAGAATTATCGGCTCGCAAAGCCATGTTGGCCCAGGGGCAGGCAGAATTTGGGGGCTTAGAAAAGCTAGAGTAGGGGGCAAAAAAAGCGGCCGAAGGCCGCTTTGGGGAGCTTTAAAACAAAGGGCGTACTAAATAGCCTTTTTGTTTGAGGCTGCGCAACAAGCCCTGGCTGCCAATCAGATGATAGAGGCCAAGGACCATTAGGCTGGGGCCTTTTTTCATGAGTTTTTGCATACGGGGCAAAATGGCTTGGTTGCGTTGGAGGAGGATGACCCTTCTGCTTTTGCCCGAAACCTTTTGTTGTTGCTTGAGCAGGTAGGGCAGATTGCCTGCGGCATAAGCGTCTAGACTTTGCTGAAACTTCTTCCATTGTTTGCCTCTCTGACAGACAAATTTTTTGAGGGCCCAGATTTGAGGGGCTATGGGCAAGTTTTCAAAGACCGAGAGCATTTCCTCAAAGGTCTCTAGATTTTCAATTTGCAATTCTTCTGTTTGGGCCAACTGCAGGAGATAATGGTCTAAGGCCATGGGATAATCCTTAGCGCTTTTCCATTGGTTATAGAATTGGGGAATGAGCATAGGGCGGCTATGGACCAATTGGTCCAGCAAAAAAGGCATGCCCAATTCTTGAGCAAAGAGTTCTTGGAGCTTGCGCCAAATACTAGGCGAAACCAAGTCTGAAAGTTGTTGTCCTTGGGGAAGTTGTTGGGCCAAATGCAGCTGAAGCTGTTGTTCTTCATTTAGCGTTTGGCTATCAAACTCTAGGGCAAAGTATTCTACTTCTTTAAGCAAAGCAGTTAGTTGTTCTAGTCCGCCAAATACTCTTTGGTCGGTACTGTGCATACTGCCCAAGACAAAAGAGGGAGGCGCTTGGCCTCCCTGCTTTATTTCCCATAAAAATGCTTGATGCATAGGGTTATTTTTTCCATTTAATACCACAGCCGGCGCTAGGATATTGCGTTTCGCTAACGGCTTGTTTAGCGAGTACAGCATCTAGGGCGGCTCTTAAATCTGCGCCAGTTAGTGGCGTTCCGCTATTGGGACGAGAGTCATCTAGACGACCACGGTAGGCCAGTTTTGCTTCTCCATCAAAGAGGTAGAAATCGGGCGTACAGGCGGCATCATAGGCTTTGGCCACGCTTTGATCCTCATCATAGAGGTAGGGAAAGTCCCAGCCTTCTTCTTGGGCCAGTTCCTTCATCTTTTCGGGAGAATCATCGGGATAGTTCTCTACATCATTAGAGCTAATGGCGATAAAGCTAATTCCTTTTGCCTGATAATCTTGGGCTAGGCGTTTGAGCTCAGGCAAGATATGGATGACATAAGGGCAGTGATTACAAATAAAAAAGACAAGGGTTCCTTGATCAGATTGCAGCTCGCTTAGGCTTTTTCTTTGGCCCGAAACAGTATCAGGCAGTTGAAAAGCTGGAGCGGAACTGCCTAGGGGCAGCATATTAGAATGCGTAAGTGCCATAATTCTTTTTTTGTGAAGGGAGTGAGCTCCACTTCGGTTCTAAATGTTCTTCTCTCTTAAAAGCGGAGGAGGCCATATTTGTTTAAGGGCTAAGGATTAAACAAACCCTAAACAAAGTTCTTATGCCAACTCTCTTCTAGGGGAATTTCCCATTTGCTTTCTAGTTCGGCTTTGGTTTGGACCAAATTATTGAAAACGGGGCTATCCGCTTTGATTTTACCTTCAGCAAAGGCCGCGGCAAAATCAGTAGAGGGAAGGCCTTCAATTTGGCCCTCTTCATTGCGATACAAAAAGAACATCCGCTCAAAAAGGTCTTGGCCAGTAGCTTGGCTCATCTCCTTAATAAAAGCAACAGATTTATCAATAGAACAGCCACTAGCATCGGCTTGCTCTTCATCAACCATCAAGACCACAAAGTAATCTTGCAAAATCCCGCCCCAAGCTTTAAGTTGTCTTTGGTGGCTCAACCAAGAGCTGGCAAAGGCCTGTAGTTTGGGGTTCCATTCTGCCTGTTCTTCTGCAGTAAAAGGGCGCTGCCCCTGATAAATCCAAAGTCGGCTATTGGGCGAAAAGGCATCAAAATTGGCCATAAGGCTTACAGTTTATTGGCTTCTACAATCATTTCAGAAAGGTCAAGGACCATAATAGGACTTTGGCGCTTGTCATTTTCTGCTTTGAGTCCATCCTGAAGCATAGTAATGCAGAAAGGACAGTTGGCCGTAACATAGTCGGCCCCTGTAGCAATGACTTCCTCAGCCCGCTCCATATTAATTCGCTTGTCACCAGGCTCATTTTCCTTAAACATCTGGGCTCCACCCGCTCCGCAGCAAAGTCCCTTAGAGCGAGAACGCTGCATTTCAGTCAATTGGCCATCAATTTTCTCCAAAATAGCTCTAGGCGCTTCATAAATATCATTGGCTCGACCTAAGTAGCAAGAGTCATGGTAAGTCAGGGTCTTGCCTGCAAAGCTACCGCCTTCTACAGTCAATTTACCCTCCGCCAATAGACTTTGAATGAGCTGGGTGTGATGCAATACCTCAACCCCTTCTAGACCCAAAACAGGATACTCATTTTTTAGAATATTGAAGCAGTGCGGACAAGTCGTCACGATCTTCTTCACATTATACATCTTGAGCGTTTCGATGTTTTGCATGGCTTGCATCTGAAAGATGAACTCGTTTCCAGCTCGGCGAGCAGGGTCTCCAGTACAACTTTCTTCTTTGCCCAAAATGGCAAATTCTACCCCCGCCGCCGAAAGCAGCTTGCTAAAGGCCACAGTTACTTTTTTGGCTCTATCGTCAAAGCTGCCTGCGCAACCTACCCAAAAAAGGACCTCGGGCTCTTGGCCCGCAGCAGCCATATCGGCCAAGATGGGAATATGTAGTTTCTTTTTAGTAGACATTTATCATTGATATTTGGTGGTTCTGATTTTTGCTTTGCCTATATATGAAAATATTGGATGATTATACCCTAATTTTCTAGTAAAATACAGCGCTTTGTGTAAAAATGTTTTGATTAGTTGACTAATTAGTCGATTCCTGAGGCTTAAATTTCTATCATTTAAAAATAGCTAATTCGATTAAATTAAATTTTTTTAAACCAAATTAAACGAGACTTATGTTTTTGATTTCCAGTACTTTGCATTAATTTCCCGTTTAAATCCCGTTTAAATCCCGTTTAAATCCCGTTTAAATCCCGTTTAAATCCCGTTTAAATCCCGTTTAAATCCCGTTTAAATTAAACGAGTTGCCATTCTCGGTTTTCATTTAGCTTAATTAGTGAGTTGCGCTTCATCTTTTGCAACATATTTCTGATTTTATTTTCTTTCTGTTTGGGAGCTAAAATTTCAGGTAATTTATCGAGTAGTAGTTTTTTAAGGTCAGCGCTACTAGCTACTTGAAATTTATTCAAATATTGAATAATTAACTGTTCATAAAACTTATCGTCAATCCCTCTTTGCTTTATATACCTTGCTTTATCTCCCGATGCTTTAGCTACTTCTGAGGAAATATGAAAGTTGGGCTTTCTTCCCTCGATTAGTTTCTTGGCTTTTAAGGATTTAATTTCCTCATCCGTTAATAGTTTTTGCTTGGCTACCTTATCCAGCAGAATAATTTCCTCATCTGCGCTATTATAGGCTCAAGTCTCCACCTCCAGCCTAGGTTCATTTACAACTGCTCAATATCCAGCTTTTTCAAAAAAAATCATAGCAAAGCGGGCCTTTTCTTCCTCAGAATAAGCCCGCCCAAACGCTAGTCTTCTCTTTCGTTTTCCTCTCGCATCATCTGGTTGTATTCCGCCGATTTGCCTCTGGGAATAGAAAGACTTTCCCAAGGATCTTGTTTAAAGATGCGAGCAAAAAGTACAATCTGGCCAATATGATAACTATAATGAGCCAGTTGCCGATCTATCGCCTGCCAAACATAATGCTCCTCACCATGAATGTAAACATTGCGGTCCCAGTCTTTGGCCTCCAATTGGTCTAGCGCATTGAAAAGAAACAACCAGCCCTCTTCCCAGTAGTCCATCACCGCTTTGCGGTCCTTGAGGTATAGCTCAAATTCATTGTCTCTGTTTCGCCAGTCTTTCTCGCCATCCGTGTTCAAAAAGTCGGTCCAACGAGAACGCATGTTGCCCCAAAGGTGCTGCACAATAATGGCTATGCTGTTTTGATCAGCAGAAAATTGCCGAAATAACTCGGCCTCGGGCAGCTGCTGCATGGCTCTTTCTCCCAAGGCTTTGTACTGACGAAACTGGATTTTCTTAAATTCCATCTGGGTCTGAAAAAGAGCCAATTCCTGAACAGTATAAGGGTTGTCGTCTTCCTCTTCCTCCAATGGCAAAGGCGCCATTTCCAACATATTGGTCAATTCTTCCAATAAAGAAGCCGGCTCCTGCCAAACTTCCTGCAGTTGCGGCCCCAATTCCAAAAGCTGCGGCTCAGCAGGCCCTTCTAAGGCCCGGTCCAAAAGGTAGAGCTTCCAAATTTGCCCGTTCAAAACCAATAAGGCCTCATCCAAATCTCCCCAAAGTTCTGCCAGACTCAATTCTAAAATGGATTGCTCCTGCTCTCTTTGCGCAGGCCCCGCCGTGATTTTTCGCTCATTAAACAAAAAATGAATGTCCTCTTCCCGATAAAGGTCCAAGATCGTTTCTAATGAGTTGAGCAAAAGACTAGCCTCCGCCTCCTCGGGCAATGAAAATTCTGCCCAAAGTTGCCCATCCTGTGAAAGTCGAATGTGATAATGTGTGTGCATAGGATTAATTTGAGTTCAATGACAAAAAACTAATAAAAAACTTGGATTTTCGCAAAAGGCCTGCTTTCTTTGCCCTTATTCCTTAAAACGCTTGATTTAGAGCGCTTAAGATAATCAAAGATGAAACAAACTCAATTACAGCGCTATTATTATGCTGCTCTGCCCCCGCTAGAGTAAGCGTTCTATTGCCTGTCTAAAGATACATTTATACTTTAATACAGCCCGCTTTCTCTAAGCAGAAAGCGGGTTTTTTTATGCGCAAAATCATGATGCAGCAAAATTATGAGGCTTATCAAGCCGAAGATCAAGCCGTTTGGCAACTTTTGTTCAAACGCCAATGGGAAAACCTAGAAGATAAGGCGGTGCCCGAACTCTGGCCCGCCCTAAAGGCCGCCCAATCGGCCCTAAATGGCCAAGCTATTCCCAATTTTAAAGAGCTTTCGCCCCTGCTCCAAAAAGAACAGAATTTTAGTATCGAGCTGGTGCCCGGCCTGATTCCCGTAGAGGAGTTTTTTGCCCTACTGGCCCAACGCCGATTCCCCTCTTCTTGCTGGCTCCGAAAAATGGAGGAACTCGATTATCTGGAGGAACCCGATATGTTTCACGATACTTTTGGCCATATTCCCCTCCTCTTTAATGCCCAATATGCCGACTTTATGCAGGAGTTCGGCCGCATCGGCTTGCAAGTCGCTCATCTGCCCGATGCCGTGGCCGCTCTCGAACGCCTATATTGGTTTACTATCGAGTTTGGCGTTTGCAAAAATGCTCAGGGCCAAGCCATTTATGGGGCAGGCATTTTGTCCTCTTTCGGCGAAAGTATTCAGGTCCATAAAGGCCAAAATTGCGAGTTCCGCCCCTTTCTGCTCGAAAGCGTTTTGAAACACCATTTTCATAAGCACGAAATGCAGTCGGTCTATTATTATCTAGACAATTTTCAGTCGCTTTTTGGCCTGCTCAAATCTGTGGAGCAACGCTTGCTAGCCCTAGCTTAATTTGTTTATAATTACTGGGTTTTGGGGCCCGCGGCCAGCTTCGCTGGCCGCCGCTATGCTCCGCGGCTCGCAGGTCTGCTCGGCCCTGCGCGGGCTTCGCCCGCTGGGTCTGGCCTGCGGCCACCGCTGCGCAGCGCTGGGCCGCTCATCTCCCTTTTTCAGGCTAAAGGCTGTTCTTCGGCCCGCCTAAAGTTTGTAGCTTTTCCATTGCCCGTTTTGGTCCTTAATCCGAAATTGGCGACTGGGACCCGCCTGCCGCTTTTGGATGTTGTCAAAAACAGCCTTTAAAGCCACTTCTTTTTCCTGATAATAGGCAAAGCGCATTTTGGTCGGCAGGCAGTCCAAATTGGCTTGCTCCTCGGAGCGGAGAATGAAGGCCTGACAGCCATAACCGCAGACTTTTTGGGCGGGACAACTTTCGCAATCGTACCAGTTTTCTGGCTTTTGCGCATGAAAGTCGGCAATTTTCTGGGCCAATTGCTTTTTTTCTTTTCGGCTGGCTTGTCGCTGCTCAGAAAGATGGCCCAAATAGTAAGCCGGCTCGTTCCAAGCAAAGCGCCCACAAGGCAACAAATGCCCCTCTGGCGTAATCCCCAAAGCCGAACGGCCCGCCCCACAGGTTTTTTCATGGCAAAGGGTGCTTTGCGCTTGCTCTGGCTCAAAATAACGGCCCAACTCTAAGGCAATATTACTCTCTATGAGTGCCTGTCCTTGGGTCGCTATCATATAATCAATAATGGCTTTTTGGGCCATAAAAATTTGCTCGGCCTGCAGTGGGGGCTGCCCATGGGCAGCCCCCACTGGCGTGACCACATTGGCCTTAAAAGAGCGCTGCTTGGCCTCGCTCCACAGCCATTCGCAAAGGGTATAAAAGTTGGGGTAGTTGCTGCTGTTGATGGTGGCCAAAACCCCCGCTTTGACCTTGGCGGCCTGTAGGCGTTTAAAGTTCTTGAAGACCTTGGTCTCGCCTCCTCGCTGGCTGTCGTCTAGCAGGAAAACGGGCTGGTCCAAACTCACCCCCAAGGCTATCTTATAGCGCTGAAATAACTGAATATACTCCTCTTTTAGACGGACCAAATTGCTTTGCATGGCAAAATGAACCGTTTTTCCCCATTTTTTGGCCTGGCTCAAGGCATAATCTAGGCCCTCCTCATACCAAGGAATGGGCAAGAGGGTAGGCTCGCCCCCATGAAAAAGAAAAGTGAGTTGAGGAGAAGAAGTTTGGCCCAAACTCAAATCTACCAGCTCTTTAAACTGCTCAATAGACATATCTTGGCCCGTTTTGCTTACTTTCTCATAGCAATACAAACAATCTAAATTGCAGCGATAAGTCACTTTGACAATCAAGGTACTAACAGCCGAAAAGGCCGAGGGCGGAGCAGAAAAAAGGCGTGAAAACATGGGCAAAGGGTTGGGGAGTAAAGAGCAGCCTGAAAAAAATGGCCCCGGCCTAGGGATGTGTAGGGGTGGCCGCAGGCCAGACCGAAGCGCGCAGCGCTGAAGGGCCGAGCAGCGCTGCGAGCCCCGCAACAGCCCGGCGAGCCCCGCAACAGCCCGGCGGGCCCTTGCCGCAGCGCAGCAAGGCAAAAGGGGCCCGCAGGCCCCAAAAAAACTTAATCCTCTACTTCTTGCAGATAATTATTGATAAAGCCCTTAAAGACCTGAAGGCCAGCATCAAACTTATGGTTATTATTGATGAGCAAATCGGCCTGCTCCTTAATGGGCGCAATATACTGTCGGTAGGTGGGCATCACATGATGCTCATAGCGGTAAAGCACATCTTCTAGGGGATAATTGCGCTCAATGCGGTCCCGCTTGATCCGGCGAGAAAGGGCCGTAGACTCGCTAGTGTAGAGAAAGACCTTGAGGTCGATCAGGTCGGCGACTTGAGGATAGTGAAAGACAAAAATACCCTCTAAAATAAGGATGGGCGCCGCCTTAAATTTAAGCATTTTGGGTTGGACCAAAGGATTATTGAAGGTATATTCCTTTCGTTCTATATCTTGGCCTGCAATCAGCTGGCGGACATCTCGCTCTAGTTCTTCGGCATTGATGGAAGAGGGGAGGTCAAAATTGAGGACCCCCTGTTCATCGGCTTTTTGTTCTTCTCTGGGGCGGTAGTAGTGGTCCGCCGAGAGGATACAAATTTGCTCTTTGCCAAATTCTTGTTCTAAAGCAGATAAAAAAGTGGTTTTGCCCGAGCCACTTCCCCCGGTAATCCCTATAACATAAGGTTTTTTCATAGCTGAATGCGCAATTCTCGATTTTTTGATCAAAATTATCGCTGCCAAAGATAGGGCCTTTTTGCGGAAGCCACAAATTTAGCCTAAGGCCATCGGGCAGAGAAAAGGCTGTTAAAAAAAACTAATATCCCCATAGAAATTCAACCTTATTTTGTATTTATGGTTAGTTTGCAAACAATTGCCATCTACAAAAAACAATAACCCTTATATGCTCAACATTTCTCCTAGCGATTCGCTGCCTATTCAGCGGATTAAGCAATATCCCGCCTTTAAGAAGGTGAGTACGCCCAAGAGTAGGCGTTGGTTGCTCTATACCTTATTGTCGCTCTTTATTCTCTTGTTTTCTATGGCTTTTTTGCCTTGGACGCAGAACATACGGGCCAAGGGAAAAGTGACTTCTTTGCGGCCAGAAGATCGGCCTCAGTCGGTTTACCCGATTATTCCGGGGCGGATTGAGCAATGGTATGTGCAGGAAGGCGATACGGTGCATGCGGGAGATACACTGGTGCGTTTATCGGAAATTAAGGTCGCCTATATGGACCCTGAGCTAGTACAGCGGACCGATGAGCAGTTGGTGGCTAAATCTTCTTCTGTGGTATCTTATCAGCAGAAGGCGGAGGCTTTGGCGCAGCGTATTCGCTTGTTGCGAGAGGCGCAGCAGCTCAAGTTGGAGCAGGCGGAAAACAAGCTCAAGCAGGCCAAATTTAAGATTGCCTCGGATAGTGCAAAGTTGGAGGCGGCCAAAATGGCCCAAAACATTGCAGAAAAGCAATTTTTTCGGACCGATACGCTTTATCAGAAGGGCCTAAAATCATTGACCGAATGGGAGGGCAAGCGCAATAAAATGCAAGAAACGGAGGCCAAGCTGAATGCAGCAGAAAATAAGCTAGAGCTATCAAAAAATGAATACCTCAATGCTAAAATTGCACTCAATAGCATTCGGGCAGATTATGGCGATAAATTGGCCAAGGCGGAGTCGGATCGTCTTTCGGCTTTGACGGCGGGTTTTGACAGCCAAGAAAAAGTGGCCAAGTTGAAAAACACCAAGGCCAATTATCAGAATCGGCAGCAGTTTTACTACATTTTGGCCCCTCAGGATGGCTTTGTCTCTAAGATTTATAAAAAGGGAATTGGCGAGACCTTGAAAGAAACGGAGCAATTGCTTGCGGTGGCACCACTTTCGCCTCCCCCTGCTGTAGAAATATATGTGCGGCCAATGGATTACCCCCTACTTCAGAAAGGGGAGACAGTCATCTTTACCTTTGATGGTTGGCCGGCCTTTGTTTTTGCGGGCTGGCCCAATCAGTCGGTAGGTACCTTTAAAGGAAAGGTCTATGCGGTAGATAATGCCGTAAGTGATAACTCTATGTTTAGAGCCTTGGTGATTCCGGATCCCTATGCGGCCAAAGATTGGCCCAAGGGCTTGCGGGTGGGCGCAGCGGCAGAAGCTCGAATTTTGCTCAAAGATGTTTATTTGGGCTATGAAGTTTGGCGGCAGCTCAATGGTTTCCCGCCAGATTACTACGAAATCAACTATGAAAAAGTAAAAATGAAAGCTCCTGTCAATCAGCTCAAAAAATAAGCATGTCGTTGAAATCCTTTTTTTTAGCGGCGGCCCTTTTGCTGCTGCTTTTTCCGCTTCGGGCACAAGACAGCCTGAGCTACCAAAGTCTTATAGAAAATGCAAAGCTTTACCATCCCTTGAGTCGACAAATTCAGCTTTTGGAGCAGACGGCCGAGGCGGAGTTGCGTAAGGCTAGGGGAGGGCTAGACCCTAAGTTGATGGCCAAATGGGACCAAAAGCAATTTAAGAGCAAGGAATATTATGATATTTTTGAAAGCTACTTGCAACTGCCTAGCATTTGGGGCATTAACCTTCAGGCGGGTTATCGTTTGGCAGAGGGTTACTACCTCAATCCGGCCGATCAGTTGCCAGCGGCGGGGCAGGCTTTTTTGGGTGTAGAGGTCCCCATTCTCAATGGATTGATACAGAACGAGCGCCGCAATGCAATTCGGCAGGCAAAATTGCTTCAATCGCAGAATCAGGCCGAGCAATTGGCCCAAATTAACCAATTGCTCTATGATATTTCTGCAGACTATTGGGGCTGGTCCTACAAGCAGGCCTGTTTGGCTGTTTATGAAGAAAACCGAGAAATTCAGGCTACACAATTGTCGCAGTTGCGCGACCGTTTTTTGCAGGGAGACATTGCGGCCATAGACACCTTAAAGGGCTTTATTCAGTGGCAGGATGCTGGCCTCAAGCAATTGGAGGCGCGTTTGGCTAGTGAGCAAGCGGCCTTAAAGGTAGAGCGGCATCTTTGGGGGGAAGAGCTAGAAGAAAAGAGTTTGCCCTTGGGCAGTTTGGCTCAATCTATTTTGGCCTTGCCTCTAACCCCCTTAGATAGTAGTGATTTGGAGGGCTTGTTGGCCCGTTTGGAGCAGCAGCCCGAGCTACAAAGCTATGCTTTTCAGCAGCAGGGCTTGGAGCTAGAAGAGCGCTTAAAGGCCAATAAATTATTGCCCAAAATTAAGTTGAAGTATAACTTTTTGGCTGGAGAAAGTCTGCAATTTGGCCAAGGGAGTCCTTTGGAGTATTATAAATTGGGCGTACAGCTCGAGCATCCTATTTTGATGCGCAGCGCCCGAGGTGATTTGGCCCTCAATCGGCTGAAGCAGCAGAAGCTGGACTTCAAATATCGCTTTAAGCAAAGAGATTTACAGACCAAGCTCAAAAGCTATTTTATGGCCCTACAGCAGGCGGTAGAGCAGGCCCAATTGGCCGATGAACTAGTAGAGAATTACCGCAGATTGGTGGTAGCGGAAAGAGAAAAATTTATGCTGGGCGAGTCGGATATATTTATTGTCAATACTCGACAGCAGCAATATGTAGAGGCCCAATTGAAGGCCCTAAAGTTGCGTTACAACTACATTAAGAGCCGCATAGCTTGGCAGTGGGCCAGCAATTGGTAAGTGGTGGCAAAAAGCAACTCAAAAGGGCGAGCTAGATTTATCTAGCTCGCCCTTTTTTTGGACCTAGAGGGCGCGAAGCGCCCTGGCTGAGGGATGGGCAAGGGTGGCCGAAGGCCAGACCGAAGCGGCAAAGCCGCTGAAGGGCCGAGCAGACCTGCGAGCCCTGAGACAGCCCGACCCGCCCGCAGGGCGGGGCAGCCCCAAATAAAAAAGCTACTGAAATAGATTCCAGTAGCTAATTTATGGCTTTAATACTCAAAAGCGTATTGGACCAAATTGGCCCCCATTTGCAAAGAAAGCAAGCGTTTTTCTTCGGGGTCGTTATGGACCTCTTGGTCCTCCCAACCATCGCCTAAATCCGTTTCATAGCTATAGTAGCAAACCACTCGGCCCTCCCAGAGCAAGGCAAAACCCTGAGCGGGCTTATCGTCATGCTTATGGATTTTGGGAATACCGCCTTTAAACTTATAATTCATATTATAAATAGGGTGGTCGTAGGGCAGCTCCACAAAATCTAGTTCGGGAAAGACCTTTTTCATGGCTGGGCGGATAAAAGGGTCCATGCCATAATTATCGTCGATATGCAAAAAGCCGCCAGAGATCAGATAGGTTCTGAGGTTTTCGGCTTCGGCATCTGAGAAAACGACATTTCCGTGGCCCGTCATGTGGAGAAAGGCGTAATCAAAGATTTCGGCGCTAGCTACATCTACGGTGGCATAATCTAGCTCGAAATTGCTATAGAGTTTTTGCTTGCAAAAGCTGGCCAAATTGGGCAGTGCGGTGGGGTTGGCGTACCAATCTCCGCCCCCTTTATATTTGAGCAGGCCCATTTTGAGGGTAGCTTGATTATTTTGTGTTTTGGCTTGTGTAGTTTGCGCCTGTTTAGAGAGGGTAATTCTAGGCATTTGAGCCATCAGCTGAGCAGAGAAAAACAAGCAGCAAGCAATTCTGAGTACAAACATTGGGGAGGCGTTTTTTAGATTAGCGGCGGGCAAAAACCATTTTATAGCGGCGTGGGATATCGCCCGTCTGAATTTTATCGAGCCGCTTTTTGAGCATTCTTTTCTTCATTGGCGAGAGGTAATCGGTAAATAGCACCCCCTCGATATGGTCATACTCATGTTGGATGACCCGAGCATTGAGGCCATCAAATACCTTTTCTTTGAGCTCAAAGTTTTGGTCGTAGTATTCGATGCGAACTTGGGCTTTTCGCTTCACTTTTCCGTGAATATTGGGAATACTTAGGCAGCCCTCCTCATAGGTCCAAGGCTTACCAGCTTCCTCAATAATAATGGGGTTGATAAAGACCTCTTTCAGGCCTTTTTCGCCATTTTTTTCTTCATCTAGTTGTAGGGTATCTACCAAAAAGAGGCGAAGGCTTTGGCCCACCTGTGGGGCCGCAATCCCCATGCCACCTGCATGGTACATGGTTTCCCACATGTTTTCGATGAGCTCTTCTAGGCCCTTAGAGTTGTTTTCTATTTCTTGGCACTCTTTGCGCAAGACAGGATGCCCGTAGGCATAAATTGCTAATTTCATACTGTTGTATACATCAATCAAATGGAGGCCGAGCCTCTTAAAGAAATCCCATATATTCTTGCAAGATAATGGCGGCACTTACTTGGTCGACTAGGCCTTTTTCTTGGCGCTTTTTCTTTTTCTTGACCGAAAAACGGATGACCTCTTTGGCCATCTGAGAGGTAAAGTGTTCGTCTTGGCGGTGTACCGCTAAGTTGGGAAAGCGCTTTTGCAATTTTGCAATAAAATCCAAAATTTGGGCCTCTTGCGGGACAGGCTGCCCATCTTTTTGCAGCACTTGGCCCACTACCAAAGCCTCTACCTCTTCCTCTTGCAAATAGTTGCAAAGGTAGTCATATAGCTCCTCTGTGGCCACTGTACAAAGTGGAGAAGCAATCAGTTGCAGGGGGTCGGTGGTGGCCAAACCCGAGCGTCTTTTTCCGTAATCTAATGCCATTATTCTTGCCATGCCGCCAAGATAAGTATTTTTCCTAAAACAATTTTGTAGGGCTTTGGTTGGCCGGCAGATTCTTTGGGCCGATAAACAAGGAAGAAAAAAGTTGGACTGGACCAAAAATAAGTTCTATTTTTGAGCCTGATTTAAACCTTCTAAGTCCTCATTCTCATGAAATCTTTTTTTAAGTTTTTATACTATTTCCTAAGCTCTAAGCTCTTCCTCAAGAATATGGGGATGATGATTGGCATTGCGCTGCTGAGCTTTGTGCTGCTCTTTTGGCTCATTCTCCCCTCCTACACCCGCCATAATGAGTCTATTGAAGTACCCGATATTAAGGGCCTTTCGGTCAAAAATGCCGAGCGACAACTCAAAAGCCGAAAGCTCCGATTAGTTGTTACCGATACGATTTATAACGCAAAACGAAATCCTGGCATTATCCTCAAACAATCCCCCGAGGCCAATAGCCGAGTGAAGCCCAACCGAAGCATCTACCTGACCGTAAACGCCAATAGCGCTCCCCCTGTCAATATTTATTATAATGAGATTATTGGCCGCCCGCTCAATTTTGTCGAGAAGAAATTTAAGGCGCTCGGCCTAAAAATTGGCCAACTGAAGTATGTAGATGGAGGCGGAGAAAATACGGTGGCCGCCGCTTATACCAAAGATAAAACCCTGATCTTTAAGGAGGCCGACCCCAGTAAGGGAGAACGCCGACCCAAGCAACCTTATCAGCTCAAACAAGGCGATAAGGTAGACCTAGAGCTCTATAAAGGAAAAGATAGCGGCAAAAAATTGGTCCCCGACCTGAGCTGCAAAACCTTCTCAGAAGCCGAGTTTATCATTAAGGGCAATGCCTTTTATCTGGGCACGGTGAGCTATGGCCCAAATATCATCGATACTATGAATGCCTATGTGGTTCGACAGTCGCCTTCTGCCGCTTCTCGAGCCAGTATGGGCGCCGGAATTGACATCTGGCTGCTGGCCGAAAAACCAGAGGTCTGCCAAGAGTTTGAACAGCAAGATGAGCCCAGCAATGGAGATACCTTTGACGATGATTTTGGCGGAGTTGGCCAATAGTTACCGAAATAGCCTGCTAGATATCATGACTAGGAGGCTATTTTTTTGGGGCCTCCTGTCTTCGGCAGGCGGTTACTCCCTTTGGTCGTCGAACTGCGCCCTAAAGGGCTTGTTGTCGTTTCGCAGCTCGCTGCTGTTTTTGGGCCTCCGCCTCGCTTCGCTCGTCGGCGCTACGTTTCGCAGCTCGCTGTTCGCTCGGCCCTTCGCCAGCAAGCTGGCTCGGTCTGGCCCTGCGGGCCACTGCTGCACATCGCTAGGCCGTTTGGCCTTCGGCCAAAGGGCCGACTCGCCCTGGGCCAATTTTTTTTAAACGCCTGTTAGTTGGTCCCAAATTTCTACATGTAGGCGGCTACACATTCTAATTTGCTCCCGAATACAAATTTCGGCCACCATTTTATTGCGTTCGAGCAAGGCGGCTAGGCTATCGGCAGCGGGCATAAGGACCAATTGCTCCTTTTTGATGAGGCCTTTGTCTAAGAAATCGCTTTGTATTTCTTCAAAGTCGCTGGCTTGGGCAATCACAAACTTAAAGATGGTTCCAGCTTCTTGGGCCAAGCCCTTTAGGGCCTTAGGAACAATGCGTTTTTTTGCTGGCATGCCCGAGTTTTGGAGTTTTGGGGAACAATTCCAGTAACTGACTCTTTCTAATAGGGGAGCAGAGGGCAGAAAACAACCATTGGTTTCTACCTCAATAATAGGACGAAGTCCTTGCCGCTCTGCTTCTAAAAAGGCCAAAAAGGCCGCAATGCGCTTATCTTGTAAGAGCGGTTCTCCTCCCGTAATGACCAAATGCACCCCCTGGCTTAGGCGCTGGCTAAACTGCAACTCATCGTCTAGGCGCTGCAGCAATTGGGCAAAGGGAAGACTTTCGCCCTTCATCCAGACCTCCATTGTATCGCAAATCCAGCTAGCGCCATCATGCAATTGGCCGTCTTTTTCGGCCCCTTTGCCCCCGCAAATGAGATTGCAGCCCGAGAGGCGGAGAAAAATGGCAGGCACCCCCATCGTTTGGCCCTCTCCCTGAAGGCTGTAAAAGTATTCGCTAACGGCAAGTAAATTGGGTGTAGTAGACATGATCGGAGAAGATTTTAGCTAAAAAGATAGGGTAGGCGGGACCAATTGGCCTAGCGATGTGCAAGGGTGGCCGAAGGCCAGACCGAGGCGCTGCAAGCGCTGAAGGGCCGAGCAGACCTGCGAGCCCTGAAACGTAGCGCCGACGAGCGAAGCGAGGCGGAGGCCCCAAAAAAACAAAAAAAATAACTGAAGCCGATAAAATGCTTACAAATTAGTAATTTTGGGATTGGATAACAACCAAAAAGAAAAGCGGTGCATCCTGTTCTTATAGAAGAAGTTTAGCGCATCTTTAGTTTAGATTCACTTGGATAATAAAATGTATTGGTATGAGAAAATCACCCTTATGGATAGCCAGTTTTTTGCTGCTCTTGCTTGTTCAGACCTCTGGACTTTGGGCGCAGTCGGCAAAAAAAGCGAGCTATAGAAACAATAATGAAGTTCGGACCGTGCAAGGTTGCGAGTATGAAGTGCTAAAAGGCTTGGCCGAAATTACGGAAGTAGAAAAGACGCGGAGCAAGTCGGAAAGTGCTTTGGGCTATGATGAATACAGCGTAAAATTTAAATTTACGCCCATGGAAAAAGGGCAGCAACTAATGGCTGATTTTGGCGAGAATAGCTTTGACTTTTTCTTGCGAAGTGGCTATGACCGCCTGCCAGTAGGCCCCAAATACCTTAAGCACTATTATGTGCATAAGGGCCAAAAATTTGCCATGGAATTTTTGCAGACCGATGATAAAACCTGCCGCGAGCAATATACCTATAAGTCAATGGGGATCCCCAATGATTTGTTTGAGGCACAGGATAGCATCAAGGCCTATAAAATTCAAATTGCTGCCGAAAAACTCTATAAAAAAGAGAAGGAAGTAAATGAAGCCAAGGGCATTGCTATGGCCGAAGACGCAGCCACTCAGGCCAGCGGAAACCGTCCCCCAGAAACTGCTCCAGAAGAACAGCCCAAAGAGGAAGAAGGACCAAAAGAAGAGGAGCCCCTAGATGAAGAGGATCCCAAAGAGGAAGAGCCTGAAGTAGACCTGAATTTGCCCTCTGAAGAAGAATTGCGCAAAAAAGTAGAGGCCGAACTCCGAGAAAAAGAGGGCCTCAAGAAGAGCCCCGACGAAATGGATCTAGACGCTTTGCGGGCGCAAATTGAAAAAGAAGAGCGCGCCAAAGCCAAGGCTGAGGCCGCCAAACAAGCCGAATTGGACCAGAAAAATGCTATTAAGCGCGAAAAACAGGCCGCCAAAGAACGCAAGAAATTAGAAGAGCAACGCCGTAAGGAAATTAAGGCCAAAGAAGAAGAGCTGCGAGATGAACTAGCCGAGAAATTGGCCGCAGAAAAAGCAGCCCTAGAGGCCCGCAAGGCCGCTATTCGAGAGCAGGTAACCAACGAAATCCGTAGAGAAAGCTGTGTCTATGATGAGAAAATCTCGGGCACGATCAAGGTCATCTCTGTAGAAGAAGGTCCCACCGAAGTGGAAAGCCTATTTGGCTATAAGGAGTATGTGGTGACCCTTAAGTTTAAGCCAGATAACTATGCCGACCTCCCCAGAAAAGAGCGTAAGCTCTGGGATAAAACCTTTACCTTCAAGCTAGACCCCAAAGGGAAAAGCGCCAACCCAGGAGCAACTTATGTACGTATCCATAAGCTCTTTAAGGGCAATAAGTACAATGGTTTTGCCCAGCGTTTGTCTTCTGGAGTATGCAACGATATTATGGTCTACTCTCCAGATTTACCCATTGACGCTAGTCAGGTGCGTAAGTAAATGGGCCAAGGACCAAAAGCAAAGCGAGCTGTCGATTTATCGACAGCTCGCTTTTTGTTTACCGCTTGTTTTCTATTAGGTCTACTAAGGCCGCTTGCAAATCTCGGTACCGATGCTTAAAGCCCTCTTCTTCTAGCCGCTTAGGAAGCACCCTGGCCGAATAAAGGACCACATTGGCCATTTCCCCCATGGCCAAACGCAGCGCAAAGCGAGGGGCAGGCAGAATCAAGGATTTTTTTCCAGTTGCCTTAGCTAAAATATGCGCCATTGTCTTATTTTGTACGGGATCGGGCCCCACCCCATTATAAACGCCAGCCTTCCCCCGCTGAATGAGGAACAAGAACATCCGACAAAGATCGCTGATATGCACCCAAGGGTAGTATTGCTCGCCATCGCCAAAATAAGCGCCCAAATGAAACTGATAAGAAGGGAGCATTTTGGCCAAAGCCCCCCCCCGAGTCGAAAGCACAATGCCTATCCGAAGATGACTGATCCGAGCCGTTAATCCCTCAAATGCCTTGGCCGCATCTTCCCAAGCAATACAACTCTGTACCAAAAAGTCGTCTTTTCGCTCTTTATGAATGGCCGACTCCTCCGATAAGACCTCATTCCCCCGATCTCCATAAATCCCTACTGCCGAAGCCGAAATAAAGGCTTTGAGCTCTTGCCTCGCCTCCCTAAAGGCTTGGGCCAATATCTTCAGGCTCTGACTCCGACTGTCAATGATCAATTCCTTTCGCTGATCGCTCCATCTCGCATCAGCAATGCCCGCCCCCGCCAAATGAATGAGGTAGTCAATCGGCTGATCAAAAAGCTGAGGATCCACCCAGCCCCGATCCAAATCCCACTCAAAGGCCGTCCATTGCGTGATTTTAGCCGGGTTCCGACTGAGCAAAATTGGCTCAAAGCCCTGCTGATGTAGGAGCTTACAAAGTTCTTGACCAATGAGGCCGCTGCCTCCCGTTATTAAAATTCTACTCATTATTTTTATATCTTTAAGCGCCCCGTTAACAAACAATTTTCTTCAATTTACACAACTATAATGACCAATATGAATATCAGAAAAAAAACAATCTTAGGCCTGCTCGGACTAAGTTTATGTTTTGGCAGTTGCCAGCCTTCCTCTCCCCAAACAGACGGAGAAGCCGCTCAGGAAGTAAAGGAAAGCCAAAGTAGCAACAAAATGAAGGATCCTTCGGTAACGGTCTGGGAACTAGATGATCCCGATGGCTTAAATCCTGTAACCTCTCAAGGGGCTGCCGCTACTTATATTCAGAACAACATATTCTCTCGCTTGTTGGAGTTTCATCCAGAAGATCTCAAATTGGTGCCCCAACTCGCCCTCAAAATGCCCGATGTCAGAGAACTAGAAGAGGGCCCCTATGCCGGCGGTATGTCGCTGAAGTTCGAGATCCGACCCGAAGCCAAATGGGATAATGGCCAAGCCGTTACGGCCTATGATTATCTCTTTACCGTCAAAGCAATCAAAAATCCTCTGGTAGAATCGGGCAGCCGCCGCCCCTATTATGAGTTTATCGACTCGATCTATATTTCACCCGATAACGAAAGAGAGTTTACGATCTTCTCTAAACAACGCTATTTTATCGCCGAAGAATCTGCTGGCGATATGCACATTATGCCCGAGTATGTCTATGACCCCGAAGGCCTAATGAAAAAAGTGAGTCTGGCCGAACTCAACCAGATGGATTATGAAGCCGCCAACAAAAATGCAAACCTTGAACGATTTGCCCAAAATTTTAATAGCCCCAAGTTTAGTAAGGAAACAGTGGTCGGATCTGGCCCTTACCGCTTTGTAGAATGGAGCAATGGCCAACATATTATCCTAGAACGCAAAGAAGATTGGTGGGCCAATGAGGCCAAAAACCCTATGTTGGTGGCCTATCCCACAAAAATTATTCATAAGGTGGTCAATGACCCTAGTACCGCTATTACCGTGGCCCGAAATGAGGAAATTGATGTCCTACACAATATCAAACCCGTCAAGTTTAAGGCCCTAAAAGAAGATCAAGAGTTCCAAAATCTTTTTGAACTCTCTTCTCCCCCCGTTTTTGGCTACTATTATATCGGAATCAATCTGCGCAACCCTAAGCTAAAGGATAAAAAGCTCCGCCAAGCGCTCTCCCATATCATTAACCGCCAAGAAATTATTGATGTCCTCTTTGAAGGCCTAGCCACCGAAACGGTTGGCCCGATTAACCCCCAAAAGGAACACTATAATGACCAAATTAAACCCTTTAGCTATGACCCCGAAAGAGCTAAAGAACTCTTGACAGAAGCCGGCTGGACCGATTCCGATAATGACGGAGTTCTAGATAAACGCATCAACGGAAAACTAGAAAAGCTAAGCCTAGAGTTTAAGTATAATCAAGGCAACGATATCCGCAAAAATATTGGACTGCTCCTCCAAGGTGAAGCCCGAGCCCTCGGTATCGAAATCAAAATCAAAAGTGCCGATTTTCCCGTCTTTGTCAAGGATATCCAAAACCGAGAGTTTGAACTGATCTGCTCGGCCTGGGCCCAAGGCCCCAATCTCGACGAGCTTAAGCAGGCTTGGCACTCTTCCTCAGACCGAAATGGCGGTAGCAACCGCATCGGCTTCCGAAATGAAGAATGTGACCGCATTATCGACAGTATCCGCATTACTCTCGATCCCCAAAAACGTAAGGAGCTCTATTTCCGCGCCCAGGCTATCATCCATGAAGAACAACCCTACCTCTTCCTCTGTGTGCCCAGTAGCTGCTTCGCTATCCACAAACGTTTCGCCGATATCGAAACCTCCCCCCTCCGCCCTGGCTATCGCGTTAGCGATTTCCAACTCAAGTAAACTCTACTAAATAATATAGCCTCTACTGATGAAGTAGGGGCTTTTTTGTTTTGGGGCCTCCGCCTCGCTTCGCTCGTCGGCGCTACGTTTCGCAGCTCGCTATTCGCTCGGCCCTGCGGCCTGACGGCCTTGGTCTGCGGCTGCGCCGCACTGCTGCACATCGCTAGGCCAAAGGCCCTCCGGGCCTTTAATGAACCTTGGCCTAAGGGCATAAAAAAAGCATCAAACTCCCCCAAGCTTGATGCTTTAGCTCTTATCATAGAGCTTAAACCCTAAAAACTATCACTATGAAAACCAAATTTACTTTGGTCACAGTTCAAATTTAAGATAGCTCCTTTGGTTTTTATAGCGAATAAAACCTAATGTTTATCTATAGGTATTTTGCTTAGCATTCTTGTCCCTACAATTAAAACCTACTCATATAGTTGTTTGTAGGCGCTTGCTGCAAGCGGAAAAGACCGAATATGATAACTAAATTGCTCTTCCTGCTGCCCGACTCCATAAAAGGCCAAGGAATGCCCCAAGCGCCGCCTTTCTATAAAGGCTTGTCCCAAAATAGGCCCCAACAGACGAAGATCGCCATAGGCGTAGCTCTCCAATAAGGGAATAATCCGATGCGCAAAACAAAGGTTCAATTCCTCCAATTGCCGAATCCCTAAGAGGTAGCCATGCCCAATCTCTTGCGCTGCCGAAAAATACAAACGAATCCGCTGGTTGAGGGCCTGCAGTAGCCGAGCCAAATCAATACCCTGACAATCACCCAATAGTTGCGGCTCTGGCCGTACCGCTATGGCATGAAAACGCCTCCGCAAGGCCCAATCTAAGGATTGTAGACTGCGGTCGCCCTCATTCATAGTGGCCAGAATATAGAGGTTGTCGGGCAGGGCAAAAGTCGCTTTGGAGTAGGGGAGGACTAGCTGCATGGGGGCTTTTCCACCCAAACGGTTTTCTGCACTCAATAAAGAAAGAAGCTCCCCAAATACCGCCCCCACTTCGGCCCTGTTCAATTCGTCAATTAAGAGCACAAAACGCTTGAGGGGCTGGGCTAAGGCCGCCTTGGCAAAACGCTTAAATAAGCCTTCCTCTAATACATAATGAAGTTGCTTGCCTTGCATCTGGGGCTTTAAGCCTTCCATAAAGTCTTCATAACTCATGGCGGGATGAAAGGCAATCATGGCCAAATGCCCCGCCTGCCGCTGCTCTTCCAAACGCTGCTCTATCTCTTCTGTCGATAACTGCTCTATTTGGACCAAAGGCAGCCCCTCGCAAATGCTCAAGGCTTCCAAACGAGCGGCCCGGGTTTTTCCACAAGCAGAAGGCCCATAGTAGAGCTGGTTGAGGGGCCGCTCTTTCTCCCGATGATAAATTAATTGGCTTTCCTCCCAATCATCTATCTGCTCTTTGCCTAGGCTGTCGTATTGTTTGTCCCATAATTCCCGAAGCAGGGGCAAGAAGAGTAGTTGGCCCAATAGTAAGGGGTAGTTTTCGGCTAGCTTGGCCTTTAGCCCCAATTCACTAAATAAATCTAAGAGTAGGCTTTGCTTAGCCGCTGGTCCCAAAAAACTATCGAGGATATAGGAGAGGGCTTTTTGCCTAAAAATAGGCAGCCGCTTTAAGGGCTGCTCCAAATAGGCCAGCAAGAGTTGCCCCGAGGCCGATAAGCCTTTGGCATTGCCGTCTCTTTTGTAAATCAGGAGCTGCTCGGCCCAAAAAGAGAGCTGCATGGGCCAAAGGTTGAGCCCCGGCCCCTTGCTTTGTAGTTCTAGCTTTTGGGCAAAAGAGGGCTGTAGCTCGGCCAATAATAACCCCAGTTGCAGATGTACAGCCTGTAGAGAACTAGAGAGTTGCTCAAATTCTTCTCCCCACTGCGCGCCCTTTTTCCACTGCGCCCGCAAAAGTTGCATCTCCTCTTCTTCTAATAAGGGTAGGGCCTTAAAATTGGCCCATTGCGCAAGCAGAGCCGCCAAAATAGGCCGATCGGCCTCCGCATAGCTCGCTAGGCTGCTCTGTAGTTGGGGAATCAAGTTGCGGAGGAGCTCCGCATAAGGACTAAATATGGCCATCTCTTATAAACTGCTTGGTACAAGGCCCAAAACTAGAGGTTTAAGGCCAAAACTTACTGCTTTTAGCCAATTTTAAAGCCCAATTGGCCCAAATCTCTCCAAAAATCGGGATAGGATTTGGCCACAACTTCGGGCTGCTCCATTTTTAATGGACCAAGCAAAAGCGATAAGGGGGCCAAGGACATGAGCATCCGATGGTCTTTGTAACTACTAATTAAGGGCTTTTTTTGCGCTCTTTTTACTCCCGACTTAATGTGCATCCAGTCTTCTCCAATTTCTACCCTTGCCCCCAGCTTTTCTAGTTCGTTTTTCATGGCCGCCAAACGGTCGGTCTCTTTGATGCGCAAACTCTGTAGACCAAAAAGCTGGCAGGGAATAGCTAGTCCCGCCGATATGGCCATTAGGGTTTGGGCCAAATCGGGATAGTGCCGACAATCATAGCGCAGTTCCTTAGGCAGCGGCTGGGCTGTTTTTTTGAGTTCTAGTTCTCCCTCGGGCAAAAATGTACTGACTACCCCCAAGTTTTGCATCAGCTCGGCAATGACGGAATCTCCCTGTAAGGAATTGGCCCGCAATTGCCCTAGCTTTAGGCTAAATCCAGGCTCGGCCAAGGCCACTAAGGCATAGTAGTAGGCCGCGGCGGACCAGTCGCCTTCTACAATAAATTCTTCTTGGGGCGCTTGGTAGCTTTGGGGCTCAATTAAAAAGCTTTTTCCCGCCTGTAGATAGTCGATGCCAAACTGCTCCATTAGGCCTAAGGTCATCTGAATGTAGGGCATAGAAATGATCTCTCCCTCTAGTTGCAGTTTTAGTCCCTGCGGTAGGGCAGGGGCAATAAGCAAGAGGGCCGAAATATACTGGCTGCTGATGCCGCCATCTATACGCAAGCTAGGCATTTCTTCTGTGTCCTTCCAACTAGAGGCCCCAATCTGCAAGGGGGGATAGCCCTCTTGGCCCAAGTAGTCAATTTGGGCGCCCAAGCTACGCAGGGCTTCTACCAAGGGGCCAATGGGCCGCTCTAGCATCCGAGCCGAGCCCGTGAGCACTTGCTTTTTATTGTTGAGACAAAGGTAGGCCGTGAGAAAGCGAAAACAGGTCCCCGCATCTTCGGCATCTAGTATTTCTTCTTCTTCTTGCTGTAGTAGTCGGACCAAGCTCTGGCTGTCTTTGGCCCTAGATAAGCTTTTTGGGGGCGCCAATTGGCCCATAATCGCCTGAATAATCAATAAGCGATTGCTGATGCTTTTGGAGCTGTTGAGCTGAATGTATTGGGCGCCAGCCAAGCTTTTTGGCGCTTCTAAGAGTCGACTTTTAGGCATAATTGGTGGATTGAGCATTTTTTGGAGTGAAAAAACCCCAATAGGGGCGGGCTGGCCTAGCGATGTGCAGCAGTGGCCGTCAGGCCAGACCAAGGCGGCAAAGCCGCCGCAGGGCCGAGCAGACCTGCGAGCTGCGACAACCAGCCCCTATAGGGGCGCCAGTTCGACGACCGTAGGGAGTAAACGTAGCGCCGCAAGGCTGTAGGCCGCAGCGACAACAAAGACTTTAGTCTGCAGTTCGACGACTGAAAGGAGTAACGCCCCAAAAATAAATGATCATTAGAACAAGCTAGGCATAGAATAGTTTAGGCAAAAAAAAGCCCCCTTCTTAAGGAAGGAGGCTGATCGATTAGATTTTATTTGCGCCTAGAAACGAGCTGATTTACAGCCTTGGCGCTTGCGGCGGCGCTTTCGAGAGCCCACCAAACCGTTGTCAATAAAGTTATAAGAAATAGTGATTCCCGTAATGAGGTACCAGTCTTGGGCCTTATCGCCACGAGTGGTTTGTCCCCCTCTTTCGGCTACTGCTGCATCATAGGCATCTTGGCTAGGAAAGTCGGCCCCAAAGGTGCCTCCAGCCTGATTAACCAGGTACTCATAAGTGCGGTCAGACATCAGTTGTTGTTCCGAGAGGTTACCAAATTGGCCCCCATCATAAGGGGTTTGATCGTAGAGGGCGGTGGCGGGAGTGGTGGTCACATCATAGGGATAACTCAAAGAAACATCATCTAGGTAATCCGTAAATGTTTTGCGAAAGCCAATCTCAAAACCAATATTGAGGTGGCTATGAACGGCAAATTTTACCCCCAAACCCATGGGAATAGAGAGCTGCGTGAGCTCATAAGGATCTCTATTGGGTAGGTTGGGATTGCCCTGTCCCTCGGTAGCCAAGGGCTGTAGCGCTACCCATTCGTCGTCTCGGTTGGGGTCAAAGTGCTTGGCCTTGGGGTTGTAGTTGAAGACGCCCAAACCAATGAAGGCATAGGGAGAAAATAATTTTTTGTGGCCCATAGTATGGTAGCCCATAAAGTTGATTTCGGCCATCAAGGCCCCCTCAAAAATATGAGAGCGGAAATGTAGGTTCCGAATCTGGTCGCGTAGCTCTTTAGCATCTTGGTCGTTGCCCGAAATATTGCCGTAGCTAGCCTGTAACCTAAAATTGAGGTACTGGTTGAGGTTGTAGCGAGCAAAAATACCTCCCGCCAAATGCAAGTGTTTGGTATCGAGCATAGAGTTGACCAACTCCCCCGAATAACTAGAGGTCCCTAGCTGTGCGCCTACCTCAAAATAAGGCCGAGCCCAACTGTGCTGAGCCTGAACAAAAAAAGGAAGCGATAAGGCTAAAAAGAAGAGTGATAGTGTTTTCATATAAGCAGTTTTTGAATTGGAGGGCTAGGGGAATAGGGACAAGTCTATCTAAAAATACAATATTATAATGGCATAGCCAAATTCCAACTAACGAGGAATAATCAGCTCATAATCCTCATAATGTAGTCCTCCCCAAACGCCTAAGCCGCCCTGAATATTGGATTCAATGCGGACATAATTGCCAAAAGGCCCCTGGCTGCCCGAACTATACTCGAAGGTTTGCCAAAACCGAAAATGCGGATAATCAATGTTGCTGACCCGAACAACGGCAGTGTCGCCCCGCCAATAATAACCCGCCGTTTCTAGGTCAAATTCAGAAACAAAGGACTGTCCCCGCTGTACCGGGATTTCAAAACCGCTCCGCCCATCAAAAATCTTATCATCCGTAACCGATTGGCCCAAAAGGGGATAAAAAGGCTCCTCATTCCGCTTGGTAAATACCCGATAGTAGTTCTCTTCTCCCGCAGGATCCGTCACCGAAGCCCTCAATTCAACCAAAGAGTCGTTCTCTGGATAATCCGGATGATCGACGTAATACAGGCTGTCAAAACCCACCAAAGGCGCTAAGGTCGTTACCGCCGAAACGCTATCTTCTCCCGCCCGAACCAGCAGACTATAACTCCGCCCAGGCTCAATCTCTAAAGGCGAGAAGTTCAAAAAGCCAAAGATGTCTATATATATGCAGTATTCTAGCTCGGTGACCGAAATGCCCCCCAAGCCCAAAAATTCGGCAACGGTTTGGGCCACAGCCGTATCCAAAGCGGCCAAATCACCCAAGCAAAATTCGGTCAGTTGGACTTCGTTTTCTCCATCCGATACCCGAACGTCGGCATCATGCACAAAGAGTTCGGCTAGCCGATCGGGACTCAAATCTCCTATATAAGGCGAGCTTTGGGTCAAAATAACATAGGGTGGCAGGGCCCCCGGCCCATATTCCACATAGCCTTCTACTACTAGTTGAGGCTCATCAAAAACGTCTTCGGGGGTATACTCTTCTTCGCAGGCGCCAAGGCCCAATAATAGGAGCAGCAAGGCAAAAATGGGGAGCTGGTTTCGCATGTTTTCTCTTTTACCGCTTTAACGATCTGCAAGACCCAAAGGTTGATGCCTAAGTCGCTTTATTCTGTTTTTTTGGGGCCTCCGCCTCGCTATGCTCGTCGGCGCTACGTTTACTCCCTTTGGTCGTCGAAGACGAACTAAAGTTCTTGTTGTCGCAGCTCGCTGATTTTTTGGGGCCTCCGCCTCCCTTCGGTCGTCGGCGCTACGCTTCAGGGCTCGCAGGTCTGCTCGGCCCTGCGGCCTGACGGCCTTGGTCTGCGGCTTCGCCGCCCCCTTTCGCATCGCTAGGCCTGCTCATCTGTCTTTTTTCTTTTGGCTTTCTTCTTCGGCGGCTGGATAGTTTTGGGCCCATGGGCTGAAGCCCTGAGTTATACCCATTGACAGCGATCAAATACCTCATCAAAACCTTTATGCCCTATTCTGCAGATGCAAAACAGCATCTTACAGTTGCGGTAAGCTATTCTGAAATTGCAAAACAGCATCTTACAGTTGCGGTAAGCTATTCTGAAATTGCAAAACAGCATCTTACAGTTGCGGCAAGCTATTCTGAAATTGCAAAACAGCATCTTACAGTTGCGGCAAGCTATTCTGAAATTGCAAAACGGCATCTTACAGTTGCGGCAAGCTATTCTGAAATTGCAAAACGGCATCTTACAGTTGCGGCAAGCTATTCTGAAATTGCAAAACGGCATCTTACAGTTGCGGCAAGCTATTCTGAAATTGCAAAACGGCATCTTACAGTTGCGGCAAGCTATTCTGAAATTGCAAAACAGCATCTTACAGTTGCGGCAAGCTATTCTGAAATTGTGAAACGGCATTTGTAAAGCGGGGGAAGCTATTCGGGATTTGGCCAATAGTCGCCTAGGGGCTTGTCCCTAGGCGCAGGAAAGGGCGCACACAAAATTTTAAACCGTCTCCCAGCTAGGCGGCTACTCCCTAAATTCAGCCGCCGAAGAAGAGGGCCCAAAGAAAAAAGACCGCTGAGCGGCCCAGCGCTGCGGAGGGGTGGCCGAAGGCCAGACCAAAGCCGCCGCAGGCGGCTGCAGGGCCGAACAGCCCTGTGAGCCCCGCAGCATAGCGGCGGCCAGCTTGCTGGCCGCGGGCCCCAAAAGAAGCTCCCAAAAAAATTAAATTAGCAAGGGCTCAAAACTTTTTTCCTAAATTGCTTTTCTAAGAACAAAGAATCAATAAAATGTTAAAAGTTGCTTTTTCGCCCATCTACCGCTACGAGCTGCCCCAAGGCCACCGCTTTCCTATGATCAAGTACGATCTATTGGCCCAGCAGCTCATTTATGAAGGTTGTCTGGAAGAAGAGAATTTTTTTCACCCTCAACCCATTGCCGAAGAATGGATTTTGCGCACCCATAGCAAAGATTATTGGGACTCTTTGAAAAAGCAAACGATTTCGGCCAAAGCGGCCCGTAAAATTGGGTTTCCCATGTCCGAGAAATTGGTCCAGCGTTCTAAAGTGATTGCTCAAGGGACCATTGATTGCTGCTTGGCGGCCCAAGAATATGGGGTTTCGCTCAATATTGCGGGCGGCACGCATCATGCCTATGCCAGCCATGGAGAGGGCTTTTGTCTGCTCAACGACTTTGCGATTGCGGCCAATTATCTCCTGGACCAAGGCCTGGCCCAGCAAATTCTCATTGTCGATTTGGATGTGCATCAAGGGAATGGCAGCGCCAAAATCTTCGAAAATGAGCCCAGGGTCTTTACCTTTTCTATGCATGCCGCGGCCAATTATCCTTTCCGCAAAGAGCGGTCGGACCTTGATATTGCCCTGCCCGACCTGATGGATGACGGCCCTTATTTGCAGGTTTTAGCCGATTATTTACCCGCTTTGCTCGAAAGCCTTCGGCCAGATATAGTCCTATATCTCTCTGGCGTAGATGTCTTGGCCTCTGATAAGTTGGGCCGTTTGGGCCTAAGCTTAAACGCCTGTGCTCAGCGAGACCAATTTGTGTTTAGCTGCTGCCAAAAGGCGGGCGTTCCCGTAGCGGTCAGTATGGGCGGCGGCTATTCGCCTCAGCTGCGCTATATCATTGAGGCCCATGCAAACACTTACCGAATGGCCCAAAAAATTTACAGCTAAATGAATCAACAAAATATTGCCATCATTGGCGCCGGCATTGGCGGCATTGGGGCGGCCGTACGCCTAGCCGCCGCTGGCCATAGGGTAGCGGTCTTTGAGGCCAATAGTTACCCCGGCGGCAAACTCTCCAATTTGCAAGTAGGAGATTACCGCTTTGATGCGGGGCCCAGCCTCTTTACCATGCCCCAATATGTAGAAGAACTCTTTGCCCTAGCTGGCGAAAACCCCAAAGATTTCGGCTTTGATTACCATCGCCTAAATACGGTTTGTAAGTATTTTTGGGAGGATGGGCAGTCTATCTCCGCCTATGCCGATCTTCATAAATATGGCCAAGAGGTAGAAGAAAAACTGGGATTTCCCGCCCAAGCGCTTAAGGATTATCTGGCTTGGGCCCGCTTTAGATACGAAACTACGGCCCCTATTTTTCTCGAAAACTCACTACATCGACTCAGCACTTATTTGCGCTGGAAAACCTTTAAGAGGGTCTTGGCTATGCCTTGGCTAGGGCTGCATCGCTCTTTGGACCAAGAGAATAAAAAGCGCCTAAAGCAGCATCCCAAAATGGTCCAACTCTTTAATCGCTATGCCACTTATAATGGCTCTAGTCCTTATAAAACCCCAGGCATCATGAGTCTGATTCCGCATCTGGAACAGGGTTTTGGGGCCTTTATGCCCAAGGGCGGCATGAAGGAAATTAGCCATTCGCTGGTTCGTTTGGCCGAACATTTAGGCGTAAAATTTCATTATGGACAAAAAGTAGAGGAGATTTTGGTCCAAAACAAAGCCGTAAAAGGCATCAGAATTGGCCAAAAAGAACTCGCCTTCGATCAAGTCGTTTGCAATATGGATATCTTTTTTGCCTACGACCGCCTGCTGCCCAGACAGCCTAGGCCTAAGCGCATTTTGGAGCAACCGAAGTCTTCTTCGGCCCTTATTTTTTATTGGGGGATGGACCAAAGTTTTCCCGAGCTAGATGTGCATAATATCTTTTTCAGTGATAATTATCCAGAGGAGTTCCGCCAACTATTTGAGGAAAAAAGCCTTTATGAAGATCCTACGGTCTACATTCACATTAGCTCCAAAATTGAACAAACCGATGCCCCCTTGGGCCATGAAAATTGGTTTGTGATGATCAATGCCCCTCAACTCGATGGCCAAGATTGGGAGCAATTGATTGCCCAAAGCAAAAAGCGGATTATCCAAAAGCTAGAGCGCATTTTGGGCCGCCCTATTCAGCCGCATATTGTGCAGGAAGAGCTACTTTCTCCCGCCCTCATTCAAGCAAAAACCCAATCGCATTTGGGGTCTTTATATGGCACTTCCTCCAACAACAGCATGGCGGCTTTTTTCCGTCATCCCAACTTTTCTCGGCAGCTGTCGGGCCTTTATTTTGTGGGCGGCAGCGTGCATCCTGGGGGCGGGATTCCCCTGGCCCTTTTATCGGCCAAGCTGGCCACAGAAGACCTCATTAAAAACCTAAAATAGATGTCCTTAAGCTATTCGCAAAAGCAAAATTGGGTACTCATTCTGCTCTGCTGCCTCTATGCTGTGGGCTTGCTGGGCGTCAGTTGGCCCTTGCATCCCGAATTTATGCGGCTCACGCCCCTCAACTTATTAACAACTTTTGGCCTCTGCCTTTGGGCCGAAAAACAACAAGACAAACGATTGTATTTGGCCCTTTTGGCGGTTTATTGGGGCGGCTGGTTTTTAGAATTGGCGGGGGTGCAAACGGGCCTCATCTTCGGAGAATATAGCTATGGCGCCACTTTGGGCCCTCAGTTGGGCGGCACGCCTTTCATGATCGGCCTCAATTGGGCCATGCTGGTCTATGCTTCTAGCTCGATCATTCTGCGCTTTTTTGCCAGCCGCCAGCTTTGGCTGCGCAGCCTGCTGGGGGCCAGCCTCATGGTCAGTCTCGACCTCTTTATTGAGCCCGCTGCGGTCCGTTACGATATGTGGAGCTGGGGCAATACGCCCTACAACAGCCTATTGGTGGCTCCTTGGCAAAATTATGCGGTTTGGTGGCTGGCCGCCTTTGGTCTACAGCTCTTTTTTGGCCATTTTTTGGGGCCTAGGCGCAACCCCGCCCTCGAATTTTTGTTTCTTTGGCAGTTCGTTTTCTTTCTCTGGATCTACCTCTTTTTATTGATGTAGTTCTTTTTTTGGGGCTGCCCCTCGCCTTCGGCTCGGGTCGGGCTCTGTCGTGGCTCGCAGGTCTGCTCGGCCCTGCGCGGGCTTCGCCCGCTGGGTCTGCGGCTTCGCCGCCCCACTTTCCATCCCTCAGCCGTAGCGGGCTTCGCCCGCTTTTGGAGCAGATAATTTCCACTTTCTCATAATACCTTTAGTATGCAGATTTTATTCTATACCTTAATTACGCTGGCTAGCGTCATCGCCATGGAATTTGTGGCCTGGTTGGCCCATAAGTACCTTATGCACGGCCTTTTATGGATTTGGCATGAAGATCATCATAAGCCTCATGAGGTAGAGGGCTTTTTTGAGAAAAATGATCTCTTCTTTTTGGTCTTTGCGGTCCCTAGTGCGGCCTCTTATATTATTGGCTCGGCTGTACCGGGTTATTTTCCGCTCTTTTTTGTGGGGGTGGGCATTTCCATTTATGGGCTGATCTATTTCCTGATCCATGACGTATATATACACCAACGCTTCAAATGGTTTAAACAATTGGATGGCTGGTATTCTAGAGGGATTTTGCGTGCCCATGGCGCTCATCATGCCAAACAGGAAAAAGAGGATGGCGTTTCTTTTGGCCTCTTGCTGGTGCATCCTAAGTATTTTCGCAAAAAAAAGAAGTAATATGCCTTGGATAATCTGTTTTCTTATCGCTTTTGGCCTCAGTCTAACGAGCTGCGGCACGGCCGTCAAGGGCCAAGAAGCCAGCAAAATGGCCAATGATAGCCTGATTGACCCCCAACTCATTTTTGATGGCAAAACCATCGAAAAGTCGGAGGCGGAATGGCAAAACCAACTGACGGAGCTAGAGTATAAAATCCTTCGCCAAAAAGGGACCGAGCGGGCCTTTACGGGCGCTTTGCTGGATAATAAAAAGACGGGGACCTATTGCTGTAAAGCTTGTGCGCTTCCCCTTTTTAAATCGGCCCATAAGTTTGATTCGGGTTCGGGCTGGCCTAGCTTCTGGGATATTTTTGATCCCAAAAATATTGAGGCCCAAGAAGAGTATGGCTGGACGGGCAAGCAGATTGAAATTCATTGTCCCCGTTGTAAGAGCCATTTGGGCCATGTTTTTGACGATGGGCCCAAGCCAACGGGCTTGCGTTATTGTATTAACTCGGCCTGCCTGCAGTTTGTCGAGCAAAAGAAGTAAAGAAAAAATGCCGCTCCTAAAAAGGAGCGGCATTTTTAATATTGGCCCAAACTCCCCCAATGGATTCCTTAGGGAATCCATTGGAGGGGAGGGTGGGCGGGTTAATATTAAGGAATGAGGAGCGAAGCGACGAATACCGCTTAAAAGGGGCGGTTTTAGGGCCAAAGGCGACAGCTACAAAAAATGCTCATCGGATGAGCGGCCTAGGGATATGCAGCAGGGCGGCAAAGCCGCCGAGCCAGCGGGCAAAGCCCGCGCAGGGCCGAGCAGACTTGCGAGCTGCGCAATAGCCCGGCCGCCGAAGGCGGCAGGCCCCAAAACTTAAATCAACTCATTCATAAAGGCCAGCAAAACATCTTCTCGTTGCTTGGCCGAAAGAACATTGAGCAACTGATTGACCGCGCCCATATCGGCCGGTAGGCCGCCTTCTGCAGACTCTAGGCCCATCAATTCTTGAAATTGGCCCAACATAGCGGGATCAAAATCTTCCATCAAAAGGGCCAACATAGAATGGTCGAGGGCAGCTAATAGCTCATTTTCTTCTACTGGATTACTCATGAGCTCGGCTACAGTTTCCTGCAAATCAGCGACAAAACTTGGAATATGTGGGCAATTAAAATGACTAATGCTCAAATGAATGGCCGCAGGAGAATGCGGGCTCGCCAATTGAACTTGCACATACCAGCCCTTTTCATTGAGCTGATCGGCCAAATCAAAAATGCTGAGGTCCTCATCTTTACTCGCAAAAGCCAGCAAACTCATATCGGGCTGGCCAATCAATTGAAGGCTAGGCAACTGCTCCAAAGCTGCAATCACGGCATCTCTAGCCGCCTGGCAATCGGCCACCGCATTTTGGTAGCCTTCTAGGCCCATATATTGAAACATGGCCCAAGCGGCCGCCATAGGCGCCCCTGTTTTACTCGATAAAACCGTGGGATTGATCACCGTATAGCCTGGCCATTGCGAGCAACTAAAAATCTGGTGTTGGCGGAGCTCCTTATTGCGGTACAAAATCGTAGAGCAGCCCTTGGGCACATAGCCAAACTTATGCAAATCGCAAGAAATAGAAGTCACGCCCGGCAACTCAAAGCCAAAGGGCGGAACCTCATGACCCAACTGCCGCAAAAAGGGCAAATACATACCGCCCACGCAAGCATCTACATGCAAAAGCAAATCTTTTTCTAGGGCCAAATCAGAAAGCTCGGCAATGGGGTCCATCACGCCATGCGCATAAGAGGGCGCAGAGCCCACCAACAAAATCGTTTTTTTGCTAATAGCGGCCCGCATATCGGCCACCTTTAGGCGTTGTGTTTGCGGGTCTACATCTATAGATTGAATGCCAATATTTAGATAATGAGCCGCCTTATAAAAGCAAGGATGCGCCGTAGAAGGGACCAAAATTTCAAACTCTTTTTGATCGGGATACTTGGCTCGGGCATAATCTCGGGCCGCTTTTACTGCTAAAATCACGCTTTCGGTCCCGCCAGAGGTACAATTTCCTTTTACGTCTTCATTGCCGCCCAACAAAGGCGCTAGCTGTCCAATAATCTGCTGCTCCAAATGCAAAAGCGAGGGGAAAGCCGTGGGGTCCAAGCCATTTTCGGGCAAAAAAGAAAGGTAGGCCGCCTCGGCCACCGCCTTGGCCTCGGGGGTGGTTTGGTAAATATAGGCAAAGATTTTCCCTGCTTGCCAGGGTAAATCTTTCCCTTTAAAGGCCTTTAATTGCGCTAAAATATGCTGTTGATCTTGGCCTTTATTCGGTATCTTGTTCATAACTTATAGTATGTAGTGAAAAACTCCTTTAAAATAAACTAAATGTTTATTCAAAAAAAAGTTTTCTATGAATTTCAGCGACTATTTAGCGCAATTGCCTGAAGAAAAGGCCCAAGCGCTTGAAAAACTAGCCGAATTACTTCGGCAGCAGCTGCCTACTGGCTTTACAGAGCGTTTTGATGGGCGAATGTTGCATTTTGAGGTTCCCTTGAGCCGTTATCCGCAGGGCTATCATGCGCAGCCGGGGCAGCCCTTGCCTTTCATCAGTTTGGCGGCTCAAAAAAGTCATTTGGCCCTATATCACTTTGGGCTTTATGCCGATGAAGAGCTACTCAATTGGTGGACAGCAGCCTATGCCGCAGGCAGCAAATACAAGCTAAATATGGGGAAAAGCTGTATTCGTTGGAAAAAAGCGGGGCATATTCCTTGGCCCCTTGTTGAAGAATTGGCCCAAAAAATGACCCCTCAGGCTTGGATTTCTATTTATGAATCAAAAAACTAAGCAGCATGGCTATTTTACTCAACGAGCTCCTTTTTTTCACGGCGCTTTTGTTCCAAATGCAAAGCCCAATTTTGGCCGAAGAGGCCCTTTTGGAACTCAATTTTAAAAAGCAAAGCTTCAAAATGGAGTTTGTTCATCTTCAGTATCCCGAAAAGGCAGAGGCTCAAGCCCAGGAGTTTGTGGCTCGGTTAGAAAGCAAGGCCCCTTTTCATCATGAGGAACTGGGCCTGAAGATTGAAAAAATCAAGCTCAAGAAAATTCGGGGGCAGGCCTTGCTGCGTATTCAGGGCCATTTTGAGGATAAAGAGCGGCTGTTGCAGGCCCTCCACTTCGAAATTGATGAAAATCAACATATTTTGTACAGGGCACTATCCGAAGAGCGGGTCCTGAACAGCAACAAGGGCGCCCGCTGCGAGTGGACGCCCAAAGACCGCAAGCTCTTTTTGCATCTGGGCCGACGCTTAGAACAAAGCTGGGAAAATGAGATAGAGGAGCAAATGGGGCCTTTAAAAGGGCTAGAGCAACTCTACTAACCTTTCAGACGATCTATTTTAGATCGTCTTTTTTTGGGGCTGCCCCGCCCTTTGGGCGGGTCGGGCCATTTCGCAGCTCGCAGGTCTGCTCGGCCCTGCAGGCTTTTCGCTTCGCTTAAAAAGCCTTTGGTCTGCCGCCTTCGGCGGCCCTGCTACAGCCCCTCAGCCTTCCGCGGCTTCGCCGCCTGTAGGACCGTTAGCTACCAGCTATACTTTAGGGCCCAAGAGGTCGTATAATAAAACTTAGCAAGGGGAACAGGCGGGGCTAGCTCATAATTGAGTTGGGCTCCAAAGGCCAGCGCCCAATGTTTGGCTATTTTCCAGCTCCATTCATTAGAAACAAAAATGCGGGCCTTTTGCCATTCGCTATCGGGCCTTGTTTGTAGATAAAGGACCAATTGAGTGCGTAGTTTTGGGTTAAAATCCTCCCAGTAGCTCAAGTAAAAATTGAGCTTAGCATATTGGGTATAAAAATCACTAATATCGGCGGGGAGTAGGCTATCCTCTACAGCGGAATAGGTCCATTTTTCTGATTCATACATGCCCCCTAGGCCCAAAAAGAGGTTCGTTTTATCTTTTTGCCGGAGCTTTAAGCGCAGGTTTCCACCCAATAGGTAGCGCTCTTGCATTCCCCGAATTTGATCGCCTTGAAACTGGGCAAAAAGCTCATATTGCAGGCCTTCTTCGGGGGCTAAGCGGTAGCGAAAATGCGTATAACCGCTATTGAGGGTATTTTCTCCAGCCGATCGAAGCAGGCGGTAATAGTTGCTGTGCATCAGCTGGTGTTGGCCAGAGTGGTAGGCCCATTCGGCTTGGCCAGTAAAGCTATAGACGGGGGTATAATTTCGTTTGGTGATGCTTAGATTTCCTTGGCCAAACAAGTGAAAGGCTCGGCTAGAGTCTAGTTTTGGGGCCAGTGCATCGGCATTTAAGATTTGGGCCTTTAGTGGGAGGGCCAAAAGTAGCAATAGAAATAGCTTAATAGTTTTCAATAAATTCTTTTCTAAATTGACAGTTAATCCAGCTTTCATCAAGTTGAGCACCTAGTTTTTTATAAAAAGCAATAGCGGGCGCGTTCCAATCGAGTACCTGCCAGCTCATTCGGCCCACTTTTTTTGTTTTAGCAATTTGCAGGAGTTTATCAAAAAGAAGTTGGCCAATACCTTGGCGGCGGCAATCTTCCTTAACCACCAAATCTTCTAGATAGAGGCAGGGGCCTTTCCAGGTAGAATAACTAAAGAAATAAAGCGCCATTCCCAAAATTTGGCCCTGCTCATTTTCGGCTACTAAGAACGAGAAGTAGGCTTGGGGACCAAAGGCATGTTCTTTCATTTCTTCTATACTTACCGTATGCTCGGCTTCTGCTTGCTCATAAATAGCGAGTTCTCGGACAAGGGCATGGATGGCGGGAATATCTTGGGGGTTACCTGGGCGAATTTGAATAGACATAATTAGGTATTTATATGAGAAAAAGGGCCCGCTGCTACAGCAGCGGGCCCTTAAAATTAAAGCTTAAAGAAGCAATTATTTACAAAGGTTGAGGTCCATTTCGTCCCACTCTTTGATTTTCTTGCTAGTACGCTTACGGAGTACGTACATTTTCTTTTTCTTCTTATACTTAAGGTCAGTCAATTTCACCTCAGCATAACGCTTTTTCTGTGCCTTCTTCTTGTGCTGGTAGCGCTGAAGAATGATGATATCATCCATGTTATCATCTTGGCGGATGTGATACTCTTTGGTACGAGTTTTACCTTTGCGAGTTACATTTTTCGCACGGTAAACATAGCCTGTTTTCTTGTTGGCTACAAGGATAGTAGAGTTACGGAGTACACGAGTTTTGAGTACATAAGTATCTTCACCTGGAGCATCGGGGTTTTCGTTCCATTCGCCCAACTTGTAGTTACCCGTAGCAGGAACATCAAAAACGACATAGTCACAGTTGATAGGACCAAGGCAAGTAGCTTGCTCATACTTAGAAGTTTCCCACTTCATGTAACCTTGCTTAGTAAGGCGGCCAGTAAGCAAAACAGGATTAGTTTCAGTTACTTTATCGCGGGGAAGCATAATGCGCATGCCACGGTTGCCATCACCTTGCTGAGCTTCGCCAGCAGAGTTTTTAGCCTTAACGATTACGTTTTTGCTATCATTCATGTTAGCATAAGCGGGGAACCAATCTTCGGTAGCGATACCGTACTGGAACTGCTCGCAGATGTCGCAATCAGACTCTTTGTTAGGCTCATCTACTACTTGAACATCCATGTTGGCGATGTCTTGAGTATAAGTACCATCTTTGATTTGGGCCACAGAACCTTCGCTGCTATAGCGGATATCGGCAGCTTCTAGATTGGGTAGACGCTCACCACCGAAGGGGTCTTCGCTACAATCTTCTTCACAAGCGCGGGGCTTAAGGCAGCCACAGTAGCCGTTTACTTCCATTTCGAAGTTATAGGTAGAGCAATCGCCTTCTTTTACTAGGCTACCACAGGGCTTACCTGTGCTTTTCCAAGTAATTGTTCCGCCATTATCTACACCAGTATAAAGCATAAAGCCTTCGGCATCTTCGCCAACTGCGGGCATTTTCACCTTAAGGGTTTTGCCAGCTTCTAGGGCATTGCCATCTACTTTAGCATCAAAGTAGGCGATAGCATTGGCATAAACGCCTTTGCCGTTTTCGTCTTCCATTTTGATACCGGCCTGAGCTACTTCACGAGCACTAGACAAGCTTTTGTAAGTAAAGGTAATGTCTTTATTCTTTTTAGGCTTGAAGGTTCCTTTTTCGACGAACACTTCCAAGCAACCTTTTTGCAAAAGGGTATCGCGGTCATCATCTTCTAGAGAGAAGAGGAAATACACACGACGGTTTTCGGCTACACCGCCTTGACCGTACTTAAGATCTTTTTCTCCGTAGAAGAATAGCTCCATTTTATCTTCGGGTTCTCCGACTTCCTTGAGGTATTCAAAGGCAGATTCAGCACGGCGCTCAGAGAGGCCCATGTTGTAGTTTTCGGTTCCGATATCACAAGTATAACCTGCGATACGTACACCAAGACGGCGGCCTTTAGTGGCCTCCAAGAAAGAGTCGATCTGCGTTTTACTTTCCTGTTTTAGGATAGCACGATTAAACTCGAAGTAAAGTTCAAAGCTATCTTGCAAGTCTTGGGCAGAGGCCATGCCAAAGCTCAAGAGCATCAATAAGCAGCTTAAATATAACTTCTTCATTCTGACAATTTTTGTATGAAATAAAATGATGGACAACAGTTTTGTATCTTACTTTAACAGTGGGCAAATATAAGAAAACTTGCCGAAAAGCAGGGCTTTAGTCTAATTTCTATATTTAATCTATAAAATTTATGTTTTGGCCTTTTTCGGTCCTACAGGCCCGATAGGGCCGCAGGCTGAGGGATGGGCAGCAGGGCCGCCGCAGGCGGCAGGCCCAAAGCTTTTGAAGCGCAGCGAAAAAGCTTGCAGGGCCGAGCGAAGAGCGAGCTGCGAGACAGCCCGACCCGAGCGCAGCGAGGGGCAGCCCCAAAAAAATAGGAAAATACTTTTGCCTTTGCCCTTGATTTTGGATCTTCGCCTTTAAGAAATCATCAAAAAATATATTCATGTCTATAAAATCTTTCCTTATTAAGCAGCTAGCTCGCTACATCAGTAAGCAAAAAAATGGGCAAGCGCTAAAGGGGCTGGACTATCAGGAGAAAATCCGGCAAGAATTGGTGGCGGTGGGCCAAACAACGGCTTATGGCAAGGACCATCAATTTGATAAAATTGTAGATTATGCCAGCTTTAAGCAGCAGGTGCCTTTGGTTGATTATGAGGCTTTGCGGCCTTATGTGGAGCGCATCAATGGGGGAGAGGAAAATGTACTTTGGAAAGGTCGGCCCAAATATTATGCAAAAACTTCGGGCACGACTTCGGGAGCCAAATTTATTCCCCTAACCAAAGAAAGTATTCCCAACCATTTTGGAACAGCCCGAAATTCGGTATTTAATTATATTGCCCAGACGGGTAAGGCCGATTTTATGGATGGGAAAATGATCTTTTTGTCGGGCTCTCCAGCACTAGAGAAAAAGGGCGATATTTTGCTCGGTCGGCTTTCTGGGATCTCTAACCATTTGGTGCCTAGTTGGTTAAAGGGCAATCAGCTGCCTTCTTATGAAACCAACTGCATAGAAGATTGGGAAGAAAAGCTAGACCGTATTGTAGACGAGACGATGCATGCGGATATGCGTTTAATTTCGGGGATTCCGCCTTGGGTACAAATGTATTATGAGCGCCTATTGGAGCGGACGGGCAAGAAGACCGTTTTAGAGGTTTTTCCCAATCTCTCTATCTTTGTTTATGGGGGCGTCAATTTTGAGCCCTATCGAGAGAAATTAGAATCTTTGGTGGGGGGGCGAATTCCCTCTGTAGAGACTTATCCCGCTTCGGAGGGCTTTATTGCTTATCAGGACCAGCAAGATGCGCCCGGGCTTTTGCTCAATATCAATTCGGGCATTTTCTTCGAATTTGTGCCTGCCGACCAATACTTTTCTGAAAATCCGCCCCGTCTTTCTTTGGCCGAGGTGGAGCTGGGCGTAAATTACGCCCTAGTATTAAATACCAATGCGGGGCTTTGGGGCTATAGCATTGGCGATACGGTGCAGTTTATCTCTAAAGACCCTTATCGGATTTTGGTCACGGGCCGCATCAAGCATTATATTTCGGCCTTTGGAGAGCATGTGATTGGCAAAGAGGTGGAGCAGGCCCTTTTGGAGGCCCTAGAGGTAGAACCCGCCAAGGTGGTGGAGTTTTCGGTGGCCCCACAGGTAACGCCCCCAGAAGGAGGGAAGCCTTATCACGAATGGTGGATTGCCTTTGATCAGCTGCCGGAAAACTTGGAGCTGCTAGCCGAGCGCCTCGATTTGGCCATGCGCAAACAAAATATTTATTATGAGGATTTGGTCCGAGATAAGATCTTGCAGCCGCTAAAAATCCGCCCTGTTCCAGCCGATGCCTTCCGACAATATATGAAGTCTATTGGCAAACTGGGAGGGCAAAATAAGGTGCCTCGTCTATCCGATGACCGCAAAATTGCCGATAAGCTCCGAGAGTTGTTTCCCTCCGCTTAATCGATAAACCAAAAAAGGCCAGCGAATTTCGCTGGCCTTTTTTCTGCTCAGTAGAGACTAGACTATTTCTTTCTGGGGGCACTTTTGTTGGTGGCTACATTTTTCTTACCCAACTTATGGTACTTCATCACCGCCTCGCGGAGTTCCTGAAGCGTTACGCCCTCTTTGGTGCCGCGTACGCCTACAATTTGTGGATTGAGACGCGTCTTTTCATCATAAATTTTATACTTGATAATAGTAATGGCTTGCATAACTGACTGAATAGAAGCCCCGCTAATTTCGCTAGGCAAAGGAATCACTGAAGTAATTTCTGGATCGTGCAAACCAATGGCTTCAACCCGCACAGAACCATACACTTTTTTGTCGGTGGCAGCCATACCAATACTAAAAATATCACTGAGGTTGATGTCCTTGGCCCGAGAAGAAATATTTAAGATGACTCGAAAACCCACGCCAGCAGCCGCTTCGCCAGCGACATCGCCTTCTTTTTTTACCTCCAAGGTGGCAAACTTGAGGTAGTCCATGGTCACAATATATTGCATGCCCTTATCAGATACTCGACCCGGAATAAAACTCATTTTTCCTGTCGGATCTACCTCTGCAACAGAAACCAAAACCGTTTCATTGGTCAAGTACTCTAGTAGCTCTCGCTTGTCCATACTCTTGATGTACTTCAGATCTACATTGCCCTCATTATCGGCTACCTCTACATTGTCATAAAACTCAATGGGCTCCACCGGAATAAACTCGCTATACTGCAAAGAGTTGACCCCACTGGCCTTTTCCTTCTGAGCAAATGCCCCACTGCCTGCCAAGAGCAGCAATACTAAACAAGTCAACGTTCTCATACTGTGTTTTTTTTGTGCCGGCCTGGCCCTGCCAATGGCCGCAGATTGAAATATAATTTTTTGGTTTTGGGGAAAGGAGTGAGGGCTAAGGGACTAAGGACAAGATAAAAAAAAATTGCTTGTCCCTTTACATTAGTAAATGTATTTGTATTTTTGGATTTCGCTCCATAATGGGCCTCTCCTCATTAAAACCCTAATACTTTTGTGAGGGCCCTTATGGTAGCCCTTTTTAGCTTTTGATTTTATTTAAATAAATGTAATATATAATGAACCTAGAACGACTCGTGGCGGTAAGCGGACGCCCAGGCATTTATCGCATGGCTGCCAACCGCCCCAATGGCCTTATTCTAGAAGAGCTAGATAGCAAAAAGAGAATGTTCGCCTCTGGACGAGTACACCAGTTTACTCCCCTAGAATCTATCTCTATCTATACGGAAGATGAACAGGATACCGTAGACCTCAAGCAGGTGTTTCGCAATATGTTTAGCCAACTCGAGCAGTTGCCTACGCCCACCTCTAAAGCCAAACCTCAAGAACTTCGTAGCTATTTTCTAGAAATTTTGCCCAGCCACGATACCGACCGTGTACTGATCTCTGATATCAAGAAAATTATTAAGTGGTTCAATTTCCTCAACGATCGTGGTATCATTGACCTAGAGCCCGATCCCGTTGTAGAAGAAGAAACATCTACCAAAGAAGAAAATACAGAGGCCTAAGCCGCCTTTGCTTCTATAAAGTTTTAGCCAACTCTTTTTTTAGGGTTGGCTTTTTTTATGTTTTGGGGCCTCCGCAGCAAAGCTGCGGCGCTATGTTGCGGGGCTCGCAAGCCTGCTCGGCCCTTCAGCGCTTCGCGCTTCGGTCTGGCCTGCGGCCACCCCTCCACAGCGCTAGGCCACAACAAAGGCAGCCTGCGGCTGCCCAAAAGCCCTGCAAGCAGGGCAAAAGTTTTGGGACCAAATTCTCCCCTTTCTTTAAACTGCTTGCTATCTTTGGGGTTTCTTATTGGAGCGCAAAATAATTAGCCCTCCAAACAAAAAGTCCCTGACTAAGACTTTTTCCCATTGAACTGATTCTTTACTGCCCTATAATTTTCTATTTATGGCCATTATTATCACTGACGAATGTATTAACTGCGGAGCCTGCGAACCCGAATGCCCCAATACCGCCATCTATGAAGGCGGCGTAGAATGGTCCTATGAAGAAGGCACCGAAGTAGAAGGCGATTTCGAACTGCATAACGGCAAAACCGCCAATGCAGGCCTCATGAACGAACCCGTTTCCGATGATTTCTATTTCATCGTAAGCGATAAATGCACAGAATGCGTCGGCTTTCATGAAGAACCCCAATGTGCAGCCGTCTGTCCCGTAGATTGCTGCGTTCCAGACCCCGAACATGTAGAGGATGAAGCCACCCTACTCAAGAAAAAAGCAATTATGCACCCTAGCGAAGAATAAAATCCCTAGAAAATTTGGTCCTTTCATTTTGCTAGCTTATATTTGTGCCGCTTTCAAGATGGAGGGTGTAGCTCAGTTGGTTAGAGCGCCAGATTGTGGTTCTGGAGGTCGTGGGTTCGAAACCCATCATCCTCCCTACATTTAAGAGCAAAAGCGAGATACTATTGAGTATCTCGCTTTTTTTTATGGCCAAAACTTGGATTATCCAAAAAGCTGCTTTATATTTGTACCGCTTCAAGATGGAGGGTGTAGCTCAGTTGGTTAGAGCGCCAGATTGTGGTTCTGGAGGTCGTGGGTTCGAAACCCATCATCCTCCCTACATTAAGAGCAAAAGCGAGATCGTGAAAACGATCTCGCTTTTTTTTTGGTCCAATTTAAAGGGCTGGGAGGCGGCGAAGCCGCCATGGCCGGCAGGCCAAAGGCCCAGCGCTGCGGAGCGGGTGGCCCAAAGGGCCAGACCAAAGGCAGGCAAAGCCTGCCTGCAGGGCCGAGCGAATAGCGAGCCCCGCAGCATAGCGGCGGCCGCCCCTCCTAAAAAGGGCGGCCGCGGGCCCCAAAATATTATGGGAAAAAAGAATTAAGGTAAGCGATATTTTAGGCCCACCAACAACTGAAAATGATGCTTGGCCATCTGTTCATTTTGGGCCAATTGGCGGAGATAATGAGCCTGCAAAGAAAGGCGGTAGTGCTCGCCCAATTGGCGATCGAGCCCCAAGCCCAATTGCAAGGCAAACTGTTGGTTGTTGGCCCAGCTGCCCTCTTGCAAAAGGGCCGAATTGGGCGAGTTATGCGGCAAATAGCTTCTTTGGAGGATTTGCCCCGCCGCCTGTTGTCCGCTTAGCTCTTCTTGGCCCCGCTGCTGTCGGTGCAAAGACAACTGATAAAGGCCAGCCGCCAAGGTCTGCAACTCCCATTTGCTATCTCGATATACGGTATAGCGAAGCTGTAAAGGCAATTGTAACAACTGCAAGCCCTCCTCCTTATTGATTAGGCGGTTGTAGCTCTGGCCATCGGGCAGGAGGAGGCTAGATTGCTCGAAAAGTGCATAGTTTTGTCGCTGCCAAAATAGGCCCAAAGACAAGCCCCAATTTTTGTTGAGCTCCTGCTCTAGCTGTAGACCAAACTGCAAACCCGCCTGTCCACTACCCAAATTGGCCGTTTCGCCTAGGCCCAAATTGAAGCCCGTGTATAGGCCCAAATGACGATGGCGATTATAGACCTTGGGAAAACTATAGGGACTTTTGAGCTGAAAACTGAGGTCTTCTCTCAATTTATTCAAATCATTGCTGTCTTTTTTGGCCAAATAATCGGCCAAGGGCAGCCCCTGATCTTCTAGGTCGAGGGCCGCAAAAACAGCGGCTTCCTTATTTTGTGTTGCTTTGGGGCGGGCTTCTTCCGGACGAGCTTCTTCTTCTGTTCCCTTTATCTGAGGGCTGTTTTCTGCTTGCTCCATGCTTTCCTCTTGAGCAGTAGCCAGCAAAAGATTAGCCTGAGCTCCAGCGGCTGCTTTTGCAAAATTTTGGCCCTGAATAAAGGGGGGCAATTTTGCGCCAGCCCCAAAGCTCGTCGAAAATGCCCCAGTGGGCTGCTGCTGTAGTAGGGGGCTGCCCATGGCAATTTTCGGCTGCTCCTCACTAAGGCGAAGCGCTTCTCTTAGGGCCGTATTTTCTCCAGCCGACAAAGAAGAAGGCGAATCTTTTTGCCCGCTTTTGGGCTTAGCTAGGGGCGTATTTTGGGCCAAATCATTAGCGGTGCTAGCCTTGCTAGACTTACCTTTATCCCCAGCATCTTTTTCTTGCATAGGGTGCAAATAAAAGAGGTTAATTAAGGTAAAGAGCGAGAGCAATAGCAAGCCCGCCTCCATGCTTTTTAGCCAAAAGACAGGGGGACGCTCCTTTTTTTCTTCCTCTAGGGCTGCTTCTAGGCGGCTCCAATCCTCGGGCATTTCTTCTTCTGTAGCGGCATAAGCTGCCAAGGCCTGCCTAGCGAGGGCATCCAGCTCTTCGGTCTCCTCGGCATTGAGGTCTAAGTCCGTTTGTAGACGGTCCCAATCCTCTGCCATGCTCAGCTCATTGGCTTCAAAACTGCCCAAAGCGCCAAGGACCAATTGGTCCAATTGCTCATCTTCATTTTGGCTAGCATCCAAATGGGCCTCCAACTTCATCCAATCCTCTGCCAGATGATGGGCCTCTGCCTCAAAATCATTAAAGAGTTCTCGGCTATATTCATCGAATTTGTCAAAATCTTCTTTCATAAGCGAACTAGCTCTAGCGCTTAGTGATATAATTGTTTAATGTACTCTCTTAGTTTGGCTCGGGCCTTCACTAAATTGGAGCGGGAGGTACTTTCTGTAATTCCTAATTGTTGGGCCACTTCTCGATGCGAGTAGCCCTCTATGGCATATAGATTAAATACGGCCCGATAGGAGGGCGGCAGTTTTTGGATCACTGCCATAATTTCTTTGGCCGAATAGCGACTAATGGCATCGGCATCTTCAGAAATTTTATGTTGGGCCGTCTCTATATCTTCGCTGCGGTGGCGAATCGCCTTGCGGTAAAAGTCAATAGAGGTGTTAATCATAATCCGTCTGATCCAAGCATCTAGGGAGGTCCCTACTTTGTAGCGATGCAGATAACGGAATACTTTGATATAGCCTTCATTGAGGATGTCGCGGGCATCTTCACTATTATTAGAATAGCGCAGACAGACCCCTAGCATGCGCCCATAAAAGCGCTCGTAGAGTTCTTTTTGGGCCCAACGCTTTTCTTCTAAGCAGGCTTTGATGAGCTGAGCTTCTTGCTCTTTGGCGGTCCGCTCGCGCTCTTTTTTAGACGATATATTCAAGGCAAAATCCATAGCAGATAATTATCAGTGGAGGGAAATGGGGTGCATTCTCTCGGTTGGGCTAGCTTTTCCCAGTTGTTTCTAATACGTTGAAGATAGGGTCTTTGCTGCCTAGCTCCGCTTTTTGGGGAGGATTATTTTATTGGGGCTGCCCACTCGCTTCGCTCGGGTCGGGCCATTGCGCAGCTCGCAGGTCTGCTCGGCCCTGCGGCGGCTTCGCCGCCTCTAGATGCAAATGCGAGACGGTTTAACATTTTGTGTTTGCCTTTTCCTGCGCCTAGGGACAAGCCCCTAGGCTAGCTTTTTCAGACAGCCCTCTAAAGAGGGCCTTTGGATAAGGTTCTTCTCTGCAATAACAACTGAACAAGGCCTTGTATATCAACAGTTGAGGCCCTTGTCAGGGCTGACTCCATTGGATTAGCCTAGGGGCTTGTCCCTAGGCGACTACTGGCCAAATCCTAAGCAGCTAAAGGCCCAAATTTTATTCTAATACACAAAATCCTGAACAGTCCCTTCTGAACTGCATCGGGTAGGTTCCTATACTGTATGAGGTAGGTTCTTATACTGCATGAGGTAGGTGCTGAACTGTATTGGGTAGGTTTCTATACTGTATGAGGTAGGTCTATAGACCTTATAGGATAGATCTAGGGAGGTCTATTTGGGGTCCTACAACCTATACCATGGACTTCCAGAACCTATATAAAGGACTTTGACTACCACTAGTATACAGTAAAGGACCGCATGCGAGCAGTACAGCTACTGCATCTAAGCAGTAAATTACTGTATTAGAGGAGTACAACTACTAGATAGCTAGAATAAATGAGTAGAACCAAAGACTAAAGGAGGGGATAGGACGATAAAAAGGGGGAAAGCAAGGGCTATAACGGCTCTAAGTCGAGAATAAAAAAGCCCCTTAGCCTAGCTAAGGGGCGGGTGTATCAATTATTTGTAAGCTGTATTTTGGAAAAAGCGGGCAGAGAGAGTTTAGAGGGCGGTTACTTTTCGGTCCACCTTCATAATTTTTCGTACTTCAGCGACCTCCACCATAAAGGGATCATGTTCTAGGTAGTTATCAGAAATGAGTTTGAGGTGGGTAAGGCGGCCTTTATTAAGCACCTTTTGGATACGTTTAACTTGGACGCCATGGCTACTGACGATGGCATAGACTTCATTTTCCTGCACCTTTTCGATACCTTCTAGAGGGCGGCAGATCACCAAATCTCCATTACTAAGGGTGGGTTGCATAGAGTCACCACTAATGGTAAAGGCGACATAATCGCCTTGAGAGAGGCCGGGCAGGCTAAAATACTGTCCTTCCTCATAGGAATCTATGCCTAGGGCCGAGCTAGCAAAAGCGGCTTGGCTAGAATATAGAATTTGGGAGCCATATCCATAATCGGAGGCTAATTCGCCATTGGCGAAGGCGGGAGCATCTTCCTCGCCAAACATAGGGCCTTTACCTTGGAGCAGATAATCCTTATTGACGCCAAATTCTTCGCAAAAGCGGCTGGCTTTATCAAAATCGATAGAGCGGCTACTTTGGGGGTTGAGAAATGCGCGGACCAGATGTCCGTTTCCTTTTTTGTCCCAAAAGAGCAAAGAGAGTTTGGTCATTCCTTTATCGTGGCTATTGGGGACAATATCCCCTTTTTCCTCTAAGGCTTTAAAGGCCTTGATGAAACGACGATTCATGGCTAAACGCTTCTCCTTTTTTTGATTTTTCATATTGGATCATTTGGCGAGCAGAGGAGGAACAAGTCCCCTTGCCCTACAAATCTAAAACAAATCTGTTTAAAAACAAATAGTTGCATATATTTTTGCAAATAAAAACAGGAAGTTGTATTTTGTTGGAGATAAGATTTGGAATCCTAAGCCACTATTATTAAATACATTGATTAAGTCTTACTTTTGGGCGGGGCCTTAAAGGCGTTGTTTATATTCTGCGGCAGGGGCGAGCGAAGCGAGCCGGCTGAGGGATGGACAGCAGTGGCGCGAAGCGGCAGACCTAGGGCTTTTGAAGCGGAGCGAAAAAGCCCGCAGGGCCGAGCAGACCTGCGAGCTGCGAAACAGCCCGACCCCGAAGGAACTGAGGGGGCAGCCCCAAAAAACAATAGGCTAAAATATAGTATGAAACGGATTCTTTTTGTGGCTTTACATCGGCCAAATCGCTCGCCTTCACAGCGTTTTCGGTATGAGCAGTATTTAGATTTTTTGGAGGAGCATGGTTATGCCTATGAGCTTTCTTATTTAATTGAGGCGGAGGATGATCCTGTTTTTTATGGGGCGGGGCAGTATTTGGGCAAAATGAAGGTTTTGTTGAAGAGTATTTGGCGGCTTTGGCGGGCTTCTGGGGCTTGGGCCAAGCAATTTGATGTGATTTATGTGCAGCGGGAGGCTTTTATGTTGGGGACTTCTTTTTTTGAGCGTCGTTTTGCCAAGCGGGCGCCCTTGGTTTTTGACTTTGACGATTCTATATGGTTACAAAATGTATCGACAAATAATAAGGCCTTGGGATTTTTGAAAAATGCGAATAAGACGGCGGAATTGATTGCTTTGGCGGATATGGTATTTGCGGGGAATCGTTATTTGGCGGATTATGCGAGGCAATATAATGATTGTGTAAAGGTATTGCCGACGACTGTGGATGAGCAGCGGCATCATCCTAAATTTAAGCCGGCTAAGGCGGCGGATGCAGCTGTTTGTATTGGTTGGACGGGCAGTTTTTCTACGGTACAATACTTTGAGCAGTTATTGCCGGTTTTGCGTCGTTTGAAGGAGAAGTATGGCGATAAGATTTACTTTAAGTTGATTGGAGATGCCAATTATAGTTTGCCTGAGTTGGATATTCGGGGGGTAGCTTGGACCGAAGCGGATGAGATTGAGCAATTGGTGGAGTTGGATATTGGCTTGATGCCTTTGCCGACGGATGAGTGGACCAAGGGGAAATGTGGCTTGAAGGGCTTGCAATATATGGCTTTGGGTTTGCCTGCGGTGATGTCGGCGGTGGGCGTAAATACTGAAATTATAGAGCAGGGCGTTAATGGTTATTTGGCGCATAATGAGGAGGAGTGGTTTGCGCAGCTTTCGGCTTTGATTGAATCGCCTGAATTGCGGGCAGAGCTGGGTCGGGCGGGTCGACAAAGGGTGTTAGAAGAGTATGCTGTAGTGGCTCAAAAGGAGCGTTATTTGGCCTTTTTTGATGAATTAGTGGCCAAGAAAAAGTAGGGGAGGGGGCGAGCTGCTTGTTTATGGTCTGTAAAATCTGGCTGAAAAGTTAAGCGTCTAATTGGTTTTTTGCTCTTGATTTATGTATCTTTCAGTAGGACAATTACAAAACAACTAAAGAATAGCTTTTATGGCAGATTTAGGTAAGATTCAGGGCCTTATTGGGCAATATAATGGTCAATTGACCAAATTGAAGGAATTATTTTTGGCCGACGGTAAAATTGACCAAGAGGAGCAAGATCAATTGGATAAAATTGAGGGCTTGATTAACAGCTTGGGGGATTTGTTGGAGGACAAAATTGATGCAGCACAGGCAGAGGCTGGTGAAGATGAAGAAGCTGGGGCTCCTCCTGCGGAACTAGAGAGTAATCAGAAAACGATAAAGGCCTCTGTGGGCCGTGGTGGAACCAATGATAAGGCCGATGTGCAGTTGGTTCAGGAATTATTGAAGGCCAAGGGGCATAATTTGACTGTAGATGGATTGATTGGGCCGGGCACTATTGGAGAGATCAAAGCTTTTCAGCAGGCGGCCTTTGGTTGGGCTGATGGGCGGATTGATCCTGGAGGGCAGAGTTGGCAGGCGCTTAATGGTGCGGCTGCTGCAAGTTCGGATGACAGCAGCAGTAGTTCGGATAGTTCCTCGGCTACAGACAGTAGTGAAGAGGGGGGCGTTTCGGGTAAAGACTTTAGCCACCCCAATGCGGGCAATGTTAGTTTAAGCTATGGCTCGAAGGCGGTGAAGATGAATAGCAGAGCGGAGAAGTTGCTCAAGAGTATTTTGGCGGCTTGTGGTATGACGGGAGCAACAGTGACTTCAACGATTAGAACCTATCATGATCAGGCTCGGATTACGATGACGCAGACCTTGCCCAATCGTGGAGCGAAGACCGTTGCTCGTTGGTATGGTCAAGATGTATTGGATGCTTGTCGTAGGTTCAGTGGAAACATTCAGGCCTTTGCCGATTGGTGGCAGAAAAGAGATCAGAACAGAGGGCGGGTATCGAGTAAGCACTTGAGTAATCAGGCATTGGATGTGGTACCCAATGGGAATCGTTCAGTATTTGCGAACAAGGTAGCGGAGTTAGTGCCTGTATCGGGTTCTGGTGTTCGTCGGATCATTAAGAAAGGAGAAATGAATGAGCCCGTAGACCATGTAGAATTTACCTTTAAGGTTACTGGATAAAGAAGGACTTAAAGTAAAGAGAAAAGCCCCAGCCAATTTTGGCTGGGGCTTTTGTTGGTTTTCTACTAATCGATTCGATTAGTTATTCTGATAGGTCTGCGCAAAAAAGCGCTTGTAATCGGCAAAATTGCGCTTTTGTAAAATGGTTCGGTAGTTATTCTGACCAATAAAATAGACCTGATGCGCTGGCGCATCTTCGCCCAAAAACTCTTTGTTTCCTTCTACGGTTTTATAGTATTCTTGGGCCTCTTTACCCGTTTTGAACTTACGAACAATAAGGGTAGGAAATTTACCATCCAACATCAGGCTCGATACATTCAAACGAAGTAGGCTATAATATTTTTTATTGTAGTTGCTTATTGCTCCCTTAAAGCTATTGACCTTGGCCGAGGGATTGTCAAAACTAATGAGGATGTAGTGGCCCTGGGCCAAATCATTCTCAAAGGTTTTGTTGAGCTCTTCATCGGTTTCTCCTGCGGCAATAGGCTTCTTCCCGCCGCCTTTAACCTCTTCTCCGGTCAAAATGGCAATCATTTCTTTGGCCTTTTTCTCTTCATCTGTATTGGGGAAGCTAGTGACCACCGCTCGTAGGGCTTGTACATAGGCCTTTTGTCCCTGCATGCCGCCCTGACAAATGGCGCCCAATAAGGCAAAACGAGCTTTTAGGGGATTATTGGCCCCATATTTTTTAGCCACTTTTTCTAGATCAGCATAGGCCGCTTCTGATTTTCCTGCCCGAATCATGGCATAAATCCGCTCATAGTCTGCATTGATGGCCTTGAGTTCTTTCTCTTTGGCATTGAGGAAGTTGGGATCTTGCAATGATTTGGCAATATCCGAATCGGCATATTGGTCCAAAATCCGCCGCTTACATTCTGCTGCTAGGGCCGTTTGGCCAGTTGCGCCCGCAATGTTGTACATGCTAAATAAGGCCTCTAGTTCTCTAGGATGTCCCGGAAAGCGCTCTTGCAATTCCTTAAATTTATTAAGCGACAACTGATTTTCTCCCAAACGCTCATAGTAAAGGGTCGCCACCATAAATAGGGCATCTCTGAGCTCTTTTTCTGCGGCCTTTTTGCTGGCCTCATCTGCAGGGACGCCCGATTTTTTGAGAAAATTACTCACATCTTGCTCGGTAACGGGAGGCAACTCATTGCTAGCAAAATCTGGCCCTTCTGTATCAAAGCCATCGCCACTGCTGCGCCGCCAGTTGTCGGCCCAAGGACGATCGCCCCAACGCTTCTTAAAGTCACGCTCCCCACGCTTGAGCTGGCTAGCATTGTAAAGCGCAAAATTAGATTTTGCCATTTTATTGGCATTGATGACGGAAGGCCCTGCCGCAGGCTTTTTGTCCTGGCTGGCATTGGCTGCTTCTAGTTCTTCTTTACGCTCTTGCTGCACCCATTCCCGCTGCTTTTCATAGGGCCAATTGCTCACCATCAATAAGCTGTCTTTGAGCTCATAGGTTTGCATATTAGTCGCCAAGTCCTTAAGCTGCTGCGTTCGGGCAGTTACTGCGGCCAGACGTTCATCGGCCTTTTGCATGCTTCTGCTGGTGGTGTCGTAGTAGTTGTAGGCTGGAATATATTCCTTGCGCTTGTAGTATAGTTCTGCCAACATATAGGCGGCTTCTGCTCTTTGGAAACTACCTTCTGGACTGTTGGCCATGGCTTGTTTTAGGGCCAAAATACCATTTTCTTCACTGCCAGCTCTAAATTGTACCTGGGCCAAAGCAAAGTAAATCTGGTCCTTGTATTCGGCATTTTTGCCTTCTCTCAGCATACGCTTAAGGGCGTATTCTGGATTGAATTTTCGGTCTTCTACCGAAGCTGCATTGGTTGCTCTTTTCAAACGAGCATTAAATTCCATCTCATATTTGGGGCGTAAACGAAGCACCCGCTTATAGGTATCCATGGCTAGTTTGTTTTGGCCCTGCTGCTCATAAAGCTGCGCCAAAACATAGACATAGCGGTTCTTTTTTCGCTTGCCTCTGGTCAGTTCTATGGCTTGTTCCAATTCTGGAATTGCCTTTTCATATTCTTTGCGCATCAACCAACTATGGGCTAAAACGGCATGGGCCTCGGCCTTGATTTTGCGGCGCACCCGACCATCTTCCAATAACAAACGAAGGTAGGTTCCGGCCTCATCATGACGGCCCAATTCTACATAACTTTTGGCCAACCAAAGCATGGCCTCATAACGCACAGGCGGATGCTTGAGAAAATAGGAGGGAGGGTCTAACTCACTAATATCTTCTTCCTCAGCGGCCTTTTTCTCTGTTTTTTTCTTCTTAGAACGCTTTTTTCTGCGCTTCTTCCGACGACGCTTTTTTCTCCGCTTTTTCTTTTTCTTCTTTTTTGCCCTCTCTTTTTTCTTATAAGCTTTGCGTTCATCAGGCGTCATGGCCGAAATGGCCTTATCGGGATTGTATTTGTCTACAATGTACTTAAAGGTCTCCGCAGATTTCTCATATTCTTGCTTCAAAAACTCTGACTGCCCAACCAAAAAATAACTATCATCTACCCAATGGCTAGGGCGGTGCAGCTCAATATTGATGGCACATTTCTTAATGGCATTATCTAAGGCTGGAGAAACCGCCTGCCCCGATTCTGCTGCGGCATAGGGATAAAGGGCCAGCAACTGATTGTAGTTGTCTCGATGTGCCTGATTCAAGCTCTTAAAACTTTCATCGACCAAGAGGCCTGCATTATAATAGGCATTGTAGCGGCCAGTTACATTATGGTAGGCCTTGCCCAGCCCTGTGGTGGCCCCATCTTTGGTCTTACAAGCGGCGAAAAGAAACAGTAGGCTGATGCTCAGCCAAATAAATTTTAATGGTCGCATAAGGTATTTGCTAGTGAATTGCTATCTGTAGAATGATTTATTTTTTGGGCCTCAGCTGCGCTGCGCTTGCTGCGGTTACTCCCTTTGGTCGTCGAACTGCACTCTAAAGGGCTTGTTGTCGTTCGGCAGCTCGCAGCTCTGCTCGGCCCTGCGGCGGCAAAGCCGCCTAGGTCTGCGGCTGTGCCGCACTGCCTACCATCGGTTACTCCCTTTGGTCGTCGAAGACGCCCTAAAGGGCTTGTTGTGGCCAAGGACTGTTTGGCCCTATTTTTTTGGTCCAAACAAAAGGGGCCTAATTTAGAAACGTAAAAAAAGGCTTTTTCTGTTGGTTTAGGAGCAAAAAAGCAGTTTGCAGGGCGAGCAAAGCGAGCTTTTGGGCAGCCAAAGGCTGCCTTTCAAGGACCAAAGGGAGTTTTTGATCGGCCTAGCGATGTGGAGGGGTGGCGCGAAGCGCCAGAGCCAGCGGGCGCAGCCCGCGCAGGGCCGAGCAGACCTGCGAGCCCCGAAACGTAGCGCCTGCCGTAGGCAGGAGGCCCCAAAAAAACAGAAGAATTCATCCCTTGAACCGAAAAAAGCCCTAAGGCCTACAAAAATAATGGCTTTGTTCGTATTTTCGCCATTTCTGAGCCCTTTCCTTAAAGAGGGCCCCAAGCATCCCAAAATCTAGATCAAGAGCTTTATGAGCGCTACGCCAAATCATAAAAAGAAGAAAAAACCACTAATTCCCTGGATCTCTGCACATCATAAACTGGTGGTGGTCAATGAACAGACCTATGTAGAGGAGAAAAGTTGGCGTTTGAGCCCTCTGAATGTGGCCCTGGTTTCAAGTAGTATTACGCTGGGGATTATTTTGCTGACCGTTTTGGTGATTCGTTTTTCTCCACTCAATTATTTGATGTCTTCGGGCAATAATAATATAGCGGACTCTGGAGTTCGGAAGGAGCTCAAGCAGTTGTTGTTGCAAATGGATAGCCTGAAAATGGATATGGAAAATAATCAGGCCCAGACCGAAAGCATTAAGCAGCTGGCTAATGCGGAATTTGAGTATGAAAAAGATGTTGAAAAGCCTAAATCGGGCGGAAGCACCGAAACAGGCCAAAAAGCTTCGGTTCAAGGCGTGCCCGAGCAATCTGATGCCACCAAATCGGTGGTGGAAAGTGCAGAAATGGAGCGAGAACTAGGTTCTTTGATCCAAAGTATCTTTTTGGAAGATGAGGACCGCCTAGATAAAGAAAGCTTTGTTCCTCCTGTCAAGGGCGTTGTTTCGGATAGTTTTGCTCCCTCTCGGGCGCATTATGGGACCGATTTGGTGGCGCCCAAAGGCTCGGTAGTACAGGCTGTTCGGGCGGGCACGGTCATCATGTCGAGCTGGTCTGCCGATACGGGTCATATGATTGGGGTGCAGCATAGCAACAACCTGATTTCTTGGTACAAACACAATTCGGCCCGCCTCAAAAAAACGGGAGATCGGGTAAAGGCAGGAGAAGCCGTGGCCATTATTGGCAACTCTGGAGAGATGAGCTCTGGGCCGCATCTGCACTTTGAGCTCTGGTATAATGGGCAACCGATTGATGCACAGAATTATATTGAGTTTTAGACTCCCCAAGCCGCCATTTGGCGGCTTTTTTTATCCCTTTCCCTCAACCCCCGCCACAAAAACTTGTTTCCCTAAAAAAAGCTATGCAAAAACATAAACTCGTCATTGCGGTGGCTGGGGCCAGCGGCTCTATCTACGCCAAAGTATTATTTGATCGTCTGCTGCTTTTGCAAGCCCAATGGGAAAAAGTGGGGGTGGTCATGAGCGATAACGCCAAGTATAATTGGGAGCTGGAGCTAGAGAACCAAGACTATAAAAATTACCCCTTTGATTTTTACGACAAAAGGGATTTTATGGCACCTTTTGCTTCGGGCTCGGCCCAATATAACAGCATGATTGTTTGTCCCTGCTCCATGGGCTTTTTGGGGCGGGTTGCCGCGGGCATTTCCGACGATCTCAGCAGCCGGGCCGCCGATGTCATCCTCAAAGAGCGCCGCAAACTAATTTTGCTCAGCCGAGAAACGCCCCTTAGCCTCATTCATCTGCAAAATATGCAGCGATTGACAGAGGCGGGCGCCATTATTTGTCCAGCCGTTCCCTCTTTTTACTCCAAACCCAAAACCTTTGAGGAACTAGCCGCCACCGTGGTTGATCGGGCCCTAGATTTGGCCGGTTTTCAGTTAAATGATAGCTATCGTTGGGGAGAATCTGCGGACTAGTCGATAAAATCCTTTGGGGCCTCAAGCATTCCTAAAAATCATCTTATATTTGCGGGTGTACCCCTAATTTTTTTGTCTATCCAATTTCACTTTATGAAACAGCTCATCACTGTAGACGAGTTTATCATCCGCAAGCAACAAGACCTTCCTTATGCCACAGGCGAACTCTCTGGACTGTTAAGAGATATTTGCCTAGCTTGCAAAATTATTAGCCGAGAGGTCAATAAGGCAGGCTTAGCCGACATTATTGGCTTGGCGGGCGTAGAAAACGCCTCTGGAGAAACGGTCCAAAAATTAGATATTCTAGCCGACGAAATTCTGCAGGCCTGTCTGCAAAATAGCGGAGAATGCTGCGGCATCGCCTCCGAGGAGCAAGAGAGCTTTGTGGCTTTTGAGAACTGCAAAAAGGCCAAATATGTGGTGGCCTTTGACCCCCTCGATGGCTCTTCTAATATTGATGTAAATGTTTCTATTGGGACCATTTTTGCCATCTATCGCCGCAATTCTCTAGATGGTCCCTGTACCTTAGAAGATTTCTTGCAAGATGGGGCCGAACAAGTGGCCGCAGGTTATGTGCTCTATGGCTCTTCTACTATGCTCGTTTATACTACGGGCCAAGGCGTCAACGGCTTTACCCTCGATCCTTCTATCGGAGAGTTTTGCCTCTCGCATCCCGATATCAAGATTCCCGAAAGCAAGAATTATTCAGTCAATCAAAGCCGCTATAAAACCTTCCCCGAAGGGGTCCGCCGCTTTATCGATGATTGCGTGGAAGAGGATATGCGCTTCCGTTATACGGGCTCTATGGTGGCCGATGTGCACCGCACCCTCATCAAAGGAGGTATTTTTATGTACCCAAGTAGCCCTAGCTCTAGCTCCGGAAAATTGCGCCTGCTCTATGAGTGCAACCCCATGGCTTTTGTGATTGAACAGGCCGGTGGAGCCGCTACCAATGGCCAAGAAAGAATTATGGAGCTGGAAATTCAGCAGTTGCACCAACGTACGCCAGTTTATATCGGCTCTAAAGGCTTGGTGGAACGCCTGTCTGAAAAAATGGAGCTGCTGCCCAATTTCTAAATTTATGAGTCAGTCTTTTCCCACTTTGGCCCTAGACCCCGGAAGTGGCCGCAATCTAGAACGGATCAAAAAACAGTTGCCACTTAGTCATGGACTCAGAGGCTACTATATTGTCGGAATTAGCCTCTTGCTGTTTCCCCTGCTGCTTTTTGTCCTCCTCTTTGCCCTGCAGGCATTGCCTTCTTTTGCCCTGATGACTGCCTTTATGCTGCTTTTTGAGCTGGGCGCTTTCTATTTCCTTTTTCAGGGGAATAAGATTTTGCAAAATCGTAGTAGCTGCCTAGCCGATGGCGAACTTATGCTCGCCCAGCTCCTCAGCCAAAAGGAAAAATGGAATTGGGGCAGCCTATCCAAACAATACGAAATAGAATTACAACTATCTAATGGAAAAACAAGCCGCTTTTTCTGGCCAAAAAATAGTACAAGCGCCCCGCTAAGCCCAAATACTAGCCTCTGGGGCCTCTATAATAAGCAAAAGGAAATGGCTTGCTTTGTAGAAGAAATTGGCCTGCAATTAGCCGAGGAAATGCTCCCAAAAGGACCTAGCCGACGTAGATAAGAAGCCTGCTGTTTTGGGGCCTCCGCAGCAAAGCTGCGGCGCTACGTTCCAGGGCTCGCAGGTCTGCTCGGCCCTTCGCCAGCTTCGCTGGCTCGGTCTGGCCTGACGGCCACCCTTGCACATCGCTAGGCCAATTGCCCCCTCTCCGTTTTAAACAGCATAAGATAAAAAATGCCCCTCTACGATTTAGCGTAAAGGGGCATTCTAGCTATTTGGATAAGGCCCTTTGGATAAGGCCAAAAACAAGAAAGAACATTAAGACTTTTTTACAGGCACTTTATAGCCAATAGACAACTGCATAATAGGCGTGTTGAGGTAGTCTGTAGTATTGTAGGTATCGTGTTGGTGCATATAGGCAAGCTCAAAACAAAGCTGCGGATTGAGATCGTACCCAAGGCCCAAATACAACCAGTTGCGTCCCAATCCCTTAAAACGGAGATTGTCGGCCTGATTCACCCAAATCTCATCAAAAACATGTAGGTAGATGTCCTGATTGTCTCCAAAGTTAAACAGCTTAGATTTAATGGTCATCCGATAGCGAAAGCGGTTGCGGAAAACATTATCTGTTTTGCTCCACTCATCTGTAACTAAGTTGTGCTCCCACTGATCAACAAAACGATGTTCAAAACGGTACCTGTGAGATACCTTAATCGCCTTGTTGAGCTTATGATGAAAACTGACTTGCTCCCAGATGTTATGCTCATTGCTATGAGGGGCTTTGTCGCTACCCGGTAGCGCCCAAGAACCAATATAAGTATAACCTACCGTAGCAGAAAAATGCTTGTTTACAGAATAAGTGACATAGGGACGCTCCAGCAAATTGCGCCAGTTCTGTACCCAGTCATCCCGACGGATATGAAACTCATTGCCCAACTTCCATTTGTTATTTAACTTGGCTGTCGTGTGTAGAAAAAACCAATTGTTAATTTCATCGGTCTCCTGAGCTTGCAGGTTCTGAGAAAAGGAAAAACAAAAAAGGAAAAAAATGCTGAGATAGAAGGAATAATTCTTCATGGAATAAAAGTTTTTAAATGTGCGCAATGTTTTTGGCGTATATTACCTGATTGGTAACTTATGCTTTGCAAGTGTAGTCCAAAAAGCTGGTAACTTTTGTAGCATTTCTCACTTTGTGGTTTATTTAGACTAGCTTAAAATTATGTTAAATAATAGTTGTACTAATTGTTCAACTTAAGGGAACTGCTTTTTAAGGCCTATTGTCTACCTTTGTAATTGGCCCAACTCACCGAACTTTCCAGAATTCATGCGAAATTATATCTACAACCTTTGTTGCCTATTCTTTAGCTGCACGCTTTTGGCTCAGCCCAAATTAGCGCCCGAGCGCTATCAAGATAGTCTGGCCCAGCTGACTACAATCAAAGAGCAGCGGGCAGTCCTGATGCGTTATTATCAAAGGAGCTTTGCTCAAGCAGCTCCCATACGCCCTTTTTGGCGAAATACTAGCTTCCAAGAGGCCGCCGATTGGGCCTTGGTCGATCTCGCTTTTGCTTATGTAAGTATGGGGGGAAAAGAAATTAAGGGCAAAAAACGCTATGAAGCTGAGCTAAAGGCTTTTGTCTTAGAACAAAAGCGCTGGGCCGAGCAAGAGGCTGCCGCTAGCTTACCTTATTACTATTTTGCCCATTATTATGTAGGTTATCTAGAAAGTCGCCCTGTTTTAGAGCAAAAAGAGCGCTTAGAAAAGGCCTTGAACTGGCTAGAAAAAAACGCAGATCGCTATTCGGAAAAGCTGAAGTTTTCTCTCTATAAGGAAGGCGCTTACTTCCATTTTGGCCTGGCCAATGAAGCCGAAACTTCCCTAAAATGGGCCAAGAAGTTGGCTAAACTACAATCGCAGGAGGCCCGATTTGTCGCCTACTCGCTTATGGCGCAAATCTATCGAAAGAAAGGAAACTTTGAACGCACCCTAGAGGCCCTAGCCGCCTTAGATGACGAACCCTTACCCCTTGCTATTCAAGCAAAAAACTTGGCCAGTAAGGGCATTTGCTATTATGAGCTGGGCCAAAATGAACAGGCTTTGCCGCTCCTAAAAAAGGCTAGCCAGCTATTTGCAGAATTGGGCCAACTAAATAGCTTTTTTGCCCTAGAAGCAACCGCCTATTTGGCTCTCTTAGATGAAGAGAGCAGCAGCAATATCTCTCTGCCTGAATTGCTGAGCCGTGGAGGCCATGCTCAGTTTCCCCTACTCAAAGCATATATTCATAAGCTCAAGAAAGCTAAAGACCTTGAAGGTATAGAAAGTCTGGCCGCCGATTTGGCCTATGCCGAAAAACAAGGGGCCACCTTTAGAAAGCTGGCCAAAAATCAAGAAATCTATATCGCCCTCGGCCAAGCCGCCCTAGCCCTGAATAGCGCCGAATTGGCCAAGCAGTATTTTGAGGAAGCGATCCGCTTCCAAACCGCTGGCCTAGGCCAAAAAGAAGGCCTGGCTCAACTTAAAGGCCAAGAAGGCCTCGCTATTTTATGGGGAATTTATCAAACCCAAAAGATAATTGCCGCCCCTCTGCTAGAGCAGTACCAAAGCTGCCAAATGGCTATTTCTTTGGCCAAAGAATTAGAAAAACAATTGGGCTCTAAAGGTGGAAAAGCCGCACTAAAAGCCCAAACAGAAAAAGTCTATGAGGCTTTTGTCGAAACAGCCATCGCCCTAGAAAAAGAAGAACAGAATCCCATATATATCCAACAGGCCTTTATCGAAATTGAGCTGGCCAAAGGCAGCTGGCTCCTCAGCTCTTTGCGCAATAAGGAAGCTCAACAGCTGGGCAATGTCTCTGCCGAACTCTTGGCCGAAGAACGTAGCCTGCGCCAAGATATTAGTTATTATCAAGCCCAGTTTAGTCGAGCCCAACGAAAGGCAGATAGCCTGAAGGCCCAAAAAATGCAGGCCGTCCTTTTTCAAAAACGCCAAGCACTAGACGAGCTCCTGACCCAATTGGCCCAAAAGTATCCTAGCTATACAAAATGGCAAGAGGAGCTGGAAGAACTCGACCTAAACAAACTCAAGAAAAAGCTGAATAAAGAAAAGTATAGCCTGATCACTTATTTTATGGGCCCCAAAAATAGCTACTGCTTTTTGCTAGAAGAGGACAAAATTCAGCTCTCTATCCTTGGCCCAACCACAAACCTTCGTCAACAGCTACAAGATTTTAAACAGCTCGTCCAACGCCCCAGAGAAAGCCTAAAGCCTTTCAAAAGCAATTTTATTCGCCTTGCCCATCAGCTCTATCAACAGCTGATTCCCCAAACTCCAAAATACGATTTGCTCATTTCTCCACATGCCGAATTATCCCAACTCGCCTTCAGTTGCCTGCTGCCCAAAGCGGAAGAACAACCCTTTAGCCGCCTCGGTTATCTGATGAGATCTTATGCGATTAGCTATTTGTATGCCGCCAATTTTTATCTGCAACCCCAACCCAAAACAGCCGCAAAAGGCTTTTTGGCGATGGCGCCTAGCTATCAGGGCCAAGGGCAAGCTGTAGACCGACAAGCGCTGGACTGGGGACAGGCCCGAAAACAATTGCAGCCTCTCGCTGGCGCTATGGCCGAACTCGATTTTCTAGAAACCCATTTTAATGGACAGTTTTTGCGCCAAGAACAAGCCAATGAACAACGGTTTAGACAACTAGCTCCAAAAGCACAGTTTATCCATCTTGCCATGCATGCCATTACCGACCCTATGGCGCCTAGTTATTCGGCCCTCTTTTTTAGCGAAACTCAAGATAGCCTCCAAGACGATTTGTTGCTGGCTTATGAGCTGCCTGGCCTGCATTTATCCGCCGATTTGGTGGTGCTCTCTGCTTGCCAAACTGCCGCCGGTCGCTATCAGGCCGGAGAGGGGGCCCAAAGTCTCGGCCTTGGCTTTCGCTATGCCGGCGCCGCTAGTACGCTGAGCACTCTTTGGGAGGTCAATGATGAGAGTAGCCGCCTTTTGATGGAGCTCTTTTATGGCTACCTACAGGCCGGCCAACGAAAGGACAAGGCTTTGCAGGCCGCTCAAATCCGCTACCTAGAGTTGGTGGACCAAAAGGAGGTGGCCGCCCAGCCCTTTTTCTGGGCCGCTTGGTGGCTAAGCGGAAATAGTAGCGCGCTAGAGTTACCCCAAAAAACGAATTATGGTCCATTGATCTGGGCGGCCCTTTTTGTCCTCTTTTTAGTCTTCGGCTGGCTGATTTATCGAGCCAAAAAGTAGTATTCTATTGATGTTTTGGGGCCCGCGGCCAGCTAGGCAAAGCCTAGCTGGCCGCCGCTATGCTGCGCCGCTCGCAGCTCTGCTCGGCCCTGCAGCCGCCTTTGGCGGCTTGGGTCTGGCCCTTCGGGCCACGGCTGCGCAGCGCTGGGCCAACCCGCCCCTGGCCGAATTTTCTTGCGCTTGGGCCAAAAAAAAAGACCTCCAATTCTGGAGGTCTTTCTTTGTTTCGCCTTGTCTAGCCTAAAACTGATATTGTAGCTGAATAGATAGGTCGTTATTGTATAACTTATGAGGCAATCTGCTCAATTCTAGCTCATTGCCATTTTGCTCTGGCAACAGACATTCATCCTGCGGAAGCTTGTCCTCTTCTAGCAATTGGGCCGATACTTCTTGGCTGGCCTGATGCGCTTTTTGTCGGCTGTTTTTGGCCAAATTGGCAAAGGCCAAATTGCATTGTACCCCCAGTTTTAATTGCTCGTTAAGCTGGTAATGATAGCCCAAAACAGCCGCAGAAGACCAACTATTAAAGCCCAAATCATCTGCAGTACGCTGGCCATTGGTCATCTGTACGGGCAAGAGGTAGCTAACTTTTGCCCCCATCTGCAACTGATGCTTGGGCCACAGTTTGTAGTTGAGCAAAACGGGCAGCTCCAAAAATTCTAAACGCTTAATGGCCTGAATTTGCTCCTCTTGAAGCTCGCCATTCCATTCCAATCTAGCCGTTTCACTTTGGCTGCCTAGCCGCTGCATATTCTTATACTGCAAACCCGCTTCTAGTGAAAACTGAGCATCTAGCTCTTTGCTTAGCTGTATACCTGCCTGAACGCCTAGGGCTTTGCCCTGCGCATTGAGGCCCAAACTAGCCGATAGCTGTAGCTTTTTGCCGCCCTTGCGATAACGGTCCAAAACAATCATTGGCGTATCAATAGTCGTTTTTTGGCTATGGCGCAACTGCTGCTGGAAACTGCCCTTTTCTAAAAAAGACAAGTTTTCTAAACGCTGAATCTCACGCAGCTGCTCGGCTTTGGCTTTACTACTAGCCGAGAAAACATAGCGAGTGGGCAAAATCGTTTGTTTGACCTCAGGATGCTTATTCTGGCCCTTTTCTGTAGTGTTTTGCTCTTCTTCTAGAAGAACAACTTCTTGGGCCTTGGGGGCTGGACTCGCCACTACTTTTTCTTTAGTTGTTTTATGGGGTGGGGGAGGAGGAGGCGTATTGCTGGCCCTTGCCAAAGGCAGTACTTCTTCTGTCTCTGCGCTAGCTATAGCTGCTCGCTCTTCCAGTTGAATGAGCTGGGGCTCGGCTGCTTTTTCTAAGAGGGCTTCTTTTTGGGCCATCTTTTTTTGCATCCCTAAAAAGGGCAGACAATATTGATAGGCCAAAACGCCAGCTCCACTAGCGAGCACAAAAGCGCCCATCACCAACCAGTTGCTCCAGGCAGAACTGCCCTTGGCTCCCGTTAGCTGGATTTGGTCGAGCCTTTTGTCCATATCTTCCCAAGCAGCAGGCGGCATCTCAAACTGATGGCCTTCTAACTGAGAGCGGATAAAATCATCATCTTGTTCGTAAAACTGCTTCATTTGCTAAAGCGATTTATTTTGGGTGGTTCATAATGTTTGTACAAAAAATAGGGCCAACTTAGCGGGCGGCTTCATAGCGCTTTTGTTGTTCGAGCAAGCTCCGAAGTTCTTTGCGCGCATTGGCCAAATGCCATTTGGAGGTCCCTACCGAAATGCCGAGCATTTCCGCAATTTCCTTGTGCTTATAGCCATCTACTACATAGAGGTTGAAGACGCTACGGCTAGCATTGGGGAGCCGATGAATCAAGCGGAAGAGGTCCTCGGCCTGCAGTTGTTGCAAGCTGCCGTTATGCACGGCCCCATCTCTCTCTATATTATAGTTAATGACTTGTTTGTATTTGGTATTTCGGCGAACGTGGTCGATAGCACTATTAAAGACAATCTTGGCAATCCAACCCGCAAGGTTGTTGCTGTCTTTGTACTTGTCCAAAGAGGTAAACACCTTGAGAAAGGAGGTGTTAAGAATATCTAGCGCCTCCTCTTGGTTTTTGGTATAACGCATAGCAATGCCATACATTCGTCCGTAGTACTTTTCGTACAAATGCTTTTGGGCCAATCGGTCGCCTTTGCGGCAGCCTTGGATGAGCTCTTTATCTGTACTTTTGTTAGAATATCTCATGCAATAAATTGCTTTTGGCAAGGTGATTTTTTGACCAAGATGCAAGAATTGCAGCTTTTGGTCATCTTAGGGGGGACTGAGAATGATTTTTTGCCCTATTTTAGAGGCCTTCTCATTAAGTGGTAGAGTTTGCGCTATAACGTTCTTTTTTAATAGAATCAAGAAGAGGGCCCCAAGGGGCCATTTTGTTTAAGAACGGAGGCTAGGCTCTAATGGTTGGTGAGAAAACACTTAAAACTGAGCTTTTTCTGTGGGGCCAGGCGCTTTTGGCCTAGCGATGTGCAGCAGTGGCCCGTAGGGCCAGACCAAAGCGCTGAAAGCGCTGCAGGGCCGAGCAGACCTGCGAGCTGCGGAACGTAGCGCCCGCCGCAGGCGGGAGGCCCCAAAAAAATAAAATAAACATTCTTTTGAAGCTCTTTCTCCAACGCCTATCTATATAAATTAGTCTATGCGCTTTCTATATTATCTTGTTTTTGGCCTCTTTTTTTGCAGTTTTTGGGCCTGTGATGCCCCGCTTTCGCTCAGTATTGCCGAGGCCAAGCAGCGGGCTCAAAAAGAGTTTCGCTTGAAAGATACTTTGGGCATTGGGATTAAGCAGGTGATGCAGGATAGTGAGCACCATTGGTTGGTGGCCTATAATAAGGTGCATAAATTGCCTGCGGTTTATTTGTTTCGGTCCGAAAATGCTCGGGAACATAGCCATCATATTTCCCTTAGGCATAAGCAAAAGGCCAAAATTACAGAACTGCATTTTGAGGATGTGACCTATGACGGCAATTTGGAGCTTTTGGTGTATTTGCATTATGATTTTGACCTCTCTTATCAGGGCAAGGAGCTGGTCATTTTTCGCTATCCCTTTGATACGCTTCGACAAGAAGAAATTTTTAGCTTCCCCCTACAACAACAGTGGGAACATGTAGATTCTTTTGACCAAAAATATGGCCTGCCCTTACACGAAAGGCGGATTGATTATTTGGTGACCCCAGAGTTTTTTGAGGGCAATATTTTGCTGCGTGGCACCATTGAGGGCCGACAGAATCACTTGCTCGAATTTAGCTGGGATAAGGGCATTGAGGAGTTTAAGAAGGTGCTAGATGAAGATGTGCATGAGGAGGAGGAAGAGGCCCATAAGGGCGGCGTTGTGGGCAAACTCAAGGGGGCAAAACGCCTGTTTGAGGTGGTGGCTCATGAGGAGGGTTGCAAGGCTTATATTATAGAGGATATAGCGGGGCATGTAATCAAAATGCCCAAAAACATTCATGATGCCCTGCTTTGTTCGCCCATCACTTCACTCTCCAATGATGGCCATTATTTGCTGTATATGGACCATCCCCACAACCAGTTTCGACTCTATGATTTTAATGCCGATAAACAACAGGTCCTTTTGCCTCAACTCTCTACCCTAGAGGGCTTGTCTACCGTGATTTGGCGCAAGAAAAATGGCCGACTGAGTTGCCTATTTGTGGCCGTAAATTTTGAGGAGTATAGCCAAAAAACGGCCCTTTATTTTTGCGAGGAACAAAAAGAGGGGCCCTGGCGCATCCAGGTTTTTGACCTGCCCATTTATTACGAATGCAACCATGAGGGCGAATGTGCCCCGCTCAAGGATTATCATTTTAAGCTGGGCCCCCGCAAGAATTTTCTCTATCGCCGCAGCAAAAATGATGATTGGCAGCTGTTCTCCTTAGATAAGAACTAGATGATTTTTTTGGGGCTGCCCCTTCGCTTCGCTCGGGTCGCTCCCTTTCGGGCTCGCAGTTCTGCTCGGCCCTGCGTTTTTTCGCTGCGCTCAAAAACTTGGTCTGGCCTTCGGCCCCCCTACAGGCAGCTCAGCCTGCGGCGGCTTTGCCGCCTGCTAGACGCAATTGGGCCAAAATCTGCTTTTTTAACAAACTTTTTTGATCCCTTTTTGCTAAAGAGGACAAAGGAAAGCTAAAAACAAGCCTACCTTTGCGGGCGGATACATCCCTTCCCCCTTTTTTTATCATCTATATTAAAGTAGTTAATAATGCTCACGCAAGCAATTCTGGAAGGTTTGGGCCTCGGCCTATTACTTAGCATCATGACCGGACCCATTTTCTTTACTATTCTACAAGTGAGTATAGAAAAAGGCAGTCGCTCAGGAATTGCCCTAGTGGCTGGCCAATGGATCAGCGATTTTATTTATATTGCTATTAGTAGCTATTTAGCAAAGTTCTTAATTTCTTGGACCAAAGAAAGTGAGTTAGGGCAAGACCTAGAGTTTTACCTGAGCTTAGGCGGCGGCGCTTTTCTTATTCTTTTAGGCCTGCTGCTGCTGTTTAGCCCCCAGTCCAAAGCCAAAACCAAGGAAGAACCCCTGAGCAATAAGCAAGCGGGACAGTATTTCCTACAAGGCTTTCTGATTAACAGCTTAACCCCTTTTCCACTCTTCTTTTGGTTCACAAGTATCGGGACGGCCTACAGCAGAGGCTACAGCCAAACAGATCTCGTCTTTTTTGGTGTGGCTATTATGCTCATGGTCATCCTAACCGACTTTTTAAAAGTTTTTCTGGCTAGCCGACTCCGCCAATTGCTAAATGAACTTTGGCTGAAGCGAATACGTTGGGTCGCTAGCTTTGGCCTAATTATTTCAGGTTTATTGTTTTGGCTTCGCCTGCTTTGGCTAAGCTAAAGTTCCCCATCACATACAAAATTAGCACTATGAAAAAACGTCTTTGGAAATCCTTTTTATTGGCTGCCGCCACCCTAGGCGCTAGCCTCGCCCAAGCCCAAACCTCTAGCGAAAATATTCTGCTTTTTGATGCCAATTGTATGCAGGAATATGAATATCAGGCTGTCGATAAATATACAGAATCGGCCTTTCATGATTTTATGTTGCAGGTTTCCCCAAAACAAAAGCTGGCCTTTAGGGTAAAAACCACTAACCTGAATGCCGAACTCTTAGAAGCTCTTCCCCAAAAGGCCCTAGGCTGTGCAGATTTAACTACTATCAATGGCCAGTTTATTCAAGAGGTCAATAGCCTGAAAAAATCAGTGAATATTGCCGTTTATAATGAACAAACTAAACGCTATCATATCCATCAGGTGAGCCAGATTGCTAGCTATACCGAAAATGATAAGCAACTGAGTTATAAGGACCGCCGACATAGCTTTGTCTATGCCGCCAACCAAATCAATAGCGGCGAAGATCTAGACGCTACCCCTGAAGGAAAGGTCCTTTTTGTAGATAATGACCAATTGGGCTGCCTCAAACAGCGACAGTTTCGCTCTTTTGACCGCCTGCAAGCCCGCCTTTCTGAAAACCTCTATTTTTTAGAGGGAATTGGGCTTTATCTGGTCCAACAAGCAAATGGTAGCCTCCAACTGAAAAGAATAGACAAAAAAACAATCCCCGAACATATTCGAGCCCTTTGCTACCAAAAAATGCAGGAGGAAAATGGCATTGCTAGCCGAGGAACTAAGTCAGCCAATGAGCAAAAGAAAAGAGCTGGGGTGACTTCTGTCGAAGAGCAAAAAGCTCGAAAGGGAGTTATGCATGGTGGCCTCCGCTCTCCTTTTGATGCAGAACCTATTCCAGCCGAAACAAAAAAACAAGCTGGCCCTGCCGAGAAGAAAACTAGCGAAAAAACGCCTGCTGTGGTCAATAATGACCCCAACTATTATATCGTGCAAGAGAATGATAATCTCTATAAGATTGCCGAGAAATATAATACCAGAGTAGATGTTCTCATGGGGCTCAATGGCCTGAACTCGACTACTATTGATAGAGGTCGCCGAATTAAGGTGGTGAATGATGGAAGTTATGTAGACCCCAACCCTTATATCCGCACCGATGAGAAATCAGGGAAGAAGTATAAGGTGCATGTGGTCCGACAAGGCGAAAATCTTTATGATATTGCCAAAAAGTACGGCCTGACAATGACGCAATTGGTCCAAATCAATAAGTTGCCTACAGAAAAGGCGAGTATTGACCAAGAGTTGATTGTGGGCTTAGCCAACTAAATCATTTTTGGCCCAATAGAAAAGGGGCAGTCGCCATTGGCGACTGCCCCTTTTTGCTTTTTCGCTAGGGCCGTTGGGCCCCCAAAGCAAACACCATAGGGATTTTATCCTCTAGGCCCTTGATTTGGTAGCCTTCGGGATGAGCTACAGTATTATTAAAGCAATTGTAAGGCGAAAACTTATATTCTTTGAGGTAACTGAGCTGCCAGCCTGCTCCTTCGGTTAAGGCGGCGGTCATTTCGGAAAGGCTGTGGTTCCAGCCATAAGATTTTCCTGAGATCTCGGCTTCTCGCTTGGCATAGCTGCCCTCTTCTTCGGTTTCAATAGCGCCTTGGTCAAAGTAGCTATATTGGATGTAGCTAAAGTTGTCATCAAACATCCAGACGATAGGGTGAAACTCGACCAGCATAAATTCTCCGCCTCTTTTGAGTAAGGGCCCTATTTCTTGGCCCCATTGCAGCAGATCGGGCAGCCAATAAACGACCCCATAAGAACAAAAGATGAGATCAAAGGGGGCTTCTTGGGCCAAAATCTCTTGAGCGTCTAGTACATTGCCTTGGTAAAAATGGGCATTGAGATTGAGCGCTTCGGCTAGGCTTTGGGCCTTGGCAATGGCGGTTTCGGAGAGGTCTAGGCCCACGACTTCTGCGCCCATGCGGGCCAAAGATAGACTATCTTGCCCAAAATGACATTGCAGATGCAAGACTCTTTTGCCCGATAAGTTGGCCTCCAATAAGGAGAGCTCTATAGACTGCAGACTCGTTTGCCCTTGCATAAAAGCATCTTGCTGATAAAACTCAGTTTCTGGATGCAAAGCCGCTCTTTGCTCCCAAACGGCCTTATTGGCCGCAAATTGTTCTTGGTAATTCATGCGATGGATTGATTTTTTGGATGGGACAGGCCCGAAGGGCCGCAGGCTGAGGGGCTGTAGCAGGGCCGCCGAAGGCGGCAGACCAAAGGCTTTTGAAGCGTAGCGAAAAAGCCTGCAGGGCCGAGCGAGTAGCGAGCTGCGCAATGGCCCGACCCGAGCCGATAGGCGAGGGGCAGCCCCAAATCCTACTTCTTATCTGGCATCTCCTCCATAAATTCCACCTTCTTTTCATGAGTGATATTCATGGTCGGGGTCCCTTTGTAATCTGTAATTTTCCCCTTTACACAAATCTGCTTGCCATAGAGTTCCGTCTCTGGCGAATAAGAAAAATGCTTGATGTCCTTGCCCCAGATGGTTACGGAAAAAATCTGGTTGGGAAATTTTGTGTCCAGATTGATAAAGACAGAGCCCGACTTGGTTTTCTTGGTGGATACCACTGTGCCGCAAACGCAGGCTTTTTGGTTCATAAAGACGGGGGCATCGGCGGTGCTGATACAATCCTTGGGCAATTCCTCATTGCTGAGGGGAGGAACATCGGCCAAGCGACCTTCCGTCGTTTTCTCCCAGCTAGAAGGGGCCTTCATGGCTTCTAGGCGTTTTTCTTCCTCTTCGGGCAAATTGCTAAAGAAATCCAAGCCCGTTTGGGCCTCCACCTCATCTACCGAGACGGCATAGCTGATTGTGGGGTTGTTGCAGCTGCCATTTTTCATGATAAAACCGATAGCCTTGGGCTGCTCGGCCTCTAGGTCCAGAACCACCTTGAAAAAGGCTTCGGGAATGCTTACTTTATTGGGGCCTTGGGTAATTTGGGGCAAGCCCTCTTTCAAAATAGGGCCAGTAATGACCAACATAGAGCGTTTGTGAGAAAAGACGGCTCCTCGGACCCATCGCTCCAAATCGGCCCAGCCCTCTCGGTTAAATTCGGGCAATTGGGGGCTCATGTTAGAGTAATAATAGGACTCACTAATGGCTGTTTTGGACCAGCGGAAATCCGCAGAAGGGGCCAAATGCCCACGGTCGTAACCACTATACCAGTAGTCGGCTTTTACCGCCGTTCCTGTACTGACTAGCTCATCTGCTCTAAAATCATTGGTTCGGCTCAGGTTGCCTTCCATCACGGCGGGCGGAATAATATGGGCCACCCAAGCGGCCTGTTCATGGGCCTCCGAATAGTTCAGAATCATGGCGGCATGCTCTACCAGTTCCCCTGCTACGCCATTTTTTGGCAAGCCCACTTTTTTCAAATCAGCTCGAATCTTTTGTAGGCGGACGTTTTCAATTTGCTCAATAAGGGCGGCTTTTTGTTCGTCTAGGCTTTGCTTTTGAGCTTCTAGTTTTTGCAGTTCTTGACCAAGGTCTTGGCTCCAAAGACAAGCCGGTAGGGCCAGAATAAAGGCCCATGAAATAAGTTGGCGCATAAGCGATGGTTTGTTTTGCTGAATGAGCTCCTAAGATACAGAATCGTCCAAGGGATGCGGGCATTCTGTTATGATTTAAAGGAAAGTTTATTTTGATTTTTATGTTTTTGGGGCCCGCGGCCGCCCCAAAAAGGGCGGGCGGCCGCCGCTATGCTGCGGGGCTCGCTGCTCGCTCGGCCCTGCGCAGGCTTCGCCTGCTTCGGTCTGGCCTTCGGCCACCCGCTCCGCAGCGCTGGGCCCTCAGCGGCCCTGCGGGCCTTCGCAGAAAAGCGGTATTCGTCGCTGCGCTCCTCATTCGTTTTCACGACCCCGCCCACCCGCCCCTCCTCGGGATTCCCTAAGGAATCCCTCAGGGGTGCTGTTGGCGGTTTTTTTAGAGAGAAATAACCGTCTAGGGCGCTGCTGCAGCTTACAAACAGCTCTGGGGAATCCCCGGAGCTAATCTGCAACTGCAAAACTCCTCCGGGCGTATCTAAAATGCCCTATCTTTTTTTTCTGGACCGACCCTACTACAGTTTAACTATAGGCGCTTAGAAGCGAAATATAGCAGCCTTTCGATTTTTTACCTTTCTTTCTCTCAGCAGTAAGAAAAAATCCCCTTTTTTTGCTTAAAAAACTCGCTAATGTCATCAAAAAGCGATAATATGAGCTACAAATTAAGACCAAGGCCCTAAAAAGCCCATTTTATCCTTTTGCCGATGAAGCTAATAGAACAAAAGCGCCTGCATTTTAAGCAGGGCAATTCTGATAAAGTATATGAAGTAGACCTTTGCGAATTGGAAGCAGGGGCCTTTCTAGTTAATTTCCGTTATGGGAAAACGGGCGGCCCCTTAAGAGAGGGCAGCAAAACGCCCACGCCTGTAGATGAAACCAAGGCCCGCAGTCTGTACAATAAATTGCTACAGGATAAAATGAAAAAGGGCTATTTGGATGTATCTGAAAAGAGCCAGGCCAAGCAAGTGGCGGCTATTCAGCCCCCAGATAAATCCCTAGAAGGAGCAGAAGCTCAGGCGGCCTGGATCCTATACCATTTACAGCTCGCTCAACTAGATCCAGCGGCCCAAAAGGCCCGCAACTGGAAGCTGTCTAGGGTCGCTTGGCGTGCCGCTAGTCTTAACATCAAAGCGGCTGGACCCTATTGCTGGGCCCTTTTTGAGCAAAACCATAGAGGCAAATCTATAGACGATATGGAGCTCTATAGCCTACTTTGGGCTACGGCTCAACTCGATACCGCAGTAGAGGACCCCAGCAACTTATTAACTTTTTGGCGAAGCAAGAAAAAAGCGCCTACGGCTAAAAAACTAGCGCCCTTTGTCTATTGGGAACTAGCCGATGCCGCTGGGCAACAGGCTTTGCTCGAAGAGGAGCTGCCCAAACTCCCTGAACTCTGGCAAAAGGCCTTGGACCGTAAAGATAATGATGCTTTGGCCTATCAGCTACGCAAGGCCAAAGGAGATAAAAGTATGGAGCAAGCATTTGCTATGCTTTATTTATTGTCTCCTGCTATGCCTTATTGTCGCAAGACATTAGTAGAGGTCATTTGCGAAATGGAGTTCCGACCCAATAGCTTCCGTTTGCTGCGTCGCCTCTTCAAAATGGCGACCTTTCGCAAGGATGCACAGTTTTGGGGGGCCTTGGCCTACCGCTTTGAAAAAGCGAGCCCACAGTATAGAATGCCCCGCCGAAATAATCAATATGTTTGGGTTAGCTATAACCGTATGCGGCCCAAAGATGAGTTGAAAAAAGAAAATAGCCGTCTAGCCTTCTCCAATTTGACCAAGGACTACTTTAGCGATTATATGCGTAAAGAGTTGGACCAATTGGGACAAAAGGGAAATATCGCTTATGTCGCTATGGCCACAAGTCTCCTCCTTCAATATGATGATAGCCGAGATGGCCGCACAGATCGCCGAGAAAAGAACTGGCGATTTGATAATAAGAAACAGCGCTGGATCGCCAGCGTATATCATTATCCTAGCTACTCTAAGGAGCTGATCTTTAACGAGGTTCTTTATGCGAATAGTCAGCGATATGTATATTCTCCCATGAAACAAGAATGGGTTTATGGTAAGCATTACGATCCAGATATGCCCTTGCCAGCCCCCCTTTCAGAAACTAAATATGCCGACCTTTGGCGGCAGGAGCCCAAGGCCTTTTTGCACCTAATGGCCGAGGCCAAAAGCCAAAAGGTCCTAGAGTTTGCCCATACGGCATTTATGGCCCATCCCGAGGCCAAGAGCTTGCAAAAGCGACTGGGCTTGTCTTACTGGAAGCAGCTACTGAGCCGTCCATATCAGCCACTACAAACTTGGGCCCTGCAAGAAATTGTGGCCAATTATGAAAAATCAGGCAAGCCTACGGCTATCCTGCTTTACCTTTTGGACCATGATTATGCAAAGGCTAGAGAGCAGGCTTTGGCTTGGCTAGAAGCTGATTTCTTTGACTACTTTGCCGATCTAGATTTGGTCTATAGCCTTTTATTGCACCAACGCAAAGATTTGAGAAATTGGGCACAAGAGGCCTTAGGACGTATCGTGGAGGTTTATGAAGCCGCCAAGCGTCAAGCACTCTTGGGCCGTTTGCTGGGCTTCTTGCTCCGCTCGGGCCAAGATCAACAGATGCTAATGACAGAGGTAGAGTCCTTACTGAAGAGCTACTTTGTCGAGGAAACCCAACAACTCAGCCTAGATTTAATCGGGAAGTTTTTACGCCTGCCTTTGGCTCAGCAACAAGCCTTTGGTTTGCATTTGCTTAAAGGGCATGCGGCAGAAGCTACACAAATTCCCTTTGAAGATATTCAATACCTCTTTGGCAAAACAGCCGATTATTGGCGCTATGGCTTAGAACTTCTCCGTCACTCTTCAGAGCAAAAGCTCTTGCAGGAAGGCGACTTCCTTCTGGGCCTTTTAGAGCATCCTGAAGAGGATGTGCGCTTGGCCAGCCGTGAAGTTTTGGCCCCACTCTATGCCCAAAACCAAGCTTTTGCGGTGACGCAAATGCAAGCGCTCTTGCGTAAACTGATCCGCAAAGAAAAAATTGAGGGCTTGCACGCGCTCTTTGCCGATATCTTAACTAGCGAACTAGAGGGCCATTTGGCGGAGGTAGACCGGAAGTTTATTTTCCGCCTGCTCAATGCAAAATATGCTCCCGCACAAGAGTTGGCTGCCGTCTTAATTGATCGCTATATCCCTTATGACTCTTTGTCGGTGGCCAATACGGTTCGTCTGGCCAATCATGAAATTGTGGCCGTTCGCGAGCTCGCTTGGAAAATGTTTAAGGAACAAAAAGATCGTATGCGCTACGAAAGAGAAGAGGCTTTGCGTCTACTAGATGTAGATTGGGCCGATTCTCGACAATTTGCCTTTGATTTCTTTGGCCAAAGCTATACCGCTGATGATTGGAACCCTAGTTTGATGGTGGGCATCTGCGATTCGGTTCGCCAAGATGTACAGCAGTTTGGTCGCCAACTCATTACTCGCTTCTTTGAGGAAGAGGATGGCCCCATGTACTTGGAGCAATTGAGTCAGCACCCCCGTCCAGAACTACAACTGTATGCAACTAATTATTTGGAGCGCTTTGGGGCTGGACATCCCGAGCGGATTCTATCGCTACGCGATTATTTTTATACCGTTTTGGCCCAAGTGAACAAGGGCCGAATGGCCAAGGATCGCATCTGGAGCTTTTTGACCAAAGAGGCCAAAGCTTCTTTTGAAGTAGCGCAATTCCTCTCTGATTTAGCCACTTTTATCTCGGCCACTGCAGCGATTGGCGATAAGGAGCAGGCCGTTATTGTACTACGTGATTTGCAGGACCAATACCCCTTGCTCGAACAGCCTATTGCGATTCATGATTATCCCACTCAATCTTAGTCTAGCTCAATATGTTATTTAATTATAAGTATGGAGGAACTTCCTCTGTGAAGAATAAAGCTGGGCAAACGGCCATGTCCTTTGCCCCCGATAGTTTGCGCGAGCCTACTTTTTTTGTGGGCCAATTGCATAAGAAAATTGCCTTTAGAGAAGCCATCTCTGCCTTGAATGCCGTAGTGGTTTCTGATCTTCGCTTCAAACCTCGTGATAAATCTGCCTATTTGGCCTGGGCCAAGGAGCAGGAAGAGGTCTGGCTGGCCCAATACCTTGGCGAAATTGCTGGAGATGAGGCCAATATTAAACAACGTATCGAAGATATTTCGGTAGAATTGGCTGGGGTAGAAGAGCAGGAACGAGGCGTAATGCAGCATTTCTACAAAAAACAAAGAGAGTATTTTAATTACCTCTATAAAAAGGATTTTGATGCCTGGATCGTCCTGGATCCCGTTATCACTACTCATCCCGATAGCATTTTCTTTGAGTGCTTTAGCCAAGATGAATCTACCTATGGTAAGCTCAGCTGTGGCTATAATGTCTTTAAGAATATTGATGAGTTTTCTTGCGGAACAACCAATATTGATTACTCCGCAGCCCTTTATAATGAGTTTCAAAAGATTCGGAATTATAAGGAAACCGATTTTCGGGTAGATCCTTCTGGCTTCGAAATCCAAACGGAGGACCAAGATTTATATAAGGAGGTCAAAATTGACCTACCCGAAAGCTGGGTCCGCGGCTTCCTTCAAGTGAGCTCTGCCATGACGATGCCGCTCATTCGCTTTGACCTGCATCCCATGGATATTCATAGCATCTGCCAGCTTTTGCGCCGCTTTAAGGAAACACATGGCCCCCGCTCTTTGCGCTTTCAACTTCGCCCTGGGCAGCCCGTTAAGGTGGTGGTAGAACCTTGGAATAAAGAAATTATCTGCCGCCGCTCTATTTATCATGGGCCAAAAGCAGAGGAGGTCCGCATTTGGGGCCGCCGCCGCTTACTCATTTTAGAGCGCCTGATTCCACAAGCCAAAAAATTTACAGTCAGCTTCCTCGGTTCTGGTTTGCCTTCTTTCTATGAGGCCCAACTAGAGGGAGATATGGTCTTTACTTTGGGCCTTTCTGGCTGGACCGATAACGATTGGTCCAGAGCTGGTAACTTTGATTTGCTCGCCCCTCGCTTAGAGGTAGATGATTGGACCAAACAAACCGTTTTTGATGCCCTCAAAAGCACTTATTTCGAGTCGGTAGATAGCCTAGCAGAACGCCTAGAGTTAGGCAGAGATATCGTCAGCGCTTCCTTGCAAGCTTACACCCAAGCGGGCCGAGTGATTTTTGATCCTACCTTGGGCGTGTATCGCCTGCGGGAATTGCATCGCGAACCACTCGATATGAAGTTGCTCCGCTTTGCCTCGCCACAAGAAGAAAAAGCCAACAAGATTTTGGACCAAAACCGCCTCAGCAATTTATCGGCAGAGTCGCAGCAAAATGGCCAAACTCGACTATCGGCACAGATCAAAGGACAACAGCGCAATTACCAATGCCAACTCCTCATCGATGCCGATGACCGCATGGTTCAAGCCGAATGCAATTGCAATCATTTTCAGATGAATAAATTGCGCAAAGGCCCCTGCGAACATATTCTAGCCACCCGTATGGCTCACAATCGCAAAACTGGAAAACTGATCTAGCGATTTTTTTGGGGCCTCCTGCCTTCGGCAGGCGCTACGTTTCAGGGCTCGCTATTCGCTCGGCCCTGCGGCCTGATGGCCTTGGTCTGCGGCTTCGCCGCCCCCTTACACATCGCTAGGCCTGCGGCGGCTTCGCCGCCTGTTTACCGTAAAAAGGACCAAAGCTTCACTATTTTGATAATTTTTTGAAAAAATTTAAATAAAAACTTGACAAGCTGCTAAAGAATATCTATCATTGTAACAGACAAATGGGGATGACAAGCATCTCTATATAGATATTGAAAAGAAGGATCAAGAGAAGACAAAGTCTTGCAAAAAGAGCGCTGTTTCGGCGTTCAAGCGATATTACTCTTCACTGTTCACTAAGGAAGAATCTTTATGATGCGAACCGTGGTAGGTGCCCCTACTTGTTCCCCTACGCGGTTTCGAGTCGTAGACTCTGTAGGGGAACAAGTAGGGGCACCTACCACGGTTCGCTGGAGTTGATTCTCTTAGTTCTAAGATTGTACGAAGTAAATCTTCTCTCCTTCTTTTTTTCTTTTGCAGCTACTTTCAATTTTGGACCAGCTAGGCTTCGGCCTTAGCTCTCCCAAATTGAAAGTAGTTTTTTTTTGTCTCAATCTGCTCCCTATGTCTGATCATCGAATGACCCGCCAACAGATTTATGACCGTATCCGCCAAACTTCTAAAGAGGAATATATCTTAGAAGAAATGAAACGCCTCGGCTTTTGGGATACCACTGAAGAGGCTCCAAAAATCTCTGAGGAGCTTATCCAAAAGAAGGGCGCTCTCCGAAGAGAGCTGCGTGAGCTGATGGAGAAGCAACGCATGTTCCGAGATAAGGAGCGTATGCTGGCCGAAATGCGTAAAAAACGCATGGCGGATGCCTTGGCTCGCCGAGAGGAGACCAAGGAGCGCCGTAAGGCAGAGAAAGAAGCCCGCGCTAAGGCTTGGCAAGAAAAGAAAGAACGGAGTATTGTCTTTTTAGGTAAAGACTATTCTGCTGGCTTGAGTGAAGAAGAAGCTGACCTAGCAAAATTAGCGGCTTTAAATCTGCCTGCATTTAAAGATATTAAAGAGCTGGCAGAGGCTATGGATATTTCTGTAGGCCGTTTGCGCTATCTTTGTTTTCAGCGGAAGCTCTCTACGGTATCGCATTATGAGCGCTTTTATTTGGCCAAGAAAACAGGAGGAAAACGCCTGATTTCGGCCCCTCGTCCTATGCTTAAAAATGCCCAATACTGGCTCTTAGAGAATGTACTTGCTCGCTTAGAGATGCATGAAGCGGCTCATGGCTTTGTGCCAGAGCGCTCTATTGTGAGTAATGCTAAACTGCATGAGAAAAAAGAGCTGGTCATCAATATGGACCTCAAAGACTTTTTTCCTACCGTAACCTATCCTCGAGTGAAGGGGATGTTTAAGGGCTTGGGCTATTCTGAGCAGCAGTCCATTATCTTTGCCTTATTGACGACAGAACCAGAGGTGGACCAAGTAGAAATTGACGGGCAGTTGTATTATGCCCAAAAGGGAGAGCGCTATTTGCCACAGGGCGCACCTACTAGTCCAGCGATTACCAACTGGCTTTGCCGCCGCATGGACCGCCGTTTTGAGGGGGTAGCCAAAAAGTTAGGTTGGACCTATAGCCGCTATGCCGATGACCTGAGTTTTTCGGCTAATGATACGAGCAATATTAGCCGTATCATTTGGCAGGCCCAGCAGATTATTCAAGATGAAGGCTTTGTGATTCACCCCAAAAAGCTCAAAATTATGCGCAAGGGCCGCCGCCAAGAGGTAACGGGCCTTACGGTAAATGAGCAAGTGGCTGTAGACCGCAAAACATTGAAGAAATTTAGAGCTTGTTTGCATACCATAGAAACTAAAGGTTATCAAGCCGCAGAATGGGGCCAAGGATTTATTTTGGCCAGCATTAAGGGCTTTGCGAACTATGTTCGTATGGTACAGGCCGAGAAGGGCCAAGCGCTCTGTGAGCAAGTAGATCGCATTTTGGCCAAGGAAGAAAACAAGCAAGCCTGGAAGGCCTATTTTGCCAATCCTAGCCGCAAAAAATATGCTTATGAGGCCCAAAAACAACAAGCCACAATAGAAGCAAATGCCGTAGATTTTGGCAGCTCTGGTTTGGCAGAAAGCTTAACCCCTGTAGATCCTCAGCAAAAGGATGAGGAGCAATGGTGGAGCCTTTGGTAAATTAGCCGAGGCAAAAAGGAAGCCCCCGCAGTCAGAGACTGCGGGGGCTTTTTGTTGGTCCAAAAGTACAGCTTGTTTAGGGCGCTAGAGGACGACCGAAGGGAGGACTGGCCTAGCGATGTGTAGCAGTGGCCGAAGGCCAGACCGAGGCGCTTTGCGCCGAAGGGCCGAGCAGACCTGCGAGCTGCGAAACGTAGCGCCTGCCGTAGGCAGGAGGCCCCAAAACAGCAGAGCTCCCCTCTACATCTGTTCGGCAGCAGTGGCAAACAAATAATTAAAGGCGATCATTTGGCCCATAAAGCCAGAGGCATAGCCGCCATAAACCTCCTTGGTTTTATGGGCGCCGAGGAGCAGACGGGCCGTACCCACCAGACCAGCCAGTAAAACCACCCAAACTAACAAGTAGCCCTGGCCATCATAGCTTCTGCTCACGGCAAGTAGGGTCATGGCCACTAGGCCGCCCATGCCCGTAGTATGCACACTAATTTTGCTAAATAGATTGAAGAAAAAAGAGATGAACAGCGCAATGGTACTGCCTAGGGCAAAGGCCGTTAGTTCTAGAGGGACGCCGGGATTATTTTTAAAATTGACAAAAATGACCATATATAAAAGGCCCACCACGATATAGGGCCCAATGCGTTCCATGCGGCCAGGCATCTGTAGAGAAGAGACAAAATTGAGGGCTCGCATCATGAGGACCGTGAGCAGAGGGACCGCAAAAGAGAAAATGGCCAGCCAAATAAAGAGCATACTATTGACCTTATTCTCGAAAACGGCGGCAAAGCTACTCACCCGAAACAAAAAGGGATTGCAATAGGCCAAAAGGACAAAGGCGTAGAGCAAAATCAGAAAAGGGTGGAAGACCACTGAAAGAGCCTGGGCCAAAAGGACCAAAAGCGCAGGTTGCTGAGCCTGCATATATTCTGCTTGAAGGACCTCCTGTTCGAGTTCTATATCTTCATTTTTCATACTCATGAGCTAAATTATTTTTTACGGAAGGGTTTGACAATGCTGGCTAGAGCCAACCAGGCCGCCAAAAAGATAGACAATCGCCCAGGCAAATCGCCATATTGGGCAAAAAATGTAGGGCTCCATATTTTAGGGCTGCAGGTTTGGCCATCTTCTAGGGCTTGGTAGTCGCCATTTGCCGAAAAATGATGAGCTTTCTTTTTTTGGACCAAAATAATATCACTGCCACTCTCTTGGGCACGGGCCCTAGCCGAGCGGTATAAAATCGGCGATAAACTGCTGTCTGGACTAAAGGCAATAACGGTTTGTGCTCCTTTTTGCAGGCCCTCTCGGATAGGGGCCGTACGTTTTAGGCTATGGGCATTGAGCAGGAGTAGGCGAGAGCCCTGCCAATCGATAAACTGAAAAAAGCGCTGCTCTACCCCCAAAATGGTCCGAACAGAAAAGGCTTGGCTACTCAGTGGCTGCCGCTCTCCTTTTTGCCAAAACCGAAGGCTACCCAAACTATCTTGCCCGGCCAAATAGGCCCAATCATTTAAAGGCTTTTCTTGGGCATAAAGGGCATTTTCTGGAATCTCTTCTTTGGGGGCTTGGCCTAGCAGCAAGCGGCCTTTTTGGCTTTTGTAGCTAGACTGATAAACAAAACTGCCCGAATCTCCCTTTTGTACTGCCCCCATCAACAAACTGAGGATAAAGGGAAGGAGGACCAAAGGAATGCCGGCCCAAATAGCGCCTTTTCTACTTTTGGCTTGGGCTGGAAAGAGAAAGCGGAACCACTGAATATTCAGGCTGAGGATCCATAAACTAGCGCCCCCGGTACCCACAAGCGTTAAGGCCTGCCAACTATTTCCAAAAAGCAGGGGCAAGCTTCCTAGCTGCCAACCGGCCCAATGTCCACTAAACTGCCCTTGCATCCACTCCAGCGCCAAATAGCTACTCACAAAAGCCCAATAGCCCAATTTGGCATTGTGCCGATGATGAATCAGCCAAAGCATAGCCCAGGGAATACTAAACAACAGACTGACAAAGGCCCAAGAAAACAGCCCCATAGGCAGGCTTACCGTCTCTATGGCCTGAGGGGCCAAGAGGCCATAGGCAAGTAGGTTGCTTAAGATACTAAAGCCTACAAAAGGCCAAAAGCTCTGCCTTCTACTAAGCCAAAGCAAAGGAATAAAGGCAAAGAAAGCCGTCAATACAATACTATATGTCGAAAGGCTAAAGGCCAGCAGTAATCCACTGCCCAAACTAGCCGCTAAGGCCCAAATAAGAGGGGCTTTTGCTTGCTGCGTCTCCAATAATCTCGATTTTGTTCGCTAAAAACCATAAAACAACTGAAATCGCTGGCAGTTGTCGGCATTTTCAATAGACAGCTCATAATGACCCGCTGCCTGTCCGGGCAAAGTTAATTGATATGTGGGTAAATCCAGATAGATTTCTTGGCTTTGAACGACTTTACCGCCCCTTTTCCATTTTATTTTCAGCCATTCTCCCTTTAAGGCCGATAAATAGAGCCGTAAATCTTCTTGGGCCGATAAAATATTGGGACCTAATTGGACCTTAGGGCAGGCTGGGCCCAAGCAAATTTCTTGTAAATAGCGCTTATGCCCCCAGGGATTAACCGCTAGTAGGCGGTAGCTCGTTGATTTCCCCCTTTTTCGACTATCATCTAGGGCATGAAAGCCTGCCTGATGGGGGGGATTATAGGCGTTAAGGCTGCCGACAATCAGCCAGGAGCTGTTGCTTCCCTCCTTACGTTCTAGCTCAAAGTGGTCAATTTTTGGACTAGGGTGCTGCCACCAGCTAATTCGGCCTCCTCGCAGGCCTTTACCCCAATACAAACGGCTGGCCGTTGGCGGAAGAAAGCTTTTAAGCTTAGGGCCATTGAGACTAAGGACTTCGGCCTTGGGTTGTATGCCCTGAACGGGCCCCAATTTATAGGCTTCATAATTGGCCATATTGAGGAGGTAGAGCTCTTGGGCCCCTACACTAAAGTATAAAAAATGCTCTGCATCTATGGGCCAAAGTTGTCCCTCGGCCTGGCTTTGCCCCCGAGCAAAATTCCTAAACCAGGTTTTTTTGGGCCGTTCAATCACACCACTCTCTGGCTCAAAAAAGATGGGCGCCCCACTAGATTGCATGGCCCAAAAACGGCCCTGATTGGGCAGATAGCTCCAGTTGGATAGCAGCAGTGGTAGTCCTCTTTTGACTACAGTTGGCTGGGCCTCAGTTTCTAGCTCTAGACGGTAGAGTAGGGCCCCAGATTGAAAATACAGCTGCCCCTTATAGAGGAAACTCCTTTGAATGAGGGCCGGAAGGCCTTCAATTTGGCCTAGGTTTTCCCAGTAATCTCGACTTCTATTATAGTGCAATAGTTCATTGGCCAAACTAATGGCCCAAATGTCTTCCCCCTGGCCCGTTACTGTTTTTAAAGTAGTTGGTAGTTCTAAAAATGGTCTCCAGCCCCAGTCTCCATTGGCTAAAGGGACCAGTTGTTCTAGCTGTTGATCGACCAAACGCAAGGGCTGCTGAGCAAAAAGAATAAAGGGAAAACAAAGCAAAATAAGAAAGCGGATAAGCTGTGGCATATGACTGATTTTTGCCCAAGGTCTGCTTTTTATCTTAGAAATAAAAGAAGGGGGCTTTTAGCTAGATCTTACTAATTAGACTGTAATTGGAGTCTGTTTAAAATTTTGTGTTTCTCCTTTTTGCTGCCTAGGGACAAGCCCCTAGGCTAGCTTTTTCAGACAGCCCTCTAAAGAGGGCCTTTGGATAAGGTTTTTCTCTGCGATAACAACTGAACAAGGCCTTGTATATCAACAGTTGAGGCCCTCGAAGAGGGCTGACTCCATTGGATTAGCCTAGGGGCTTGTCCCTGGGCGACTATTGGCTAAATCCCAACAAGCTAAAGGCCCAAATTTTATTCTAATACACAAAATCCTGAAGAGCCCCATAATTGGCCATTTGGATTACTCTACCCCCTCAGTAGCACTTTCATAGGTCCTCCGTTGATGTTGCCTAGGTCCTCCGCAGGACCTAGGCAAGTCCTCGCTTCCATTTTACTACCTCCTCGAATGGACTTAGGCAAGTCCTCAATTGCTATAGACTAAATGGTCTTTAGGGCTTGCCCAAGCCCTCTTTTGATTGGCCCCTAGTCCTCGCTAGGACTTGTTTAGGTCCTCTTTAGGGCTTCTTTAACTAAAGTTCTGGGGGGGCATGAATCCCTCTGAGGACTAAGAACGACCCTCTGAAGGATCAGGGGAAGTCCTGTAGAGGGGGAGAGCACCCCCTCGGTATGGCTAGGTGCCCCCCTTGAGAGGGCTAGCGTACCCCATCAGGAGGGCTAAGGCAAACCCCTGGGAGGGCTAGAGTGCCCCATCAGTAGTACTAGTTGCTCCCCTTGAGAGGGCTAGCGTATCCCCTCGGGAGGGCTAGTTAAACCCCTTGAGAGGGGGAGAGCACCCCTCGAGAGGGCTAAGGTAACCCCTCGAGATGGGTAGAGTAACCCCTCGGTAGGGCTAGCTGAACCTCTTGAGAGGGGTAGAGCACCCCCTCGGTATGGCTAGTTGAACCCCTCGGGAGGACTACGACAAGCCCTCGGTATGGCTAGCTGAACCCCTTGAAAGGGGTAGAGTAAGCCCTCCTAAGGATTACGGTAAGCCCTTCGTCGAAATAAAAGGCAAAAGCCAGATAGAAATAGGGCTTATCCCTTGGCATTATCTAAATTTTCCTTAGCTTTTTGGCCTAACAAATATACTATATAATCATGAGTCAGAAAGTAGCAGAATTGGCCCCAAAAGCATTATGGGAGGCCTTTAGTCAGCTAAATGCGGTGCCTCGGCCCTCTAAAAAAGAGGAGGCGGTATGTGCATTTATGCGTGAATATGTATCCAAATTGGGATTAGTGGCCGAGGAGGATGAAGTTGGGAATATTTTGGTCCGAAAGCCAGCCACAGCAGGTCTAGAGGACCGTCCCACTATTCTTTTACAGAGCCATTTGGACATGGTGCATCAGAAGAATGCGGATACCGATTTTGATTTTTCGAGCCAGGGTATCGAGATGTATGTAGAGGGGGATTGGGTAAAGGCCAAGGGCACCACCTTGGGGGCAGATAATGGCATTGGCGTGGCGGCTATTATGGCCCTATTGGCCAGTACGGATATTCCGCATCCGCCTTTGGAGGCCCTATTTACCATAGATGAAGAGACGGGGATGACGGGTGCTTTGGGCTTGGGCCCCAACTGGTTAAAGTCAGATTACTTGCTCAATCTGGACACAGAAGACGACAAAGAATTGACTATTGGTTGTGCTGGTGGGGTAGATATCTCGGTAGCGGGCAGCTATACGCCTATGGCCTTAGGGGCAGAAGAAGATTTGGCCTTAAAAATCAGTTTGAAAGGCTTGAGTGGTGGACATTCGGGTATGGATATTATTAAGGGTTTGGGCAATGCCAACCTATTATTGGCCCGTGTTCTTCGGGCGCTTTCTCCCTTGTCTTTGGCCCAATTTGATGGGGGAGGATTGCGCAATGCGATTCCCCGAGAGGCCTGGGCTATTGTGGTTTTGCCCAAGGCAGAAGCGGCCCAATGCAAAGAACAACTAGCAGCTTTGGAGGCCGAGCTCAAGGCGGAATATGCCAGCACTGACCCCGGCCTTAGCTTCACTGCAGAGGAGGTAGCTCTACCGGCCATCAAGTTGGGAGAAGCGGAGCAAAAAGCCCTATTATCGGCGGTATTGGCTACGCCCAACGGCATCTTCAGAATGAGTCCCGAGATAGAGGGCTTGGTCCAAACCTCTAATAACTTGGCGCGTTTGCTGGTCAAAAATGGGGAATACAGTGTGCTTTGCCTTTGTCGGAGCTCCGTAGACACGGAGAAATGGGCTTTGGCCGAGAGCATTCAGGGATTGTATGAACTATTGGGGGCCGACACGCAGTTGTCGGGCAGTTATCCGGGTTGGGAGCCTTTGCCGGCTTCTAGTTTGGTGGACCAAATGCGTCAGCTTTTCCTTGATCGTTTTGAGGAGGAGCCCGATGTAAATGCCTGTCATGCGGGTTTGGAGTGTGGTATTTTGGGCCGTCATTATCCGGAGATGCAGATGATTTCTTTTGGGCCCAACATTCGGGGGGCGCATTCTCCTGATGAGCGGGTACAGATCAGTTCGGTACAGAAATTCTGGGCTTATTTGCTAGATGCTTTAGGGCAGTTGAAGTAGGATTTTTTGGGGCCTGCCGCCTTTGGCGGCCGGGCCCTTTCAGGGCTCGCAGGTCTGCTCGGCCCTGCGCAGGCTTCGCCTGCTGGGTCTGCCGCTTCGCGGCACCCTTTCAGGCCCCTAGGCCAAATAGAAACGGACCGCCAAGAACTTGGCGGTCCGTTTTGCGTATAGCAGGCGGCGAAGCCGCCGCAAAGGCGCGCAGCGCCTCGGCTGAGGGGCTGTAGCAGGGCCGCCGCAGGCGGCAGACCGAGGCGCTGCAAGCGCCGAAGGGCCGAGCAGACCTGCGAGCTGCGCAATGGCCCGACCCAAGGCCACAGGCCGCAGGGGCAGCCCCAAAAAAGCAGAAGAAAAGAAAACTTAGGCAGGGCTATCCTCTAGAAACAGCTCGGCAATAATATGGTCGCTAAGGAGTTTGCCTGCATTGCTGAGATAGACATGTTCATTTTGGAGCTGGGCCAAATCATCTTGAATAAAGGGCTGAATAGTTTGCAGCAATTGAGTTTTAGTGGCTGTTCCCCAGCGTTGTTCCACCTCTAAGAGCGAGAGGCCCCATTTGGTGCGCAGGCGGGTCATGAGCAGCTCATTAAATTGTTCTATTGGGGAGAGCTCCTCTATTTCGAAGAGCAATTCATTACTTTCTAGGGCCTTGATATACTTCATATTATGAGCGATATTCCATTGTCGGCTATGGCCATTGAAGCTATGGGCCGAGGGGCCGATGCCTAGATATGGGCGACTTTTCCAGTAAGCCGAATTATGTTGGGCATACTGTTCATTGCGGCAGAAATTAGAAATCTCATACTGCTCATAGTTGTGAAGTTGGCATTCTTCGAGGAGGATTTCGAAATGTCGGGCGGCTTTATCTTCATCTAGGGTGGGCAACTTCTTTCGTCGGATAAGGTGTTCGAGGGGGGTATTGGGTTCTAGGGTGAGAGCATAGGCGGAGAGGTGAGGGACCTGAAAGGCAAAGAGTTTTCGGATTGTTTTTCGCCAATCCTCATCAGAGAGGAAGGGGCCGCCATAGATAAGGTCTACAGAAAGTTGGTTGAAGCCCACGGCCAGGGCGTTGGCCAGGCAGTTTTCGGCTTCTTCTGCGGAGTGGGCGCGGTTCATATAGCTCAGTTCTTCGGGCAAAAAGGATTGCAGGCCGATGCTGAGGCGATTGATAGGCGTATGTAACTTATAGCTACGGAGTTTATCGAGGCACATATCATCTGGATTAGCCTCTAGGGTCACCTCCATATTTTGGCCGAGGGGGTAATGTGTTTCGATAATGGACCAGAGTTGGTTAATCTCGGCGGCGGAGAGCAGGGAGGGGGTACCTCCGCCAAAATAGACCGATTGTAGTTCGGCGCCTTGGAGATAATCTTTTTGCAGGAGCAGCTCTTTGCTAATGGCTTCAAGCATCTGCCCTTTATATTTTAGGGAAGTAGAGAAGTGGAAATTGCAATAATGGCAAGCTTGTTTGCAAAAGGGGATATGGATATAGAGTGCCGACATAGAGGAGAGGTCTGATGGTTAGGGCACAAAATTAAAATAAAATATTGGAAAAGGGGGATTTACTCCGCTGTCAATAGGGCTTCTGGGCTGCTTGTAAGAATATTGATTATTAGCTTTTTAATGGAAATGATAAAGTTCTTTTAAAATAAGGGCCTATTAAGAATAAATCCTTATCTTAGCTAAGCAGCAAAGGGTAAGAAATAAAGCAGCTTACCCTTACAATTAGTAGATTTTTCATGAGAATAGGTGTAAGCCTATTGGGCATCTTGGTGTAGCAGCGCCAGGATGCTTTTTTTATGGGCCAAAAAAGCCCCTGTTTAAATGTAATGCAGGGACTTAGGGCTTAGTGGTATTTTAGTAGTAGGAGAAGGGCTGCATTATTGTATTGAGGGCTTTCCAAAATAAGGGAGTCTGGCTTTGTCCGCTTGAGCTCAGTAGCTGTAATATAAAAGTGGGCCATACCTCGGTTGTAATGTTCTCCTTCACTTACATCCTCATCTATCACAGAGATGGCGTACTCATATTCGCTATCATTATCGATATACACTTTGGGAAGATCCATTGGTAAACCTGGAAGAGAGGGGCAGTTTTGTATGGGAGGAGAGCTACAAAGGGTAGTTGCGTCATAGCCGCGTTCGACTACCTCCGTTATTGCTACATAAAGATCGGGGGCGCGGTCTTCTGGGTTAGTCGCATATCTATCCCAGTAATCTCTAGGGCCATAGTAAGAATAGGGGGCCAGATGCGTATAGTAAAGTAATTGAACACTGCTAATTTCGATACAGTCAGTACAGGGGGCGGCGGGAGAAAGGTCCTCTTCCTTTTGGCAGGAAGAGAGGCTAAGGCCGATAAGGGCTAGTGTTAAAAAGAGTAATTTTTTCATAGGAGGGAGGGATATGTTTTTTTAATTATAGTTGACATCTATGCGGATATTACTGCCAGTATTAGCATTATGGCTATAGGTAGAAAGATAGGCCGTTTCCATTTGGTTTCTTCTGACTGCTGCCATAGAAAAAAGAAAAGTGTCAATCACTTCATGGGCACCCGCTTCATCATAGTCTAGTAGTCGGATTTCAACCATTGCTTCTGTTCCAGTTTCAAATGCTATAGGACTGATGGGGATGTTGGCACTTTGGTCATAGGGCCAATTATGTAGGATATTTCTTCCTTTTAGCAGTGTATCTACCTGATAAGGAGAACGGCGGTAATAAACATGGACAAAAACATCGGCATATTTCTCTTGGGGCCGTCCAGGAACATCTTCATCCCAGCTTTCCCGGGAGTAGGTAGCATATTGGTACGAATAAACGGACTTAAATTCATTATAGTTTAATAAGGTAATGCCAGTAAGTTCTACTGGGGCTAATGGAGCTTCTTCCTTTTGGCAGGAAGAGAGGCCAAGGCCGATAAGGGCCAGTGTTAAAAAGAGTAAGTTTTTCATAGGAGGGGGGGGAGTTAGTGAAATTTAACATCAAAACTGATCTGAGTTTCATCGCTTTGGCCACGGACGATATGGGAAATTTTGTCATCCATAATTTCTCTAGGGTTAAAGTAAAAATTGCCTACCTCATCATGATACCATCGGTTTATGTTCGATCTATAGTCTTGATCCATTATTTGAATGCGAGCATTCGGAAAGGAGTCGGCGGGAATAAATATGCTTTCGGCAGTAAGTAAAATGGTAGAATCTCTAGGAGCGTTCTCTGCTAAGATGCTTCCCTCATAGATGTATCTTCTTTGGGAGTAGGTGTCGTCTCTAATGCGAACAAAGAGGTCTGGGCGTTTTTCTATTGCAGAGCTTTCCTCTCTATCCCAATGGTCCCAAACGTGGTTGTAGTAACCATAGAGCTTAAACTCCATGTAATTATGCAGCCGAATATTTAGAATTTCGATACAGTCAGTACAGGGGGCGGCGGGAGAAAGGTCCTCTTCCTTTTGGCAGGAAGAGAGGCTAAGGCCGAGAAGGGCCAGGGCCAGAAAGAATAAATTTTTCATAGGAGGGGGGGATATGTTTTTTTAATTAAAAAAGCTTTTGCTTACTCATGTTAGTGGTAGCTGACATCAAATCGGAGGACCCCATTTTCATCGCTTGTAATATAGGCGGTTTCGATTTGGTCTCTTTTGAGTCCTGCTGGAGTAAACCTAAAGGAGTGCATCCCTCTGTGATAGTTATCTTCATCATGGTCTACGAGCAGAATACTAACAGTTGCTTCCGTATCATCTGGAAAGGACATTTTCTGTAAGGGGAGGTAGACTTCTTGGCCATGGGGACAATTATGCAAGACTCTTGTTTCCTTTACGATCGTATCTACTCTACGGCTAGAATAACGAAAATAGACCCGAGCAAAAATATCGGGATATTTCGCTTCTGCTTTTCCGGGCAGTTCTGGATCCCAATTTACCCAAGAAAACTGACCATAATAGCCGTAGTATGACTTATCGAACTCGTTATAGTTAAGTAGTTTGATATTTGAAATCTCTAGGTAGCCTTCTTTATCTTCTTGGCAGGAAGAGAGGCCAAGGCCGAGAAGGGCCAGGGCCAGAAAGAATAAGTTTTTCATAGGAGGGGGATATTAAATGATTACTAAATATACTCCTCTGACGAAAAGCCTCTTTTTTTAGTTGTATTTTTGAAAAAAAATAAAAACAATGATTAAGAAAATAGTTAGCCAACTCTACCTCAAACTAGCGGGCTGGAAAATTCACCCCAGTATTCCCCAAGAGGCCCAAGGCAACTGCGTACTTATTGCGGCCCCGCATACCACCAACTGGGACTATCCCATTACGATGGCCGCTATGGCCGAGCTGGGCGTTCCCATTAAGTACACCATCAAAGATGATTATATGCGGCCCCCTTTTGGCTGGTTTTTTAAGATGATGGGGGGAATTGGGATCAACCGCAAGCCCAAAAAAGAAGGGGAGGAGCGTCCTTCTATGGTAGACGTTATTGCCAATTTATTTGAGGGCCAAGAACGGCTTTGTATTATTATGGAGCCTGAAGGAACTCGCTCTAAGGTGGTCAAATGGAAAACCGGTTTTTATTATGTGGCCCTAAAGGCAAAGGTACCTATCTTACTCGGTTGGCTAGATTATGCCAAAAAAGAAGGGGGAATTGGCAAGGTCATTCACCCTTCTGGAGATATTGCCAAGGATATGGCCGAAATTATGTGCTTTTATAAGGACATACTGGGAAAAAATCCCGAACTTTTTGCCCTTGACGAAACATATTACCAGCCCAACCGCTGCTCATAAAATAAATTAGCATGAAACTTAAAGCCCTAAAAGAGGAGATTGCCCAGTTCCAAATTCTACTGGAGCGCATCGAGCAATCGCAACCCATTAGTCAACTAGAGGTAGATCTCGTTCTACAAAAAATTAGAGGCTTTTATGAATTGGCCTTGGCCAAGGAGGAGGAAACTCCAGCCTTGACGACTGAGCCCAAAATAGAAAAAGAGGAAGCGCCCAAAAGCCCCAAAAAAGAAACGCCTAAAAAAACAGGTCCAAAAATCTTCTTAAATCAAGCCCCAGAACTACCCAAGGCAAAAGAAGAAATTCCAGCTCCTGTAGAACCGCCTCTGGTAGAGGAAAAAGTTCAGGAAGAAGACAAACAGCCTGCTCTAGAAGAAGAAAAACTTGAGCCAGTACGCCATCGGGCGACTGAGGAAGCAAAAGAGGAAGAAGCTCAATTGCCCGAGGAAATTTTGCCCGAACTAGAACTGTCTAGCGAAAAAGAAGAAGAGAAAGTAGAAGAGCCCGCTACTCCTGTTGTAGAAACGCCCAAAGAAGAAGAACAACCGCCTGTTCCTATTGTAGAAAAGGAAGCGCCCAAAGAAGAAGAGCTGCCTGTTGTCGAAGCCCCAAAAGAGGAGCCCGCAGCTGCTAATAAGGACGAATACGAGGCCCTTTTTGTCTTTAAGCAGGCTACGGACCTCATGAGCCGCTTGCAACAAAAACCCATCAGCGACCTAAAAGGAAGTATTGGGGTGGGCCAACGGTTCCGCTATATTGGGGAGCTCTTTGCTGGCGATGCGAGCCGCTTTGATGAGGCCATTGACTACTTTAACCGCAAGGCCGATGACTTTAATCAGGCCCGAGAGTATCTAGAAAATAAATTGATTCCAGAAGGAGACTGGATGAAAAAAGAAAAGCAGGATTTGGCCAAGGATTTTATCAAATGGATCCGCCGCCGCTTCCTCTAAGCTGCCAATGCTATGAAGCCTTTATTGCAAAAATTATTATGGAAAAGCCGCTCGCCCTGGCAAGTTTGGGGAGCGGCTATTGGCCTTTTTTTGGGGCTCTTTCTGCTTTTGTTTAGCCTACAAATTTTCTGGGATGTACAAACGCTAGCCAATGGCGCTAGCGATGAAAATCTTTTGGTCCTACAAAAAAGGGTAGAGGGCCTGAGCGGAGAAAAAAGCTTTAGTGAGGAAGAAATTGCCAATATTCGAGCCCAGGGCTTTTGCCAAGATTTGGCTCCCGTTCGCTCCAATCGCTACGAATTGATGGCCCGTGTGCCGCAGCTGGGTTTTTCTACCCTGCTGTTCTGCCAGTCGGTCCCTCTAGATTATGTCGACATAGATAGCAGCGATTTCCAATGGAGCGAGGGCGATCCCTTTGTGCCGGTGGTTTTGTCCAATGACTATCTCAGCCTCTATAATTATGGCTTTGGTCCTAGCCAGGGCTTGCCCAAGGTCAGTGCCGATATGCTGGGCTCTTTTTTCTTCGATTTTGATATTCGTGGAAAAAACAAACGCAAAACCTATAAGGCCAAGGTGGTGGGCCTGAGCCGAAAATTCAACTCGATTTTGGTCCCCGCTAGCTTTTTGGAGGCCAGCAATCAGCAGTTTGGCTATGAGCAGCCTAAGGTGAGCCAGCTGATTTTGCAAACGGACAATCCTTTTCAAAAGTCTTTGGCCAATTACCTAGAAGAAAAGAGCTATGAACTGAGCCGAAATAGCCTCATTGGGGGCGAGCTGAAACAGGGGATTTTCCTCCTGTTGGCCTTTTTGCTTTTCCTGGCCACGGCCATCATCAGCCTATCCGTTTTGGTCCTTTTGCTCAATTATCGCCTCTTAGTCAGCCAAGCGCAAAGCGATATTTTACTGCTTTTACAGCTCGGTTATCGCCAAGAGCAAATTGCTAAGGTCTTGGGCCAAAAACTCAATTTACTGCTGGTTTATATCCTCCTTGGGGTCTTCGCCATTTTGCTGCCGCTCAAGTTTGGCCTGGGCTATTTGCTCAGCCAAGAGGGCTATGCCATCGGCCATTGGCCACATTTTACGGTCCTCCTGAGCGCCCTATTTTTGGCCCTCGGCATTCTTTGGCTCAATCGCTACATGATTAGAAAGGCGGTGCAAGCCTTACCTTAATCTTGTTTTTTTTGGGGCCTCCGCCTCGCTTTGCTCGTCGGCGCTACGGTCCGCAGCTCGCAGGTCTGCTCGGCCCTGCAGGCAGGCTGCGCCTGCCTTTGGTCTGCCGCTGCGCGGCACTGCTCCCCATCGCTAGGCCTGCGGCCCTTCGGGCCTGTAGGGCGCCAGCACTCACTGAAAATCATCAATCAAATTCAATATTCTATTATGAAGTCTTATGAAAAGGAAGTAGAGGTAATTTGGGCCGATATGGATCCCAATCAGCATATGCGTCATACCTCTTACAGCCAGTATGCGGCACATACTCGGATTAGTTTTTTTGCCCAGCAGGGCTTTCCCTTGCAAGATTTGGCCAAAAAGGGTTTGGGCGCTATTTTGCTCAGAGAGCAAAGCACTTATATCCGAGAAACTCAAATGCACGAAAAGCTCAGTTTTAATATGTTGCTTAAAGCGGCCACTGCAGACTATACATTTTATACCATAGAGCAGGAGGTCCGAAAGGAAAATGGCAAGCTAGCGGCCAAGGTCCTTATTGATGGCAGCTGGATCGATATGCAGGCCCGCAAAATTACGGCCCCTTGGCCCGATTTGGTGGCTGCTGTTATTGATGAGTTGCCTCGCCACAAAGATTTTGAGTGGAAGGAGCCTACTTATTACCGCTTCAAGTAGTGCGTTTAGCGTCAAAAGGGCGGCCCGCAATTGCGGGCCGCCCTTTTGCTTTTATACTTCAGGCAAATCGTCTTTGTCTACTTCTGTTTGGCTAGTAGGTGGGGCAAAGAGTTTTTTATTGCTTAGGTTCATGCTATTGGCTAGGCCCAAAAAGCTATAGCTTTTGCAGGCGCCTTGGCAGTGGCGGATAATCTTGGGCAGCAGTTCTATTTCTTGGGGGCTCCATTTGCCCAAAACAAACTCTACTTGTCGGCCTTTGGGGTAGTTATTGCCAATACCAATTCTTAGGCGGGGGTAATTATTGTGGCCCAATTCTTCTTCTATGCTTTTGAGGCCGTTATGGCCGCCGGCTCCGCCCTTTCCTCTCAGGCGGATTGTTCCGAAGTTGATATTGAGGTCATCGACAAGGACCAAGACATTTTCTAGGCCAATATTTTCTTTTTTCATCCAGTACATCAGGGCTTTTCCACTCAAATTCATATAAGTAGAAGGCTTGAGGATGAGTAGTTTTCGGCCCTTGTATTTTCCTTGGGCCAGATCGCCATAGCGTTTTGTTTCAAATTTGGCCTCTAGGCTTTGGGCTAGGGCATCGGCTACTTTGAAGCCAATATTGTGGCGGGTTTCGGTATATTCTGCGCCAATATTTCCCAGGCCTACAATAAGATACTTCATAGGGTCTATACTTTTGGAGCTAGCGGGGCCAGCAAAAAGTTGTTTAATCCAAGCAATCATTTTATCTCAAATAAAAAACGCAGTTCAATAGAGATTGAACTGCGTTTTGTCAAGGAAAATCAAGCTCCTTCTTACTTCTCTTCAGCAGCAGCCTTAGACTGAGCAGAACGCAAAGCACGAGGAATGTCAACAGAAGCAACGGGAATGCTACCATTGGTCATGATTTCGATACCTTCAGTAACTTGGATGTCGCGTACACGCATTGACTTACCGAGGTCCAAAGGAGTTACATCAGCGGGGATGTAAGCGCAAAGGCTTTCGGGTTGGATCAATACTTTAAGCTTGCGCATTTTTTGCACTAGCGTACCCCCTACTTTTTGGCCTTTAGAGTTACCTACAAGACGAATAGGTACTTCAGTTTTCAAAGTTTGACCAGCTACGATAGCTTGGAAATCCATGTGGAGGATTTTGTCGGTTACAGGGTGGAACTGCACATCTTTAACGATCGCTTCAACAGTTTTGTCACCTAATTTGATGCTAGCCTTGCGAAGTTCGTCAGTGTAAATGAGATCACGGATCTCAAGAGCAGTAGTCGTAAAGTGGAGGTTTTCGCCATTTCCGTAAACCACACAAGGAATGCGCCCTTCTTTGCGAAGTTCTCTGCTGCTGCTTTTTCCTAGGTTGCTTCTCAGTTGGCCCTCAAATTCAATCGTTTTCATCAGAAATGCGTATTTGTATTAGTATAACTAAGCGTTGTCTATAAAAAATAAAAGAAGCTAGTGCGCCATTTGGCCCTCACTGGCTTTCTTTCTGCTTTACAAAAGTGTTGCAAAGATAGACAAAATATTCTTTTAATCAAGTTTTTGGAGAAATCTTGCCAGCTTTTTTGCCTTTGTCTTGGGTTTGGGGGGAGCGAAGCGACCGGCCTAGCGATGTGGAGGGGTGGCCGAAGGCCAGACCGAGCCAGCTTGCTGGCGATGGGCCGAGCAGACTTGCGAGCCCCGCAACGTAGCGCCGCAGCTTGCTGCGGAGGCCCCTAATTAATGATCTAGAAATTGTCCTCTTTCCTTGAGTTCTTCATCAATGGCTTTGAGGATCGCTTGTTGGTAGCCACTACTTTTATATTTTGCGGATAGCCAGATGCTACCGAGCAGAAAAAACATAAAGGCGGTGGCGGCGATGGGCAGAAAAATGAGGCCGAGCAGGGCCCAGGACCAAAAGCCCAGCATGCCGATGCCGAAAAAAGTGGGAGAGGCGATGCCGGCGGCAAAGATAATTCTGGACAGCCGCTGGTATTCTCGGTTGCGTTGTTGCCAACGCCCTCGCAGTTGGAAGAGGTGTTCGGTGGTATAGTGGGCCGGATGAATGCTGAGTAGGGTGTCGGGATCTTCCTGGCACTCTTGCTCGATGCGGTTCAGCAAATCATCGATAGATTGGTCTATTTGATTTCTCGTTTTCATAAGGTGTTGGATAACTGCCTGTTTGAGCCTTTAATTTACTATTATTATATGAGTTTATTGTAGCTTGCTGCTCGCTTATTCAATAATAGCGTATATTTTTTACAGATCTTCCTACATTTGGGCCTTAGGGGCTTTTCCTTTAAAACTAGGTCAAAACCAAAAGTGTAGAGTCAAAAACATTAAAAAAATAATAAAAATATGGAGAAACTAAATATCCCTTTGCTCAGTACAATTTGTAAAACGGCGGCGCCTCCTGGTTTTGAGCAGCGCCTGCGTCAGTTTGTAGAATCGGAAGTAACGGATTTGGTAGATGATTGTTTTACAGATGCTTTGGGCAATTTGTATGCGGTTCGGAAGGGAACTGCCGAGGGGCCCAAGAAAAAGATCATGGTGGCGGCCCATTTGGATGAGATTGGATTTATTGTCACTCATATTGAGGAGGGCGGCTTTTTGCGCTTTCATACCCTGGGTGGTTTTGACCCCAAAACACTGAGCTCGCAAAGGGTAATTGTGCATGGCAAAAAGGATATTGTGGGGGTAATGGGCAGCAAACCCATCCATTTGATGTCGGCTGCAGAAAGAGGTAAAAACTTGAGCATCAAGGATTATTTTATTGATACGGGTATGAGCAAGGAAGAGCTGGAGAAGTACGTATCGGTAGGTGACCCTATTAGTCGAGAGCGGGAGTTGATTGAAATGGGCGATTGCGTGAATTCTAAGTCTTTGGACAACCGTTTGGCCGTTTTCATTTTGCTCGAATGCTTGCGAGAGCTCAAAGACGAGCAGCTCGATTATGATGTTTATGGTGTTTTTACGGTCCAAGAAGAGGTGGGCTTGCGTGGTGCTCGGGTGGCTGCACATAATATTAACCCCGATTTTGGTTTGGGTTTAGATATTACTATTGCCTTTGATGTACCTGGGGCTCAGGCGCATGAAAAAATTACGGCTTTGGGCGCAGGGACCGCCATTAAAATTATGGATGGCTCGAGTATTTGCGATTATCGCATGGTTCAATTTATGAAAGAAACAGCCGATGCGGCAGAAATTCCTTGGCAGCCTGAAATCTTGACCGGAGGGGGCAGTGATACGGGTGGTTTGCAGCTATATGGAAAGTCTGGGGCCATTACGGGCGCCATTTCCATTCCTTGTCGACATGTGCACCAAACTGTAGAAATGGCTCATAAAGAGGATATTTACCAAAGCATTCAGCTCCTCAAGCAGTGCTTATTGAATATTTCTAAATACGATTGGTCCTTCCGTTAAGGTTGGTATTTCTCCCATTGCTTACGCTCCCTTTCCAATAAGCGCAAAAACTTAGTGGGGGCGGGCATACTAAGTTCAATTTGGCCGCCTGCGGGATGGGCAAAGGCCAAACCAACAGCAACCAAGAAAAGACCCTTATGCAAAAGGGTCTTTCCTTTTGGTCCATACTGCTTATCGCCAACGATAGGGCAATCAATTTGGGCCAATTGCTTCCGCAGCTGGTGTTTTCGACCTGTTTTGGGCCGCAATTCCAGCAAACTCAACTGTTCAGAACGCAGAGAAGGGACGCTCCAAAGCAAGCGGTAGTCGGTCTCGGCGGCTTTGCCATCTACGGGACTATCGAGTCGCCCTTTGGCTTGGGCCGGCTTTCCCATCACAATGGCCAAATAAGTTTTTTGAATGCTTCTTTGGGCAAAAGCAGCCTGCAAAAAACGCAGGGAAGAAGCTCGCTTACCGACCAACAATAGGCCCTGTGTAGGCAAATCCAAACGATGCACGGGCAGGGGAGAGGGCAGGGCGTCCTCGGTCAAAGAAGGCTGCAAACCCGCTCTAAAACGCTGCTGAAAATTGTGTTTATGATAGCCCGAAACGGCAAGTCCCGCAGGTTTGTAGACCACCGCCAAATCCTCATCTTCATAATGCACCTCTAGGGGCAACTCTCGCTCTTTTTGGTTGACTGGCCGCTGCCAAAGGGCCAAAATATCGCCTACTTGCAAGTAATAGCCCGTGCCAACGGCCTGCCCATTAACCTTCAAAAGGCCCTTATCTAGAGCTTTTTTGACACTTTTTCGGCTAGGCAGCAAAGGAAATAACCCTTGAGCATAATCATAGACTCTTCCCGCCCGCTCTTCCCGAACCTGATGTTCTGCAACTAAATACATAAGCAAAAATTAGCCGCCAATATAGGCTTTTTTGTCTAGCTGTATGGAGCAACGCTTTCTTTTTTGGGGCTGCCCACTCGCTTCGCTCGGGTCGGGCCATTGCGCAGCTCGCAGGTCTGCTCGGCCCTGCAGGCTTTTTCGCTGCGCTTCAAAAGCCTTTGGTCTGCCGCCTTCGGCGGCCCTGCTACAGCCCCTCAGCCTGCGGGCGCTTCGCGCCCTGCAAAACGCAAAAAGGCCCTGCAATTCCTTGCAGGGCCTTTTCATGGACCATAAGCGCCATTTTTTAGCTAAAAATATCGGTAAAATAGCGTTTGTCCTTACCGGCAATTTGCATCAACCAATCTAGGGCTTGGGCTTCTGTAGCTTGGGCCTTTTCTTGGTAAATATCCATCAGGCATTGGCGTACGGCTGGGGCCATGCCTTCGCCATCTCCACAGATATAGATTTTGGCTCCTGCTTCCCAAGCGGCCCAGAAGGCATCTCTATCGGCCCAAAGGCGGTGTTGTACATAAGTTTGGCCTTCTTTTTCGGGCGCTTTAGAGTAAACGGGACGTAAATCCAACCAACCTTCTTTTTCCCATTGCGCAAACTCTTCTGCATAAAGTTGATCCACTTCTTTGGCTCGGCAACCATAGAAAAATACTGCTTTTTCTGGCGTTTTCTCTAGGCTGCGTTCTTGCATAAAGGCTCTAAAGGGAGCAATCCCCGTACCTGCGGCAATAAGAATGAGTTTATCTTCGCTTTTGGGGGCGGGAAAGTTGGGTAAATTGGGGCTAAAGCGGAGCCAAAGGAGTTGGCCTTCTTCTAATTGGCTGAGATAGCCAGAGGCTAGTCCTTGATACTCTCCTTGTCCAGACCAGGCAGCTCCCTTAATGCAGGATACCACTAAGCTGGCCTTATCTGTAGACTGTTTAACCGAAGAAGAAATAGAGTAGGTTCTGGGGCGCATAGCGGGCAGCGCACTAATAAATTGGCCAAGGTCAATTTTTGCTCCAGGAAACTGCTCAATGATACTGAGCAAACTTCGATTTTTCTGCAGAACTTCGCTCTCATACTGCTCAATAAACTGTTGAAGGCCTTGGGCCGAAAAGGGACAGCGAGTTTGGGCCAAAACTTCTTCTAGCCATTTTTTGCCTGCGGGCCGTTGTAGTTCTACATAATACTTGAGCAAATCAGTCAGGCGAATATGTTGGTCCAAAGGCAACTTTAGGGCAACAGATTGCTCTTCTGACTCCAATTTGATATAGGGGTCATGTTGCATTTGAAAGTGGCGCAACACCCGCTGAATAGTTGCGGGGCTATTTTGGGGCAGAATATCAATGTAGCCGCCAGTTTGATAACTTTGGCCTTCGGGGACTTCAATTTGCAGCTCAATTTTGGAGCTAGCAAAGGGGCTCTCTTGTTGGACCAATTCTTTTTTGCTCAGCAGTTGAGCCCGAACAAAATCATTTTCGCCCAAAGTCTGTGCATGCCAATCGTGTAGCAATTGGACCTTATAGCTCTTTTTATTGATTGGACTAATGGCATCTTGTCCTAAGCTTTTGGCTAGGGCGGGCCAGAGTTCATCATGCCATTGGTTAAAAGAGGCAAAAAAGTTTTGCTTGGCATTGCCTTCTCCAGGGGCCAAAAATGGCTGAGCGCCTAAGCGTTTTAATTGGGCATCAATTTTCCGAGGAACGGCCTGATAGCTATGGATCCAATCCGAGTTGCCACAACCAAAGAGGCTATATTGAACTTGGTCTAGACTACCTTCAGGCTGTTCCACAATCCAATCGACAAATTCTTCGGCATCATGGGTGGGCTGTCCCTCATAGGAGGCGGTAATAATGACATAATGCCCTTTGTTTTGGGCCATTAATGCCTTGGTTTCATTGAGGCTATGCACGCTAGGCTGATAGCCCAATGCTTGGGCTGTTTCGGCTAGTTGTTGGATAAACTTTTTCGAGGAGCCCATATTAGAGCCATAGGCGAGGTAGAGTAGGGGCTTGTTTTGGACATAAATCTGTTTACCGCCCTTTAACTTTAGGCTTTGGCTGGCGGGTACTTTGGGGCCATTTTCTACTGGCTTAAAGCCTGGTCGTTTCTTGAATTTAAGGAAGTAGTTATCGGGCTTTATAGTCAGCGTTTCATCTAAAACTAGCTCATAGTTGGGGTCGGCCAAGCTAATATCAAAACGCTGCAAAATCATCGCAATGGCCAGTTTGGCTTCCTGAAAGGCAAAGGGGCGGCCAATACAAGAGCGGCGGCCATTACCAAAGGGAAGGTAAGCCGATGGGGGGATTTTAGCCTCATTTTCTGGCGAAAAGTTTTCGGGGTTAAATAGCTTGGGATCTTCTCCCCAAATGGGAGCGCGATGCAAAGAGGGCAAAAAGATGAAAATGGAGTCGGTCGGCTTAATCAGGTATTCGCCCACTTGTTCATCTTTAAAGGAACGAAGGTTAAAGCCCGATGCAATGGGCCAAAGGCGCAAACACTCCTTAAGAACCATATCCATATACTTTAGCTTGCTCAAATGATGAAACTGCAGCTTTTCCTGACCAAGCACCTCATCTACTTCAGCCTGAACACGGGCCAAAATATGCGGCTGCTTGAGCATTTCATAGAAGGTAAATGCCATCATGCTACTGGTCGTTTCATGTCCTGCAATCAGAAAAGTGACCATTTGGTAGATGATGTTTTGGTCGCTCAGCTTTTCGCCAGTATCGGGATCTACTCCCTCAAGCATACGGCCCAAAAGATCATCCACCTGCTCTGCTTTGTCTGCCTTTCTTCTTTGATCCAAAATTTTCTGCGCCACGGTATACATATATTGAATGTCCTTATTATAACGCTCCTTGGTTTTATACATCAGACGGTTCATGATCGGTAGGCGCCGCATATGCTGATTGGCCTCATGCAAAATAAACAACATGGCCTCTACAAAGGGGTGCATTTCGTTTTTGTAAAAGCTGTTAAAGCGGTAGTCAAAGGCACAAAGGGCAATGGTGTCTAGCGTCAAACGCGTCATATTTGCCGGAACATTAAAGGGCTCATCAGGCCCAAGCCGTTCCAGTTTAACACAAAGTTGTTCGGCCACATCATACATTTTATCAAACATATCTTGCATGGCATGTGGACCAAAAGCAGGGGTCAAAATGCGGTGCGCTTTCCCCCAGTTGGGCTCTTCGGTATGGGCCGTAAAAAGCCCATCTCCAGTAAGGTCACGCACTTTTTCTAGGGCCGAAAATACTTTTTTATCAAATCGGTCCTCATCGCAAAATTCTTGAACATACTCTAAACCACTCACAATAACTAGACTGTCGTTGGGCACTTCTAGGCGATAAATTCCACCGTATTTTTCCGCCAAAGCCATCATACTTTGCACGGGCCGCTTGATGTCTAGACTGAGTACACTTTTTACAATGGGGTAGATAGGAGGATGGGGAATGGGCTTAGAAACTGGGCTCTTCATAAGACTAAATAATTGATTAGTAGGTGAATGAAGCATTAAGTAGGTCGCTTTAAAATAAGCTGTCTTAATATAATCTATTTAACTACAAAGTTTAGGCTGTTTTTATATTTTATGCTGATCTTTTTACTTAAAATATTATTTCTCGAGCCAAAGTTTTTTGAAAATTAATGTTTTGTGACATTATTTGGGGCTGCCCCTCCCTGCGGTCGGGTCGGGCCATTGCGCAGCTCGCTGCTCGCTCGGCCCTGCGCGGGCTGCGCCCGCTAGGTCTGCCGCCTTTGGCGGCCCTGCTACAGCCCCTCAGCCGTTTCGGCCTGCGGCCGATTAAGGACCAAAAACACAAACTTAGCTTTCCCGCACAAGAACAGTTGTTTTTAAATGAGTTCCCTAAGAAAAACCTATCTTTGCAGCATTCATTTCAGAAATTGAACTCATCCGAGAACTATGCAGCGAATAGGAAAAAAGCTCTTGCTCAGTTTGGGCTTTGGGCTTTTGTTAGGAGGCACAAGCCTATCGGCCCAAAGTGTAGCTTTGAAAAAGGCCCAAGATTTTTATCAGAAAAAACTTTATAAAGAGGCGGTTCTGCATTTTGAAACCGCCCTAGAAGAAGGGGCCAAAGAAGAGGCTGATCTATTGGCCCAGTTGGCAGAGTCTTATGCGCTTTGCAATGAGTTGGATAAGGCCTTGGCCTATTATAAAAAACGAATCTTAATCGCAGAGGGTAAAGAGAATTACTATTTGCCCTATGCCCGCCTACTCAAGACCAAAAAGCAGTTGGATGCTGCTCGTAGTTACTTGCAAAGGGTGCCCGCTAAATGGGCCAAGGAAGTAAAACTCGAGTTGGCCGCTCTTGACTTTATTAAAAAAGAGAGCGGTAGCCAGCCCTATTTTTCAGTCTTTAGCTTAGAGGGAATCAATAGCAAGAGTGCTGATTTTGCGCCTTTGATGCATCATGGCTTATTGTTGTTCTCTTCCTCTAGATCGGTGGCCGTAAAAAAGGAGGGCGTAACTTCTTGGACCAATGACGCCTTTAATCAGTACTACTATTTGCCGCTAGATGAACAGGGGCAGCCAACAGGGCAGTTGCAGCCCTTGCATAAAATGCCTAGCAAGGACATTAATGATGCGCCCATGGCCTACAGCCCCAAAGAGGATTGGTTGGCCATTAGTTCTAATAACTATATGGATGGCCTGCGGCCCATTCCAGAATCTGGTCTGATGATGGACATCTATTTTTACCCAATGAAAAAATGGAATAGTTGGGACCATAGTCAGGAGCAGTTTTTTCAGCATAATTCTCCCTTAGATAATAAAACGCCTTATTCTACCGGCCAAGCTTGTTTTAATAAGGATGGTTCGGCCCTTTATTTTGCTTCTAACCGCCCAGGTGGCTATGGTGGCTTTGATCTCTATGTATCTTTTCGGACCAAAAACGGCTGGGGCCGCCCCCAAAACCTAGGGCCAGCCGTAAATACGGCAGGACATGAGTTGCATCCTTTTTTGGATAGCAAAGGCCGTTTGTTTTTTGCTTCGGATGGGCAGCCCGGCTATGGTGGTTTGGACCTTTTTACGGTAGAACGCTATGAAGATGGGGTGAAATGGGGAAATCTGACCAATTTGGGCCCCAATGTCAATACCGCCTATGATGAGTTATCTCTTTATTATGATGCAGAAAAAGAGTTTGGCTTTTTTAGCTCTAACCGCCCAGGTGGACAGGGGCATGAGGACCTTTACCGCTTAAAGTTAGAGCGGCCCTTGCCAGCCCGAGAGCCTCGTCGCTTTAAGCCTGGCGACAAACTCATTTTGGTCGATATTTATCAGCCTAAAGAGGTGCGTTTGGATAAGATCAAGAATGACACCTTGGACCAATTGGTGCAGGATCTTTTGCGGCAGAAAGAGGTGGTCATACAGATTTATGCGCATACTGATTCTAAGGGAAGCTATCGGGCCAATTTGCTTTTGGCAGAAAAGCGGGCCAAGGCAGCTTATGAGTACTTAGTAAGTCGGGGCGTAGATAAAAAACGTATTCGCTACCAAGGATTTGGAGAAAAGTACTTGGCCAATAATTGTAAGGATGGCGTGCGCTGTTCGGAAGATAAACATCGGGCCAATAGACGATTAGAATTTATTGTGATTGGCCGAATTTCGGATGCGGGGCAATACTTACAGGAGTATATGCCAGCTATTGCCGTAGCTGAAATGGATAACCCTCAAGATCGGCCCAGAATTACAGCCAGTACGAGCAATAACTCTTCTCGTTCTAGCGGTAGTGGTTCTTCTCGAAGAAAGCCAGAGCGCAAATCGCATTATGCGATTGGGGACTACATCAAGGTGGCCAATATTTACTATGAGCATGATAAAACGGCGGTAGACAAAAACTCTCCGGGTTTGAAAGAGTTGCTCAAAGTATTGCAGGACCATCCACATGTGAAATTAGAAATTGGTTCGCATACAGATGCCACGGGTTCTAAAAGCTACAATCAGCGATTATCGCAGCAGCGGGCTAATGCCGTGAAAAACTATTTGGTGGCCAAGGGGATTCCGGCCAATCGTTTAGTGGCGAAGGGCTATGGCGAATCTGAAATTTTGAATCATTGTAAGGATGGAGTACGTTGTAGCAAAGCGCAGCATGCGGTCAATCGCCGGACCGAATTTAAGGTGATTGGGCAGTCTGGCTTTAAATACGGCGATATTATCAAGGTAGATAATATTAACTACTCGACCAACAGTGCGGTATTGGACAAAAGGGATATGCGTGGACTCAATGAGATTGTGCGTATTCTCAAGGCCAATAAAATTTCGGTGGAGATACGCTCGCATACCGATTCTAGAGGGTCTGCCAAAAAGAACCTGGACCTTTCTGAGCGTCGGGCCAAGGCAGTTTATGACTACTTAATTGAGCAAGGCGTGAGCAAATTCCGCTTAAAATATAAGGGGTATGGAGAGACTTTACCGCTCAATAAATGTAAGGATGGGGTGCCATGTAGCTCAAAAGAGCATGCAGTTAACCGTCGGACCGACTTTAAGGTCATTGGTTTGAAATAGAGGAGTTTTGAGAAAAGAAAGAAGCGCTTAGCCTGTAGAGGCTAAGCGCTTCTTTTGTTGGCCAACAAATAGGCAGACGCTAAGCGGTCTGCCTGAGATGTTGACACTCACCTAAAAACACTATTAAAAATGGTAGTTCTATATACGCTATAGGCAGGGCTATGCACTTTTTGTTTTCAGTGGGGGGCGGCCATGCGCTTTGAGGGTCTCATTGACCTCTGCAATCATTTGATTGAGCTCTTGTTTTTGGGCCTTAATATGTTGTTGAAGGTCGGCTTTATGCTCTTGTACGCTTTTAATCAGTTCATGCAGGCGGAGCTTCAGCTGTTGAGTTTCTTTGATAGCGAGCTGTTGTTTTCCGAGTAGGTTTACCTCTTTTTGCAGGGGGCGAAGTTGGAAAAAGATATTGGCCCAGGCGTTGAGTTGTTCTTCTTTGGGCTTGTTTTTGGCGGCTTGGGCCTCTTTGCGCAATTGCTTGAGTGTGGCAACACATTTGCGGAAAATTTGGCTAAACTCAGCCTTGCTCAGGGGGGAACTGGTTTCTTCTTCAGTGGCATGAGGAGAGCTGGCGGTTTGGGGGCTAGGGGGGGCGCTTGCCTCTTCAGCTTCAGCTGCGGCAGCATCATCTTCTGTTTGCGGCTCATCGGCAAAGAGGAGTGGAAAAGCGGCTTTTTTGCTCATTTTTTTAGCGGCCTTTTGATACTTCGTTTGGGTCAGGCCGCCTTTTTCGGGCAGAAAGTAAAAGCTTTCTTTTTCTGCGGACCAATAGACCTTACCGATAGCCATCAATTTCTTTTGGCTTTTGAATTTATCCTTTAGCCATTTGCGCCAGTCTGTAGTAAAATGGCCAAGGAGGATAAGGGGCGCGGTTTCTTCGCCAAACTGATGGTCAATAATTAGGGCGAGGGGGACGGCTGTTTCGGGAGAAATGGCCTTTTTACGAGCTTTTTTGAGCTCATTTTTTAGCATAGGGCCAAACTTATTGATTGGCAGTTTTTCTAGCTCGGCTAGCTTTAATTTTAATTTCATGGGGTGCTATATTTATAAAGTAGGTAACCGTTGTTGAATACAATTATACATATAACTTTCCGTAAACACAAATAAAAGCTAACCTTTTTGTAAACTTTTTATTATTTGGTCCATTTTTGCGGTTTTGCAGGGCGCGGAGCGCCCGCAGGCCTAGCGATGTGCAGCAGTGGCCCGAAGGGCCAGACCCAGGCGGCGCAGCCGCCGCAGGGCCGAGCAGACCTGCGAGCTGCGAAACGTAGCGCCGACGACCGAAGGGAGGCGGAGGCCCCAAAAACAGCAGCGAGCTGCGCAACGACAACAAGAACTTTAGTTCGTCTTCGACGACCGAAGGGAGTAATGCCCCAAAAACAGTTAATTATGGGCATAAAAAAAGCCCACAGAGAGCTGCGGGCCTTAGTAATATTAGTAACCGAGAATTTTCATCACTTCTTCTGATCGTTGTTCGGGGGCGAAGAGGCGGTATTGGATATTTCCGTCTTCATCGACATCGACGAGCAGGTGTTTTGGGGAGGGGATCAGGCAGTGGTGCACGCCGCCATAGCCGCTGAGGGAATCTTGGTAGGCGCCGGTGTGGAAAAAGCCGACATAGAGGGGTTCGACATCATCGGGTTCTATGCTGGGGAGGAAGAGCTCTTCATCTTCGGAAATAATCTTATAATAATCGTCATTATCGCAGGTCAGGCCGCCGAGGATCACGCGATGGTACTCCACATTCCATTTATTGAGGGGGAGCATAATAAAGCGTTGTTTTTCGGCCCACATATCGGGCAGGGTAGAGATCAGGGAGTTATCGATAATGTACCAGATTTCTCGATCATTTTGGCGTTTGGTGCCTAAGACCTTAAAGATTGTGGCGCCGCTTTCGCCTACCGTAAAGCTACCAAACTCGGAGACTAGGGTAGGTTCTGGGACATTTTTCTCTTCGCAATAATTTTTGAGTTGGCCCACCAATTCGTCGATCATATATTGGTAATCGTACTCGAACTCCAGGGAATTTTGGATAGGGAGGCCACCGCCGATATTGAGCATTTCGAGGCCGGGGCAAAGCTGTTTCATTTGCACATAGAGCTTAATATACTTATGCAATTCGGACCAATAATAAGTGGTATCGCTAATGCCCGTATAGATAAAAAAGTGGAGCATTTTGAGCTTCACTTTGGGGTGTTTATGCAGGCGATAGCGGTAGAAATCGAGTAATTCGGTGCGGCGGATGCCGAAGCGGGAGGTATAGAGATCGAAAGAGGGTTCTTCTTCGGTGGCAATACGGAGGCCAATTTGGACCTCTTTGGCGTCGAAAGTTTCATAGACGCGGAGTTCGCTTTTGCAGTCGAGAATGGGGATGACATTTTTGAGGCCGGCATGGATCATCCGTTGGATACCGGCAAAATAATCGGGTGTTTTATAGCCATTGCAGAGGACATAAGTATCCTTATTGATTTTGCCTTGTTTGAGGAGGCGGAGGACGATTTCGGTATCAAAAGCGGAGGAGAGTTCGATATGAGCATCATGCTTCAGCGTTTCGTCGAGCACATGAGCAAAATGCGAGCTTTTGGTACAATAGGTATAGAGATAAGGTTGTTGATAATCATGTTTTTGCATGGCATTATGGAAATAGCTGCGGGCTCTTTCCACCTGTTCTCCGATGCGGGGGATATAGGTCAATTTTAGCGGGGTACCAAACTGCTGGGCCAATTCTTTGAGGGGGATATTATTGAACCAGAGGTGGCTATCTTCTACTTTGAAGCTTCCTTGGGGGAAGTCGTAGGTTTGCTGAATGAGGTCTATATATTTGTTATTCAATGCCTTAGTTGTTTTTTAAAAATAAATTGAATAAAAAACGGGCAGCTAGCTGCGGGCCAAAATTACTGTTTTTTTTTAGCATTGAGTTTTTGCGGGGGGGAGTTTTTGGCTTTGCTGTTGAAGGAGTTGTTTTGCAGACTGACCGTCTAAAAACAAAAAAGCAAGATGGCCATAGATAAAGGCGGTCTTGCTATTTTTTTAGTCCTTTTATAAGGCTTTAAAATGGGTCAATGCTAAAATCTGTTTTTTACATTCGGCGGCTTGTTCGTATTGTTGGAAAACAATTGGTGCTTTAATAATTTTGCCATCCATTGCAATAAACTCTAATTCAAATGAATTGCGTTCTTTTTGAACAATCTCTATTTGGCCGAGCTGCTCTATTGAAGAAGTGGCCAAGGGGAAAGGCCAATCTGGCCGCTTTAAGGCTAGTCGATGAGGAGAGATCACCATTTTTAAGTTGCTCATGTATCTATATTGCTCATAAATTAACCAAAGGATAAAAGGGCTGGCTATTCCTAGAACTAAATAGGGAAAAGCTTCAAATAAAATTTTTTTATTCTCCCAAAGGGCAGAGCAAAGCCCTGTGCCAAGGATGAAGGCCAAAAAAGCAATAACAGCTACAATTCTTCGACGGCTGATGGAGATATCAGGATCTTGCTGGGCCAATATGATTAACTCCTCTTCTTCTTGAATATAAATAGTAGCCGGTGCCGCTTGATCGACAAGGGCTAGCTCTGGACTTTCTTCCCGATTCAATAGGTTTAAAAAAACAGCTAGGTTCTCTTTACTTTGAAGGCAATAGGGAACAAGCCTTTGCTGACCGTCGGTCAGTTGAAGGACCAATTGATAAACTTCTTTCTTGAAGAGCGTTTTTTTGATGATACTAGCCGATTGAATACGCTGCATATCTTCTTTAAACAAAGAAAGTCCTAAGCCCCTAGAAAGAATTTTGAGCTGCTGATCTGAAATGCAAAATTTAGGATACCATATATAGTCCTCGTTTTTATAAGCTAAGAGAAGTCCTGCTAGAAAAAAAAGGGCAAAAGAGCCGAAAAAAATAGAACTGCATATATTTATAAGCAATTTTATTTCTAATTCGAACAGAGCAGCGAGGACCATTACGATTAGATTTAAAATAAATATAGTGAAAAACACGATTTGCAGCGGGACAAACCAATAAGGCGGAATAGGCTCAACAATATAGCTCCATGCAGCCTGTTCTTTGCGAAATAAACGGGCCTGCCAATGTTGGAATTGATTCATTGCTTAGCATTTAAAGGTCGTCCATTGTATCTATAGGATTCGTATCGTAGTTTTTTGGCTCAATTAAGTACTCTTTAGGGGTACTAAAGTATTTATATAATACGAATCCAACTTCTACAAGATCGACTATTGTACTGATGACATTTAGGCCAGGAATAAACTTTAGAATGACTTTGCCCGCCAAACGAGTCCCCAATTTCTTGAGAATATGCTTGCCCGCTCCATTGACTACATTATTGGCAATCTTTTTAGCCCCCTTAGACTTTAATTTTTGAGCAGACTTCTGCATTGTCTTGAGCTTCTCATGTATTTCCTTGCTTAATTTTGCATTATCCTTATCCAAGGCTTTCCGAGTACTATTCCTAGTGGTAATATCATTTTTAAGATCAATATTATCCGCAATTTCATCGACATTAGAGATTATTTTTTTAGAATCTTCCCCCATTTCCTTCAAAATCTTCTTCTCCTCTTTACTGATGTCGATTTTCCCTTTATCAGGATCAACCTTTGGGGTTTTAGTTTTTACTCTCTTCTGATTCAAACGCTCTAAAAATTCGGGAGTCCATTTCAAAGAGACCGAAATGTTGAAATCGAAATTCCCCATTTTTTTTATCGGAAATGCAGGATCACCAATTAAGGCTTTAAATGTTTTGGTACTATCAATAACCAATTTTGCCTGAACTTTTAATAAGGTCCCCCCAATAGCTATTTTTGGAACAACCAACTTATTACCTTCTCTAAATGGATTTCCCCCGGAAATTACACCTCCTTTAATGGCCCAGCTAAGCTTCACGCCAGGAAATTTCTCCCCAAAATAGCCATCTAGCATATCCGTGAAATCCCCCCAAGGAATCGGACCCGATGCATTAAAAATGGTTGTGGTAAATCTAGCCGCAAAATCTCGATTTACAAGGTCTTGCAGCTTCAAAGAAACACTGTTCTTGAACAAAGCTGCTGTAAAATCTGGCCAATTATCCCCCTTATCACTTTGGTATTGAACTACATCATTCTGATCCGCCAAAAATTCCATACTTAGGCTCGCATCAACATCCCAAGTTTTTCCACTGATAATCGGCCATTTTTTTATGTTCAAGGAATATTGCTGTGGACTTTCTTCTAAGGTCAATTTACTAGCCAGCAACTCCCGCAACCTCTTTTCAAAAGCAATATCTAAGTCCTGATAACTTATGTTGTTAAGGTGCATGGACGCAAGGTAATCCAAAATTGCCTGATGTTTCAATTTTATATTATAAGTGGCCAAACTTTCTTTGTTTAAGAACTGCTTGCTGCCATTCAAAATCGCATAAAGCTGAGCCTCCATAGCCTCCGAATGATCCACTTCATCAAAAAGCTTATACAAAGCATCTTTTATCTTTTGGGGAAGCGTCGAGGCATCAATGATTTTGCGCAATTCAGGCGCTGGATCAAAATCATTCGCTGCCCAAAAACTACTCAATATCATATTGAGGGCTTCCAATTCTGCCAATAAGTCTTCTGCCGCTTCTGCCGTATTTAACTCTTCTTTGATGGCCAACAATTCGGCCTGTATCGCTTCTAATTCCTGACGTTTCTGATCTTTATTCATCTTGCATTTAGTTTGAAAAAATGAGGATAGCTGTTATTTGGGGCCTCCGCAGCTCCGCTGCGGCGCTACGTTTCGGGGCTCGCAAGTCTGCTCGGCCCTTCGGCGGCTTTGCCGCCTCGGTCTGGCCTACGGCCACCCCTACACATCGCTAGGCCAAATGGGAGTTCTTCGCTTTGGGTGTTTTAGGCTAGTCAAGGCATTTTTCCCTGTACACTTCCCAAAAGCTATCTAAGGATAAAAAAAATGATTAGGCGCTAACTGCCTTTAAGCGCTCTTTTAAGGCCTCAAGTCGTCCTTTTATCTGCATACGACGCTCATCAGATAAAGGCCTTTTTGCGGTCTGCTCACTCATTTCTTCATGTAGCTCCTTAAAATTGCCCACCAAAGTGCTATTGGCCAACATTTTCTTCAGATTGGCCACAATTTTAATCACTTTAGGTTCTCTAGATTTAACCTCAGCAACCAGATCTACATATTTGGCTTGTTGTTTCTCCGAAATTTCTTCCTGTTTATCCTGTATAGATTTAGAGAGCCTCAGTAGCTTTAAAGCCAACTGATAATGCTGCTCTTCAACTCCCGCTTTTGCTTTTAGCAAGGGGACTACATCTGCCACAACCGAAGCAAACGCCTTTTTATAGGCCTTAATAATTAAGGCCATTTTCTGATCGTCATTCTCCTTATCTACTTCTGCCTCAATAGTATCCAACTCCTCTTGGGCCAAGGTTTCATTGGCCAAATTCATTTCCCCCTTAAAGATTTCTACAGCTAGGCCCAATTTCTTCAAAAGCTTTTTTCCATTTTTCTTGATTTTGGCCGGTTTACCCTTGCCATCATCCAAAGCGATCCGCATACTAGGCTGATTGCCATCAATATTTGAAAAGTAGCAAGTTCCCTTGGCAAAGTCTTTCTCTTTGCTTCGCTCCGTTTTCATCTGCCTATAAAACTTCATCAATGAGCCCGACATTTTACCCAAGAGCATGAGTGTACTCACCGCCCCACAAGCAAACTGATAATCAGAAAGGACCACAACTCCCGTTTCTCCAAATTTTGCCGCACGCTTCACTTCCTGCTGCGCCAATTTAATATAGTTCACCTCCGTCAAATCCTTGAGCTGATCAACCGTAATTTTCGACTTAAAAGCCATAGTTCAATTAAATTTTAATAATAATTCATGGGTAGTTACTGCATATAGGAATAGACCTTACAGTTAGGTCGCTACAGCACCACAATTCGTGCCGATCTTGTAAGAAGTGATTGGATAGAGACGCCCACAATGAATTATGTTATTTAGTCTTTTTAATGGCCTTGTTGCATAATACATTTTAAAAGATAAACTATGGACTTATTTTCTCAGCAAGAAGGCCCTATTCGGTCGGGGTTTCAGAAGCATATTTTAGCGGGAGGGGAGCTTTGGGTCATGCCTAATTTTTTGTCGGCAGAAAAAGCCGCTGCTTACTATCGGCAAATAAAAGAAACGATCAATTGGCGGCAAGAAAAAATTAAAATGTATGGAAAAACCCATCCTTTACCGAGATTAACGGCTTGGCATGCAGATGCGGGCTACCATTATAAATATGCGGGCATTTTGTGTCGGCCAGATCCATGGACCCCCGCGCTTTTAGAGATCAAGCAGCAAATCGAGCTGCTCCTGCCGAGGCAGAAATTCAACAGTGTATTATTGAACCTCTATCGAGATGGGCATGATAAAATGGGTTGGCATGCTGATGATGAGAAAGAGTTGGGGGTAAATCCAACGATTGCCTCTGTGAGTCTTGGGGCGATCAGGCGTTTTGATTTAAAACATAGAAAAAACAAGGCGCTAAAGCTGCAAATAGCCTTAAGTCCAGGCTCATTGCTACTCATGACAGGCGGCTTACAGCATCATTGGTTGCATCAGGTTCCGGCTCAAAAAAAGGTACGGGCGGCTAGAATCAACCTCACTTACCGAAAAATTATAGGGGGGAGTCAGCCTTAAGGGGCTATTTGGAGATTGCTGTTGGTCGTTTTTTTTTGGGGCCTCCCGCCGAAGGCGGGCGGGCCCTTTCAGGGCTCGCAGGTCTGCTCGGCCCTGCGGGCTTCGCCCTGGGTCTGCCGCTGCGCGGCCCCCTTTCAGGCCCCTAGGCCTGCGGCCCTTCGGGCCTGTAGGGCTGTATTTTTTTTGGGTGGCTTAAAGAGAATTAGATACATCAGATTGTTCTGCATCAGCAGAACATTCTAGCAACTTGTTAATACTCTCGACTATAGCTTTTAGGAAACTGCCATCCTGAATAGCTAAGAAGGTTTGCTCGTCCCAATTGGTATATTTGGGCATGCTAATATAAGAGGGCCACAAGGCAGAGCTTTGATGTTTTCCAAAGGTTGAGATGAATTCTTCTTGGAGTTTTTTGATATATTGCTTGTTGGGGGGGGGAACCTACGATTCAGGTATACGGAATAAACTGATCTCTCTGAGGACTTTTCTTTCCTAAGCATTTAAAATGCATGAATAAGAAGTGCTAGGGTGTATTCAAATTTTAAATGAGTTTAATGCTGCAGGTTTATAGATCTTTGGCAGTCAATTTTTTATAAGTTGGGTGGGAGGTCTACTTAGAGCACGAAAAACTAATAATCGCACATAGATATGAAGGCATTGATAAAACTATTCAATCAATATAATATTGATTATAAGGCATTGATAAATAATTTAGAATCTATAGGTGAAAAACTAGAAAATTTTATAGGGATAGATTGGTTGGTCTCTGCTGAAGTTTTAAGTCTTTTTTCTGAATTAGAAAAAGGTCACTCTATTGATGAAGCTGCACTTTGGCGACTTAGGCTAAAAAAGTATAAAGTTGAGTCGGAAACTATTTTAACACAATTAGAAGGACGGAGCTTTGCTGATGAACTAGGCAAAGTAGAAAGAATACTTTCTAGAGAAGAAACTAGAAGTAAAAACATTGGAGATTCGAATAGCTTATTAACACAGCTGGAAAATATAACAAAATTAGAACATCAGATTTTAGGAAAAAAATTAAAGTTAGGTGTTGTCAACTTTATAGCGGAAGATAAGTCTCATGGTTATGTTCTACTATTTAAAAATTTTAATGAGCTCAAAGAACGTAAGTTCATGAAGAATAAAAGAGGGCCTTACTTAAGAGAATGTTCGAACTTAAAAAGAACAGAAATTATTGAATTTGAGCACCAAAATAATGATGTAATACGTCCTCAATCTAAATTAAATGCATTTGTTTTTTTTCGAAAAGGTATTGGGTATGCACATATTTTACATCAGGATTATTACCAACAAGGTATAGAGTTTCCTGCCCCAGTTCGATTTAAATTTAAGGCAGATTTATATCGTGTAAAATTAAGCTTCAAGTATAAAGGAGGTGTCAAAGTTGATCTTGTTGAAGAGTTGAACAATATAGCTCACGAAAGTTTCCTGCTAGAAAAACTAGATTTTTTTATTAGTAAGTTAGATGTAGTTTCTGTGCTATATGCATATAGAGGGGGCGTAGATGAAGGAAAGTTGAAAAAGCTTATAAAATCAACTATACAAATAGTTGATTCTACTGATGACCAGGAAGTAGAATCCTATATTAGGCTATTAGATGAGTTTGATTTATCCCTTAATGATATTTCAGTAGTTTTAAATTCGTTTTCTAGGTTGTATTTGAAGTTACTATCAAAAGGATATAAATTTGGAATAAGCACACTAGATTTGATACAAAAAGACTTAATGAGTTTTGAAAAATACTGTGCAGAATCAACTCCAAAGGATCTAGCAATTCTTGGTGTTGAGCTAAAGAGTGAGGGATTATCGAATGAGATCCAGCAAATCTTATTTGAAGGTATTTTAAAACCAAAGCTATTAGTAGATGATGAATTACAAAATATATTAACATCTTTTGCAAGAGAGTACCCTCATTTTAAAATTGATTTACAGCAACTGCATAATGGAACATCTTTAAATGTTAAGTTCTCTCTTTTTTGTAATGGGGTTTTAAATAATATTGAAGATAGTGATTTAGAAGAAATCCTAAGAAAAGGATATAACTTTGAAGAGGTATTAAATTCCTTTTATATATTAGAGCAATCTCAAGTAGAAAAGCTACTGAGAAAGGTGCTAGAACATCAAATAGATTTCTTTTTTCATGGCATTGATGTGAATAATAAAGACTTGGCAAATAGATTCAAGGTAATACTTGATAAGTACCCTAGTATAGTTGTATCAACTAAGCATTTTAAAGTAAAGAGTTTTAGATTCTACATAGATCTGTATGAAAAGGGGATTCTTAAAGAGCTGTTAGAGGAGGATATTAAAGACTATATTGAAAATGAAGATGATTTATCTAGGTTATTTGAAAATATTAACAACAGAGTAAAACTAGGGCCACGGATTTTAGAAGCTTTACTGATAGCAAAGCTAAGAGTTAAGAACACTAAAGATGTTACTATACTTTTTAATGAGTTGCCTAGCCTACGTAAGAAGTTTTTAAATATTGATTTTCAAAAAGTACAGTTTAATGTAGATGATAAATCATTACTTATAGATCTCTATGAAGCCAATGTTGTACGAAATATTAGTACAAAAATAATCCAAGAAGTAGTAAAAGAGCAACGATTAGAGGAAGATGGGGTTTATGACTATGTGAATAGCCTGTCAATAAGTGCTAAGCAAAAGCTTTCTGTTTTTGGTCAGTTTAGAAAATTGAAAAAGCGCTTAATCAGTGAAATTAAAAATGCTATTGAGATAGAGTTTAAGAAGCTAAACTTTCTAAGCTTAGACATAGAAAGTAATGGCGAAGAGATTTATGAGTTGTCTTTTATTGACGTATTAGGTGTACACACTTTTAAAGGAGGTAAAGTAAAAGAAGGGATAATTGAGTTGAAGGAAAGGCTGTTAAAAGCAGAAATTATTATAGGGCATAATATTAAACAATTCGATCTGCCTATTTTAAAAAAACATGGTATTGAGCTCGCTAATCAATGGATCTGGGATACTTTGGAATCTGAGTTTGTCATAAATCCTCTTCGACCAAGTTTTGCACTAAAGACTAGTCATCAAGCTGAAGATGATGCAAAATTATGTTTAGAGCTATTTAAAAGCCAATATGCCCGATCAATACTCTCTAAGGATAAAGGATTGAAAGATCTGCTATTTCCACTAGGCAAAAAGCCATTAGAATTAGTGGATATTGATGTTGTTGACTGGGAAGAAAATGCTAATGTTTGCTTTAGGTCTTGTAGTCGTATTGCTTTTTTTGAAAATTATGATTTAGAGAATTTTCTTATACCGGGTGAGAGGAATTTTGTTTTTTGCCCACCAATACTTTATGATGAGCTAGCTAGCTTTTGTCAAGTTTACTTTTTAGATAGTAGGTATTCTTATATATTAAATGAGAACAAGCTCAGCAAACTTGAAAACTCACTAGATGTAGCTATTTTAAAAAGGTTCATTGAAAAGAGGTTGGCAGAAGGTCGTTTGGCATATTGGGAAACTATTCCTCTTGCAATTCGAATTCGAATAGGTAATGAAAAAAAAGCTATTTTATGTGATTTAGTAAACTATCAATTTTTATCTAGCCTAGAGGACAAAAATATAAATGTTGTAGCTAACAATATTGACTCTAGGTTAAGAGATATTCTAATAGAAGAAAAGGTTAGAGTTGTAAAAGTTGGATATAAAATAAGTTTGCTTACTAATAGGCACTCTACAAATTATGAATACGAAATCACAGATCTATATGAAAGACTTAAAGGGGACAAGCTACTGCTCAAAATGACTGGGGGAAGAAATTTTATAGCTATTGATAGTACTATAACTCCTAAATTAGGAATTGCTAATCCTGAAACAGTAAAAACTATTTGGCTAGAAAATGATGCAAAAGGAGTGTATAAAGTATTCTACAGCATAGATTACGAAAAGGTGTTTTTAGAGATTGGTAAAACCAATGAAATAATTGAGTTAGAAGCTAACTTCTCTAGTAAAGTAGATCGCAAGGTTTGTATCTTAAGGGCAGATATAGAAAAGTCAAACTATACTGCAGAACAGTATAGGGTAAATCCAGAGTCTTTACAACGTGCACTATATTGGACGTATCAATTTAAGCTAATAAGTGGAGTTTCTTCAAATCGTTTAAAAGTCTTGTTAATCAATGATGTTTCGGAACAGGCAAGGATTGAGGGGCTAGCTCAAAGTTATGGCTACTATGTTCCTAATGAGAACCTTGCCTTAGGCCGTAAGTTAGAATTATTGTCTTCGGCTAATAATGGATTATTGGTTTGCCCTATAGGTAGAATTGAAGAAGTACTCTCTTTTATAGAGGTAGCAGTTGATTTTTACTGGGATAGTTTTCTTCTAAAAGAAAAGGAAGTTGTTATAGGAGAACAATTAAGTTTGCTATCCTCAGACCTAAAGGGACAAAATGAGGAAAAAATTAACCCTATTAGCGATAATATCCAAAAGAAGGGTGTTGCTACTCAACAGGGGGATATTTTTGCATTATTAAAAGTGCATAAGTTTTTAGTAGACTACTACTATCATCTAATTTACAAACATAATCCAGAGTCAAGTCTTCATCTAGCTGATGTAAGGTTAATGGATTATTTTAATATAGAGACTGTATTTCTTGCGAAAAAGAAGGAGGTTGTGTTGTGGAATAATGAAGCTTCTTATAAACAAAGTTTAGCTCTGGCTCAACAATATTTTAAGCAAAGAAAAAAAGTAGAATTAAGGCGAGATTTCAGTGGTGTAAAAAAGATGCTTAGTGATGTCTTTTTAGGTGAAGGCTGTGACTGGTATGAGTATCAACATCAATATCTAGATGCCATTTTACCAGCTGAGGAGGACCTCATAGTATCATTACCAACAGGGGCTGGTAAGTCTCTATTATTCCAAGCTCCGGCACTTTATAGGTCATCAATTTCCCATAACTTAAGTATTGTTATAACTCCTTTGAAGGCATTGATGAAAGATCAAGTTGAAGGACTGTGGGAAAGGGGCTTTATTAGTAATGTAGACTTTATTAGTGGTGATAAGAGCTTTGAAGAAACAAAAAATTTATATCGAAGAATCGCTGGAGGAGAAGTAACTATGGTTTTTGTTACACCAGAGAGATTTCGCTCTAAATCCTTTGAAAAAGTAATGCTACTAAGAATCCAAAATGATGAGGGGTTGGAGTATGTTGTTTTTGATGAGGCTCATTGTATTTCTCAGTGGGGACAAGAGTTTAGACCAGATTATTTTTATGCTAGTTCTCAAATAGCAAGTTGGTTTGATCATAAAAATCAACGTTTTTCAGCATCTAAGCTACTTTTTTCAGCTACAATATCTCAACAAGTTTTGAGTGAAATAAAAGGTGTTTTGCCAACATTAAAAGTAGTTCCTAATACAAATATAGTCTACAACCCTATTCAGGACCATATTTCATTAGGATTCAAAACTTCATTTAAAAATGAAAATCGTCTTGAAGAAATCGCCTACTATTTAAAAAATAATCAGTTTAACCACCGTAAAAGTAAGGGGTTGGTTTTTGTGAATTCAAGAGCTCAAGCAGAGGAAGCATCTGCAGATATGCCCTCTATACTACAGAGAATATATACTCAATGTGAGTTTGCAGAGAATGTAGCTTATTATCATGCGGGTATGGATACAGAAGAGAGAAATTCTGTCTATGAAAAATATAAGTCTAATGAAATAAATCTATTATTTGCAACAAAGGCCTTTGGAATGGGTATGGATATTTCAGATATTCATTTTATTGCACACCTGTCGCCTCCAAGTGCATTTGAGGATTATTTACAAGAAGTAGGTCGTGCTGGTCGAAATAAGTCAAAAAGAATTGCAGCAGGATTCATAGCAGACAACCCTATTCAATCACTTTGTTTAGCATCTGATGAAGACTTTAGAAAAATTGCTGACAGGCTACATAAGAGTGCTCTTTCTTGGGCATTTGTTAAAGAAGTAAAAAAAGAAGTTGAGCAATATACTGCTAAGTTTCTTAAGGTCAATCCACCTATGGAGACTCCAGTAGTTATCCCTTTTAACTTGTTAACTAGAGGGCTCAACAGTATCAATGATGAAAATGAAACTAATACAAAGTTTAGACTGTCCCTACATTGGTTAGAAAAGTTAGGCAGAATAAAACTAGGTTATTTTGCAATAGCACAATTAGAGTTTGAGAAAAAGTCTTTGGAGCATCTTGGACGAGAGATGCCAGGTTGTAGTGATCCTGAGATTAAACCAGCTTTAAATGCATTATGGGAAGTGTTTTCTTCACTTGACAAAAACAGATTAGATGAAAAGGTAAGCGTTCCCATTTCAATGCTTAGATCAAAGTCTGGAATGGCACTTAGTAAACTGTTCCGTTCCTTAATTAAAGGGGAGCGGATAGGGCTTATAAAAATGACACAAACTATATCCCTAAAGCATACTAAGCAGAGGACAGAAGAAGTCAAGTATCTAGTAAATGAAAAAAATGCTACACCATGGGCTCTTAAACTTATTTTTAATCTCGTGGAGAGTGTTTTAGAAGAAGTGGGTCCAAAAACATCTAGGGTATTTGATAATGAATATTTAGATATAGTTTTTAAGAAAATAGACTCTATCCATAATAGTAAATTTAACTTTTTTATAAACTCAAGTAACGAGAGCAAAATTGAGAAATCCAGAGAGAACTATTTAAGCGATTTTCAGAAGAAAAGGATTAAACATGTTTTCAGGATTATTAGGTTGTTCCGGAAGATTAAGCACGAGTCAATTTTTAACCAAAGCGATTTTAGTAAAAACCATGAAGTCAATCAAAGTATTTTTAATGGTTGTTCAAGAAATAGCGAATGGCGAGATTATTTTCGTAAATTGGAAAGAGATTGTATTGGGATTCTAAAATATATAGGTGAAGAGAATATCAAGTTTAATAACAGGGAGTTTCGCTGGCAAGTTTTATTAGAAAAAACGTCTAACCCTACAAATTTTCAAGGGTTATCGGATGCGATTTTTATTTTAACATTGATGGGATATGTTCGGTCTAGTGGTTTAATGCCTCATGGTATAGAAGTCTATCTGAAATCAATAGACGCTATAGATGAAACTATATCAAATTCAGGAGATGAAGCAATAAAAAAAGAATTTGATGAGGTGCAACAAATTAGAACTCTAAAACAGATTGCCTTAAAAGCTATATCTGATACTGACTCCTCAAAACATGATGAATTTATAAAGGGCTACTTCAGTTGTAAGTCAATAGCAGATTTTATAAACCACCTTCAGCAATACATTCCTTCTACAGATCCAATCTTTCAAGCTTTTAGAGGCGATGCCATAAAAGAACAAGAAGATAGACTAAATCCTGAGCAGAAACTTGTTTATAATTCACCTATTACTAAAAATATAAATGTAGCAGCAGGGCCAGGGTCAGGGAAAACCCATACCTTATCATTAAGGGTTGCTAGGTTAGTGCACCATGAAAGAATATCACCAGAAAATATACTAGTACTTGCCTATAATCGGGCTGTAGTCTCTGAGCTAAAACATCGCCTAAAAACTTTGTTCCAAAAGCTAGGCTACGCCTTTTTATCTAAACGGATTAAGATTAGAACCTTTCATGAATTGGCATTAGTGACCTGTTCCGAAAAAATAAAAAATAATGGAGATGTTTTAAAGTTTGAAAAATGGGAAGAAGTACTACACAATGAGCTAAAAAATAACCCAGGTTTAATAATGAATAGCCTTGGAGGGGTGAAACACATATTGATAGACGAGTTTCAAGATATAAATGATATTCGTATTGAGATCTTAGACTTAATAATACAACAACTCCCCAATGTAAAGCTGTTTGTAATAGGTGATCCTAATCAAAGTATATACGGATATGACCGCTCTGTAATGGATCCATATCATTATTATGATGTTTTTAATGAACAGTTTAGCCCATTAAAGTTCAGTCTGATGAAAAACTATAGGTCCTATTCTGGTATTTTACTTGAAGCAAGTAAATTACTTGTTAATGACAAAGCATATCAAAAGCTTCAGCAAGCTAATTTTAGTCAAGAAAGTTCTTTAAGAATGTTATTGACAGAACCTATACAAAAGCAAGCGGAGATTCCTCCAGCCTTAAATGATTTGTTAGAGCAACATAGTGATTCTGAGGCAATGGAGGAATTTTTAGAAAATGCTGACTATAAACTATATTCTGAAGCACAGAATACAGTGCCTGAGAGTTTTATGGATAACTATGTGGAAGTTCATAAAGCTACCATAAATAATTCTTGGGAGGATAAACTTCTTCAGCTGTTAAAAGAGCAAAAAGTAGTAGTGGATGAGGATGGAAAGGTTTCTAAAAAACCTTATCAGCAGATTGCAATTATGTTTAGGACAAATAATGAACTATATCGAGGATTTCAGAAAATTCAGCAACAGAATATTTCTAATGTTAGAGTCCGTATTCAAGGAAGCTCCTCGGGGGAATTTCTTAAAATAAGAGAATGTTTTCATTACTTAGAGGACTTACTAAAGAAGGATAAGAATTCACAGCAAACTTTAATTCAAACTAAAGTAGATCTAGAACAATATATAAGCAAAGGCATTCCCCAAGCTCTATCAAATGAGAAAAATTGGGATAGTTTTTATTTAGGGTTATTTTATGCTTTGTTACAAGATTATCTAGATAATCTTGAAGGTAAGTTTTCAGTTGATAAACTCATCACACATATTCAAGAAATGACAAGACGTGATGATGGTCAATTATACCAGATATTTGAGAAATATAATGCCTCTTCAAAAACTCAAACAGAAATTGTATTAACTACTATGCATAAGGTAAAGGGACTAGAATATGATGCTGTCATTGTTACACCTTCCTTTTCGGACCTCCCACTGAACTCTAATTCTCCAATACCGTTAAGAGATCAAATAGAGGAAGAACGTAGGTTATTGTATGTAGCATATACACGTGCAAAATATCGATTAGCAGTTTTTCAGCATCAACGGGAAACGGCAATCATAAACTACAGAGAACTCAATTGGCCCTCTCTTACTTCACTTGGAGTACCTGTCAAACCAGATCTTGATAAAATACAATTATCATGGCCAGCAAATAGCTATAATTTTTCAAAGGGAGTAAATGACTACATCAAAAAATATATTAAAGTAGGAGATCAAGTTTCAATACATTTCAGACAGCATGGGAATTATCTTTTTCGAGAGTTGATACATAATGACACAGCTGTAGCTGCTTTATCAAAAAATGCTATCAGAACAACTAACAATAATACACTCCTAGGTTATATTGTTAGTGAAGTAATAGTATACACTTTAGAGGATTCAAAAGTATATGATGCTAAAAACGGAACAAATTACACTCAAAAATGGTGTCCTGCAGCAATAAAACAGGGCTACATATACTTAGTCAATTTCGCAGGTTATGGTCAGTAGGCTAGATCTATAAAATGGATAATTAAGGAGGAAGGGTATTAACTATAATGTAGCCTGCCCAAAAAAGCAACCATTAGTTATAGAAAATAATTATCTTAAAGAACAAAAACTAAAAGGATGCGAAAAAGTAAATTCACGGAAAAGCAGAAGTTATCAATTTTAGCTGAGCACGACAGCGGCCTTAGCGTGGCAGATTTGTGTAGAAAGCACCAAATAAGCCCAGCCACTTTCTATAAATGGAAAAGATCCAAAGAGCAAGAAGTTGACGATAAAGAGCGTTTAATCAAGGAATTAGAGGCCCAAAATGCTCGTTTAAAAAAGATGTATGCAGACTTAAGCATGAATTATGAAATTTTAGAAGAGGGCTATGCCCTTACCCCCAAAATTAGGACAGTAGTTTAAGGTGGAAAACGAAAGAAAAAAGTCGTATAATGAAGCACTAAATTACAAAAGAGATGAGAAAGAAGCGCCGTAATTTCAGTTCTAAATTTAAGGCAAAAGTAGCCTTAGAAGCGCTAAAAGAACAATTGACCTTGGCAGAATTAGCGACAAAATATGAGCTACATGCGAATCAAATATCGGCCTGGAAGAAAGAGCTTTTGGCCAATAGTTTTTTGCTTTATGAAAAAAAGCGAGGGCCCAAAGTGGATGTTGATGAAGAAAAAGAAGCCCGTTTATATGAGCAAATAGGCAAGTTGCAGTTTGAGCTGGACTGGCTTAAAAAAAAATATAGAGGAATGTGATGAAGCTTTAAGGCTGAGCCAAATAGCAGTATTAGAAGGACTTAGTATAGCTCGGCAATGTGAGTTAATGTCTGTTTCCCGATCAAAATACTACTATCAGGCAGTGGGCGAAAGTTCAGAAAACTTAAAGCTGATGCGTAAAATTGACGAGTTTCATCTGTCACATCCAGAATGGGGCTACCCTAGAATGACTGAATATTTAAGGGCCTCTGGCTTGACTTGTAACAAAAAACGAGTTGCTCGCTTGATGAAAAAGATGAATATTCGATCTGTTTTACCTAAGCCAAACACCTCATTATCAGCTAAAAGCCATAAGAAATACCCTTATCTGCTTCGAGGCCTAAAAGTGAGCCGTTCAAATGAAGTTTGGGCAACTTGTAGCCTACCCGTAAGGTGCAACCAAAAAATACTATACATCTAACATCGTCCTTTCAAAGTCATATGGGCTAATATTTCCCAGACTTTGGTGGGGACGATTAAAATTGTAGTGCTGAAACCAATTTTGAATTTCCTCATTTAGTTCTTCTAAAGAGTGGAACCAAGATAAGTTTAAACACTCTTGTAGCCTACCCGTAAGGTGCAACCAAAAAATACTATACATCTAACATCGTCCTTTCAAAGTCATATGGGCTAATATTTCCCAGACTTTGGTGGGGACGATTAAAATTGTAGTGCTGAAACCAATTTTGAATTTCCTCATTTAGTTCTTCTAAAGAGTGGAACCAAGATAAGTTTAAACACTCTGTTCTCAAAGTTTTATTTAATCGCTCAATAAATGCATTTTGGGTAGGTTTTCCTGGCTGGATGAACTTTAATTCAATATCATGTTTTTGGGCCCAAGCAGCTAACTTTTTAGAGATGAATTCTGGCCCATTATCGCAACGAATATAGTCAGGTTTACCTCTGTAATCCAGTACTTTATCAAGTACATCAGTAAGCTTTTTTGCAGAGATACTTTGATGGGCTTCTGTCCACAAAGCTCGCCTTGAGGTCTCATCCATAATGTTGATAATTCGGACCGATTTCTTATCTGAGCTCATGACCCAATCGCTTAAAAAATCCATAGACCAACCCTTATTTACCTCCTTGGGCAAAGAGATAGGTTCAAATTTTCGGCGAATACGCTGACGCTTTGGGCGCTGTCTTAAGTTTAATTTTTCTCTCTTCCAGATTCTATACACCTTCTTATGATTGAAGATAACACCTTGATTTCTAATGTAATGAAAAACCTTCCAAAAGCCCCAAGCTAAATATTCTTTCGTGACTTCATGCAGTAATTTAGCGATTTGATCATCGACTACTTCTGGCCGATGACCTGACTTTCGTTTATAGTATGTTTGACGACGAAACCCCAAAACGACACAGATTCGACGCACACTGTACTTCTTGGACAGCTCGTCTATGACTCTTTCTTGTCTTTTGGGGTTAAGTGCTTTTTTGCCATTACATAGCCCTCTTCTAAAATTTCATAATTCATGCTTAAGTCTGCATACATCTTTTTTAAACGAGTATTTTGGGCCTCTAATTCCTTGATTAAACGCTCTTTATCGTCAACTTCTTGCTCTTTGGATCTTTTCCATTTATAGAAAGTGGCTGGGCTTATTTGGTGCTTTCTACACAAATCTGCCACGCTAAGGCCGCTGTCGTGCTCAGCTAAAATTGATAACTTCTGCTTTTCCGTGAATTTACTTTTTCGCATCCTTTTAGTTTTTGTTCTTTAAGATAATTATTTTCTATAACTAATGGTTGCTTTTTTGGGCAGGCTACACTTTCTACACAAATCTGCCACGCTAAGGCCGCTGTCGTGCTCAGCTAAAATTGATAACTTCTGCTTTTCCGTGAATTTACTTTTTCGCATCCTTTTAGTTTTTGTTCTTTAAGATAATTATTTTCTATAACTAATGGTTGCTTTTTTGGGCAGGCTACACTTCAACCATAAAAAGGTCTACCGCATTTGGCGAAGAGAGGAGCTGAATTTAAGACTGCGACCGAAGTCTTAAAGACACAGAAAATAAAAAAAGTGGCCAGCTATTTCTAGCTGCCACTTTCTATTTTATCTAATCAAAATCAGGAGAACAGTTTAATACCTCGGCATAAGGTTGGATGTAGTTCCAAAAAGCTGCTCCAGCACTCTCTTCGTAATTTTGAGCATATAGCCTTTGAGTATTTGAGCTTACTTCATAAAGATACTCCCTACAACCATACCCTTTCGTCTTAAAGCAAACAACTGCAAAGTAGTGCGTTTCATACTCTATCGCCACATCATAAAATGTGACTTTTGAAATAGCATCACTATCGTAACTGCTGTAGGTTCGCCCATAAGCACTAGCTTTAATCTTTTCCATATACATCCCACATAGCTCAGCTTTAGAGGGCTCCCGTCTTGGCGCCGAGTATGTTCTAGAGGTTCTATATCGCCTACTAGATGAAGTCTTAGGAACATATTGCCCAACTGGTGTCATTCCATCTTGAATCTGAGCAAATAGGTCAGGGCTCATACTCCAAAGTAATAGGAGTACAATAATCACTTTTTTTAGCATCGGTTCAAAAAGTTTGGATTTTAGGAGAGTTGCGTCTGTTGCTACGCTTGATGTTTCTGCCCCAAAGATAGCTATTCACCCACACAAAAAAAAGCCAAACCCCTAAAGGTTTGGCTTTCTCTTTTCATCTGTGGAGCTGGAGGGATTCGAACCCTCGTCCAGTCAATGCGCTAATAAGCTTTCTACATGCTTAGCAATAAATCTAAATCTTAAAGTGCGAGAAGTTTTACTGCAGACGAACGCACTTCCAGTTTTCAAAAGTTTAACCACGCCGGTGAAAACAAGCCTTTGCAGCGATCCTAAGGGGTTGTGTTTGTGCGACTAGCTGTGTATTAGGCCTCAAGCTAGTGGCGAATTGACTGTTATTAGTTTCCTTTAAAAGGGCCTAATTAGGCAGCCAAAGCATAGTTAGTGTTGCCACTTAAAATTGTTATGCACCAGTTTTAACGAGTGTGAGTACACCTGACTCGGCATGCTTACTTACCAACCGTCCAATGCTGTCGATTCCAGTCAGCCCCAGTGGTAATTGTTTCCCCCTCCTTTCGAGCGGGCGACAAATATAGAACTTTTACAAGAAAGAAAAAGTTTCCAAGCCCCCCATTTTTATTTTCTTCGGCTTTCTCTACCAAACTATTCATAAGAAGACGGACCGTCTTTTTCTTTTATGCATCCACTTAATTATCTTAAGGACCGAAAAGTTCTCTAAACCACCAAAAAATTTAAAATCTTAGCTATGAAAATCGGAATTATACGTGAAGGTAAGGTCCCACCAGATTCTAGAGTCCCCCTCAGCCCCCAACAATGTAAGGAGCTGCTCGCTAAGTTTCCCCAACTCGATATTCTGGTCCAACCTTCTCCCAATCGCTGCTTTAAGGATGAAGAATATGAAGCCGCTGGCCTCCAACTCCAAGAAGATCTTAGCGATAGAGAGCTGCTGCTCGGCGTGAAGGAGGTGCCCATCAATCAATTGATTCCCAATAAAAAGTATTGCTTTTTCTCGCATACCATCAAGGAGCAACCCTATAACCGAAAACTCCTGCAAGCAATTATCGAAAAGAATATCCAATTGCTTGATTATGAGGTTCTAACCGACGAAACAGGCAAGCGCGTGATCGCTTTTGGCCGCTTCGCCGGAATCGCCGGCGCTCATAATGGCCTGATGACTTATGGCAATCGGACCAAGGCGTATAACTTGCCCCAAATGATCAAGTTTAAGGATATGGCCGAGGCTACTGCCTATTACAAAACAGTGAATTGGCCCAATATGAAGGTGGTCCTTACGGGTGCTGGACGTGTGGCTAATGGTGCCGCTGAGGTACTCGAAAATGCTGGTTTTCAACGCCTGAGCCCCCAAGAGTTTCTAAATAATGCAAGCGAAGGCCCCGTTTTTACTCAGCTCTGCTGTGAGGATTATGTGGCCCCCAAAGCCGAAGGCGCAAACTACGACCAAAGCGAGTTTTTTGCCCATCCCGAACGCTATACCTCCATTTTTGAACCCTATACAAAGGTCGCCGACCTGATGATTAACGGCATTTATTGGGATAATCGCGCGCCCCAGTTTTTTACCGCCGAGCAGATGAAATCCAAGGACTTTAAGATCCAAGTGATCGCCGATGTGACCTGCGATATCGCCCCCGCTGCCTCGATTCCCTCTACGCTTTTTGCAAGCACGATCGCCGAGCCCGTTTTTGGCTATGATCCCCAACAGGCCAAGGCGGTGGCACCCTACGCCCCCGAAACTATCGATATGATGACTATCGATAACCTGCCCAATGAACTGCCCCGAGATGCCTCTTTGTCTTTTGGCGAGCAGTTTATCGCCTCGGTTTTGCCCGAGCTCCTCGGCCTGAAAGATACCAAAATGATCGAGCGGGCTAGCGTCACCCTAAATGGCCAATTAGGTCCTCATTTCCAGTATTTGACCAACTACCTAAACGCTGAATAATGGTTTCTGAAGTATTAAAAATTGAAACGCCCAAGGAGGACTCGCACATCAGTAGCCTGCTGCTCAAAACCTATATGGTGCACCCCCTTTGCGAACGCCTAAAACGACCCGAAGCAAAGTCGGCCCTAGAGCTGGGCTGCCGATTCCCACTGAGTTTCTTCCCTCTTTTTCATCGCTTCGATTTTACGGAATTTCATGGGGTAGACCAAGACACAAAAGAGCAGGCGATGAGCAAGTTCTTGGCCCAAAATAAACGCCTGCAAGCCGCCGACCCCCAAAATTTCTACGAAATTTATCGCTCGGTCTTCAAAAAGTTTGGCGCAGATAGCCAACCCGTTTTGCAAGACCAACAAGCCTTTGAAGCGCTTTTTGAACCCAAGCTAAATTGGGAAACCGATGTCTTCGATTATATGAAGGCCCTGCCCGCCGATAAAAAGTTCGACTTTATTTCGATGATTAACCTCCTCCACCTCTTGCCCAATGTGGACAAAATGTGGGAGCTGATCAACCTTGCCTTAGACCACCTCGCCCCCGATGGCGTCCTCTATTTTCGGGTCTTTAAGAGCAAAAATTACAACATCCGAGAGTTTTTAGACCAGGTCCAAGAACGCCTCGATAAGGGCAGCCTGCTCTTTTATCAACCCAAAGAAGGCCTGCAATATTTCAAATTACTCTATTATTAGGGCCCTAATTTAAGCCCCATTTAGCCAGTAGAATGATGTTCTGCTGGCTTTTTTTATGTCTTGAAGGGATGTTTTTGGGGCCTCCTGCCTTCGGCAGGCGCTACGTTTCGGGGCTCGCAGGTCTGCTCGGCCCTGCGGCGCTTACAGCGCCTTGGTCTGCCGCTTCGCGGCCCCCCTGCACATCGCTAGGCCAGTCGCTTCGCTCCTTTGCGGCGGCTTCGCCGCCTGCTAAACCGCCTAAGGGGCCAATTGTTACTAATAAGTTAAAGTACTGACTTAGTGAACTTATTGCTAAGGGCCAATGAGCTAACTTTTTCTTAGCTCGACCTAAGGCGCCACTAGCTCAACCTAGGGTTTGGCTAGCTCGACCTAGCTTTTTCTTAGCTCCAGCTAATACTTGGCTAGCTCGACCTAAGGTGTCACTAGCTCAACCTAGGGTTTGGCTAGCTCGACCTAGCTTTTTCTTAGCTCCAGCTAATACTTTCCTAGCTCGACCTAAGAGGCTACTAGCTCAACCTAGGGTTTTGTTAGCTCGACCTAGCTTTTTACTAGCTCCAGCTAAGCGGCTACTCTCTAAATTCAGGGGAGGGTTCAGGATGTTGTGTATTAGAATAAAATTTGGGCCTTTAGCTGCTTAGGATTTGGTCAGTAGTTGCCTAGGGGCTTGTCCCTAGGCAGCAAAAAGGCGAAACACAAAATTTTAAACAGCCTCTATTGATAAAAGGCCCAGGGACTACGTTTTATATAAAACCTTAAGCGGCCAAGGACTGAGGTTTGGCTTTAGTAGAGCAGATGAGCGGCCCAGCGCTGCGCAGCCGTGGCCGCAGGCCAGACCAAGGCGCTGCAAGCGCCGCAGGGCCGAGCAGACTTGCGAGCGGCGGAGCATAGCGGCGGCCAGCTAGGCAACGCCTAGCTGGCCGCGGGCCCCAAGTCATAGAAATAAAAGATGAAAAAAGGAGGAATAATGGACAAATCCAATGAAAAAAGGGATAAACCGCAAAAAATTGGGCAAAAAATGCCGTGGACTTAACAATATATTTATAGTTTTTACCTTAAAATAATTAACAATTGCTAAAAAAAGCTAAATAAGCCTTCGCTTAGGGAGTAGAAGTCCCTAACTTTGAAGGCCTTTTCCTGTTTAGTGGAATTTGACCAAAGGCAAGCATTACACACTGTAAATGATCGCAAAATGAAGCAGTTTTTTACTAGAATTGGGGGGCTGTTGCTCCTCTTATTTTTGATAAGCTTTAGTGGCTTATCCCCATTAAAAGCCACGCACTTTATGGGCTTTGACCTCACTTATAGTTGTGTGGGGCCCAATCAGTACCAGGTGACCTTAAAAGCCTATCGGGATTGCGATGGGGCCTCTTTGGGGTCTAGTTTTAACATCAACTACCAATCGGCTAGTTGTGGAATCAGCGGGAGCTTGAGTCTGAGTCGTTTGTCGGTAACCGACATTACGCCCCTTTGTCCCTCTGCAACTAGTGCCTGTAGTGGAGGGTCTACCTTGGGGGTAGAGGCCCATGTTTATCAAGGGACCTTGAACCTGCCCACGGCCTGTAATGATTGGGTCTTGTCTACCTCTTCTTGTTGTCGTAACAATGCGATTACGAACTTGAGTGGGCCGGGCAGCAACTCGATTTATGTAGAAACGAGCTTGGACAATACGATTAGTCCTTGTAATAGCTCGCCAGTCTTTGCTAGTGATCCTACTCCATTTAGTTGTACGGGGCAGCAGGTGACTTTTCAGCAGTTGGCTAATGATGTAGACAATGACTCTTTGGTCTACTCTTTAACAGAATGCCAAACGGCAGCTGGGGTTAATGTAACTTATGGCGGGGGCTTTAGTGGGGCTTCTCCTTTGGATGTGCCCATTAGCTTAGACCCTACAACGGGAGAAATTAGCTTTACGGCCAACAACCCTCAGATTGCGGTAATTTGTGTTTTGGTAGAAGAATACCGAAATGGCGTAAAAGTGGGCGAGATCGTTCGCGATATGCAGTTTGTGATTCAGAACTGTAGCAACCAATTGCCTACTGTATCGGGCCTAAATGGCAGCACCACAGTTTTTGATACGGTCCTTTGTGCTAATAGTCCCCTTTGTTTCGACATTATTGGTGATGATGCCAACCTAGGCGATAACATTACGATGAGCGTAACCAATGCCATTCCGGGCGCTAGCTTCACGCAGCAAATGGTCAATGGAGAACTAGTAGGAACCTTCTGTTGGACCCCCTCTGATGCCGATGTAGGTAGCCATACTTTTGCGCTTTTGATTGAGGACGATGCCTGTCCATTACCTGGCCAAAACAGTAAGGCCTATACCATTAACATCTTGCCCAACCCCAACGACCCCGTCAATGCAGGGCCAGATGTACAACTTTGTCGAGGCGATACGGCCACCTTAAATGCTAGCACCACCGCTAGCAATATCGATTACTTTGAGTGGACGCCCAACTTTACTTTGGGCACGCCCAATCAGGCCAGTACAACGGCCTTTCCAACAACAAATACAAACTATACCGTCACCTTGCACTATACCGATGGCTGTAGCTCTTCGGACCAATTGCAGGTAGATATTTTGGAGGCTCCTCAGGCGGCCATCACGCCAGCCTATGCTTCGGTTTGTTCGGGAGCTAGTTTCTTGCTCACGGGCGTATCGGATGCTGCGGGTTCTACCTTTGAGTGGTTTGATCCTAGCATGGCCTCTTTAGGGCAGGGCAATGTTTCGGGCACCACTTCTACAATTTCGGTTAATGTACCTGCTGCTGCGGGCATTTATGAATATACCTTAGCGGTAACTAATCCTTTAACAGGTTGTGTACGCACAACAACTGCTCAGTTGGAAGTGGGGACCCCTCCAGTGATTGCCAACTGTGTCAATATATATGTATCGCCTACGGGGACGGCAGCTGCTGCGGGAACGCAGGCTGATCCTACCTCTTTGGAAGAAGCTTTGAGTCGGGCCGCTTGTAATAATAGTGTTCTTAAATTAGCTATTGGTACCTATAATATGGACAACCCTCTTTTCTTGAGCAGTTTTATGACCGTAGAAGGAGGATTTGATCCGGCTAATGCTTGGGAGAAAACCTCTTTGGCAGGGGCTACAACGATTAACAGAACCACTGTAAATCCAGAAGGACCTGTGGGTTCTCAGCGTTTGGTTACCTTTTATGGAAATAGCAATACGGGTTTCCGTCTACAGGATTTGACCATCACCACAGATGATGCAAACCAACCGGGGATGTCTACTTATGGCGTTCACCTTACCTCTTGTTCTGATTACGACATTGTTCGGACGCAGATTCGGGCAGGTAATGCTGGTGATGGCGCTGATGGCGCTGATGGCGCTGATGGTGTCAATGGTGGCAATGGTGGCAATGGTGTCACTGGAGATGATGATGGTTGCGTTCGTCATGATGGAGGTGCTGCTGGTTCCTCTGCTTGTTGTCCGGGGGGACAAGGTGGAGGAAACGGTCAGGCTGACTGTGGAAGCCGCGATGGTCAAAATGGTGCTCCTGGTGGTTGCGGTGCAGCTGCTGGTGGAGCTGGAAAAAACAACCAATGTGATTTTTCTGGTTGTAGTAATGATAATGATGGCAGCTGTTCTGGAAAAGAAATGGATGGCTGTGATGGCGCCAATGGTGTGAACGGTGTAGCGGGAACCAATGGTGTAAATGGTAGTTTGGGAAGTCACACGGCTGGTTTCTTTGTTACCGGTGCATCTGGGACCAACGGTACTGCGGGTACAAATGGTACTGGCGGTGGCGGTGGTGGCGGTGGCGCTGCCGAAGAAGGTTCTTTTTGTAATAACGGTTCTGGTTCGTCTGGTGCTGGCGGCGGCGGCGGTGGCTGCGGCGGAGAAGCTGGTGTTGGTGGAACTTCTGGAGGGGCTTCTTTTGGTCTCTACCTCTATTTGAATGGAGCCAATGGTCGTTTGAGCCAGAGTAATGTTTTGGCTGGTTCTGCTGGTGCCGCTGGTTTGGGCGGTAATGGTGGTGCTGCTGGAACTGGAGGTGCTGGTGGTGTAGGTGGCGGATCTGCCTGTAGCATTGGTGGCGGCGGAGACGGCGGAGACGGCGGAAGCGGTGGTCTTGGCGGTGATGGTGGCGATGGCTTCCCTGGGGAAGCTGCGGCTATTCATCTTGCTGGCGGTACGGCTTTGTCGACCAATGTATCTAGCTTTAATTTGGCTGCCCAGCCAGTCATCTTGGCCCAAAACGTAAACTGTATCAATACTCCTATGAGCTTTGAAGCTCCTGCTACGGCAACTGGTACAGGAGTAACTAACTGGAACTTTGACCCTATTACAGGAGCCGCTACACCAGTAACAAGTACAGACAACCCTGCCAACTTGGTATATACCAACTTGGACCGTTATACTGTAGAGCATGCTGGAGATAGCTATGAAGGCTTTCATAATGTATCCTTCTTGGTTACTCGTCCAGAAATTCTAGTGGCAGGAGCAACAGCCTTGAGTGCGGATACTTTCCAGCTTTGCCAAGGCGATTTTGCGAGCTTTGAGAGCCTACAAAATGCAGATACCTATAACTGGGGCTTTAATGGGGCAATTCCCAACCCCGGTAATGTCATGTCTACCTCTTATACTCAATTTAATGTAGCTGGCTTTTATACGATTACCCTTTCTATTTTCACAGATTGTTGTGGACTCTCTACAGAAGATACCGTCTATCTATATGTAGATCCTGTACCTCAGGCTACTGGTTCTGGAGATGTAACAATTTGTAGTGGAGAAAATACGACCCTCAGCCTTACGGGCTTGACAGCTACGGACAGTGTAGTTTGGAGCCCCAGTACAGGGATTTTGAGCAGTACTGCTAATAGTATTACGGTAGCGCCAAGCAGTACCCAGAGCTATACCGCTACCATTCTATCGGTAGTGGACCATAGTGGTGTCCAAGTTTTGAGCTGTCCTCAAACGGTCGACTTCCAAGTAACCATTGATGCTAACCCCATCATCAACTTTACGAATACCGGCCCTCTCTGTAATAACAATGGACAAATTGATGCTACAGCCACTGGCGGCACCGCCTATGACTTTAGCTGGTCTACTGGACAGGTAGACAATGCCGTGAGTAGTTCAAGTCTTTTGACTATTCCAACTGGCGTTTACTATTTGACCGTTACCGAGAGTACTACAGGCTGTAGCAGCGTAGATAGCAGTTATTTATATCCTGCACCTACTGCGCCAGTAGTCTTTTTGCAATCGAGTACGCAAGCAGGTTGTTCTGCCAATGATGGTAGTGCGACGGTTGCTGGAACAGGAGGAACTGCTCCTTATAGTTTCCTTTGGTCTAATGGAGGAACAACCGCTAGCCAGAGCAACCTTGCTCCGGGCAACTACTGTGTGACCATGACTGATAATAATGGATGTACATCTTCTATTTGTTTGGACATTGTTCGTCCGGACCAACTACAAATGGCTGTCGTCTCGCAAACTGGTCCTGCTTGTGGTACCTTAGGCGCCATAGAAGTAGAAGCGTTGGGTGGAACAGCTGCTTATACCTATGATTGGTCTAATGGAGGAACTACAGCGGCTATTACTGGCCTTAACTCAGGAACCTATGGCGTGACGATTACAGATGCCAATGGTTGTACTGCAGATACGAGCTTGAACATTACGGCAAGCAATAACCCTCCTGTTTTAGCCCTCAATGAAGTAACCCCTATTGCTTGTAATGCTGATAGCGCAACTTTAGCGACAGGAACAACACAGGGAACAGCTCCTTATACTTATACTTGGACCGGAGGTTCTTCTTTCTTGTTTAGCACTTCTGCCGATACGGTATATAATGCTGCAGCAGGAACATACAACTTGATTGTAGAAGATGCTGCAGGTTGTAGAGATACAGCGAATATTGTAGTCACTGAGCCTGCTGCCTTGACGGTAACAACCACAGTGACAGATGTAAATTGCCATGCCGGAAATGATGGTAGCTTGGCTACAACTGTAGCGGGGGGCACTGGAACTTATACTTATGTATGGGATGATGCTTCTGCACAAACAACAGCTACGGCTAGCAACTTAAGCGCAGGTACTTATTGTGTAACCATTACAGATGTGAATGGTTGTAGCATTGTTGATTGTGGAACAGTGAGTGAACCTGCTCAATCCTTAGGAGCTACCTTAACAGTGACTGATGCTAGTTGTAATGGATTTGCAGATGGGGTGATTGCTGCAGGAGGAACAGGAGGTACAGCTCCTTATACTTATGTTTGGAATGATCCAGCTACACAAATTACGGCTACAGCAACTAGTTTAGTTGCAGGAAGTTATTGTGTGACGGTAACAGATAATAATGGTTGTGTCTTTACTGATTGTGGAATAGTCGCCGAGCCTACAGCAATACAAACAGTGATGGGGGGATCAGATCTCAACTGTGCTGGAGATAATAGTGGTACGGCTACAGTAACTGTAAGTAATGGTACACTTCCTTACACTTATGAGTGGGATGATGCTTCTGCTCAAACTACAGCAACGGCTACTGGCCTAGCTGCTGGCACTTATACCGTGACGGTAACAGATGGAAATGCTTGTTCTATAACAGATCAGCAAGTAGTGACAGAACCCGCTGCGCTTACGGCTACAACCTCAGCTACTGATGTGAATTGTAATGCTGGAACAGATGGTACGGCAAGCGTAGTCGTAGCAGGCGGAACAGGAACTTATACTTATGTATGGGATGATGCTTCTGGCCAAACTACAGCAACAGCAACTGCTCTTAGCGCCGCTACTTATACAGTAACCATTACAGATGCTAATAACTGTAGCATCACGGCAACGGCAACAGTCAATGAACCTACGGCGATTTCTGCTACTAGCTCTACTGTGGCTGTAAATTGTTTTGCTGGAAATGATGGTGCTGCCACGGTAACAGCAACAGGCGGAACAGGAACTTATACTTATGTATGGGATGATGCTTCTGCTCAAACTACAGCAACCGCTAGCAACCTCATCGCAGGGACATATAATGTGACGATTACAGACGGAAATAGCTGTAGTCTAGTTACTACTGCTACGGTAGCAGAACCTGCCGCAGCTTTAAATGCTACATTATCGGGAATAGATCCTGCTTGTGCAGGAACTGCTACAGGTCAAGCCTCTGCAGTGGCGACTGGTGGAACACAGCCTTATAGCTACCTTTGGTCTGATGGACAGACCACTCCTACGGCTAGCAACCTTTTGGCAGCGAACCACTGTGTGACGGTTACAGATGCTAATGGCTGTACATTTACAGATTGCATTACACTTACAGATCCTTTGGCTATTCAGCTGGCAGCAACAGTAAGTGCCGTAAGTTGTAATGGCGGAAATGATGGCGAAATCGCCTTGACGGCATCTGCAGGTACTGCACCTTTTAGCTATAACTGGAGCAATGGAGCAACTACAGCCACTAATAGCAACCTCGTAGCAGACACTTATTGTGTAACAGTAACGGATAATAATGGCTGTACAATGGATAGCTGCTTTATTATTACTGAACCTACTGTTTTGGCCACTGCAGCTATGCTCGCTACTAACCCTAGCTGTTTTGCTGGTTCTGATGGAACCCTAGAGGCCACTGTAACAGGAGGAACTCAACCCTATAGCTACCTTTGGTCAGATAACCAAACAAGCAATCCCGCTATTAACCTTACAGCGGCTGCTTATAGCGTAACAATTACAGATGCCAATGGCTGTGTAGTTACAGATAATGGCACACTGGTAGATCCTGCTCCTATTCAGATCAACTTTAGTACTGTAGATGTCACTTGTTTTGGTGGTACAGATGGAAGCGCTAGCGCTTCGGCTGTAGGTGGGGTTACCCCTTATAGCTACAACTGGTCGAATGGAGCGACAACAAGCCAAATTTCTAACTTGGCTGCCGGTAGTTATGATTTAACTTTGACTGATGCTACAGGTTGTACGAATACTGCTTCTGTAGCGGTAGGCCAACCTGTTACTGCAGTACAAGCCAACATTCTATCTATTACACAGCCTGGTTGTGCTGGAGATAGTACTGGAATGATTGACGCCGATGCTCAGGGTGGTACGCCTAACTATACCTTCTCTTGGTCTACAGGGGAAACAACAGAGGACCTCTTCAATTTGGGGGCAGGTACCTACACCCTTTTGGCTACAGATAGCCGAGGTTGTTCAGATACTGCGGTTGCTGTTTTGTTGCAGCCAGCTCCTATCGTGATGGCTGTTCAACAATACTCGAACTACAACGGCGCAGCAATTAGCTGCCCTGGTGCAGCAGATGGAGCGGCTCAGGTTACGGCTAGTGGTGGCATTGCCCCTTATACTTATGCCTGGTCTGGCGCCCAAGCTCAAAACGGTACAATTGCTAGCAACTTGGCGGCAGGGACTTATGCCGTAACGGTAACGGATGCTTCTGGCTGTACCGCTATTGATAGCATCAGCTTAGCCGATCCAGTACCTTTGGATGCGACGATCCAGCAAGTGAATGTATTCTGTGCCAATGATTGCGATGGCCAAATTATCGCTACTGCAGTATCTGGAACGGGTACCTTGGGCGTAAATGGCTATGAATACCGCATTTTGGGTCCTGGTCAAACAGGCAATGTGTTTAGCAGCAATAATAACTTTACGGGTCTCTGCGCAGGCACCTACACCGTAGAGGTCCGAGATGGAAACAACTGTGTATTGCCGATTTCGGTAACGATTACAGAGCCCACGGCCATTCAGTTGAGCCTAAGCGATACGGATGTATCTTGTGCAGGTGGAAGCGATGGAACGGCTAGTGTAAGCGCTAGCGGTGGAACGCCTCCTTATAACTACAACTGGGATAATGGTATGACGGGAGCCACAATTACGGGCCTAATGGCCGGTACTTATGAGGTGACGGTCACCGATGCCAATGGTTGTGATATGGTATCTACTACAGAAGTAGAAGAGCCCGCAGCCCTAACGGCTAGCATGAGCGCCAATGCACCTAGCTGTAACGGAAGTACAGATGGTAATGCTACGGTAAGCGTACAAGGTGGAACAATGCCTTATACTTACTTCTGGTCAGATGGCCAAGGAACGGCGACTGCAGTAGGGCTATCGGCAGGAACGCATAGCGTGACGATAACCGATGCCAATGCCTGTCAGCTAGTAGAAAGTATTGTGATTGGCGAGCCTAGCTTGTTGACTGCAACGATTAGCACCAATACAGCCGCCTGTGCTGGAGCGAATAGCGGTAGCGCTACGGCAGTTCCCACAGGAGGAACCGCCCCTTATACTTACCTTTGGTCGGATGGACAAACTACAGCCACCGCAATGAACCTAGCGCCAGGCGCTTACTCTGTGGTAGTAGTGGATAGCCAAGGTTGTTCTGTTATAGAACAAGTCTTGCTACAAAATCCAGATCCTGTAGTATTGAGCTTTGTATCGAGCAGTAACCCTAGCTGTAATGGCGATCAAGATGGAACGGCAACAGTAGTGGCTAGCGGAGGGACTGCCCCTTATACTTATCTCTGGCCCAATGGGGAGACCACAGCAACTGCAACAAGCCTAGGCGCTGGCATAAATACAGTAACGGCAACAGATGCCAATGGCTGTAGCACGACCTTGGATGTCAATATGGTAGAACCTGCGGCCCTAGTCGTCGATACGATTCGGATGACGGCGGTGAACTGTAAAGGGGGAGCCGATGGAACGGCCACGGTCTTCTTGAGTGGCGGAACCCTACCATACAGCTTTGCTTGGTCCAACGGAATGACTGGCCAAAGTATTAGCGGTTTGGCCGCAGGTACTTATGTGGTCAGCGTAACGGATGCGAATGGTTGTGTGACCAACAGCCAGATTATAGTGAGTGAACCCGCTAGTGAGCTAGTGGCGACCCTAAATACTGCGGATGCGCTTTGCTTTGGTGGGGCCTCTGGTCAAATTACGGCTATTGTGAGTGGTGGAACGCCAAACAGCAATGGAGACTATACTTATGCTTGGTCGAATGGAGCGAGTACGGATGTAAATTCGAACTTGACAGTAGGCAGCTATAGCGTGACGATTACAGATGCTAACGGCTGTTCTCTGGTCCGTTCGGCAACGGTAAATGAAAGCTCAGGAATCAGTAGCCAAATAGTGAATGTAACAGATGCAAGCTGTACAGGCAGCGCAGATGGAAGCGCTCAGGTGATGGCTTCTGGTGGAACAGGAACTCTAAGCTATCAGTGGTCAGATCCTTTGGGTCAGACGACGAATGTAGCCACTGGCCTTTCTGCAGGCACTTATTATGTGAGTGTAACAGACCTTAATGGCTGTACGCAGGTAGATACGGCAGTAGTAGACGAGGCCTTGGCCTTGAGCATTACGGTAGCGATTGATGATGTAGATTGCTATGGGGCTTCTACGGGCTCGATTAGCATTACGAACTCGAATGAGCCTTTGCAGGCGAGTTACTGGAGCAATGGAGTTGTAGGCACAAGCATTACGGCTGTACCCGCTGGCCAATATGGCGTGGTGGTCCAATCGATTAGTGGTTGTGTGGATAGCTTTAGCTACCAAGTGGGTCAGCCTGCTGAATTGGAGTTGAGCTTGAATCAAGTTCGCGCGGTAGATTGCTACAACAACAGTACAGGAGCTTTGGGCTCTACGGTAGCTGGTGGAACTTCGCCTTATAGTTATCTATGGTCCAATGGGGCGCTAACGCCTAGTTTGGATAGCATAGCGGCAGGCAACTATACGCTTAATGTGGAAGATGCCAACGGATGTAAGGTAGATACAAGCATTAGCTTGGCGAATCCGACGGAAGTAGGTATTGGCAACCTCAATATTACAGGCGTGGCCTGTGTGGGCGATGCGAACGGAAGCATTCAGTTGGATGGAACGGGCGGATCGACTTTGTTGGGAGGCTATACTTATAGTCTAGATAGCTTGACGTTCCAGGGCGGTAACCTCTTTGTGGGCTTGGAAGCGGGGATTTATCCTTTGTATGTCCAAGATAACAATGGTTGTCTCTTTGATACTTTGGTGACGGTAGAAGCGGCAGATCCCTTCTTTATCACGAGCTTTGGTCCGGCCTTAGATTCGGGCGAGGTGGAGTATGTGCTAGAGTATGGCGATACCTTGACGCTTTTTGCGGACTTGAATGATACGACTGCAGCTAGTTGGTGGTGGACCGAGATTAACTCTGGAGCATTGCTGGATAGTAGTCTAATGATGGATATTACGCCTTATGAGTCGGGCATTTTATCAGTTTACGGCCATGAATGCTTCTGGCTGTATGCAGGATAGCTCGATTGTGGTGAAGATGGAGAAGCCTAGAAATGCCGCTGCACCTACGGCCTTTACGCCGAATAATGACGGAAATAATGACCGCTTCTTTATTCAGGGCGATGAGAAGGTGGAGCAGGTGTTGGTGTTTAGAGTGTATGACCGCTGGGGGGAGTTGGTGTATGAAGGTGTAGACCTTGATCCTAATGATCCTCAACAGGGTTGGGATGGTAGCTTTAAGGGCAAGCCAATGAATTCTGGGGTTTATGCTTGGTATGCTGAGGTGCTCTATATTGATGGAGAGACGGCAGTGATTAAGGGCGCAGTGAATTTGCTTCGTTAGTGCTGAGTTGATGATGTAGTGAAGGGCTGTCGGGTTTTCCCGACAGCCCTTTTTTTATGGGGGATGCGCCCCGGAGGGGGGCATCGTAATGCTGGGCGCTTTGGCCTCCAAGGCCAAAGGAGCCCAGCCCCCAGGCGGGGGCGGCGCAGGGGAGGACTAGGCCTGAAATGGAATATATTGAGGGGTAGATTAGCTCAAGTGCAGAGAATGTTGTGGCCGCCGCCAGCCGCCGGCCGGGCGCGCTTGGCGCGAGCCTGCGAAGCTTGAAGGCGCGAAGCGTCTTGTAGCTGAGCAGTAGGGGAGGATTGGCCTAGGGGCCTGCAGGGGTGGCCGCAGGCCAGACCCAAGCCCGTAGGGCTGCAGGGCCGAGCAGACCTGCGAGCCCCGAAAGGGCCCGGCCGCCGAAGGCGGCAGGCCCCAAAAAAATAGCGTCTAGAGGATAAAAGCTATAGGTTCTTGCCATCTCTTCTCTATCTTTGGGCTTATGTTGAAGAAAAAAATATATTGTAGTGTCACAAATGACCTCTTGCAAGATCAGCGAATGCACCGTATTTGTTTAAGCTTGCAGACTGCAGGTTATCAACTTACTTTGGTGGGGCGAAAGCAAAAAGACTCTCTGCCTTTGCCCGATAGGCCTTATGCGCAAAAGCGCCTAAACTGTTTTTTTCAGGCTGGAAAATTCTTTTATATCGAGTACCAATTGCGGCTATTCTTCTTTCTGCTTTTTCAGCAATTTGATATTCTTTGCGCTGTAGATTTAGATAGTTTGCCGGCAGGACATGCGGCGGCTCGCCTAAAGGGGAAACGCTTAGTTTTTGATGCCCATGAATACTTTGAAGAAATGCCAGAGGTGGTCCGTCGCCCTAAAATACGAGCTATCTGGGCTTGGATTGCCCGCCACTATATTCCGAAGGTAGATCTGGCCTATACGGTCTGTCAGAGTTTGGCCGATTTGTTTGAGGAGCAGCACGGCCAGCCCTTTGGCGTAATTCGCAACCTGCCTCTTGCACAGCCCAAAGCCCAGCCAGCCGTTCGTTATCCCGAAAATGGTCCTCTGATTCTTATTTATCAAGGGATGTTGAACGAGGGTAGGGGGCTAGAGGAACTCCTTGCCGCTTTAGCCGATTTTTCGCCTCAAGAAGTTCAGCTTTGGCTTTTGGGCAAGGGCGACAAAATGGCGAGTTTGCAAGAACAAGCGCAAAGTCTTAACTTGGGAGAACAGCTTAAGTTTTGGGGCTTCCTGCCGCCCGAAGAACTGCAAAAAATAACCCCTCAGGCGCATTTGGGCCTCAATCTGCTCAAGCATCAGGGACAGAGTTACTACTTTTCTTTGGCCAATAAGTTCTTTGATTACGTTCAAGCAGAAAAACCCAGCCTGAATATGGCTTTTCCAGAATATCAACGGCATCTGGCCGAATATGAGGTGGCCCTTTTGCTAGAAGAACTGAGTCCCAAGGCAATTTCAAGGGCTATTCGCCGACTACTAGATGAGCCCCAGCTTTATCAACAATTACAAGCAAATTGCCGTTTGGCTAAGCAAGATTGGCTTTGGGAAAAGGAAGCCCAAAAGCTATTAACTTATTATGAAGCGCTTTGATGCGCAGCATCTACCAACACCTTTAGTGCTACTCCTATGGCTCGAATACAGCCCATTTTTACCATCTTATTCCTTGGCTTGACTGCTTTGAGCAGCTTCGGCCAATCGCTTTCTAGCATTCAAAATCGCCAAGCCGCCCTAGATTGGGAAGGCGCCCAAGCTGCCGCCCAAACGGCTTTAGCCAGTTTGGAGGGCGCAGACCGCTTAGCTTATCTCCAATTATTGGGCGAGCTGCCGCTGCCTAATCGTGCGCCTTTTTGGCAAGAGGGGCTTAGCCTGATGGATAGCCTCGAGCAGGGAGATAGCCTGCGCCTGTTTTGGCGCTGGAAGACGGGCCAAGCCCTAATTGAGGAAGATACAGAAAAGGCCCTCACTTATTGGGAAGGCTTGGAAGGAACGGCCTATTGGGGCGAAATCCTGCTGCATTTGGCCAAAAAACGCCCCAGCTCTTCTATTTATTTGGAGCAGGCGATTCAGTTCCTGAGCCGAGAACAACAGCTGTTTCTCTTGGCTAAAGCTTATTTTTTAGAGCTGCAGCGAAGCCAAAACCGCTTTCGCAAAAAGTATTTGGCCGAAAGGTCTCTGGAGCTTTTGGCTAGCTTGGGCCAACAGGCCGAGAGCCTATTATTAGAAGCCGAAATTTTGAGCCGACAAGCCAGCTGGGAACCCGCAAAGTCTGCTTTGTTGTCCTTGCAGGTGAGTCGCCAAAAACTAGAACAAGCCTGGACCCAATTGCGGCCTTATAGCCCATTGCGCAAACGCTTGCTAACCCTCAGCGCAGCGGTTTGGGAGCAGTCGGTGGCCCTTTACCAACAGCAGTTTAGCCAAGAGGCCCAAGCGCAGTATTTTGAGCAGGCCCTGCAGCTGGCCCTAGAGGCTAGAGTTTGGCAAAAAAGAGCATTGCTTTGGCCTCAACGAAAGGATGTTCGCAGCGATAGTTTGCTTTTGGCCGGACAAACCACCCCCAATTTGGCCCTTTGGCAGGCTCGCCTAGCAGAAGAATCGCCTAGCCGATATGCGCTTACTTATGCGCCCTTGCCCCAATTTAGTCTGTCCCAATTGCGGCAGCAACTGAAGGAAAACGAAGAGTTTTTGCTTTATTATACCGCCGAAGAAGAAAGCTACCTTTTGGCTGCCGATGCAGAGCAGCTACTGGGCTTCTGGAAGCTAGGCCGCAGCGAGGATCTCCAACAGGCAACGGCGCAACTAGCCAGCCTATTAGCCCAAAAAAATACCCAGCCCTCTAAGGTCTATTTGCAGCAGGCGCATAGCTTTTATAAGCGCTTTTTGGCCCTCGGACTGGCCGAAAACAAAGAAGGAATACAGCTTTATCTGGATGGCCCCCTCTGGCAGCTGCCTTTTGAGGCCCTTTTGCGCCAGGCGGTTACCGAAGAGAAAAGCTATGCCGAATTGCCCTATTTGATCAAGGAGCTGGAGCTGAGTTATCGCTTTTTGCCTACAGATAGCAGCAGCCAAAAGGCCAATTTGGGCAAAAATGTCTTGGCCATAGATCAGCGGGCGCCAGCTATGGGCTTGCTGCCTACTTCTGGCTTCGATCTGCTTTTTCAACGCTTTAGAGGCTCTTTTTATCGAGCAGAGGAGGCCAGTTTGGCCGATTTTAAGCCCCTGGCAGCTTCTGGCGATTATAGTCTGCTGCATTTGGCTTTGGCCCAAAAAGGCCCCCAAGCCCCCTATCTATTTGCTACCGATAGTCTGTCGGCCTGGCAGCTCCGACAGTTGCCGATACAAACGGCTCTGCTTTATTTTGTGCCCTTGCCCGAGCGGCAGGCCGAGGCTGAGGAGCTGTTGCGCTGGCGACATCTTTTTGCTCATGATGGCTGCTCTTCGCTTTTGCTGAGCCGCTGGTCCAAATCTGCCGAAGCCGAAGCCGCTTTTTTGTCTATTTTCTACGATTTACTAGCCAAGGGCTACCAAAAAGAGGAGGCTTTCCGAGAGGCCCAACTGAGCCTTTTACTGAGCTCAGAATGGGCGGCCCCTCAGTTTTGGAGCGGCTACCTCTATCTGGGCGACCGCCAAACGATGGCTCTGGCCAAAAGAAGTTTTTTTGAACAATATTGGCTCTATTCTATTTTGGCCAGCTTTAGCCTTTTGGCCCTGCTCATTTTTTTCTGGCGCATCAATCGCTTAGATTTGGGCCGAAATACAGCCGTGAACGATTAGGAGGTGCTTCTTTTTTTGGGGCCTCCGCAGCAAAGCTGCGGCGCTACGTTCGGCAGCTCGCTGTTCGCTCGGCCCTGCGCAAAAAACAAGTTTTTGCTTGCTCTGCGGCTTTGCCGCACTGCCTACCATCGCTAGGCCTGCGGCCCTACGGGCCTGCTATATGGGCCTGTAGGTTGAAACCTACAGCCAATTAACGAATGCATTTTTGTGTTCAATGGAGGGGGGAAACCCTCCATAAATAAACATTTTCGCCCTTGTTCTTTGAGAAGGGAGCTAAGTCGCTTTTGTTAGTATATGGTAGGAAATATTATTGTTCATCATTAGTCTTCAGATGACCAAATTAGATTAAAATGGTACACACATTTAGGTTGTTAAAAGCTGATTGGGGTATTTCAATAACTATTGATGCAGAGGTTGTTACAAATACCAATCCTGTAAATGACGATAGCGTATTATTGGATTTAGAAAATGTGAATGTTAATAAAGAAGTTCGTGAATACTTAAAGTTGGGTTTAGAATGGTTTTTAAAAAATGTGGATGTTGTAAGTTGTGTGAATGAGTCAACTCTAATAAAGATTAGGTCAATTAACTTTCATTGTGCTGATTATCAAAAGGAAGGCTTTTTTTTCGCTATGGCTAGTTGGGCCGCTAAATATTATGGAGTAGAAATGGTTGCTTATGAAGCATTTTTTGATAGGGGGCAAAATAAATATATATTTCCTCTATTAGAAAAAGGGAAATAGCTGTTCATCTGTACGAATAGCCCTTACCCCCAAAATTAGGACAGTAGTTTAAGGTGGAAAAACGAAAGAAAAAAGTCGTATAATGAAGCACTAAAATAAATAGATAATGAAAGAGGAAAAATTTGTAGAATGTGTATTCTTTGCAGAATATGAGAATGCAATGGTTGTAGCCAAAGATTGGAGCTTAGAGAAAATGACGTCTATCATCATTGCACAGCTTAGAGAAGAAGGTCCCGCAATAAGTTGTTATGGTTTTTTTGTTTATTTATTATCCTATTGGCCAATAGAGAAGCATTTGGCTATACATGAAACCTTAGGCCACATACTTTCTGCAGAAATGAATGACATCATGGGAGGAGGCAAAATGACGGCCATTTATCACTTAAGAGAGGCTTTGGCTCTTGCGCCTGATAAAGAAGAAAATAAATTACAGTTAGAAAAACTCTTAGACAATGTTACTTGAAATTCTAGAAGAGATTCGCTTTAAAAAAATGATTAAACTTATTCAGGAAGGCAGATTTGGAGAGGTTTGGGCAGAGTTAGATCGGACTAAAACGCCCGAAAGTGAGAAAAAAGAAGAGCAAGCAGCCTTTTGGAGAAAGGTTGCAATTACTATATGGAGTTATAGTGATTATCAGATGGTTTACTATGCATTTTATGCTTACCCTTTATGGCATTCAAAAAGCAGTGAAAAAAAATATCAAGCACATTTTGACTGTTGTATTTTACTGAGAAATTGTCTTCTGTACATGCCCTATGCTTTGTATTTAGCTGAATATCATTTGCTAGAGGCCTTAAAGCTTAATCCTGGAGATGACTTTTTAGAAAAAAAGTTGGTAAATCTAAGATATGAACAAAACTATTAGAAGAATAGTTGGCAGATCTAAGATATGAAAGCTGATAGCTGTTTTGTATAGGCCTCCCGCCTTTGGCGGGCGCTACGTTTCGGGGCTCGCTGTTCGCTCGGCCCTGCGCGGGCTGCGCCCGCTGGGTCTGGCCTTCGGCCACCCCTGCACATCGGTTACTCCCGTTGGTCGTCGAACTGCGCCCTAAAGGGCTTGTTGTGGCCTGCGGCCCTAGGGGCCTGCTATATGGGCCTGTAGGTTGAAACCTACAGCCAATTAACGAATGCATTTTTGTGTTCAATGGAGGGTTGAAACCCTCCATAAATAAACATTTTAGCCCTTCTTTGCTGATGGAGCCTAGTGGAACAGAAAATCCCCTCGAATGAGGGGATGGCGATTTTTTCAATAGCCTAGGGCCTTGGCCCTAGGGTTATTATGAAATTTATGGGGGAGAAAAAAACAAAATCAAACTACCAAAGAAAAAACAACCCTTGTTCAAAGCGGTAGAGGATTTTAATCCTCTCCGCACTATAGATGTAGAATGGGGTTGTTGTATGGCTGCTGGTTTCAACCTGCAGCCACGGCTAGCAGGCGGCGAAGCCGCCGCAAAGGCCCGAAGCGACTTGGCCTAGGGGCCTGAAAGGGGGCCGCGTAGCGGCAGACCTAGCCAGCTTGCTGGCGCAGGGCCGAGCAGGCTTGCGAGCCCTGCAAGGGCCCGGCCGCCGAAGGCGGCAGGCCCCAAAAAAATAGTATCTTTAGCTCTCGTTTTTTGAAATGCGCAAAAGCCCAGAAATTGGCTCAGGGCATCATACTACATACTTTAGAGAGCTAGATGGGCGGATGGGGCGCTGGTGGTCTGCGGATCCTGTGATTCATGCAGGAATGTCTCCTTATTCGGCTTTTGATGGCAACCCAATTTACTATGTAGATCCCTTAGGGGCAGATTCTGGATGTCCTGACTGTTCAGAGGAAGAAATTGAACATAGAGAAGCCAATGGGCAAGTTTGGGATGAGGAATATGGTGGTTGGACCGAGAGAGCAGCTATTAAAAAAGGCAAAGCAGGTAAACATGCTAAAAAGCGTGCTGCGTTTATCAAGTATATGAGAAGTATAGGCTATACCCAAGCGGATGTCAATACTTACCTAAAGCTGAAAAAAAAGGGAAATAACCCAATTGTCAACAATATAGAATCGCGTATTGCAGAAGGACGGTACGAACCAATTTATGATCCGAATTCACCTTATGCTGACAAGTGGAGGGCGAGTTGGAATAGTGGCATCTATTCGAGTGATTATGGAAGAGGGGTAAGCAGTGTTGTAGGCACTATGGGGACCGTTGCCGTAGTAGTAGGACCAGGGCTGGCCATAGCTGCAAGTGGAATGTCTGCAAATGTTGCACGTGAGATTGCTGATGAAGTGGCAGATCAAGCTGTTGAATATGCGACAGGTTATAGTTTGCCTCCTACTTCTTTTACGGATCTAGCTCAATCAGGAACTAAAAAAATAATTAAACTAGGAACAAAAACGGGGGCGTCTCCTCGACAGGCGCATAGCGCTTTACAATTAGATGATGAAGTTTTTGATTTAATTTATAAAGGTCGTGATAATCCGATTCTTACTGCTACGCTCAGGCCAGGGTTGGCACGAAATCGACCAATTACTTCAGAAAAATTTAAACATTATACTTGGCAAGAAATATCTATACATCCCAAACAGTTTAGTCTCATACAGAGTGCAGCTAGAAAAAGTGTTTTACGACCACCATACTATAATATGTTTGGATTGCTTGGTGGGAAAAACTGCACGACATATTGTATAGATTTAATGAATAAGGGAGGCATGAATATTCCAAAAACTTTTTATATAAAACCTCCCCATGGAACTAGATCACCTTATGGATTAAGAGATTTTTTTGATAAAACTGTTAAATAGTCTTCCAATGCCAATGCATTTAAAATATATTGTTTCATTCAATAATCTACCCAAAATAAAAGAAATCCGAAGTGCTCTGTTAAAAAATTCAGGTACTGACTTTGATTTCAGTTCTCTAGATTTAGAAGAAAAGAATTATTATGTTGATATCTATCTTGAAGGTTCTTCTTCAGTGGAAGTTGAAGTAGACACCAATAATAATGAGTTAAAACTTTATACTACTACTTTTAGGTTATATTATCTAGAGGGACATTTACTAAAGGTCTTAAAGGATTTTGGGGGGCAAGTTGAGCCAAATGTGAAATTACCATACTGGACAAAAAGACCTTTAAATAGCCTATCAGAGAAACAACATGAAAAAATTCTAGGGACTCCTAAGTACAAAAAAAAATGGTGGGAAAAGATTTTGGATAGTATTTGGTGATATTTGGGATAGGCGTTCATCCGTACTAGTTCACGTCCATACTCGGCCAGTTATTCTATCTATATTGATTTGTAGTAGGGGCCTCCCGCCTTCGGCGGGCGCTACGTTTCGGGGCTCGCTGCTCGCTCGGCCCTGCGCGGGCTGCGCCCGCTGGGTCTGGCCTTCGGCCACCCCTGCACATCGGTTACTCCCTTTGGTCGTCGAACTGCGCCCTAAAGGGCTTGTTGTGGCCGTTTGGCCTTCGGCCATGGCGGCTTTGCCGCTATCTGCAGCCTAAAGGCCGCAGCCATTCTTGTTGGGCTTTGGTCTTTCTCGCCGCAGCGGCTTAAAAGCCCCTGCTTTGTTTATGGAAAGGAGGTATTATGTTTTCAGGTCCTGCGGCTTTTAAGCTGCAGGCCAGTTGTTGGTTCTGAGGGGACTATGCTGTACCTAAATTGGCTGCTGGTTTCAACCTGCAGCCACAGCTAGCAGGCGGCGAAGCCGCCGCAGGCCTAGGGGCCTGTAAGGGTGCCGCGCAGCGGCAGACCAAGGGCGAAGCCCGCAGGGCCGAGCAGCCTTGCGAGCCCTGCAAGGGCCCGGCCGCCTTAGGCGGCAGGCCCCAAAAAATAGTATCTTTAGCTCTCGTTCTTTGAAATAAAATGGGCATTGGAAGCTACTTATGAGTATGAAGCCAAACCCGCTTGGACACCCTACTCAACAGTGACGACAGAAATCTCTACAGCAGTTTATTTGCGTACGCAAGAACTGGGCGTGGCGACATTGAGAAGAGAAGGCATAGCGTTTTATAGTGATATAGATAGCGCAGCTCCAGTACAATATCAAAACGAAAGAGGCTATCATCGTTATGCGCTAAGCAATTTCCGAGGAGATTTGCGGATGGAAATTAGCGATATTAAGCTCCCAATGGGAACAGACTTAACGGTAGCAACTTACTATCTTGCAGATGTATTATCGGCTACAGATGCTTATGCCTACGGTTGGGAAATGCCTGGCCGGAACTTTCCTGGGGCTATTCCTCCCGAATATGGCCATAATGGAATGCGCAAAAGTCCAGAAATTGGCTCAGGGCATCATACTACATACTTTAGAGAGCTAGATGGGCGCATGGGCCGTTGGTGGTCTGCGGATCCCATTACCTTCCCGCATCAATCGCCCTATAATACCTTTGATGGAAATCCGATTTATTATACGGATGCTTCTGGGGCAAGTGTGGGCTATCCAGAAAAAGAAGAGTCTTATAAAGCTACTGTATCAACGGAAATTAGCTCTACCTCCTTTGCGAGGAGTTATGTGGCAGAAGTGGCTAATGGTGGAGGTGATCCTCCCCCAGAAAAACTATACCATAATACTGATGCTGCAGAAGGCATAATAAAAAATGGGTTCAATTCTACAAAATATGGTAGATACTCTAGATATAACTGGTTTGCAACTGAGGTCCCATCTAAAAAAACAGGACGGGCTAATGCTTCTACAACACTTATTGTAGAGGGGATAGATGTTAGTAATCCAGAAGTAATAACAGACGCACAATGGAAAGCTTGGAGTGCTGAATCTAGGATAGAAATGGGCTATACTACTAAGGCCTCATGGAAAGAGGCTATTAAAGAGTCGGAAGCTATTAAGAAGGAGCTAGAATTTGTAAGGCGGGGGCGTACTTGGGCTAAAGTCGGTAAGTACATAGATGCTATGGGAAAAGATGTTTATTTTGTTGCTAGAGATGGGACCTATGCTGTTTCGGATGCTTTCGCAAATAAAGGTACTATTACCGCAATACGAGGAAGTGCAGCTAGTGTGAAAGCTCTAAAAGGGTTAAAAGTTGGTGGTAGAATCTTAGGGATAGTTTCAATTGGATTAGATTTATATGAAATACATACTTCTGGCTACGAACCAAGAACAATAACTAGTGTTGTAGGGGGCATGGCTGGAGCTTATATAGGCGCTAAATTAGGTGCAGCTGGAGGAGCTGCAATTGGAGGAGCGGCCGGTTCTGTAGGTGCTGGTGTTTGCGCTATACCTGGAGCTGGAATCGGAGCAGTTATTGGCTCTGCTGTTGGAGGTTTTACTGGTTACTTTCTCGGTCGAGAAACTACAGAAATAACATATGATTATGTGACTAGATCAGGGGTTCAGATTGGTGGAAAATAAAAAATAATGACTTTCGAGGATTATTAGAGATTGTGTGTAAAATTCAATAATAAAATATGGGCTTTATAGCCGTATAAAATGTAATAATTATGGATAAAGTTTTTTTTAGAAATATTGAAGGAAGTAGTCTAGGACTAAAAGAAATAATCATCTTAAGAAGTGGCTGTCAGACTGTAATATTTTTCAGCGGTATCTCCTTCTATCTTAAGGATAGAAAAGAAATTGATCTTTCTTTGTTTGAAGAAATAGATATATCTTTTGATGGGGACAGGAAAAGAGCCACCCTAATTGATATACGAGATTCAATAGATGATGATAATTATTATTTGTATTTTGACAACTCTTCGTTTATCAATATTAATATTAGTCCTGTTGGAGGTCCTGATGGCAGTTTAGGGCAAATTATTAGGGTATATACCTTTGAAGATAAAAAAATAATGATACCGGGTATTGGTAAAAATCGTTATGATTTCTTTAAAGAATTCTATTTAGAGGCTGATATTTATGAGGACTTAAATGTTGATGAGTGGGGAAAGTAACCTAAGTTATTTATAGCTTGTAATCAAAAATACTATACATCTAATTTAGATTTCAAAATCATGGGGCCTCCCGCCTTCGGCGGGCGGTTACTCCCGTTGGTCGTCGAACTGCGGACTAAAGTCCTTGTTGTCGTTTCGGGGCTCGCTGTTACTTGCTTCGCTGCGTCGGCTCCCGTTGGTCGGGTCGCTCGGCCCTGTGGCCTGACGGCCTTGGTCTGCGGCTTCGCCGCACTGCCTACCATCGCTAGGCCGTTTGGCCTTCGGCCATGGCGGCTTTGCCGCTATCTGCAGCCTAAAGGCCGCAGCCATTCTTGTTGGGCTTTGGTCTTTCTCGCCGCAGCGGCTTAAAAGCCCCTGCTTTGTTTGTGGGAAGGATATATTTGGTTTTCAGGTCCTGCGGCTTTTAAGCTGCAGGCCAATTGTTGGTCAGGAGCGGGCTCTGCTGCACCTAAATTGGCTGCTGGTTTCAACCTGCAGCCACAGCTAGCAGGCGGCGAAGCCGCCGCAGGCCTAGCGATGCGGCGGGGTGGCCGTCAGGCCAGACCAAGGCGCTGAAAGCGCCGAAGGGCCGAGCGAACAGCGAGCCCCAAAGCGTAGCGCCTGCCGCAGGCAGGAGGCCCCAAAAAAAAAGGCTTAAAAGCAGTAAACACCACTTTTAAGCCTTTTGGATAGCTATAAAGAAAGGACTAAGCCTCTTCTTTCTCTTCTAGCAAGCCCATCCCTTCAAAGGTTTTTACGACAGAGCGTACCGCCTTTTCAGAAGTATCGAGCAACTGCTTTTCTTCCTCATTGAGTTTCAATTCGATTACCTGTTCGATACCGTTGCTACCCAATTTCACGGGAACACCAAGGTAAAGATCTTCTACGCCATACTGGCCTTTTAGCCAAGCGCAGCAAGGGAAAATGCGTTGTTCGTTGCGCACGATAGCGCCTACCATTTGGGCAGCAGCAGCACCGGGAGCATACCAAGCAGAAGTACCCATTAGTTTAACGAGTTCTCCACCACCTTTTTTAGTGCGCTCAATGATCGCATTGAGTTTATCTTCCTCGATAAGTTCAGTAACAGGGATACCGGCTACAGTGGTGTAGCGGGGCAAAGGCACCATCGTGTCGCCATGTCCACCCATAAGCACCGCCTGGATATCGCGGGGAGAAACATTGAGCTCCATAGACAAGAAAGCGCGGTAGCGGGCAGTATCGAGGATACCAGCCATACCCATTACGCGGTTTGAGGGCAAACCAGAAGCTTTGAAAGCAGCGTAAGTCATTACATCAAGAGGGTTAGAGACCACAATGATGATGGGATTTTCGCTATACTCAAGGATAGATTTAGTTACAGAAGTAACAATTTTGGCGTTAGTAGCGATCAAGTCATCGCGGCTCATGCCAGGGCGGCGAGGGATACCCGCAGTAATGACTACGATATCAGAGTTCTCGGTATATTTATAGTCAGAAGTACCGATGATACGAGTGCTATAGCCATCGATGGGGGCTTGTTGGAAGCTATCAAGGGCTTTACCTGCGGCCATATCGCCTTTAAGGTCTAGCAATACTACTTCGTTCACGATGTTTTCGTGAGCCAAAACATTAGCGCAAGTAGCACCTACATTTCCGGCTCCAACTACAGTTACTTTTTTCATACTGTATTGAATATAAGTTTTATAGGATATTTTGAATAGGCAAAGAGCGCTTGTCGTTCTTTGCTGCGGATGAAATTCTTTGGCATTTGCCAAGCCTAAGTCTGGACTAAATGCGCCAAGGCATTTTGTCAATACATCTATATAATGTAATTTTGCTAGGCTTTTGCTCAAGGTATAATTAAGAATTCCTTAATTTAGGCCCAAGAACAGCAGCTAATATACAGTTTTTTCGATGATTCTAAAGCCCGCCCTTACTTTTTTACAAAAGCTTAGCAGTAGGCCAAAAAAAATCGAAAAACCTCTCTACACTTTGCTACGTTATTATAATAGACGCTACCAAAGCGAACTAACTTTTGGGCTTTTGCAGGCCTGCTTTAATAAAATCCTAAAGTGCTTATATTTATGCAAACATCTTTATTCCGCCTACTTTTCCTCTTCTGCCTGTTGGGGGGTAGCGCATTTTCGGGCCTACAGGCTCAGCAAACAGGCCACAACCATATTGGTTGCGGAACTACAGTGGAAACACAGCTAGAACGTAAAAATAGCTTGATGGAACACCGCCGCAATCGGGCCGAGCTCATGCAAGAGTTTACGGCCTTCAAAGCAAGCCGGGCCGCCAATGATAGCATCTCTTATGTGCCTTTGCAGTTTCATGTCTGTGGAGAAAATGACGGTTCTGGTTATGTAGATGTAGAGCGTGTTTTGGGCTCAGTTTGTCGCTTGAATGATGACTACCGTGGCCAAAATATCCAGTTCTATATCTATAATATCAATTACATTCCCAATAGCCTACTCTATAACCACGGTAATGGCTCAGGAAACCCCACGGCCATCTACTTCATGTCGCTATATAAGGTGCCCGGAGTACTCAATATCTTTGTGGGCCGAAATGTAACAGCCAATGATCAGTTCTTGGCTTATTATACTAGCTTTTTGGATGTAGTTTTCTCTTTCAAAACAGGTGTAGGCCCCGGCGACCCCACGCTTACGCATGAGTTGGGCCACTTCTTTACCCTCCCGCATACTTTCTTCGGTTGGGAAGGAACCAACTACGCCAATGAGGAACTAAACGGTAAAGCTCCCGGCCAAGTGGGCGGTATGCAAGTAGAAAAAGTAGTCCGTGGCGCTGCTGGCGAAAACTGCCAAATCGCTGCCGATGGTTTCTGCGATACCCGCCCCGATTACTCTTCTGATCGTGCAAACTGTCCCCAAACGGCCATTTTCTACGATCCCGATAGCGTAATGATCGATCCCGATGAAACAAACTTCATGAGCTATTTCAATGATAACTGCCTCTCGCAGTTCTCTGATGAGCAAAAAGATGCTATCCTCCTCGATTTTGTGTCTAGAGGATACCACCTCTTCGATACCCCTAGCCCGCTTTATAGCTCAGCCGCTCCTTCTATTGACTGGCCCAACGCTGGCGCCCTAGTCGGTAGCCCTAATCAAGTAGAGTTGCGCTGGACCGGCGACGCTTCTAATAGCTATTATCTCGTTAAGTTGGAACGCATCGTAGGTGGCGCAGCCATACCCGTAGCTAGCTATATCACTAGCGATGAGTTCTACTGGGTGAGCCTACAACCTAACTCGCAGTACCGCTGGTCTGTTCAAGGAATGACCGCCTACGATGTTTGTAGCAACTTCGTTTCTGCTCCCGCAGACTTTAGCACGGCCAACTGGGCCACAGGCATTGAAACAACCGCTCTTCCTTTGCAGTCTTCTCGCGTTTTTCCCAATCCTATCGGGAATAACGATGAGCTCAATATCGAAATCGAAGTGAGCCAGTTGACTGAGGTGAACATCAAGTTGACGAACCAGCTCGGCCAGCAAATGTTGCCTAGCCAAAGCATCCAAATCGCCCCCGGCAAACAAGTAGAAACACTCTACACCAACGATCTTGCCCCCGGCGTTTATTTCGTGCAAATCGAAACGGCTCAAGAACGCATTAGCCACAAAGTGGTGGTGCAACCCTAAGCCCTAAATAATAGAGCAACCCTTTAAGCTGGTTCCTATTTTCTAAACTCCTCTCAATCTTTATTGAGGGGAGTTTTTTTTGGGGCTGCCCACTCGCTTCGCTCGGGTCGGGCTGTTTCGCAGCTCGCTGTTCGCTCGGCCCTGCGCAAAATTTCGCTGCGCTCATTTTGCTGGGTCTGCGGCTTCGCCGCCCTGCTGTCCATCCCTCAGCCAGATGTAATCGCCCTGCTTTGACCCTCTTTGCTCTGGTTTTTTGGCTCGGCCAGCTATTTTTTTAAGGCATCGCCTTCGGTCCTCTAAAATCTAATATTGATTATATCGATATAACGCCGAATAACATCAATTGCAACAATACTACTCATCTTTTACCTTAGCCCTAGTTTTTAATCAAAATCTATTTTAAGATGAGTAAACCACTATGCATTGCGCTTTTCTTGCTGCTTGGCTTTGGCCTGCAAGCTCAAGAAGTATTGCGCTCCAACACTGGCGCCCCTGTTGGCGACAACCAAAATTCTAAAACAGTAGGGGAGTATGGCCCTGTGCTTTTAGAAGATATTTACCTGATTGAAAAGCTAGCCGCTTTTGACCGTGAACGCATCCCCGAAAGAGTGGTCCACGCCCGTGGCGCTGGCGCCTTTGGCTATTTTGAGGCCAGTAAGGATATGTCGGAATATACCCTGGCGGCCCCTTTTCAAAAAGTAGGACAAAAAACAGAGGTGGCCGTTCGCTTCTCTACTGTAATTCACGGTAAAGGGTCTCCCGAAACAGCCCGTGATCCCCGCGGTTTTGCCGTGAAGTTTTATACCGAAATGGGCAATTATGATATTGTGGGCAATAACCTGCCAGTCTTCTTTATCCGAGATGCCATCAAGTTTCCCGATATGGTCCACTCGCTAAAGCCTTCTCCAGTGACCAATAAACAAGACCCCAACCGCTTTTTCGACTTCTTCTCGCATATTCCAGAGTCTACTCATATGCTCACTCGCCTCTATTCTGATTATGGTATCCCCAAGGGCTATCAGTATATGAATGGAAGTAGTGTGCATGGCTTCAAATGGATCAACAAAAAGGGCGAAATGGTCTATGTGAAGTATACTTGGGTCTCTAAACAAGGCGAAAAGAACCTAACGGTAAAAGAAGCCGCCGAACAACAAGCCAAGGACTGGCAACATGCTACGGTTTCTTTGTTTACCGATATCAAAGAAGGCCGCTACCCAGCTTGGGACCTCTATGTACAAATTATCAAAGCAGAGGATATCCATAGCTTTGATTTTTGGCCCCTAGATGCCACTAAACACTGGCCCGAAGATAAAATCGAAATGATTAAAATCGGGACCATGTATTTGAATAAAAATCCACGCAATTATTTTCAAGAGGTAGAGTCTATCGCCTTTTCTCCGGGCAGCCTCATCCCCGGCGTAGAACCCTCTGAAGATAAGCTTTTGCAAGGCCGCCTGTTCTCTTATTTCGATACGCACCGCCACCGCTTAGGCCCCAACTATCTGCAGTCAGAAGTGAACCGTCCCAAAATGCAGGTCGATAACTATAATTCAGATAGCTACGCCAGCAGCCGCAACCAAAACTTTGAAAATGCAGATGTGAATTACCAACCCAGTAGCCGCGCCCAACTCACTGATGATAATCAGTACCGAGCCAATCAACAAATGATTAAGCAGGCTAAAATTGGACAGAAAAAAATCTCTAAAACCAATGATTTTGCCCAAGCTGGCGAGTTCTACCGCAGCCTCTCTAAACAGGACCAAAAGAACTTGATTAGCAACCTAGCCGGCGATCTTGGCCAAGTGAAAGACAAAAATATCCAAAAAACGATGATCGGCTATTTCTATAAGGCCGATGCAGAATACGGCATGCGCCTAGCCAAAGCCCTAGGCTTTAGCCAAAAGGATTTCATGAAGTAATTCTATTCTACCGCTAGCAGCCCCTTTTGGGGCTGCTTTTTCAAAAAAAAATTAAGCCCATTAGCCATGAAAAACTACCTATATCTCTTCTTGTTTTTGTTGAGCACTCAATTTCTTTCGGCCCAAAAAGAAGCCGCCTTTGAGGCGGTCCGCCAAGGCGATTTGGCCAAACTCCAAACTTTGCTTAAAGAGGATCCGACTTTGTTGCAGGCCCAAAATGCGAGGGGCCATAATCTACTCATTTTAGCCGCTTATTACGAGCAAGCCGACATTTTGGCCCAGCTCATTAAAGCCGGGGCCAATTTGGACCATCAAGATGCCTCTGGCAATACCGCCTTGATGGGCGTTTGTTTCAAAGGCTACGCCCAAGCCCTGCAGCAACTGATTGAGGCCGGCGCAACAGTCGATCAAGAAAATTATAATGGAGCTACCGCCCTTACTTTTGCCGTTACCTTTGGCCATGAAGAACTCGCCAAGGCCCTGCTCGATGCCGGAGCCAATCCAGAACATAAGGACCAACGCGGAATGAGCATCCGCCAACATGCCGAGCTCCAAGGCGATCCCAAAATTTTGGCCCTTTTGGCCCAGTATCCTCTGACAGAAAAAGACAAAAACTGACAAACTGTCAGTAAATACGGCCTTGGAACAAGCTTTGAAAAAAGGCTGCCGAGATCCATACTGGATCAATAAACTTGTTTAGATCGACTAAAAAATAACACAACATGCAGAAAGGTAACATTTCGGTACAAACCGAGAATATCTTCCCGATTATTAAGAAATTTCTCTACTCTGATCATGAAATCTTTTTGCGCGAGCTTGTCGCCAATGCTGTAGATGCCAGCTCTAAGTTACTTACCTTGGCCAACCGTGGCGAAGTCCCCGGCAAGGTAGATAACCCCCGCATCCAAATTATCGCCAACCCAGAGGCCAAAACCCTAACCATTAAGGACCAAGGGATCGGTATGACGGAAGAAGAAGTGATGAAGTACCTCAATCAGGTCGCCTTTTCTTCTGCCAAAGAGTTTTTGGAGCAATACCAAGACGAAGCCAGCATTATCGGCCATTTTGGTCTGGGCTTTTACTCGGCTTTTATGGTGGCCAAAAAGGTAGAAGTGCGCACCCTCTCTTATAAAGAAGGCGCCAAAGCTGTGCAATGGAGCTGTGAAGGCGATCCCGAATATACCCTAGAGGATATCGAAAAAACAGATCGCGGTACCGAAGTCATCCTTTACCTCAATGATGAGGATGATGAGTTTGCCCAAGATGCCCGCATCCAAGGCCTACTCGATAAATATTGTAAGTTCTTGCCCATCGAAATCCAATTCGGAAGTCGTGAAGAGCAAATCGAACTGCCCAAGGAAAATGAAGAGGACGAACCTACTTATGAAACGAAGACGGTTCCCAATATCATCAATAATCCTCGTCCAGCCTGGAAAAAACAACCCAATGAGCTTAGCGAAGAGGATTATAAAGCCTTTTACAACGAGCTTTACCCCACTAGCGAGCCCCCTTTGTTCTGGGTCCACCTCAATATCGATTATCCCTTTGATCTAACTGGTATTTTGTACTTCCCCAAATTGGGCAACCAAATGGAGGTACAGCGCAATAAAATTCAACTTTATGCCAATCAGGTCTATGTGACCGATGAGGTCAAAGAGATTGTTCCCGAGTTTCTCACGCTCTTGCATGGGGTGATCGACTCGCCCGATATTCCCCTAAACGTTTCTCGCTCTTACCTACAAAGTGATCGCAACGTAAAGAAAATTACGGACTATATCACGAAGAAGGTGGCCGATAAACTCCACGAGATTTTCCGTAAAGAACGCCAAACCTTTGAGGAAAAATGGGAGAATATGAACATCTTCATCAAGTATGGCTACATCTCTGAAGATAAGTTTGCCAAAAAGGCCAGCAAGTTTATGCTCTTGCAAAATACCGAAGGCAAGTTGGCCACTCTAGAGGAGTATAAGGAGCAGATTAAGGAGCAACAAACCGACAAAAACGGCCAGCTCATTTATCTTTATGCCAACCAGGTAGAGGCCCAAGATGCTTACATCCAAACGGCCAAACAAGCCGGCTACGATGTCCTCCAATTTGATAGCGTTATTGACACGCATTTTATCCAAAAGTTGGAGCAAGAGCTAGAAAATACCCGCTTTGTGCGTGTAGATAGCGATAGCATCGACAAATTGATCCAAAAAGACGAAGAGCAGGAGTCGGTCCTCAATGAGGAGCGAAGCGAGGAGGTCGAAGAGATTTTCCGCACGGCTGTCAGCAATAGCCAAGTGAATATCCAACTCGAGGCCCTTTCTCCCGATAGCTTCCCGCTGATGATTACTCGCCCAGAGTTTATGCGCCGTATGCAGGAGATGTCTATGCTCCAAGGCGGCAATAACAATATGCCCGAGTTTTTCAATCTGGTGGTCAATAGCAACCACCCCCTAATCAGCAGCATTTTGGAAAGCAAAGATGCCGATAAGGCCAAGCAATTGTATCAATTGGCCCAATTACAGCAAGGTATGCTCAAAGGGGCAGACTTAACCAACTTTGTGCAACAAGCCCTCAGCTGGATGGATAAGTAGTAGTTTAGTAAGTAGTGAATACAGTGCAGTCCTGTCTAACTTCGGTTGGACAGGATTTTTTTTATCTTTTTTTGGGGCTGCCCACTCGCTTCGCTCGGGTCGGGCTGTCTCGCAGCTCGCTGTTCGCTCGGCCCTGCGCAAAATTTCGCTTTGCTCATTTTGCTGGGTCTGCGGCTTCGCCGCCCTGCTGCCCATCCCTCAGCCTGCGGGCCTTCGGCCCTGTAGCGTGGGGATCTGGACCTCTAGCTGGAAACCTAGAGCAAGAAAATTGTAGTAAAAAGCTAGGTTGAGCTAGAGCAGAGCTAGGTCGAGCTAGTAAAAAGCTAGGTTGAGCTAGAGCAGAGCTAGGTCGAGCTAGTAAAAAGCTAGGTTGAGCTAGAGCAGAGCTAGGTCGAGCTAGTAAAAAGCTAGGTTGAGCTAGAGCAGAACTAGGTCGAGCTAGTAAAAAGCTAGGTTGAGCTAGAGCAGAACTAGGTCGAGCTAACAAAAAGCTAGGTTGAGCTAAAGCAGAGCTAGGTCGAGCTAGTAAAAAGCTAGGTTGAGCTAGAGCAGAACTAGGTCGAGCTAGAGCAGAACTAGGTCGAGCTGGTAAAAAGCTAGGTCGAGCTAACAAAAAGCTAGCTCATTGCTATGGAGTGATAAGTTCATTAAGTCAGCAACTTAACTTATCATTAACAATTGGGCATAAAAAAAGGATCAAAACCCTAGGGTTTTGATCCTTTTGGAGGCCGAAGAAGAGGGCCAAAAAGTGAAAAAGAGAGATGAGCGGCCCAGCGCTGCGCAGCGGTGGCCGCAGGCCAGACCCAGCGGGCGCAGCCCGCGCAGGGCCGAGCAGACTTGCGAGCCGCGCAGCATAGCGGCGGCCAGCTTTGCTGGCCGCGGGCCCCAAAAAAAGAGAAGAGCACAAAAAAATGGACTCTTCTACTAATCATTGAGAAACTCGAGCTGGACGCTATCGTCTACTTTTAGGCCAAATAGCGAGGCGGCCTTGCCTGCATTGACAGCAATTTCTAGCAAGCCCGAAGAATTGAACAGACAAAGGACCTCGCCCACGGCCTGTTCGGCATAATGCAAACTGAGGTCGCTAATGGGATCGAAGCGTTTGAAATAAAGCTCGAAAGAGCGGCCCTGGGCAATTTCCTCAAAGAGTTCTCGGTCTACATTGAGGACCACATTTTCATAGACATCGATGTAGAGGACCGCGGCGCGGATATAATCCTTGCTCACCACGGCATTGAGGCTAATGCGCTCGAGCAGCTCATCGCTTTTTTGGCCAATTTCCTCTAGGGGTTGTTGGGCCAACAAATGGGCCGAGGCCTTGGCAAATAGGCGCTGCATGCTGAGCAAAGAAGGAGGCTCCTCACTAATGAGCTGATAAATTTCTTGGGGTTTTTCTTTAAACAAAAGAGAGAAAACGCCATTATCGGGCCCAATAAAATAGTGGCCCTTATGGGCAATGACCAAAAAACGGGGATGCTCTTGATAGAAATTGTGCACACTCACAATATGAATGCTCCCTTTGGGAAAGGCCCAAAAGCTAGCGCCCAACAAATAAGCCGCTTGGCCAATATTGTAGGCCTGCACCTGATGAGAGATATCGATAAATTGCACAGCCTGCCCTTCCGACAAAATATGTCCTTTGAGTAGGGCCGCATAATGATCGCGGACGCCAAAGTCGGTCGTTAGGGTAATGATTCCAGAGGCTTGCATAAAAAAGATGGATTAAGCGAGCACAAAATTAAAAGAAGTTTGTAAAAGCAGCTTTTAATTTATAAACAATTGAATAGGCGCTTAAAGTTTTTCTTTAGTTTGATGTTGTTGTTGGATTTGTTGTCGCATATCTTGGCCAAATTGATCGACAATTTTTTGCATTTGGGCCTCATAGGCGGCTTGTTCCTCTTGGCTGTAGCTTTTCCAGTCGGCTTTTTCATAGAAAAGGGCCGCTTGGGCAGGCAATAAACCAACGATCTTCAAATAGTCATTTGTGCAAGAGAGTTCAATTTCTCTGGCTTTTTGTTTTTCGTCTAGGGGCTGGATCTTCAATCGGAGGAGCTCATCTTGTTCTTCTAGGCAGTGGTAGCTAGCCGAAGGTCCTTCTTTTTCGGCGGCAAAGAAATAGATAGCCGCCCGATCAATTTTGAGTAGGAGGGCCGAAAATGCGCCCAACATCATCCGCTGTAGGGGAGGGGCTAGGGCCTGAAACTCCTGAGCGGTTTCGGTTTTGTTTTGAGCGAGTTGCCAATACTGTCCTTCTAGCTTTAAAATCAATTTGGGCGTATGCCCCATTTTCTTTTGCATAAATTGTATTGTTTTTTGAGTTCAGAATATAGCTAAAAGCTTTTAGAGGACCAAAAAAGGCCTTCTCTGCTTAGCGAGAAGGCCTTTTGTATGGATATAGAACAATAGTTTTTACTTCATCACTGCGGCTCCAGTATTTTTTGGCAATTCTACCGCTTGTAGCTCATTATTGCCCAAGGCTTTTAGGCTCTTAAAATGAGAGCTGATTGCGCCACCAAAGGTTTTGAACTCATAATAGGGCACGCCAAACTCCTCGGCGGTTGCCTTGACAATTTTGGCGACCTCGGGGTAGTGCACATGGCAAATATTGGGAAAAAGGTGGTGTTCTACCTGAAAATTTAGTCCGCCCAAGAACCAAGAAAGCGCTTTGTTTTGGCGGGCAAAATTAGAGGTGGTGGCCAGCTGGTGCATGGCCCAAACATTTTCTACCTCATTTTGCTCATCGGGCTGAAAATGGTCGGTAAGCTCTACAACATGAGCTACTTGAAAGACCAAAGTCATAATCATACTTGCCGTCATGTGCATCATGAAAAAGCCGAGTAGCAAATAGCCCCAAGCATAGCTAGTGAGGACAATAGGAAGGATAAAAAAGATGGCCCAGTAGCCAATTTTAGTGCTAAGTAGGATCCAGAACTCTCTGCTGTGGGTACTGCCCATGGCGGCTGTTTTACCGTCTTGGCTATAGCCCTTTAGGGCCACAAAATCCTTCCATAAAATCCAAGAAACGGTAGCTAAACCATAGAGAATAGGCGCATAAAGGTGCTGAAAACGGTGGTAGCCCTTGAGCTTTCCATTGGGAGAAAGGCGCAAAAAGGGTTTATCTTCAATATCTTCATCGAAGCCGTAGATATTGGTATAGGTGTGGTGCATCATATTGTGCTGCACCTTCCAGGTAAAGGCATTTCCACCAACTAAATTGATGGTATAGCCAAAAATAGCATTGACTGTAGGGTTTTTGGAGTAGGCGCCATGATTGGCATCATGCATAATGTTCATCCCAATGCCAACAAGGCCAATACCCATAACGATATAGGCGATCATGACAGCCCAAAGGGGCAAAATATTGAGCAGAATAACCACAAAAGGAATTAAATAGAGCCCTAACATAACCGCTGACTTGAGGTACATGCGGCTATCTGCATTACGGTCAATATCTTGGCTACGAAAGTGCTGATTGACCCTTTTGCGTAGGGTAGGAAAAAATTTAGCCTGATCAGCTAGGCTAAAACGAATGGTTTTTGGCATAAATCTGTTTCTTTTGGCCCTTTTCGGTGCCAGTTCAAAAGGATAAGGGGCGCTAGCTTGCGCCTTTGTTTATGGATGTACAAAAAAGGGATACCCCCCAAAGAAGTGCTTAAAACTTTTAAGAAATAAAGCGCTTTTTCTATATTTAAGTCGATTATGTGATTTGAATTAAGACTGAATATATGCCAAATGCTTTAATTTATATCCTGCTGTTTACTCTCTTTAGCTGTACCGCTTGCCAGCAAGATACAGAAAAAACAGCCTTAATTAGCCCCCCAGAAGAAAATGCTTCTTTGTCTGTTGTAGATAATAAGCAAAAGATAACCAATGGGTTGAAGCGAGGTGACCTGCTCCGCGTAGAGGTGCAAAACCTCCGACTCCGAGAACATGAGCAGCTAGAGGCCAAGGTTTTGCGCCATTTGCCAGAAGGGAGCGAGCTCTATTTTATGGGCGAGATTTCTAGCGATAGTGTGACAGTTCAGTTGAGAGGGAAAAAATATTATGCTCCTTTTTATCGAGTAAAAACAGAGTTAGGCTATTTGGGCTGGGTGCATGCGGCCGCAGTTAAAAAGCAAGCCGCAGACCTAAAAGGTAGTTAAGCAAAAAAAATCCCCCTAAGCCTAAGGCCTAGAGGGATCTGTTTTATAAATAGAGATGCTCTACTTCAATTCAATACTAACAATTTCCCAAGCTTGCCCCTTTTGGTCCAAAATGCCATTGGGAACCCATTTTAAGTTGGGGTTGCTAGGAACTAGTTGCGGGTTTTTGCTCAACTTGACGTTCAATTTACGCTCCGTAACGCCCAAATCTGTATTCTCATCCATTAAGGGCCGCAATAGGGCATCATTGCCATCCAAAATAACAAGATCAAGCTCTTGTTGCCCAAAATCTCCCTGATTTACTTTGTCCACAGAACAGAAAAAGCCATGTTTTGTCCCCTCAGGCATGTAGTCCTGAATCGCTAATTCCAATTCTAGATCTACAGTAGGCTCCTGAATATAAGCCTCGGCCAATTCTTCAAAGCTGCCAGGCAACTGACGATGATGCCATTTCTTAACAATTGTTCCATTATGCAAAAGCAAAAGGCCCGGACTAGAACGAATGATCGTCTTGACCAACTTTTCATCGCCCTGCGTAAAATCAAAGGCGGTGCCTAATTCCTGCCGAAAAGCCTCCAAATCATCACTATAATCGCCATCGGCATCCGCATCTTTGATGTAGTAATAAAGCGCATGCGTGGGGATGCCTTTCTGCTTTTCTGCCGCCAAACTCAAGGCCGCAATTTTTTTGAAGCCTTCCTTTGAAGATTTGCTCAAATCATCGGCAACAACCAAAAAACTATAGCCCTGACTCGCAAAACTATGCTGCTTAGAAGCATCCATTTCAGCCACTTTAGAGTCGCAGCCTTTTTTCAATACTTCTTCTTTCGTTTTGTCATTTTGGGTCTCCCAAATTTTGTTGCCATCGGCATCTTTGGTCTTCCAAAGGTAGCTGTATTTCTCGGTCTCTTCAGACATCTGTTTGTTATTGACCTTGACCTCTTCTCCCGTGTTTTTGTTCTTATAAGTATAAGTAAGCAATACTTCGGGCTGGTCCAAAGCACAAATTTCTCGCTCAATCACTATGTTGCGCCCTTCTGCAAAGGGGCGAAAATCTACCCAAGGCAATCCAAAGTAAAAGTTGAACAAACTAGCCACCGTTATCGCTACGGTCCAAAAAGAAGTGCTAATCAAACGCCCTTTGCCTCGCTCCGGAATCACATATTGCAGGCTTTCCGTTCGGATATAAAGAAAAATGGTCATGAAGGTCAAAATGATGTCCTTCCCAAAGGTTTCAATTGGCAAAAGCTTCATGAAGTCGCCAAAACAACCACAATCACTCACCCGAATGTTATTTTCATTAAAGGCCACCCACTGCCCCGTCGCAAAAGGCGAAACATCCTGCGGAATGTAGCCCGTGAGGTAGTTGTAGCCCGTTAGAAAGGTGAAAAAGAGCATCATCAAAAAGCTCAAACTCGTGGTCCATTTTTTTCCATGGCCCAAAATTAAGTTGATCCCAAGCACGACCTCCAAAACAATCATCAGTAGGCCAAAAGGAACCACAAAAGGCTTCATAAAGGACAATACCGGCAGCAAAAGCGTAAAGTAATCGGCCATTTTATAAGCCGTCCCCAAGGGGTCAACGACCTTGACCGCCCCCGAAAAAACAAGCAGGGCTCCCACAAAATATTGTACAAACCAAAGCGGCAGATGCGTCCGCACAAATTCCCGCTTTTTAGATAGTCCCAAGCCCAAACTAAAGGTCAGTACCAAGGCCACAATGCCAATGTAAAGAAAAAGTGTATATACGGTCATAATGATAAACAGATTGATATAAAATGATTGTTCTTCTGCTGTTTTGGGGCCTCCGCTGCGGCCTGCGGCCTTGCGGCGCTACGTTTCGGGGCTCGCAGGTCTGCTCGGCCCTTCGTTTTTTTTCGCTTTGCTCAAAAAAACTCGGTCTGGCCTTCGGCCACCCCTGCACATCGCTAGGCCGTAAAGCGGCGGCCTAAAGGCCTTGCTTTTTGGGCCAACTACTTTGCCTCTTTTTCGCGCAAACGAATCAAAGCAAAGAGCGCATAATTGGCAATATCCTGATAATTGGCGGCCAAACCCTCCGAAACCAAAAGCTGCTCTTTATGGTCCTCAATTTCTTTGGTCCGCAAAAGCTTCATCAAAATGAGGTCCGTCAAAGAACTGAGGCGCATATCTCGCCAGGCTTCGCCATAGTCATGGTTTTTGCGCAGCATCAGCTCTTGGCAAATCTCGGCCTGCTCCTGATAAAGGGCCTCCACTTGCTCGCTAGGCAGATAAAGCCCAGCGGCCAAAGGCAACTCCAACTGAATCAGGGCCATAAAACTATAATTGACTAGGGCCAAATACTCGCCCGCAATAGATTCTCCCACCTTTTGGCTTTGCTTTTCCTCTATAGAGCGAATGCGCTTGGCCTTAATATATAATTGGTCGGTTAAAGAACTTGGCCGCAAAATCCGCCAAGCCGAGCCATAATCTCGCTGCTTCTTAATAAATAGGGCCTTACATTGGGCCAATTCATGGGCGTATTGTTGGAGGGTGCTTGGCTTTTCCAAAGTTACAACTATAAGTTTAGTTAATTAAATAAAGAACGAAGAGAAGAGCAAAAAGCTGCTTTTAGTCCTCTTCATAAATATTATTTTGCTCTTCTTCAATATGGCGGAGTCGTTGCTGGCAATATTGGAGTAAGAATTGCGCGCGTCGGCTTTGCGCATTGAGCTCTTCTAGAGGAAGCTGGCCCTCAATGGCTTCTAAGATTTGCTGAAGCTCTAGTAGGGCGGCTTCATAGGAGGCGGGAGTGGCTTGTTGGTCCATATTCTATTGATATTTAGTAGATAAGGCGGCTGCTTTGGGCCGAATGGCCCTGGGGCCTTGGCCCCAAACGGCTTAGGGATGGATAGCAGTGGCCGTCAGGCCAGACCGAGCCGCTGAAAGCGGCGAAGGGCCGAGCAGACCTGCGAGCTGCGGCACAGCCCGACCCGCCCGCAGGCGGGGAAGCCCCAAAATAAGAGGAAAAAAATATAGCTCGCAGTTTTTTGAGGAAAAAGGAATCGCTCTAACGTTCTCCTTTTTGTGATCGCCTCAAATATATTTTAAAAATGCTTAATTTGTTTGCTAACAAAATTATAAAGAGGATGCAAAAAACTATACTTGTTGGGTTACTTTTTTTTATGGCTTGGGGCCTTTATGGGCAATCTTGGATGCAGTTGCGGCAAGAGCCCATTCAGATAGCATACAAAATTCCGTACAATTGGTTTGTGGGTGGTTTGGAAAAACAGGCAGATTATTGGCGGAGTTTGAACACGGCGCCCAAGGGGCATATTAACATGTTGTTGCTGTATAGCGAGGAGCTTAAGGCGGAGGAATTGGGCCAAAAAGCGGTTTGGAATTATCATTTTGTGGGCCTAGATAGCCTGCCTGCGGATAGTTTGCAGGGGGATTTTGGCCTTTGGGAAAAAAGAGGACATTGGCGAGAAGATAACCTAGAATTGGTTCGTTCTTGGGCCTGGAAAAAAGGGGAGCAGTATTATTTGTTGTACCTTTGGGGCCGAGAAGAAAAGATGAATGCTTTTGCTCAAAAAAAGCTATCTAAGGTATTAACCTCAATTGTATTTTTAGATGATTAGTTGTGAGGGGCTGTTGTTACAGTATGGTGAGCGCAGGCTGTTGAGTTTGCCCAATTTTCAGTTTGAAGAAAAGGGCTTTTATGTCATTTTGGGCCGTAATGGTAGCGGGAAAAGCAGCTTTTTACGCCTTTTGGCGGGATTGGAACAGCCTCAAGCGGGGCAACTTTTTTTGCAAAATAAGCCCTATTCGGCTTGGAAACGCAGCGATTTTGCCCAAGAATTGGCCCTTTTGCAAAGTAAGCAAAGCACTACCGCTTTTATGCGAGGGGAGGAGTATGTGAGCCTTGGCCGACACCCTTATTTGGCTTGGCATGGCCTGCTGGGCCAAAAAGACCGACAGCGAATTAGGGAGGTCATGCAAACCCTCCAAATTGAAGAATTGGCCCAGGCAAAAGTAGGGCAATGTAGCGATGGCGAAAAGCAACTGCTCGGCTTGGCCCGTGTTTTGGTCCAAGATACTCCCATCTTATTATTAGATGAAATATCGGCCCATCTCGATTTTATCAATAAAAAACAAAGCTTTCAACGATTGAAGACCTTGGCCCAAAAGAAACTGATTATCCTCGTGAGCCATGAGCTCGCTCTAGCCGAAGCCTTTGCCGACCATATTTTGCTTTTGGAAAATCAGGGCCTCCTGGCTTTAGCCCCCCAAGGCGCTAGCCAAAAAATAGAAGAAATTTTTGAACAAACCTCCCCTTATCATGCAAAAACTTAGTCTACTGTTTATCCTTTGTCTTGCTTATGCCTGCCAAAGCGCTCCGCCCCAACCTCAGCTAGACCAAAATTTGGCCCATCATCTCCGAAGTATAGAAATGCCCGAGAGGGTACTAGAAATCGACCTTAATGGAGATGGCCAAAAAGAAAAGTTGGCCCTCTATGCCAATCAAGAAGGGCTGTATTGGGAAACTCTGAGCGGACAGCGTTTTGACTTGCCCCTAGAGGGCCCTGCCGAAAGCCTGCTGCTCTGGAAAAATCTAGGCGATTTGGATGGCGATGGCGGAGAAGAGTTGGCCTATGTACCCAATTATGAAGATAATTCCTCCATCAACCATGTTCAGATTGTTTCTTGGAAAAAAGGCTGGAAAATGCCTTTCCGCTTTGAAATTCGAGAGGATCAAATTAAGGAGGACCGCCCTTTTGTTTGGGCCAAAGGAAAAGACCGCTTTCTCTTTCGCTTTGTCAATGAAGAAGGCCTAGAAGAATATCAAGAGGCCATTTTGGACCAAACTAATGCGCCCGATAAAAGCTTGCCCCTAGAAAAACGCTTTGTCTGCAATGGCGATATGGTCCGCCTGCCCGCTTTTTCCTTTAAGCTAAAATTAACTGCTGGGGCCCAGAAAATCTTAGACGAAAGTCCAGAAGAATTGGTCCTCAGTATTTTGCTACATAATGAGGCCAGCCTGCCCCTAGCTGCCGATATGCAAAAATATTGGGATGAGGATATGGAGTATTTGCTCTTGCTCCAAAAAGAAATGCAGCAAAAAAGTACCGCCTTTTTGGTCGATGATTTGGAGCTGCCTAGAGCCGCTTTAGAGGCTTGCAAAAACCTCGATATGCAATTAGAAATCAATATTTATACGGCTCGAAAGACCTCAGAAAATAATCTCTTGTCTATTGATCCACTCTTTGATGGCCTGCTTAAATTAAGGACCAAAAAAATAATACTCAAAGGTAGAGTCATTTAGTACAAAAGGCCCAGAACAAACGTTCTGGGCCTTTTGTCTTTAGGGCTTATCTTGCAAGCAACCTAAGGTTTCATAAAACCGATAATCGGCAATATCTACCTCTAAATGATAGAGCCCATTGGCGGGCAATTGCTCGGGCAGCTCAAAGCGAAGAAGCTGCTCTTCGCCAACTTCTAGCGTTTGTTCGGCCAGTAGTTGGCCCAAACTATTGTAGTAGCGCAGCTCAAAAACAGTTCCTGGCTGCCCTATGGCCAAACGCAGACCGTTTTTTGCCTGCAAAGGCCGCTCCCGAAGCTGTAAAATTCCCTCTTCAGTCAGCAATAAAGCCGTTTCAGAAAGAGAGAGGTAGGCCGTAAAAAGGTTGGGGATGCCAAAACCTATAGCGGTATCGGCCTCGGCTTGCTGTCCAGCCCACTCAATCGCATGCCGAATTTCCCAGTTGTTTTTTTCTGGAAAAGCAGACCAAAGGCTGGCCGCCATCCCCGCCAAAACAGGAGAAGAAAAAGAGGTGCCATCGGTTGAGCTGACCGAATAGCCATTGAGGCCTGCCACTTTGGTGCTGCGGCCTTGGGCCACTACATTGGGCTTGATGCGACCGTCGGCAGTAGGTCCAAAAGAACTAAATCCCGCTTTTTTGCCATTGGGCCGAACGGCCCCAATAGAAAGCACATTCTGGGCGTCGGCTGGGGCGCCAATGTATTTCCATGGACCATTTCCCTCATTTCCTGCACTATTGATGACCAAAATGCCCTTTTCTACGGCCACATCTGCCGCCTGAGAGCAAAGGGCTGTTTTGCCATCCATATCTTTGTACTCATAGCTCATGCTTTTGTCATTAAAGGAGGTATAGCCCAAAGAAGAATTGATGATCTCAATCCCTAAACTGTCGGCCCGCTCAGCCGCCGCCGCCCAGTTAAACTCCTCAATCCTAAATTCCCCCCCCACATCTTCGGTCTTAAAGAGGTAGTAGTTGGCTTTGGGCCCCGTGCCCTGAATCAAATAGGGCAGATTGGCCGCCATACAAGACAGTACATTGGTGCCATGCGTGCTCTGCTCATACACAAATTCATCGCCCTGAACAAAGTCATGGGTTCCCCAAATTTGGTTGTTGGCAAATAAGCTGTCAAAGGCGGGCATGCGGTAGACATTCAAAAAGCCTCCATCAAAAATAGCGACTTTTCGTCCCTGCCCCTTAATGTTTAGCCCATGTAGCAAATGCCCGCCCAACATGGCAATCTGATTGAGCGAATAACCCAAGGGATGCTCCGTTTTATTATACTCTTCTGGCTTAAAATGCTTATGCCATTTTGCTTCTTCTAAACGACGCTTTTTGCCCAAGGGCATGATTTCTCGCACAAAGGTCAGCTCTCTAATGGCGGCCAATTTGCTCGTATCTTCTACATAAATAGCCAAGGAATTTAGCCATTTCGAGGCCAGCCAATAGTCTACTCCTTCTGCGCAGACCGCCTGCACATATTGCGGATTTAGGGGCAAATCTCGCTCGTCAATCTCTACTCCTCCAATCGCTCGGCGCTCCAATGCAGCGGGACTAAGGTACTCCCAAGGCCGCAAAACACTGTAGGGATTCTCTTCTTTGTCAGTAAAAAAGACCGCATAAAGGTCGTGGTTAAAACTCTGGGCTTTTGCTCCAGCCAGTAGGCAGATGAAGAACAAAAGGCTAAGACTGCTTTTTTGTATCATGGTTTTTCATTTTGTACAAAGGTACAGGGAACTGTTTTAAAAACCTATTTTTTGGGGCTGCCCCGCCCTGCGGGCGGGTCGGGCTGTGTCGTGGCTCGCAGGTCTGCTCGGCCCTGCAGTTTTTTTCGCTTCGCTTCAAAAAACTTGGGTCTGGCCTGCGGCCACCACTTTCCATCCCTCAGCCAAATGCCCCCGCTCCGCTTAAGAATAGCGCAGCAGAATTTTGGCCCAACTCCCCGCTTTTGGCCCCTAAAAACTGCAGCAGTGGGCCGCTTTTTTTGTGCTTCCTAATAGTTGCTAACGATTAAAACCAAATTGGTTTAACTAAATTTTTTTGTTTCCAATCCTGCTGTACAACCGCAGCTTTTGAGCTTGCTCAAAGCCGCCCGCTATCGAACTTAGAGCGACTTATACACAAAGATATTCACATGCCGTTCCCAAAATGGGAATAACTTATTTTTATAAAATAACTCAATGTTTATGGGCTTTACAGCCTGTCCACTAATTTGTTCACTTGCAGTTTTAGGGCTTTTTTCAGACCTTTGCATAGCGCGCAAATGAAGCAGCCTCTGCTGTTTTTTGCCTTACACCAAAATGTTTTCTAAGCTTCAGTAAATTGCCCAATAAATGTCTGTAATAGAGCCTATTCTCCAAGAAAATGACCAGCGTTTTGTCCTTTTTCCCATTCAACATGATGCCATTTGGGAAATGCGCAAACAGGCCCTTGCCTGTTTTTGGACCACCGACGAAATTGACCTAGCAGCCGACCTGCACGACTGGAAAAAGCTTTCGGCCAATGAACAACACTTTATCAAACACGTTTTGGCCTTTTTTGCTGCCAGCGATGGCATCGTGAACGAAAATTTGGTCCTCAACTTCTACCGAGATGTCCAACTTGCCGAAGCTCGCTCTTTTTATGCTACGCAAATCCAAATCGAAGATATCCACGCCGAAACCTACAGCCTCCTCATAGATACCTACATTCAAGATAGCGCCGAGAAAAACGCCCTTTTTAATGCTATGCAAACCCTGCCTTGCGTTCAGCGCAAAGCCAAATGGGCCATCAAATGGATTGAAGAGGCCCCCTCTTTTGCCCACCGCCTAGTCGCTTTTGCCGCCGTAGAAGGCATTTTCTTTTCAGGCAGCTTTTGCTCGATTTACTGGCTAAAGAAAAGAGGCATTATGCCCGGCCTTACCTTTTCCAATGAGCTCATCAGCCGAGATGAAGGCATGCATTGCGATTTTGCCTGCCTGCTCTATTCTATGCTAGAAAATCCCATCCCTTCAGAAGAGCTTCGCAGCATTATTACCGAGGCCGTTAGCCTAGAACAAGAGTTTGTTACCGATGCTCTGCCCGTTTCCCTAATCGGAATGAACGCTAAGCTGATGTCGCAATATATTGAGTTTGTGGCCGACCGCCTGCTCGTTTCTTTGGGCCAACCTAAGGTCTATGGCAGTAGCAACCCCTTCCCCTGGATGGAACTCATCTCGCTGCAAGGAAAAACCAACTTCTTTGAAAAAAGAGTGGGCGATTACCAAAAAGCTGGCGTAATGGCCGAAAGAGAAAAACAAACCTTCTCTTTGGATGAGGATTTTTAGCCAAGCGCTAAAACAAGCGGCGCAGCCGCTGGCCTAGCGATGCGACGGGGTGGCCGAAGGCCAGACCGAGTTTTTTGAGCGTAGCGAAAAAAACGAAGGGCCGAGCAGACCTGCGAGCCCCAAAGCGTAGCGCCCGCCGAAGGCGGGAGGCCCCAAAACAACAAATATTAAAAAACAGACTAATCAGCGCTTAGGCAGAACCGACTAAGCGCTTTTTTAGCCAAAGCCAAGATATATTATGATGCAATTGATGCAAGTGACCAAGCGAAACGGCCGCAAAGAGGACGTTAGTTTTGATAAAATTATGCGGCGGATTTATTACCTCTGCGACGGATTGGACAATCGTTATATCGATGTGATTGAGATTTCTAAAAAGGTCATTTTGGGCCTTTATGATGGGGTCTCTACCGAGGTGCTCGACAAGCTAGCGGCAGAAACCGCCGCCTCTATGGCCACCGAACATCCCGATTATGCGATCTTGGCCGCTAGAATTTCGGTTTCGGACCTACATAAGGGGAGCTCCAATTCTTTTACCGAAACCATGCGCCGACTCCACCAATATATTGACCCCAAAACAGGCGAAAATGCCCAAATGATCGCCGATGATTTTATGGCTTTGGTGGAAAAACACAGCGAACAACTGGATGCGGCTATCGTGCACGAACGCGATTACGACTATGATTTCTTTGGCTTTAAGACCCTTGAGCGCTCTTACCTCATGAAGGTCAATGGAAAGATTATCGAGCGCCCGCAGTATATGATTATGCGCACAGCTCTGGGCATTCATGGCGAAAATATCGAGGCCGCCTTGCAAACCTATAAACTGATGTCTGAGCGCTGGTTTACCCATGCTACGCCTACCTTATTCAACTCTGGAACGCCCCGCCCGCAGCTCTCTTCTTGCTTTTTGCTCAGCATGACCGACGATTCTATTCCCGGCATTTTTGAAACCCTTAGCCGCTGCGCCAAAATCTCGCAATCGGCGGGGGGAATTGGCCTGAGCATCCATAATATCCGCGCCAAAGGCAGTTATATCAAAGGCACCGGCGGCAACTCGAACGGCATTGTGCCCATGCTTCGCGTCTATAATGATACGGCTCGTTATGTGGACCAAGGGGGCGGAAAACGCAAAGGCGCTTTTGCTATTTATTTAGAACCCTGGCATGCCGATGTTTTTGAGTTTTTGGACCTCAAAAAGAACCACGGTAAAGAAGAACAACGTGCCCGCGACCTCTTTTATGCCCTTTGGATTCCCGACCTCTTTATGCAAAGAGTAGAACAGGATGCCGAATGGACCTTGATGTGCCCCAATGAATGCCCCGGCCTCTATGATAGCTATGGCGAAGAGTTTGAAAAACGCTACCTCGCCTTTGAGGCAGAAGGTAAGGGCCGCCAAACGATAAAAGCCCGCGAACTTTGGATGAAAATATTAGAATCTCAAATCGAAACGGGTACCCCTTATATGTTGTATAAGGACCATGCAAACCGCAAATCGAATCAGAAAAACTTAGGCGTAATTCGCTCGAGTAACCTCTGTACCGAGATTATGGAGTATAGTAGCCCCGATGAGGTGGCCGTTTGTAACCTAGCTTCTATCGCACTTTCTAAATTTGTAACCGAAGATGGTCAATATGATTTCCAACGTCTTTATGAGGTAACTCGAATTGTTACCCGCAACCTCAATAAGGTCATCGACATCAATTATTACCCCATTCAAGAGGCCAAAAATAGCAATATGCGCCACCGCCCCGTCGGAATTGGCGTGCAGGGCCTAGCCGATGCCTTTCTCATGATGCGTCTGCCTTTTGAAAGCGAAGCAGCCCGCCAACTCAACCGCGATATTTTCGAGACGATTTATTTTGCGGCCATGAGCGAATCTTGCCAAATGGCCAAGGAAGAGGGCCCTTATTCAACTTATGAAGGCTCGCCGATTAGCCAAGGAAAATTCCAATTTGACCTTTGGGATGTCACTCCCTCGGACCGCTGGGATTGGGAAGCCCTCCGCCAAGAAATTTTGGCACATGGGGTGCGCAATAGCCTGCTCGTAGCGCCTATGCCTACCGCTTCCACCTCTCAAATTCTTGGAAATAACGAGTGTTTTGAGCCCTACACTTCTAATATTTATAGCCGCCGCACCCTTTCTGGCGAGTATGTGGTGGTCAATAAACACCTACTCAAAGACCTGATTGAACGTGGATATTGGACCCAAGAACTCAAAGAGATGTTGATCGCCGCCAATGGCTCGGTCCAAAATATCGAGGGACTGCCCCAAGAAATCAAGGAGCTTTACAAAACGGCCTATGAAATTAAACAACGGGCCATTATTGATATGTCCGCCGATCGTGGCGCCTTCATTTGCCAGTCGCAAAGCCTCAACCTCTTCGTCGAGAGTCCCAACTTTGCCAAACTGACCTCCATGCACTTCCATGCTTGGAAACGTGGGCTGAAAACGGGCATGTACTACCTCCGTTCCAAAGCTGCGGTAGACCCCATTAAGTTTACGCTCAGCGCCAAGTACCAACAAAAATTTGTGGGCCAAAATGGCGGCAGCAATCAAGCTTTGGCTGGCCGTACCGCCGCCCAAATCGAGGAGGCCAACAGCCAAGAAGGCGTAGCCTGTAGCATCGACAATCCCGATGATTGCTTGATGTGCGGCTCTTAAGACTTAATTTTAAGTAGTTTGTTTGTAGCAGTTGCTCTTTCGGGAGGAACTGCTCTTTTTTTGGGGCTGCCCCTGCGGCCTTCGGCCTTGGGTCGGGCCATTGCGCAGCTCGCAGGTCTGCTCGGCCCTGCAGCGGCAAAGCCGCTTTGGTCTGCCGCCTTCGGCGGCCCTGCTACAGCCCCTCAGCCAGATTTAATCGCGCTGCTTTGGCCATCTTTGCTATGAATTTTTGGCTAGGCCAGCTATTTTTTAAGGGCATAGCCTTCGCTATGGTGGAGAAAAATAGGGCCGACTAGCGGGAAATTGCTGCAAACTATAAAAGTGAGTGCGGTTAAATTTGGCTATTGCCTGCGGCGGCTTTGCCGCCTGTAGGACGCAAGGGAGCAAAAACATTCCCTTGGCCAGCAAAAAAAAATTACTTTTGCAGATCCTATAATGTAAAATCAAAAACAAATGTCTAAAGAAAAGATTGCCTTTGTCAAGGCCCATGAAGGCCAACATATTGAGGGAAATATCAGTGGTTTGGGGGCTTGGCTCAATGCCAGAATTCTGTCTGTCAATGAAAAAACGGGCATGCTCCAACTAGAGTTTGAGGTCCGCCCCGATATGCTCAACCCTATGGGCAGCCTACATGGCGGGGCCATCTCGGCCATTTTGGATGAAAGCATGGGCATGCAGCTCTTTGTGCTTTCAGAAGATCGGGCCTATTATGCCACTAGCTTACAGCTAGATTTTGTGCGAGCTGCTTTTGAGGGCCAAAAAGTTATTGCTCAGCCCGAGCTCATCCGCATTGGGAAGCGCTCGGCCAATATGCGCTGCCTACTTCTAGACCAAGAGGGCAAAGTCTTGGCCCATGGCAGTTCTAATTATCTTCAAATTCCCAGCAGCTAAATGCGTTTTCTTCTTTTTATCTTTTTCTTGCTGAGCTTTGTCCAGTTGGCCCAGGCGCAGCTTCCTTATGTCCGTATCGATAGCCTTATCCTCTCTGATATAGAGGGGGGGAAGTTGCGGACCAAAGCCAAAACGGTGGCCGCCTATCTGCCCTTTAGTGTAGGCGATAGCGTTCGGCTTAATGAGTTGCAAGAGCAGCTTGATTTGGCCCAACAAACTTTACTCAATAGCCGCCTGTTTAAAACGGTGGTGGTTCGAGTAAAAGAATGGGAGGGCAAGAGCATTGTTCTAGGCATCGAGCTAGATGAAAACCTAGGCCTTTATCCCATCCCTATGGTTGAACTAGCCGACCGCAACTTTAATGTTTGGTGGAAAAGCTTCAACTTTGATCTCCGAAGAATAAATCTGGGCCTTTGGGGCCTTTGGCGCAACCCCAGAGGCTATAACGATCTGCTCAAACTGATTGGACAAATTGGCTATAGCCCCAAGGTTGAGTTGGTCTATGTTATGCCCCCATTAGGCAACAAAAACGCTTGGGGCTACAGCATAGAGGGCCTTTGGTCCAATAATAAAGAGCTCGCCTATGGAATAGCCGATAACAAACGCCTTTTTTATAGAGACCTCAACAGCAAAAGCCCACAGTTTGACCGCCTGCGCTTTCGATTGGGCCTCTATTTTCGCCAAGATGTATGGAGCCAACAGCAACTGACCCTAGGCTTTCATAATTATGGGGTGAGCGATTCTATTTTTGCCCAAAATGCCGACTTTCTCTTGGGCAAAGCCCGCCAAAGAGATTTTCGCCTGCGCTATAGCTGGTCCAAGGACCGCAGAGATTTCCGAAACTACCCCTTTCAGGGCTATTACCTACAAGCCGAAACCGAGAAAAAAGGCCTAGGCATCTTCAATGAGCTCAATCAATGGACCTTGGGCGGACATCTGGGCTATTATCACAAATTTGGCCGTGGCTATTGGAGTGTGGGCGGCCAATTGAGTGGCAAACTGAGCTTGCTCCGACAAAAGCAAGCCTTTTTTGAACAAGAAGCCCTAGGTTTTGAGGAAGAATTGGTGCGGGGCAATCAATATTATGTAATTTATGGACAAGATTATTTGCTCTGGCGCAGCGACCTCAATGTCAAATTGATGGAATTGGGCGAGAGGGATGCCCCTTTCATGGCCCTGCATCTGCGTTATCATTTAGATTATGGCTATGTTTGGGACCGCTTTTATCAGCAGCAGGGCGGTTTGGTCAATCGCTCGCTTTGGGGCACTGGCCCAGCGATTGACCTCGGCCTGATGCAGTACCGCTTTGTGCTCCAATTTGAGTATAGCCTCAACCAATCTCGAGAAACTGCCTTCTTTTTCCGCCTCAAAATGAATCTCTAGCCTTATGCGTATCGCTCTGTTTAGCCGCTTTCTAAAAAAGGAACAACAGCAGTTGGTCCAAGAGGTCTTTGATGCCCTCGCCCGCCGCCCCGAATGGGAACTCTATATTTATCAAGAGTACTACGACTCCTTTATGGGCCGTATCAAAATCAATAATCCCTTTCATTGTTTCCAAACGCATGAGGATTTCCGTGCTGCCGAACTCGATTGCTGTATTACCTTGGGAGGAGATGGGACCATTCTAGAAGCGGTGACTTATGTCCGTGATACTGGAGTCCCTATTTTGGGCCTCAATATGGGCCGCCTCGGCTTTTTGGCCATGATCGAAAAGCACCGAATAGAAGAGAGTTTGCAGGCCTTTGAGCAGGGCGCTTTGGTGGAAGATAAGCGGGTACTTTTGCAGCTAGAGTCTTCTAGCCCGCTCTTTGGCAGCGCCAATTTTGCCCTCAATGATTTCGCTATTCTCAAACGAGATACCTCTTCTATGGTCATTATTCACACCTATGTGAATGGCGAATTTCTCAATTCTTACTGGGCCGATGGGATTATTGTGGCCAGCCCCACGGGCTCTACGGGCTACTCCCTGAGCTGTGGGGGACCCATTATTTTTCCCCGCTCTGGCAATTTTATCATCACGCCCGTAGCCCCACACAACCTCAATGTCCGTCCCATCGTCCTTTCCGATGATGTGGTCATCTCTTTTGAGGTGGAGGGCCGAGCCGAGCATTTTCTCTGCACCCTAGATTCTCGCTATCGGGCCATTCAGGCCAGCTGCCAACTGGCTATCCGCAAATGCGATTTCCAAACGACTTTGCTCCGCCCCGATGATCGCAACTTTTTGTACATGATCCGTAAAAAGCTGCATTGGGGGACCGATTCTCGGAATTATTAGGGGCCTCCGCTGCGGCTTTGCCTTGCGGCGCTACGTTGCGCAGCTTGGGTTGACCCACTTTTAAAAATAAGCTTAACTTAGCTCTAAATCAAGATTTATATGGACAGTACAAAGGTATCTTCATTTATGCTAAATAAGCAATCAGTGAGAGTATGTTATAGATTAGCAGAGAGTCTAAAAAATAATCCTAACCCACATTTAACAAATGTAGCAAAAACTGATGCAGACCGTAAGGCTTTCATGAGGTTGTTATCAAACAAAAATCTTACTGAGGAATACATTCAATTTGAGTTTATTGGCAAAAGTAGGGAGTCTATGAAGGTGGTTGAAGAAAAGCTTCTGGCCTTTCACGACACCTCTGAAGTTGTACTGAATAAGCAAAGAAATAGACTAACGGACAAAGAGGGTTTAGGCCCTGGAGGTCGGGAAACAAATTTGTCTGTATTTCTTCACATGGCTCTACTATATGGTCGAGAAAGCTTTCATTATCATGGCTTAGGAGGTGTTCAGCTTTATAATCGATATAAAAATAGAGTAACTTGTAAGGAGGCTGAAAATAGAAATACGGGTCATTTTAGAGGTGAAATTACGAGATGGAAAGTAAATGTAGAAGAGACAGAATCTGCGTTAAAAGTAATTAACGACCTAATTGATATTTTACATGTTTGTGATCGAGAAGGAGATGTTTATCCCATGATGGAAAGTTTTTTCAGACAGCATATTAAGTTCTTGATTCGGTCTCGAACAGATAGACGAGCAACGATTTGGGAGGATGGCAAAAAGATTCCATTATGTGATGTCTTTGAACATTATCCAGCAGACTTTGAGACGACAGAAACGGTCAAGAGTAGCCGTAAAAAACTTAACGGGAAGAAGCTAGTTGTTCGATCTAAAAAAGTGACTTTTGCCGTTCCCAAATCTTGTAAGTATGTTCTTGGCGAACCAAGGCCTAAACCAATGACAATCAATGTTATTGAGGTCTTTGAAAAGGGCAAAGGTTTTTCAAAATCTGCCGCTAGAAAAAGAAGCCGAACAAAAAAAGATCATGATGATGAAACCATCAGTTGGCGCTTACTCACAAATGAAGAAATCAACAGCGAAGAAGAGCTCTTAGAGCTTGTTCTTTGCTACCGCAAGAGGTGGTTAATTGAAACATACTTTAAATATTTAAAATCAGATGGCTTTGATATTGAAAACATATGTTTAAAAACAGGTAAAGCTATCCGCAAAATGATACTTATGGCAATCAGTGCATCTGACAAGGTCCTTAAGCTTAAAGAAGCTGGACTTAACCAAGATAATGAGACTCCAGCAACCTCTATTTTCACAGAAGATGAAGTAGAAGTCTTAGATCTTATATTTAAACAATATCTAAAAGGCGAAAGCCAAAGCCCTTCTTTGCGTAACCCATTTACCTCTAAATCAATAGCTTGGGCCTATTGGATCATAGCAAGGTTGGGCGGATTTAATGGCGCAGTGAAGAAAACTAGGCATGCCGTATCCGTCAAGAAAATAGGACTAGGGTTAGAGAGATTCATATTTATGTATGATGGATATCGATCCCTAAATTGACACCGCTATAAAAAGTGGGTCAACCCAAGGTTGCGCAGCTCGCAAGTCTGCTCGGCCCTGCGGCAGCAAAGCTGCCTGGGTCTGGCCCTTCGGGCCACTGCTGCACATCGCTAGGCCATTTGGCCTTCGGCCAAGGCGGTCTTTGGCCGCCTATTGCCTAGGCTTAGCATAAGGCAGGCGCTGCAACTGCTCCGTTTTATGGTAGCTATCTAAACCCGAAATACAAACGACCTGCATTTTCTCCAAATCAATTTGCCCAGTTGCTTCATCAAAAGTGGCTTGGGGCAGCTCTACGTATTCTATGGCCGCAACAATGAGGTAGGTCCCATTTTTTATGATGGGGATTTCCTCTTCTAGCCGCAAGCCTATTTTTAACTGGGCCTCTTGGACAAAAGGGGCCGGAAAATCAGCAATATATTGAGGGTGCAAGCCCGTGGCCTCAAATTCTGAAACTCCATCGGGATAACGGGCCGAGCTATGATGCGCCTGCTCATAGATGCCCTGATGCACCTGATTGAGGCTAAAGTATTTCTGCTGTCGAATATTGCGCAGACTATGGCGAACCACTTCGGCCGTGAAGGGCCGAGAAATAAGGCCAATGAGGGCAGGATGGGCCCCCAAATGTACCGCAGAACTAAAAATGGCCAGGTTCTCCTGGCCCTCAGCCGAAATACTGCCCACCAAATTGGCCGACTTAAACCCCGATAGATGGTTGACAAAGGTGGTGCGCTGCCGCTTGGGCAAATTGGCAATCTCTTGAGCCTGAAAGGTTTTGATCATAAGCTGTATCTTTTAACTAATTTTTTGCTTGTGTAGGGCTTCTACAGGCCCGATAGGGCCGCAGGCTGAGGGATGGACAGCAGTGGCCCGCAGGGCCAGACCGAGGCGCTGAAAGCGCCGAAGGGCCGAGCGAATAGCGAGCTGCGAAACAGCCCGACCCGACCGAAGGGAGGGGCAGCCCCAAAACATCCTACTAATAAGCAAACAACAGTTAAAGGCAAAAAATGTTAGGCAAAATGAAGTTAAGCGCTAAAAACTGTAGTAGGGGAGGGGAAACAAAAACGCCCACTACTATAGGGTAGCGGGCGTTTATATTTATGCTTGAATCAGCTTATTTGGCTTCTTCTTTTTTGGGAACCACTTGAAGTTGTAGCTCCTCCCATTGTTCGGGCATGATAGGCGCGGGAGAACCCATCATGGGGTCTTTGGCCTGTTGGTTGAGCGGAAAAGCAATCACCTCGCGGATATTCTCCTTATCGGCAAAAATCATCACCATACGGTCGAGGCCGGGAGCGATACCTCCATGGGGCGGAGCACCATATTTGAAGGCGGAGATCATGTGGCCAAAGCGCTCATCGACCACCTCGCGGCTATAGCCAACGATATCAAAAGCCTTGTACATAATGTCGGGACGGTGGTTACGGATAGCGCCAGAAGAGAGCTCGATACCATTACAAACAATATCGTATTGGTAGGCAAGGACATCGCCATAATTGCCAGAAGCTGCGGCTTGATCTAGGGCCTCCATCTCGCCCTGAGGCATAGAGAAGGGGTTATGCGAGAAGTCCCATTTTTCGGCTTCCTCATCATACTCGTACATGGGGAAATCCACGATCCAGCAGAAGGCTAGGGTGTCTTCATCGGCCAAGCCCATTTGTTGGGCCACCCAAACGCGGACATGTCCGAGGGCTTTATTGACCAAATTGCGACCGCCAGCCATCAAAATAACGGCATCGCCAGTTTTGGCGCCCATCTGCTCGGCAATAGCGGCAATTTCTTCTTCGCTGAGGGGTTTGGCCACAGAGCCTTTCACTTCCCCATCCTTATATTGTAGGTAACCGATACCAAAAGCGCCTTTTTCCTTGGCCTCTTTTTGGGCCTTATCAAAGAACTTACGAGATTGGCTGGCACCACCTTCTACCAAAATAGCCTTGACCACTTGGCCTGTCTTAAACATCTCTTGATAGACCTTAAAACCAGAATGCTCAAACAAAGGCGTGAGCTCCTTCATCTTCATCTCGAAGCGAATATCGGGCTTATCAGAGCCGTACCATTCCATCGAGTCATTGAACTTGATACGAGGGAAGGGAAACTCCTGCATTTTCTTTTTGGTCACCTTGGGCAAGAGGTATTCGTACATCTCTTCCAAGAGGGCAAAAAGTTCATCTTGCTCAATAAAGGCCATTTCCATATCCAGCTGATAGAACTCGCCGGGAGAGCGGTCTGCACGGGCGTTTTCATCGCGGAAGCAGGGCGCAATCTGGAAATATTTATCAATACCCGAGCACATCAACAGCTGCTTATACTGCTGAGGGGCCTGAGGGAGGGCATAAAACTGCCCAGGATAAAGGCGAGAGGGCACCACATAATCGCGGGCACCTTCGGGCGAAGAAGCCGTGAGAATAGGCGTTTGGATTTCCAAGAAGCCTTTTTGGGCCAAAAAAGTACGGATCTCCATCATCAACTTAAAGCGCAACTTGAGGGCTTCTTGCAGCTCATTGCGGCGCAAATCGATAAAGCGATACTTCAGGCGAAGGTCTTCATTGGGTTGTTCATGCAACTGAAAAGGGAGTTGTTCCACCAAAGAATCGATGGTCAATTCTTGCACTTCCACCTCAATTTCTCCGGTGGCCATATCGGGGTTCACATCTTTTCCGCGAGAGCGCACAATTCCTTTCACAAGGATCACGCTTTCGGGCTTGAGGCTGCGGGCGAGCTCAAAAGCCTGGCCTTGTTCCTCAGAAAATACCAATTGGGTCTTGCCGTAATGGTCGCGAATCGTAATAAAAGACAGCGATTTACTGAGGTGGCGGATATCGGCCACCCAACCCGCTAGGCGTACCTCTTGTTCTAGGTGGCTAGCATTCAATTCATTACAATGATGTGATCTATATTTAGACATCTCTTGACATTCTTTTCAAAGTGTAGAAAAACGGCCGCAAAATGCGTTTTTTTTGGTCTTTTTTCAAATCTGTCTGGGCTTAATGCGCAACAAAAATAAAATTCTGCTGTTTTTGGGGGATTTTTTGGGGCCTCCCGCCTTCGGCGGGCGGTTACTCCCTTTGGTCGTCGAACTGCGAACTAAAGTTCTTGTTGTCGCTTTGGGGCTCGCTGCTATTTTGGGGCCTCCGCCTCCCTTCGGTCGTCGGCGCTACGTTTCGCAGCTCGCTGTTCGCTCGGCCCTGCAGCCGCCTCTGGCGGCTTTGGTCTGCGGCTTTGCCGCACTGCTTCACATCGCTAGGCCAGTCGCTTCGCTCCTCTAGATGCACCAAATCAGGCGATGTTGTTGGGGGAGGGGCAGGGCTTCTAGGGCAAATTCTACTTGGCCTTTTGGACCATGATAACGGGCGCTAAAGCGGCCCGGCAGTTGGAGCATTTCTGGGGGGTAATCAACAGAGAGATGTTCCCTAAAATCGATGCCGCCTCCGCCCATCGCTTTAAACAAAGCCTCTTTGGCCGACCAGATATTGGCCAGGGCTTCTAGATATTCCTCTTTGGGCCGTTCTTGCAGGGCCTGCAATTTATCGGGCAGAATAAATTTGTGGGCAATGCGGGCTAGTTGGGCCCCTCTTGGACCTTCTACATCTAGGCCGGGTCTTGGGCCAGCCATCGTCAGGGCCGAAAAGCCCTGACAATGACTAATTGAAATAGCTTTATCATTTATGAAAGGGCGGCCTTGGGCATCTTTTGTCAATGACAAAAGCGCAGGCCGTCCAAACACCTCCTGCAACAGCAATCGGCTGCTACAGTAGGCTAGGGCGGCTTGCGCTTGTTGGGGCGTTCGGGCCAATAGGCATTGGGGCAAAGCCGCTTTTAGTTGGTCCAAAGGCTCTGTTTGCTCCCAAACCCAAAGTTGGGAAACCCCTAGTTTTCGCTCTAAGATAATAGGCATTTACTCTAGTAGATTCGGATAGGTTCTAAATTGAACAAAGTTGAATTTTACGGTTTTTGAACCGTCTTCTTCCTCTAAAACAATGCGTTCTGTTGTGCTGGCCACACAATGCAAGCCTTCGGCTTGCAGCTTGCGAAGCAAGCAGGCCGTAAAGGTCATTTCTCCCATAAGATGGACAATCTTTGGGGCGAGTTCGATGACTTTGTTCTTATAGTTTTCGGCCATTGCTTCTACTTCTGCTGTTGTTGCAGCAGGAGGGATATTAGGAAAAGGGAGATCTTGCAGATCTCCGTAAGATTGGGCCGTTGTCAGTTGTTTGCCGCTCCAGCGGCTGCTTGGGTGGTTAGATAAATTGAGGAACATAATAAAGTTTTTTTTGTTTTATTTAATTTCTAAGCAGTCTTTAATTGTGCTGCTGACTAAGTCTTGAGCTTCAACAAACTTATTATTCATGGCTTTGCCTTGGAGCTCGATGCGTTCTAAAGAGGCGCCATCTAGTTTATCGCCAGCCAGAATAGCCACTACTCCTGTAGCGTGTAGACCAAGCCCATCTTTAATAGCAGTCAATTTATAGATTGCTTCTTGGGCTGTTTTCTTAATAGTTCTATTGGCGGTAGACTTAGAGCTTTTACACTCAATGATGTAGAGTTTATCTTTGAGGACAAAAACGACATCTAGTTCATTGTCGTTTGTACTATCTTTTAGGTGCTTGAGGTTTCTGTATTTAGAGCTAATTTTTAGGCTGATTGCAATTTGGTCATCGGCTAAATTTAGTGATGTTTTTACCTTATGATAGATAAGCTCTTCCCAGAGAGTAGCATTCTCTTTCTTATGGAGTCTATATTTATTGAGCGCAGCAGATTTGAGGTCAAAATTGTTTTCTTTTAATAGTGTCCAGTAAGCCTCCATTTCGTCTGCTTTGCAGACCGCTTGTTCTGCTTGGATATCAAAGCCGTAGCTCGTAAAGTATTCTTCTAGTGTATAATGAAGGCTGATTTTCTTGCTTTTTGCCTGAGGGTAAATTTTATGCAGCACTTTTCCGCCAAAAGGCATATAGTAGCTTCCTAATTGTACTGATTTAGTTGTTTTGCTATGCTTTTTAAAGCTGTCTTGGGCGGCCATGGCCATCATTTTGGTGCCGCCGGTAAGGTGGAGCCAAAACTTTTGTGCGGCTTGATGTTGTGCTTGGGCCAGTTGCTGAGCCAGGTCTTTTTTGGCTTGTACATAAGACTCAGCATCTATTTTCCAGAGTTCGTATTCTCCTTCTTTTAGGCCTAGGGCCTCAATGAGGTGGAGATGAAACTTGTTTTTTTCTGTAAAATCGCTCCCAATTAAGATATAGCGTTGGATGGGGCTATTTTGGGCCTTGAGTAATTTGACAAAAGAAAGATTAGGCAAAGCCTGTTTAGATAAAAGTAAGACTACAGTATTCATGGTTAAATTTTTCTAAAAGCTACGCAAAAAAACTAAATCTTTCAAAAGCTGGCAAGAGCAAAGAAAAAGCGGTTTTGTCCAGCCTATATGGAAACTTATATTTTTTTGATAAAAAAAGGGGCAAAACCTAAGTTTTGCCCCTTTCTTGGGTCTAGCAGGCGCGCAGCGCCGCAGGCTGAGGGATGGGCAGCAGTGGCCGCAGGCCAGACCTAGTTTTTTGAGCGTAGCGAAAAAAAACGCAGGGCCGAGCGAACAGCGAGCTGCGATACAGCCCGACCCAAGGCCGAAGGCCGCAGGGGCAGCCCCAAAAAAAGAATAAAAAACTTACCAATCTCCATCGGCACCACCGCCGCCAAAATCGCCACCGCCGAAGCTACTATCGGAGTAATCGGAATAGTCAGAGTAGTCGCTATAATCGGAATAATCGCTATAATCTGAGTAGTCAGAATAATCGGAATAGCTGCTCACGATTGTGGTATTATTGCTACTGTCAGAATAGTCTTTATAGCTGCTGCTTTTGCTGCGGTATCGGTTTCGGCCTTTTCGGCTATAATCTCGGCTGCTATTGGTTGTAGTGAATCCGTGTTTGATGATCAAAAAAATGATAAAGATAAAGAAGGCAATAAGGATAAACGTGGCACCCGCTTTATCTCCAGAAGAGTTTTTTTTCGGTCTAGAGGGCGAGCTGGGCGTATAGTCATAGGTGTTTGGGCCGGGATTATCATCGCCTCTTTTTACATTTTCTTGCTCTTGGATTTGTTGCTCTGCAGCTAGGATAGCTTGCATATTAGGCCTTTTGTACAAGCCTTTTTCGAGCAGGGCATCGGCAGCGGAGGCAAAGCCATCGAAGAACTTTCTTTTTTTGAAATTGGCGACTAATTGTTCATCGACCACCTTTTGGCAGAAGATATCTGGAAAGCTGCCCTCTAGGCCGTAGCCTACTTCTATGCGGGTTTTTCTTTCGGCTTTAGTGGCCAGAATGAGCAGGCCATTGTCCTTGCCCTTTTGGCCAATGCCCCAGCTTCGGGCTAGGCCGTTGGCGTATTCCTTAATACTTTGGCCTTGGAGATTGGGGACCGTAACGACAATAATTTGGAGTTGCTCTTCATTTTGTTTGTAGACCTCTAGGAGGTAGCGTTCGAGCAGCAGCTCTTCCTCCTCATTTAAAAAGCCACCCAGATCCGTCACATATCGGACGGGATCGGGGGCTGCGGGATATTGGGCCAAGGCTGGCGAGAGAGCCAGCAGCAAAAAGAGAAAGAGAAGAGAAAAATTTTTCATGGGAATAGAATTAAGAGAGTTTTACCAGCTGCCAGAGGCGCCGCCGCCAGAAAAGGAGTTATCAGAAGAAGAATCACTGTCGGAATAATCAAAACGATCGCTATCCGAATAGTCCGAGTAATCGCTATGGTCTTTATACCATCTTCTTCGCCTTCTATATCGGTAGTTATCCTGTTTGCCTTTGCGGCTATAATCATGATGATTAACTGCAGAGGCTTTGCCCGCTCCCCAGCCGTATAAGGTAAAAAAGGCAAAGAGAGCCGCAACAATGAGCAAAAGATAAAAAAGTATTCGCCAAATCAGATTTGCCTCTCTCGATTTTCTAGTCGACAGGCCCATTTTTTCTGGATCGGGCGCCTGAAAACCGCCTTTTTTTAGCAGCTCTTGCATACTTTCTAGCAGACCAAAGTAGTATTCTTCTTTCTTAAAGGCAGGGCTCAATTTGTCCGCAATCACTTTTTTGCAAACTTCATAAGATAAGGGCTCGGCTAAATTTGCCCCCACCTCAATCCGCAATTGATGCTCGGCCCGACTCACCAAAATAAGTAGGGCATTGGCCTTTTCTTTGCCCAACCCCCAATTACTCGCCAAAGTATAGGCATAGGCTTCTACCGTAGAACTTCCCAAATGCTTGACCACCACAATCAATGGATCTACTTCCTGTGCAGCCGCAACCCGCTCCAAATAATGCTGCAGGGCATTGCGCTCCTTTTGGGCCAATAAATCAGCATAATCATAAACGTATTGCTGCGCATCGGGCCGCTGATTAGGAACTTGCGCCCCCAAATGAAGGGCAAAAAAGAGAGTACAAAAAAGAAGAAAATTTTTCATAAGGGGGGGCAAAATAAAGGGAAATAGATTTCACAACACAAAAGTAAACAAAATAATAGGGGAGTCAGGATTTTTCCTTAACTTTATAAAACTAAAGCAAATACAAAAAAATAGACTTATGTTATTTTGGGGCCTCCCGCCTGCGGCGGGCGCTACGTTTCGCAGCTCGCAAGTCTGCTCGGCCCTGCGGCCTGACGGCCTTGGTCTGCGGCTTTGCCGCACTGCTGCACATCGCTAGGCCATTGCGGCCTGAAGGCCTTGGTCTGGCCCAATCCCTAGCCCTTTGGGCAATTTATTCCTAAAATAAAAAATATATGTTACCTAAAAGTATATTAGAGCATACCTTAGTGCTTGATATTGAAACAGTTTCTGCCGCAGCTAGCTATGCCGAGCTTTCGCCAACTATGCAAAAGCTTTGGGCGCTTAAAGCAGAGGCTTTACAGCGTCGCTTGGCCGAAGAAGAAAAAATGACTGCCGAGGATTATTATCCAGAAAAGCAGGTATTTATGCAGAATTTGGCAAAATTGTCTGCATTACGGTGGGCGTATTTACTAAAAATGAGGAGGGCCAGTATAAGCTCCGCCTCAAATCCTTTTATGGAGATGATGAAAAAGCACTACTCCAAGATTTCTCCGCTATGCTGAGCAAATATTTTCAGCGGCGGGGACAGCAATATGTTTGTGGCCATAATATTAAGGAATTTGATATGCCTTATATCTGCCGCCGCATGATTGTGCAGGGCTTGCCCTTGCCTGCGCCCCTTCAAATTTATGGCAAAAAGCCTTGGGAGCTGCATCATTTTTTGGATACCATGACGCTCTGGAAATTTGGCGATTATAAGGCCTATACTTCCCTCAAGTTGCTTTGTGGCCTTTTTGGTATTCCCACCCCCAAAGATGATATTGATGGCAGCCAAGTGGGCCGAAGTTATTGGGAAGATGGCGATTTGGACCGAATTGAGGTCTATTGCAAAAAAGATGTTTTTGCTACCGCTCAGGTCCTATTGCGCTTTATGCTAGAAGATCCCTTGGCCCTCATTTTTGAGAGCGCAGATGCCTAGTCGAGCTCTGGCCGTTTGGGCGCTTTCTTGAACTTGGCGTATTTGTCTTTCTTCTTTTTCTTTTCAGTTTGTCCTTCTACCACAATGACAATTTCGCCTCGGACCTTATCGGGATGGGCCTTAAAAAAGGCTTGTAGCTCGCTTAAACTTCCCCGATGAAAACTCTCAAACTTTTTAGAGAGCTCTCGGCAAACTACGGCTTGCCGCTCTTGGCCACAAACCTGGGCCAATTGCTGTAGGCATTTTTCTAGGCGGTGGGGCGATTCATAAAGGGCAAAGGTATTGGGCAAATCGGCCAAATAATTTAGTCGAGTTTGTCTCCCTTTTTTATGGGGCAAAAAACCCTCAAAATGAAAGCGGTCGCAGGCGAGGCCCGCGCCAACCAGGGCCGGAATAACCGCCGAGGCGCCAGGCAAACAACTAACGGCTAAGCCCTCGGCCACACAGGCCCGCAACAAATAAAAGCCAGGATCTGAAATGCCGGGGGTGCCTGCATCAGAAATAAGGGCCACGCTTTTGCCCGCCTTGAGGTCCGTGACTACCTGCAAGCTACTTTCTTGCTCATTGTGCGCATGATGCGCATAAAGGGGTTGATCTATAGCATAATGCTGTAAAAGTGGCCGAGAACTGCGGGTATCTTCGGCCAAAATATAATCGACTTCTTTTAAGATGCGGACCGAGCGGTAGGTCATATCTTCTAAATTGCCAATAGGCGTAGGGACCAAATAGAGCATATTTTCTTGATTTTGGCCCAAAATACGGCTATTTGGCCCAAAAAAAACCCTAAAAAATCGTTTTTATCTGTACTAAATCTAAATAAAGATTTATATTTGCTCTTGATAGTTGATTCTATTCGCATACTGACTACTGAGACATGCAAAAATTACAGATTCCTCAACCGATTGAATTGCCCAAACAGGGCTTTTTTGAACTTCCTGTTATTGAGTATCAGCTCAAAAAGAAGTGTTGCAAAAAATACAAGAAAAAGAAGGGCAAGCGTTGTAAGAAGTGCCCCGAGAATTAGGCTTTTAGGGCCATTTATTGATACAGAAGATGAACGCCAAATAGTAGCTACTATTTGGCGTTTTTTATTCTCCATATTGGAAGCGGTTCATGGCTTGGCCAAATTCATTAAAGGCCTGAAAGAGCGCTTGTTGTTCTGGGCAACTTTGGCCCATTTGTTCCTCAATGAGGGGCAGCTCTAGGGCTAATAACTTTTTTAGGGGGAGTTGTTGTTTTTGTTTGGCCTGAATACAGTTTAAAATTTGGGGACTTTGGCTTTGGGCAATGCTAAGGCAGCGGCCAAAGCCGAGAACAGCTGGCAGTTTGGGGTGTTGAACAATTTGCTGCAGCAGGTCGGCGGGATGTTCTGTTCCTTGGCCATTCATTTTGTCGAGAGATAGTTTTGCATCTTGAAGAAAGAGGCTTAGGCTGTCTTTAAAATGGGCCAGGCAGGCACAGCTCTTTTGGCCTAACTGCTCTAGCGCGATTAGGCTACTGTCTGTTAGTTCGGCTTTGCTCAGGGCAATAGGGGAAAACTGTAGTTGTCTACTTGCTGGTCCAATCTGTTGGATAGAGATAGGCGCTGGTTTTGGCGAATTGCAGGCACAGCTTAGCAAGAGGATCAAAAAGGAAAAGTAGTAGTGTATGTCCATACCAAAAATTTGAGGATCAAATTTTAGGGGGTGTTTTGCTTGCCTGCTAAACTACCAAATTTTATTTTATTGTTTAGTTCCTTGGCTTTAAAAACTACTTGTTGTAGGCTTGGGTTTAAAACAAAGGGCGAGTTGGAGCATGCTCCAACTCGCCTTTTACTATTTTTTGGACTTAAAATTTACTCTTCTTCCTTTTGGCCTAAGAGCGCATTTAGTTTTTTGGCTAGCGCTTGTTTTTCTGGGCAATGCAGGCGGAGCAGAGCCGTAGAGAGGGCCTGCATTTTTTGGTCACTACTGCCTCCGGGAGCCGAAGCGCCAGAAAACTTTTGGAGGTCTTCTGAAATTTTGGCGAAGACTTCTGCCGAAGGGGGCGGGCTATCGGCATTGCAGTTTTGGTATTGCTCCATAATGAGTTGTTGGCTACTATCTAGAGGAGCATTTGTGGGCAGGGCGCTGAGTGCTCCTTCTTGTTCGAGCAGGCAGGCGCATTGTAATTTGGCGGCCCCATTAAAAAACTGTTGGCTTTCTAGGTTAAAATTTTGGAAGCTGCGGAGCAGTTCGGCTTCTGCCTCAGGGATTTCATTTTCTGATGCTGTACTTTGGCAGGCCCAAAGGCTAAGGCAGCTAAGCAAAAAAAGGCTAAATTTGGTCATAAGCAATAGTACTTTTATTTAGGGAAGAAGGGGCGGCGAAGCCGCCCTGGCCGAAGGCCAAATGGCCTAGCGATGCGGCGGGGTGGCCGAAGGCCAGACCAAGCAAAAAACTTGTTTTTTTGCGCAGGGCCGAGCAGACCTGCGAGCCCCAAAGCGTAGCGCCGCAAGGCGAAGCTGCAGCGGAGGCCCCAAAACCACTAAATCTTAATTTTTACCCATTTTTTGCTACGGAGATACCAAGCAGAGGCGGCCAAACAGGCGATCCAGTAGACGGTTTCGGTCATCCAGGCCCATTCTAGGCTAGCGCGGAAAACGCCCACCACGATATAGGCATAGAGCATATAGAGGAGGACGGAAGAAACTTGGATGAGCAGGGATTGTTTGGTGGCGCCGGTGCCTACTAAGCCGTTAAAATAGATTGTGCTGAAGCTATAAAGTGTGATTAGGGTAACCAACACCCAGACTAATTTGCTGGCTTCTCGGATGAGGACGGGGTCGTCGGTGCCGATGCGCAGAATATAGTCGGGGGCGATGACCACCGAGCTAGTGACCAGCATGGTCACGACAAAACAGAGGATGGCCGTTTTGTAGATGGCCGTCATGACGGAGCGGCTTTGTTCTTGGCCAATGAGTTGGCTAACGATCGTATTGATGCCAGAGGAGAAGCCCCAGGCGGGGATCATATAAATCATGTAGGCGGCTCGGATGATATTGGAAACTGCTAGTTCTTTTTGGCCAAGCTGTTCGATCAGGGCAAAAAAGACAAACCAACTGCCCACACTAGCAATAGATTGCAGGACGATGGGGCCAGAAAGGCGGAGTTGGGCCTTAATGAGCTCAATATTGAGTTCGGGCCATTTAAAGAGTTGATAATCATGGCATTTTTTATCAAATAGCACATAAATGATAAAAACGCCAAAGGCCAAAACCTCGGCTAGGGTAGAGGCTAGGGCGGCCCCAGAAATTCCCATTTCGGGCAGGCCAAAATGGCCAAAAATGAGCCCATAATTGAGAATTGTATTGGCGATCCCCATTACAACGGCATTGTAAATAATGACGGTGGTGCGGGCCAGGCCGGTATACATAGCCACAAAAGCGACCCCTAGATAGGAGAAAAAGACCCCATAACATCGATAATCGAGATAGGCAATACAGGCCTCATAAATATCGGGATCGGTGACAAACCAGCCAAAGAAGGTTCGGCTACCAAAGGCCAGGAGAAAAAACATAAGCAGGGCCAGCAAAAAGGCAAAAATGCCCATAGCGTGCACTTGTGGCCCCACTTCTTTTTCCTGATCGGCCCCGATTCTTCGGGCGATCATAATTTGGCCCGCCTTGGTAAAACTATAGCCAATAGAAGTAATGAGCAAATAAAAGACGCCCACTAGGCCAATGGCGCCCAGCTCTACCTTGCCCACCCGACCCAAAAAAATGGTATCGGTGAGGGTAATTAGGTTTTGTACGGCGGAGCCCACCATAATGGGCATAGAAATTTGAAAAATTCTCTTGTAAGTGATCATAAAAAAAGGCTAGCTGAGAGAAGGAGATGGCTTAATGCAGAGGTTCGAAATTGGCATTGACCGATTCGATAAACTCTAGCAATTCCTCTCGGCCTCTTTTGGTCTCGGCAGAACTGAGGTAGCAGGGCGGCAGTTGCTCCCAGTATTCGCCTAGTTTTTGCTTAAAGGCCCGAATATGATTATCGCCTTGTCGGGCTTTTTTCTTATCGGTTTTGGTAAAGACAATAACAAAAGGGATTTGGTTTTCGCCCAACCAATTGGCAAACTCAATATCAATATCCTGCGGAGGCACCCCACTATCAATGAGTAAAAAAGCGCACTGCATAGAAATCCGAAGCAGGAAATACTCCTCAATCATTTTGCGCCAATTTTGCCGCCTTTGCTTGCCCGTTTGGGCATAGCCATAGCCGGGTAAATCGACCAGATACCAGTCCTTATTGATATTAAAGTAGTTGATCATTCGGGTTTTTCCGGGCCGGCCAGAGGTCAGGGCCAACTTACTATGGTCCGTGAGCATATTGATGAGCGAAGATTTCCCCACATTAGAACGGCCAATAAAGGCGTATTCGGGGCGATCGGAATGCGGTGCCATCTCTACTTTGGGCACACTAATGAGGTATTCTGCAGTTTTTATAATCATATCAACCTTTATTGGGCTATTCCTGTTACCTTTGTAGCGCATTTGCCAGGGCAAATGAGGCAACTCAATTGTTTTCCGTTCACAAAATAGTAAAATTGATATGAGTGTTCAAAAGATAAAATCGGAAGAGGTTAAGCCCTATGAAGTAGAAGCCGAAAAAAAGGCCCAGGTTTCTAAAATGTTTAACAACATTTCTAAGACCTACGACTTCCTCAATCACTTCCTTTCACTCAACATAGATAAGAGCTGGCGCCGAAAAGCCATTGCCGAACTCCAAGATATTCAGCCTAAACGCATCCTCGATGTGGCTACAGGAACCGCCGACCTCGCCCTAGAGGCCTACAAACAACTTTCGCCCGAAGAAATTATTGGTGTAGACATTTCTGTAGGCATGCTCGAAGTGGGCCGCAAAAAAATTACTAAAAAAGGCCTCGATAAAATTATTGTCCTCGAAGAAGGCGATTCTGAACATCTGCCCTTTGAAGACAATAGTTTTGATGCCGTCATCGTTGCTTTTGGAGTACGCAACTTTGCCAATGTAGAAGCCGGCCTCAAAGAAATGGTACGAGTCTTGCGCCCTGGCGGAAAATGCGTGGTTCTCGAATTCTCCAAACCTAAAGTCTTTCCTATTAAGCAAGTTTACAACTTTTACTTCAGTAGCATTCTGCCCGGTATCGGCCGCCTGACCTCCAAGGATCAGAAAGCCTATGCCTATCTCTATGAGTCAGTGCAGGCTTTTCCCGAAGGAAAAGACTTTGAAAACTTATTGCTTAAACTTGGACTAACCGATACGAAATGCCAGCCACTCACCACCGGAATTTGTTCGCTCTACTCGGCTTGCAAACCTGCATAATGGCCCTCCTCCTTTTGGGGCCTAGCTTGTCTGCCCAAAGAGGAACTTTTAACTATTACGCTTTTTCCAAAAAGACCTATTACTTTGGAATTACCCTGGGCTACAATAGCTCGCGCTACCAAATTCAACGCTCCGAAACGCTAATCCAAAACGATAGCATTCGCCTGATCCAATCTTCTAATGGCCCCGGTTTCAACCTCGGAATCGTGACCAACATTAAGTTTGGCGAAAATATGGACCTGCGCTTCAATTTGCCCACCCTCTCTTTTGCCGAGCGCCGCCTAGAGTACACTCTGCCCACGCAAGAGGTCATTAGCCGAAATATCGAATCGGTTTTCCTCGATTTTCCCATTCAGTTTCGCTACAAATCGAAACCCTACCAAGATGTCCGCGCTTTCTTTATTGTGGGGGCCAAGTATAGCCTCGACCTCGCCTCCAATTCTAGAGCCCGCAAAGCCGAGGATTTGGTCCGCATCCAAAGTAGCGACATCCTTGTGGAGTATGGCGTAGGCCTGCAGTTTTTCTTTCCCTACTTCATCCTCTCGCCCGAAATCAAGTTTTCGCATGGCATCAATAATATCCATAGCCGAAACGATCAGTTGATTTACTCTCGAACTATCGACAAGCTGTTTGCCCAAGGAATTACCTTCTCGGTCCATTTTGAAGGCTAAATAAAGCCAATAAAAGCTAACTGGCCCTTCACTTTTTTGTGGAGGGCCTTTTTTTGGGGCTGCCCCTTCCGCTAGGTTAAAACCCAGCGCAAAGCGGTATCGCTTTGCGAAGCTATACAAAATGAGGGTTGAAACCCTCATGAATTATCGGTCGGGTCGGGCCATTGCGCAGCTCGCTGTTCGCTCGGCCCTTCGGCGCGAAGCGCCTTGGTCTGCCGCCTTCGGCGGCCCTGCTACAGCCCCTCAGCCTGCGGCGGCTTCGCCGCCTGCAAAACCGTTTAGAAGCGGTATTGCTTCGCAATCTTTTATTAAAAGAGCCAAGCCCCAAACGGGAGTTTGGGGCTTGGAATAGCTGATTTTTATTTTTTTACTTTGGGCAGTTGTTCCCAAAAAAGGCTGGCTTTATGTTTATCATCTATCTTCAACCCATAGTTGGGTATAGGATTGAACTTAGTAGGACCTGTTAAGTGGTTTTGGAGGAGCAGGCTTTCGATTCCTTTGGGATAAGAACTTAACTTGAATTCCATTTTTGCCAAGTAATCTATTTTTATTTCTGGATTATTAATGTCAAAGGATATTGGCCCTATACTTACTGAAGAGCCAAAGTACTTGCGTATTTCTTCTAGTAGATAAAAAGGAATCTCATCCTCATCAAGCGTTGATAAAGCAGTGGTATCTATCCCTAATATAGAGAATAGGTTAATCTCGGCACGAACGCTAAATACCCAATAGCTATCCATGCTGTTTCCATTCCTTTGGCATCGAACAGCATCTGATGTTAGGCTATGAATTTTCATGTTGGCTATATTGGCCCCTCCTACAATGATAGGGCTTTTGCTCTCATCAAAACTGAGAAATGCAACTTGCCGAAGGCTGTTATCTACTCCGGGGGCTATCCCATATTCATATTTTAGCGGAAAACCAATAGTCACTTTATCAAAGTGAGCAAGTCTTTTTTCTCCTTGGAGTGAAAATGTTATTGGGATTTGGGCTAAGTTGTAAACAGCATCTATAGGCTCTAAAAGCAGTGGCTTGGGCCCCTGACAACGACTTGCTCGAATTGCTTTTTCCCATTCTTTGGCTGGCGATAAGAGCACTACTGCACTATCTGCCAATTGCTTAATCTCTTCGGCTAATAAGTTATGGAAAGGATCTACTCGTTGAAAATCTTTATCGCCCAGAAAATCATCCCAAGCTTCTGTGGCAAAATCTTTCATGTAAAGATGATCTTCCTTGGGGTCGATTTGATCCATTTTAGCTAAAAAATAGTCTTCTAAAAGCGGCATTTTTAGCCCAGTTGCTGTCGATGCTGAAAAAAGGTAGCTTAGACTAGCCTTCCATCGCTTTTTGTTTAGGCAGTAATTGCTAATATTAGGATCTTTTATACTGGGCTGTAGTTTTTCAAACCAAGCTTCGATTTTTTCTTTTAGCTGTATAATGGCAACTTCTCGGCCTACTTGGGTCCGTAGTAATCCTTTATCAAAACAACTACGGACCCAATTATTGGGGTAGAGTTCTGAGCTAACAGGATCTTTTTTAATTAACTGATGTTTCTTTACGTCATAAAATTCTTGACAAAATAGATTTTCACTAAAAATTGGAGAAAGTGTCAGGCTACTAAGAATTTTAGTGCTTAACTCCTCTATCGAGTAGTGCTTACTACTATCTAGTTGAGCAGCCAATTGTTTAATGAGTTCTGCCCGAACAAGAGGATGTCCTGTATTTAACTTTCCTAAACGTTCTACCAATTCTTTGGCAGAAATACAATATTCTAATCCACTTTCCTTTTCTAAAGGCTTTACCCCCAGATTAAAGAGTTCAAATACAAGCTCAGATTTACCTTCCTTTAAGGTTTCACGGAACTTAGCCAGTTCTTCTCGGTAAGTGGAGTCCGCTTTTTCTTTTGCCTCTTTCTCCTCCTCCTCCGTCAAAAAGTCATCTTTGGCCAGGGCTTGGTCCAAAATGCTTTCTAGTTGCTGATAGCTAATTTTCTTTAGTAAATTCTTTTCTTTGATACTAAAGGTATTGAACCAGTTCGCCTTGATTTGATCTTCTTGGTTGTATTTGTCTAAAATGGCCAAAAAGGCCGCTAGAAAGTCTTCAACATCGGTATCAATAGGAATTGCTTTAACCTCCTTATTGAGTTGTTTACTGAGTGGACCTGGAATCTGTTTGAAGAATTGAGCTAATTGCGATTGAAAAATACTCAGAGGCGTACTCTCCTTTAGTTTAGGCGATTTACCAATTCTTGATTTAAGTACTTTAGATGTCCCCTTAAAGAAGTCTGCTAATAATTTTCTGTACTGCTCCTTCGGAATCTCCTCTTCCTTAAGGGCTAAAAATAGCTGCTTCAAATTGGCCTTATCCATTTTGAGCTGCGGCTTAAAGGCTTTTAAGCCCTCTTTGGTCTTGAGCAAAGCCGCCTTCAAGCTTGGGCGATCGGGATCCTCTGCCGGAAGTTCCTGATAAAGTGAATATAGTTCTTGATATTGGGCCAAGGTTTCTTCATAAAGGGCTGTGTCTTCTTGATACTGCTGCTGTTTTGCCAAAAAAAGTTCTCGCTGGTTCATCTGTAATAGATTTAGGTGGCCAAAAAATAAACTGGATAAGAGAAAAATGGCTAATGCTTTCATCGTTTTGTTTTTGTGTTTACGTAAAGGTAGTAACTTTTAATTATAAACGCAAAGTTAGTTTGAAATTTTTATCAAAGGTTGGCCGAAGGCCATTCGGCCTAGCGATGTGGAGCAGTGCGGCGCAGCCGCAGACCCAGGCCGTCAGGCCGCAGGGCCGAGCAGACCTGCGAGCTGCGCAACGTAGCGCCGACGACCGAAGGGAGGCGGAGGCCCCAAAAGAAAAAAACTTCAAAACGGAAGTTGGCGGCTTTTCCTCCTCCTTTTCATTTTCTGCCGTATCTTAGGGCCGAAAATTAGCAACAGATATGAGTCAAGATAATAGCATTAGCCTCAATAAATATATTAGCAGCAAAGGGATTTGCTCTAGACGAGAGGCCGATCGTTGGATCGAAGAGGGCCGCTTGAAAATTAACGGGCAATTGGCCAAAAAAGGAAACCGAGTGTCGCCCGGAGATGAGGTGCTGCTAGATGGCAAAGCCCTGCCCAAAGCCCCCAAAAAACTATATATCGCCTTTCATAAGCCGGCAGGCGTAACCTGTACCACCGACCGTAGAGATCGCAGTAATATTGTCGATTTTATTGGGCATAAGGAGCGTATATTTCCTATTGGCCGCCTAGACAAGCCCTCTACGGGCCTGATTTTACTGACCAATGATGGCGATATGGTCAACCCTATTTTGCGGGTAGAAAATGGGCATGAAAAAGAATATATCGTTACGGTAGACAAGCCAATCAATCGCCGATTTCTGCAGCGTATGGCTGGGGGGCTGCCTATCTTGGGGCAAATCACAAAAAAGGCCCAAGTAGAACAACTCGGGCCAAAACGCTTTCGCATTATCTTGAAGCAAGGACTCAATCGGCAAATTCGGCGGATGTGCGAGTACCTCGGCTATGAGGTGCGTACCCTCAAAAGAGTACGGATTATGAATATTGAATTGGACCAATTGCCTAAAGGCCAATGGCGAGAACTAAGCGCCCAAGAACTCAAAAACTTAGAAAAACAACTTTAGGGTTCTTTTAGAATGCAAAGCGGCCGAGCTAGGACTCTCCTAGCTCGGCCGCAGTTCTAAAAAGGATAATACTTAAGCGGTTAGCGTTTTGCGCACCATCTTTTGCAAGTACTGACAACGGTGCATAAAGGCTTCGGGATCGCGATAAACCCCCTCATAATAAGTGAGGCCCTCATTGAGCATAATCAGGTATTCGGCCACCTGAGAAGGCGTAAAATCCCGAACAATTTTGGCTTCTATCCAACGGTCGGCTAGTTCCTCTACCACCTCTCTAAAGCGGTTGTACATCTGCTGAAAACGCTCCCGAATTAGGTCGTGCCGAGAGCTAAGGTAATAGCAAGCATAAAAGACCGAATGCTGGTCCGACATCTGCATCCAGGCATGGCCAAACAAAATATCAATGACCGTATCAAACTGTTCTTGAGGGTTCTCTTTAGAAATCACCATATTGAGAAAAGCATCCTCATAGCGCTCTAGCAGAAAATCAACCAAGCCCACCACCATATCTTCCTTTGTTTTGAAGTAGTGGATGAGCAAACTAGGGTTTACATCCATGCTCTTGGCAATCTTAGCAATCGAGCTGTTTTCAAAGCCCTCCGTTAGCATTACTTTATAGAAATGCTCGAGAATTTCCTGCTTTCTTTCTTCTGCCTTACTTTTTCTTCCCATATTTTGTAATACGCTATATTTGACCAAGGCCAAAATCATGAACTTGCCTAGGCGAAATAGTTCGCCAAAAGAGCAAGATTTATTATTTAATGAGTTCTTAGATAAGGGGCGGAGCGCAAAATAGCATAATAAGATTGTATTATAAAATCTATATACCAGTTATTCGCCTATGTTGCTTAGAAAAACGATGTTATTTTTCTTTTTAGTTTTTTCTGTTTGTCCACTATTTGCACAGCAAAAAATAGAACCCAAATCCATTGATATTGTTCGAGATAGCTTTGGTATGCCGCATATTTTTGCCCCAACAAACCCAGAGGTGGTCTATGGTTTGGCTTGGGCCAATGCCGAGGATAATTTTGAGGCTATGCAAGAGACCGTTTTGATTGCCAAAGGTTTAATGGGGCGCTATAAGGGCAAGGAAGGCGCCGCATTTGACTATTTTGTGAAGGCTCTTGACCTAGAAGGACGCTACGAGGCCCAAAAGGACCAATTGAACGATGAGTTTATGCAGCTGCTTTCCGCCTATGTCACTGCACTAAATGATTTTGCCAAAAAACAGCCCGAAAGAGTACTCTTTAAGCGAGCATTCCCTGTCACAGAAAAAGATATTCTGAAGGTCTATCTTTTATCTTTTGCGGCCCTATCGGGCCTGCCCGATGCCCTAGGCGATATTATGGAGGGCCGAGAACCTGGCGCTTTTAGCCAAGAGGCTCCCCTGGGCTCTAATGCCTATGCCATGAGCAAAAGCCGAACGGCTAGCGGCCAAACCTACCTGGCGATCAATCCGCATTTTATGCTCCAAGGTCCGCTCTCTTTTTATGAGGCCCATCTTTGCTCTGAAGAAGGCTGGAATATTACGGGGGCGCTCTTCCAGGGCGGAACTAGCGTCTTTATGGGCAATAATGAGCATCTGGGCTGGGGACATACCTTTAATTATCTGGACCTACTCGATGTCTTTGAGCTAGATATGCACCCCAAAAAGAAAAAACAGTATCGCTGGGGAGAAGGTTATAAGAAACTGCAAACGCGCCGCTTTTGGCTCAAGGTGAAGGTCGGCGCATTTGTTCTGCCGGTTAGAAGAAAAACCTATTGGTCGGAGTTTGGCCCTACCTTTAAAGCGCCTAACGGAAAGTTTTATGCCCTGCGCAGCCCGGCTCTAGATGCCCTCGCCGCTGGCCAACAGTTTTATGAAATGGGCAAGGCCAAAAATCTCCAAGAGTTTAAAGCGGCCCTAGACCAAAATGCCCTGCCGCTCTTTAATATTGTCTATGCCGATAAGGAAGATAATCTGCTTTATCTCTGTAATGGCATGATTCCTCAACGGCCCGATAGCTTTGATTATAGCGGGACCCTTTTGGGCAAAAAAGAAAATTGCTGGAACAATTACCTCTCTCTAGAAGAGAAACCCTTATTAGAAAATCCCGACTGTGGCTATCTGTTTAATACCAATAATACGCCCACAATCGCTAGCTGCGATTCGGTCCGAGAAGAGATGAAGGTCCCTTATACCGACCTTCGCCCCGGCCTGAATAATCGAGCACATCGCTTTCTGGAACTGATCGAATCCGAAATGGGCCTGCTCAATTGGGAAGATTTCAAGGCCATTAAGTTTGATCAACAACTTTCCAAGGCTTCTCCTTTCTATCAGTCTATTCAGTTTATCTATGACTTAAAGCCCGAAGATTATCCCCATCTGCGCAAACCCCTCAGAGAATTGCAAAATTGGTCCCTCTCTGCCGATGCAAAGGACCCCAGAGCGGGCTTGGTCTTGCTCACTTTCCAATATATCTTTAAGGAAAAAGGCTATGGCGATGAGGTCTTTATCTCTGGCCCAAAAATTAACACCGCCGAACTACTAGCTGGCCTAGAAAAAGCTAGCCGATACCTCTATAAACACCATAATAAGCTTTTGGTCCCTATCTCCGAGCTGGCCCGCTACCAAAGAGGAGAGCAATGGCAGCCCACTTCTGGCTTTCCCGATATGCTTAGCCCCACTTATTATGAGATGCCCAATGAAGAAGGGCAGTTGGTCCCCACTTTTGGCGATACTTATATCCATTTTGTCCGCTTCAATGAGAATGGCCCCGCCCAAATCCAAACCCTTTTGCCCTATTTCCAAAGTCCCCAGATTCAAGCGTATAAGAATCAGGTGGAGGCCCTAGAAAAACGAAGCCTCAAAACAGTAGAAATGGATAAAATTAAGGTCATGAAGTCGGCCCTTAAAATTTATCACCCCGAATAGGCCGAAGGCTGTACTCAATATCTCCTTTCCGCAAAACAATCTGATCGCCTTCGCTGAATACTAGGAAGTCGCCCTCAAATTGCTCGCTAATATCGCCTGCCGTTTGGGGGCAACATCCCTCTGCACAGGGTTTAAGGCTGAGGGTCTGCCCCTTAAAATTACAGTCTCTCTGACAACGCTCGTTTTCCCAACTAATGGCCCCCTGGCCTTCTTCAAAAGAGAAAATATGCTGCATGGCATGAACGCTCGTCATCATGCCGTTGCTATAACTTTCTAGCTCCCAACGCAAGCCCCTGAGCTTTTCGGCAGGCAAGGGTTTGGCCTCTGCTTGCAAGCCTCTCAATGGTTGGGCAATGAGTTCATAATTGGCCGAACTCAATACTAATTGGTTGTCGGCCAAGCTGTAAGTCAAGCTATCCAAACGCATGGCTTTTAACCACTCTGTCCTAGGGGCATCGCAGCAAGCTTCGGTGCAACTGCCTGTTTCTTTAGGGTAAATACGACCCTCAGCATACTCACAAGTCTGCCAACAACTATTGGCCTCCAAAAAGAAGCGATAGCCCTCGGCCTGAAAGTCTAAACGGTAGGGGAGAGGCGGCTGCCAACTATCGCCTGTGGCCTTTTCCCGGACCTCCTCAATCAACCAACTGCTCGCACTGAGCTCCAAAGGCAAACGGTTGCGACTAAAATGCCATTCGCTTTGCCCCGTTTTCACAATCAAACTATCTTTTGACTGCCGAAGGATCTCAAAATCGTTGCCTAGTAGTTCTTGCAACTCATTATCCAAGTCCGAATCACAACAAGCCATTGTGGTTACCCAACCAAGATCTTTAGGCTCGGCCCTATTGCCCGACCAACTTACTTCCGTATGGCTACTGTTCCGAGACCAAGAAAGACTCATGCCTTCTTCATAAATACGCAGGCTATTCGCCCGTTGCACCGCTATTTTTTGGCCGTCTTTCAGAACATGCTCCAAATACCAAACTCCCTGAATATCAGTAGGAGACTGCTCGCTACAAGCCGAAAATAAAGCCAGCAGCAAGGCTAGCATAAAAAAGAAGGGGGATTTCATAGACGCTAGTTTTTTATGATTCTTATGATTTTCTATTAAGATAGATGCCAATTCGTTCTGTTTGGCTGCTCAAGATAAGTTTTTTTTGGGGCCCGCGGCCAGCAAAGCTGGCCGCCGCTATGCTGCGGGGCTCACAGCTCTGTTCGGCCCTTCAGGCTCCACTTCGTTTCGCCTTCGGTCTGGCCTTCGGCCACCCCTCCGCAGCGCTGGGCCGCTCATCTTTTATTTTTTCTTTTGGCGGTCTTCTTCGGCGGATTTGGGCCCATGGGCTGCAGCCCATAGCCGATGATTGACAAAACTCCTTCTTAGTCGTCCTGAACTCTATGATATAGCTTGTTAAAGTCATTGAATACAGTCACTAAACTGTTCGGTATAGGTCCCTCTACTGTATAATAGTCGTCCTGAACTCCATGGTATAGCCTATAAAACTCTAGAATATAGGTTATGGAACTCCTTGTTTGTGCTTTTTTACTGCAAGCTAGTCCTTAGCCAACTGTAAATTAAGGTGACCAAAGGCTAGACTTGCAGTTGGTGGACTAGATTAGCGGAGTTATATAACCTCAGCTTTTCTATAATAAACCTCAAGCGTAAGTAAAGCGACCTCACCTAAGCAGTATCATAAGGTCTATTTTAGATAAAAGAACTGCAGCTAAGGACTTACTCTAGCCCCAGTTAGGGCTACTCGACCTCAAGCAAGCAGTTGTGGACCTGCTCCTTGCAGTTTTGTACCTATAGAATGCAGTTCCAGACGTCTATAAAGCAGTAGAAGAGCCCTAATTTTGGTTACTCAACCTATAGCTTGAGCTAAACAAGCGGCCTCTTCTGCTTTCTAAGCTAAAAAATGTGGTAGATAAGGACTGTTATGGGGTTCTTGGACCTAATTTATACCTTAAAGAACCCCTATTTTGGGCTTGTGCAACCTCTAGGCTTTGCCGCCTGCTATTCATCGCCTAGGGCCTTGGCCCTAGGGTTGGCCAAAGGCCAAATCGGCCTAGGGGCCTGAAAGGGGGCCGCGCAGCGGCAGACCCAGGGCGAAATGAAATGAGCCCGCAGGGCCGAGCAGACCTGCGAGCCCTGAAAGGGCCCGGCCGCCGAAGGCGGCAGGCCCCAAAAAATCAAAAACAGAAGGTTTGTAAAAGCAATTTGAAGTCTGTATCTTGCCGCCTTAACATTCGAATCAAAGCTAGTATGAACGCATTAAAAATTTACAATTCGCTAAGTCGGACCCTAGAGGAATTTACACCCATAGACCCCAATGGAAAGAAAGTTGGCCTATATGTCTGTGGACCAACTGTTTATAATGAGGTGCACTTGGGGAATTGTCGGACCTTTTTTAGCTTTGATTTGCTCTATCGCTATTTGTTGCATAAGGGCTATAAGGTCCGTTATGTGCGCAATATTACGGATGTGGGCCACCTAGAAGGGGATGTAGATACCGCCGCCGATAGCAAGATTGAGCAAAGGGCTCGCCTAGAGGAGCTAGAGCCTATGGAGATTGTGCAAAAGTATACTTACCTCTTTCATGAGGTGATGGACCAACTCAATATTTTGCCGCCTAGCATTGAGCCTACGGCGACGGGCCATATTGTGGAGCAAATCCAGATGGTCCAAGATATTATTGATAATGGCTATGGCTATGAGGTCAATGGCTCGGTTTATTTTGATACCCAAAAGCTCATTGCCGAGAATAAAGACTATGGCAAACTATCGGGTAAATTGGTAGAGGACCTAATGTCGGAAAGCCGCGATGACCTCAAAAACCAAGAGGAAAAGCGCTCGCCTTCTGATTTTGCCATCTGGGTAAAGGCCTCGCCTACGCATATTATGCGCTGGCCCTCGCCCTGGGGCGAAGGTTTTCCGGGCTGGCACCTAGAATGCTCGGCCATGAGTACCAAGTATTTGGGCAAAACCTTTGACATTCATGGGGGTGGGATGGACCTGCAATTTCCGCATCACGAAAACGAAATCGCCCAGAATTTAGGGGCCTGCAATTGCCAGCCCGTCAATTACTGGATGCACGCCAATATGCTACTGCTCAATGGCAAGAAAATGAGCAAGAGTAAGGGCAATTCGATCTTGCCCAAGGAGCTTTTTGCGGGCAGCAATCCCCTGATGAGCAAGCCTTACAGCCCCATGGTCATCCGCTTCTTTATGTTGCAGGCGCACTATCACTCTACCCTCAACATTACGGAGGATGCCCTTTTGGCCGCCGAAAAAGGCTATCAGCGTTTGATGGAAGCCCATGAGGCCCTGATGGCTTTGGAGCAAACACAGCTTTCGGACTTGGCCAAAGGTCTAGATATCAAAATCAATAAGCTTTTGGATGGCGCCTTTGCGGAGCTCGATGAGGACCTCAATACGCCCAAGGCCCTCGCTAAAATCTTTGGCTTGGTCAGTGATATTCAGAAGTTTACGAATGGCCAACAAGATTTGGGCAGCATTGCGCCCGAAACCTTGGCCCGCCTCAAAAAGGACTTTAGCGCCATCGTTTTTGATATTTTCGGTCTGCAAAAAGAAGCCCTCATCGGCCAATCAGATGAAGATAAGGCCTTGCTAGATGGCCTGATGCAAATGATTATCGAACAGCGCCAAGAGGCCAGAGCCAATAAGGACTGGGCCAAAAGCGATCAGATTCGGGATGCCCTTCAAGCACTTGGATTACAAATCAAGGACGGCAAAGAGGGCAGCAGCTGGAGCAAGATTAAGTCTTAGAAGAATTTGGGGCTGCCCCTTCCGCCGGGTTGAAACCCAGCGCAAAGCGGTATCGCTTTGCGAAGCGATACAAAATGAGGGTTAAAACCCTCATGAGTTCTCGCTCGGGTCGGGCTGTGTCAGGGCTCGCAGTTCTGCTCGGCCCTGCGCGGCTTGCAGCCGCTGGCTCTGGCCTTCGGCCACCCTTATCCATCCCTCAGCCGCGGCGCTTCGCGCCTTTGCGGCGGCTGCGCCGCCTGTCTGCTGCAAGGCCATACAAGATCTATTGGACCAAATATATATCGTCTATGCTGCTTAAGTACTTCTTATTTTCTTTGGCCCTATTGGGCAGTAGTTGGCTTTCTGCCCAGCCCTTATTGGGCAGTTGCGAATGGGAAAGCCTGGGCCAAGATGATTTTACAGGCCGAGTAGAAAAGCGTTTGCCTAGTCGCTGGTTCTTTAGCTACACCCCTACAGCGTACCGTCGGTTTTTTCTCAATGAAGATTATCTATCGGCTTCGGGCTTTCTGCGAGAAAGCGAGGGCCAACTCCTGCTAGAGCTAGAGATCCGCTTATTGGACCAAGAAGCTGATAAAAGTTTTGGTTTTTTGCCGCCCGAGGCAAAACTAGAACTGACCGCCATGGATGGCCGCAAACACAAATTGTATTCGCCTTTGGGGGCCAAACGACAAGCTGAGGGCAAAGAAAGTGTCTATCTCTGCCGCTTTCCGCTCAAGAAGAAAGACCAAAAATGGTTGCGCAAGCATGAAATTGAGTCCTTGAGTTTGCAGTGGTCGGCGGGCACACAAAATTACCCCATCTATTATCTCGATTTTTTTAAGGACCAATTAGATTGCCTCGAGCAACATAAAAAATAAGCATATGCCTTTTGTTAAAACTCCTATTGCCGACCTCCTCCTTTTTGAACCTCGGGTTTTTGAGGATGATCGCGGCTACTTTTTTGAGGCCTTTAATGCCCAAACCTTTGCCGAGGCGGGAATAGAACGCCCCTTTGTGCAAGACAATCAGGCCCGTTCGACCTATGGGGTGCTTCGGGGCTTGCATTATCAAGTCGGGGAGCAGGCGCAAGCCAAATTGGTCCGTGTGCTAGAAGGTAAGGTCCTAGATGTAGTGGTAGACCTTCGGCCCGATTCGCCCACTTATGGCGAACATTATGGGGTAGAGCTTTCGGCGGAAAACAAACGGCAGTTGTATGTTCCTCGTGGTTTTGCGCATGGCTATGTGGTTTTGAGCGAAACGGCAGAGTTCTTCTACAAATGCGACAACTTTTATCATAAGGCTAGTGAGGGCGGCATCCGCTACGATGACCCTCAATTGAATATTGATTGGCAGATTGATTTGGCGCAGGCCATCCTTTCTGAAAAGGACCTAGAATTACCTCATTTTGGCCAACATAGAAAAGCCTAAACGACTATGATTAAGAATATACTGATTACGGGGGCCGAGGGCCAATTGGGCAGCGAAATACAGGCCTTGGTCATGAATCAAAAGGCCTTGCGTCTTTTGGCGGGCGGCCAATACCATTTTACCGATCAATCTACACTGGATATCACAGATGCGGAGGCGGTATATACTTATATGCAGCAATATAAGATAGATTATTGCATCAATTGCGCAGCCTATACTGCGGTAGACAAGGCCGAGGAGCAGGAAGAATTGGCCCAGTTGGTCAATGTAGAAGGTCCCCGCAATTTGGCCAAGGCAGCAGCCGCTCTTGGGGCCAAATTGGTCCATATTTCTACCGATTATGTTTATGCGGGTATAGCTTCTGGCCCTATTCGAGAAACTGCCGCTACGGATCCGCAGGGCGTATATGGTCGCACAAAACTAGCGGGAGAGCAGGCCGTTTTGGCCGAGCTGCCCGATGCCTTGATCATTCGCACGGCTTGGGTTTATTCTTCTTTTGGACATAACTTCGTAAAAACCATGTTGCGATTGGGCCAAGAGCGCCCAAGTCTATCTGTAGTAGCCGATCAAATTGGTAGCCCCACCTTTGCGGGAGATCTGGCTGAGGCCATTCTACGGATTTTGGGCCAAGAGGAGTCGCCTTCTGGGCTCTACCATTATAGTAATGAGGGCGTAGCCAGTTGGTACGACTTTGCGCATGCCATTTTTGAGTTGGCTCAAATAGATTGTGCGTTGCAGCCCATAGATACTAAAGATTATCCCACCCCCGCAAAACGTCCCGCCTTTTCGCTCTTGCATAAAGGGAAAATCAAAAATGATTTTGCCCTAGCCATTCCCCATTGGCGAGAGAGCTTGGCCCGCATGCTAAAAACGCTGCGGTATTAAACAAAAGGAGGGCAGTTCTATTATAGAGGGAGAACGTACCCTTTAAAAAAGGAAGAAATACAACTATGGCAAAAATAGGAATCAACCTGCAATCTGGGCAGGTAGAAAAAGATAAAACCAAAAAAGGCGAGCTTATTATTGGGATTGATTTGGGGACCACCAACAGCTTGTTGGCCTACATCAATGCTGAGGGCGAAGCCGAATGTTTAAAAGAGGAATCGGCCAAGCATAGCTTGGTCCCTTCTGTCATTCATTGGCAGGAGGGGCAGCCCGTAGTGGGGCAATCGGCCAAAGAAATGTTGATCAGAGATCCAGAGAACACCATTTTCTCGGTCAAGCGGCTTTTGGGTAAATCTTATGGGGAGCTCAAAGATTATCAGGGCTTTTTTAGCTATGAGATTATTCCCAATGAGCAAGAAGACGGCCTATTGAAGGTTCGTTTGGGCAATAAGTTTTACAATCCCATTGAGCTATCGGCAGTTATTCTCAACAGCTTGAAAGAGCGGGCCGAAAAGCTATTAAAGCAACCCGTACAAAAGGCGGTGATTACCGTTCCGGCTTATTTCAATGATTCGCAGCGGCAAGCCACTCGCGATGCGGGGAAACTGGCTGGCTTAGATGTTTTGCGAATTGTCAATGAGCCCACGGCGGCTAGTTTGGCCTATGGAATAGGTTTGGACCCCGATGAGCAAAAGACCATTGCGGTTTATGATTTGGGGGGCGGCACCTTTGATGTCTCTATCTTGAGTATTGATAATGGAATCTTTGAGGTATTGGCTACGCATGGCGACACCTTTTTGGGGGGCGATGATGTAGACCGGGCCATTCTGAAGCATTGGGCCAAGGGAGCCAACTGGAGCGAGCAGCGCTTGCAGGAGGATCGGGCTTTTGCGCAGGAACTGCGCCTTTTGGCCGAAGAGGCCAAGAAAACCCTTTCTCAGGCTGATGAATTTAGTGGAGAGTTAGCGGGCCAAGTTTTGCGTTTAAACAAAGCGGAATTGGTCCAACTGACAGCAGAATTGATTCAGCGGACTATTAAGGCTTGTGAGCAGGCCCTAAAAGATGCGGAGCTGAGTCTGAGCGATATTGACGAAGTAGTCTTAGTGGGTGGATCTACTCGTATGCCCATCGTTAAAGAGGCGGTGGCCAAATTCTTTGGTCAAGCGCCCAAAGACGAGCTAAATCCCGATGAGGTGGTGGCTTTAGGGGCGGCTATACAGGCCGATGTATTGGCGGGTAACCAAAAGGACATCTTATTATTAGACGTAACCCCTTTATCCTTAGGAATAGAAACCGTAGGGGGACTGATGGACGTCATTATTCCCAGAAACTCTAAAGTACCCATGAAAGCTGGTCGTCAGTACACCACTTCTGTAGATGGGCAGATCAAGCTAAAAGTAGCGGTTTATCAAGGAGAGCGGGAATTGGTGGTCAACAACCGCAAGTTAGGGGAATTTGTATTGAAGGGAATACCGCCCATGGCGGCGGGCATGCCCAAGATAGAAATCCACTTTTTATTGAATGCGGATGGCATATTGAAGGTGCGGGCCAAGGAATTGCGTTCGGGGGTAGAGCAACTAGTAGAAATGCGTTCGCCTTATGGTATTTCTGAGGAAGAAATGGGAAGAATGCTCTTAGATTCGATCAAGAACGCCAAGGAAGATATGGCCATCAAGGCATTGATAGAGGCGAGAACCGAGGCCGAATCGGTATTATTGGCGACAGATAAATTCATAGGGCAGAACGAGGCCATTTTATCGGAGGAAGAGATTGTGGGGATGCAGAATCGGGCGGCTAGTTTGGCCCAAGCCTGCGGGGGAGAGGATAAAGACCTCATTCAGCAGCGGATGGAAGAGCTCAACCAATATGCTCGGCCGATGGCCGAGCGGGCCATGGACCAAAGTATAGCCAAGGCCGTAGCAGGAAAGAAAATAGAAGAACAAAAATTTGATTAAATAGCGCAAAGGCCTTCCGAATTGGAAGGCCTTTGCTTTGGGAGGGGGCAGGCGGCGAAGCCGCCGCAGGGGAGCGCAGCGACCGGCCTAGCGATGTGCAGGGGTGGCCGAAGGCCAGACCGAAGCGCGCAGCGCTGAAGGGCCGAGCAGGCCTGCGAGCCCCGAAACGTAGCGCCGCAGCTTTGCTGCGGAGGCCCCAAAAAAACAGAAAAGATGAATCAGTTTAGATCTAAAAATCCATATACAGGAGAGTTGTATGGAGAATATGATTTTGTGACCGCCTCGGAGTTAGCGCGGCAATTGAAGAAAGCGGAACTTGCTTTTCGGCATTGGCGGCGGCTAGCTATGGCCGATCGGCAGGCCTTATTTTTGGCTTTAGAGCAGCAGTTATTGGCGCAAAAAGAGGAATTGGCCTTAGTGGTCAGTCAGGAAATGGGCAAGCCATTGCGTCAGGCCTTGGCAGAGATCGAAAAATGTGCGTGGTTGATTCGGTACTATGTAGAATTTGGGCCGAGGATGTTGGCGCCGCATGCGGTAGATTATGCGCCGGAGAGCCGCAATATGGTCTATTATGAGCCATTGGGCATCATCTTGCAGATCATGCCTTGGAACTTTCCATTTTGGCAGGTCTTGCGTTTTTCGGTACCGACCTTATTGGCGGGCAACGTCAGTTTGCTCAAGCATGCGCCCAATGTGCCTCGTTCGGCCATGGCGATTGCTCGATTATTTGAGCAGGCGGGTTTTCCGGAGGGGGTATTTCAGAACAGTTTTGCCAATTTGGAGCAAACGGCGGCCTTAATCAAGGGGCCGGAAGTGGCTGGAGTATCCTTAACGGGTAGTCGAAGAGCGGGCTTGGCGGTAGGTGCCTTGGCTGGGGGCAGCATGAAGAAAATGGTATTAGAATTGGGCGGTTCTGATCCTTTTATTGTCTTGGAAGGGGCTGATTTGGAGGCGGCGGCCAAGGCGGGCGTACAGTCTAGATTTGGCAACAACGGGCAAACCTGCATAGCGGCCAAGCGCTTTATTGTGGAGCGTTCCTTGGCGGCAGACTTTTTAGATGCGGTGAAGGCGGAGATTGCCCAATTGCGTCAGGGCGACCCCATTTCGGATAATTTGGACCTCAGTTGCATGGCGCGAGAGGACTTGGCATTGGAGTTGGCCCAGCAGAAAGCGGATAGTTTGGCGGCTGGAGCGCAGTTATTATTGGATGGAGGAAAGGGCGCGGGCAGCTTGTTTTCTCCGGTCATTTTGGGGCAGGCGCCCAAGGGCTCGCCGGCTTATTCGGAAGAGCTATTTGGGCCGGTACTCAGCTTCTTTGAGGTGGCCGATGCAGAAGAAGCCATTCAGTTGGCCAACGACAGCATTTATGGTTTGGGCGGGGCCATTTGGACCGATGAAGAGCGGGCTTTGCAGCTTGCTCCGTCACTAGAAGTAGGGACCTTGGCCATAAATCAACTAATGAGATCGGCCCCACATACCCCTTTTGGGGGAGTGAAACAATCGGGTTTGGGACGTGAATTAGCTGCAAATGGCATAAAAGAATTTGTTAATGTCAAATCAATTCTACGCTCTTAGATGATTTGACTAAACAATTAGTTAAATTATAAATAACTGACTGCCAGTTGTTTAGTTTGTATTTAATGTAGAACTTATCTAAATAAATAAGAAATTAAGGATTTGCTAGAGAAAAAGGGGGTTGGTAAAGCCTCCTTTTTTTGTTATTTTGTAATTGCAAAATGTGACATCAAAATAAGCAATTACACTAGCCAATAACCAACTCCTTAAGAAATGAAACATATATTAGAAATAGCGAAAATTGTTACGAAGAAGAAGGTCAAGAAGATAGAGATTTTTGACGACTATTCTTTGAGCCAGAAGAGTAGTAAATTTAATGACTTTTATGAGGCTGTAGTTAATGATAAATTTGAGACAGATGAGCAGGCTGCAGAATATTTGTATGGCAGTCCTTCAACGGATGATAAATACCGACAGCTAAAGTCTAGATTCAAGAAGCGATTGCTCAATACGCTCTTCTTTTTGGATGTCAATCTTCCCTCTGCATCGGATTACAATCGGGCCTATTTTTCTTCTAATAAAGACTGGACCTTAATCAAGATTCTCTTATCGAATAAAGCCTATGGCACGGCGGCTTATTTGGCTCGTCAGTTGATGACCACGGCCCAAAAGTTTCAGTTTGCCGATGTGATTGTAAACTGTGCGCGCATTTTGCGAGAGCATTATGCTTTGCGCGATGAAAATGAGCGTTTGTATGAGGAGTATGATCAGTTGTGCAAGCAGTATCAGAATGTATTGGATGCGGAGATTCGCTCGGAGGAGTTGTATCAGCGGGTAGTTATTAACTACTACAAGCCGCATTCTAAGAATCAGGATTTGGCGGGGAGGATCAATGTATATTGTCAGGCGCTAGAGGGCTTGGCCGATCTGTATCAATCGCCAATTGTGCATTATCATCGCTATATGGTTTGGGCTTATCGCTATGAGATGTTGCAAGATTATGAGCAGATGATGGGCGTTTGCCAAGATAGCGAGCAATATGTTGCGGAGCATCCGGAGTTTTATCGAGACGATAAATTTGCCGAGATCATGATCAAAAAGTTGTCGGCTATTTTGCATATGGGCCAATATACGCCCAGCATTGCGCCGGCTTTGTATAAGCAGGCTATGAGCTTGCAAGACACCGATAGTTGGTTTCAGCTGATGGAGTTTTTCTTTTTGCTGGCGCTGCATGGCGAGCATTATGAGCAGGCCCAGCAGGTGTTTTATGAGGTAATTGGCGATGCTCGTTTTGAGCGTTTGGAGCGAGAAGATCAGGAGAAATGGAATGCCTTTGAGATTTACCTCAGTTATTTGCATCAGTTTTATCCCGTGCTAAAAAATATTGAGCCCAAGAGCAGCCGGGCCAAGCGCCGCAAGCGCTTCCGCTTGCACAAGTTTTTGAGCGACCCCCTAGAGTTTAGCAAATCGGAGCGCATGCTCAAGGTGAGCCACCTAATTGCCCAATTGCTTTTCCATCTGGAAATGTTGGATGTAGGGGCGGCTCAGGCCAAGGCCGAGTACCTGAAAGAGATTGCCAACCGCCGTTTGCGCAGAGAGGAGCATTATCGAACTATTCAGTTTATTCGCTTGCTTTATCAGCTATCTAAGGCCAATTTTGACTTTGCCCAGATTGGTATTTATCAAAAATATCTCGATCGTTTGGCGGAGGAGCCCTTCCGTTATCGCGGTATGATTGATGAGTTTGAGGTCATTAACTATAGCCATCTTTGGACCCTTTTGCTAGAGCGTTTGAGAGATTTGGAAATTAGCCAGGCTAGTCCTTTGAATTAGTCCTTTTTTGGGGGCTGCCCCTCCCTGCGGTCGGGTCGGGCTGTGTCGCAGCTCGCAGGTCTGCTCGGCCCATCGCTTTTTCGCTACGCTCAAAAGCTCGGTCTGGCCTTCGGCCACTGCTATCCATCCCTCAGCCAGGCGCTTCGCGCCTATGCGGCGGCTTTGCCGCCTGCAAAGGGCAGAAAAAAGCCCCAAGGCATTGCCTTGGGGCTTTTTGTTTATGGGCCAAAACTAGAAGAGGGCCTTTTGGTTCTCTTCATTTTCCTTTGGGCCAATCTCCTTTACATTTCTGATTTTATCATCATGCAGTTTGCTTCCTAGGGCTTTCCAGCCAGTTACATCTGCAATTTCGGCTAGTTGGGCCTCATTGGCGGTATAGCTACGGCCTTCTCTTTGTTCAAAAGCAATTTTTGGTGTAGACTGTGTGCCCGCCCAAAGCAACTTGGTCGAGCGGTGATTATTGGGCAAATACTCAAAGCGGCTATTGAGCGTACTGGTTTCAATCAGGAAGCGTTTGACATAGGTCGTTTTGCGTTCGCCATCAAAGTAAACGGCCGTAATGGGCTGTTCGGCATTCCATTTTTGGACCATCAAGAGCTCTTCGGCTTCAAAGCGGTTGCTCAGCTCATAGTTAGTCATTTCATAGCTTCCATCTTGGTAGAGGGCCAAAATGCGGTCCTCTTCTTCAAAGTCGCCCAATAATTGGCCATAACCAGAGCTATTGAGGCGGCCAGTTTCTGGCTCAAACCAAATTTGCAGTGCCCCCAAAGTAGATTCTCCCTGTCGTTTTACCTGAATTTTGCGAATAGGGTATTTGCTCAAGAGATTTCCTCTGGCCGAGCGGCCCTTAACGGCTAGTTCGGCAAAATCATACTCAAAATCTTTCTTTTTGGCCTTACAAGCCTGACTAAGCTGAACATGCAAAAGTTCGGCTTCTCCGTTGGGATTGGCTGAAAAATGCAAGACTTTGGCTTTTTCTACCTTATTGGCAATAGGGTATTTTCTATCTCGAGTAATGGCCGTTACGGCAAAGCGCTTCACATAATTGGCCCCTTTATCAAGGTCGGCATAAACCACATTATAAATCATGCGTTCATCGCCTTTGCGCCAAATGGCCAAATGCAAGGGGTTTTTCCCAATAAAGACCTTTTCGGCAATCTTTACTACGCTATAGGTCCCATCTTTATGAAAGACAATCACATCGTCTAAGTCAGAGCATTCCTCAACAAACTCATCTTTCTTGAGGCCATAACCCATAAATCCTTCCTTGCGATTGACATATAATTTGGCATTATTCACCACCACCTCAACGGCATCAATCGTATCAAAGGTCATGATTTTGGTCTTGCGCTCTTTCTCTTTGCCAAAGTCTTTTAGCAAGCGCTTGAAATAGGCAATGGCATAATCCACCAAATTGGCCAAATCATGTCGAACATCGGCCAGTTCGTCCTCTAGTTTTTTGAGGTATTCATCGGCCTGAAACTTATTGTACTTAGAAATTCGCTTGATCTTAATTTCGGTCAGGCGGATAATATCTTCTTGAGTGATTGGGCGCCAGAGCTGTTTGGCAAAGGGCTGCATGGCCTTATCAATCGTCTCGAGCACTTCTTCCCAGCTTTCACAATCCTCAATCAATTGATAGATGCGATTTTCAATAAAGATCTTCTCCAAAGAGGCCAGATGCCATTTGTCAAGTAGTTCTTGCTCCCGAATTTTCAACTCCCACTCCAGCAAATCCTTGGTTTGGCCAGTGGCAATTTCTAAGAGTTCATCAACGGTAACAAAAATGGGCTTATCCCCTTGAATCACGCAGGCATTTGGCGAAATAGAGAGCTCACAATCCGTAAAGGCATAGAGCGCATCCATGGTAATTTCGGGCGAGCTATTAGTAGGCAGCTCTACCAAGATCTCTACATCCTTGGCGGTATTATCTACCACCTTTTTAATCTTAATTTTGTGCTTGTTATTGGCCTTAATAATACTATCGATCAAGCTAGAAGTAGTACAACCATAAGGAATCTGGCGAATCGCCAAAGTCTTGCGGTCCACAATTTCTATTTCAGCACGCAGGCGAATTTTCCCCCCTCTTTTCCCGCCATTATAATTAGAGGCATCCATCATGCCGCCAGTGGGAAAATCGGGTAGGATTTGGGTCTTTTTTCCACGCAAAATAGCAATAGAGCCCTTAATCAACTCTACAAAGTTATGCGGCAGAATCTTAGTCGATAAACCCACGGCAATCCCCTCTACTCCTTGGGCCAACAAAAGAGGAAACTTAACGGGCAGATGAATAGGCTCTTTTTTTCGCCCATCATAAGCCAATTGGTAATTGGTGGTTTTGGGGTTAAAGACCACTGTTTTGGCAAACTTAGACAAACGGGCCTCAATATAACGAGGGGCCGCAGCCCGGTCTCCAGTGCGAACATCACCCCAGTTTCCCTGACAGTCAATCAAAAGGTCTTTTTGGCCCAAATTGACCAAGGCATCGCCAATAGCAGCATCTCCATGAGGGTGGTACTGCATCGTCTGACCAATGATATTAGCCACCTTATGAAAGCGGCCATCATCCATGCTGTGCATAGCATGCAAAATTCGTCTTTGTACAGGCTTAAACCCATCTTCTACCGCAGGCACCGCCCGCTCTAAAATGACATAAGAGGCGTAGTCCAAAAAATAATCTTTGTACATCTCGCCCAATTGGTTGCGCTGAGGCTTTTTCTCCTGTACCTCCTGTTCTATTTCTTCTGACATATTGTTTTATTTTCCAATAGGGGCCAAATATACGCTTAATGTTTGGTTTTTGCGAAGCTTTAGCCCATCCTTAGGGCTATTTTACAACTTTTTGTTTTTAGTTGCAAACTTTTGTTGCCCTTCTTTTAAATTCTACTCCCAAAGGCCAGCCGGCCGTACCAGCTCCTTAGTAGGGAAATGCCCAAAATGAAAAATAAAATTTGTTTGTTTACCTAAAAGTAGTAACTTTGACTTAAACGTAAATATATATCTAATAACCAATTGAATAAAAGAAGATGGCAAGAAAAATAGATGATTTTTTGGCTTGGGTCGGGCCCAAGAAAGGAACCTTTGGCAATGTGATGAATTTTGTGGGGGGCAGAGAATATGTGGTGGCCCTAGATTTATCAGAGACAAACCCCAGATCCGAGGAGTTCAAGACCCCCAAGGGGCTATATTATTATATTCAGGAGTGTATGGACCTCAGTTCGACTTTTGTGGGAATTGGAGGCTACCTAGAACGCCGCAATTTGTACCGAGATAAACCCTTGTTTAATCCACAAAAAGACCCCCTAGATGAACGCTGTATCCATTTGGGAATAGATATTTGGACCAGAGAAGGACGGAGCGTTCGCACTCCCCTCAGAGCCAAGGTGCACAGCTTAGGTTATCATGAGGAGGAAGGAAATTATGGGGGAGTCATTATTTTGGAACACCGCCCCTTTAATTGCCCTAAATTTTATACTTTGTATGGCCATTTGTCTAAGGCCTCTGTAGAAGCCCTAGAAGTGGGCCAAATGATCGACCGCTCGACTATTATTGGAACCTTGGGTAGTACGGAGGAAAATGGCGGCTGGCGCCCTCATTTGCATTTTCAAATTATTATGGACCTGCAAGGACATCAGGGCGATTATCCTGGCGTTTGCTCGCCTCGAGAATTAGCAGAAATGAAGGCCAATTGCCCCAACCCCAATTTGATTCTGGATAGCCCGCTGCTTTAACTTTGTCATTATCTAACTCACCTATACCTATGAAAAATCTACTCTTTGCTCTAAGCCTGCTGCTTTCAGGCCAATTGTTTGCCCAACATCCTACGCCTGTAGATATGTTGTTTAATCCCACCGAAAATATTTTCCAGTTCTCCGGCGCCGGCGGAGGTAACCTCTATGGCCTTTTTAAGGCTTCTGGTGCCGCTTCTGGAGTCTTGGCCCTAGATGCCAATTATAACCTAAAGGAAAAAGTGGCCAATGGCCGCAAAAAGATCAATACGGTTGCCCTCAATTTTAAGGTGCACCCCTTTATCAATACCCTTTTGGAGGGCCGAGATTCTCTGGATTTTAGAAAGTTGGCCTTTCAGGATAATGATTTTCGCCTGCAGTTTGGCGCCCGCTATACTATGCTCAGCGAGAAGGAAAAAAAGGGCCTCTTAGAGGGCAATTCTAAGCGTTTTGCCCAAGCTTTTATTGATGTGATTGTGGTCCCTTACCAAATTGAAGAGTCGGTCAGCAACCAAACGGGCTTTACCAGCCTAAGCCTAAATATGGGCGGTAAGTTTGGTATCCTGCGCAAAATTATGGGCGGTACTTTTGGCATTACGGCCAATCCACAGCTAGATTTACTCTTTATTTTGGACCAAGATATGGCTTTTGAAGAGGCTTTTCTCAAAGATCCTACGGCCAACCAACTCGCCAATATGCAGGCTAGCGCCAGAGCTTTTGCCGCTGCAGGCCTCAAAATTGAAGTGCCCCTCAATGATTTTATGCTCACTTTTGATGTCCGCCGCTATTATAAGCTAGGCGAGGGGGCCGAGCTAGAAGGCCTAACCGATCGCACCCTCTTTTCTGTAGGCGGTGTGGCTATGGGCAGCATCTTTAGCAAAAAGAAAAAAAAGTAAATTGAATAACTAGAAACAAAGGCTGTTTTGGGGGCCTCCGCAGCAAAGCTGCGGCGCTACGTTTCGCAGCTCGCTGTTCGCTCGGCCCTTCGCCGCTTTCAGCGGCTTGGTCTGGCCCTTCGGGCCACTGCTGCACATCGCTAGGCCTGCGGGCTGCTGCGCAGCCCTGCAAAACCGTTTAAGTATTGGACCAAAATGAACGGCCAGCGCAATGAGTTGCGCTGGCCGCTTTTTATGCCTTATTGCAAATCTTTAAGGGCAATTTCTCTTTGCCAGAGCAGCTTCCCTTTCCGATTAAAGGTTTGGATGCGGCAAATGCGCTGCAAACCCTGGCCCAGAATAGTCAGCAGGCCATAGTTTTGTTTGCGGACAAAGGTACCCTCTTCTCTACAATCATTTTCCTTAGAATAATAGGGGTCGGTAAAACTAGTCAGGGGAGAGCAAGTATACTCATAAAGCGGATAGTCAGCTTCTCTTTTTAGGCAGTTGAGCTCGCTATAGTGTCGGTCTCCACTAATAACCACTACGCCCTTGATGTCCTCTTTTTGGAGAAAGTCTAGAAAGTCTTGTCGTTCTGCTGGAAATTCGTCCCAATGATCTCCTTTATCTAATTTGGGCCAAAGTTGCGTTCCTGAAAAGATAAATTTAAAATCGCCTTTGGCTTTTTTGAGTTGTCTTTTGAGCCAATCCATTTGTTTTTTACCAAAAAGCGTTCGTTTCTCTTCGGGGCCATCGCCAATACAATAGTAGCGAGAATCGAGCAAGAAAAAGTCGCAGTTTTCTTGGCTAAAGTGGCTATAAACGCCTGGGTTGTCTTCTTCGCCATAGTAGGGATTGGCCCACATCTTTTTAAAGACATTTAAGGCGGTATCTTTTAGCGGGAAATTGGCATCGCTATTATTGGGGCCATAATCGTGGTCGTCCCAAGTAGCGTATTGGGGACAAGATTGCAAAAACTTATTAATGGGCTTGCGTTCTCTAGATCGCAGATTTTTTTTGACCATCCCCTTATAGGAGTTCCATTGGCCAAGAACATAATAGACATTATCGCCGGTCCAGACCATAAAGTCGGCATCTGTTTGGGCCATTTTATTAAATATCTTGTTATATCTTCGGCGTTTGCCAAACATATTGAGGACTAAGGGATATTGGAAGGCACAAGAGCCCGTTAGAAAGCTAAAGCTATCTTTTTGGGGAGTAATGGCTGGTTTTTTTTGGGCCAAAACCCGCACTATCCGCTTATTTTTCCAAAGGGGCTCATCCTGATAACTAATGCTACTAAATTCTTGTTCTAATTCTTTGAGGACATGAGCTAGGCGGTTTTTCTTTTGTAAAACGGGTTTTTTCTGGACCAATATCCAGAAGCTAGCGGTAGAATCGGTATAGTGGCCAGGCATAGGCCCACTAATCACTTTATAATCTAGGAGTTGTTCTTGGCCAAAGAGGGAGAGACTAAAAAAAAGGAGAGAGAAAAGGCAGAAAAAGGCAGGAGAAAAAGAGGTACGCATGTTAATTTAATGTTAGCTGTTGTACAAGTCTGCAAATATAATTAAGTAGTTGAGATCACCTTCAAAAAATAGAAAAATCCCTACCTTAGCAGGCCCAATAAATCAAATTTGTGCTATGATTTTCGATATTGACTTTAGTAAAGAAGAGGTGGCGCGTTTGTACTTGACCTACAAGCGTCGTCCGGAGAATTACGACAAGATAAAGAAGCGTTTGATGGGCTCTAAGGCTCGTAAGGAGTACCAGAAAGGGCAGCGAGGACGTTATTTCTTTATGGGGGCGGTGATTGCCATTAGTATGGTGGGATCTGCCTATGCGTTTTTCTTGGGCCATTGGGGGAGTTTTGGGGCCATTTGGCTCATTTGTGCGGCATTCATGATTGCTTTAGGGACCTTTTCCTTTGTGGCCTATCGCAATTTTGAGCTTGTTTTTAAGCGGAATGTGGCCTTTTTTGAGGAGTTTGAGGCTTTGGCCGAGAAAAGCAATAATGTAGAAGATTTTCAGATTGACTGGAACCTGAAAGAAAAGGCAAATTAGCCGCTATTTATGTTTAGCGAGAAGGCCCCAAAAGCAATTGCTTTTGGGGCCTTTTTTTTGGACCAATTGGATGGGACAGGCGGCGAAGCCGCCGCAGGCTGAGGGATGGAAAGCAGTGGCCCGAAGGGCCAGACCCAACAAAAAAGCGCGAAGCGCTTTTTTGTGCAGGGCCGAGCAGACCTGCGAGCTGCGACACAGCCCGACCCGCCCGAGAACTCGGGGCTGTTGAGGAAGTCAAAAGTCATTTTTAGGACTAAAAAAATAAAAAATGTTAATAAGTGTCCATTTTTTACAAAAAGGCAATACTTGCCCCTTAATTACCCTCTTTTTGCGGCAATACTTTTGTTATTTCTGTTAAAAAGAGTCGTTTTTGATGTTTTTGGACAGACTTCGTCCATAGTTCGAGCTTTATGCTTTGCTAGTTTGGCAATATTCATACTCATAGCAAGCAAGCCGACCTCTATATTCACCTTCTTTAATCCTCGAAGCATCAGTCGCCGAAAGCCTTTGTTTTGTTTTAGCTCTCCAAAACAGCCTTCAACATCTACTGATCTTTGTTTTCGTTTTCTAATCCCCTCTTCACTTAAAAGTAATTTTCTTGCTTTGGCTCTTAATCGCTCTAGATTAGGCGTTCTATGGATTCTTCGATTTGTAGAGGTTTTTTTATTTGAGTTCTGTTTTAAGCAGGGCTCCATCAGCGCACAGCCCTTACAGTCTGCTGCTTCATATATATTTGTTTCTTTAATGTAGCCTGACCGAAGTGTCTTTTTAGTCTCTCCTATTCGGTTTATTTTTTTCCCAACAGGACAAATATAAAAGTCACCTTTTTCATCATAGTGAAGGTTTCTAGCATTCGCAAACTCTTTTGTTTTAAAATTTCTTCGATGCTCTCTGTAAAAAGAGCCATACTTTACAAAACCCTCTATTCCTTTTTCTTCTAAAAAAAGATAATTTTCTTCGCTTCCATAGCCAGCATCTGCGGTGACTTGCTTGGGATAAAAATTATAACGCTCTTTAAATCCCTCTAAATGACGGATATAGGTGGCCATATCAGAAGATGTTCGCTCTACTGAATAATGAGTAATTACTCTATTGGATGTCGAAAATTGAATATTGTAATTTGCTTTAAGCTGGCCATTTTTTAAATGATCATCCTTAGTTTGCATAAAGGTGGCATCATGATCCGTTTTACTATAACTTCCACGGCCATCTATAATAGCTTCCTGATCTTCATAACGTTTATAGCGATCTGCAAATTTATTTATCGCCCTTAAGTTTTTTTTTTCTTCCTTGGCGATCTTTGCTTTTATTTCCTTATCTGACACTAACTGATTGATTCTATCAACAGTCTCTTGTATCTTTTCTGAGCTAGCCTTTTTTCCTAAATTTAAGGGCTCAATCTCTTGTTCCTCAGACTTATAAAGGCCTTCTAAATAAGCCCAGAAACCTTCCAGGCGCTCTCTGATTTTTTCTTTACTACTAGATAAACGATTCGCCCAAACATAAGTATAGCGATTTGCATTAGCCTCTAATTTTGTCCCATCTGTATAAACATCTTGCAAATCAACTAGACCTGCTTCTGCAAGTAGCAAAACGATATCTGTAAAAATATCTTTAAACATCTCTCCCTCAAATCCTTGTAGGCGCTTTGAGCGAAATATACTAATCGTAGAATGATCTGGAGTAGAACGGCCACTCAACCAAATAAAAGGAATACTCTCTTTTAAGGCTTTTTCTATTTTTCGAGAAGAGTAAGTGTTGTCTAAATACGCATAAATCAACACTTTAATCATCATTTTCGGGTCGTAAGATGAGCTTCCTCCACCTTTATAACTATCATATAGGCGTTTCAAGTTGACTTGTTCAATCACTTGATTGACAACTCGAACAGGGTGATCTGCTGGAATCCATGCTCCTAAATCCTCAGGAAACATGCTCATCTGATTTTGTTGGCTATTGCGAAATACAGCTTTTCTTTTCATCCTTAAATTTACAAAAAATAGACAACTTATACAACTATATACCTATATAGTTTTTCGGTAAAAGTAATTAGCTAATGTCTTTTTCAACAGCCCCTTTGAATCGCTTCGCAAAGCGATACCGCTTTGCGCTGGGTTTCAACCCGGCGGGAGGGGCAGCCCCAAAAAAAGACGCCCCTCCAAAAAGGAGAGGCGTCAGCGGTTAAGCACCTAAGAAAGGGGCTAAATTACTTTTTGCTGATGCGGTAGCTATTGCTAGCTTCTTGATCGGCAACACGTAGGAAGTAAACGCCGGCGGGCAATTCACTCATATCGATATCAAACTGTTGGTTAAGTACTTGGCTAGCTTGGAAGCTGCGGATGACTTGACCAGCGGCATTGCTCAATTCGATTTTCACATCGCTAGCTTTGTTAAGTTCGATAGTCAATTTAGCTACAGATTCCACAGGGTTGGGGAATACGCTAATATTGATATTGGCATTAGTGGCTAGAACAGCAACGGGGCCATCGGGAACATTAACGGTGAGGCTAGTATTACAGCCGTTAGCGTCGGTAACAGTTACAGTATAAAGACCAGCAGTCAAGTTGCTCACATTGGCCGTAGTGGCACCATTAGACCAAGCGTAGGTATAAGGAGCAGCACCAGCAGTAACCGTAACATCGATGCTACCATCGTTGGCACCAACAACAGAAGTTCCAGTTACGGTAGTATCGAGAACGATAGCTACAGTAGCATTTACAGTACTGTTGGCTACCAATTCGCAGCCGTTAAGGTCAGTAATAGTTACGGTATAAGTACCAGCGGCAAGAGCTGTGAGGTCGGCAGTAGTTTCGCCATTACTCCAGTTATAGCTATAAGGAGCAGAACCACCAGAAGTAGTTGTGCTGATTGCACCATCTGCGCTACCGCTACAGCTTAGGTCAGTAACCGTCATGTTATTGACGATAGCAGTAGGTTGAGCGATCGTTACAGTAGCATCTTTAGTACAGCCGTTAGCATCGGTAACAGTTACGCTATAAGTACCTGCGCCGATATTGTTGATAGCGGCAGTATTGGCATTGTTAGACCACATATAAGTATAGCCAGGAGTTCCACCAGAGGCAGTGATTGTAGCCATACCATCATTGCTAGAGAAGCAAGAAGCGTCCATAGTTCCAGTCATGTCTACACTGGCATCAACGGGAGCGGGAGCAGTAAGAGTAACCACGGTGCTTACGGCACAACCATTATCATCAGTAACAGTTACAGTTTGGTTACCAGCAGAAAGTCCGCTAGCAGCCGCTGTAGTTTGGCCATTAGACCAGATGTAAGTGTAGGGAGCTGTTCCACCAGCAGCGGTTACAGTAGCTTCTCCGTCACTAGCCGTGTTACAGCTAAGCTCAGAACCGTTGTAGTTAGAAGTTACGGTAGCCGTAGCGGTAGGTGCGTTGGGGTTGCTTACGGTAGCAGTAGCGGTAGCTTGGCAACCGTTGGCATCAGTAATAGTTACAGTATAAGTACCAGCAGAAAGGTTAGAAGCGGTAGCGGTAGTTTCGCCATTGCTCCAGTTGAAGCTATAAGGTGTAGTTCCACCAGCAGGAGTTACTGTAGCAGAACCGTTGGCGGCGCCACAGCTAGAGTTTACGCTAGAAGTAGTTCCGCTTACTGTACCTGCGGTGCTACCTACTGTAGCGCTGCTAGTTACAGCACAGCCGTTATTATCAGTTACGGTTACATTGTAAGTACCGGCCATAAGAGCGGTAGCGGTAGCGGTAGTTTGGCCATTAGACCAAAGGTAAGTATAAGGAGCAGTTCCAGCAGAAGCAGTTACTGTAGCCGAGCCGTTGGCAGCGGTACAAGTAGCATCTGTAGCTGTGGTGCTTGCGGTGGGGCCAGCGGGGCTACTTACAGTAGCGCTAGCCGTACCTTCACAACCGTTAGCGTCGGTGAAAGTCACGGTATAAGTACCAGCCATAAGAGCGGTAGCGGTAGCGGTAGTTTGGCCATTAGACCAAACATAGGTATAAGGAGTTGTACCGTTGCTTACGCTTACTGTAGCAGAACCGTTGGCATTGCCACAAGTGGCGTTGGTAGCGGTAGCGGTACCGTTTAGCGCAACAGTTGCAGCATTAACAGTAGCAGAAGCTGTAGCGACACAGCCAGTAGCATCAGTAATTGTTACATCATAAGTACCTGCAGCCAAACCGTTGACTGTTTGTGTAGTAGCGGTAGTAGACCAAAGGTAAGTATAAGGAGCAGATCCGTTAGCGGGGTTAGCCGTTACCGAACCGTTGCTAGCCGTACAAGTAGCGTCTGTAGCTGTAGCTGCAGCCGTAATGTTACAGCTTACATTGAGGTAAGGACGGATAACGGGAGTGTAAGGGAACCCACCAGTAACCAAACCATCTAGTGTTTGGTAAGCACCACCATTAATATTGGCATACACCGTATTGGGCGTATAGATATCAGGATCACAAAGGATGTTAAGTCCATCCATAGTAATTGACTCTTCTACAGCAACTAGGTATTGGCCCGGAGTAAGGTTAAGTACACCGCCTGTAGTATTCGTAATAGGCAAGGTCAGGATAGTACCATTAGCCGTAGTATCTGCAGGTGTAAGAATGTAGTTGGCCGATTGTCCGATGATTGTACCATTGGGTACACCAGCAGTGGTTTGAACAACAACAAGACGCACCGTATCCCCTAGGTTAGTGGCATCGGGGGCCAAAAAGAACAAAGCAGAGTCTAGCTGAGTATTCGCCGTAATGTCGAAAAGATTACCCATAATAGCTAGAGCACCAGCACCAGCACCAACGATGTTCGTCGGGCTACCCGCATCACGAGCATACTCATTGTCTGTAATCGTAAGACCGTAGCGGGCGGTATCATTAGCCGTGCTACCTGTAGGACCCGTAATGATGTGCTCAAAGATATAACCTGATTGTGCAGGAGGGGCAAAAGTACCCATGCTTACCGTTGTGCTCGCTCCAGCAGCCAAGTTAGTGGCCGTGTTGTTGTAGGTCTGGATAGGTGTACCAGGAGCTGCAAAATCATAGATATTGGTAGTAATGCTCACAGAAGCGGCTGTTCCTGTACCTGCATTAGAGATTGTCGTGCTAACGGGAATTGTTCCTGCTTGAGACTGAGGCACCAAGGTGTACTCTGAAGGCGAAATAGCCGAAATCAAGACTTCATTAGAGGCCGGAGTCTGGTTCAAACGAACGTTATCTACGCCCAAACCAGTAGCCCAACTACCACTGTCATTATACAAGAACGAAATCAATACATTGGCATCATTTACATAAGCATTTAGCGAAATGGTCGTATTGTCCTGCCAGCTTCCATCAACGGCAGGCATTACATAAATGGGGGTCCAAGTAGTACCACCATCTGTACTCACCTCAATCTGTCCAGCACTTCCATACAGTCCATCCATATAGAGATCAACAATCAATTCTACACCACCCGAGCGAGATGCAAAGTTCTGCACAGGTAAAATAAGACGGTCTGCAGACTTATCACAGTTGCAAACATCATCATTGGTCTGTGCAAAAAAGGTGTGAGCAGGAGCAGGCCAAAGACCTGCCGCATTGGCATCCGCATTAGTACCCACATCATAGATACCATCTGTAGAAAGCCCTGTTTCGGTCCAACCCGTAGGCAAACCGTTGGCGCCCGTAAGGCCCTCAAAGTCTTCCGTAAAGAAGATTTGTGCATTAGATTGCTGCCAGAAAAAAAGGCTAAACAGCAAGAATGCAAAAGTCTGAATTCTAGTCATTTAATTTTGTTTTGTTAGTTAAAATGGAAAACAGTCCAAATCTATGGATTTTCTAAGACAATTGGGGGACAGCTTTCAAAGATAGGCCATAACTTATCATTTTTAACAAAAAATGGATAAGAAACGAGCAGTCTTAACAATTCTAGCCTCCACTTTGGATATGTTATAAATTCTCAGAAGTATTATATCAATGATTTGGGGCCCGCGGCCAGCTTAGCTGGCCGCCGCTATGCTACGCCGCTCGCAGGTCTGCTCGGCCCTGCAGCCCTGTGGGCTTTGGTCTGGCCCTGCGGGCCACGGCTGCGCAGCGCTGGGCCAAGAAAAGGCCTTCGGCCCCAAAAAAAAGCAGAAACTTCTAAACTAGAAGTTTCTGCTTTTGCCAAGACAAAAAGGTCATCGCTAATCGACATTATCGTGCAAATAAGAATTTCGCTCGTTAATCTCTGGGCGGCCATGTTCATCTACCGACCAATTAGAAGACTCTTTATTCTCTTTTTTTTCTTTTCCCTCCAAACGAACTCCCTTACGCATATAGGCAGGTTGGTTCTCCAGACGGCGAAGCTCTTCGCTATCTCCAAGCTGATAAGGCGGCTCCATATTGCGGCGCTGCTGTTTTTGCTCGTTTTTTACGAAGGGTTCTTCCTTTTTATGCTCAGAATAGGGCTCTTTTCTAGAACCTAGTTCTTGAATCCCTTTTTTTTTACTCAAAAAGCTGTAGCCATCATCCTCTGCATCATCCAAAGAAACGCGCTCAATCGTTTTGCGAGGCTGCTTAACAGGCTCTTCCTGCTTACGCACTTGCTCGGCCTTAAAACGAAGCTCATTCTCCTTCAAAGAAGACTGAAAACCTGTAGCAATAACCGTAACGGCTAAGCTATCGCCCAAACTCTCATCATGGCAGTTACCCCAAATCAAGTCGGTGCCTTCTCCAGCCTCATTTTGTACGTATTCCGTAATTTCAAATACCTCATCCATAGTTACCTGACGGGCACCAGAAGTGATATTCAACAAAATGTGCTTGGCCCCTTTGATATCGCTATCTTCCAATAGGGGAGACTCCAATGCACTTTCTACAGCCTCCAAAGCACGGTTCTCTCCATCCTTTACAGCAGTACCCATTACGGCTACACCAGAATCCCGCATTACGGTATTTACATCTTCAAAATCCACGTTCACATAACCAGGAACAGTAATGATTTCCGCAATACCCTTAGCCGCAGTGGTCAAGATATTATCCGCCTGAGCAAAAGCATCAGAAAGCGAGAGGTTGCCATAGATTTTACGCAATTTATCATTAGAAATGACGATAAGCGTATCCACATTCTTCTTCAATTCTTCCAAACCTTCCTGAGCTTGCTTTGCCCGACGACGTCCCTCAAAGCCAAAAGGCATAGTCACAATCGCTACGGTCAAAATATCTAGCTCACGAGCCGCTTTGGCAATAACAGGAGCAGCTCCTGTACCGGTGCCCCCGCCCATTCCAGCAGTGACAAATAGCATCTTTGTATTATGCTGGAAAAAATACTTGACTTCCTCCAAAGATTCAATACAAGATTCACGGCCTACCGCTGGCTTAGAGCCAGCACCACGCCCTTCTGTAAGATTTGGACCCAACTGAATTTTTACCGGGATCTTACTTTGGTTCATCGCTTGGTTGTCGGTGTTGGAAATCGCAAAATCCACTCCTACAATGCCTTGCTCAAACATGTAGGCAACGGCATTACTACCGCCACCCCCTACGCCTATTACCTTGATAATAGACTCCTTATCTTCAGGTATATTGAATTGCATAGCAATCTTATTTCACTTTTAAAATAATGGCCTAAAATAGGCATTTTTTACTACAAATCAGCATCTGGATCAGCTTCTAGCCAATTTTTTGCCTTTTTGACCAAACCAGAAAAACTCCAACCACTGCTTTTTTTCTCCCGAGGCTGCTCTACCTCCAAATGAGATGGTGAGTCGGCAGTCTCTTCTGTAGCTGTATTTTCATAGCTGCTCTCCAGCTCTCGACTAGTATCTAGCTTGCGGTTGTCAATGCCATTGATGATCAAACCAATAGCCGTCGCATAGATGGGGTTCATCATTTGCTCTTCATAGCCATGGGCCAAATGCTCAGAAGGATCTCCCAAACGAACAGTATAGCCCGTATGGTATTCCACCAATTCTTTCAAATGCTTGAGCAAAGAACCCCCGCCAGTCAAAACAATACCCGCTGTAGCCACTTTTCTGGCCAAACCCGAACGGTCAATCTCCCAAACAATGCTGTCCAAAATCTCTTCCATACGCGCCTGAATGATATGGGCCAAATTACGCTCCATAATCTCCTTTTCAGGACGACCCTTTAGGCCCGGAATCGTAATCACCCGACTATCCGTGATCTTCTCTGCCATAGCGCAACCAAAACGACGCTTGAGCTTTTCAGCCTGATCACTCATTACACCACATCCTTCCTTGATGTCCTGAGTCACAATATTACCCCCAAAAGGAATAACCGCAGTATGACGGATAATCCCCTCATGGAAAATAGCCAAATCAGTAGTTCCGCCTCCAATATCAATCAAGACCACCCCAGCTTCCATCTCCTCTTCAGTCAATACCGCAGCAGCAGAAGCAATAGGCTCCAAGGTCAAGTTTTCCATCTCTAAAGCCGATTTCTCCACACACTTTTTCAAGTTCTTAATGGCAGAAACCTGTCCCGTAATAATATGAAAATTAGCCTCCAAACGAACACCCGCCATCCCAATAGGATCAGCAATGCCTCGCTCATTATCTACTGTATATTCTTGCGGAATCACATGGATAATCTTGTCGCCAGGAGGCAAGGCCAATTTGTGCATATCCGCAATTAGATCATCTATATCTCCCTGAGAAATTTCATCCTGTAGGCTATTTCTGGTCAACATTCCCCGATGCTGCAAGCTCTTAATATGCTGGCCCGCAATTCCCACCTGCACAACTTCCACCTCAACGCCAGAGCTACGCTCGGCCTCCTCAATCGCTTCGCAAATGGCCGTTACTGTCTTCTCAATATTCGATACGACTCCTCTAGAAACACCCAGTGATTCTACTCGCCCTGTACCCAATACTTCCAACTGACCATGCTCGTTCTTCCGACCCGCCATGGCCACAATCTTAGTGGTCCCAATATCTAGCGCTACTACAATTTCGTTCGTCTGTTTCATTTTATATTAGTGATCTAATTTTAGGTGAAGGCTAGCCAGCTAGCCCTGGGGAATTGCTATCTCTTTTTGGCCACTATCTGCCCCTCAAACGCTAGGTTTAGCAACTTGTACTTCTCCCAACCCTCATAAGGCATGGCCTCTTTGTAAAATATCTTTAACTCATCCAACTTCTCCGCCGTACGCTCCAAGGGCGCCCCGAAATATATTTTGTGGTTGCCCACTTTCGGAACCAATAAAGCATCGCCCAAGCGATTGATGTGTATTTGCTCGATCTGCTTAGACAATAAGGGGTCGTCCAAAATTGCCTGCGCCAAAATAAAACTGTGCCGCAAACGATGGTCCTCCAATTCCATAAAACTAGAGTTGTACAAACCAATGTCTCCCGTCACCACCAATACCCGAGCCGTGTATTTAGTCGAAAACGGAATCTGCCGACCCTGCGCATCCAAATAATAGGTCTCATCCTCTACATCCATCACCCGCAAAATAGGCAAACGCTGCTGAATACTAATATTGACATTCGCCATGGCATCTACATAGACGTCGGCCTCCTCTATAAAAAGATCTTGCTCCAATGCGGACTCTATCGCCGCCACATCAATCTTTTCCAAAGTCTGCCCCTCTACAAAATGTCCAAAGGTCTTGACCAATATATCCCGCACATCATTACTGTCCACAAAGGCATTGCCCTGAGCATCTTCTTCTATCTGAATATATACCCTAGGCACCCGACTCTGCTGCCGATATCGTACACCGCCCCATATCAAGAGAACCAATACTAAGGCCCCAATGATCCAGCCCATCCGAGCCGCTATCCACTTCAATCTTGCAGGATGTACTTTCATACCTTTTTAATCTGTTGCTAAATAGACCTTTTTTCTTTTGGGGCCTCCGCTGAATATCATGTTGCGGCGGTTACTCCCTTCGGTCGTCGAACTGCGGTCTAAAGACCTTGTTGTCGTTTACTTCGTCGAACTGGCGCCTCTTCGAGGCTGGTTGTCAGGGCTCGCTGCTGTTTTGGGGCCTCCGCAGCAAAGCTGCGGCGCTACGTTGCAGGGCTCGCTATTCGCTCGGCCCTTCAGCGCTGCGCGCTTCGGTCTGGCCTTCGGCCACCCCTCCACATCGCTAGGCCAGTCGCTTCGCTCCTTTGCGGGCGCTGCGCGCCCTGCTACATCTTTTGGACCAATTTAGCATTAACCGCCGCTTAGACTCCAAAATAAAAAAACTTTTTCGCCTATTTAAACGCTAAAAGATAGCGTAAAACTTTGGCCTAAACAACGGCTTTCGACAAAAAATTCCGTTTTCTTTGACGCAAAAAATTTTATTCGGTTTTATGGTAAATTTCTTCTGCTATTTTTGGCACTAAGGCGCCTATGTCGCCTGCACCCAAACTCAATAAAAGAGCAGGAGGCTCTTGGGCAAGTTTGGCAAGTAGTTCCGCCTGACTCACTAATTCTTTTTCGCTTAGCTGCATACGGGCCAAAATAGCCGCAGAATCAACGCCTTTAATGGGCTCTTCTCGGGCGGGATAAATATCTAAGAGGTAGAGCTGGTCCAAACCATCCAAAGCCGCAGCAAAGCCATCCATAAAGTCACGAGTGCGGCTAAATAAATGTGGCTGGAATATCCCCACCAATTTCCGCTTGGGAAAAAGACTGCGGGCGGTCCGTATGGCCGCTTTTAATTCGGTGGGATGATGCGCATAATCATCTATAAATACTTTGTTAGGCTGCTTGACCACCCACTCAAAGCGCCGCCAAATGCCTCTAAAACTGCGCAAACCTTGGCGAATTTGCTCTTCACTAAGGCCCAATTCTAATGCTACGGCTATAGCCGCCAAGGCATTTTCTACATTATGTCGACCTGGCAAAGAGAAATTGAGGTCCTCCCAAAAATGCTCCGCCAGTTGTGCATCAAAAACAAAGTTGGGGGCCTGCGCCCGAATCCGACTCGCCTGATAATCGGCCGATTGGCTGGCGCTATAATGGGCCACTTTAGCGCTTAGGTCCTGCTGCTTTACTTCTGTGCCCTGGGCCAAAAAGAGCTGCTTGCTGCAAAGTCCCGCAAACTCATTAAAGCTATCGAGCAGTTGAGTATGCTCTCCATAAATATCCAGATGGTCCGCATCCGTAGAGGTGATAATACCAATTTCTGGACGCAGATGCAAAAAGGAGCGATCAAATTCATCGGCCTCTAAAACTACCCAATCCGAACTGCCCGCCACAAAGTTACTTCCTAAATTATTGGCGATACCGCCCAAAAAGGCCGTACAGTCAATTCCTCCCGCTCTGAGCAAATGAGTCAAAATAGAAGAAGTGCTGGTTTTGCCATGGGTGCCCGCCACGGCAATGCTCCGCCGCTCTCTAGAAATTAGGCCCAAAAGCTCAGAGCGCTTGAGCAAAGGCGTAGCTGCCGCCTGAAAATATTGTAGTTCGCTATTTTTGGCGGGAATAGCGGGGGTATATACCGCCAAATCTACATCGGCTGGAATTTGATCGGCTTGCTCTGTATAATGAATATGCATGCCTTCTTCAACCAACTTTTTGGTTAGGGCCGTTTCGGTTTTATCATAGCCCAAAACTTGGGCACCCAAATAATTAAAATAGCGGGCCAGGGCACTCATCCCAATTCCACCAATTCCAACAAAATAGATCTTCTTAATAGAGGCTAAGGCTAATGCCATGATTCAGTTTTTATGAGGTGTAAGAAGTTGGTCCAAATGGCGGCGGCGAAGCCGCCGCTACGGCCAAAGGCCGTAAACGGCCTAGCGATGTGCAGCAGTGCGGCGCAGCCGCAGACCAAGGCCGTCAGGCCGCAGGGCCGAGCAGACCTGCGAGCTGCGAAACGTAGCGCCCGCCGAAGGCGGGAGGCCCCAAAACAGCAGCGAGCTGCGACAACCAGCCTCGAAGAGGCGCCAGTTCGACGAAGTAAACGACAACAAGGTCTTTAGACCGCAGTTCGACGACCGAAGGGAGTAACCGCCGCAACATGATATTCAGCGGAGGCCCCAAAATAGACTACTTGATCAGCTTGAGGACCTCCTGAGCAATTTCTTGGGCGGCCTGAGGTTTGGCTAGACCTTTTGCGGCCTCTCCCAACTTTTGGATATCGGTTTCATTTTGCAAGAGCTCCAAAGCTTGGGGAATCAGTTTTTCTCGGGCTTCGGCATCGGCTAGCCAAAGGGCGGCCTTTTGTTCTGTGAGGGCCTTGGCATTGGCCGTTTGATGATCTTCGGCCACATTGGGCGAGGGGACCAAAATAGCGGCTTTTCCGTTTTCGCAAAGCTCAGAAAGAGTGAGGGCGCCGGCTCTAGCGATGACCATATCGGCCATGGCATAGGCCAGGTCCATCCGTTGAATAAAGGCCTGAATCTTTAGATTGGGATATTTTTGGGCCAGGGGTTCAAACTCCTTAATATAGAGTTTGCCCGCCTGCCAAAGGACTTGGACCTCTTGTTTTTGCAATTCTTCGACAAAGGGCAAAACACTTTCGTTGAGGCTACGAGCGCCTAGGCTGCCGCCCGTCAAGAAAATGGTTTTTTTATTGGGATCGAAGCCATAAAAGTCAAAAGCCTCGGCCCGTTTATCAGATTTTTGCAGTAAATCCTTACGAATGGGATTGCCCGTAAGCACAATTTTATTGGCGGGAAAAAAGCGTTGCATATTGGGGTAAGCCACGCAGACCTTATCTACGCTTTTGCCCAAAATCTGGTTTGTTTTTCCGGCATAAGAGTTTTGTTCATGGACCAAAGCGGGGATCTTCATCATATTGGCCATTTTGACGGCCACCCCGCTAGCATAGCCCCCCACGCCAATAGCGGCATCGGGTTGAAAGTCACGGATAATTTTTCGGGCTTTAGACATCGAGGCCCAAATCTTAAAGGGCAGCTTCCAGTTTTTGAGTAAACTTTTGCGGTTGAAGCCTGCGATAGGGAGGCCTTCGATGCGGTAACCTGCTTCGGGCACCTTTTGCATTTCCATTTTTCCCTCGGCCCCTACAAAAAGGAATTCGGCTTGGGGGTCGGCCTGTTCTAAGGCTTGGGCGATAGCAATAGCGGGAAAAATATGGCCGCCAGTTCCCCCGCCACTAATTAGATATTTCATTAAGCTGCTTCTTCTTTTGCTTCTTTCTTCGGTTGATTTTTTTCAATATTTCGGCTCACGCTCAGCATTACGCCAAAAGAGAGACCCGTAAACATCAGGGAAGTTCCTCCCATACTCACAAAGGGGAGCGTGAGTCCGGTTACGGGCATCAAGTTCACATTTACGGCCATATGGGCAAAGGCCTGAATGACCATACTGGCGCAGAGGCCAAAGGCCAGCATCGCGCCAAAGGTTTTGGGGCTACGGTGCACCATTCTGATCGTACGATAGAGGAGGGCCAAATAGAGCGCAACCACAAAGATGCCCCCAATGATGCCGTATTCCTCAATGATAATACAATAAATATAATCGGAGTAGGAGTGGGGCAAAAAGTGCGCTTGCACCCCATTGCCTGGACCAACTCCAAAAAATCCTCCACGAGCAATAGCCATTTTGGCTTGTTCTACCTGAAAGACATCGCCAGAGCCCGAGCCATCCATAAAGCTGCGCAAACGGCTCACCCAAGTATCTACACGGATCCAATCGACAAAATCGGAGAGAATAACGAGCATGGCAAAAAGGCCCACGCCCAGCATGACCAAAGAAATCAGGCTGCGAATTTCTACCCGACCGATAAACATCAGTAAAATGCAGGTAAAGAACAGGACCAGCGCACTAGATAAATCGGAGGGGGCAATGAGCACACAAACCAGCAAAACGGGCAAAACCAGCTCTAAGAGCGAGCCTTTCTTCTCCTGTAAGAGCGAAATGGTTCGGGCCACATATAAAATGAGTGAAATCTTGGCAAAATCGGAGGTTTGGAAGGTAATGCCGACAAAAGGAATCTTAATCCAGCGGGAGGCCCCGTTCAGCTCTGTCCCGAAAAACATGGTAAAGAGAAGCATCAGGACCGAGAGGACCAGCATAATTGTGGACCAGCGGGCGTAGCGTTTATAGTGAATCAAATGGGCAATATACATCACCACCACCGAGGCGATGAGCAGCATAATATGCTTGACGAGAAAAGACTCGGTGCCCACGCCATTTCGGTTGGCCAGCACTTCTGCCGAGCTATAAACGGTAAGGATAGAAATAATGCCCAAAAGGCCAAGGACCAACCAAATGACTTGATCCCCTTGCAAAAGGGCGGCAATTCGCTTTTGAAAAACACTCATGCTAGAGCTCATGGGCTACTATTTTTTATTTCGATTGAGGGTTAGATTCATTTCCATACTATGACCTTTTTCCAAGAGTTGGCGTTGCTCTTCCAAAATGGCCTTAAATTGATCGCCACGATCGATATAGTTTTTGAATAGGTCGAAGCTAGCGCAGGCGGGCGACAATAGAATATTGTCTCCAGCTTGGGCATAGAGGCTGGCCAGTTTTATGGCCTCTGCCATAGAGGCAGCCTCCACAATATAGTCAGTTTTGGCAGCAAAGGCGGCCCTAATTGGGCGATTATCTACCCCCAAACAAACAATAGCTTTTACGGGCTGCCCAATAAAAGGGAAAAGGCTACTATAATCATTGCCCTTATCCACTCCGCCGACAATCCAAACCGTAGGTGCTTGCATAGCTTCTAGGGCATAGTAGACCGCTTCCACATTGGTGGCCTTACTATCATTGATATATTGAACGCCACCCAAAACCATCACTTTTTCCAAGCGGTGGGGGTGGTTTTCAAAGCTATCGAGGCCTTTTTGGGCCATTTCCTGAGAAACACCCAAACATTTGACAGCTTGCAAAGCCATTTTCATGTTCATCAGGTTGTGGCGGCCCACCAAAGGAAGTTGATCTTGGACAAAGGCCCAATCTTCTACCCATAGCTCTTTGGCATTTAGCTCAGGCCAATCTTGGGCCAAGCAATTGGCCGTAGGTCCCTGATAATAGCGCTTTAAACCAGCGGGAATATACGGATCTTCTTTGGGATAGATAAAAGGCTGCTCAGCTGTTTTATTTTGAATGAGGCGCAACTTGGAAGCCAGATAATTATCCATCTCATAGCCATAACGATCCAAATGATCGGGACTGACATTGGTCAAAATCATCAGTTCTGGGGCCAACTCATAACAGCGATCGAGCTGAAAACTGCTCAGCTCTAGCACCATATATTCATCATCTTGACCTTGGGCCAATTGCATGGCCCAACTCTGACCAATATTTCCCCCTAAGCCCACAGCATATCCCGCCGTTTTGAGCAAATGGTAAAGGAGGGCGGTGGTCGTCGTTTTTCCATTGCTGCCCGTAATGCCGATGACTTTGGCCGAGCTATAACGAGCCGCTAGCTCAATCTCATCCCAAATGGGAATACCCGCAGCACTGGCTTTTTGAATCAAAGGGGCGGTATCGGGAATCCCTGGACTTTTAATAATCAGCTGAGCGGCCAAAATGCGCTCTTCGCTATGTCCGCCCTGCTCAAAGGGAATACCTGCAGCCCGTAAAATATCTGCTCGGTCTGCCCGAATGCTTCCCGCATCCGAAACAAAGACGTTTCCGCCTTTTTTTTGAGCCAAAAGGGCAGCGCCCAAACCGCTTTCCCCGGCGCCTAAAACAACAACTTGTTCCAACATCTTAGCGTATTTTCAAAGTGATGATGGTCAAAACGGCCAACAAAATACCCACAATCCAAAAGCGGCTAACAATTTTCGATTCATGCATGCCCTGCTTCTGAAAGTGGTGGTGCAAAGGCGACATCAAGAAGATGCGGCGCCCTTCTCCATATTTCTTTTTGGTATATTTAAAATAGCTCACCTGGATAATGACCGATAGGTTTTCGGCCAAAAAGATTCCACAAAGCAAGGGAATCAAGAGCTCTTTGCGCAAGATAATCGCAATGGCGGCAATAATACCTCCCAAAGCCAAACTGCCCGTATCGCCCATAAAAACTTGGGCGGGATAAGCATTGTACCACAAAAAGCCAATACAAGCCCCCAGAAAACAGGCAATAAAAATGGTCATTTCTCCCACATAGGGCAAATAGAGGACCCCCAGATAATCGGCCAAAATGTTGTTGCCCGATACATAGGCAAGAATCCCCAAAGTGGCCCCAATAATGGCGGAGGTTCCCGCTGCCAAACCATCTATTCCATCCGTTAAGTTGGCCGCATTAGATACGGCCGTAACAATCAAAATGACAAAGGGAATAAAGAGCAACCAAACCCACTGAGGCGCATTATCGCCCAAAAACCAAAGGAAATCGGTATAATCTAGCTCATTGCCCTTAAAAAAAGGCACATTGGTCATAGTCGATTTCACATAATAAAGCTCTTCTTTATCGCCCAAACGCTCCAGTTGAACCTGAACCGTATCAATCACTTCATAGTGGCCTTGGGCCAGTTGCTCCGCATTTACCCGAACCACAACATCAGAATGAAAAAGCATGGTAGCGCCCACAATACCGCCCAAAACGACCTGTCCCAAAATCTTGTATTTTCCACTCAAACCGGCCTTAGATCGAGTCAGCTTAAAGTAATCATCAATAAAGCCAATGGTCCCCATCCAAACGGTAGAAAGCAACATCAACTGAATGTAGACATTGCTCAGATCGGCCAATAATAGGCAAGGGAGAATAATGGCCATATGAATCAGAATTCCCCCCATGGTCGGCGTTTTGGCCTTGAGTTCCTCTCCAGGAAGGCCCAAAGCCCGCTGTTTTTCTAGCATCTGCCGCCGCTTGATCCAGCCAATAATGCGGCCCCCCATCAAAAGCGAAATAATCAGGGAAATAATAATGGCCAGCGCTGCCCGAAAGCTAATAAACTGAAAAAGGCTGGCGCCAGGAAAATCGTACTGTTGTTCTAGGTAGTCAAATAAATGAAATAACATAAGCTCTTTTCTGCCTCAAGGGCTATGAATAATGGTTCTTTTTTGGGGCTGCCCCTCGCTTCGCTCGGGTCGGGCTGTTTCGCAGCTCGCTGATCGCTCGGCCCTTCGCTTTTTTTCGCTTTGCTCAAAAAAGCTCGGTCTGGCCTGCGGCCACTGCTGTCCATCCCTCAGCCGAGGCGCTACGCGCCTTTTTGGGCCCGTAAATTACAGCAGTTAAAAGAGTATTTCACAATCTGGCAGATATTTTCGGCAGTTTTCTTTCTCCTTTTCTAGAAAAGGGTTGCCTCTGAGGTCCAATTTCTTGAGCTTTTTTAAGCGCTTAAAGGATTTGGGCAGGGATTGCAGCTCATTATGGCTAAGGTCAAGATATTCTAGGTTTTCCATATATCCCATAGCTTTTGGGACCGACTTTAAGTGCGAATGGGCCAATAAAAGCGTTTTTACAGGACTATTTTTATAGAATTTTTTAGACGAAACTAAGCCAAAGCGCATATTGTAGTGACTGCCATCCCCCAAATAACTTGCATTGATATGCCTTAAGTTGGGGAACTGATTGAATAGTTGGTCAATATCTACTAACCTAGGGTTATGACTAACATCTATATAGCTTAGCTTATGGGCCCTTATGCTGTCTCGACTAGGCAAGAAAATAAAGTCATTATGAGAAAGAATTAAGCTGTCTAGTTCCTTTAAGTTAAAAAGCGCATCACCTGCAGCAACAATCTTGTTATGACTGAGGTCGAGATATTTTAGATTTGGGAAAACAGCAAATTCTTCATAGAGCATGCTTAGCTCTGTATGCTTAATGATGAGCTTTTCTAGACTAGGGCTGGCTAATATTTTGGGTGTTGGAACCGGCTTTGTTCTATCGATAGGAAGCTCTTCTGTTAGATAAAATCTTTTTAAGTTTTTTATGGGGTTGTAGCTTAGGTCCAAATAGCGAATCTTAGGAGAATAAAGGAATCGCGTAATATCAGCTATTTCAAATTGATTATGAGAAGCATCAACCCATTCTAGCTGTTTCGTCTCTAGAAAAGAGCCGAAGGGAAAGTCCCGTAAGTTGTTTTCGCTTAAATTTAGATGGGTTAATTGATGGAGCTCTGAAAAACGGGGATCTAGCTTACCTAAATTCTGCTTAGATAAATCTAGAATTTTGGCCTCTTCTTTATGTGCAAAGGCCTCGGATAGACTGTTGTAGCTTTGTGCTTTTAGTTGGGCAAATAGCAGTAGGTAAAGGGCTAAAAAGAGGGTAGTTTTGGGCATCTTGGTTAATTTTGGAGTTAAGGGCAGCTGGGTAACTTCATAAGGGTTTCAACCCTCATTCATCAATCATTGCGAAGCAATACCGCTGTTGTATGGCTGTAGGTTTTAACCTGCAGCCACGGCTAGCAGGCGGCGAAGCCGCCGCAAAGGAGCGAAGCGACTTGGCCTAGGGGCCTGAAAGGGGGCCGCGCAGCGGCAGACCTAGGGCGAAATGAAATGAGCCCGCAGGGCCGAGCAGACCTGCGAGCCCTGAAAGGGCCCGGCCGCCGAAGGCGGCAGGCCCCAAAATATCAGTAAATACTGAGGACTAGTTGAAATAAGGACGGTTTCAAATCTTGTCTTTTCCCTTTCCTGCTTGTTTGGGCTTGACTTAAGCTAAACGCCCAATTTTTAATTAGATACAGAAAAAAACAGAACAGTCCCGATATATTCCCTGCAGCCAGTGATTAGGGCCAAAGGGAGGCTAAGCAGTGCTAAACAAACTTTGCCAACTGCTCTTCCAAGGCTTGGCGCAACTCTTCTCGATCATCAAAGGGAAGGCGTTCCCCCTTAATTTCTTGGTAGGTTTCATGTCCCTTACCCGCCACCAAAATTACGTCCTCGGCTTGGGCCAGTTGGCAAGCCCAGCGGATGGCTTCACGGCGATTGACTTGGCGGTAAGTTTGGGCCTGTTGGGCCTTGCTTAGGCCCGCCCACATTTCGTCTAGAATGGCTTCGGGCTCTTCAAAGCGGGGATTATCAGAGCTCAAGATGAGTAGATCGGAATAAGCGGCTGCTTTTTGGGCCATAATGGGCCTTTTACTATTATCTCGGTTGCCCCCACAGCCCACCACCGTAATAATTCGGCCTGTAGATGTGGTCGCTTTTAGGGTTTGTAAAACCTTTTCTAGGGCATCGGGCGTATGGGCATAATCCACAATGGCTTGCACAGGATTGTTGGGAATGCGCACATATTCAAAGCGGCCCGCTGGTGGTTTCAGGCTAGAGAGAATGCGTAGGACCTCCGTCTTGGGCTCTTCGAGCAAAATAGCGGTAGCATAGACCGCCAGTAGGTTGTAGGCATTAAAATCGCCCACCAAACTGCAGTGGAATTCTTGGCCATCGAGTTCCAGTTGCAAGCCCGAAAGGCTGTTTTCTAGCAAGCGAAAGCGAAAATCGGCCAATTGCTTTTGCGCATAGCGGTAGGCTTTGGCCGAGCAATTTTGGAGCATGACCTCGGCCCGTTTATCGTCGGCATTGACTAGGGCAAAAGCCGAGCTCGGTAGCTGGTCAAAAAAGCGCTTTTTGGCAAAAATATAATTCTTAAAGGTCTTGTGATAATCGAGATGATCGTGAGAGATATTGCTAAAAACGCCGCCTGTAAAATGAGCGCCAGCAATGCGGCCTTGCTCGGCAGCATGCGAGCTCACTTCCATAAACACATAGTCGCAGGCTGCATCTCGCATTTGGGCCAAAAGGGCTTGCAGCTCAATGGCATTGGGCGTAGTATGCGTAGATTTTAGCACCTCATCATCAATGCGATTCTCAATAGTGGAAATCAGGCCCACCTTATGGCCCAGCTTTTTAAACAGCCGATACAGCAAACTTACCGTGCTCGTTTTTCCATTGGTGCCCGTTACGCCTACCAAGGCTAGTTGTTGGCTGGGCTGCTCATAAAAGTTGGCCGCTAGTGGACCTAAAGCATCGGCTACTTTTTCTACCTTAATATAACAGACCTTAGCGGCTATTTTTTGGGGCCATCTTTCGCAAAGCACCGCCGAGCAACCATTGGCCAAGGCTTGCTCAATATAATCGTGACCATCGACCTGGCTGCCAGGCAGGGCGGCAAAGAGCCAGCCCTGCTTAGCTTGTCGAGAATCGAGGCAAAGTCCAGCTAATTCTAGATCGGCAGGAGAGCGCCCTTTGATGTTATAATTGATATTGGCTAAAAGGTCCTTGAGGGTAGACATATAAAAAACTTATCCGAGAACGAGAGTAATAGTTTGAACAGATTGAATGCTGCGGCCAGCAGGCACCGATTGCGATTTGACTTTTCCTACCCCCAACACCCGAACCCGAAGTCGGTTGTTTTCTAGTAAGAATAGGGCATCTTTAAGGCCCATGCCCACTACATTGGGGACCACATCCTTTTGTACATTTCGGCTACGTAGGTTAATCGAATCATTGCGAATCATACCCACCGCCCAAGGGGTAGCCGAGCTATCGGCAAAGGGTAGATTCAGCTCTTTCATGATGTAGTTGAGGTCTTCCTTTTGGCCCACGGGCAGACGAGGTAAAGTAGCATCGGTATAAACGGCCTCATCGGCATTGAGGGCCTTATGAGAACCCAGAGAAAGGGAATAGCAATAGTCGGCAATCTTTCTAAAGACCGGAGCGGCTACACGACCTCCATAAAAACCAGTGCGGGGATTGGTAATGACCACCACACAAGCATAGGCAGGATTATCGGCAGGGAAAAAGCCCGCAAATGATCCCCGATAGCGCTTGGCTTCGCCCTTTTGTTTATGGGCCTTATAGTTCATAATGGCCGTACCTGTTTTGCCCGCAATAGCGTAGCGAGGGGTATAGATACTGTGTGCCGTTCCCTTGGGCGAGGCCACTACTCGTTTAAGCATATCGGTAGCGGCTTGGATAGTCGCCTCTGAGGCAATTCGGCGCTTGACCACCTTGGGCGGAATCTTTTTGACCACCGAGCCATAAGAGCGAATCTCTGTAACAATTTGTGGCTTCATCATCTGGCCGCCATTGGCCACCGCCGAGTAGAAGGTCAGCATTTGTAGGGGCGTGAGCTCCGACTCATAACCAATAGACATCCAAGGAATGGTAATACCACTCCAGTCGCTATTGTTGGGGTCTTTAATATAAGGCTCGCGCTCTCCATCAATATCTACATTGGTAGATTGGGTCAAGACCATATCCGATAGCCGCTGAATAAACTGGCTTTGGCCTTCCTTACTTTTGTTATAATACTTATGCGTCAATTTGGCAATACCCACATTAGAAGAGATTTCAAAGGCCTTGCCTACGGTAGTCAAACGCAGCCCATGATAAGAGGCATCTTCCATGGTTTCATTATAAAAAGTATGTCTTCCTTCCTCAAGGTTGACCGTATCTGTGGGTTTGACATAGCCGTCTTCCATTAGAGCCATAATAGAGGCCAGTTTAAAGGTAGAGCCGGGCTCGGTCCGTTCTCCAACCGCATAGTTGTAGTTTTCCCAAAACTCGGTCCGCTCCTTATTAAATCCAATATTGGCAATGGCTTTAATGGCCCCAGTTTTTACATCCATCACAATAGCACAGCCATGCTCTCCCTCATATTGCTGAAGGCTTTCGAGTAGGGCCCGCTCGGTTACATCTTGAATATTGACATCAATGGTGGTAACAATATCCTGTCCTGCCCGAGGCTCAATTTTAGAAATATCATCTACAGGCACCCAAAGGTCTTTACTTAGGCGCTGCATATATTGTTTGCCTTGTTCTCCGGCCAAAACATTATCAAAAGAACGCTCTAGTCCGACCGAAAGGGTATCTGGACCATTAGCTGTTTGGACCACTCGGCTGTAGCCAATGGTTCGGTGGGCCAACATCTTAAAAGGATATTGCCGCTTGGCCATCTGCTCGACAATCAGACCGCTCTTCAGGCGATCGCCCATAGAGAAAATGGGAAACTCCTTGATCTTCTGCAGCAAAATGTAGCTCACATTGGGCAAAATAGGGTGGTAGCGACGGCTACTATCTCTGGCATTGATAAGCTCTTGGCGACAAAGCCCCGGCGTTTTATCCGTATAAACATAGGTGGCTAAACAAGTGGCTAGGGTATCCACATATTTATCAAAGGTATCTCTAGGCACTACTTTAGTATCCCAATGCACCTTAAAATAGGGGAGGGAGGTGGCCAAAAGGCTGCCGTCATCGGCTAAGATATTTCCTCTGGGGGCCTTAACATCCTTCAAGGCAATATGCTCTTGCTCGGCCTTCTCTCGGAGTTGGCTGCCCTCAAAGTACTGAATACTGGCAATGCGCCCCATGATGAGAATACCAATAAAGCCCATTAGGGCAAAGGTCAGGTAGATCCGCCATAGCACATCCTGTTTGGGCGTCAGTTTAGTGATTTTCATGACCTAGGATTATTCTTTTTTAACTTCAATTTTCTTGGGCTTGCCCTTGAGTGGCTTCAGGCCCAAATGCTCAGAACGCTGAGAAACTCTAGACAACATACTCTCATACATGAGGTCCGATTTGCGGGCATTACTCTCCCAACTGACCTTCTTTAGTTCTCCTTGCAGCTGCCGAATCTCTTTTACCGTTTCTACCGCATAATGCGAGTTGGCAATGTAGATGATCCCCAAAAGGGCCAAGAAAAAAATAAAGTTGATATTCTGAAAGAGCATAAAAGCAAGGGCCTGTAATTGGCTCATCAAAGGGGGAAGCTTAAACTCTCTTCGCTGTTTCTTTTTAGCATTCGCCATAATTAGTCGGCAATTTTTTCTGCAATTCTCAATTTAGCCGAACGCGCCCTAGGGTTCTGGGCAATCTCCTCGGCAGAAGGTAATATGGGTTTTCTATTGACCGCCTTTAAAGGCTTATAAAAATGGCCATAAATATCTTTTTCGGGCTCTTTGTCAAAACAACCGTTCTTGATCCATTGCTTGACCAAACGGTCCTCCAAAGAATGATAGGTCAATACCACCAAACGCCCGCCCGGCTTGAGCATCTCGCTAGCTTCTTGCAACATCTCCTTAAGGGCCTCAATCTCTTCATTGACTTCCATGCGCAGGGCCTGAAAAAGCTGCGATAAATAACGGTTTTGCTTGCCCCGAATAATGGGCTGAATGAGCTGAAGCAATTGCTCCACCCGCTCAATCTTTTGCCGCTTTCGCCCCTTGACAATGGTCTGGGCCAGGGTCTTAGAATTGCGCAACTCCCCATAAAGCGAGAAAATATGCTGCAATTCCTCCTCTCTGTAGGTATTCAATATATAACGAGCATCCTTCTCTCCATCTTGGCTCATGCGCATGTCCAATTCCGCCTCAAAACGAAAGGAAAATCCACGGTCGGCCGTATCAATCTGATGAGAAGAAATCCCCAAATCAGCCAGCACCCCATCTACTTCTCGCACGGCCTCCAAACGCAAAGAGCGCTTAAAGTAACGAAAGTTAAAGGGAAGCAACTCAAAACGAGGATCCTCAGGCACATTAGCCTGAGCGTCGGGGTCTTGGTCAAAACCAAAAAGGCGACCGCCCTCTAGCTGCCGCAAAATCTCCCGGCTGTGTCCACCACCACCAAAAGTTACATCTACATAAGTTCCTTCAGCCACTAAATTTAGGGCTTCTACACAAGGCAGGCGCAAAACCGCCTCATGATAATCGTAATCAGACATCTGAGTTCTGCTCTATTTTTCCCATGACAGACTCCGCCAAATCGGCAAAGTCGCCAGGTTCTTCTTCTAAAAGGTTGTCGTAGATGGATTTGGCCCAAATCTCTATGCGATTGAAGTAGGCAAAAAGCACCAATTCTTTCGCTATCTGAGCATAATCCAATAAGTTTTTGGGCAAAAGCAAGCGCTGCTGCTTGTCTAGCTGCAAGGGCGTTGCCCCCCGAAAAAAGTAACGCACAAACTGACGGTTTTGCCGCTGGTATAAGTTCAATTGCTGCATCTCTTCGGTTATGCTTTGCCAAGCCGCCTGCGGATAAAGGGTCAAACAAGACTCAAATCCCCGATTTAATACAAATCCCTCAACTGCCGCCGCTGGATATTGGGCCAATAAGGCTGCAGGCAAACGGAACCTCCCCTTTGCATCTATTTTGCAGCTGTATTCTCCCAAAAATTGCATAAATCTAAGTTTAAAGGAGCTTTAGTAATGGCTTAGCTACAAATAGCTTAAGCATATTATAAATAAGCATTTGTTCTTTTTGCCCCCTCTAGCCAATCAGACTTGGCCCAAAATATTATTTTTTCCCACTTTTTCCCACTTTTAACCTCCATTTTTCCCTAGGCTTCTCCCTTTTAACAATCATCATTTTTTTGCGAATAGCTTTCTTGTTTTTCAATCAGTTAAGCCTGCTTTTTAAGGGGAGAAGGGGCGGACTGTTTTGGGGCCTCCGCCTCGCTTCGCTCCTCGGCGCTACGTTTCGCAGCTCGCTATTCGCTCGGCCCTGCGGCCTGACGGCCTTGGTCTGGCCTTCGGCCACTGCTGCACATCGCTAGGCCGCTCAACGGTCTTTTTTCTTTTGGCTTTCTTCTTCGGCGGTTGGCTGGCCTGGGTCCTTAGAATCAATAAAAGCGAACAAGGACTTTCTCCGTCAGTTCGCTCAAGTCAGCAACCCTGGGCTTCAGCCCAGGGCGCTAAGAATAGCCGCCTGTTGACTAAGCTTAAATATTCTAATAGCTCGCCTTTTCTGCCATGGGCTGAAGCCCATGGTTGTGGGGCTATGCAAACTGGCGGGCTAAAGCCCTTGTTTGCTATAAATGATATGGGCCGATGCCCAGCAAACTCCTTCTTAGTCGTTCTGAAATCTATGATATAGCTTGTCAAAGTCATTGAATACAGTTACTAAACTGTTCATTATAGGTTCCTCTACTGCATAAGAGTCGTCCTGAACTCCATGCTATAGGTTGCAGAAGTGTATAGTATACGTTGTAAAGTGTACAGTATAGCTTGTCAAAGTCGTTGAATATACTAACTAACTGCTCGTTATAGGTTCCTTTACTGCATAAGAGACATCCTGAACTCCATGATATAGGTTGCAGAAGTGTATAGCATACGTTGTAAAGTGTACAGTATAGGTTGTCAAAGTCATTAAATACAGTTACTAAACTGTTCGTTATAGGTCCCTCTACTGCATAAGAGACATCCTGAACTCCATGATATAGCTTGTCAAAGTCATTGAATACAGTTACTAAACTGTTCATTATAGGTCCCTAGACGTACCTTATGGGGTTTGTGAACGTACCTCATGGAGTTCGGAACGTCCCCTCTGGGGTTTTTGGACCTATACAATGCAGTTTCAGACGTCTATAAAGCAGTAGGAGCGCCCTAATTTGGGGTACTAGACCGATAGCTTGAGCTAAACAAGCGGCCTCTTCTACTTTTTAAGCTAAAAAATACAGTAGAGAAGAACTATTTTGGGGTTCTTGGACCTAAGCTATACCTTAGAGGACCCCTATTGGGGGCTTGTGCAACCTCTAGGTTTTGTCGCCTGCTATTCATCGCCTAGGGACAAGCCCCTAGGCTAATCCAATGGAGTCAGCCCTAAAGGGCCTCAATTGTTGATATCATGGCTTTGCTTATCTGTTTTTGCAGAGAAGAATGATATCCAAAGGCCCTCGCAGAGGGCTGTCTGAAAAAGCTAGCCTAGGGGCTTGTCCCTAGGCAGTAAAAAGGGGCGCAGACAAGACTTTAATATTAGTCCCTCAACTTTTTCTTGGCTCTTTTGAAAAAGAAGAGATAAAGAGAGCGTTTTTTGGCGGATGGGCAGTTTTGGGGCCATGGGCTGAAGCCCATGCTTGCGGGTCTATGCAAAGAGCAAACTAAAGCCCTTGTTTGCTGATGGAGCCTATTGGAGCAGAAAATCCCCTCGAATGAGGGGATGGCGTTTTTTTCGATAGCCTAGGGCCTTGGCCCTAGGGTTCCTCTGAAATTTATGTGGGAGACAAAAGCAAAATCAAACAACCGAAGAAAAAATAATCCTTGTTCAAAGCGGTAGAGGATTTTAATCCTCTCCGCACTATAGATGTAGAATGGGGTTGTTGTATGGCTGCTGGTTTTAACCTGCAGCCACAGCTAGCAGGCGGCGAAGCCGCCGCAGGCCTAGGGATGGACAGCAGTGGCCGTTAGGCCAGACCAAGGCGCTGAAAGCGCCGAAGGGCCGAGCGAACAGCGAGCTGCGAAACAGCCCGGCCGCCGCAGGCGGCAGGCCCCAAAAAACGGTATCGCAAATTATTCTAGAACCAAATAATGCCATGAATAAAGTAAATTATCTATTCTTTAGCCTTTTCCTATTGTCTTGCTTTGGCTGTGCCAGCAATCTAGCAGAAAAGGAATCCACTCAGCTGGATCATCAAGAAATGCCAGCCGACACTAACTTAGTTGCAGTAGACAGCTCCTTTTCTACAGAAAAGTTTGAGTTACTTCAGCAGATTTGTAATAGCAATGAAGAGCGTTATACTCACTTCAAAAATGATTTATGGCTAAGGAAATGGATGAATCTTGATCCAGATAGTAGCCCTGCATGCAAATACTTCAGAGCGCTAAAGAAGTACCCAGGATTGTTGGTCGGGGAGTTCATATTTGGAGCTCAAGATAGTAGTGTACATTATACATATAAAGCTGTATTGGTAACAGATACTCTAGGTGAAATTAAAGGGCGTTTAGTGGTCAAAGTTTCAAAAACAAAGAACCGACGATATACTCGGCTTAAGTATTTATCTTATTATAGAGAGGATTCAATTTCAATAGGTATTTATAGGGGGCATCCCGACGAGTCTAAAAATGATTTGATCGCTAAGGAGTTGTGGGTGATTAACTCTAAAGGCGCAATAGAAAAAAGAGAACTGCCTGCTCATTTGATAAAATAAATTATGAAAAAGAAACTAGTACCATACTTAGTACTGCTTTTACTTTCTCTTGTATGCAGCTGTAGTCCTTTGAAGGAGGACTTTAGAGCGCAGTCGGTTTTTTGTCAGAATTTACAGCTTGAAGACAGTTTGTTGAGTACTCTTCAGGAGAGTATGTTGTATATGCCAAGAGACTCTAATCTTATTGTAGTCGTATTTTTTAGCGATAAACTAACGAAACTAGCAAATGAAAATATAGAAGGAGGGTTACAGCTAGATTATGTTAGGGACAGTCTTTCTGGACAATACTATTTTGAAAAAGAGCAGAGTCGGTTGTATTTAGTTAAAGAGTATCCAGCAGCAAGTACTTTGATTTTAAATGACTCTTTATACGAGGCTGTTCAAGAATTAGGAGAAACAATTATTCAAAATGCGGCTTTAGTAGGGCTGTCTAGCTTTTGGCGAGACCAAAAAGATGGAAATATGAAGCTGTATATAGAATATCCAATTCGGTTCTTTCTACTTAAAGAAGGTGGCCCTTACAACAAAGAAAAATGTATCGTATTAGACGAAAATTGGTGCTACTGTGATGATAGGGTAAAGAATGAAAAGGAGTTGTTAAAGTATAAGAAGGTATACCTAAAGAATAAACGCAAAGAGTGATGCAGGAAGTGATTTTTGACTTTAGTCTGTCATTGAGTGCTCTTGAAGAAGACAAAAAGCTCAAGCTAAAAGAGTTGGATCTTTGGGGGCTAAAGGAGCTTGCAGAAGGGAAAATATTTATATTTTTTGAGCCTAAAAGGACCTATTTGATCCTTGATGAGATAGGAATAATAGATTATTTGATTCAATTTCGCTCTGTTATCAGTAGTATAGACTCTGGTATCCATGAGACTTTTTCAGTTTCTTCGGATTATTACAATGGCTCGTTGACCTATAGCCTTAAAGCAGGAGGAGACTTTTTTATTCGAGATGATTGGGGCGTGAAAATAAAAACAAATTATTATGCCTTTAAAAAGGCAGTAAAAAAATTTGATAAAGACAGCATGCAGGAGTTACTTTTGATTTATCCAGAGCTTGCAGAAAATAAAAACTTTCAGGAGCTACTAGCGCATCAATTTTCTTAGGGGCTCCTGCCTTTAGCATGCAGCTGATTGCATTCTAAACTGGGCCAAAAAGCAACAAAGTCAATGAGAAAAATTCATACGGTAAGTTTCGATTTCCGATTTTCATTTAAGGCTATAGAGAGAGACAAATACCTTAATTTTGAATGTATAGATTTTTTGAGCTTGCATCATATAGCAAAAGGAAAGTTGTATATATTTTTTGAACCTAAAAGGACCTATTTAGTCCTTAAAAAGCTGGGCCTAATTGATTGTCTGCTTCAGCTTAGATCTATTATAAATGCTGTTGAAGCAGGGGAGGCTGACAACTTTTTGGATTCTTCAGACTATAGTACTGGAGCGTTGAAATATAGTTTTAAGCTAGGGGGCGATTTCTTTATTCGAAATAATCAAGGAATAGAGGTCAAAACTGACTTTTATGCTTTTAAAGAGGCGCTGAAAAAGTTCTATGAAAACAGCATACAAGACTTGCTTTTGCTTTATCCAGGACTTGCAGAAAATAAAAACTTTCAGGAGCTACTAGCGCATCAATTTTCTTAAGGGCCTCCCGCCTTCGGCGGGCGGTTACTCCCGTTGGTCGTCGAACTGCGGACTAAAATCCTTGTTGTCGTTTCGCAGCTCGCTGCTCGCTCGGCCCTGCGCAGGCTGTGCCCGCTGGGTCTGGCCTACGGCCACCCCTGCACATCGGTTACTCCCTTTGGTCGTCGAACTGCGCCCTAAAGGGCTTGTTGTGTCCGTTTGGCCTTCGGCCATGGCGGCTTTGCCGCTATCTGCAGCCTAAAGGCCGCAGCCATTTTTGTTGGGCTTTGGTTTTTCTCGCCGCAGGAGCTTAAAAGCCCCTGCTTTGTTTATGGAAAGGGAATATTTGGTTTTCAGGTCCTGCGGCTTTTAAGCTGCAGGCCAATTGTTGCTGAGGAGCGGGCTCTGCTGTACCTAAAATGGCTGCTGGTTTTAACCTGCAGCCACAGCTAGCCAGGCCCGAAGGGCCGCAGGCCTAGGGATGGACAGCAGTGGCCGTTAGGCCAGACCAAGGCGCTGAAAGCGCCGAAGGGCCGAGCGAACAGCGAGCTGCGAAACAGCCCGGCCGCCGAAGGCGGCAGGCCCCCAAAAAAAAACATAAATAGAGACATTTAAAGTCTGCTCAAAATTGTATATTAGGGCGCATCTTAAATTACAATATTATGTTTCGATTATACCAGTTTTTTACTGCCTTCATTTTGTTGGCGCCTGCATTGCTTTGGGCCCAGCAAGCCAGTCATTTAAATTGTGGGACCAGCCATGAGGCCCAAGCCATTGGTTTAGAGCGCCTAGCAGAAAACCGCCGTATGGCCCCCCAACTCTTGGCCGATTGGCAGCAGCAGCTACAAAGCCGCAATAGTTTTGACAGTACGGTTTATGTCCCGATTGTCTTTCATCGAGTATCTAGAGGCGATGGAACAGGAGCCGCAACTTATCAGCAATTGCATGATAACCTCTGTGCTATTAATGCCTTTTATGCCGATATGAATGTGGTCTTTTACATTCATGAAATTAACGAAATTGCCAGCACACAGCTATATGTCAATCAAGACAATACGGCCGATTATGTGCGTTCTTTGCACAAGCGCAATGGCTACGTCAATATTTATGTAGGAGGGCCATATCAGCAAGGGACGAGCTATGGGGCCTATTATGCACCCAATTTTGACTGGATTTTTGCCTGGAACAACCAAATTTCTGGGGGAACTACCCTGGCCCATGAATTAGGGCATTATTTTACTTTGGCCCATACATTTTATGGCTGGGAAGGCATGGAGTACAGCAGTGCATCGGTAGGAAATAAGGCCCCAGAAATGGGGAGCAATGGCCGCCCTGTAGAGAAGGTGATCCGTGGCCAAACTGGCGAAAACTGCCAATGGGCCGCTGATGGCTTTTGTGATACTCCCCCAGATTATGCTTCTGGAGGCGGAGGATGTAGCTTTACCGAAACTTGGAGAGATCCCGATAGCGTCTTGATTACGCCTAGCAGCAATACGCCGCTAATTAACAACCATATGAGCTACTTCTCTTGCCGGACCAGCTTTACGGACCAGCAAAAAGAGGCCATTATGCTCGATATGATTTCTAGAGGACAGCATTATAATGCTGCCCCGGCCGTCCTCACTGCCGACGGTACGCCCAGCCTTAGCTTTCCAGAAGATGGGGGACTTATCCCTAATGTAGACCAAGGGGTAGAGTTGCGCTGGCAGGCCGCTAATGCCGCTCATGCCTATTGGGTTGTGGTAGAAAAAGTGACGCCAAATACTTGTATTCCCACCGGACAAACTCAGGAGTTTATGGTGCAAGGAACCTACCTTTGGTTGGACCTAGAACCTGGACAGTATTACCGCTGGAGCGTTCGGGCCATGGGAGCCGAAAATCCCTGTAACTATAATGCAAGCCCTTGGGCTTGCTTCCGTACAGAGGCCTGGACCACCGCAGTAGCGGCTACAGAACAATTGGCCAGCGCCAAACTTTGGCCCAATCCACAGGCAGCAGGCCAAGAGCTGATTTTGTCTTTAGAAACCGCCCAAAGCCAAAAAGCCAGCCTTGATATTTATAACAATTTGGGCCAGCGGGTCTCTAGCCAAAGCCTTTCTTTAGCGGCTGGCGAACAGCTTTTGCGCATCGGTACCCAAGATTTGCCAGCCGGACACTACTGGCTCAATTTGCAAATGCAAGGAGAAAATAAGCAACTGCCTTTTGTTTTGGTCGACTAAAAAAGGAAGGGGCCAATTGGTTTTTTAAGAGATAAACTATATTTTTACCGCTAATCTATTAAGATTTCATTAGCACACTAGGCCTTTGGGCCCTACTATAATTCCTTTAGAATATGTCTAGAAAACAATATGCTCCCCCCGGTGGCTCTCATGAAAAGAAAATGACCCGCCGTGAGAAGAAAAAAATGCGCAAAGAGAATCCCTTACAGCCATTAGAGCAAACTACAGAAGTGGTGGAAGAGGAAAACATGATGATCACCGCTCCCGATGAGGAAGATCGCAAGCAGTTGCGAATGCTTACCATCATTGCGGTCGTCAGTCTTTTTGCCCTGATGTTCTTGATGTACTTTGTCTTCATCTCGACCTAATTGGCCAAAATGCCAAGAAAAAAGAGTCAGCCTTTTCAGGTTTGACTCTTTTTTTATGCCGCCTAGGGCCCAGCAGTCAGTTTTTCAATCACTTCTTCCACTAAGGCGAAAAATATGCGTAGTTTTGCGGCCTAAAAGCAGCTAAATGATATTTGGAATAGGGCTTACGATTTTTTTGCTTTCCTCTTTTGCCGTGGTGTACACTTATGTACTCTACCCCCTTTTGCTGCGCCTTCTGAGCCAAGGAAAAGCCCTGCAAGGCAGCACTTATGCCCAAGAAGATCCCGATTTGCCCGTTTTGGCCGTGCTCATGGCCGCCCATAATGAAGAGCTGGTCTTGGAGCAAAAGATGCAGCATCTACTAGCGGCTGAATATCCTGCCCAAAAGCTGCATATTTATGTGGGCTCCGATTGCTCTACAGATGCTACCAATGACATTATGCAGGCTTATGCGGCCCAATATCCTAGCCGCATTCACTTTTTCCCTTTCCAAGAACGACAAGGCAAACCCGCTATCATTAACCAATTGGCCGAGGCGGCCAAGGCCATATCGGCTGAGGTCCTCCTGATCACCGATGCTAATGTAATGCCCAAACCGGCCAGTATTTACGAGCTACTCAAGCACTTTAAGCAAAGGGATATTGTCCTGGTCGATAGCAATATTCAGCATTATGATAGTGAGGCGGCAGGCATTGGCCGCAACGAACAGGGCTATATCTCTCAGGAAGTACAGGCCAAATACCAAGAAGGCCTAATTTGGGGCCGTACCCTAGGCCCATTAGGCGGCTTTTTTGCCCTGCGGGCCAGCCATTTTTCAGCTATTCCCAAAGGTTATCTGGTCGATGATTTTTATTGGGCCATGCGAGCCTTTGAGCAGGGCGGCCGAGCCATTAGCGAACTCAAAGCCCTTTGCCTAGAAGATGTATCGGGCAACCTAGCCGGAGAGTTCCGCCGAAAGGTGCGCATTGCCAGCGGCAACTATAAAAACTTGGCCACCTTTAAGCATCTGCTTTTGCCCAAATGGGGGAGCCTGGCCTTTGTATTTTGGTCGCATAAGGTCCTCAGATGGCTCGGTCCTGTTTTTATTCTGTTAAGTTGGAGCAGTTTGGCCCTGCTCAACCTCCTAGACAACAACTTAATCTGGCCCCTCTTGTTTACAGCACAAAACCTCTTATTTTTTATCGTTCCATTGCTCGATTGGCTATTAGAGCAAATGGGCATACATCAGAAGTACCTGCGGTACATCCGATATTTTTTAGCCATGAATATTGCCCTAGTTAAGGGATTTATCAACTATATAAAAGGAGTCAAAACCAATGTCTGGCAACCAACAAAACGAAAGCTTGGATAGAAAACTGGATAGTATTGAAGCTGCCATTCAGGATATTCGCGACGGAAAAATCATTATTGTAGTCGATGATGAGGACCGTGAAAATGAAGGGGATTTTATCTGCGCTGCAGAAAAAATTACTCCAGAACTGGTCAACTTTATGGCCACTCATGGCCGTGGCCTCATCTGTACGCCCCTCACCGAGGACCGCTGTAGAGAACTCAATCTCAAACCTATGGTCCAAACCAATACCTCGCATCATGAAACGGCCTTTACCATTTCTGTCGACCTGATTGGCCATGGTTGCAGCACAGGAATTTCAGCCTACGACCGCTCTACCGGAATTCGCCTGCTTACCGACCCCAACACGAGCTGGACCGATTATGCCCGTCCAGGCCATATCTTCCCACTTATCGCTAAAGATGGAGGCGTTTTGCGCCGTGCTGGCCATACCGAGGCGGCCGTAGATCTCGCTCGCTTGGCTGGCTTGGCTCCCGCTGGCGTTTTGGTCGAAATCCTCAATGAAGATGGGACCATGGCCCGCCTACCCGATTTGGTCAAGGTGGCCGAACGCTTCGACCTTAAAATTATTTCTATTGCCGACTTGATCAAGTACCGAGTAGAAAACGAAAAGTTGGTAGAGCGCCTCATTGATGTGCAAATGCCTACCGAATACGGCGATTTTCAGTTGATCGCTTTTGAAGATAAGACCAGAAATGAAACGCATTTGGCCCTCAAAAAAGGCGACTGGAAGGCCGATGAACCCGTTTTGGTTCGGGTGCACTCTTCTTGCCAAACTGGCGATATCCTAGGCTCTCTCCGCTGCGATTGTGGCCCCCAACTGCATGCGGCCATGAAGCAAATTGAGGCAGAAGGCAAGGGACTTTTGCTCTATATTATGCAAGAAGGCCGCGGCATTGGCCTGCTCAATAAGCTCAAGGCCTATAAGCTACAAGAGCAGGGCTATGATACCGTAGAAGCTAACCTCATGCTCGGTTTTAAGGCCGACGAAAGAGATTATGGCATTGGGGCGCAAATTCTTAGAGAGCTAAAAATCAGCAAGATGCGCCTAATGACTAACAACCCCACCAAGCGCATTGGCCTAATTGGTTACGGTCTAGAAATCGTAGAAAATGTAGAGCTAGAAATTGAGCCCAATGAGCACAATGAGTTTTACCTCTTTACCAAAAGAGACAAAATGGGCCATACTATTCTAGATAAGAAGAAGTCTTAGGATTTGGGGCTGCCCCGCCCTTCGGGCGGGTCGGGCTGTGTCGCAGCTCGCAGGTCTGCTCGGCCCTGCAGGCCTTGGCCGCTCTGCGGCCAAGGCCTTGGGTCTGCCGCCTTTGGCGGCCCTGCTATCCATCCCTCAGCCTGCGGCGGCTTCGCCGCCTGTACACCGCAAAAAAGCCCTGCCGATAAAGCAAAAGGGCTTTTTTGCTTTCCTATAATTTTTTATCTTTGTGGCCTTTGCTGTTCAAACACAACGCATCACCAAATGAAAAAAGTAGAGTTAGAAATTGTCGCCCTTTCGCATAGTTTGGCCCAATCGCAGAATTATGCCGTGGTTTTAGGCGAAATGGGGGGCAGCCGTCGTTTGCCCATTGTTATCGGAGGATTTGAGGCCCAGGCTATTGCTGTGGCCATGGAGGGCATGCAAGCCAGCCGTCCTATGACCCATGACCTGTTCCGCAATACCATTGAGACCCTCAATGTAGAACTTCAGGAGGTCATTATTAGTAATTTGGTAGATGGTATTTTTTATGCCAATTTGGTGTTTATCCAGAATGGCAAAACCATAGAAATCGACTCTAGAAGTTCGGATGCTTTGGCCCTGGCGGTCCGCTTTGATTGCCCAGTATATACCTATGAGTTTATTTTGGAGCAGGCGGGCATTGTGCTAGAGGAAGAAACCGAAAGAGAGATGGAAGAGGCCAAAAACCGCCGTCAGGAACAACAAAAAAGCCGTTCATTAGAAGACTTGAGCCTAGAAGAACTAGAGCGCAAGCTCGATGAGGTTTTGCAGGCCGAAAACTATGAGCAGGCGGCAAAGATCCGAGATGAAATGAATCGCCGAGGAAGCAACTAAGCTTTCTTGGTCCAGATAAAGAAAAGCCGCTCTCCCAAAAGGGAGAGCGGCTTTTTGCGTTTTGCAGGCGGCGAAGCCGCCGCAGGCCCAGCGCTGCGGAGCGGGTGGCCGAAGGCCAGACCGAGCTTTTTGAGCAAAGCGAAAAAAGCGAAGGGCCGAGCGAACAGCGAGCCCCGCAGCCTTGGGTTGACCCACTTTTTATAGCGGTGTCAATTTAGGGATCGATATCCATCATACATAAATATGAATCTCTCTAACCCTAGTCCTATTTTCTTGACGGATACGGCATGCCTAGTTTTCTTCACTGCGCCATTAAATCCGCCCAACCTTGCTATGATCCAATAGGCCCAAGCTATTGATTTAGAGGTAAATGGGTTACGCAAAGAAGGGCTTTGGCTTTCGCCTTTTAGATATTGTTTAAATATAAGATCTAAGACTTCTACTTCATCTTCTGTGAAAATAGAGGTTGCTGGAGTCTCATTATCTTGGTTAAGTCCAGCTTCTTTAAGCTTAAGGACCTTGTCAGATGCACTGATTGCCATAAGTATCATTTTGCGGATAGCTTTACCTGTTTTTAAACATATGTTTTCAATATCAAAGCCATCTGATTTTAAATATTTAAAGTATGTTTCAATTAACCACCTCTTGCGGTAGCAAAGAACAAGCTCTAAGAGCTCTTCTTCGCTGTTGATTTCTTCATTTGTGAGTAAGCGCCAACTGATGGTTTCATCATCATGATCTTTTTTTGTTCGGCTTCTTTTTCTAGCGGCAGATTTTGAAAAACCTTTGCCCTTTTCAAAGACCTCAATAACATTGATTGTCATTGGTTTAGGCCTTGGTTCGCCAAGAACATACTTACAAGATTTGGGAACGGCAAAAGTCACTTTTTTAGATCGAATAACTAGCTTCTTCCCGTTAAGTTTTTTACGGCTACTCTTGACCGTTTCTGTCGTCTCAAAGTCTGCTGGATAATGTTCAAAGACATCACATAATGGAATCTTTTTGCCATCCTCCCAAATCGTTGCTCGTCTATCTGTTCGAGACCGAATCAAGAACTTAATATGCTGTCTGAAAAAACTTTCCATCATAGGATAAACATCTCCTTCTCGATCACAAACATGTAAAATATCAATTAGGTCGTTAATTATTTTTAACGCAGATTCTGTCTCTTCTACATTTATTTTCCACCTCGTAATTTCACCTCTAAAATGACCCGTATTTCTATTTTCAGCCTCCTTACAAGTTACTCTATTTTTATATCGATTATAAAGCTGAATACCTCCTAAGCCATGATAATGAAAGCTTTCTCGACCATATAGTAGAGCCATGTGAAGAAATACAGACAAATTTGTTTCCCGACCTCCAGGGCCTAAACCCTCTTTGTCCGTTAGTCTATTTCTTTGCTTATTCAGTACAACTTCAGAGGTGTCGTGAAAGGCCAGAAGCTTTTCTTCAACCACCTTCATAGACTCCCTACTTTTGCCAATAAACTCAAATTGAATGTATTCCTCAGTAAGATTTTTGTTTGATAACAACCTCATGAAAGCCTTACGGTCTGCATCAGTTTTTGCTACATTTGTTAAATGTGGGTTAGGATTATTTTTTAGACTCTCTGCTAATCTATAACATACTCTCACTGATTGCTTATTTAGCATAAATGAAGATACCTTTGTACTGTCCATATAAATCTTGATTTAGAGCTAAGTTAAGCTTATTTTTAAAAGTGGGTCAACCCAAGCCCCGCAGCATAGCGGCGGCCGAGCTAGGCGAAGCCTAGCCGGCCGCGGGCCCCAAAATAAAAAAAAGCCCATCCTTGCAAAACAAGAATGGGCCATAATTAGGCTTTTTGAATAGCTATTCGCAGCTGAGTTGTACCTCTACGCGGCGGTTGAGGGCGCCTCCCTCGGGCAAAAGCGGCTTTTCGAGACCATAGTATTTAATCTCGATGCGCCAGGGCGAGATGCCCATCATAGAGAGCCAGCGCTGCACCTTATAGGCTCGTTTTTTAGAGAGCTCCTTCATGCGTTCCTTATCGCCAAAAATATCGGTATGTCCGATAACGGTCAGCTTAGAGTTGGGGTGTTTTTCCATAAAGTCAAAGACATAATGCAAGACCTGCTTACATTTGACCATCCCCTTAAAGTCGGTGGTACCATCCTGAAACTGCAAGCCATCAAGGACCAACGGTTGGCCACAAACGACATCTTCTGCATAGCGAACCCGAGCCACGCCACCTGGCTCTTCTGAAGCAGGAATTTTAGGCGTTTTGGGGATAGGCTTGGGTTTAGGAATAGGCTTAGGTGTGGGTTTAGGCTTGGGTGTGGGTTTAGGTGTGGGTTTAGGCTTGGGCTCCACCTTAGCAATAGGATCTTTGGGTTCTACCTTAGGCTCTACCTTGGGTTTGGGCTTGGGTTTTTTGTTGGTGTTTACGCCAAATTTGCGTTCAAATTTTCGGACATTTTCTTCAGAGTCCGCAATTTTACCCAAGCTTTCATCATTCCAAGTTTTTAGCTTAACATCAAAGCAATTAAAGTGATTTTGGTCAAATTCATGGCCACGGCCTTCAATGAAATCGGCGGTTTTAACATCATTGGGCAGGCGCTCAAAATGCACCTCACAGCTAAAAACCGTATAGCCAAAACCATCCAAAGACATATATTCGCCCTTGCTTCTGAGGTGGCGAGCCATCATCTGGCTATTTCTCCGAATGTTTTTAATGGCTTTGAGATTAAAAGAACGCCCATCTTTGGCCCGCAAATACCAAGGCGCTTCTCCGCCAGGAGGATAAAAAATGGCACTAATACCTTGACCAGAGCGACAAACAAAACGGAAATAAAAAATGGTTTCGTTCTTTGTATACTCAATTTTATCCAAAATGTAGTTGTCCTGCCATTTCCGATAAACGGGCTTGTGGTCGGTATACTCCTTTTGGGCCAAGAGGGGGGAGCTTAGCCAACAAGCTAGAAAAAGAAAAATAGAGAGTAATCTCAGGGGAACATGCATCCTCATTTATATTTATTTTTAAGTGAACTTAATGGTTAGTTTTTGCAAATCAAAAGACTTACCAAACCTTAATCCTGAGCAAAAAACTTACGCAAAGTTGCCAAAAATTCTTGAGGTTGCTCGGCATGTACCCAATGTCCCGCATTTGCTATTGGGGCAATTTGGGCAGCAGGAAAATACTGTTGGTAGTCGGCCAGCTCGGCCGGATTGATGTACTTAGAGTTAACGCCCTGCACAAATAAGGTAGGGCCTTCATATTGCTCTTCAGGCAAACTGTTGGCCAAAATGTCTTGATAGTGCGCCGCAATGACAGGCAGGTTCATTTTCCAACGATAGCCCCCAGCTCGCTCTCGACTCAGATTTTTGAGCAAAAACTGAACAACGCCCTCCTCCGGAATACTTTTTCGCAAATGGCTTTCTGCCTCCGACCGACTCGCCAATTCCCGCAAGGGCAAGGCTTGCATGGCCGCAATAATCGTTTCATGATTGCCCGAATAACTTTTGGGCGCAATATCTACAACCACCAGTTGCTCTACCATATCGGGCTCTTCCAAGGCCAGCTGCATGGCCACTTTGCCCCCCATAGAATGCCCCAGAATTTTGGCCTCGTATAGCCAATTGTCTTCCATAAACCGCCGAATATCATCGGCCATTAGGGCATAACTAAAGTCTTCGGAATGCGGCGACTTGCCATGGTTGCGCAAGTCTACCAAAAATACCATATATTCTTCAGCCAATTCCTTGGCCACATATTGCCAATTATCCAACATCCCAAACATCCCATGCATAATCACTATGGGCTTGCCCGCTCCGTACTGCTTAAAATTTAATTTCATTTGTTATATATTTAGTTAATTTTTTGGGGCGTTACTCCTTTCAGTCGTCGAACTGCGGACTAAAGTCCTTGTTGTCGCTGCGGCTTTGCCTTGCGGCGGTTACTCCCTTTGGTCGTCGAACTGCGCCCTAAAGGGCTTGTTGTCGTTCCGCAGCTCGCTGTTACTTGCTTCGCTGCGTCGGCTCCCGTTGGTCGGGTCGCTCGGCCCTTCAGCCCTGCGGGCTTCGGTCTGGCGCTTTGCGCCACTGCTACACATCGCTAGGCCAAAAATAGCCCAGTTTTAAGCCGCACAGTAGGGCGATAAAACAATTTTTCTGGCAAAAAGCTGTCTTTTTCTTGATTTTTACAAAAAAATAAGCGTTCATCTTTTCACAAATACAGAAAAAACTTAGTATTAGGGCAAGGATTATCTCCCCCCACCCAATTTTTGCCCTAAAGCCACCCTCTTTAAGGCACACCTATTTAAACTTACTATGGCCAAAAATCTATTAATCGTCGAGTCGCCTGCTAAGGCCAAAACTATTGAAAAATATCTCGGTAAAGACTTTACCGTGAAGTCGAGTTTCGGACATATCCGAGACCTCATCAAAAATTCTAAAGATAAAAAAGCTATCGAAGTGGACAATAATTATAAGGTCCACTACGAAATCTCTCCCGCCAAAAGAAAGGTGGTCAGCGAACTCAAAAGCTGGGTCAAAAAAGTTGATGAAGTTTGGCTCGCAACGGATGAAGACCGCGAAGGGGAAGCCATCTCTTGGCACCTCGCTAAGGTACTTAATCTAGATGTGCATAAAACAAAGCGCATCGTCTTTCGCGAAATTACTAAACCCGCTCTCCAAAAAGCAATTACAGCTCCCCGCCTGATTGATTTGGACCTAGTAAATGCCCAGCAAGCTCGCCGCGTCCTCGACAGATTGGTCGGCTTTGAGCTCTCTGAGTTACTCTGGAAGAAAATCCGTGGAAAACTCTCCGCCGGCCGTGTCCAATCAGTGGCCGTCCGCCTAGTGGTAGAAAAAGAACGCGCTATTGAGGAGTTTAAGCCCAAAGCTTTCTTTGCTGGCACGGCCAGCTTTTTGGTCCCCAACGAAAGAGGGGGGACCTCTAAACTACAGGCCAAACTCTATAGCCGAGAGAGCAAAAGTAAAGAACTACATATTGATACCGTAGAAGAGGCCCAGGCTTTCTTGAAAGATTGCATTGGCGCCGAATTTACCATTGAAGATATTGAGGTTAAAGATAGTAAACGCCGCCCACCTGCCCCCTTTACTACTTCTACGCTCCAACAAGATGCTTCGCATAAGCTGTATTTTAGTGTGGCCAAAACAATGCAGGTGGCCCAAAGGCTATATGAGGCCGGTCATATTACTTATATGCGTACCGACTCGACCAACCTTAGCCAAACCGCTATGCAAGCGCTAGAAGCCGAGATTAAAAGTTCTTTCGGCCCCAAGTATTATCAAGCCCGTAGCTTTAATAATAAAAAAGGCGCCCAAGAAGCTCACGAAGCCATCCGCCCCACCAATGTAGAGAAAAAAGTGGTCAGCAATAACCGAGACGAACAACGCCTCTATGACCTCATCCGCAAAAGAACCTTGGCAAGCCAAATGGCCGATGCCCTGCTCGAGAAAACTACGGTAACTATCAATATCTCTAGCCGCCCAGATGAAATTTTCTTGGCCAAAGGAGAAGTGATTAAGTTTGAAGGCTTTTTGGCCCTCTATCTGGTCCATAAAGAAGAGGAGGAAGAAGAGGACGATAGCAATAGCGATCTGCTCCCTCCCATGAAGCTGGGCCAAAAACTCAAAAACGAAAATATCGATGCTACCGAACGCTTTAGCCGAGGTCCTTCTCGCTATGCAGAAGCTTCTTTGGTTAAGGAATTAGAGAAAAGAGGGATCGGCCGACCCTCTACTTATGCCCCAACTATTACCAAAATTATGGACCCTAGCCGCGGTTATGTGACTAAGGAAACTAGAGAGGGCCAAGAACGTAATTATCGTAAGCTCTCTTTGGTCCAAGAAGCCGCAGAAATTAAAGCGGAGGAGCTGACCGAAAAATACGGTACCGAGAAAAATAAACTCTTCGCTTCTGATTTGGGTAAACAGGTGACCGATTTCTTGATGGAGCATTTTGGCGATATCATGGACTATAATTTTACCGCCGATGTAGAAGACCGCCTCGATAAGGTGGCCGAGGGCCAAGAACAATGGCAAAAAATGCTGGACCTCATCTATAAGCCCTTCCATAAATTAGTAGAACAAACCGCCGAAGATGCCGACCGCGTCACCGGAGAACGAATTTTAGGTAAAGATCCCAAAACGGGACATACTCTCCTCGTCCGTATTGGCCGCTATGGCCCCTTGGCCCAAATTGGTGCCCCCGATGAGCTTGGCGAAGAGGAAAAACCTCAATATGCCAACCTCAAAAGAGAACAGTCTATTGAAACGATCACTTTTGAAGAGGCCCTAGAGCTCTTTAAGTTGCCCAGAAATATCGGAAGCTATAAAGGCCAAGAGCTAGAAGTAAATTCTGGCCGCTATGGCCCCTATGTCAAGTTTGATGGCAAGTTTATTTCTCTGCCAAAAGGCGCAGACCCCATTAGCTTTACTTATGAAGAGGCTATCCCATTAGTAGAGGCCCGAATCAAAGAAGATGCGCCAATTGGCCACTTCAAAGATTTACCCATTACTAAGGGCGCTGGCCGCTTTGGCCCTTTTGTCAAATGGAATAAGATGTTTGTTTCTATCACGAAAGGCTCTGGCTTTCAATTAGAGACAATCACGGAGGCCCAAGCTATTGAACTGATTGAAGCCAAACTGGAAAAAGAAGCCAACCGCTATATCCAAAAATGGCCCGATTATGCCCTCAATATCGAAAATGGCCGCTGGGGACCCTTTATCCGCTCAGGCAAAAAATCTTACAAACTACTCAATGCCGAAGGCAAAAAATTAACCCCAGAAGAAGCCAAGGAGGTTAGCCTAGAACGTGCTATCGAATTGGTGGAAGAACAAGGCGGTAAGGTCAAAAAACCTAAAGCCAAGAAAACAACGGCCAAAAAGAAAACGACTACTAAAAAGAAGACAACGACCAAAAAAACAAAATAGCCTTGGTCTCTTTAGCCCATAAAGAGCGAACAGAATTTTCTGTTCGCTCTTTTTTTATTTCCCTGCAAGGGCTACTCTTGGCCCAGCGCTGCGCAGCGGTGGCGCGCAGCGTCAGACCCAGGAGCGAAGCGACGCAGGGCCGAGCAGACCTGCGAGCCGCGCAGCATAGCGGCGGCCGACCTAGGCGAAGCCTAGCCGGCCGCGGGCCCCAAGTCCTTTAAATTTAACTTTTTATAATTAGTCTTCCTTAGAATAAAAACTACAAATATTGTATATTTGTGACAACAAGCAAAGCTAACACTATCCCTAAACGACTTTTAATTTTTGAAAAGCATTTAAAGGTAAAATTTTGAAGAACATTTATCTCTTTCTGTCCCTATTTTGTTTTGCCCATTTTGCATCGGCCCAAATTCAAGTGAATGCTTATGCCCGAGTGACTAGTATTAGTGGTAATAGCCTACAACTGAGCCAAGTAGATGAAGCTTTTGATAGTTTTGAAGATGGCGAAAAAGTCCTAATTATTCAAGTTCAAGATGATGTCATCGGCGCCAATACCGCTAATACGAGCAGTTTTGGAGAGCTGGACCAAATTCTGAATGCAGGCAATTTTGAAATCGCTCAGATTTCATCTCATACAGAGTCTGCTGGCACGCCTATTAGTATTACGCTTCAAAATCCATTGATCAGACCCTATAGCACAGGGCCGAATAGCCGCCTGCAAATTGTTTCTTTTCCGCAATTGGGGAGTCCCAATTATACCACAACTTCAGACATTACGGCCAAGGCTTGGGATGGCCAAACAGGAGGCGTTTTGGCCTTTGAGGTGCCAAATCAACTTACCCTAGCCCACAATATTTCTGTAGATGGCCTAGGCTTTCGAGGAGGAGCCGTTTCTAGAGATCATGGAGGAGCCAGTTGTAGCTCTAATGGCGTTTATATCAGTAGCTCCGATGAATATGGCGCAAAAGGAGAAGGCATCTACCCCAATACAAATGTTAACCATACCTATGCCCGAGCCAAAATGCTGAATGGCGGCGGTGGTGGTGCTCACCATAATGGTGGCGGTGGCGGTGGCGGAAATTATACCGAAGGAGGCGAAGGGGGCCGTGGCTATAATGGCGGAAGTAATGTCTGCCCTGCAGCTACGGCTGTTGGTGGCCAGGCAGGTATCGCCCTAGCTAGCGAGATTGCCCCCAACCGAGTTTTTCTCGGCGGTGGCGGCGGCGGTGGCCAACAAAATAATAGCCGTGGAACTTCTGGGGCCAATGGCGGCGGCCTGATTTATATCAAAGCCCAAGAAATTATTAGCCCCGCTAGCTGTAGTGGTGTCTCTATTTCTGCCAACGGAAATGATGCCGCTTCTTGGACCAATGATGGCGCTGGCGGCGGTGGCGCTGGCGGAAGTGTTCTGCTAGACGTAAATACCTTTAATATGAATGCAGCTTGCCCACTTTTGGTCGAGGCTAACGGCGGAACAGGAGGTACTAGCAGCAGTAGCCCACATGGCGGCGGCGGCGGTGGCGGCCAAGGCGTTCTTTTTTATTCTAATACCGAACCTAATAGTAATGTCCTTAGCCGAACTGCTAACGGACAAGCTGGCTGCAATAACAATAGCTCTCCCTGCAATAACTTTGCGGGCAGCCCTTCCGGAACCAATGACAACGGCATCTTTGATGAGGCGCTCCTCCCGCTAGAACTGAGCTACTTTAAAGCTCAAAAACAAGACGGAAAAGTGCTGCTCAGCTGGGAAGTTAGCCAAAATGACCAAACTACTTTGTTTGAACTTCAACGGGCCGCAGATGGACTAGCCTTCGAAGCTATCGCCCAAATTCCAGCCCAATTTAATCAAACTGAGTATAGCTTCCTAGATGCTCAAGCCCTCAAAGGACAGTCTTATTATCGCCTGCTGCAAATTGGCCAAAATGAAGAGCAGCAGTACTCTATTATCCAAACTGTTTATCTCGAACAACTGTCTAATCATATCCAACTTTGGCCCAATCCCGCCAAAAATGAACTCTATCTCGCTAGCGAACAAGTAGACGAAATTACTCAACTAGAGTTGCTGGACCTCCAAGGCCGTAAGCAACTTATCCAATACCAAAAAGAGGGCAGTCGCTATAAAATTAACTGGACAAACCTCCCTCAAGGTCTTTATTTCCTCCAAATTATTGGAGAAGACTTTTACCAAACTAAAAAGATCCAAATCCATTAAATAACTATTTTTCTGGGGCCTGCGGCCGCCCTTCTATTTGGGGCGGCCGCCCCTATGCTGCAGGGCTCGCAAGCCTGCTCGGCCCTCAGCCCTGAGGGCTTCGGTCTGGCCTTTCAGGCCACCCTTCCGCAGCGGTAGGCCAAGGGCCCTGCGGGCCAGGCGGCTGCGCCGCCCCCAACCCGCAAATTGGACCAATCCGCAAAAAAAAGGAAGCAAAATTTGCAATTCCGCAAAATGAACGTATATTTGCTACCGAGCCAAGAGGCAGGAGCAGCTCCTACTGAACTCCCCCAGGTCGGAAACGAAGCAAGGGTAGGTGGTTGAGCGCTCCGTGCAGGTCGGGCTCTTTTTTTATGCCTATAACTAAGCCAAATATATAAAGCCGCTTTTCTATACAGAAAAGCGGCTTTTGCTTTTTATAAGGGCCGAAGGCCCGACGGCCTAGCGATGCGGAGCGGGTGGCCGTTAGGCCAGACCTAGGCGGCAAAGCCGCCGCAGGGCCGAGCAAACCTGCGAGCCCCGCAGCGTAGCGCCGACGAGCGTAGCGAGACGGAGGCCCCAAAACTACCCCAAATCTTGCAAAATCGCCCGAATTCTGGCTTGTTCTGCCTCCGTCTGCTTCCACCAACTGTAGGTCCAAACCCGCTCCAAAGGAATATTCATCCGCTGTAAATAATCGCGACGGAAGAAGTCCCATGCATAGGCCTCCTCCGAATAATCCGCATGATAGAGATCTATGAAAAAGGCTAGCTTAGGCTGCCCCTGCCCATCTCTCAACAAAAAGGGAATCTGCAAACCCGCCAATTGCGCCTGCCAATCTAACTGATAACCCTCGGGCAAATGCTTGGACAAAAAACGATGGAACCGCAGGGCAAAACCCGCCAAACGACTCTCCGGATTAAATTCCTCTAGCTGCTTTTGGTCCGAATGCGTATAGACTAATTCCAAAATCTGCTGCCGCAATGCCTCATTGCCCTCACTAACGGCCTGCGCATAGGCCAAATAAGCATAAAATATGGCCTTGCCATAGTTGCCCTCTTCAGGAATCAACTCCCGATAACGCAAAATGTACTGCTGCGGAATACTCGAGAAAAGAACAATTTTCTGCTTGGCCCGACTAATCAATACGTTCAATAAACGATAGCCCCGCTCTCTGTTGATCGGACCAAAGTTCTGTATGAAACGCCCATCTTCTCGCTGCCCAAAGGTGGTCGATAAAAGCAAGATGTCTCGCTCATCTCCCTGTATGTTCTCTAAGTTCTTGACAAATAAACCCGCTGCCTGTAAGGCCTCAAAGGCATTGGCCTCGCTCTCTGACTGACTCATCCGCTCCTGCATTTTTTCTAAAATGAGGTTGCGCTGCTTGAGGTTAAAAGTAGCCACGCCTATAGCCGGCAGTTGCGCTTTATGTCGCTCATAAAGGGCCAATAACTCTTCTAAAATCGCTTCCGCCTCCGTCGGATTTGTCGAGTTTTCATACAAACCATTTATCGCCCGAAACTCAATGGGACAATAGTCTTCCTGGGCCGGCACTGGCCGCAGGCGCTTCCCATAAAAGGCCGCATTAGAAAAGTCAATGAGGTAGGGGTGCCGACTCCGATAGTGAATCTGCAAAAAACTCTCTTCATAACGCCCATCAGCTACAGAATACTCCAGTAAAGACTCACTGCCCGCCAAATAATCCACCGCCTCTTTTTCTAGTTCCCAGGCGTTTTCATCCTCTTCCTCTTCTTCCAAAAAGGCCGATTCTCGACTGGCAAAGTAGTCGGAGGGCGGCATCTGCTGACTATCTCCAGAAATGACCTTAAGCCGCCCCCGCAATAGGGCCGAAAAAGTGTCCTCCAAACGCAATTGACTGGCCTCATCAAAAATGACCACATCAAATAGATGGGGCTTTAAGGGCAACATGGCCGCCGCTACCGAAGGGTTGACCATCAATACTGGGAAAAAACTGCTAAATAGCTGCGGATCGGCCTCAAAGATTTGCCGCAATGGGGTGCGCTTGCCCCCATTGGCCCCCCTGAGGTTATAAATGGAATGCACTTTTAAGGGCGCTTTCTCTCGATTAAATTGATCTACGGCCTGCGCCTGCTTGGCCCGCCAATGCAATAGGGTATGCTGCTTCAATTCTTTGCGCATCCGCTCCTGCTCTTCCTCATAGTACTTGAGCAAACGAGCATAGCTCTCGGCCTGAGGTAAACGCTCTTTATCTTGCCGCTCTAAAAGCTCATAGATGTACCAGCATCTAAAATGCCCCTGCCAATCAGGCGGGTCGGCCTCTGAAAGGGCCCGAAAGGCCTGCTGCTCTGCCGTATTGAGCTGCTCCCAGAAAAACTTCAAGCGATGATAGGCCTCAAATTCAGCCTCAAAACGCTCCAAGAGTTTCCCCAAGTTCTCATAAAGGTTCTCCAAATGATTGAGCCGCTGCCGCAAAATAGGGCTGTCAAAACGAAAGCCAACCTTGAAGATTTTACTCTTGCGATAACTCTCTGCAAAAACATCTAAGTTGCGACTGAGCTCTTGCACCCGCCCCTTAAAATCTACATGCGGATGCACATTCTGCAAAGACAGCTCATTCACCAAACGCTGGATGTCTTTGGTCCGCTCAAAGTACCAATCACTCAACTTTTTGCTGTATTGCCCTATGTTTTTCTGCACTTCCTCAAAAATGATGATGTCCATATCATCCAACTTCAAAAACGAAAAGTCAAAGTAGTTGTACCGCTGATGAAAGCTGCGCAATAATTTATAATGGGCCACTACTTTTTCCTTATCGTCTTGTAGCTTTTTATACTTGCTAGACACCGAACGAAGCAAAGAGCGATAAAAACCCGTGTTTTTATTAAAGAAGTATTTGCTGGTCTCAAAACCATCTTCTATAAGGTCACGCATTTCCTCCAAGGCCTTGCCCTTAAAGCTCATGGTCTCACTATAATGATCTTCCAATAGCTTTTCATACTCATAAAGGTAGGAGAGTAGATCGCTCTGCGCAGCATCCAAGGCGTTTTGCAAGCCTCTTAGCTTTTTGCCTAGCTCTTGCTTGACCGCATGCGTGTTTCCATTGCTAAAAAAATGATCACTAAAGGCATTAAATGGATGCTGTAGGCTGCCCAAGGCCCTAAAAAGAGGTTCGCCCTCTTCCAAAATTCTAAGTATTTCTTCCAACTCGACATTTTCAAAGCTAAAGGCTTTGGGGTTCAATTTGCCCGCAATCCGCCTGCGATCATAGCTGCTGGATAGCTCCAAATACTCATCCACCAAATCACTCCAACGCTTTTCTCCCGATAGTTGCGCCAATAGTTGCTCATGATAGCCCTGTAGTTGCTGACTATAAGCGGCCATGCTCTGCAAAGTCCGCAAATAATGACTAGAAGGCTTATAGCTTTTTTGCTTTTGCTGCAAACGCGCCCGCATAGAACGAACTAAGGGCCCTCGGTCTCGATATAAATCCTCCACAATGACTGCCAATTCCTCTAAACCCAGTTCCTTGAGGTTGTTGTACAAAACATCTAGGGCGGTCTTCTTCTCACAAACCACCAAACAACGGGCCCCATTAGAGAGTAGGTTGCTCAATACGGCCGTCAAACTCTGGCTCTTTCCCGTACCCGGAGGGCCCTGCACAATAATCTGCTTTCCTCGAAATAGGTCATGCAAAAGATGCTGCTGACTAGGATCGGTCGGTACCATCGGAAAGCTATGCTGCATGAGCTTGGGCACCGCCTGCTCGCCAAACTCTCCCTGCCCAATGGGCCGCAATAATTGCCCTAATTCATCAAATCGTTGGATGAATTCCTGTATGTCCTGGGCCAAACTCTCTTTTTGCCCCTTGTACAAACCAAATAAACCACCCCAAACCAATTTTGGCCCATTCTCCGTCAGCTCCAATAGCTCATCCTTAAGGGTCGGCAAAGGAACTAAGCCCTTTTTCCAACTCGCCAAAAGCGCTTCCCGAACCTCAGCTTCTTGCTTTTCTGGACTCAATTGGGCCAGTTGCTTCACGACCGTCTGCATGACTTCTCGCTCATCCAATAAACCATCTTCCATAAAATGATCGTAGAGCGGAGATAAACGGATTTTCATGTCCTTGAGCAAATGTGCCGCTAAGGAACGATTGCTAGAAAGCGCAAATTCATCACTTCTTTCTAAGGTCCACTCATTACTTTTGCGCCAATTGCGCTTTAACTCCAAAGACCAAACAAAAAGCGGCGCCTTGATGATCCGACTAGGGTCCTCTTGGTCCCTTTTTAATATAATCGGAAAACCAAAACCAAAAGTAGCCACTCCCTGCTCCGCCAAATGATCCTGATGGTCCAATAACATATTGTTGAGCCGACGCATCACTCGACCCAATTCAGGCTCCTCCTGCCAACGCTCTGCCGTAGGCCGAAACTGTAAACGGAAGTTAGGCTTGCTCAATAATAACTCAACAAATCGCTCCGCCAAACGAGGTTCAATCTGATTGAGATCCGTCAAATTTAAACGGTTGCGAGAACGCCCCGCCAAGGCATTCAAATAAATGGATCGGCGGTTAGATAGTTGTAATCGCTGCTTGAGCTGCTCTAAAAATCGTAAATCAAGTGATGAGGCCTGCATAAGATTGGGCGGTTTTTCCAAGGAATTTTATAGCAGGAAGATAGCGAGTTTTTTTAGAAAATGCTTTACTTCTATCCCTAAATGAATACCTTCTTGTTTTTCTGCCGTTTTTGGGGCTGCGCCGCCTAGGTCTGGCCCTGCGGGCCACTGCTGCCCATCCCTCAGCCGGCTCGCTGCGCTCGCCTCTAGACGCAAAAGTCTAAGGCAGGCTTTTCTTTTGCTCTTAATTTTAAACTATACCTTATGAAGTACCTACTTTCTAGCGCTATGGCGCTTTTTCTGCTCGGCGCCTGCTCTGGCCCAAAAAAAATAGCCCAATCCTCTAAGTTTGACCTAGACCTGCTCTACCGCTCTTGGGAGGTGGTCTATATCGAAACCCCCCAAATGCAAATCGCTGGACAAGCCATGGGCGACCCCATCTATACCTTTACCCGCGATAGCTTCCGCATCAAAAGCTTTGTTACTCCCCCTCATGCCGATAGCGTTCGCTTCTTTTTTAGAAATGATAGCCTCTTCTACCAACACCCTACAAAAGTATTGCCCCCCACCGCTATTATAGAACTTAGCGATAGTTTGCTAATTTTGCAGAGCGAAAAGGCGGAATGGAAATTGCAAAAACCTGCAACATAAGCCTTTTACATACCGCATTTTTATCAATCTTAAACGCTTATTATGCCCCTTAGATCATTATTCATTGCTTGTTTTTTGGCCCTTTTGGTCCTTCCGCTACAGGCCCAGAAAAATAAAAAATACAAGCCCAGCAAAGAAGAAAAACAGACCATGAAAACACTCAAAAGCCACCCCTGGCAAACGGAGTACTTAGAACTCAATGGTCAATATATCGATTGTAACGCCCAAGCTGGCCCTATCGTCATGTATTTCTATGACCTCAAAGAAAAAGTTCAGGTCAAAAGAGGAAAAAAAACCAAGTACAAAAAACAAAAGGTAGATAAATGGAAGATGGATATCGGTGGCCGTGACCGCATCTTTGATTTCCAAGTCCGAAAGGACTCTATCCAGTTTCTACAAGTAAAGGGCTGGAACGATATGCGCATCATCAAATTAGAAGATGGTAAACTGGTCGTAGACCAATTGCATGAGGGGAATCTCCGCCGCTGGTATTTTGTCCCCGCCGAAGAAGAAAACATTTTTATGGATAACTAATTAGGCCCTCTGGCCCTAGACCTAAAGCGCCCGTCTACCGACGGGCGCTTTTTTTTGTCCCTCTTTTCTACTTTTCTGGACCAAGCTTTCGAGATGCCGTTCTGCAACTGCAGAATAGGACGTAAAGGTTTTGATGTGGTGTTTTGCAACTGCAGAATAGGGCGTAAAGGTTTTGATGAGGTGTTTTGCAACTGCAGAATAGGGCGTAAAGGTTTTGATGTGGTGTTTTGCATCTGCAGAATAGGGCAAAAAGGTTTTGATGTGGTGTTTTGCAACTGCAGAATAGGGCGTAAAGGTTTTGATGTGGTGTTTTGCATCTGCAGAATAGGGCAAAAAGGTTTTGATGTGGTGTTTTGCATCTGCAGAATAGGGCAAAAAGGTTTTGATGTGGTGTTTTGCATCTGCAGAATAGGGCAAAAAGGTTTTGATGAGGTGTTCTGCAGCTGCAGAATAGGACAAAAAGGTTTTGATGTGGTGTTTTGCATCTGCAGAATAGGGCAAAAAGGTTTTGATGAGGTGTTCTGCAGCTGCAGAATAGGACAAAAAGGTTTTGATGGGGTGTTCTGCATCTGCAGAATAGCTTAGCGCAACTGTAACATGCTGTAAGGCCCTGGGCTGAAGCCCAGGGTTATTGACTGAGCGAACTGACGGACTAAAGTCCTTGTTCGCTTTTCTACTCCTGAGGCTATTCACTAAACAAGAAAATGAGCCCAAGCCCTAGCCGCAAAGAAGGGCTAAAAGATGTTTATTTATGGAGGGTTTCAACCCTCCATTGAACATGAAAATGCATTTGTTAATTGGCTGCGGGTTTTAACCTGCAGCTATGGCCGAAGGCCAAACGGCCTAGCGATGCGAAAGGGGGCGGCGAAGCCGCAGACCCAGCAAAATGAGCAAAGCGAATTTTGCGCAGGGCCGAGCAGACCTGCGAGCCCTGCAGCGTAGCGCCCGCCGCAGGCGGGAGGCCCCAAATAAAAATCATTTAGTGGATAAGAGAAAAGCGTCTATCTAAAAAAAATGCAGCAGCCTAAAAACAGTCCTATATTGGCCAAATAGCGTATCTTTCGCTTAGGAATTATATCAAAAAACCAAATTTTATTTCGTATGAGGATAGTCTATTTATGTTTACTGCTTTATTTGGGACTAGGGGCAAGTCTGCTGGCTCAGCGGCCTAGCTTTCCAGAAAATGGGGTGGTAGACCAAAGAGAGGGCTGCTACCTATTTACCAATGCCCATATTCAGACGGGGCCTAAGCAGTTGCTCAAAAATGCCCAGTTGCTGATTAAAAAAGGGAAGATTGTGGCCGTGGGCCAAAACCTTAAGCTCCCTCAAGGGGCCGTGGAAATTGATCTGGCGGGCAAATATATTTATCCCTCCTTTATTGAGTTAAGTAGTAATTACGGTCTTTCGGCCAAGCCTAAAAAGGACAATAATCAGGGCCGTCCGCAATTTCTATCGGATAAAAAGGGGCCCTTTAGCTGGAACGAAGCGATTCGGCCAGAACAAAGAGCCGACCAGCTCTTTTCTCCCGATAAAAAGGCGGCTAAAGCCTTGCGGCAGGCAGGTTTTGGCCTTTGCCTGAGCCAACAAAAGGATGGCATTGCCAGAGGAAGCTCGGCCCTTGTTTTCCTAGGCGAAGAATCGGCTCAAGAGATGATTCTCAAAGGAGAGGCAGCGGCCCATTACTCTTTTTCTAAGGGGAGTTCCTCGCAAGATTACCCCAGCTCTTTGATGGGGGCCATTGCCTTGCTTCGCCAAACCTATTATGATGCGGATTATTACCAAAAGCAGGAGGCTGGACTAGAATACAACCGCTCTTTGGCTCGCTTTAATGAGCTACAAGACTTGCCGCAGTTTTTTGAGGCCAAGCAGCGCTTTAATATTCTGAGAGCGCATAAAATTGCCCAAGAATTTGGCAAGGAATACATCTTTGTGGGGGCAGGAGATGAGTATCGCCGTTTAGAGGCCTTGCAGGCCGCAAAGGCCAAATTGGTGGTGCCCCTAAACTTTCCAGAGGCCTATGATGTGAGCGACCCACTAGATGCCAACTTCATCAAATTGGGCCAAATGCTACATTGGGAGCTGGCCCCCGCCAATCCCGCCGCACTAGCCGAAGCAGGCCTAGCCTTTTCCTTGACCACAGAGGGACTCAAAAAGCCAACAGCCATTTGGGCCAGTTTGCGCAAAGCTTATGCGGCTGGATTAAGTGAAGAGGATCTCTTGGCGGCCCTTACCACTCAACCCGCTAGCTTTTTGGGCCTATCGGAGCAAGTGGGGACCTTAGAAGCGGGTAAATGGGCCAATTTCTTTATTAGCTCAGCCCCGATCTTGATGGAAAATAGCCAGTTGTTGCAACATTGGGTCAAGGGTAAGGTCTATAGCGAGGCCAACCTTCAAGCGGCAGACATTCGCGGGACCTACAGCCTCAATTTGGCGCAAAAAAGTTATCAAATTAGCATAGAGGGCAAAGCCTTTAAGCCCACAGCAAAACTAACTTTTGCCGATAGCACGCAAAAGCCCATCAAACTAAAGCTGGATTATCATTATCCTAGCCTGAGCCTTTCAGGTAAATTTACGGCAGATAGCACAGCGCCCATTATTCGCATTAGTGCCCAATGGAAGGAGGGCAGCATTATCGGTTATGCCGAGGATGAAAAAGGCAATTGGCTAAATGTAAAAGGCCAACGCCAAGCCGCTTTTGCGCCTAAAAAAGCCGCCGAATTACCCAAAAGAGATAGCAGCCTGAACTGGGCCAGCAAATTGCGCTATCCCTTTACCGCCTTTGGTCATACGGCCGAGCAGGCGCCCAAACAGGAGGTCGTTCTCTTTAAGGGGGCCACGGTTTGGACCAATGAAAAGCAAGGCATTTTGGAAAATACCGATGTCTTGATTGAAAATGGGAAAATCAAGAAGATCGGCAAGAACATCAAGCTACCTAAGGGGGCCAAATTGGTGGATGCTCAAGGCAAGCACCTCACAACGGGCATTATTGATGAACACTCGCATATTGCTATCCAAAACGGGGTCAATGAGGGCACACAGGCTAGTTCTGCAGAAGTCCGCATTGGAGATGTACTCAATAGCGATGATGTCAATATCTATCGACAGTTGGCTGGGGGCGTGACTTCGGCCCAATTGCTACACGGCTCGGCCAATCCTATCGGGGGGCAAGCGGCTTTGATTAAGTTTCGTTGGGGCGTTTTGCCCGAAGAGCTCAAGTATGAAAATGCGGCTCCTTTTATCAAATTTGCGCTGGGCGAAAATGTAAAGCAGTCCAATTGGGGCGATCGTCAGAACAAACGTTTTCCCCAAACCCGTATGGGGGTAGAACAGGTCTATGAAGACTATTTTAGTCGGGCCCAAGCCTATGGCGAAGCCCTAAAAAAGGATCCCGAAAATACCCGTCGAGACATTGAGTTGGATGCCCTGCTCGAAATCCTGAATAAGGAGCGTTTCATTAGCTGCCATTCTTATGTGCAAAGTGAAATTACCATGCTGATGCGAGTGGCCGAGCGCTATAATTTCCGCATCAACACCTTTACCCACATTTTGGAGGGCTATAAGGTGGCCGATAAGATGAAGGAACATGGGGCCGGAGGCTCTACCTTCTCGGATTGGTGGGCCTATAAGGCAGAGGTTCGGGATGCGATTCCCTATAATGCCAAGATTTTGGATGCTATGGATGTGGTCACGGCCATCAATTCGGATGATGCCGAGATGGGCCGCCGCCTCAATCAAGAAGCCGCCAAAGGGGTAAAATATGGCCAGATGAGCGAAGAAGAAGCCTGGAAAATGGTCACGCTAAATCCCGCCAAACTGCTCCGTTGCGATGACCAATTGGGCAGCATCAAAAAGGGCAAATCTGCGGATTTGGTCCTTTGGTCCGATCATCCGCTCTCTATCTACGCCAAGGCCGAACAAACCTATGTAGACGGCATTTGCTACTACTCTTTGGAGCGGGATCAGCGTCTCCGTGCCGAGCTCAAGGCTGAGCGTCAGCGTCTGATTCAGAAGATGTTGGGCGCAAAATCCAAGGGAGAACCTACGCAGCCTGCTATGCCCACAGAAGACAAGCACTATCATTGTGGCGATGTGCAGCTCAATGCCTTAGGAGGCTGGAAAGTAGATTAGGAGGATTTTGGGCCTCCGCTGAATATAATGTTGCGGCGGTTACTCCCTTCGGTCGTCGAAGACGGTCTAAAGACCTTGTTGTCGTTGCGCAGCTCGCTGCTGTTTTGGGGCCTCCGCCTCGCTGCGCTCGTCGGCGCTACGTTTCGCAGCTCGCTGTTCGCTCGGCCCTTCAGCCCTTCGGGCTTCGGTCTGGCCTACGGCCACTGCTGCACATCGCTAGGCCGGCGGGCTTCGCCCGCCTCTAGCCGCAGAAAAGGGGAGCACTAATTATTAACATGATACATATTATATATAGATGAAAAAATGGAGTTTATTGGTCCTTTTGTTTTGGGCCATAACTGCCTCGGTCTGGGCACAGAAAACAGATCATTATCTCCTGAAAAACGTTCGTATTCATACGGGCCAAGGAGAAATTATAGAAGAGGGGGCCATTGCTGTGAAGGCAGGCAAAATTGTAGAGCTTGGTCTGACCAAAGAACTGGCCCAGAAAAACTACAAAGAGCAGATAGATGGGCAAGGGCAGTGGGTTTATCCGGCCTTAATTGCTGCCAACACCCAATTGGGTTTGGTCGAGGTAGAGGCCGTTCGGGCCACCCTAGACTTTAGAGAAGTCGGCTACTTCAATCCCAATATTCGTTCTGTGGTGGCTTACAATACCGATTCGGAGATTTTGCCCACTATATTGAGCAATGGCATCTTGTATAGCCAGGTTGTACCAGAAGGCGGACGGATTTCGGGGCAATCATCTGTTTTGCGCCTATCGGCCTTCAATTGGGAAGATGCGGTTGTAGAATTGGATGAGGGCACGCATTTGTGGTGGCCCAATCGCTTTCAGTTTACGGGTTGGTGGGCGGCTCCTGGCCCTACCAAACTCAATGAGAAATATCGGCCCACTATAGAGGGGTTGCAGCTCTATTTGGCCGAGGCGGCGGCTTATTGTCAGCAAGAGGCGCCTGAAAAAAAGAACATCAAAATGGAGAGCATGCGGGGTTTATTCTTTGGAGATAAGCGTTTGTATGTGCATGTAAATGAGGCCAAGGCCATGTTAGAGGCCCATCAATTATTGTCGCCTTATGGGGTAAAGTTGGTTTTTGTTGGGGCGGCAGAGGCCTGGCGCATTGCCGACTTCTTGGCCGAGCAAAAGATTCCCGTCATCTTAAGCAACTTACACGCTTTGCCTCGTTTGGAGCATGATGATGTGGACCAGCCTTATAAAACGCCGGCCATCTTGCATGAAAAGGGTGTTAAATTCGCTTTGAGCATGCAAGGGAGCTGGAACCAGCGCAACCTTGCCTTTCAGGCGGGCCAAGCGGTGGCTTACGGTTTGCCCAAGGATGTAGCTTTGGCGGCTATTAGCAGCAATGTAGCAGAAATCTTGGGCGTATCGGAGCAGATTGGCAGTTTGGAAAAGGGCAAAGCGGCTAGCTTCATCCTTTCTAAGGGCGATTTATTGGATATGCGAAGCAGTCAGATCACGGCTGCTTATTTGGATGGGAAGCTTTTGGATTTGGATAAAGACAAGCAAAAGCAGCTCTACAAAAAGTATATGGATAAATATGAGCTAGAAACGCCAGCCAGCAAAAACTAAAAACCTTAGCAATAAGGACCAAATAGTTTTTGATAATTGAGATAAAAGCTTATTTTTGCAGCCGCTCCTCCGCTCAGAGGGGCGGTTTTTTATTTTTATCTAACCATATTTAACACTGTAAATCTTAATGAGACAATACGAGTGTACTTTCATCGTCGATCCCGTTCTGTCAGGTGATGAAATCAAAGAGACAGCTCAGCTTTACGTAGAGCATTTGAAAAACAACAAATGCGAGATCGTAAATGTTGATGAGTGGGGTATCAAGCAATTGGCTTATCCCATCAACCGTCGCAGTTCTGGAGCCTACTTCGTAGTAGAGTTCAAAACTGCAGAGGTAATTGGAAATTTGATTGAGGACCTAGAGTTGGCCTTCCGTCGTGATGACCGTGTTTTGCGTTTCTTGACTGTCAAGTTGGACAAGCATGGCGTAAAATACAATGACGACAAGCGCAACGGTTTGATCGGTAAGAAAAAAGAGGAGAAAGAAGAGTCTGCTGAGAAGTAGTCTAAGTCTTTCTAGAATCATTCATTTATTCCAATTTAAAATTAACTTGTTATGGCAAGTAGAGAAGATATCAAGTTTTTGAGCAATCCTAAAATCGGCCAAAAGCGCAAAAAGTATTGCCGCTTTCGCCGTTACGGCATCAAGTACGTAGACTACAAAGATGTCGATTTCCTTATGAACTTCATCAACGAGCAAGGTAAATTGTTGCCTCGTCGTATTACTGGTAACTCAATGAAGTACCAGCGCAAAGTGGCTACTGCTGTTAAGCGTGCTCGCCACTTGGCTTTGCTACCTTATGTAGCTGACTTGATGAAGAAGTAATTGATTAAAGAAGATTGTTCAAAACTGATCCTGTTATGGAAATTATCCTTATCAAAGACGTAGAGAACCTAGGTTATGCCAACACTTTGGTGACTGTAAAGCCTGGCTACGCTCGTAACTTCCTTATCCCTCAGGGATTTGCTATTGTTGCGAATAAAGAAAACAAAGACTCTCTAATGGAGCAAATCCGCGAGCAAGAAGCTCGTTTGGCTAAGATGACTGCTGAAGCTCAGGAATTGGCTGGCAAAATTGAGGCGGCTACGCTTCGTATTGCGGCTAAGGCTGGAACTAGCGGTAAGATCTTTGGTTCTGTTACTTTTGTACAGATTGCCAATGCGCTTAAAGAAGAGTTCGGTCTAGAAGTAGACAAGAAGAAAATCAAAATGCCTGAGGAGGTAAAAATGTTGGGTAAATACAACGCAATCATCACTTTGATGAAAGATGTACGTGCTACAGCTACTTTCGAGGTATACAATGATGATCCTAACGCTGTTGTTGCTGATGAGGTTGTAGACCAAACTGAAGCCGCTGCTGAAAATACAGAAGAAACTGCAGAGTAATTTGCTGTTCTTCGCCTAAAAGGTCACTACTTATAATGGGGTAGTGGCCTTTTTTTTTGGCCTAAAAGGCCAAACTGCTTCGGATGAAAATAGTTATCTTGGCCGCTCAAAACTAGTTGATTTTTTATATGAATCTTTGCATTGACATTGGCAATAGCCGCTCAAAATTGGCGGTTTTTTCTGAGGAGGGAGAGCTTTTGCAATTGGTGACTAGAGAACGTTTTAGCCAAAAGAAGCTGGATAAGGTCTTAAAGAAGTACCCTATTCGGCAGGCGATTCTCTCTTCTGTACGCCGAAGAAACAGCCGGATAGAGCGACAGCTCAGCGGGCAGTTGCAGCATTTTGTTCGGCTCAATTGGGAGCTTGGGCTGCCTATAGAAAATAGTTATGCTACTCCAGAAACCCTAGGGAACGACCGCATTGCTGCTGTAGTGGCTGCACATAGTTTATTTCCTGACTCCAATGTATTGGTCATAGATGCGGGCACTTGCATTACCTATGATTTTATTACAGAGGGGGGCAACTATTTGGGAGGCAGTATATTAGCAGGTATAGAAATGCGTTTTGCTGCCTTAGAGCATTTTACGGCCAAGCTGCCTTTGGTCCAAAGAATAGATCTGGACCAAGAAATAGGCAACACCACATTGAGTTCTATACAAACCGGAGTGCAGTCTGGTGTCGTTTACGAGATGCAAGGCTTTATTGCCCAATACCAAAAAGAATATCCCGAACTTCGGGTGTTAATTACTGGGGGCGATGCCGATTTTTTTGAAAAGCGCCTGAGCAGTCAACTTTTCAAGGTGCCCAATCTGGTCCTTATGGGCCTCAATCAAATTTTAAACTATCATGTGCAACAACACACTGCCGACTAATGCAGTCTGCTGGGCTTTTGCCCTTCTTTTTTTGACTTCCTCTCTTTTTGCCCAAGAATATACTCGGGCCAATTCGCCTTATTCTCGTTTTGGTTTGGGAGATTTACAAGGCAATCAATTGCAGGTGGTGCAGGGCTCTGCAGGAGCACTTAGCGCTACCTTTAATAGTATCTGGGAAGTAGATCTTAGCAATCCGGCTTCTTTGGGCCACCTCAGAACGACTGCCCTAGAAACGGGGATTTATTATAAGCGCTCTAGCCTGAGCGAGAAAGCCTCTGGTCTTTCGGCCACAGCAAATGATGGCAACCTGAGCTATTTTTCTATTGCTTTTCCAATTACTAGAGCTTGGGAGCTAGAAAAAGACAGCCTCCGAAAAGGGATTCCGATCCAATGGGGGATGGGCCTGAGCCTACTGCCTCATAGCTCGATTGCCTATGATGTGCGGGTACTGCGTTCTGATGCCCAATTTGGTGATATTGAATATCAGTATGAGGGCGAAGGAAGCCGCTTTAGAGCAAATTGGTCCAATGGCTTTAAGTATAAAGGCCTGTCGGCTGGGGTGAATCTGGGCTACCTCTTTGGCAACTTTTACCAAAACAACTATATCGATTTTCAGGATAGTGTCTATACCTTTGGCTATGACGAAGAGTTTCAGCTAGAAGAGAATGCCTCTGGTTTGCTCTGGGATGTTGGTTTGCAGTATGAGCACTTTTTCTCTCCCCTAGATGATGATCCCTTACTTTTTGAGGATTTACGGCTGACCGTAGGGGCTTATGCGAGTGGAAGTAGCAAAATTCAGCTACTTTCTCAAGAAAAAGTGATCCGCTATGGCGCCATTTATGCCCGAGATACCATCATTAATACCGAAGATGCCGTGAGCAGCATGCAAATGCCCTTAACCTATGGTTTTGGAATTGCCTTGAACAAAGGTTTGCATTGGCGCTTGGGCCTCAACTTTGAGCAGAGCCTTTGGTCCTCTGGTTTTTCTCATGATAATTCTAATATCCGCATGGAGGATAGCTATACCTTTGCCCTAGGCGCAGAGTATACCCCCAACTATAAAACCAGACATCTGCTAAAGCGGGCCAGATACCGTGCAGGCCTCTTTTATGGAACCGATGCTCGAACAATTGAGAGCGGAGGCAACGATTATCAGCTGCAGAAGTATGGCATAGCTTTTGGCTTGGGACTTCCCATACAGCCCCTAAAATCGCCTTTGTTGGGCCATGTGCAACTAGGTATAGAATATGGATTTTTGGGCCATAGCGAACTAATCAAAGAGAATTACTGGCAGTTTAATCTGGCCTTTACGCTCAATGATGGTAGCTGGTTCCGCCGTTCTAAGTTTAGATAGAACATTATTTGTAAAAGAGGAGCAGGAACAAGAAAAAAGCGGCCCGCCGCCGCTTTTTTAGCTTAAATCTTTGCTCTATTCTTTAGAATGTTGTTTTTTTGGCCCCCGAGGTCCAAATTTGCAGCGGACAGGCGGCGAAGCCGCCGCAAAGGCGCGTAGCGCCTCGGCTGAGGGATGGAAAAGGGGGCGGCGAAGCCGCAGACCCAGCAAAATGAGCCTAGCGAATTTTGCGCAGGGCCGAGCAGACCTGCGAGCCCTGACACAGCCCGACCCGCCCAAAGGGCGGGGCAGCCCCAAAAGAAAAGAAGCTCGAAACAAAACAGAATAAGAGCCTAGCTCTTAGCTAACTAAAAAGAAATTAGATTATGAAATTGCATCCAAAAAAAATGATGAAATGGGCCCTCTTCCTTGGGCTCGGGCTTTTTAGCTTGCAAACGGCTTATGCGCAAGATGCCGCAGCCGACAATAACTGTACAACTTGGGAGAGTTACCCCAAGGGGCGAAAAGCGGCCCGGCAGCAGCATGTTATTTATCGCGACCGATTTAATCAGCAAAACTATAAAGATGCTTATCCGATTTGGGAGGAGCTTTTTCAGCATGTGAAGGCGCCCAAAGGTGCGGAGACCCGCCACTTTGAAGATGGGGCCGTAATGGCTTACTATTTTGCGGGCCAGGAGGCAGATGCAGAAAAGAAAAAAGAATGGTTTGAAAAAGGGGATGCCCTTTATGAGCAAAATGCCGCCTGTAATGGGGAAGATGCTCTGGTGCGTGCCTATCAGGCCTATTATTTATACGCCAATCAGGCGCCCATGATGCAGACCATCAAGGCTTATGAGCGCAGTTTGGAGTTGGGCAAAGATAAGGCGCCAGCAATGATTATGACGCCTTTGGCTACCCTCACCGTTTATGCTTTCCGCTCGAATGTAGAAGGCATTGATGCCGAGTATATGCGTAAACTTTATGCAAGTTTGGAGGAATTGGCCAAAAAGAACCCCAAAGATGATTACAAAAAAGCTTGGACCGAAGTAGATGCGCAGTTTGAGCCCATCAAAGATGCCATTTTTGGTTGTGCTTATTATACCAAAATCTGGCGCCCCAAGTTTGAAGCAGATCCTCGTAACCAGGCACAGAATACCGAAATCTTGACCGTAATCGGTAAAAAATGTGGTGGGGAAGATGAGTTCTATCTGGAAGTACGAAAGGCTTTTGAAGAAGTGGCGGACAGTATTGCTGCGGCCAACTTTGACAAAATCCTTAATAGTGATACGACTACCGCTTACACCAAAATTTTGATGTATCGCTCTAAGGGCGCTCGTGAAGAGAGCCAGGAGCTAAAAGACAAAGCCTGGGAGTTTTATCCTGCCGCCATTGATGAAGAGGGTTGGGTAAGCAATGAAGTAAAAGCTGATTTGGCTTATCGCTATGCCGACCGCCTTTTCCGTGCAGGTAGTTTTGGTTCTGCTCGTAGCTATTGCCGCAAGGCCTCTAAATTCCGTCCCAATTGGGGAGAGCCTTATTTGCTGGTAGGGATTATGTACGCTTCTAGCGGTGGACGTTGTAGCGCCAAAGGAACGGGTTGGGATGCTCAGATTTGTGTTTGGCCCGCTATCGACGAATGGGTGAAAGCTAAATCTGTCGATCCTTCTGTAGCGTCTAAAGCCAACAAATATATTGGTCAATATAGCGCATTTATGCCTACCAAAACGGAGATTTTCCAGCGCCAACTCAAAGAGGGGGCTAGCATTAAGGTGCCTTGCTGGATTCAGCAAACAACCACTATTCGCGGACGCTAAGCCGTAGAAAAAAGATAAATTTGCACTGAAGAGTCAACTGCTAAGGAGTAGTTGGCTCTTTTTAATGTATAGAAAATGAAAATAGAAATTAAGGCCAATTTGGGCCTACAATTGGCGGTGATGCTCTTTGGTGGAGCGGGTTTATTTGCTCGTTTTTCGGGCCTTTCGGCTAGTCAGTTGGTTTTGGGACGAACGTTTTTTGCGGCCTGTTGCCTCTTCTTTTTTTTGCCCAATGTCTATGCCTTAATCAAAAAAAACTACCAATTGAGTCTGCGCCTAGGCGCACTTTTGGCCCTGCATTGGTGGTCCTTTTTTATGGCCATACAGCAGGGGAGTTTGGCCTTAGGCGTTATTAGTTTTGCGGCTTTTCCCTTGTTTACGGTCCTTTTGCGGCCCCTATTGGGGCAGGGCCCTTGGCTGCGCAGCGATTTGGGCCGCTCGCTTTGGCTGCTTTTAGGGGTGATGCTCTTAATTTTTCCCTCCTTAAATGCAGGCGACTTGCTCTATGTACAAGCTTGGGGCTGGGGACTTTGCTCGGCTTTTTCTTTTGCCCTATTGAGTTGGACCAACAAAAGGGCTTTGGCCAATTTAGGCGCCAATGCCTTGGCCTTTTTGCAAAATTTTGGGGCTTTTATCTGCTTGGCCTTTTGGCAAATTTGGCAGCTAGAAAGCTGGCCTAGCCGCTATTTGCCCTACTTTTATCTCCTTTTATTGGGCCTGGTTTTTACCGCAGGGGCTCACTTCCTCTACATTTGGGCCTTGGGGCATTTACGGACCGAAAAAGTGAGCTTGATGGCCAGCTTAGAACCGCTTTATGCCATCTTTTGGGCCCTCCTTTTATTAGGCGATTGGCCCAGTTGGGAAGAGCTTTTGGCGGCGGTGGTTATTCTAGGCGCTGTTTTTTGGCCCAGAAATAGTTTGGAAGAATAAACTGATATTTTGGGGCTGCCCCTCGCTTCGCTCGGGTCGGGCTATGTCGCAGCTCGCAGGTTTGCTCGGCCCTGCGCTTTTTTCGCTTTGCTCAAAAAGCTGGGTCTGGCCTTCGGCCACTGCTATCTATCCCTCAGCCAGGCGCTGCGCGCCTCAGCGGCGGCTTCGCCGCCTTCCATATTGGACCAAAAAAAAGAGTAAACACCAAAAAAGCAACTGCTTACATCTTATCAATAAGACTATTAAGCCCAAAGGATTCCCCACTAACAAAAAACTAGAACCTATGAAAATTCTTCATTTTTTCGTCTTTGGGCTGTTGCTCAGTTTTGGCGCTCTCCAAGCCCAAACTCCCCGAACAGCCCCCCTAGTAGAAAAATCGCGACAGCAGACAGTCGAACCCAAAATTCAAATTGCGCTCCTACTGGATGCCAGCGGCAGCATGGACGGCCTTATTGAGCAGGCCAAAGCTCAGCTCTGGAAAATTGTCAATGAATTGGCCCGTAGCCGTAAAGATGGCAAAGCTCCAAATATTGAGCTGGCCCTTTATGAGTATGGAAAAGACAATCACCCTAGTAGCAATGGTTATTTGCTTCAGCTTGCTCCATTGACTACAGATTTGGACCTCGTTTCGGAAAAACTTTTTGAAATTCGCACCAATGGTGGCGCTGAGTATTGTGGTTGGGCCATAGAAGACGCCTTGGATAATTTGAATTGGTCGGATAGAGAGGAAGACCTCAAACTCATTTTTATTGCAGGCAATGAACGTTTTACCCAAGGCCCAAAAAACTATAAAGAGGTTTGCAAAGCAGCCGTAAAACGCAATGTTGTAGTCAATACCATTTTTTGCGGGGCCTGCGAACAAGGCGTACAGCTTGCCTGGAAAGATGGCGCTGATCGGGCCGAGGGTAAGTACCTTTGCATCAACCAAAATGAAAAGATTGCCCATATCGAAGCGCCTCAGGATGCAGAAATTCTTCGCCTCAATGAAGAGCTCAACCAGACCTATATGAGTTATGGTGGCCGCAAAGGGGCCGAAATGAAAGCTCGACAAAAGAAACAGGATGTCAATGCCGCTGCTTTTAGTCTAACCGAGCGGGCCATTTCTAAATCTTCTGGGGCCTACAAAAACTCTTCTTGGGATGCTGTAGATGCCTATGTAGAGAATGAAGATGTCATTTTGGAGGCTGATGAAGAGGAGCTACCTGAAGAACTCCAAGGGTTAGATAAAGACAAGCGCAAGGAAGTGATAGAAGCCAAAATGAAGGAACGCGAACGCATTCAAAACGAAATTCAGGAACTAAGTAAGCAGCGTTCGGCTTACATTAGTGCAGAGCGGAAAAAACAAGCGGGCAAAAAGGGCAATAGCCTAGATGATGTCATGCTCAAAGCCGTTCGAGAGCAAGCCACTAAAGAAGGCTTCATTTTTGAGAAATAAAGTCAGACCTTAAGGTCCCCCCATCCCCCAAAAGAAGGGCTGCCGAATTTTCGGCAGCCCTCTTTTTTTGTTTTTACTGCTCAAATTGAGCGAGGGACTCGATATATTCTCGGCTATTGGATAGGCGAGGGACCTTATTTTGGCCCCCATATTTTCCTCTAGATTTTAGCCAGGCATGAAAACTCCCTTTGGCTAAAGTATGTAATTTTAGTGGCTGCAGGGCCATGTTGCGGTATCTTTTGGCCTCATAATCAGAGTTGAGGCTTTGCAGCGTTTGGTCCAAATCTTGGGCAAAAGCGGCCAAATTTTTCGGTTGTTGTTCAAACTCTATCCACCACTCATGTCCGCCCTTGCCTTCTTCCAAAAAGATGGGACCAACAGTATATTCACTAATTCGAGCATTCCATTTTTCGCAGCAAATGGCCAGGGCCTTATCGGTATTTTGGACCATGACCTCTTCGCCAAAAACATTGATAAAATGCTTAGTTCGCCCACTAATTTGAATGCGGTAGGGGGCCAAACTCGTAAAGCGGATGGTGTCGCCAATTTGGTAGCGCCAAAGGCCGGCATTACTGCTAATGAGCAAGGCATAATCTTGGTCCAACTCCACTTCAGCCAAACTCAAAACAATTGGTTGAGCCGAGCCCAATTCACTTAGAGGCATAAATTCATAATAGACCCCATTATCGAGCAAGAGCAACATATCTTTATTTTGGCCATCGTATTGACTGGCAAAATAGCCTTCAGAAGCATTGTAATTCTCTCGGTATTGGACTTTTTCTGAGGGCAAAAAGGCTTTAAATTGTTGGCGGTAAGGCTCAAAACTAACGCCACCATGCATATAGACCTCAAAGTTGGGGAAAATCTCCAGAATATTAGATTTGCCGGTCACTTCTAGTAGTTTCCGAAAGAGCACGATGGTCCAAGTGGGCACGCCGCCAATGGTTGTCAGGTTTTCTCGGCAGATTTCCTGGGCCATCAATTCAATTTTTTGCTCCCAGTCTTTCATCAGGGCCGTTTCCATAGAGGGCGTATAAAAGTACTTGCCATAAAAGGGCATATTGAGCAGCATAATGGCCGAAATATCGCCAATTTGACTTTCTGGAAATTCGGCAAAACGCTCCAAACTTCCTCCCATGATCAAACTTTTGGCATTGCTCATGACCTGCGTTTGGGGTTGGCTATGATACCAAAGTGCTAGGGCGTCATGGCTACCTTGCAAATGGCATGTTTTGAGGTTTTCCATAGACACCGGCAAATATTTGCTCTTATCGTTGGTGGTTCCTGAAGATTTTGAAAACCATTTAGTTTGCCCGGGCCAGAGTACATCTTTTTGGCCCAACATCATCTGTCGAATGTAGGGTTTTAGGGTTTCATAATCGCTTAGGGGGAGCTGTTTTTGAAAATCCTTATGTGTTTTAATGTGTTGAAAGCCAAACTCTTGTCCCCAGTGGGTGTTTTTTGCTCTGCTAATTAAATGCTGTAGCCATTGTTCTTGTACCTCATGCGGATGCTGCATGAAATAATGAATCTTTTTGGCCCGAAATGAAAATGCAAAACGCACAAGACTATTCAGTATCTTCATAAATTTCTTTTTTAATAGGCTTTTGGGGCGTTACTCCTTTCAGTCGTCGAACTGCGACTTTCAGTCTTGTTGTCGCTGCGGCTTTGCCTTGCGGCGGTTACTCCCTTCGGTCGTCGAACTGCGAACTAAAGTTCTTGTTGTCGTTTCAGGGCTCGCAGGTCTGCTCGGCCGTTATTCCCTTCGGTCATCGAACTGCGGCTTTCAGCCTTGTTGTAGTTTTTTCGCTACGCTCAAAAACTCGGTCTGGCCTTCGGCCCCCCTTTCACATCGCTAGGCCGGCTCGCTGCGCTCGCCTCTACACGCAAAAAAAGATAGATTAGGCGGCTAAAATAGTGAAGTTTTTGGCTTTTTAGTCTTCTTATAGAGAGAATAAAAAGTCTTTAAGAAAAGCCAGATACTCTCTGGGCAGTTGGTTGAGCAGCCAGAGAGAGGGGGTGGGGGCGGCTTGTGCTTTAATATTTTGGAAGCCTTTTTTTTGGGCCAAAAAGCGGGCGCGTTTTAGATGATAGTCGCTACTAATGATAATGCTTGCAGCTGTTTTTAGTTGGGGATACTTTTGGGCGGAGAAGTCTAGATTTTCTTGGGTGGAGGTAGATTGATCTTCTTGGAGGATGCGTTTTTGGGCTAGGCCTTTTTGGACCAAATAGTTTTGCATAGCTTGGGCTTCGCTTAGGGGTTCATCGGGGCCTTGGCCACCAGATAAAATGAGTTTTGCTTGGGGGTAGATTTGGGCCAGTTCATAGGTTTTTTCTAGGCGGTAGCGCAATTGATTTTTGGGTTGGCCATCTTCTCGAACGCCAGCGCCGAGGACCAAAATATATTGGGGAGAAAAATTTTGATCTAAGGGTTGATAAACACCATTTATTAGCCAAAAGCTAAAGCCTAGCCAAGAGGCAAAGCCCAAAGCAAAGAGGAGGAAGTAGAGTTTGCCCCAAATGGGCCAAGCTTTATACAAGCGTTTTCCCCAGCGGAGGGCCAAGAGCAAGAAGACTAAAAAAGCCAGGCCAAAGCTTTGGCCCAAAACAATAAAGAGCGGCATGGCTAGTAGGCCAAGAAGATCCCAACGGTCAAGAGGCATAAGGAAACAGATTTAGGAGGTGAGTCAGTTGGCCCAGCGCTGCGCAGCCGTGGCGCGAAGCGCCAGACCCAGGAGCGAAGCGACGCAGGGCCGAGCAGACTTGCGAGCGGCGAAGCATAGCGGCGGCCGACCTAGGCGGAGCCTAGCCGGCCGCGGGCCCCAAAAAAAGAAAAAGCTAGCACTAAAAATAGCACTAGCTTTTGAGAATGGGAGCAAAGAACAAAAATTAGAGTAATTCTTTGACCTTAGCTTCTAGGGCGGGTCCACGGAGGCCGTCGGCATAGCGGAGCACGCCATTTCTATCGAGTAAAAAGGCTCTGGGGATAGAATTGATACCAAACTGCCGGGCGACGAGGCTGCTCCAGCCGCGCAATTCGCTCACATGATAGGGCCAGCTGAGTTGATCTTGTTCGATAGCTTGTCTCCAGCGTTGGGCCTGTTGTTCCATTTGCATTTTGAGCATATCGCCTTTGCCTTTAAAGAAAGCCATTTTGCGGTCATCGAGTCCATCTAGAGAGACGCTATAGACGGTAAAACCTTGATCTTTATATTTGTTATAGATGCGGACCAAATTGGGATTTTCGCGGCGGCAGGGGCCACACCAGCTAGCCCAGAAATCGACCAAAACGACCTTACCTTTGAGTGAAGAGAGGGCAATTTGTTCGCCGGAGGGGTTAGGCAGTTTAATGTCGGGCATGGGGTTACCGATACCAAAGGGTTGTTGTTGTTTCTTTTGGGCGGTAAGCATAATGCGGTTGTTAAACTCGCGGGTATAGTTCCAGTTGGGGTAGACCTTAGTAAGTTGGTCGCGGACCTTTTCGTAGAGGGGCAAATAATTGTTAATATCGAGGCTTTCGACGACAAAAAGGTTGACTAAGACTTGCTCTTCGGTTTTATCTTCTAGGTATTTTGCACGTTCTTCTTGGCTAGCTTTGGCCAGGACGAGTTTATTGAGTTCGCTAGAGAAGGGAGAGCCTTCGATATTGATTTGGCTGAGGGCTTTTTCGTTGACAGTAGCCTCAATTTGGAGGTTTTCCTTACCTTCTAGGGCCAGCCAGATATATTGGGCATTAAATCGTAGGCGAAGGATATTGGGGTGGGCAAGATCGGCTTTTAGTTGGAACTGGCCATTTTCGTCAATTTCTACAGAGGAGAGGGATTCGACGCTATTGGTACCTCTTTGGTCCAGAAAAATTTTGGTTTTTGGGGCGATTCCGTTGATACGTCCAGAGATTTGGACGGGCAGGCCTTTTTTCTCTTCCTTTGGGGTTGTGGTAGTTTCTTTTTCTATGTTTTGGGGGGTATTGGATTCTACCGCGGGGCTATTTTCGCTGCCACAGCTGGTCAGAAAGAAGGCGGCTGCGAGCAGGCTGCTATGCAAAAAGAGTTTGTACATAATTAGAGAAATGATTTAAGTAGAGGCTAAAAATAAGGCTAATTTATTTGGGAGAGTAGAGGTCTAGGGCTTCCTCCCAGAGGTCTAGGGGGAGGGCGGCAAATTGTTTTAGAAATTGTTTTTTATTGAGGGCTTTTTCATTTTTCGTCATTTTGTAGGCTAGTTCTTTGAGGACCTCATTTTGGAGTTTTGCTCGGACCAATTGGCCGGGTTGAGAGCGAAGATAGAGAATTAGTTGTTCTTGGAAGTAGTTTGGCAGGGGGCTATTTTTTTGGAGAAAGGTTTTTAATTCTTGGATAGTCCAATTTTGGTCGTACCAGCCTAATTCGGCGAGCAGCAGTTTAGTTTGCCAGATTTGTGCGAGCAGGATTGCTTTTTCTTCTGTTTTATTTTGGGGGTTAAGTTCGATTAGATTGGGGAAGGGCAGGGGGTTAAAAGGGGAGAGGATGAGGCTATCATTTTTGGGGAGTTCTTTTTCTAGTAGGGGGGCGAGGGGGAGTAGGCTTTGGGGCCAGCTATTTTTTGCGGATAATTTTTGCAGGCCAAGAATTTGGTCTTGGCGGACGAATGGGGGCAGAAATAGGGCGCTAATATCTTCTATGGGGAGTTTGGGCAGGCTATCGATTTGGCCTTTTTGTTTTTGGAGTTGATTCCAGTAGTTGGGAGATGGGCTAAGGCTATCGATTTGGGTCAATTGGGTATAGAGGCTATCTAGTTCTTCTTGAAAAACGGCAAAAAGGGCTGCTGTTTGGACCTCTTTGCCCATGAGCAGTTGGAGGCGGTTATTGAAGTATTGTTTTTCTGATGGGCTAGCTTGTTGGCAGTTGGGGAGTTTTTTGAGGCAAGCTTGCAGGCTATCGGGGGCAGTTTGGCGCAGCCATTTTTTTTCTAGGGTCAAAAGGGCGATAGAATCTGGGGGGCAGTATTGGGGATTTTGCAAAAACTGGATGAGTGTGGGGCGTTGGCTCCTTTGGTTTTGAATATGTCGTTGGAGCAGTTGGATGCTCAGTTTTTCTTCGGCTTCTAGGGCCGAGATTTGCAGGCTATCTTGGCTATAATTGGCGGCCCAGCGGAGGAATTGGGGGCTGAGTCTATTGTTTTGCAGACTATCTTTATAGTGTTGCATAAAAGTTTGGGCAGCGGCTCTTTGGGCCTTATTTTCTTGTCCCCAATACTGAGAAGAGAACCAGCTTTCTTGTTCTCTAGAGCCATAGAACTGCAAAAAAATCCAAAATCCGAGGCCTAGCAGGGCCAAAATAGGAAGTATGCGAAGCAGTATTTTGAGAAAGTTGCGCATGCTAAAAACGTTTTGATGGGGAATGGGCGATACATCAGCTAGACAAAAAAAGGGGGGCTCTTGTTTGGGGGTGTTGGGGCAAAATTCGGGTTTAGGGACAAAAAAAGCCCCGAGAACGGGGCTTAGCGCTTATTATGAATACAATCAATCTTAAAACCTAGACAATGAGGCCAGCAAGAAGGGTAAGCAGCATGAGCAGGCCGCCTAGCGTCCAAGTTACCTTTACTAGGATGTCTCCTGATCTAGAGGCGCCCATAATTTTTTGGGCTTCTTGAGTACCACCAAATGCCGAGTTAAGTCCTCCTCCTTTGGGGTTTTGGACCATAACAACGAGAATGAGTAGTAGGGCGATCAGGGCGATGAGGATAGTGAGCAGTGTCATAATTTATATCTTACTATTAGTAGGCTTCTAATGGAGAGACTCGCTAGATTTAGATAGAGAGTTCTTTAATCTTCTCGGCAAAGAAAAGACTTTTTTTAGGAAATTTCAAACTTAGGCGCTGGTACATTGCAATTGCCTCCGCTTTTTTTCCTTGCTGGGCCAAAATTTCGGCTAAGCGTTCAGAGGCCAACTGATTATCGGCTAAGATACTTTGCTGTATATCTTCTTCGAGTTGCTCAGAAGCGTTCTTTTTTTTCTGTTTGCGGTTGGCTCTAAGGTCGATCAGCTTTTGGTCAATTTTATCCAAAAACTCTTGGGTATCGTCTTGCTCTTGGGCGGCTTGTTCTAGGCCTTTGGGCGGGCTGCTTTGCTCCTCGCCAGTAATGATATAGCCATCTGCGGGTTGTTGGTCCTCCTCTTGGAGTTGATCGAGCAGGGCTTTTAATTTTGGAAATCTCAAGAACTTAAAACGTTTTTTGCGGTCTGGAATTGGAATTTCGCCTATGGGTTCATCTTGGGGCAGGGGCTCGCCTTGGGCGGCTGCATTTTCTTGCAAAAACCGCTCTAGCAGGGATTGCCCTTGCCTTGGATGGATATTGTTTTGGGGCTCCTTTTGGGAGGGGCCTTCTACATACTCTCTCATAGGCTGTGCTTGCTCTGCAATTTTAGGCCTTTTGTTAAAAGTTTGCTGCGCAATCCTTTAACTTTTGGATCATAAAAGGCAAAAATTTGCTGTTGTCTGTAATAATTTCGGCCTTGGTTTTGGCCCAACTTAATAAGGAGCAGGGCACGAATGAGGCTGCAACTAGGGTAGTGAAGCAAGAGTTGCTCCAGTTGTTCATAGCTACAACTTCTTAGGGCCTCGGGCTCTTCTATCAGTTGTTGGAGTTGTTCGGCAGTCATGTTTTTCTGTTTTGGGAAGTAAATAGTAGGTAAAAACAAATCTGCTTGGCGACTTCAAGATGGTAAATTTACAAAATAAACTTTTTGCGGACAAATTGCATTTTCCCCATTTCTTATTTGTAGGTAATTTGCCTAAGCCAAGACAAAAAAAAGCAACTCCTAAAAAAGGAGTTGCCTAGTTGTTTCTATCAGTTGGACTAGCCAACTATATTAGAAGGTGTTGTCGTCTAGTAGTCATAACCACCACGGCCACCACGATCGTAACCGCCACGACCACCACGGTCGTAACCACCACGTCCGCCACGGTCGTAACCGCCACGTCCGCCACCGCGGTTGTTGTTACGAGGACGCTCCTCACGGGGACGAGCTTTCTTAACAACGATAGTGCGCTCATGGAATTCGGTTTCGTTCAAAGCGTCGATAGCTGCTTGGCCATCCTCTTCGTCAGGCATTTCAACAAAGCCAAACCCTTTTGAGCGGTCCGTTTCACGGTCCATAATGATTTTAGCAGAGTCCACAGTACCAAACTGAGCGAACAGCTCTTCTAGCTCTTCAGAAGTAGTTCTGAAGTTCAACTTCGCTACGAAAATGTTCATAGAAAAAATATTAAATAGAATGAATAAAATGTAATATAAAAGCTTTGCGGCCTAGGGCCCAAGACCAAAACAGGGGAGATAACAACAAAAGAAAAAAGGCACACACAAAAGCTAATACTACACTTATTACAACCTAATTTTTACCTTATCGTAGCTTACCAGTTTGCCGGTCAAAGCAAAAGCGTATGCACAAGATAGGCTTTTATTTTTGGTCTGTCCAACTTTTTTCGCTTTCTTTTTGTAAACAAACAAAGTAAGTCATACAATCTGCCCAATCGGCCTGCTCTTGTACTATGTTTTGCGCTTCGTCAAATGCGGGCCCAGTTTGTAATTTGCTGATTTTTAAAGGAATATTTTCTAGTAGTAGCTCAAAATCCGCAGGGGTATAACAACGCAAAGATTGTTGATAAACTTCTTTCGGACTATTTTTTAGCCACCATTTATCAAGCAAACGACAATTGATGGGGTCAAATTCATGCCGGCGGATGCCCAACTCAAAATCATATTCTTGCCCCCAGGCTTGGCCCGACCAATACCAACTCGCCCCAACTTCTATTACAATTAAACCATCGGGCGCCAGCCAATGATGCATTTTTTGGAGCAACTCTTTTTGCTCCAAATCGCTGCCAATGCCAAAGCTATCAAAATAACAAATGAGGTCGTATTGTTTTTCTGGCCCCTCCCAATCATAAAAATCGGCCTGAATGATATTTAGGCGTTGAGGAGCATGTTGTTCTGCCAATTTTTTGGCCCAATTGGCAGAGCTTTCCAAAAGTTCTACCATATCTACCTCATGACCCAATTGGGCAATGGCCAAAGCGGTTTGTCCACCACCACCACCTAGTTCAAGGACCTTTTTTTTACCATTAAGTTCTGCCAAGTCTTGCAAACGTTGGGCTCTTCGATGATCTTCTTCTGTAACCGGACCCAAATAAACGCCCAGCCAATCATTCTGCTTTTTATAAAATTCGGCTACCCAATCTCGCATATTATAATTTGACCGTTTTTATGACTAATCCTTTTTCTGCATCCAGCTGATAGACCTGTAGCTCTCGGCTGCGCACATCAATTCGCCAATCTACTTTTGCCGCAGTACTGAGCAAGAACTGATGCTTTTGGCCCAAACTATCCAGCAACCAAAAGCGTCTTTGCTCTTCCGCTCGACTCCAAACCAAAATTTGGCCCTCCAAAAAATCTTTGTGCATAAAATTGTAGTCATTTAAGATGTGCTGCTGATAAGCGTAGCCATTAAATCGCCAAGAACGCTCATCAGAAAAATCTAAATGCTGAATCAAAAAGCCTTCGGCATATTCTCCCTCAACCAAATCCAATTGGCCCAAAAGATCATATTGTTGCCCCTTCTCTTTATTATGTATCCAAAGCTGAGGCAAACTTTCCGAAACTGCCGCTTTTTTAGACAAGATGCTTTTGTTCTTACCTACGGCCTGCTCCTGCCAATAAATGTAGTTGATGAGCTCATAGCCCGTAAAGTAGTTGCAAATTTTATGTATACTCAATTTTTTAGAGGGCTGCATAGTTGTTTTTTAAATTAAATCCTGAAAAGAAAGGGTTTTGACCAAACTGCTGTCTGGCGCATAGCCCATACTGGCCTCATCCCGATGATAAAAGCATTCTATATCTACTTCTCCCGATCGAAGGGCTTTGATTTTTAGAATATCTGCCAGCTTTTCTAAAGCCTTAGGATCTTCTACAATCTGGTAGCTACCATCGGGCTGAGAAACAAAAAAAAGCGAGATGCTCGCATAACGCAGGGCATTTCCACCATCGCATTGCAAATAAGGCACATTTAAGGCGGCATCTTCTTGCCCATCGGCATTCATATCGCCTTTTATAAATTTGGCCTCCAATTCTGCCGCCAGCGGCAAACCAATTCCTGGCCCTTTATAATCATCGGCTAAGGTGATTTCTGGCGTACAGTTTTTTTCTGACTCATATTTTTTAGCAGAAATTTGAAGCGAGCGCCAACCCGCATATAATTCCTTAAACGGAATTTTTTCTGCTTGTTTTTTGGGCGTTTCTTTTTGTTGCACTTCTTGTTTTTTACTGCTTTTTTCTGCTTGCTTTTCGGGGCTACAAGCGCCAAGACTTAGGGCCAAAAGACCCATGGCCAAAACTTTAGGGTTTAGCATAAGGGTTTTATTTTAATAATTTAAATAATCCGGCTTCATATTTAAATTGCTTTCGCTCTTCCAAAGAAGGGCAGCAAAGTGGATCTTCTTGCGCAAAATCTCCATAATACATTTGTAAACGACCATCCGCAAATAAACTATCTATACGCTCTACCGAGGCTCCTTTGCGCAAAATGCTAGGGTCGTCTAAAACGGCAAAATCTCCTTGGCCATCAGATAAAAAGACTAAAAGATGTACGGCGGTTGCTTGGCTTTTTCCGCCATCGCACTGCAAAAGCGGCACATTGGCCACTGCATCCATAATTCCATCTCCATTGATATCGGCTTGCATCCAGTTCTGAATTTCATCGGGTAGGCCCGTATTGCAGGCTTCTTCGCCCGCCTCAATTTTTTTCATCCAACTTTCTGGATTACAATCGGCTTCTGGACAAGCTTTTCCGGCTGCAAATTGCGCTTCCATCCATTTTCGATACTTTTCGTCTATGCCTTTTTGTTTTTTTGGCTGCTCTTGCTGGCTACTGTCGGCACTTTCTTCTTTCACGGGAGTTGCTTTGGCAGGCTTTTTTTCTTGGCAGCCGCCCAAAAAGCTAGCAAAACAGAGGGAGAGTAAAAATAAACTACTTTTTTTCATGAGGATTTTTTTTGTGATGGGAATTTTTTGGGGCCCGCGGCCGGCTCGGCTTCGCCTCGGTCGGCCGCCGCTATGCTCCGCGGCTCGCTATTCGCTCGGCCCTTCGTTTTTTCGCTGCGCTCAAAAACTCGGTCTGGCCTTCGGCCACCGCTGCGCAGCGCTGGGCCAAAAACCGTCTGGCCAATTTTTTTAGCAAATCGGTCCCGCATTTCAATTTAACCATTTTTTTGAGGCCATTTTTCTGTTCGACTATAATTTTCTCCTTTTTTTCTGCCCCAGAAAAATTTCCTCCATTTTTTTGGACCAAAGAAAAAAGCGGTAGAAAAATCAGAAAGATTTTTCTACCGCTTGCTAATTGAAAGCCGCTAATTGAAAGGGCCTTTTGCGGCCGAAGCGCAGGACGTTTATTCGGCCTAGCGATGCGAAAGGGGGCGGCGCAGCCGCAGACCGAGCAAAAAACTTGTTTTTTTGCGAAGGGCCGAGCAGACCTGCGAGCCCTGAAGCGTAGCGCCGCAAGGCGGAGCCGCAGCGGAGGCCCCAAAAAAACAAAATAAACAACTCTTTTTTTATTTCTCTGCTTAATTAAAAGTGGCCAATAGAAAGGGAGGCATTTTGCCTGCTAAAAAACGGAGGACTAATTTTGTCAGGGGAGAAAAAAACAATATTATTGATGACAATAGATAGCTGTGATACAGTTTAGTATTATGATATTAGAGTAATAGACTTGAACGCAGAGCTAAAATCAAGAGAGATAAATATATGTACTACATACAACAGACGGAGTCCTTTAAAAAAAAGGTGAAAGGGTTAGAACGAGTGAATGATGTTGTCCAAAAGTTGGCGCATTTTGTTCGTAAAGTATCTGACTTAAAATATATCGGAAGCATTAGTAGCTTTCCTAAGGATATGTATGTCTATCGGAAGCAGTATGAGTTTAGGTTGATCATACAAAAAAAAGTAGTTGAAGTAAATGGGGAAAATTATGTAGTTCTTTTTTTTAGAGATCTTATCCATGGGCAAGATTTAGATTTTCATTGGAGTAAAAAGGCATTTATTCAGCTAAAGGATGGGAGCTGGTTAAAAGAAAATCCTTTAGATACTTTAGAAGAAGAGAATTTTAGGTCTTCATTGGAAGAAGAGCTAGTGGCCTCAAGCAAAAAGCTTAGTTATCCGCCTCATACATTAAATAATTGGTTGAATAATTATCAGCTAAAAATTTCTTTTGATGTATATGAAACGGAGAATTGGGTTAATTATGCAACTGATTTAGGGGTAAATGGTCTGGCAGAAAAGTATATCATATTTTTTCTTCGGATGTATAAAAAGCTAATAGAAGAACCACATCTTTTGGATATTAAAGTTCTTCCTGAAACAGCTGGAAAGTTAAAACAAGCTGTAGACGCTAGAGAACAATTGGGTTTACTATATAGTGAGTTGGAGATAGAGGGGAGGAAAAGAATTTTAATATATGCTGGCGCCCATCTTCTTCAGCAAAAAGAGGAGTGGGAAAAACGCTTAGAGGAGGCTAAAAACTATACTGTTTATGAAGAGCCTACAAAACAAGCTATTGGAGAATTGGCGTTTAGAGCTTACCCTAGTTGGGTTCTTGATAATGAGGATTACTGGTGTATCATTCAACGATCAAAAGGGATTAACAATTTATCATTGTTACCTGAGCAAGTTAATTTTTTAGAGGGCTTAAGATTTCCTCATTATATCAATGGCCAAGCAGGAAGTGGTAAATCTACCATGCTTTGTTATGTATTTGCCAATGTCTACTATTATAAGGTAGCAGAGGAGTTTGAAGGGGACATTATTTTTCTGACAGAGAATGAAAATTTAATTGCGGATACGAATAAGGCTATTATGAGTCTTTTGCAATTAAATCCTGAATTTAGTGGAATTCCAGCTGAAGATCGTACAAAAGGGAAGGTAGGCAAACAGCTACAAAGTTTTAAAGGCTTTTTATTAGATCTATTGCCAGAAAAGGAGCGGAAAGAGTATGATAATCGTCCTTACTTAGATTTTGGAGAATTTAAAAGTAGGTATAACAAAGACTTTAGCAGAAGACAGTTTTCTGCCGAAGAACTTTGGTTTGTTTTGAGTACATATATATATGGGTATTTTGAAGAGGAGGTTATTGATACTGTTTCTGCCTATTTTGAAAAAGTGCCTAAAGAATTTCGCTTGTTAGAAGACCGAAAATATTTAGAAAGATTATTTGAGGAGGCTATACGTTTTTATAAAAACTTACAGAAAGAAAATTACTGGGATAAAAATCAGTTGGTTCGAAAAATCCGTGAAGTTTTTCCGAAACAGTTGCCCAAGCAGTATAGTGCTATTTTTTGTGATGAGGCACAGGATTTTTCAAGAATTGAGTTGAGGCTAATTATAGAGTCTTCTATTTATATAAACTATGACTTATCGCAGTCACATCAGCAGGTGCCACTAGTATTTGCTGGAGATGCCTTGCAAACAGTAAATCCTTTGGGCTTTTCGGTAAACCGTCTACATCAAATGATTTATGATATTTTAATAGAAAATAAATTTAAATATCAAAAGAAGGCATCTAACTATGATCCTAAGTATAATTATCGTTCAATAGATACAGTTGTTCGACTAGCCAATATTATTCAGAACTATCGGGCAGAAATTTTTAAAGAAGCAGGTCGAAAACAGGAAGCCAAGATAAAAAGCAATAAAAAAAATGAAAAGCTTCCTGCTCTATACTCTATAGAGTGGTTATCTGATCGACCTCAAAAAGAGATCTTCTTTCAAAAATTTACCTATAAATCATTTATTGTCCCTATAGATTTAAATGAAGAGGAAGCCTATGTTCAAACACAACCTTTGTTAGTGGAAGGACAGTTTAAAGACATTAAGAGTAGCATTGCAGCAAAAGGAGCTGAATATGGGCAGGTAGTAGTATATGGCTTTGGTACTTATTTTATCCAAGAATATGGACCATTAGAGAGGAATAAGGGGAGTCAAAATGATTTTAAGCTCCGTTTCTTTTTTAATAAGCTTTATGTGGCCCTAACTCGAGCACAGCGAGAATTGGTTATTGTTGATAGCGAAGAAGCAATAGAAAAGTTTTGGAAAACGCTGCTTGAACAAAAAGAGATTAAGGACCCCTGGGTCGATTTGAGCATTGATGATATTGCACTTATTGAACCCAAGACACTGAATGAAATCAGTATGTCTTCTAAGGAAGATGCTTTTGAAAATGCAAATACAGATTTAACTTTAGGGAAAAAGAATGCTAATGTTGCCCGCTTAACTGTTGCAGCTAATATATTTTTCCAATTAGGTGAAAATAAATTAGCTTATGAGGCACTTGCTGAAAAAGAAGCATTAGTAGGTCGCCCTTTGCAAGCAGGAGAATATTTTGCTAAGGCAGGAGAAAAAAGAAAAGCAAGAGACATCTATTTTAGCAATGCCTTTTGGTCCGCACTCTTAAAATTAGGAGCTAATGATGAGCAAAGTCTTTTAGAAGAAAAAATTGCTCGCTTAATGTATACAGGGAACTGGAGCATAGATGAACTTTCAAGTGTTGCTTCTTCCCAGAATACTTTATACGGATTGACCAGACAGCAAACTTGGCGTTTAGATTTTATTGATAAAATATTGGCATTTAGTCAAGCTAAAACATCAGAAAATAAAAGACTTGTAGCAAGTATTCTAGAGCATATTGTGCTTGAAGGAGAAAATAAAATCTATGAAAAAATAGCTGATATTTACTATGAGGCTGATTTGCATGGGCTGGCTATTACTTTCTGGGATAAAGTGTCTTATGTAGAAAATGAATTTGAAACCCCTATAGAAAAAACAACTTTCTATGGTAAATATACTAAGGCACAAATACAATTAGCGAGTCAAAACAGCGATGATCAAGCTATTTTTCTTTGGGCTGGACGTTTGTTGTTTTATCCTTTTCTTGATAAGAGTGATCTTAAGGATGCAGTTCATAAACTATATCATCATTACTATCAAGAAAAGCCCTCTTGGTTGCAAAATCTGGCTGAAACAGATGAAAAGCAACCTTATTGTTATGCGGCTTGTCTTTTGAAGGATGATTTAGAAGGAATCCAAAAAGAGGGGCTCATTTTTGAAAGTAACAGTAAACTTCTTCCCAAAGAAAAACTAGCTTTTTATAAGTGGCTTAGTGCGCTAGTAGAAAATGAAAGCATAAACTTATATATCAGGGAGCGATGGGCTAAAATTTATTTTGAAAAAGTAGCCGACAGAAATTTAGAACAACTAAATAAAAAGTACCAAGCTCAAAATTTTGCCTTTGAGAAAGAAGACTTTAGCTGGACAAAGAAGCAGCTAGAAGAAATTTCTTTAACTCCTCAAGGAGTACCTGTTCACCCACCTGCTTTCTATAGATCATTTCAGCTCCAAAACTTTAAAGGGTTTAAAAATTTAGAGCTACATGATTTGGGGCAGTACAACCTTATTTTAGGAAATAATAATGTTGGAAAAACATCCCTGCTGGAGGCCTTTACCTTATCTGATGATGTAAATGAACTGGGGCGGAGTTTTGTATATTTATTGGGACAAAGAAAACAACTCACTGCAGAGGAAATATACTTTCCTCATTTTCGAACAAAAAGTGCAGCGGTAGACAGCATAAAGTATAAAATTACTTCTGACCGCCGATCATGGAATTATGAATTAAAAAATAAAGAAGAATTTAGTGATCAAAGTGCTTCGATAGAAGAGCGACTGCTACTTCATGTGAATGGACAAGAAAAAACCAAAAAAAGCTACAAGCTAGCACAGCTAAGGGAAGAATTAGATACAATTTTAGGTCCTCCAATGTACTTTATTCCATTTGCAAAAGGGTATACCAAAGAACTTGTTGAAAGTTATTATGAAGCAGTAGGTAGTGCAGGGCGAAAAGTAAAAGATCAATTTAGAGATGAGGTGATGAAGCTTTTTATTCCTAATATCTATGATATAGATCATGACCCTAAACGAGATGAGATTATTATAGAAGAAGAGAATGGCCAAAGATTACCGCTTTATGATTATGGAGAGGGGGCTAATAAATTGTTCCGAATTATGGTGCAGCTCTACGCTTGCTCTGGAAAAAGGTTAATGATTGACGAAATCGATGCTGGAATTCACTACAGTAAATTCAAGACGTTTTGGAAAATAATTTTGAAAGCTGCTGCTCTTAAAAAAGTACAATTATTTGTAAGCACACATAATGATGAATGTATTCAGTATTTTATACAAGCGCTAAGGGAACTAGAAGCTGAAAAAGAAGATGCCACTTCTTCATTTACTGCAGAAGCAAGGGTGATTACTTTAGAGCGGCATTTAGATAGCCATGAAGTTGTTCCACTGATACAAGATTTTGAAAGTATGGAATATGCTGAAGATTTTGAAATTGACTTAAGAGGACGGAAGCATGAGTAAAAAAAACGTAAAAATTTTTGTTGAGGGCCAAGGAGAACTTGCATTATTTACACAAATATTAGAACAACGCTATAAGGTTGTATTGGAAGCTGAAGAGACCGAAAATAAGCAGCATTTTTCGGCAGAAATAAATACAGAGGACTATTCTATAGAGTTAGCTGTCTACAATAAAGAATTAAAATCAGGTGGTATTGATTCTACTAAAATAGAATCATTGATGAAACACATTAAAAATCTAGAAAAAATTGGATACAACTGTTTTGTTTTTATTGATGCAGATACTCCTCAACATAGACCAGCAGGAGGTGCTGCAGCAAGAAAAGAGTACATGAAAGGACTACTAGAAAAGTATGAGCTAAAGAATACAGGTTTTTTTATCGTTCCAGACAACGAAAAGGATGGTAATTTAGAAGATGTTATGCAGCATTGTATTGCCGAAAGAGGAAAACCTTTTTTTAGCTGTCTTAGTAGCTATACGGATTGTATTAAAAATCTTGAGAAAGAAAATTTTCCTAAAGAGGTGGAGGGGCAAGATCTAGATAAAAAAAAGTACGAGTGGTATGTTTATATGATGCTGGGGCATAGAGAGGGCGGTAAGAAAAGTGCATCACCCAACAGAAAATATATAAGTGATGATATTTGGGACTTAGATGGTTTGAATGATAGCCCCTTAGTCAATTATTTAGACCGTGAAGTATTTTATTTTCTAGATAAAAAAACATAAGCCCCCAAGGCTCACTAAAAAAATATGATCCCCTCCTGCTAGGGGATTTTTTGTGATGGGAATTTTTTGGGGTCCGCGGCCAGCTTTGCTGGCCGCCGCTATGCTCCGCAGCTTGGGTTGACCCACTTTTAAAAATAAGCTTAAATTAGCTCTAAATCAAGATTTATATGGACAGTACAAAGGTGTCTTCATTTATGCTAAATAAGCAATCAGTAAGAGTATGTTATAGATTAGTAGAGAGTCTAAAAAATAATCCTAACCCACATTTAACAAATGTAGCAAAAACTGATGCAGACCGTAAGGCTTTCATGAGGTTGTTATCAAACAAAAATCTTACTGAGGAATACATTCAATTTGAGTTTATTGGCAAAAGTAGGGAGTCTATGAAGGTGGTTGAAGAAAAGCTTCTGGCCTTTCACGACACCTCTGAAGTTGTACTGAACAAGCAAAGAAATAGACTAACCGACAAAGAGGGTTTAGGCCCTGGAGGTCGGGAAACAAATTTGTCTGTATTTCTTCACATGGCTCTACTATATGGTCGAGAAAGCTTTCATTATCATGGCTTAGGAGGTATTCAGCTTTATAATCGATATAAAAATAGAGTAACTTGTAAGGAGGCTGAAAATAGAAATACGGGTCATTTTAGAGGTGAAATTACGAGGTGGAAAATAAATGTAGAAGAGACAGAATCTGCGTTAAAAATAATTAACGACCTAATTGATATTTTACATGTTTGTGATCGAGAAGGAGATGTTTATCCCATGATGGAAAGTTTTTTCAGACAGCATATTAAGTTCTTGATTCGGTCTCGAACAGATAGACGAGCAACGATTTGGGAGGATGGCAAAAAGATTCCATTATGTGATGTCTTTGAACATTATCCAGCAGACTTTGAGACGACAGAAACGGTCAAGAGTAGCCGTAAAAAACTTAACGGGAAGAAGCTAGTTGTTCGATCTAAAAAAGTGACTTTTGCCGTTCCAAAATCTTGTAAGTACGTCCTTGGCGAACCAAGGCCTAAACCAATGATAATCAATGTTATTGAGGTCTTTGAAAAGGGCAAAGGTTTTTCAAAACCTGCCGCTAGAAAAAGAAGCCGAACAAAAAAAGATCATGATGATAAAACCATCAGTTGGCGCTTACTCACAAATGAAGAAATCAACAGCGAAGAAGAGCTCTTAGAGCTTGTTCTTTGCTACCGCAAGAGGTGGTTAATTGAAACATACTTTAAATATTTAAAATCAGATGGCTTTGACATTGAAAACATATGTTTAAAAACAGGTAAAGCTATCCGCAAAATGATACTTATGGCAATCAGTGCATCTGACAAGGTCCTTAAGCTTAAAGAAGCTGGACTTAACCAAGATAATGAGACTCCAGCAACCTCTATTTTCACAGAAGATGAAGTAGAAGTCTTAGATCTTATATTTAAACAATATCTAAAAGGCGAAAGCCAAAGCCCTTCTTTGCGCAACCCATTTACCTCTAAATCAATGGCTTGGGCCTATTGGATTATAGCAAGGTTGGGCGGATTTAATGGCGCAGTGAAGAAAACTAGGCATGCCGTATCCGTCAAGAAAATAGGACTAGGGTTAGAGAGATTCATATTTATGTATGATGGATATCGATCCCTAAATTGACACCGCTATAAAAAGTGGGTCAACCCAAGGCTCCGCAGCTCGCTATTCGCTCGGCCCTTCGTTTTTTCGCTGCGCTCAAAAACTCGGTCTGGCCTTCGGCCACCGCTGCGCAGCGCTGGGCCAAAAACCGCCTGGCCAATTTTTTTAGCAAATTGGTCCCGCATTTCAATTTAACCATTTTTTTGAGGCCATTTTTCTGTTCGACTATAATTTTCTCCTTTTTTTCTGCCCCAGAAAAATTTCCTCCATTTTTTTGGACCAAAGAAAAAAAGCGGTAGAAAAATCTTTCTGATTTTTCTACCGCTTGCTAATTGAAAGCCGCTAATTGAAAGGGCCTTTTGCGGCCGAAGAAAAAAACAGAGAGAAAAAACAAAAGTTGTGCGGCCTAGCGATGCGAAAGGGGGCGGCGCAGCCGCAGACCGAGCAAAAAACTTGTTTTTTTGCGAAGGGCCGAGCAGACCTGCGAGCCCTGAAGCGTAGCGCCGCAAGGCGGAGCCGCAGCGGAGGCCCCAAAAAAACAAAATAAACAACTCTTTTTTTATTTCTCTGCTTAATTGAAAGCCGCTAATTGAAAGGGCATTTTGGGCCAAAGAAAAAAACAAAAGATGTGCTCGGTTTAGCCCTGCGAAGCCGTGGCCGCAGGCCAGATCCAGTCTTTTGAGCTAAAATTTTGGCTACGCGATAATTTAAAGCTGCTTAGAAAGGAGGCTAAAAATTTTCTAGTGTTAGTTCATTGTTAATCATTGCACCACAGATAGAGCCCGTATAGACAGCTGTAGCAACAGAACGCATTCTCGAACTATTGTCTCCACAGGCAAAAACACCTTTTATTGTGGTTTTTTGCATTTGATCTACTTCAATTAACCCATCATCTGTTAATACACAACCTAAATCAGAGGCAATTGTGGATGATTGTTGCACAGGAATTGAAGTATAGGCACAGTCAAATTTTTCCGAGCTACCGTCAGCAAATAAAATGGACTGAATTTGTCCGTTTTGTTGCTCAACTGCAACAATTTCCTTCTCTACAATCGGAATATTTTGCTTACTAAGCTGTATTACTTGTTGCTCATTTAAATTTCTGGGCCCATTGGTTAATACTTTTATGTCAGCGCTTAAATTATTAACAAGTGCTGCTAGATGAAAGGCCCTTTGTCCATTTGCAATAATAGCCGTTTTTTTATTTCTAACTTCATAACCGTGGCAGTATGGACAGTGAATTAGAGAAATGCCCCAAGTTGCTGCAAAGCCATCAATTTTAGGCATTATATCTTTTAAGCCATGTGCAAGAACTAACTTCTTTGCTGTAAAAAATTCGCCATTTTCTGTTTTGACATCAAATCCACTTTTATTTTTTTGAGCACTTAACGCTAAACCGTTGTAAAAATGAAGAGAGTCATATTTAGTTAATTGATTCTTAGCTATTGCTGCAATTTCCGCAGGGGGACTTCCATCTTGAGTTAAAAAGTTATGAGAAGAAGGGGTTTGACGATTGCAAGCTTGCCCTGCGTCAATAACTAATGTTTTCCGAAGAGAACGACCTAAGCTTAATGCCGCAGAAAGTCCAGCATAGCTACCACCAATGATAATTACTTCAAAATTTTTATCCATCATATTTTTTTGAGAAGTTCAAAAGAAATCATTGTAATAATACAAAATACGGCAAATTGTTGCAACGTTGTTGCGTTTTCAGATGCTGGAATAATATTAACTATTTGATTTTTAGGTGTTTGCTTGTGTGAATAATGATTTTCTATGCCCAATTCGAAAAAATAATGGGTTTTGTTGGCCTAGCGATGTGCAGCAGTGCGGCGCAGCCGCAGACCGAGCAAAAAACTTGTTTTTTTGCGCAGGGCCGAGCAGACCTGCGAGCCCTGACAACAAGGACTTTAGTCCGCAGTTCGACGACTGAAAGGAGTAACGCCCCCAAAAAACAAAAAGCTGCATCTAGATAGAAAAGAAAAAAATGAAGCAATTTTATCTTAGTTTATTGATCTCTCTGTTTTTTACGCCCTTTCTGAAAGGACAAGTCGCTAGAATCTATGCGCAAACAGACCGAAGTATTTATCGGGCAGGGGATATTCTTTGGTTTTCTGTTTATGCCCAAGCCGATGGGGAAGCTTTGGCCGACAGCAGTGTTTTTTATGCAGAAATTTATACCCCCAATGAAAAGCTGTTGAAAAAAAAGCGCTTCCTTTTGCAAGCAGGAAGAGGCGAAGGCGATTTTAGTTGGCCATTATTTGCGACAGCTGGCGCATATCGCTTGAGAATTTTTATGGATGTAGACAGCGCTGCCCTTTTTGAGAAAACAATTTGGCTTTATGATCCAGCCCTAGTACAAAAGTTAGGGACAGAAAAAAAAGCAAAAACTACATTAGAAAATTTGCAGCAAGAGGCTAAAATGGAGGCCAAAAAAATAGAATCGAGCAAAATGCCCTTAGCCATAAATGTAGACTTGAATTTGGCCGCAAAAAAACATAAAACTCGACAAAAAGAGGTTTTGGGCATTCAATTTAAAGATGCAAAGGGAAAACCCCTATCTGCCGATTTTTCGGTTGCTGTGCATTTGGCCAGCCTAAAGGATTGGAATAACCCCAATATCATTCAATATTTTTTAGGCGAAAATCAAACAGAAAAAATAGAGAAAGGCGCTTGGACCGTCTTAAATGGCAGTTTTTATTGGGCCTGGCCCAATCTGCCTTTGGCCAAAAGAAAATTGAGTGTTTTTGATGCGGAAACCGATGAGCTATTGGATAAAATTCAAACAGATGAAGAGGGAAATTTTTCTTTTCCACTCAAAAAAGCTAGAAAAATTCGCTTAGTCGGGCGCTATCATGGATTTAAAGAACAAAGAATAATTGATCTACGACCCAGTAGGCCAGAGCAGAAACAAGAGGTTGTTTTTCGCAGCGAAAAATGGATAGATAGTTTGGCCTTGGCCCAAAAAAAACAAGCCCTAAAAGATAGTTTATCTGGGGATGATGTCGGATTATACCTTCGCTGTTTGGGGAATGATTTTTTGCCTCTGCCAGGAGTCGCCCTAATTGTTCGCCAGAATACCGAACTAATAGATACTTTTTTGACCAATGCCGATGGGGAGTTGCTTTTGTTAGGACTAAAAGAGGGAGACTACTACATTCATACTTATTATCCAGAAACGGGCAATGTATTGTATTCCTATTGCTTAACTAGCATTTTGGCTGGAGAAGTTTATCAAAAAGATTTTTTGCCCCATGATATAGCCTTGAGAGAGGAAGATTTGCGTATTGCTTCAGAATATCCTTTAGAAAGAGATAGTGTAGTGCTGCCTTTTTATTTTGAGCAGGATAGTTTGCCCCTCGATTTTCAAAATTTAGGGAGTCGACTTAGTTTTCGGGCCTTGTTAGAAAATAAAGGCCTAGCGGAGGCTTACTTTTCTTTGGTTTCTTCGGCAGATCGTTCTCGCTCAAGGGATGTGTATGTAGAAGGGATTTCGGTAATCAGGGAAAAAAAGCTGGAGAAGCAGCCCTTGTTCAAAATGGACCAAAATATTAGGCAGGGGAAAAAACAACAGAAAAACAAACTGGTGATTTTTTACAACTCAGAAAGTTTTGTTGATTTGGATAGTAGCCGCCAATTTTTTGTGGCCGATTATGCGGCCTATCATCAGGAAAAGCGTAAAAATGAAGGCCTTCTTATTCCGAGAGGGAATTTAAGTCCCACTCTTTTCTGGCAAGCTGCATTAAGCAGCGATGAAAAAGGAGAAGCAGAAATTAGCTACTATAATAATGAGCAAAAAGGATTGTTCTTGATCGAAATAGAAGGATTTTGCGCTGGCCAGCCTTTTCGAGCTGTTTTGCCTTATTGGGTAAATTAAGGCCAGTTTTTTTCAAACAAAAAATTTCCTCCATTTTTTTGGACCAAAGAAAAAAAGCGGTAGAAAAATCTTTCTGATTTTTCTACCGCTTGCTAATTGAAAGCCGCTAATTGAAAGGGAAAGATTTTACCCCAGAGCTTAATCTTCCATAAATAAAAAACAAGTCCAAAAATAACTCTCTTTTTACCCTAGCTGCTAATTGAAAGCCGCTAATTGAAAGGGCCTTTTGCGGCCTAGCGATGCGAAAGGGGGCGGCGCAGCCGCAGACCAAGCAAAAAACTTGTTTTTTTGCGCAGGGCCGAGCAGACCTGCGAGCCCTGACAACAAGGACTTTAGTCCGCAGTTCGACGACTGAAAGGAGTAACGCCCCAAAAAAATAAAATAAAAAAAGCCAAACTTAAAAAAGCTTGGCTTTGCGGGCTCCTATAAAAAAGGAGAAATTATAGATAAGATGCAGCGGCAGTGGCTGTTGTTTTTTGCATTTGGTAGCGGCCAAACAAAGAACGGGCTTCAATGGGCGAGTTTAGTTCGAGACAGCGCAATTCTTTGGAGTGAAAAATATGTTGCCCTTCCGTTTGCCAGTTAATATCGAGCTGGCTATCTTCTAGTTCTAAACTTTGGCGAAGATTGCGCAATTCTTCGGACCAAGGGAGGTCCTGGCTCCAACTAACAACAAAAAGAGGTGCGGCTCCAATAAAAGCAGAATGTTTGCTCAGTTGTTGTAATTTTTTTGAATTGAGCGGCTCTTGTTTGTTTTGAGGCAAACAAAGCAAGCGAATTTGCGCTTGCGTATCAATAAGTAGGGGCGCAAAGGTCCAGTTGCTAGAGTCTATAATTAAAGGGCGTTGGCTGTAAACCCAAGAGTTTTTAGTCTCCAACTCATATTTATGACTATATTTTTTTTCAATTTCGCTCAAGCAAGCATCTGCGCTCTGATCAGCCTGCAGGTAAATTAAATCGGCCTCTAACTGGCTTAACTTTTCTAAAAGCAATATATTTTCTTCAGAAGAAATGCTTTTAAGATCGAGTTGAAGCAACTGAAAAACAGGCTGTTGCTGTTGCATAGAAGCATAATAAAAACTATCGCTGCTGCCTTTTAGAAAATAACAAAAACTCATGCAAGCCAACCAAGATTGCAACATGAGGTAGGGCCGCTTGAGAAAAAGAAAAATTCCGCCAACTAAAAAAAGACCAAACATAATGCTTAGGCTTTCGGCGGCAATTTTTTGGGCAAAGGCAGAATCGCCGGGGAAATAACTGATGTACAGTAAACTCATCATGGCGCCCAGGTAAACAAGCTGCAGAAAAGGCTGCTTCATGCTTAAATTCATAGTGGTAGTGTATTTTTTGCTGTATAAACTATTTTAGTGCGAAAAAGGCGCCAAAATAGTGGGGGGATAACTCAAAAACTTAACTTTTGCTTGTTTCGCAAAGAAACGGAAGAAAAGCCTTAAATGTGATGCATTTTTTTTTCTTCGGTCACAATTAGCAATTCCTTAATAAGGTTAGGGGTTGAGAGTTAAGGAATTAAGTGAACAATAATTGTTCTTGTCCTTAAAATTGATTGCTTGTAGTGGATGTTTTTTATAAAAGACAGGTAGTTAACCAAAAGGGGGGATTATTATTCTATTCTTAGAAGAAAACTATTTCTAAATGAGTTCAATTTTAACGGCTGCGGTCAATTCTTTATTTTAAGGAATCTATATCGAAGTCGCCACTGCTTTTTGGTATCTTGCGGCAAACAGCTATAAAAAATCATGTCCGCTCGTATTTATTTTGCTTCAGATATTCATTTAGGAGTAGCCAACTCTGCAAAAAGAGAACGACAATTTGTTCGTTGGTTACAAACTATTTTAGCAGACGAAGAGGCCGAAGCCCTTTATTTGGTCGGCGATATTTTTGACTTTTGGTTTGAGTACAAAACGGTGGTGCCCAAAGGTTTTTTGAGAAGTTTGGGAATATTGGCGCAATTGGCCGATCGGGGAGTAGTTTTACATTTATTTACGGGTAATCATGACGTTTGGATGTTTGATTACTTTGAAAAAGAGTTGGGCGCAAAAATTCATCGCGATCCGATTCAAGTTTGTTTGCAAGGCCAAAACTTTTTGATTGGGCATGGCGATGGCTTGGGGCCAGGCGATCATGGCTATAAATTCATCAAGAAAATTTTTAGAAATTCTTTTTGCCAGTGGTTGTTTCGTTGGTTGCATCCTGATGTTGGAGCGGCTTTGGCGCAATTTTTTTCGCATTCTAGTCGAGCCGCCCAAGATGGTCCCCAAAAATTTTTAGGCAGCGAAAAAGAGTGGTTAATTTTATATTGCCAGCGAAAAAAAGAGCGTTGCCCGACAGTTGATTTTTTTATGTTTGGTCACCGACATTTGGCACAAGACCTGCGCTTAGATGAAAGCGGTCGCCGTTATATTAACTTGGGCGATTGGTTTTCGCAGCCCACTTTTGCTCGTTTAGAAGATGGAAAGTTGCGTTTGCATTATTTTGAACATCCGGAGGGCTTGGATATTTTAGCTGAACAAAATTTGGCCGAGCTTCCGACTTAATCCTTTTTTATGCGCCATTTTTTTCTGCTCTTCTTTTTTTTCCTCTCTTTTTGGGCTCAGGGCCAAGAATTACTCTGGAGCATTCCGCAAAAAAGTAGTTTGATTCGCCTCGATCATCTGCAACAACTATATATAGTATCGGCGGACGGCAAAAAAATCGACAAATACGATGGCGAGGGCCAAAAGTTATACAGTTTTAGCCAAAACAATCAGGGGGCGATACAGGAATTGGATGTGAGTAATCCCTTTCAGCCTCTCATTTTCTTTTCCGATTTTCAAGAAGTTTTATTGTTGGACCGCAGATTGGGCCAAATGCAAAGTTTAGATCTCAATGATTGGGATTTATTGCAGGTGGATGCGCTTTCGGGCAGTTCGGACCAAAAAATTTGGTTGTTCGATGCCATTGACTTCCAACTCAAAAAGATGGCTCCCGATGGCCAAGTTTTAATCGAAACGGCCGAATTATGGTCCATTTTGCGAGATGATTTTTTGCCTACTCGTCTTTGGGAGAGCCAAGATAAATTAGCACTTTGGGAAGAGGGCAATGCTTTATACCTCTTCGATTTATTCGGCAATTTTTTGCGCAAAATTCCTTTGCCCGATGCGCGCAGCCTCCAACTCACGGGCCCTTATTTATCTTGGTTGGATCATCAGCAGTATTGGCAGCGCATTCATCTTCAAAGTTTTCAGCAGCGAAAAATTGATTTAAAAAAGTCGGGCATTCCCACAGAGGGCCTCAAAGCCTTGCGTTATCAGGCCTACCGTTTATATTTGGCCTACGAAAATGAAATACGGGTATATCGTTGGGAGGAATAATTTTTTTATTTTTTGGGGCAGTCCCTGCGGCCTACGGCCTTGGGTCGCTATGCTTCAGGGCTTGGGTTGACCCACTTTTTATAGCGGTGTCAATTTAGGGATCGATATCCATCATACATAAATATGAATCTCTCTAACCCTAGTCCTATTTTCTTGACGGATACGGCATGCCTAGTTTTCTTCACTGCGCCATTAAATCCGCCCAACCTTGCTATGATCCAATAGGCCCAAGCTATTGATTTAGAGGTAAATGGGTTACGCAAAGAAGGGCTTTGGCTTTCGCCTTTTAGATATTGTTTAAATATAAGATCTAAGACTTCTACTTCATCTTCTGTGAAAATAGAGGTTGCTGGAGTCTCATTATCTTGGTTAAGTCCAGCTTCTTTAAGCTTAAGGACCTTGTCAGATGCACTGATTGCCATAAGTATCATTTTGCGGATAGCTTTACCTGTTTTTAAACATATGTTTTCAATATCAAAGCCATCTGATTTTAAATATTTAAAGTATGTTTCAATTAACCACCTCTTGCGGTAGCAAAGAACAAGCTCTAAGAGCTCTTCTTCGCTGTTGATTTCTTCATTTGTGAGTAAGCGCCAACTGATGGTTTCATCATCATGATCTTTTTTTGTTCGGCTTCTTTTTCTAGCGGCAGATTTTGAAAAACCTTTGCCCTTTTCAAAGACCTCAATAACATTGATTGTCATTGGTTTAGGCCTTGGTTCGCCAAGAACATACTTACAAGATTTGGGAACGGCAAAAGTCACTTTTTTAGATCGAATAACTAGCTTCTTCCCGTTAAGTTTTTTACGGCTACTCTTGACCGTTTCTGTCGTCTCAAAGTCTGCTGGATAATGTTCAAAGACATCACATAATGGAATCTTTTTGCCATCCTCCCAAATCGTTGCTCGTCTATCTGTTCGAGACCGAATCAAGAACTTAATATGCTGTCTGAAAAAACTTTCCATCATAGGATAAACATCTCCTTCTCGATCACAAACATGTAAAATATCAATTAGGTCGTTAATTATTTTTAACGCAGATTCTGTCTCTTCTACATTTATTTTCCACCTCGTAATTTCACCTCTAAAATGACCCGTATTTCTATTTTCAGCCTCCTTACAAGTTACTCTATTTTTATATCGATTATAAAGCTGAACACCTCCTAAGCCATGATAATGAAAGCTTTCTCGACCATATAGTAGAGCCATGTGAAGAAATACAGACAAATTTGTTTCCCGACCTCCAGGGCCTAAACCCTCTTTGTCCGTTAGTCTATTTCTTTGCTTATTCAGTACAACTTCAGAGGTGTCGTGAAAGGCCAGAAGCTTTTCTTCAACCACCTTCATAGACTCCCTACTTTTGCCAATAAACTCAAATTGAATGTATTCCTCAGTAAGATTTTTGTTTGATAACAACCTCATGAAAGCCTTACGGTCTGCATCAGTTTTTGCTACATTTGTTAAATGTGGGTTAGGATTATTTTTTAGACTCTCTGCTAATCTATAACATACTCTCACTGATTGCTTATTTAGCATAAATGAAGATACCTTTGTACTGTCCATATAAATCTTGATTTAGAGCTAAGTTAAGCTTATTTTTAAAAGTGGGTCAACCCAAGGCTTCAGGGCTCGCAGGTCTGCTCGGCCCTGCGTTTTTTTCGCTGCGCTCAAAAAACTGGGTCTGGCCTTCGGCCACCCTTTCGCAGCGCTCAGCCCATTGTTGCCTGGCCTTCGGCTTTTGCTTTAATGGGGTGGAAAAATGGCGCTATTTTTCTTTTTTATGTAAAAAATAAAATTTTTCTGTCTCATAATCAGGAGACTATATTTTGCGGTTAATTTTTTTGCGGATAAAATTTGTTTTTCTGCCTATAGATGTCCTATATTTGTGTCGCTGACAAAGCAAACGGCTGGTTTCGTAGCTCAGCTGGTAGAGCATCGGACTGAAAATCCGTGTGTCGGCGGTTCGAGTCCGCCCGAAACCACTTCAAAACCTCTAAGTTTAGGCTTAGAGGTTTTTTTTGTGTAAAAAATGCAGCGGCCTTTCAAATAGCGGCTTTCAAATAGGGAAGGGCAGCAAAAACTAAATGTTTTTGCTGCCCTTTTTTTGTGGGTGCGGTAGAGCGGTGGATTAAATAATATGGATGAGTTTAATCCTCTGTTTCAGCATACCAGATGTCATTATTCACTAAAACAAGTTTGCAAGCTTTGTTTCGGATGTATTTTTCTACGGTTTTGATTAAGTGCTTAGATTGTTTCTTCATGTAGAGGTTCCAAAAAATAACGACATAGTACTGCTCCTCATTTTTTAAAGGGTAAGGAGAAAGTAGGTGTTCTAAGCCTTGGGTACAACTTTTTGCATCGACATCAGAAAGGGGAGGGAAATTAGCTAGCTTTCCTTTTGCGGACCAATTTAGTTTTGTTAATCCTGGCGATGCATAGCAATTGATATGCGTAGCAAGATGTTGAAAATTTGCATCTAAATAATGGACCTGTAGCGGCTGAAATAAATTTTTGACCAATGTTGAGTCGCTACAACTGTCTATAGCATAGTAGTAGATGCTGTATAGTGAATCTTTAAGAATTAGAGATTCATCTGCATCAAATTCCTTAACAAATTCTGCTATGCTTTTATCGTCAAAAGGCCTCTGTTTGATCCCATATAAAATAGTACAAGAAGCGTTTAGAATGCTTAGGCTAATTATTAGGAGTGCGAAGTATTTGCTCATAGTGGTAGCTTAAAGCTGCGCTTAGTTTTTTCTTTAACTCTTTTTCTGTATCTTTCATTTGGGGTAAGAGTAAATATTAACTTTTTAATAGCGTTTTTTTTGTCCTGTGGTTAAGTGATGAATACAAATATAGAAAGATGAATGTTTTAGTAACGGCGATTAGTGGAAATCTAGGGTTCGGAGTGTTAAATACTATCAAAAGTATCTCTAGTGAAGTTGTGTTATTTGGAGTAGATGCTATCAATCCTTATTTAGGCAAGCACCTGTGCGAAAAGTGCTTATGTAGCCTGCCCAAAAAAGCAACCATTAGTTATAGAAAATAATTATCTTAAAGAACAAAAACTAAAAGGATGCGAAAAAGTAAATTCACGGAAAAGCAGAAGTTATCAATTTTAGCTGAGCACGACAGCGGCCTTAGCGTGGCAGATTTGTGTAGAAAGCACCAAATAAGCCCAGCCACTTTCTATAAATGGAAAAGATCCAAAGAGCAAGAAGTTGACGATAAAGAGCGTTTAATCAAGGAATTAGAGGCCCAAAATACTCGTTTAAAAAAGATGTATGCAGACTTAAGCATGAATTATGAAATTTTAGAAGAGGGCTATGTAATGGGCAAAAAAGCACTTAACCCCAAAAGACAAGAAAGAGTCATAGACGAGCTGTCCAAGAAGTACAGTGTGCGTCGAATCTGTGTCGTTTTGGGGTTTCGTCGTCAAACATACTATAAACGAAAGTCAGGTCATCGGCCAGAAGTAGTCGATGATCAAATCGCTAAATTACTGCATGAAGTCACGAAAGAATATTTAGCTTGGGGCTTTTGGAAGGTTTTTCATTACATTAGAAATCAAGGTGTTATCTTCAATCATAAGAAGGTGTATAGAATCTGGAAGAGAGAAAAATTAAACTTAAGACAGCGCCCAAAGCGTCAGCGTATTCGCCGAAAATTTGAACCTATCTCTTTGCCCAAGGAGGTAAATAAGGGTTGGTCTATGGATTTTTTAAGCGATTGGGTCATGAGCTCAGATAAGAAATCGGTCCGAATTATCAACATTATGGATGAGACCTCAAGGCGAGCTTTGTGGACAGAAGCCCATCAAAGTATCTCTGCAAAAAAGCTTACTGATGTACTTGATAAAGTACTGGATTACAGAGGTAAACCTGACTATATTCGTTGCGATAATGGGCCAGAATTCATCTCTAAAAAGTTAGCTGCTTGGGCCCAAAAACATGATATTGAATTAAAGTTCATCCAGCCAGGAAAACCTACCCAAAATGCATTTATTGAGCGATTAAATAAAACTTTGAGAACAGAGTGTTTAAACTTATCTTGGTTCCACTCTTTAGAAGAACTAAATGAGGAAATTCAAAATTGGTTTCAGCACTACAATTTTAATCGTCCCCACCAAAGTCTGGGAAATATTAGCCCATATGACTTTGAAAGGACGATGTTAGATGTATAGTATTTTTTGGTTGCACCTTACGGGTAGGCTACACTTAGAGGTTCCTTTTGCAAGGGATCAAGACTACATTAGTGTATTAGCAAATTTCTGCACTGAAAATAATATAGATTTGATCATTCCTTCTAATGAAAGTGAAGTAAGCATCTTATCTATAAATCAAAATAGATTACCTTCTATAATAAGCTCTGAACCCAAAACATTAGAGATTTTCGGTGATAAATATTTGACATATAAACTCTTTTCAGAGGCTTCAATTCCTTTTGCAGATTCATATTTACCGTCTGAAAAGAAAAATATTGATTTCCCATTTATATTAAAGCCTCGAAAGGGGTATGGATCTAAAAACATATATTTCAACCCAACAAATATAGACGATTTTGGAGATGACTATATAATTCAAAGATTGTATGAGGGGACAGAACTAACAATTGGGTTTTACGTCACAAAAGCCAATATATTACATGGTTTTATGGCTTTATCAAAATTTGGCAGTCCTCCAGCTAATGCTTATTCTGTTTATACTCAACACCAAGATGAAATTTCAGATATACTAAAGAAAATAGTTGATACTATACCAATAAAAGGCCCTTGTAATTTACAATGTATAGTTACTGAAAATGATGAAATTATTCCATTTGAAGTAAACTGTAGGTTGTCTGGGTCTTCAAGTATAAGACACCACTTTGGTTTTAGAGATATTGAATATATTCTATGTGAATATCTTTGGAGCAAAGAATTACCTCAACCAGAACTTACTGAAGGTTGTGCTCTTAGAGGGTTTAAAGATATCATTTTCCCAAATATATCAACCCTAGAGGATCTTTCTTCAACAACAAAATACATTTCTTTTTAGATGAAGAACTATCCTAAAATTGAGGTTCAAGATGGAATTATTCTCTGGGATAAAAGTGCCTATTATCCAGAAAAAACTGCTATAGGAACTAATAATAAGTTTGCTTTTGGAAATCATGCTTATTTTCTGCAAAAGGATGATGAACTTGAAATAGGCTATAAATTCTGGATTCGTAAAAATATTTGTTACTCCAAATCAAAAATTGAAGAGATTCAATTGATTCACCAATATTTGTATCAGCATAATTGGACCAATAATGCCTTTGATTTATTTCCTTTTATTTATAATGAGAATTTGCACTATGGGCTAATTGTAGAACATGCTTTTTATTCTGCAGGAGGTAGAACCTATTTTGATAAAGACGACTTTAGGAAATTCTGTCAACGAACTAAATCTCTAAAAAAACGAGAGTTTAAAAATGAGCGTGAGTTAGGGATTGGCTGGGAAGATAAATATCCTGAAAAGACATTTTATGTAGGAGATAATAATTTGATGAAAACAAAATATGGGAAAACTATCTTATTTGATATTGATCCTCGTTGGTCTATGAATCGGTAGTTTCCCCCTACGCCACCTCCGCCAGCCATTTTTCCTTTTTCTCTCCATACAACAGCTCCAAGCCCAGCAGCAGTACTTGATAATACTGCTGCAAAAAGTTTTGCCAGAGGGCCAAGGGCGTAGAAATTGGCCGTAATGCAGGGCGATTTTTGTTTTGGGCTTGTTTTTTCTTCTTTTTTTGGGGCAATGCTTTTTGGCTTTGGCCTTTGATAAGTCCAAGCTGTAGGAGTTGCTCATAAATAAAGGCGAGCTCTTCAATTTCTTTTTCGATTTCTTGGGGCTGGCCCAAAGCCTTAAAAATGAGTAGGAATTCGGCAAAGAGAAATTTTCTGCGGCCAATAAAATGCTGCAGGCCTGCAGTGCGCAAGCGTTTGCGTAGGGTGGGATAAGAAATGCCGTAAAAAGCTTTGAGCATTTTTTTGCTCAATTTATAGTCTTGTAATTTTTGATCGAGTTGAATCATGGCTTATTTTTTAGTTGCTCACTAAAGTTAAGTCTTTTTTATGCTAAGCGCAAGTGGTTCGCTCATAAAAGTTTAGCTTTTTTTAGGGCCTTTCAATTAGCGGCTTTCAAATAGGGAAGGGCAGCAAAAACTAAATGTTTTTGCTGCCCTTTTTTTGTGGGCCAGTAAAATATCTTGGCCATATTTATTTTAGAAAAAAATTCTTGTCCTTAAACTGCCGAAGAAAAAAGATAGACTGAAAAAAACAAGATGAGCGGCTGAGGGATGGAAACTGGGGCGGCGCAGCCGCAGACCAAAGTTTTTGAGCGTAGCGAAAAAACTGCAGGGCCGAGCAGACCTGCGAGCCAGTGCACAGCCCGACCTGAACGAAGTGAAGGGCAGCCCCAAAAAAAAAGATCAAAAAAAATCAATAAAATTCTACTTCATTGAGTTGAAGCTCGCCAAAAAAGCGGGGCCGACGAATTTTCTGGCCTGGCAAATACAAATAAGAACAGCCCTCGCTGTCTACCATTGGAATATGAGGGTTTTTTTCTTCATTCCAGTTCAATGGCAACAATTTAGAATCATGAATCCATTTATTTTGGACCAAATTGCGAATTTGCTCGGCATCTACGCCCAAACGCAAAGATAATTGCGGTTGCAAATGCACTAAAAAGTCATGCGATAAGGCCTCAAAATGGGGTCGCCAATCTATTTTTAAAGCCAAAACACCCAAAGATTTATCGCCATAAGGAGCCGAAGCCATATCGATATAGCCCGAAGCAGAAGGAAAATTCGGATTGCTAATCCAGGGACTATAAGGGCTGTAGGCATCGCCCGTGTACGTAATGTTGCTAAAGCCAAATTGCCAATCTTTATAGCGATAATGCAGGCCCATGGCCCCCGTTCGATAACGATCTAAGCTTTGAAAGGCCAAAAAATCATTCTCAAAAAAGAAGCGAAAATCTTTAATCTGAGCAGAAAAAATACCCGAACGCTGCGAAGTTTTCCATTGGTCCAAATAAAAAATATAGGCATAGCCCAAGGCATAAGGCCGAGCCGTTTGCTGCCCCGCCGCCGTCAAAAAAGGATGTATTTGCTCTACTTGCTGATATTTTGGGCCCCAACTTCCCTGCGCCCCCAATTTGATCTGGCTCTCCCAAGCCCGCTGATCCGTCCCTCTAGCCGACCAATTATAGTGCTGATGCCATTGCAAATTCAACTGATAAAAATCGCCCGCATAATATAAATGCCCCATCAGGCCCATCCGCCGCAAATGCGTTCCCAAACTAAAACTAATTCCCAATTGTCCCCCAAAATGTGGCGACAAAGATTGGGCAGACAAAAATGAACTGCTCAATAAAAAGAAAAGAAAAAAAAGAGGGCGTTTCATGTGAAATTATTCTGTGGCAAAAGCTCAAAAGTACCCATTTTATTTTAGTCCCTGAAGACAGAATGTAGAGATTAAATTTTTGTTTTTTTGGGGCGTTACTCCTTTCAGTCGTCGAACTGCGGCTTGTAGCCTTGTTGTCTGCCTTCGGCAGGCGCTACGTTTTGGGGCTCGCTGCTCGCTCGGCCCTTCGCTTTTTTCGCTGCGCTCAAAAGCTCGGTCTGGCCTTTGGCCACCCCTACACATCGCTAGGCCGTTTGGCCTTCGGCCAAGGGGGCGGACCCACAACCTAATCGCCTTCAGATAAAATTTCAATATTTCGCTTAATGCTTTGGCCCAATTCATCCATCACCACAATCGTATGTTGTCCTTTGGCCGCCTGCACCTCCATTTCGTGAAAATTTTCGGTGCTGCCCAAATAAAGCTGGTCCAAATGCCAGTGCAATTTGGCCTTATTATCCTGATGCGTGACCTTAAGGACCAATTTAGAGCGCTGGCCATCATAATCAATGGGCAAAAATACCTTTAAATCTTGTTTGGGGTAAATAAATTGCATGCGGCTAGGCGCTTCGGGCAAATCGGCCAGACAATCGGGGCGGTAAGCTGGAGGCGGCTCATACAAAGGCTGCCGCAAGCGATAATAATGGGCCTCCAAAGGGGGCAACATCAGATAAGATTTTTGTTTACTCTCGGCCAAAGGGGCACAGTTGGCATGTAGGCGGTACTGCTCGGTACTATCCACCACCAATTGCTGATGATAAGGGCAAGTAGGCAATTGCGATTGGGCCGAAGGCGGCAACAATAAGCGCTCTTTTTTGATGCAGTTTTCTTTTGCCCGATAACCCGAATGCGCACAAACCATTAACGGCTGCAACTCTGTTTTGGGCAAAACAAATGTTTCGGCCTCATCGGCGGGCAAGAGGTCTAGAATATCAAATAGGATAGGGGCCGCAGTCTGTACGCCCACCAATTCGGGCCGACCTTCACCAGCGGCATTGCCCACCCAAACGCCTAAGGCATATTTACCATTTACGCCCATGGCCCAAGCATCTCGAAAGCCGAAACTGGTGCCTGTTTTCCAGGCCAAAGGTCGGGCCGACTCAAAATATTCCCAAGCTCCCTCAGAAGCGGGTCGCTCTAAACGCTGCATATTTTGAAAACAATGATAAATTGCTCCAGCCGATAAAAGCTGCGGTTGGGCACTACAGTTTTCTAAAGCGGGCTGTTCATTGGCCCCCTTAGGCAGATAGGAGAGCGGGCGAAACTGATCGGGCAAATAAGGACAATAGGGCCGCTCTTCATAAGCTTTTAAGGTACGGGCCATACTGGCAAAACCGCCCAGCATTTCATCTAAACGCCCCTCGGCCCCACCCAAAATAAGGGAGAGGCCATAATCTTGTGGCGAACGATGCAAACTACTCATGCCCAGACTGCGCAGCCGCTGCTTAAATTTGGCCACCCCATATTCTTGTAGCATCAGGACCAAAGGAATATTGAGCGAGCGCTCAATAGCTTGGCCCGCAGGGACCAAACCCATATATTGCCCACTATAATTTGTGGGCCGATAGCCTTTTATGGAAATCGGCACATCCGATTGCCAGCTTTTGGGACTCAATAAGCCCTCTTCTAGCATAAAGGCGTACAAAAATGGTTTGAGAATACTGCCCGTACTGCGTTCGGCTCGAATTAAATCTACATCATCGGCATGGGCATCAGATTGGTCCTCATCCTGAATATTCCCCACATAAGCCAGTATTTCTCCCGTTTCTATATCGGCAACCAAGGCCGCTATATTGTAAATTTCTTGCTGTCGATAATCTCGATGATAGCGCTGTAAAAGCGCCGACAACTGCAGCTGTAGCAGTCGGTCTACAGAACTTTGAAGTTGTAAGCCATCGCCTAGTTCTTGGCGGGCCCGCTCCAATAAATGCGGGGCTTCTTGAGGCAAGGGCAGGGGGGCTTCGGGAATAGGTTCTTTTTGGGCCAGACTTGCTTCTAAACTGTCTAAAACTTCTCGTTTGACCAAGGTCTGTAATAATCGATCTCGCTTATTTTTTAGGGCCAACCTATTTCTTCCTGGATGAATCAGGGCCGGACTATTGGGCAAGACGGCCAAGGTGGCGGCTTCGCCCCAACTCAGTTCTTGGGCCGATTTTCCAAAATATCGCCAGGCTGCAGCCTCTATACCCACCACATTGCCTCCAAAAGGGGCATGGCTAGCATAAAGCTTCAAAATTTCATCCTTAGAATAAGACCATTCTAAACGAGAGGCCAAAATACTTTCCATAATCTTTTGGCTAAAGGCCCGCCCTTTGCGCTTTCTCGATAAGCGCATCAGCTGCATACTAATTGTACTGCCCCCACTAACCACTTTTCCCGCCTGCCAATTATCTCGAATTGCCCGACCAAAGCCATAAATATCAATGCCCCAATGCGAATAAAATCGTCGGTCCTCAAATTCTAATAAACAACGAACATATTTTGGAGATAAACTATCTGTAGGCGGAAAACGCCATTGGCCATCCTGGGCAATTCTGGCCCCCAAAAACTGTCCTTTGCGATCCAATAAAACAAAGCTATAAGGATCTTTAAATAGGGTTTTGGGTAGGCAAAAAATATAAAATAAGAGTGCCGCCGAAAAACTCAGCAGCCAGAGGTAGCGCCAGCGATATAAAAAACGGCCAAAAGCTCGGAAAATCTTCATAGGATAGGGGCTAAAAAAAGTCAATCTTACCTCAAAAGATAAGATTGACTAAATAAGGGAAATTGCTTTGGCTTAAAGTTGGGCCAAAAGCTCCGCTTTCTTACTATTAAACTCTTCTTCAGTGAGGATCCCCATTTCTTTGAGTTCTCCCAATTCTCTAAGGTTTTTCATCACTTCCTCTCGGCTAAGCTTGGGGGCTTGGGCCTGAGGTTGCTGCTGCTGTTGCTGCTGCATATTATTGTTACCCATCATGCCGCCGCCTTGATTCATCATCTGTTGCATCATTTGCTGCATCATCATTTGTTGCATCATCTGTTGCTGATTCTGATTTTGAAGCTGCTGAGGCTGAATGCCATGTTTGGCCGATTCTTTTGTCGCCTCAATATTGGCCATGCGCTGCATTTTATCCAAATTGGCATCCGAGGTATAATTTACCTTAGCCATTTCATTGATATGCTCTTCTACCTCAGGAGGAAGAGATACACTAGAAATTTGGAACTTCGTCAACTCAATACCAAAAGGATCTAGGTCCTGCTGCAAAATAGGCGCAATCGTATCACCCAAAGTCGAGTAATTGGCATAAATATCAAAAGCAGAAACGCCACTCTTGGCCAAAGCCTCCGCAAATTTAGGCGCAATCAAACCTCTTAGCGAATCCTCCAACTCAGAGATGTAAAGGATGTCTTTGGTGCCCGCATACTCCTGATAAAACTTCTTGGGGTCCTTAATACGGATGAAATACACCCCAAAGGCCCGCACCTGAACTCGGTTGAGCTCCGGATCCTTAATGAAAATAGGATTGGGCGTGCCCCAACGCATATTCGTAAACTGTCGGCCACTAACAAAGTAAATATCCGACTTGAAAGGAGAGTTGAAGCCGTGCTTCCAAGATTTAATCGTCGTGAGAATCGGCATGTTCTCCGTAATCAACTTATGTCGACCCGGAAAAAATACATCGGCAATCTGCCCCTCATTCTGAAAAAGGGCCATCTGCGACTCACGAACGGTCAATTGTGCACCGTATTTAATATTTGCATCTTTATCGGGAAACTTCCAAAGCACAACGTCTTTGCTGTCTTCCTTCCACTCGATCACTTCGAGCATCTCATTTCTGAGGAAACCAAACATAGTATTTAAGTTTTAAGTCATTGGGATAATCATCTAAAATACCACTAAAATAAGGGAGCAAACGAAATAGCAAAAAGTTAGCCACCCATGGCTCTACGAAGAGATTCCATCTGAGTAGCCCAAAAATCTTTTTCCTCCTCTACTTCGTCCTCATCGCAAAAGGCGGTAATCTCCAAAATAGTTTCTGCAGTGACTTCAGAACGACTCATTTTGTACTCCAAGTACTCATCGGGGAAATCCTCCCACTGCAAACGCAAATAACTATCTTCCTGAGATTCGAGCAAAAAGGCAATTTCTTCATTTCCCTCCCAGTCAAAACTAAATTGACCATCAACTAAATTACAATCGTCGCAAAACCAACGAGTCAAATTGTCCGGAGTAGAAAGAAAACTATATACAATTTTCGGAGATGCCCGAAATAAAAATTCTACCTTAAATTTTTTTCTGTCCATAAGGATGTTCTCTTTTTTCTGAAGCTAGCAGCCTAAACTACATAGATTCATTGTGACCAACGCCCTATTTTTTCTTCTCTATGGGGCATCTTCTGATTAGGGAGAAAATTGGGTGGCTGTTTAAACCCACAGAACGATCTCCGTTCGTAATAAAAAATAAAAAAACAACTTTTGCAAACGAATGCTTTAAAAACTTATGGCCTCCCAAGGCACAAAAGCCCCTAAACCCTTTATTTTTTCATAAAATTGCTAAGCAATGAACAAAAAAGGCATTTATAGCAGTTAAAGAAGCGAATACCACAAAAAAGCCCTATATTTGTAGTTGGGCATTTTCTATCTTAATCAAAATACAGCGCAACTGTAGGCTAATCGGTTGCCTCTCAAAATAGTAGGTTCATGAGACAGTTAAAAATTACCAAATCCATTACCAATCGCGAAAGTCAATCGCTAGAGAAATATCTGCAAGAGATCGGTAAAGTGGATTTGTTGACCCCTGAGGAAGAGGTGGATTTGGCAAAACGCATTAAGGCCGGCGACCAAATCGCCCTAGAACGCCTAACCAAAGCTAACCTCCGATTCGTGGTCTCTGTGGCCAAACAATACCAAAATCAAGGCCTTTCCCTCAGTGACTTGATCAATGAAGGAAACCTCGGCCTAATCAAAGCCGCTCAACGCTTCGACGAAACCCGCGGTTTCAAATTTATCTCTTATGCCGTTTGGTGGATCCGCCAATCTATCCTCCAAGCCCTAGCCGAACAATCTCGTATCGTGCGCCTCCCCCTCAATAAGGTGGGCTCGCTCAACAAAATTAATAAGGCTTTCTCTAAATTAGAGCAAGAATACGAACGCGAACCCTCTGCCGATGAACTCGCTCAGGTCCTTTCTATCGGCTCCAATGAAGTAGAAACTACCCTAGGCGTAGCCGCCCGCCACGTTTCTATGGATGCCCCCTTCGTAGAAGGTGAGGATAACTCGCTACTCGATGTACTCGAAAATACCAATACTCCGCAAACAGATGCCAATCTGGAATATATGGAGTCTTTGCGCAACGAGATCGAGCGCTCGCTTTGCTCACTAACCGACCGCCAAAGAGATGTCATCAAACTCTATTTCGGTATCGGCTACCAACACCCTATGTCGCTAGAAGATATTGGCGATAAGTTTGGCCTGACCCGCGAACGCGTTCGCCAAATTAAAGATAAAGCCATCAATAAATTGAGAACCTCTACCTCTAAAAGTAAGTTGCTCAAGGCTTATCTCGGCCGCTAAGTTTAGCCAACCCAAAAAATCTAAAGGTCTCCTGATATATAGGAGGCCTTTTTTTTGGGGCCTCCGCAGCAAAGCTGCGGCGCTACGTTTCGCAGCTCGCAGGTCTGCTCGGCCCTTCGCCGCTTTCAGCGGCTCGGTCTGGCCTGACGGCCACTGCTGCACATCGCTAGGCCAAATGGACCATCTCCGCTCTGCCCTTAGTGCAAGCCGCCTATCTGCACAAAAAATTGTATCTTGCTCTGCACTCAAAAGATTTTAACTTATGCCCAAAAGAAAACGTCCCGGCCGTTATCCTAGCCATAAAACAGTGAGCAAAAATATACGGAAATGGCTGGAAGAGCTTTATCCAGAAACGCCCATCCCCCTAGAACATACCGATAATTATAGTTTGTTGGTGGCCGTTTTGCTCTCGGCCCAATGTACAGACGCTAGGGTAAATACGGTTACGCCCATTCTATTTGAAAAGGCCAGCACGCCAGCCGAAATGATTAAATTGCCCGTCGAGGAAATCCAAAGAATTATTCGGCCCTGTGGCCTAGCCCCCCGAAAATCTAAGGCCATTTCTAAACTCTCTCAAATTTTGCTAGAGGAGTACCAAGGGGAGGTGCCCGAAAGCTTTGAAGCCCTAGAAAAATTGCCCGGTGTGGGCCATAAAACGGCCTCTGTGGTCATGTCTCAGGGCTTTGGCCATCCCGCCTTTCCCGTAGATACTCATATTCATCGCCTAGCTTGGCGCTGGCAATTGAGCAATGGAAAATCAGTAGAGCAGACAGAAAAAGACCTAAAAGCATTATTTCCTAAGAAAAGTTGGAACAAATTACACCTGCAAATCATTTTCTTTGGTCGAGAGTATTGTCCCGCTAGAGGACATAACCCCTATGAATGTCCCATTTGTAGCAAATATGGCCGCCAAGAACTATTTGAGGAATTTGATAAAAAGGCCTAAATTTCTGGTCCAGAAAAGGGCGCGAAGCGCCCTGCAGGCAAAGCCTGCAACGGCCTAGCGCTGTGGAGGGGTGGCCCAAAGGGCCAGACCCAGGCGGCAAAGCCGCCGCAGGGCCGAGCGAGCAGCGAGCCCCGCAACCTAGCGCCCGCAGCCCCCAAAAAAAAGGGCTGCGGGAGGCCCCAAAAAACAGGAAAAGAAAAGAAATGCGAAAAATATTGATTGCCGTAATTGGCAAGCCGGCCAGTGTGCAATCGAGCGGAAAAAGGCGAGAGCGCTGGAAGGGGAGAATCCGAAAAGAGGCCAAAAAAGTATTGGCCAAACGCAAAGATTTGCCCAGTAAACAGGAGGTGGAATTATCAATTTCCTACTATTATCATCGGGAGACGGATTTGGATACCGACAATATTATTAAGCCCATTCAGGATGCTTTGAATGGGGCGGTTTACTTGGATGACAAACAAGTTAAAAAAGTAAGTGCCCATGGACGGAACATTTATGATATTCAAGACATTAGAGGAGCGAAAGCTTATTTGATTCGATGTTTTCAGGATGCTTTTCAGCAAGAGGAAGATTTTATTTCGATTACGATCGAGGCCTATGAGTTGCAAACTCGCCTTAGTTAAAAATACCCCAAAATGCAAAAACTACAACCCTATCTAACGGCCTATCAGGCGGCGGCGCCCAAGCGAATTGTGGAGGGGCCAGCGGCTCATGATCTTCATCAGAATTTACAGCAATTTAAATTTGATTTGCTGGTAGAAGATGGGGAAGAGGAGGTTTATTTTATTTACTGTGATTGGGATAGCCCCAGCCTAGAACAGATTCAGGAAATTACCGAACTAGCCGAGGATTTGCCCAATTTGCGCATTGATTTGGCCGGCCCAATTTGGAAAACCTCGCCCAAACATCGGGCACAGCGCCAGCAATTGCGCAATCAACTTCGCTCGCAGCAGGCCCAACTGCAGCTTTTGTTGCAGGCCCCCACGGCCAAATTTTTGAAAGAACAGCAAAATTATTGGCAGAAAATTGACCAATTGAGCTACCTATATAGTATGCAGCAGCAAGAACAGCCTCCTGCGCATAATTTGCGGCAACGGCTGCAGCAGTTGGTCCAAGAAAAAGCCTTGCTCAGCCTAGAAGAATGGGAAATTTTGCAACCTTATGTCGATAACCGACAACTCTTGCAGCTAGAACAAAGACGTTTGCACAGCCAAGCCATGCCCAAATTGCAAGAACTCTTGCAAGTAGAAAAGAAATTATTGGATGCCTTAGCCAAAGGCGTTTAAGCGATAAAAGCCCCAAATTGGGGCTTTTTTTTATGGACAATCTCTGCCAAACTCCTTAAATTTAGCCTAAATCGAACTAAAAAATATGAGCCAAGTACAAATTGAAGCCTCTTGGTTAGAGGCCCTAAAAGCAGAATTTGAACAAGATTATTTTGCCCAAATTAAGGAGCGCCTAAAAGCCGATAAGCAAGCCGGCAAAACGATTTATCCCCCCGGCCGCCTTATTTTCAATGCCTTTAATAAGGTCCCTTTTCATGAGGTAAAGGTGGTCCTTTTGGGCCAAGATCCCTATCATGGACCTGGGCAAGCGCATGGACTTTCCTTTTCGGTGCCCAAGGGCCAACGGATTCCGCCCTCTTTGCGCAATGTTTATAAAGAACTAACTGCTGATATTGAAGGTTTTGTAGCGCCAAAACATGGCTGTTTGGAGTCTTGGGCCGATCAAGGCGTTTTTATGCTCAATGCGGCCCTAACGGTAGAGCATAAAAAGGCGGCTTCTCATGCCAAAATTGGCTGGCAAAAATTTACCGATGCAGTCATTCAAAAGCTATCGGAAGAGCGAGAAGGCTTGGTCTTTATGCTTTGGGGCGGTTTTGCCAAAAAGAAAAAGGTCCTGATTGACGAAAGCAAGCATTTGGTTTTGGAAGCCACGCATCCCTCGCCTTTGGCGGGAACGGCCTTTTTGGGCTCGGCTCATTTTTCAAAGGCCAACGCACATTTAGAAAAACAAGGAAAAACGCCCATAGATTGGCGTTTGGAGGCATAGCAAAAGGGCGGTTGGAGAATTCTCCGACCGCCCTTTTTACTTAAAATTTATTCACTTTCTTGGCCAAACGCTGCAAGTCTTTGGGCCGCAAATTAAATTGCAAAGGCCGTAGGCGACTATATAAAATATCGCCCGATTGCCCCTCGACCACCGAGACATATTTATCGCTATTGCTGCGCACAAAAAGCAAATAATAAATCTTTTTCCCTTCGGGGCAGGCTAAAATCTGCTTAGATAACTCCTTGTTGCTAACTATTTTATAGGGGTGAGGGTATTTGGCCATCAGTTCTTGGGCCGATTGCGTCCCCTTGGCCTCCCAATAGGTATTAAACTCCTTGAGCACATAATCTGGAACAAAAAGGGTGTCCGTTTTCAGCGCTTTCAACTCGGCTTTGGCGGGCCCTGGCCGAAAACCCGAGCGCTTTTGTCCCCGCAGCAAATGGTCCTGAATCTGCTGCAAATAATTCTTGAGCATCCCCTCCGACCAATTGAAAATATGCCCCTCTGTATGAAAGCGATAATCATAAATCAAAGAGGGATCTTTGCTCGTCTGCGCATCGGGATACAACTCCATCCGAGCCATCCGCTTTTTTTGCGCATTGGCCCAAAGCCAAAGCTCCAAATATACATAACTAGAGCGCTGGCTGGCATTGTTAATCTTATCGTCGCCAAACAACAAATACGCATAGCCCTTTTTGTTTTTATATTGCAAATACTCCCGATAAGAAACAAATTTTATAGGCGTCAACCGCCATTCTCGCTCAATCAATTGCCGATAACTATGGTGCTGGGCCGTATCATAAGCGGGCATAAAAACCAAGGTCGTACAGCTTTTCAAATCAGGCAAAAACTGACAATTTTCAATGTCTAGCTGGGCCGATACCGTCTGGCCCCAAAAAAGGCCGAAAATCAAAAGGGATAATAGTAGCATAAGGATATAAGTTGTTTTGTTTTGGGGCCTCCCGCCTTCGGCGGGCGCTACGTTTCGGGGCTCGCTACTCGCTCGGCCCTTCGCTTTTTCGCTTTGCTCAAAAGCTCGGTCTGGCCTTCGGCCACCCCTACACATCGCTAGGCCTGCGGCGGCTTCGCCGCCTGTCCACCGAAAAAATTGGGCCGTAAATAGTTCCCCCTAAAAAGGCTTCCATTTGTTCTTAACAAAGATTAACATAAGTTAAAACACAGATGGTGATTTTTTAAATCTATTAGGCCTTAAGGGACTTATATAAAGAACTAGATATCATAGCAGTTGCTCTAGCCTTTTTCTTTATTACGAGTATAGTTTATAGCTTTTTTCTAGGAGAGCTGCTTCTCATAGAAAAAATTTTGCTCTAACTACTCTAAACTAGGTGATTTTATCTTGTTATAGTGATAGATTGAATACTGGTTTTATAAATGGATTTTGGGCTTTGATTCAAAATTTTATTTGGGTTTAGCGCTATTTTCTAGCTAAATTTAACGCAATCAAAAATTCCATTAAACTATTTAATCTCTGTGTTTATGAACTTTTTATCCTTTAGGCAAATTGCATTTTGCCTCTTTTTATGCCTTTCTTTTGGCCTTTCTGCCCAGCATAATCATCCGCCCGGCCCCCGAAATTGCCATGCCATGGATGTTTTGCAGCAACAACAACAGGCTAATCCCGCAGTAGAGCAACGTATGCGAAGCATTGAGCAGCATACGCAAAACTTTATCCGCTCTGGCCAAGCTAATAGCAGCCGCTCTGTGATCACCATCCCCGTAGTGGTGCATGTGGTTTATAATACCACGGCCCAAAATATTAGCGATGCACAAATCCTTTCCCAAATTCAGGTCCTCAATGAAGATTTTCGCCGCACCAACTCCGATGCGGATAACAAGTGGGCCCAAGCCGCAGATACCGAAATCGAGTTCTGCCTCGCTACCGTAGATCCCAACGGCAATGCCACTAGCGGAATTACCCGAACCTATACCTCGGTCTCTAGTTTCTCTACCAATGATGCTATGAAGTATAGCAGCCAAGGCGGTAAAGATGCTTGGCCCACGGACCAATATCTCAATATGTGGGTCTGTAATATCAGCGGCGGAATTTTGGGCTATGCCCAATTCCCCGGCTCTGGCGATTTTGCTACCGATGGGGTCGTCATGGGCTATAAGTATTTTGGTACAGTGGGCCAAGCTACAGCTCCCTTTGATGGTGGACGTACCGCTACGCATGAGGTGGGCCACTGGCTAAACCTTCGCCACATCTGGGGCGATGGCGCTTGCGGACAAGATGATTTTGTAGGCGATACCCCAGAGTCTGATGCCGCTAATTATGGCTGCGCTACTGGCCATAGCTCTTGTGGCTCTGCCGATATGGTCGAAAACTATATGGATTACTCAGATGATGCTTGTATGAATCTCTTTACGGCTGGACAAAAGGCCCGTATGCAGGCACTCTTCGCTCCTGGCGGCTTCCGCGAAAGCCTATTAAGCTCTAATGGCTGTGGTGGAAGTACTGGCGGCGGTGGAAGCACTTTCTGTTCAACTGCTATTTCTAGTTTTCCTTATACCGAAGGTTTTGAGTCTGGCCTAGGCGACTTTAGCCAAAGTAGCAATGATGATATCAATTGGACCTCAAATAATGGTAGTACGCCTTCTTCTTCTACGGGGCCCTCTGCCGCCTCAGAAGCTACTAACTACCTTTATATTGAGGCCTCTTCGCCCAATTATCCTAGCAAAGTGGCTATCCTAAATACGCCTTGCTTCGATTTGGCCGCAGTTGCTAATCCCGAATTTAGCTTCGATTATCATATGTATGGTAGCGCTATGGGGAGCCTTAGCCTACAAGCAAGTACCGATGGAACAAGCTGGACCAATATCTGGAGCACAACAGGAGATCAAGGCAATAGCTGGTTCTCGGCTACTGTAGACCTCAGCAGCTATGTCGGAGAACAAGTTCAACTCCGCTTTTATGGAAGTACAGGAACTAGCTATACCAGTGATATGGCTATCGATAATATTCAGCTGGAAGATGCTGGCGGGAGCACTGGCGGCGGAACAGGAACTGTCTGCGCAACTACAATTACTAGTTTCCCTTACACCGAAGGTTTTGAGTCTGGCCTAGGCGATTGGAGCCAAAATGCGAATGATGATATCGATTGGACCGAAAACAGCGGAGCAACTGGTTCTTCTTCTACGGGACCCTCTGCCGCCTCAGAAGCATCAACTTACCTTTATATTGAGGCCTCTTCACCCAATTATCCTAGCAAAGTAGCGGTCCTAAACGCTCCTTGCTTCGATTTGAGCGCCCTAAGCAGCCCCGAGTTTAGCTTCGATTATCATATGTACGGTAGCGCTATGGGTACTCTTAGCCTAGAAGCATCTACTGATGGGACCAACTGGAGCAGCCTCTGGAGCAGTTCTGGCGACCAAGGCAATAGCTGGTTCTCGGCTACTGTAGACCTGAGCAGTTATGCCGGGCAAACGGTTCAACTCCGCTTCTATGGAAGTACCGGTACTAGCTATACCAGCGATATGGCTATCGATAATATTCAGCTAGAAGATGCTGGCGGTAGCACTGGCGGCGGTAGCGGCTGTGAAACACTTAACCTAAATATTAACTTCGATAATTATCCCGGAGAAACAAGCTGGGAAATTCTAGATGCGAATAATACCGCAGTGGCTAGCGGTAATAGTTATAGCGGTACCAACCACAATGAAGATATCTGCCTACCCAATGGCTGCTATAGCTTTGTTATTTATGACCAATACGGAGATGGTATCTGCTGTAGCTACGGCAATGGCGATTATAGCCTAACTAACGCCCAAGGCGATCTCCTCGCAAGCGGCGCTAGCTTCGGGAGCAGCGAAACCACCAACTTCTGCCTCTCTTCTAGCAGAACAACGGCAGATTTGGCCACAAAAGAAGAGTTCTCGCTCTTCCTTTATCCAAATCCCGCCCGCGAACAACTTAATGTAGAACTCAGTAGCGAAGGAACTGTCGATGCCCAAATTTTTGATGCTATGGGCCGCCAAATCTGGAGCGGTCAATTGCAAAATGGACAACATACGGTCTCAATCGACCAACTCGCAGATGGACTCTACTATTTTACCGCTATCCAAGCCGATGGCCAGCAAATCAAACAGAAGTTTGTGAAAATTAACTAATCTGTTAAAGCAATAAGCAATTTTAGGGCGCCTCCATACTCTGGAGGCGCCCTTTTTTGGGCCCAAAATAAAGGAGGCGCTTTATTTGACCGTATAAGCAAGGATCTTTTTTTAATAGAGGGGGGACCCTTAAATAAAAAAGAGGCGCTTAAATTTAGCCACGGGACCGTATTGTTCCGATGGATTAGCTCCGTAGCGGCCACGGAACCGTATTGCTCCGATGGATTGGCTCCGTGGCGGCCACGGGACCGTATTGTTCCGTCAGATTGGCTCCGTGGCGGCCACGGAACCGTATTGTTCCGATGGATTAGCTCCGTGGCGGCCACGGGACCGTATTGCTCCGTCAGATTGGCTCCGTGGCGGCCACGGGACCGTATTGTTCCGATGGATTAGCTCCGTGGCGGCCACGGGACCGTATTGTTCCGATGGATTAGCTCCGTGGCGGCCACGGGACCGTATTGCTCCGTTGGATTAGCTCCGTGGCGGCCACGGGACCGTATTGCTCCGATGGATTAGCTCCGTGGCGGCCACGGAACCGTATTGCTCCGATGGATTGGCTCCGTGGCGGCCACGGGACCGTATTGTTCCGTCAGATTGGCTCCGTGGCGGCCACGGAACCGTATTGTTCCGATGGATTAGCTCCGTGGCGGACCAAAATAAATCTGTTTTTGTACCCAGTTAAAAACTGCTACTACTTTTAAGGGCTAGACAATTCTATTGGAGGACCTATTCTTCTAAGAGGAAAAATAATCGGCATCCAAAATATCCGTGTTCTCCAAAGCGGTATCTTTAGACTGATTTAAAGGCTGCGATAAAAAGCAAAAGCTCATGCCTAAGGCCCCTAAGGCCCATAGGTAATAGCCCCAGTCAAAACCCGTACGCAGAAGCAAGGGCCAAATAACTGTGCCCACCAACATTAAAATAACCAGGGCATTTTTAAGCAAAATATAAGCCCCCAATGGCCGAATGAGCTGATAGGCAAACATAAATAGAACAATGAAGTTAGCCATATTGGCCAAGAGCAATAAAGGCGAATCAACCATCTGCTTCAAGAAGTAAATCGGAACCTGATAGCCCCATAGCGAATCCGCTGGCATTGGTAAAGCAAAACGCTCCCGAATCAATAGCTCTACTAAGGGGTGGATATGGTAGGCGGGCAAACAAAATCCCAAAAGGTAAAGGACCGCAAAAACATAAAAGGCTGGCTTGGCCCAAGGGTAGGCGGTTCGTTTGATTGGAGCGTGCAACATATTCCTGAATTTTGTTATTTTGGGCATGTTCAAGCCCAGCCAAATAAAATAAACGAAGCAAAATACTCAAGGCCGCTAGAAAATAACTAAAAGCTCCAGCAAGACAGTAATCTACACTTAGCTAAGGCCCCTTGGCCCAACTAAAATAAGGAAGAATTAGCCAATATTAGCCTTTAATTTAGCCCAAGCTCTTGTCTTTTCATGACCACTAAAATAGATGTCGATAAAATGCAAAATGTATTTATATATGCCGCTAGCCGAACTCCAAGGGCCGCCGGCCAAAATAGTGGCCCCCTACAAGAAATAAAACCTATCCAATTACTCGATAGTAGTATTCAGGTGGTGCTCAAAGCCCAACCCACTGCTGCCGATTATATCGGCGATCTTTTCCTCGGTTGCATGACGCCCGTAGGCGAACAAGGCGGCAATATCGCCCGAGCAGCTGCCCTCTATGCTGGCTTGCCCTACCAAGTGGCCGGTACCCAAATCAACCGCTTTTGCGCCTCTGGCCTAGAGGCCCTGCAAATGGCCGCAGCAAAAATAGAACTCGGCTGGGAGCAATTAGTTTTGGCTGGGGGACTAGAAAGTATGAACCGAGTGCCCGAACTTAGCGACGGAGGCGCCATGATTTATGACCCGCTGGTCCGTGCCGCCGTCAATTTTGTGCCGCCCAGCCTGAGCGCCGATCTGCTCGCCAATTTGCAAGGATTTAGCCGCCAAGAACTAGACGAATATTCTTTCGAGATGCACCAAAGAGCCCTGAAAAGCCAGGCCGCTAAATGGCTCCGCCACAATGCCGCTCTGGTCTATGACCAAAATGGCCTGCCTATTCTCGAAAAAAATGAGTGCCTTCGCCATGGCCTAAAGGCCGAAGATATGGCCCAGTTTGCGCCCATCCTCTCCGAAAAAGAAGCCAAGGACCTCGATGTTATGGCCCTTATGCGCTATCCCTCCCTCGAATATCTGGAGCATTTGCATACGCCCGCCTCTGCCGCCCAATTGGCCGATGGCTCGGCTATGGCCCTAATCGGTAATGCCCAAATTGGCGAGCAATTGGGCCTGAAAGCCCGAGCCAAAATCCTAAGCGCTAAGGTGGTGGCTGTCGATCCTACCCTCAGCTGTACCGCTGGCCTAGAGGCCGTCAAGCAGTTGCTGGCCCAAACTGGCCTGAACAAAAATGATATAGAACTTTGGGAAAAAGTGGAGCTCTTCGCCGCTGTTGGCCTGCATTTTACTCAAGCTCTCGATATTCCGCTGGACCAATATAATATCTTCGGTAGCGATATCGCTTGGGGCTATGCAGCCGGCGCTATGGGCGGCATCGCCCTGGCCAATCTGCTCGATGGGCTCGAAAAAGAGGATAAACAATTGGGCTGTATCGCCATTTCGGCCCGGGCAGGCCTAGGCGCCGCCCTCCTAGTCGAAAGAGTGTAGTCTTTTCTGTTTTTTTGGGGGCCTCCGCTACGGCTTCGCCTTGCGGCGCTACGTTCGGCAGCTCGCTGTTCGCTCGGCCCTGCGGCCTGACGGCCTTGGTCTGCGGCTTCGCCGCCCTGCCTTCCATCGCTAGGCCAGTCGCTTCGCTCCTTTGCGGCGGCTTCGCCGCCTGTAGGACGCAGGATTTGGACCAAAGAATTAGCCCGCTCATTTTTTACTTTAACCTTCCTTTTATGATAGATTTTAGATCAGATACGGTCACTCGCCCTAGCCAAGGCATGCTGGCCGCCATGCAAAAGGCCCCCCTAGGCGATGACGTCTTTGGCGAAGACCCCTTAACCAATGCTTTAGAAAGAGAAACGGCCCAACGCTTTGGCTTAGAGGCGGGCCTCTTTTGTCCCTCTGGGACCATGGCCAACCAAATTGCGATCAAAAACCATAGCTCGGCTCCAGGCAGCCTAATTTGCGATCAGCGTTCACATGTATATTTATATGAGGTGGGAGGCATTAGTTTTCATTCTGGACTCAGCCCAATTTTGACCCAAGATGAGGCGGGATTGATGCAGCCCTCAAGTTTATTGGCGGCTTTGCCCAACCCTCATGATTTGCATAAGGCCAATGCCCAAATCTTGGTCCTTGAAAATACTTGTAATAAAGGAGGCGGAAGTTGTTATGAGTTGGACCAAATGCAGGCCCTCTCTCAACTAGCCCGAGAAAATAATTTGGCCGTTCATCTGGATGGGGCCCGCCTTGCCAATGCTATTGTGGCCAAAGGCTATAGCGAAAAAGAAGTAGGGGCCTGCTTTGATAGCATCTCAATTTGTCTTTCTAAGGGCCTAGGGGCCCCTATTGGCTCCTTGCTCCTGGGCAGTGCCGATTTTATCCGCTCGGCTAGGCGTTTGCGCAAGCTCTTTGGTGGCGGGATGCGGCAAACTGGCCAATTGGCGGCGGCTGGACAATATGCTTTGGACCAACAATGGGACCGTCTAGCAGAAGACCATGAAAAAGCGGCTGAATTAGGCCAGCTCATTGCTCAACAAGCTTATTGTGAAGAACTGGCTCCCATACAAACTAATATTGTGCTCTTTCGTTTAAAGGAAGAGCTTTCGCCTCAGGCATTTTTGGACCAATTGGCGGCCAAAGGCCTGCTTGCGGTTCCCTTTGGGGGCCAATGGATACGCCTAGTCACTCATTTAGACATCTCTGCCGCAGATATGCAGCAGGCCAAGCAAATCTTGCGCTCTATTTAATTAGATGCTGTAGGGTGGCTGGGGTGGTTGAAGCAGAGGACTCCCATTTGGCCTAGCGATGCGGAGCGGGTGGCCCGCAGGGCCAGACCGAGGCGCTTTGCGCCGAAGGGCCGAGCGAAGAGCGAGCCCCGAAGCGTAGCGCCGCAGCTTTGCTGCGGAGGCCCCAAAAGAAAAATAAAAAAAGAAATGGAAAAGATCAAAATAGGCTATTCGCCTTGTCCCAATGATACCTTTATTTTTGATGCTTTGGTGCATGGGAAAATAGACACAGAGGGTTTAGAATTTGAGGTGCATCATGCGGATGTAGAGGAGCTTAACCGCTTAGCTTTTGCGGGAGAGTTGCCCATTTGCAAGTTGAGTTATCATGCTTTTGCGCATTTGTGGAAAGACTACCAACTTTTGCGAGCGGGTTCTGCATTGGGGAACAATTGTGGGCCTTTATTGGTGGGGGCACGGCCTTTTGGGGCCGCAGAAGTGGCGGGGGCCAAAATAGCGATACCGGGGCAGCATACCACGGCAAATTTCCTATTGTCTTTTGCTTTTCCAGGGGCTCAAAATCGGCAAGAATACTTGTTCTCGGATATTGAGGGGGCGGTACTTGGGGGGCAAGTAGATCTGGGTTTATTGATACATGAAAACCGCTTTACCTATGCCCAAAGAGGCCTGCACAAAGTGATGGATTTGGGGCAACATTGGGAAGAGCAAACGGGTTTGCCTATACCTTTGGGCGGCATAGCGGTCCGTAGAGACTTGCCCGAGGAGCTCAAGCAAAAGATTGGGCGCTTATTGCGTAAATCGGTAGAATATGCCTTTGCGCATCCGCGGGCCTCGGCGGAATATGTAGCGGAGCATGCCCAAGAAATGGATGCAGAAGTTTGTCAGCTGCATATCAATTTGTATGTTACTGAAAACAGCATTGATTTTGGACCAAAGGGAGAAGCGGCTATTGCGCAATTGATGCAGAGCCTCGGTATTCAAGCAGATTTGCCCCTTTGGGTAGCAATTTAAAGGCCTTATTTTGTCAGCAGAAATTATTGACCGCTATACGACTTTGGCGGAGCCCCGAGAGGGATTGTATAAGGAAAAAGGGAGTAAATTTATAGCCTATGCCTATGAGGTAGAGGATGAAGAGGCGATCCAGCTCTACTTGGAGGAGGTGCGGCAGTTGCATTTTAAGGCGCGGCATCATTGTTATGCCTGGCGTTTGGGATTAGACAAAACGCATTATCGGGCCAATGATGATGGAGAGCCTTCGGGAACGGCGGGTCGGCCTATTTTGGGCCAAATTGATAGCTTTGGATTGACCCATTGTTTGATTGTGGTGGTGCGTTATTTTGGGGGGACCAAATTGGGGACCTCGGGTTTGAAAACGGCCTATAAAGCGGCTAGTTTTGAGGCCTTGAATGAGGCGCCGACAGTTGTGCGCATATTGAAGCAGAAAGTCAAGCTCTTTTTGCCTTACCCCTTGCTTAGTGATTGGATGAACTACCTCAAAGGGGCGGAGATGGACATCAAAAGCTCTGATTATGCGGCGGAGGAAGTTGTTTTGACCTTATCCTTGCCGCTTTCACGTCTGCCTGAGCTACAGGCTCGCCTAGACGATCCCTTGATTACAGACATTAAAACAGAGGGCTTAGAAGAATAGCCTGAAAAGAGAGAAAGAAAAAGCCCTCCGTCTAATTGACAGAGGGCTTTGTTATTTAGCTTAAGATTTTCGGCGCCAAAGGGCGAGGGCAAGGATCAACAAGGCAGCTAGTCCGGCCCCGCCCCAATAGTAGGGGCTATAATTTGGTTTGGGGCGAAGTGCTAGGGCTTGTCGGTTTCCATAGAGAATAGCGGCGGCCCAGAAAAAGGGGTGGCAATGCATTTCTTTTGCATTATTGATATAATCTAATTTGGCTGCTTGCAGGGCCTTATCCTTAGGCGAGCCTTGCTCTAAATGAATATAAAAGCGGCGCATCAGATAGACGGCTGATTCATCATTCCAAGACCAGAGCGTCACCATGGCCGAGGGGGCGGCACTATGGGCCAGGGCCCGGCCAAGGCTCATGACGCCTTCGCCACTACTTTGTTGGCCCAGGGCGGTTTGGCAGGCGGAAAGAACGAGGAGATCTTGATTTTCTAGGGAGAGAGCGGCCAGCTCCTTACTATCTAGCCGACCTTTTGGTCCTTCTTCGGGCAGCAGCAAAAAGGCATCGCTACTATCTGGGGCCAAGGCGTGCATGGCCAAATGCACCAACTGATAACTGCCGATATTGGCCAGTAATTCCTGCTTATTGGGAAAGGGCGCTATATTTTTAGAGGGGTAGCGTTTATGCAACCAGGCCACTTCCTCTTGGGCACCGGCTAGGGGTTTATGCATGGGGCTCTCCCAATTATAAATAGGCGCTAGGGCTAGCATTTTGGGATCCTTTTGTGGGATATGTTGCTCTTGTTTTTGGAGGACTTCCCAGTTGTAGACATAGCGAATGCTTTTTGTTTTGACCAAGTAGGGGAGAGTTTGGAAATTATCTTTGGGGCCTGCTTTTTTGCTAAGGAGCAGTTCAAAGGGGAGGTATTCTAATATACCATCACTCACAATACTCAATTGCTCAAACTGTTCTAAGTTTTTGGGGAGTAAGAGCTGCGAGAGTAGTTCTGCATCTTTTATAAAATTATTGTATCGTTCTGAGGCATCTAGTTCAAAGAGGGCTTCGCTATTATAAAAGCTATTGATTAGGCGGATAATGGGGCCTTCTAAAAGTAGTTCATTGATTTGTTCTAGCTCAAAGCTATTTTGGCTAATGCTGAGGCGAAAATGCCCATCTTGATTAGAGAAGTAATGCAAAAGCAATTCTTTTTGGGCCAATTTACCCTGTAGTTCTTTTGCCAAAGGGAGTTGCCAGCTAGAGGTCTTTTGCTTGGCTTTATCGAGGCCTACTTCAGCTTTGAGGGCTAGCCATTTGGCCTTGGCCTGTTCATACTGCTTTTCTAGTCGACTAAACTCTTTTTTATCTTGAGGGTCGGCTTGGGTCCAGAGCTCCTCATAGTAGATCGCTTGTTTTTGGGCCTGCAAGCAGGCTTTTTCCTGTTCAGCTGTTAGTTTTAGGCTGGCGAGTTTTTGGTGCAGGGCCAAACTGTGTTTGAGCAGCACTGATTTGCTAGTTTCAAAGAGGGCCAAGAGTTGGTTGCGCATCTCTTCTTTTTGGAGATATTGCTCTTTGTAGCGGTAGATATGGTCAATATAGGCGCCATAAAAGTGCTTGGCGGTAGAGAGCAGCAGTTGTTTATCGCTTTGGTTGGCGCTACGCTCTAATTGCCGATGAATATCGCTTTGCAGGGCAAATAGTGCTTGTTTTTTGGGTCCAAAATCAGCTGAACTAGCGTACTTCAGCCAGAGGGTCCAGCAACGCAAGGCCAGACGTGGTTCTCGATAGCCATCTTTTGTTTGGAATCGGTTTTTAGCTAGGGCGAGGATTGTTTTTTCTAAAATAACAGGCCCTAATTTATGCTTGTCAGCGGCATCGGCCCACTCAAAATAGAGGTCGGCTAGGGCGGGAGCGTTTCTCTCTGGATTTTGGAGCAGAATATTTTCTGCTTCTTGAAAGAGGGCTTGGGCTGCTGGCCAGTCCTGCTTAGATTTAAACTTGGCCAGCCTCATTTTGGCGGTACTTACTTTGGGGTGGTCTGCGGCTAGGCTTTGGGTATAAATCTGAATCGCTTTTTTTAGGCGTTTTTCGGCCTGTCCATATTGCTTGAGTTTTTCAAAAGATACTGCAGAATGCTGCAAGACCAAGGCATAGCGAGGGTGGTCTTCGCCAATTAGTTTTTTGGCAATATCTAGGGCCTGATGTTGGTACTCTAGGGCATCGAGGGGGCGGTCCATACGGTGGTAGAGCACGCCCATATTATCATATAGCCAAATTAGGGAGAGCTGTTCTTCTCCGCCTGTACTTTTGCGCAGGGCCAGGGCTTTATTATAAAAGCTAAGGGCGGCTCCAAAGCGGTCTTGATAATCGGAAACGACGGCTAAGTCATTATAAATTTTGGCCAAGCTTTTTTGGACCTTGAGGTTGTCTTTGGGGCGTTGTTGTTCTATGGCTAGGGCTTTTTTTAGGAGCTGTTCGCCTTCTAGATAAAAGCCTTTTTTGATTTCTCGGGCGGCTTGCAAAACCAGCAGGCTAGTATAGCGACTGCTGTCTAGGGGAGTGGCAGATTCACAAAGCCAAAGGGCGGTGTCGCCATAGTTTTGTTCTAGTTCATAGGCCTGACTATAATAGCCAATATCGGCAAGGAGTCGATAGGCGTCTAGGGTTTCTACATCTTTTTCTCCCAATAGTTTTTTGCTGCTATTGAGGCAGGCAAAGCCATGTTTTTTGGCCAATTCATATTGGCCAATTACTCTAGCCATTAGGCTAGCATTATAATAGGCTCGGACCTTTAGCGTAGGCAGTTCGCCAGTATCGGCTAAATGGCTTCTACAGCGAATTTCCTCTTCAAAAAGCTGAAGGGCTTCACTATAGTTTTTGCTTTTAAATTCTTTTTTGGCCCATTGGCTATAGCTCAGGGCGCCCAAAACGCTTTCTTCTTGTCCTAGGCGTTTTAGGCTATCTATGCGTTCTTTTTCTTGTCCAAAAAGTAGCTGTGGGAGGCTCCAAAGCAAGAGAAAGAAAAGCAGGGGGAGTTTATAGGATATCTTCATCATTTTCTTGCCAATAGGGTTCTACAATACAAAGAAAATGAAAGGGCTGATCGCCTTTTTGCTGCACATATTGCTCGGCTTGGGCGGGCACTAGGCAGCAATCGCCTGCTTGCAGGGCTTGTTCTTGGCCATCAATAAAAATGCTGGCGGCTCCAGAGATTACATAATAGAGCTCGCTGCTTTTTAGTCTGTGAGGCAGGCTAGACTGCCCCACATCTAATTGGGCTTTGGCCAAGCTATAGCCTATGGGCCAATTGTCTTTTAGGGGGTGGGCAATTTCTTGCAAAAGGGTAGCATCTCCTGCCAAGAAAGTGGGGCTTTCTTGGGCGGCTTTAAAGTATCTGGACATATTTGATTGTTTTGTATCTTTTCAAGATAAAACTTATCGGGCAGAAGCAAAAAGCAATGTCTGCTTTTATCCAGAAATAGCCTAAAGGGCTATTTATTTTTTGGGGCCTGCCGCCTTTGGCGGCCGGGCCCTTTTGGGGCTCGCAGGTCTGCTCGGCCCTTCGCAGGCTTTGCCTGCTCGCTCTGGCCTTCGGCCACCCCTACAGGCCCCTAGGCCGGCCTGCCCTGCGGCTCAGCTACAAGCCGCTTTGCGGCTTCAAGCTTCGCCGGCTCGCGCCAAGCGCGCCCGGCCGGCGGTTGGCGGCGGCCACCTTCTTTTTTGCGCTTTTCTAAATCGGCCCTCAAAATATTTCATTTCAGTTTTGGGTTTTCTTTTCGCCGCCCCCGCCTGGGGGCTGGGCTCCTTTGGCCTTGGGGGCCAAAGCGCCCAGCATGGCCTTCCTCGCTTCGCTCCTCAGTCTATAACAATCAGCCTTCGGCTGAGGGGGGAGTTGGGCCAGCCTCCCCAAGAGATTCCTTAAGGAATCTCGCAGAGGGGTGGGTGGGCGGGGACATAACAACAAATGAGGAGCGCAGCGACGAATACCAACTATACGGTTCTACAGGGCCGAAGGCCCGCAGGCAATAGCCAAATTTAAACGCACTCACTTTTATAGTTTGCAGCAATTTCCCGCTAGTCGGCCCTATTTTTCTCGGCCATAGCGAAGGCTATGCCCTTAAAAAATAGCTGGCCTAGCCAAAAATTCATAGCAAACTACGACCAAAGCAGCGCGATTAAATCTGGCTGAGGGATGGCAGGGGGTGGCCGAAGGCCAGACCAAGCTTTTTTGAGCAAAGCGAAAAAAAGCGAAGGGCCGAGCGAGCAGCGAGCCCCCGCACAGCCCGACCCGCAGCGAAGCGAAGGGGGCAGCCCCTAATCCTCCTTCAAGAAAACCAACTGAAAACCTTGATTCTTGAAGACCACAGGCAACTGCGTCTTTGTTTCGGCATAAAGCAGGGCATATTGGGCCTCATACTTTTTGCCCAGCAGTAGCAGCATACTATCGGGCCGTGTTTTCCAATAAGGCTCAAAAACCTGATTAACGGCTCCAAACCCCTGCTGATCGGTCCAGCCATACACCTCAAAAATGCGTTCTTGCCAGGCCTTCATCGCTTGGCCGCTAAAAGGAAAGGCCTTAAAATCGACTACCAAAGCCCGCTGGCCCAAATAGCGGATTTCGGCCTGCATAGGGGGCACCAAAAAGCGGCTATCTTTGGGCGTTTCTTTCTTAATATATTGACTCACCTCATAGAGCGCTGGCTGAAAATAAGCTTGGTCGCTCAGGCTATACAGGCGGCTCATATCTTGCTGTAGGGGCGACATGCCTGGGGTTCGGGGAGTTTGCGACCAAAATAAAAGGAAACTCAGGCTAGCGGCCGCAAATAGATAACTGGGCCATTTTTTCTTTGGGGCCAGACTGTAGAAAATAGGACCAAAAAGCAAAAAAATCAGCCAAAGATAGGCCTCGGCAGAAAAGTCTAGCGTTAGGTAAGTTTGCCAGAGTCCATAAATCGTAAGGGCCAGCAAAAGGGGCAACTCTAGGGCGAGGGTCCAGCGCCAATGCGGAAAAAAACGGTTGCGCAAGCGAGCGAGCAGAAAGAGCAGGGCGATGCGCAGCCCATTGGTCCAACAAAAACTATTGAGCAAAAAGGCCCAGGCATAAACTTGCTCGAGTTGCTTGCCTTGTCGAACTTGGCCAATGGCTCCAGCCAAGCCCAAAAGAAAGAAAAACTTGCCTAGGTAGAGAATGCGATAAACTTGGGCTGTGGCCATCAATTTACTGGGCTGGACTTCTACAAAATAATAGCCAATATAGGCCAGCGCCAGCAGGCTAAGGATCAGGCCCAAAACAAAAAAGCGATCTATTTTTTGGAGCTTTAGCAGGCCTTTGGGCAAATAAAGCAAGGCCAAATAGCCGATCAAATAATAGCTATTTTTAGGTTCTTCTTGGAGCAAAAACTGGCTAGGGAGAATATGGTGGGGGGCTCTAAAGTGTACATATATATTATAGAACTCATCTAGACTAATATTTTCTTGGGCCGAAAGGAAATAGGGGCCAAGGCTCAGGGCAGCGGCCAGCCCAAAGCATCCAGCGCCCAAGGTCAAAGCCTTCCATTGCTTGCGGCTAAGGCGGGGGCGAAAAGGCAGGCTGAGGGCATAGAGGCCGCCCAGCAAAAGCGTCGATTCTGGTCCCACCAAAGGATGAATAAGGGTAGCTAGGGCCAAAAAAACGCCAGCCTGCACAAACTTTTGTTGCCAGAGTTGGGGAAGTGCCAGCAAAACCAGGGCAAAAGCCATACTATTGGGGGTGAGATAAACCGCATGGATTTCGGAGACAGAGCCTAGGCCTAAGGTGGGAATAGAGAGGCAAAAGAGGGCGGCTAAATTGGCCGAAAGCTCATTTTTAAAGAGCAAGTCCCCCATTTGTTGGGCGGCTCGACCGATGGCCCAATTGCAAAGAAAACAAAGCAGAAAAAAGGCCAAAGGCAGGCCAAAAAGCTTTGTCAGCAAAATAGTTAAATAGTTGCTATAGATTCTGGGATTAAAGCCCGAATCATTGGCATTGATAAAGGCATCGGAGGAGAGGAAGTCGGGATTTAGCTGACGGAAGAGCAAACTAAGGTGCTCCTGATGGTCCCAAAGTCCAAACTGATAGCCCCAAATAGTGGTGAAAAGGGCCATAAAGGCGATAAACAGCTGAGAGTTAGCCCATTTAGCGGCAAGCATTTAATTTTTTTGATTAAATTTTGAGAAAATTTAAATTTTTTGCGTCAATTATGTAACCAAATGGATTCAGCTGCGTAAAAGAGAGTGTATTTAATCAAACAGAGATTGCAATCTAGTTCACATTCATCATCCTTCTACAAAACATTACGCATGAGCAAATCTTTGAAGTCCAAAGAAGAAGTCCAAAAGGCCTTTAAGCAGTTATTGGCCCAGTATGAAATCCAACAAAAAGCGATTCTGACCAAAGAAGAATCGGCTCGTTTGGAAAGAGAAGCCGCCCTTTTGGAAGAAACTGAAGGCCTCAGCCCTCAAGGGATCATCAAAAAACTTGCAGACCTACAATGGGAGGTAGCGAGCACCACCGAAACGCTTCGGGAGCGAGTATTGGCTGAAGTCGAGCAGCTAGAAAAAATGCGGACGGCCCTCAAGGTACAAGAAAAAAACCTAGAAGCCCGCTATCAAACAAAAATTGCGGCCAATGCGCTTTTCATCCTTCAGCAGGAGCAAAAGCAAAGAGCCGAAGAGTTGGAAGAAAAGCATCAGGAGGCCCTAGATGCTTTGCAGGAAGAAATGCAGGAGCAAAGAGCAGATTGGGAGCAAGAAATTGCCGATTTCCAGGAAGAGCAGGCGGAAAATAAGGCCCAATTGGAAAAAATGCGAGAGCAAGAATTGGAAGAGTATCGCTATCAGCTCGAACGCCGCTACTTGCGAGAAAAAGATGCCTTTGAGATGCGTAAAACGCAGCTTTTGCGCAAACTAGATGAAGAAGAAAGAGAAAAGCAAAAAGACTGGAGTCAGCGCCTAAAATGGCTAGAAGAAAAAGCCGAAGAATTTAAGGAGCATAAAGAAAAAGTGGATGGTTTTGAGGCCGAACTAGAAGAAGAGGTCAAAAAAGCCAAAGACAAATCCTTTAAAGAGGCCAACCGAGATGCCAAAGAGGCCCAAGAACTTTATGAAAAGGAAATGGAAAGCAAGCGCAAAATTGCCGAACTCCAAATTGAGAGTTTGTCTAACCGCTTAGAAAACCAAAAATCTGAAATCGAAAAACTCAAGGCCGAGCTCAAAGAAGCCGTGGCTCAGATGCAGGCGCTTTCTATTAAAGCACTAGAAAATAAACAGGCCTCCTAAATAGTTAGGCCAAAAATGTAGAGGGATTTTTTAACGCCCCAGCTCCCAAACCCAAAGGGAGTGCAGCGCCAGCCGCTATTTTACTCCATTAGCCAGATGATTCTGTTTTCTTTGTGAGCTTGGGGAGTTAAAATCTCTTCTTTTATCTTTTGTATCTTCTTTTTGTCTTCAACTCTAAATTATATATATCATGGCTGTATCCATGCGCAATACCAAAAACCAAATCATGAATGCCTATAAAGAGGCTTTGGCCAAGGTCAAGGATTTGGAAAAACAACTCAAAAATAAAGAGAAAGCTCCCGCTCCTAGCACAACGAGCAGCACAAAAACCGTGATCCAAGAAAAAGTGGTCTATAAAACGGCTGAGCTCAAAAACTTGGAAGGGATTATTGCTACGCTCAAAGCTGTAGAACAAGGCATTGCTCCCGCTTTTAGCGATAATTCTGCCCTGCAAGCTATTGAAGCCGAAAAACTCCAAAATCTTCAAACCAAACTGGAAGAAGAAGGCCAAGAGATCCAAAAACTCTATGATATTGAGGTGGATGCCGATAGCATGCTCAAAATTATTGAGGAATATCTAGCGAGCCAAAAACAATTTGAAGAGGAATTTGAGGCCAAAGAAAAAGCCTATAAAGAGCAGCTAGAAGAACAGCAAAGAAGCTGGGATAAAGAACAAGAACTCAAATCGGAAGAAATTGCCGAAATGCAACGCGAGGCCGAACAAGAACGTAGCCGCGATAAAGAACAATACGACTACCAACTGAAGCAAGAACGCAAAATCGAGGACGATAACTATAAGCAGAAATCAAATCAGCTTGAACTCGAATTGCAAACAATTCAGGAACAAAAGGAAGAAGCTTGGGCCGCTGAAGAGAAATCAGTAAAGGAACAAGAAGAGGAACAGGCAAAATACAAGGCCGATTTTGAAGAGCTAGAAGAAAAACTCCGCAAAGAGGTCAAAAAAGCCGAAGCCGAAGCCAAGGGAATCGTCGAAAGAGACCATAAGGTCAAAATGAAAATGCTCAAAACCGAGCAAGAAGGCGAACTCAACGCACTACAACATATTATTGATGACTTGAACAGCACTTTGGATAAACAAAAGGACCAAATTCATAAACTGTATGCCCAACTAGAGGATACACAACGCCAAGCTCAACAGTTGGCCGTCAAAGCTTTGGAAAATTCTTCTTCTGCCGACTCCTTTAAGGCCATGCGCGAAATCGCTATGGAACAAGCCAAAAATATGGGCAAAGGGAAGTAGACTATTTTTTTAATTGGAATGTGAATGGGAGCAGCGAAAGCTGCTCCCTTTTTTTGTCCTAAAATTGCCGAAAAGGAGCCGAAAAAGGCTTGTCAAACCCCAAACGCAAACCAAAGTTTAGGGTTTCGGCCCCCAATTCTGAACTGCCAAAGCGAAAAAAGAAGGCAAAACGCCGCTTTTGCTTAGCCTCAAATTGGACCAATTGCTCCAAACCAAAAGCTAGCTCTACTACCCAGCTGTAAAAATAAGGGTTGGGCAATTGCCGCAGGCTTTCTGGCCGATCATACAAATGAATCCGGCTCCATTGTACCCCAGCTCCCAAACTCATAAAGCCCCCCATCCCGATTTCTTTTTTGCTAAACCGATGCTGGGCCCGAAATAAAAGAGGAAAAGAAAGACTCCCCAAGCCCCCATAATCTTGGCTGTTCATCGCAAAGGGCTGGTACTCTGTAGCCAATAATAACTGATAGCTCTGCCCATGACGCCCCCGCCGATATACTCCCAAACCTACCGCAGGCAAGAGGTTGAGCCACTGCCCAGCCGAAGCCCCCTCTTGCCCCAAAAGTTGCGCTTGCTGATAGTTCTGGTAAATGTTGAGGTCCAAATAACTACTCCATCCCCAGTTTTGAGCCGATAAAGGCGAAAGAAAACAATAGAAAAAAATAAAAAAGAGCCGCTTGTGCATAAATGACCAATAATCAGAAATGAGGAATTGGCCGCTTTTTTTGCGCTCGTCGAGGACGTAACTGAAGCTGTAACTCCGGATGATATCCCGTCTGCCCCGAAAAAGCCTGATAATGCGGCCGCCCGCCAATATTCCAATGCAAACTAAGGTCGTCACTCACATCAAAACTACTTAAGTGAGCGTCTACAAAAGCATCTAGTATCGTTAGCCCATAAAACCCAATCAATCCCGCTACAGAATACTCGTACTGCTGACGATATGCATCCCGTAAGATTTTTAATTGAGCATCGGTCAAATTTGGATCACAAGTATTTACCGTATTCGGATCACTGTCTACTACCGCTAAATAGGACTGCCGATAACACTGATATTTTTGGCGATTATCTATAGATAGATACACTAAGGTCCCTATGCCCCCATAAACAATAGGCAGTTTCCAATACCGACGGTTATAAATTTGTCCGCCTCCCGGTAGTAAAGCCCAACGCCAGGCTTTCTGTGGGTCCAGTTGCCTCGCTTTTGCCTTCGCCCTTGGCCCATCCTCTGGGACCAAACGCAAACTGTCCTGCCCCCATAAAGGACAGGACAATAGCAGTAGAAAAGCAAATAAAATATTATGCTTCATAGTTGAGTTGCTCTAATATTCGCTCCAAATCATCAGGGTCCATAAAGTTGATGATGATCTGCCCCTTGCCCTTTTCATTGGCCTTGAGCTGCACCTTGGCCCCCAACTGAGATTTTAAACGCTCTTGCAAGTTCTGATAGGCGGCTGGCAAAACTTTTTTCTTCTCCTCTTTGGGCGCTGCTTCTCCCTCCTTTTTGGCCAATTGCTTGTCCAACCAAAGACGAGTCTCTTCTACCGACCAGTTGGAACGAATGATCTCTTTATATAAATAAAGTTGCTCGTCCAATTTCTCCAAACGACTCAATTCCGCCAAATGACCCAAGGCAATTAAACCCGACTTCAAGCCCATGATCGCCTTGTCCAATGAGTTGCCCTTCTGCAAAAGTTTGCTGTATTGCTCTACCTTGCGCACCGATAATTTCTCCTCCATCGTCGCCTCAAACAAAATACTCTGCAGCTGCTCCTCATTCAATCCAGCTAAAGCCCGCGCATGACCCATAGAAATCTGCCGCGCCTTAATGGCATTCTGAATCTGACCCGGCAAACGAAGCAAACGCACATAATTACTCACCGTGCTCCGCTTCTTATTAACCCGCTTAGATAATTGCTCTTCCGTCAATTTTAACTCATCCATCATCCGCTGATAGGTGCTCGCAATCTCTATCGCATTCAAATCCTGCCGCTGAATGTTCTCAATCAAAGCCAATTCCAACATGGCCTCATCATTGGCCACCCGAATATAGGCCGGCACCTGACCCAAAGCCGCCAGCTTAGAAGCCCGCAACCGACGCTCTCCAGATATGAGCTGAAACTGATTCTCCCCCAAATGCCTTACCGTTATCGGCTGAATGAGCCCATGCTTCTTAATCGATTCCGATAACTGCAATAAGGCCTCCTCATCAAACTCTAAACGAGGATTGTCCGGATTGAAACTGATCTGATCTAAGGGAATATCCGCCACCGTGTTCGATAATTCCCGAACCAATTCCTCTTTATTCACCTCAATATTGGGATTGATTTTCGAAAAAAGGGCCCCAACTCCCTGTCCTCTATTTAGCTTTTTTGCCATGGTACGTTATAATGTCATCTAATTCAAGCTCCAAAAATACGCTTTTTTTAGAGAACTTGCCTAAAATCATCTCTTCCCTTTTTTTTGAATACTAGGCTTGCTGTTTTGGGGCCTCCGCTGCGGCTTCGCCTTGCGGCGCTACGCTTTGGGGCTCGCAGGTCTGCTCGGCCCTTCGTTTTTTCGCTGCGCTCAAAAACTCGGTCTGGCCCTGCGGGCCACCCCGCCGCATCGCTAGGCCGTTTGGCCTTCGGCCAATTAAAAGCCCTGCGCCCAATTCTCTTCTTCAATAAAACAGCCGCCCAATTTTAAAAATGACCTATAATCTTTATCTTAAGCCCCTATAAAAAGAGCAAACCCTATGGTGAAAATACTAATCATTGATGATGAAGAGAGTATCCGCAATGTATTGCGCGATATTCTAGAAATGGAAGACTATAAAGTAGATGAGGCCAAGGATGGAATCAATGCCCTATCCAAACTCAAAAAAGGCGGCTATGATGCAGTCATCTGCGATATTAAAATGCCCAAAATGGACGGTATGGAGGTCCTCGAAAGAGTCCAAATCCTCCAACCCGACCTACCCGTAATTATGATTTCGGGCCATGGCGATATCGATACCGCCGTGGAGACCGTCAAAAAAGGCGCTTTTGACTATATTTCTAAGCCCCCAGATCTTAACCGCCTGCTCATTACGATCCGCAATGCCCTCGATAAATCTTCTTTGGTCACCGAAACTAAGGTCCTCAAAAGAAGAATCAAGAAGAGCAAGACCCAAGAAATTATTGGAGAGTCGGAAGGCGTGCAACGCATTAAAGAAACTATAGACCGAGTAGCTCCCACCGACGCCCGAGTCTTGGTTACTGGTCCAAACGGAACCGGTAAAGAGCTAGTGGCCCGATGGATGCACGAAAAAAGTAATCGCTCCGATAAACCTATTGTAGAGGTCAATTGTGCAGCTATTCCCTCCGAACTCATCGAAAGTGAGTTGTTTGGCCACGAAAAAGGCGCCTTTACTTCTGCCGTAAAACAACGGATCGGAAAGTTTGAACAGGCCAATGGCGGTACCCTTTTCTTAGACGAAATTGGCGATATGAGCCTCTCGGCCCAAGCTAAGGTCCTCCGAGCCCTACAAGAAAACCGCATCACTCGAGTTGGGGGCGATAAGGAGATCAAAGTAGATGTAAGAGTGGTGGCCGCTACCAATAAAGATCTTCGAGAGGAGATCAATGCGGGCCGCTTCCGTGAAGATTTATACCATCGTCTAGCCGTAATCATTATTCAGGTCCCTTCTCTCAATCAACGCAAGGAAGATATTCCCTTGTTGGTGGAGCATTTTGTAGAGGCCATCTGCCAAGATTATGGCCGCCCCGCCAAAAAAGTGGAGGCCGATGCCCTGGCCCTTTTGCAAGAAATGGATTGGACCGGAAATATCCGAGAGCTGCGCAATGTGATTGAGCGACTCATCATTTTGAGCGAAAAGAGCATCAAAAGAGCCGATGTAGAGCAATTTGTTGCACCTTCAATGCATAAGTTCCACCCACTTCGCCAGTTGTTTAAGGAACATGAAGACCTCCAAAGTCTGCAAAAAGAGGTAGAGGCCGAATGGCATAAGTTTAAAGCCTAATTTTGGTCCTCAAAAAAGCTCTTTCTCTACGGAAAGAGCTTTTTTTATCGCTCCTACAGGCGGCTTTAGCCGCCGCCAAGGCGCGCAGCGCCTAAGGCTTAGGGATGGAAAGTGGTGCGGCGAAGCCGCAGACCCAGGCGCTGCAAGCGCCGCAGGGCCGAGCAGACCTGCGAGCCACGACAGAGCCCGACCCGCCCGCAGGGCGGGGAAGCCCCAAAAAAAGATCCGATTAGCAAATACCTTATAATTGCCTTTTTGTTTATGTCTTTAGCCCAGCGCCTTCGGGCGGAAATTTTGGCCCAATCACTTTTTGAGCTAGGGGAGGACCGCCTTGTTTTGGGCATCAGCGGGGGCCTAGATTCTATGGTTTTGGCCCATTTGCTGATGAGTTGGGAGCAGCCGCAAGTTTGGGTACATTTTAATTATCAGCTGCGAGAAACAGCTCAGGAAGAAGCCGATTTTTTGGCCCAATTGGCCCAAGAAAAGGGCATCCCTTTCTATACTAAAACCTATGATTTGGGCCAGGAATTGGCCCAGCAGGGCGGCAATTTGCAAGCTCGGGCCAGAAGCCTGCGCTATCAGTATTTTGAGGAAATTCGGCAGCAAGTTGGGGCCAAATACATCCTGACCGCCCATCATTTAGATGATTTATTAGAGACTTTTTTCTTGCAGCAGCTAAGAGGCGGCGGCCTAGGCAGTATGCAGGGAATTTTGCCCAAAGATGAGCAGCGAAAGCTCTGCCGCCCGCTTTTATCTGTCCCAAAATCGGCCCTAAAAAGTTATGCTTTGGCCCAAAATATAGTCTGGAAAGAGGACCAATCTAATCAGGAGGTCAAGTACAAGCGGAATTTTTTGCGGCATCGGGTTTTGCCCGAAATCGAGCGGGCCTATCCAAATTATAAGGAGCGTTTGGCCCAAAATATTGGCCTTTTGCGAGAGGAAAACCGCTTTATCCAAAAGGAGATGCAGGCTTATCGGCAGCGTTTGTTGGCCGCAGGAAAAAATGGGGAATTGGCCCGTTTGAGCTGGGAAAATTTAGCCCAATGCTCGGAGCCCGCGCTTTTTTTACAATATTGGTTGCGGCCTTTGGGCTTTGCCCCCAAGCAGATTCAGAATATTTGGAGCAAGCGGCAGCAACAGGCGGGCGGCCTACATTTGGCGCCCAATTACCGCTTGCAAGAAATGGCCTGGGGCCTAGTTTTGGGCCCTGCCGAGCAGCCCCCCTTGGCTCCTTTGGCCCTGCCGATTCCCGAAATGGGCCAAGAAATTCGGCTAGACCTAGGCCAAGGGCAAATTTTAGGGCTCTATTGGGCGCAAAAAGGGGCGGGCCTATTGCCTGAGCAGCTCACTAAGGGGCTTTTTCTGCGCCAACAGCAGGCCGGCGACCGTTTTCGGCCCTTGGGCATGGGCGGCCAAAGCAAAAAGCTCAGTAAATATTATAAAGATGAGGGGCTGAGTCAATTTGAGCGGGAGGTCCAGTATGTCTTGGCCCAAGACAAAGCAATTTTGGCCGTTTTGGGCCGTCGTTTGGGGCAGCAATTCAAGCAGGCCGATGGGCCAAACCGCCTTTGCTTAGAACTACTCAAAAAGGCCTAGGCCCTAGCAAAAATGCTCAAAAAAGCCTAGCTTTGCCCAGCTAGGGCCAGCGCTTTGGGCCGCCCTTCTTTGTTCGATGACAATCAAAATAAATACCTTGGAAGTACTCAATCAAACTGCGCCCTACGATTTTCAGGCGGGCGCCCTCCTTTTAGTCGATAAACCTTTGGAATGGACCTCTTTTGATGTGGTCAATAAAATTCGCTATGCCCTTTGCCGCAGCTTGGGCGTCAAGAAAATTAAGGTGGGGCATGCCGGCACCTTAGACCCCTTGGCCACGGGCCTATTGCTCATTTGCACGGGAAAATATACCAAGAAAATAGATGGTTTGCAGGGCATGCCCAAAACCTATACGGGCCAGCTCAAGTTGGGGGCCACAACGCCCTCCTATGATGCCGAATCTGAAGAGACAGAGCAGCAATCTATTGCGGGTATTGATGCGGCGGCTTTGGAGCAGGCCAGACAGCAGTTTTTAGGCCCTATTGCTCAATATCCGCCCATGTTTTCTGCCGTAAAGATTAAGGGACAAGCCCTCTATAAATTGGCCAGAAAGGGTAAGGAAGTAGAGCGCAAGGCCCGAAACATCGAGATTTTTGACTTTCAACTGACGAATACCGAGCTGCCTTTGGTTGATTTTGAGGTGGCCTGTAGCAAGGGGACTTATATTCGCTCTTTGGCCTATGATTTTGGCCGAGCCCTAGATAATGCCGCCTATTTGACGGCCCTTCGGCGGACCAAAATTGGGGATTATAGCATAGAATCGGCTTGGTCCTTGCCTGCTTTGATTGAGCATATTGAAAGCTGTAAGCAGCAGGAGGATTAGTTTTTTTTGGGGCTGCCCCTGCGGCCTACGGCCTTGGGTCGGGCTCTGTCGCAGCTCGCAGGTCTGCTCGGCCCTGCGGCGGCTTCGCCGCCTAGGTCTGGCCTTCGGCCACTGCTTTCCATCCCTCAGCCAGTCGCTGCGCTCCTCTGGACCTGCTATTTAATTTCCCCATAAAAAAAGCAAACTACCATGATCAGAACCGCTCTTTTATTTGTCATTCTTTTGCTTCCCTATGGTTTAGCTGCCCAACTTTTGCGAGATGGGCGAGACAGTCTGGCCATTCGGCAGGCGGCGGCTTTTCCGGAGGTAAATGCCAGCATTATCCTGAGTTACAACCGCTCTATGTTAGAGCCAGAGTTGCCGCCAGAGGCGGTAGCGCCAGAGCGCAGTTTAGAAGAATTGCTTTTGGCCTATGAGGACCCTAAATTGGAGAACGACATAGATTTATTGATCGACATCTATCAGAGTTATTATGATTTGGGCCAGCCAGAGAAGGGTTTTCCCTATTTGCAGAAGGCCTATAACTATGCGGTAGAGCTCTATGAGGCCAACCCTTCCAACATAGAAGTGTTAGAAGACATTAGTTATATGATGTTGACTGTAGGGAACCTCGAGAGTTTGCCCACCTTATGGGAGGCTTTTTGTCAGCGGCAGCCCAAATTAGCGCGGGCCAGGGCCCAATTGGCCCTTTATCAGTTGCAGACCTTTCAGTTAGAGAAGGCCGAGCGGCAGTTAGATACGGCCTATCAGCTAGATCCTCGAGACCCTAATATTTATGTAACGGCCTTATTGTTTACCACCTATCAGGCCATGATGCAGTTGTCTGCTCAGCGGGAGAACTATGGTTTGGAAGAGCTGGCTAAATTTGAGTTGGACCTTCGTTTTTTGGAGCGGGCGCAGCGGGAAAATCCGCAGGTTTTGCGGATTAACTTGGCCTTAAAGACGGCCCAATTGACGGCTTTATTTTATAAAGTCTTTTTTATGGAGCTCGATCAGTTTAGCGCAAAAAAGCCTTTTCAGTTAAGGGCCAAGGGGGAGCAGCTAGTGGCCTTAAAGGCCCTAGAGCAAGATTACCTAAAGATGTTGAAAACAGCGCCAGAAAACCCCTTTTTGATTCATAAATCATTGGTCCTATTATACATCTTGAAAGGCGAACTCGCTTTGGCGGAGGAAGCCCTAGGCCAGGCCGAGGCCATCAATGCCTTTGATGCGGACCTCTACAAAATGATGGGCTTTGCTTATTTGCCAGAGCGTAAATACCATAAAGCGGTGCCTTATTATGAGCGGGCCACGGCCATTGCGCCAGAATTTGAGGAACTCTTTGCCTTGGCTCGATTATACTTTGAGAACTACGACTATGAAAAGAGTGAAAAAGTGCTGGTCCAACTCTTACAAACGGCTCCCGACAACTACAAACTCCTAGAGGGTTTGGCGGCCATTTATTTGCGTCAGGACCAATATGCCAAGGCTAGGGGGCAACTTAAGCGTTTTTCGCAATTGTATACAGAAGATCTTAACTTAGGGCAAAACAAAGACTATCAATTTTATCAGTTTTTGGCCAACTTTGCCTTAAGTCCCAAAGCCGAAGCGGCCCAAGAAAAGCGGCTAAAGGCTTGGGCAGAAGACCGAAACAGCAGATTTAGAGAAGCCGCTGGGCAACTACTAAAGCAATTCTTTTAGTCTGTTGGAATTATGCAGTGTACAGGGCCGTTAGGCCCGCAGGCTGAGGGATAGGCAGCAGTGGCCGAAGGCCAGACCCAGCTTTTGAGCGTAGCGAAAAAGCGCAGGGCCGAGCGAACAGCGAGCTGCGAGATAGCCCGACCCGGCCGAAGGCCGGGGCAGCCCCAAAAGAGCAGAAACATTATCTAACTTAAAAATAACTAATGAAAAAATTATTAGCATTTGTAGTAGCATTATTGCTCTTTATGCCCATGAGTTGGGCGGGGGAGGGCATGTGGATTCCGGCCTTGATAGACATGTTCTACTCGGATATGAAGACCTATGGTTTAAAGCTCAAGCCCTCGCAGATTTACTCGACCAACAAATCGAGTTTGAAGGATGCGATTGTTCAGTTTGATGGGGGCTGTACGGCAGAATTGGTCTCTAAACAGGGCTTATTATTGACCAACCACCACTGTGGATTTGATGCCATTCAGCAGCATTCTTCTTTAGAGAATGACTACCTCAAGCACGGATTTTGGGCCAAAAACCGCTCGGAAGAACTGGCTTGTCCTTGGATGCATGTTACCTTTGTCAAAGAGATGCGCGAGGTTACTTTTGATGTATTGAAAGGGACCACAGAGTCCATGACCGAAGAAGAAAAGGCGGCAAAAGTTTCGGCAAATATCAAGGCTTTGGAAGCGGCTGCGGCGGCGGAAAAAGGCTATAAGGCCAAAATTAAGCCTTTTCATAAGGGGAACGTTTATTATATGTTGACTACCCAAGACTACAACGACATTCGTTTAGTGGGGGCGCCTCCTTCGGCCATTGGAAAATATGGAGGGGATACCGACAACTGGGTATGGCCTCGTCATACGGGGGATTTTTCTGTATTTCGGATTTATGCCGATGAGGATAATGCGCCAGCGGACTACAGTGAGGCCAATCGCCCTTACAAGCCTGCTCATTTTTTGCCCATTAGCATGAAAGACAAAAAAGAGGGAGACTTCACGATGGTCTATGGTTTTCCGGGCCGTACCGACCAGCATTATTCGGCGGCCAAATTGGGCTTTTACATGCAGCAGGAGCGTCCCGCAAGAATCAAGATGAGAGAAACTAGTTTGGGCATCATTAAGCCAGCCATGAACAGCTCTGACGAAATTCGCATCAAGTATGCTTCTAAGCAGGCCTCTATTGCCAATGCTTGGAAAAAATGGATTGGTCAGTTGGGTGGTTTGCGTGATCTCAAGGCCTTGGATAAAAAGGCACATTGGGAGAAAAAGTACAACAGTCGAGCGCAAATTAAGGAAGAGTGGACCGAAGAGTTTGGGACCGTTCTAGAAGATTTGGCCAAATTGCAGGAGGAGAATCAGAAATATGAATTTGCCAGAGCCTTATTTATTGAGTACTTCTTTGTTGGGCCAGAATTTTTGCGTTTTAGCTACGGCTTTAACAATCTAGCCAACCGCTACGAAGAACTAGAGGCTGCCGGTAAGCTAGAGGCAGAAATTGCTCGCTTGAAAGAGGCGAATACGGCTTTTTTCAAGAACTACGACTTGGGCATTGACCAAAAAATTTATGAGCAACTCACGCCCCTCTATGTCAACTATATGGACAACAGCCTTTTGCCCGATGATTTTGCAGAAGCTTGGGCGGCTACTGGAAAGGCTATTTTTGCAGACTCTAAGTTGCTTCATGAAAAGAAAGTAGCGGCTATTTTGGAAAACTTTGATGCCAAAGCAGCGGCTGAATTGGCCAAAGACCCCGCTTTGCAGTTGGCGGCTAGTCTGTACAGCAACTACTTGCAGAAAGTAGCGCCCAGCTATGGCGCTTTTCAGGCTCAGGAAGAAGAGCTCATGGAAACCTATGTAAAAGGCGCCTTGACGATGTTTCCCAAGCAGCGTCATTGGTCCGATGCCAACTCTACCTTGCGCATTGCCTACGGTAAACTGGAGGGTTCTGCCCCGCATGATGGCATGGCTTATTTGCCCTATACCACCATTGAGGGCGTGATGCAAAAGTACCAGAAAGATCATCCTGATTTTGATTTGCCGGAGCGATTTATGGAGCTCTATGAGGCCAAAGATTTTGGTCCTTATACTCAGAACGGGGAGCTTTGGGTTTGTTTTACGGCCTCCAATCACACCACAGGAGGAAACTCGGGTAGCCCCGTCATTGATGCCAAAGGACGCCTAATGGGCATCAACTTTGACCGCAGTTGGGAGAGCACCATGAGCGACTTCATGTTTGATGAATCGCGCTGTCGCAACATTGCGGTAGACATCCGCTATGTGCTTTGGGTCATTGACCGTTATGGTCAGGCCAGCTGGTTGATTGACGAGATGAAGTTGGTCAAATAGTCTGAAAAGACAGTACATCATAGAAAGCCGCTAGTTCTGAGAGGAGCTAGCGGTTTTTGCTTTTTAATGGGTATTATTTTTTGGGGCTGCCCCTTCCGCTAGGTTAAAACCCAGCGCAAAGCGATATCGCTTTGCGAAGCTATACAAAATGAGGGTTGAAACCCTCATGAATTATCGGGCGGGTCGGGCTGTCCCGGGCTCGCAGGTCTGCTCGGCCCTGCGGGCTCCACTTCGTTCCGCCCTTGGTCGGGCCTGCGGCCCCCCTTCCCATCCCTCAGCCAAATACAACTTCCCTGCTTAGAAGCGGCTTAGGGGAAGTTGGGCTAAAGCTGCTGCTCCCAGTAAATTAACTCGCCATTTTTGCCGATACCTTCTATGATTAAACGATATTTTTCTGGACTTTTGGGGTAAGGGATATCTAGCTGTCCTAGTTCGTTGGTCTCAATTTTCGCTTGCCAAAGGATGGTTTTATTGTTTTCTGGATAAAAGGGACGAGAAGGAAAGACATTAGGGCTGCCATGCTGTGCATTAAGCCATTTTAATCCAGAAGATGGGATACGAAAACGCAAATAAGGTTGAGATTCACGCTGCTTGGAATGCGTTTCGTAATAGTAGGCTTTTCCTTGTGCTCTGTAGAAGGCCGCATAATTAGATGCTTCTCCAACTTCTCCTAAGAAGGCTGGGCGTCTTTCAATGCCTTCTTCCACTCTAATCAAATCATTATAGCTAATCGGATCATTGAGGTTTGGAGGACAAGACTCAACTTCTGCTTTAGTATAGGGGACTGGCGTATAATGTATAAGCACTCCTGAATTAACTTCTGATTTAGATGCTAGCCCTAAGCCTTCATAGGAGACCGTTAGTTGGAGGCTATCATCTGCAGCTAAGCAAATATTATTAAAGCATAGATCTTCATGCTCTCTTCCTCTAATGTGTAAATCATAGCGCCCTGGGACCAAAGAATCTAGCTTAAAGGTCCCATCCCAACTAGTTTGAATGGTCTTGCATTCATTTTCTCTACAGAGATCTATAAACAGATAGTACATAGGCTCTCCTTTATAATCGAGAACCTTTGCACTTAGTTGATTTGATAGGCCTGCGTTTTTTGTAATTGTTTTACTGTAATGAGGGCAGGGCGGACGGTAATAAATCTTTTTTGAAAGCTGGTAGCCATAATGGTCGATTTTTACGATGAGGTCTTCCTGAAATTCATCCTCTTCCCAATAGATTTCACCTTGAGCATTTGTTTTTATTTTTTGGAGGAGTTTTGTTCCACTACTATCATAAATAGCAACTTTTTTGTGGGCCAGCGGAAGTTTGCGCCAAAACAGTAGGGCTCTTAATTGTCCGCCTACCTCTGCCGGATAACTAAGTTTAATCTTTGCTTGAGCAGGCTGAAGTGGATGCAGAGCCGCCCAGCTCTGGCTAAGCAGTAAGTTATCCAGAGCACTATCTGCTTTTGGGTTGGCCTTATTTAGATAAAAACCAGCTTGCTCAATTGGAATACTTAAAGGTATAGATAGCAAGCTGTAGGATAAAAGATGTTCGTCATCTCGAGGCCTTTTTTCCTCCTCTATGGTTAGAGCAAATGATAATTGTGCTTTTAGTGGTCGGTTATCGGCATCTTTTAGTTGGAGCCTTAAGAGCGAACTATCCTTTTTGTAGTCGAGCTTTTTATGGACTAAATACTGCACCTCTTCTTGCTGAAGAAAAAATATCCTTTGTAGGAGCTTAGGGCCTTTTACTTTACGCAGACTTAATTGAGCTAAGCCTTTCTGGCCGTCTTTTAAGGAAATTAGGTATTGTTGATTCCCCTTTTTTAGTTCTAGCTTTTTCTTTATTAGTAGCCCTTCAGCCTGTTCTATAAGTAGTTCTACAGGTCTTTGCTTAGTACTAAAAATATTGATGCTTAAAACTTGATTTTCTTGCTTTAAGCAGCTCAAATGTAGCCCTTTATTTCTAATTTTAGGCAGAGGGTATTCTTCTTCTATAGGGCTTAGGACCTTAAGCGTATAATTTTCATTTTGCTGAGGGCTAAACACTAAGCTTCCAATTCCCGCATGATAAGTTTCATATTGGGCTAAGACCTCCTTTTTCTGGTTAAGCAGAACGGCTTTAATCGCTACACTACGGCCTTTTTCATCTACTGTTTTTATTGCTAAGCGGTTAGTACAGTTTGCAAGTAAATAGCCCCCTTCTGGATGAAAATGTAGTTGAATCTTCTTTAATTTTTCTCTTTGACTGCCAATAGCTTGCTCTGATGAAGGACCTAAAGACTTTATTTTTAGCTCTTTTTTAAAGAAGAGGGCTGTACCAAAGTTTTTTTGCCATTGGCTATACAATTGAAGTTGGTAGCCCCCGATCACTGCCGTTTTAGCTAGCTGAAAACAACCTCTAGCGGTTCTGTTAATTACCTCTAAACGAAATTCTTCTTTTACTGCCCCATCTGGACCAATAAGTTGAGCATAAATATATTGAGATGGAGGCGCTAGCCCTTTTTGAGCCCCAAATAAATAGGCCGTAAACCAAATAGTTTCTCCAGGACGGTAAATTGTCCTGTCTGTTTGGGCATAGATATATTCTAAGCTAGAAAGTTTTTCTTCCTTCGTCCTCAGCTGTTTTTGCCATGGAGTTTGTGCATGCAAATAGTAAAGGGGAGCAAATAAGGATAGACAAACAAATAGTCTAACTAAACTCGTCTCAATCTGTCTTTTGAATAGGAAAGGCATACTTATGTTTAAAATGAAGGGAATAAGTTCTCTCTTAAGAGATGGATCATTAGCTATTTTTGGTGCTCCTGCTTTAGCCCTAAAAAGAACCAATAAGCAGGACTACACAGAGCCAAATAGCCTTAGAAACAACAACTTCCCCCCTAAAACTGCTAAATTCAATTGGATATCAGGAAATCCAATGATAAATCAGTAACTTTGCGGCCAACTAAGTGAAATCATTTGAACACCGCCACAAACCAACCATAAATGCTAACTGTCAGCAATCTTTCTATGCGTTTCGGCAAACGCATCCTTTTTGATGAGGTGAATGTTGTTTTTTCTACCGGCAATTGCTACGGCGTTATTGGGGCCAATGGAGCCGGAAAATCAACCTTCCTCAAAATTTTATCTGGAGAGCTAGATGCCACCACTGGTCAAGTATCTTTAGAACCCGGTACTCGGATGTCTGTGCTTAAGCAGGACCATTTCGCCTATGACGAATTTGCCGTTTTAGATACGGTCATGATGGGCCACAAAAAGTTGTACGATACCAAAGTAGAGCTGGACCAAATTTACCTCAAGCCCGATTTTAGCGAGGCCGACGGTATGCGCGCCGGAGAACTCAGCGCCGATTTTGAAGAAATGGGCGGCTGGTCTGCAGAAAGCGATGCAGCCGAACTCCTAAGTAATTTGGGCGTAGCCGAAGAACTACACCATAAGCCCATGAAAGAGCTCAATACCAGCCAAAAGGTACGGGTGCTCTTGGCCCAAGCCCTTTATGGTAATCCCGATGTGTTGATTCTCGATGAGCCCACCAACGACTTGGATGCAGAAACCATCATGTGGCTAGAGGATTTCTTGGCTGATTTCAGAAATACCGTTATTGTGGTTTCTCACGACCGTCACTTCCTCGATGCCGTTTGTACGCATATTGCCGATGTAGACCGTATGCGAATCAATCTACATACAGGTAACTATACTTTCTGGTATGAGTCTAGCCAGTTGGCCGCTCGCCAAATGGCCGATAAGAATAAAAAGACAGAGCAAAAACGCAAGGAGCTCACCGAGTTTATCCAGCGCTTTTCAGCCAATGCCTCTAAGGCCAAACAGGCCACTTCTCGGAAAAAGGCTTTGGAGAAACTCAACCTAGACGAAATTAAGCCTTCTACTCGCCGCTATCCCGGTATTATCTTTAAGCAAAACCGTGAGGTAGGAGACCAAATCCTAGAGGTGCGCGACCTTAAGATGAGCCTAGGCGGAGAGGTCCTTTTTGATAAGGTCAATTTTACCGTTCAAAGAGACCAAAAAATCGCCTTCTTGTCTAAAAATAGCTTGGCCGTCTCTAAGTTTTTAGAGTGTTTGGCTGGAGAACAGGACGTACAAGCCGATTCGGGCAGCATTAACTGGGGCGTTACCGTAACCCCCTCTTATTTGCCCAACGAAAATAATCACTACTTTGATGTAGACCTCAATCTAGTCGATTGGTTGCGCCAATATTCTGAAGAAAAAGACGAAACCTTTATCCGTGGCTTCCTTGGCCGTATGCTCTTCTCGAGTCTGTTTAAAATTTTGTGTATGCCCTTTCCTGCGCCTAGGGACAAGCCCCTAGGCTAGCTTTTCAGACAGCCCTCTAAAGAGGGCCTTTGGATAAGGTTCTTCTCTGCGACAACAACTGAACAAGGCCTTGTGTATCAACAGTTGAGGCCCTCGTAGAGGGCTGCCTCCATTGGATTAGCCTAGGGGCTTGTCCCTAGGCGATGAATGACTGAATCTTGCTTTTGAGCACTAAGCTAAAGGGCCAAATTTTATTCGGATACACAAAATCCTGAACAGTCTCCTCTTCTCTGGAGAAGAAACCCAAAAGTCAGCTAAGGTCCTTTCTGGAGGTGAAAAAGTGCGCTGTTTGCTCTCTCGCCTCATGCTAGAAGAAGGAAATGCCCTGGTTTTGGATGAACCCACTTCTCACCTTGATCTAGAATCTATCACAAAGCTCAACGAGTCTTTGGTGGAGTTCCCCGGCTATATTTTCTTTACCTCTTCAGATCATCAGTTTGTGCAAACTATTGCCAACAGAATTATTGAAATTACCCCCAACGGAATTATCGATAAGCTGATGCCTTATGATGATTATCTCCGCGATCCTAGCGTTAAGGAACAGCGGGCACTACTATATGGCCAAGAAGTTAAGGCCTAAATCATAACTTTCACTATGCTAAGGCTCGTTTTGCTCCTTTCTGGACAGACGAGCCTTCTGTTTTATGGTCTTTAGGGCCATCTCTACAATCCTATCTTATATGAAATTATCTATGAATGCCTCTTCTTGGGGCGCCGCTCTTTTGCTCCTTTTTATCATGTTGAGCATGACTCCCGAGGCCTCGGCCCAAAGACGCAAGAAAAAGCGTAGAAAAAAACAAAAAACGGTACAGGTAGACAGCCTGGGCCTTAGCTATAATTATGGCCTTTTGGTGGGCGCTAGTATTGCTATGCAAGGGATCCCCAAAGACTCTTTGTCTGCAGAGGAAATTGCCGCAGGTATCATGAAGGCTCTAGAAACTGAACTAGATCCCGAAATGATGGACCAAGCTCAAGAGCGTTTTATGGCCCGCATGGAGGCTGTACAAGCCGCTCAGGCAGAAGCTAAACTGGCCGAGGAAAAAACTTGGTTTGCAGACAATGCCAAAAATAATAAGAGTATTATCACCCTAGAGTCAGGTATTCAATATGAAGTCTTAACAGCTGGCGAAGGCGAAAAACCTACTGCAGAAAGTAGCGTGACTACTCATTATCATGGTATGCTTACCAATGGAACTGTCTTCGATAGCTCTGTAGATCGCGGCCAACCCGCTACTTTTCCCGTCGGTGGCGTGATCCAAGGCTGGCAGGAGATTCTACAACTGATGCCCACTGGCTCTAAATGGAAGGTGTACATCCCCTCTGCTTTGGGCTATGGTAGCCAGGCCGTAGGCAATATTCCCCCTAATTCTATCCTGATTTTCGAAATTGAGTTGCTCTCTATCAACTAAAATAATAATCCTAAATAAAATGAAAAAACAGTTTTTAGTACTGGCTCTAGCAGCTGGTTTGGGCCTTGTTGGCTGTACAGAAAATACAGAAAAAGCCGGCGCGGCAGAACTAGGCGAAAACCTAGAACAAATGGAAGGAAAAGCCACTACCGATGCCGCCGCTCTTGCCGGCAATTTGGGCGAGGCCTTTGGCGTATATATCGCTAGCGACCTCATGAATGGCGCTGGCATTACTGCCGATGTCTTGAATGTTGCTGAGTTTACAACAAACTTTCAAGCAGCCATGAAAGGGGAGGAGCCCTTCCAAATGCAAACAGTTGGTCCAAAAATCCAACAATATATGGGAGGCTGTGCCGCAGCCAAGCAATCTGGAAACCCTATGCCCGAAGCCCCCGAGAATTTCTCGGCGGAGTTGGGCTTTCTAGTGGGCTTTAATGTAAAATCGCAAGGGATGCTCGATGGCAATAGCTTTGATTTTGAAGGCTTCAATAAGGGCTTTACCTCTGTTTTTGAGGGCGCGCCTAGCATGACTGGCGAAAATGCCCAGCAGATTATCAATACGGCCAACCAAAAGATGCAGGCAGAAATGGCCCAAAAGGTAAAGGAGCAGGAAAAAGCATTTTTTGAAAAGAATGCCAAGGAAAATGATAAGATCATCAGCCTGCCTTCTGGCATCCAGTATGAAGTGCTCACAGAGGGCAAAGGACCCAAACCCGCCATTACGGATAAGGTGCGCACGCACTACCACGGTACTTTGCTAGACGGTTCTGTCTTTGACAGCTCTGTAGACCGTGGCCAACCCGCCGAGTTTCCCATTCAGGGCGTAATCAAAGGCTGGCAAGAGGTTTTGCCCATGATGGGCACTGGCGCCAAATGGAGAGTATATATCCCCTCTGGCTTGGCTTATGGCCCCCAAGGCCGCCCAGGCATTCCCGCCAACTCTATTTTGGTCTTCGAAATTGAGCTTTTGGATATTGTGAAGTAGGTAGTTTGAAACTACTGTTTACTAGCTGCTGTAACATTTTTGTTGCAGCAGCTTTTTTTTGGGGGCCTCCGCAGCAAGCTGCGGCGCTACGTTTCAGGGCTCGCAGGTCTGCTCGGCCCTTCGGCAGCGAAGCTGCCTCGGTCTGGCCTTTGGCCACCCTTGCACATCGCTAGGCCTGCGGCGGCTGCGCCGCCTGCTAAACCGCCTAAGGGTCCAATTGTTAGCAATAAGTTAAAGTGCTGACTTACTGAACTTATTCAAAGAGCTAGAGAATGACCTTTTTAGTATCGTTGATGATACTCCAGACATCATTGATGATAGTTCAATGGTCGTTAATGATACTCCAGAGATCATTGATGATAGTTCAATAGTCGTTAATGATACCCCAGACATCATTGATGATAGTTCAATGGTCGTTAATGATACTCCAGAGATCATTGATGATAGTTCAATGGTCGTTAATGATACTCCAGAGATCATTGATGATAGTTCAATGGTCATTGATGATACCCCAGACATCATTGATGGGACTGTTCAGGATTTTGTGTATCCGAATAAAATTTTGGCCTTTAGCTTGTTAGGATTTGGCCAATAGTCGCCTAGGGAAAAGCCCCTAGGCTAATCCAATGGAGTCAGCCCTAAAGGGCCTCAACTGTTGATGTATAAGGCCTTGCTAAGTCATTTTAGCAGAGAAGTAGCTTATCCAAAGGCCCTCTTTAGAGGGCTGTCTGAAAAAGCTAGCCTAGGGGCTTGTCCCTAGGCAGCAAAAAGGAGAAACACAAAATTTTAAACAGTCTCGATTTGGCCAGTAGTCGCCTAGGGGCTTGTCCCTAGGCGCAGAAAAGGGTAGCCAAAATCTAGCTTAGTGGTTCCGAAATTGGCTGCGGGTTTCAACCCGCAGCCATGGCCGAAGGCCAAACGGCCTAGCGATGCGGCGGGGTGGCCGTCAGGCCAGACCCAGGCGGCAAAGCCGCCGCAGGGCCGAGCAGACTTGCGAGCCCCAAAGCGTAGCGCCCGCAGCTTGCTGCGGGAGGCCCCAAAAACAAAAAAGCCCATCCGCAAATAGCGAACAGGCTTTTTCAAATTATAGAACAGCTAGCTTATGGTTTTTGTAGCTTTTGGCCCAAGAGCTGCCCCTTAGGCGTTTGTAATTGTAGGAAATAGAGCCCAGAAGGCCAGTCAGCAGGAAGCTGAAGCTGAGTATTCGAGAAGCCTTCGGGGAGATCTAGCTGGCGATCCAGCAATAAGCGCCCGGCGAAATCAAAAATCTGTAAGCGAGCATCTGGGGCCGCATTGGGCAGCTCCAACTCTAGATTTAGGACCTCCTGAAGCGGGTTTGGATAAATCCGATATTGCCCATCAGTCAGCGCAATAGGAGTTATTCCCGTGGGTTGATTACTCACCTCGATGAGAATAGAACCCGAAACGCCCGAGCCATCTTGAGCAGAAGCCACGACCAAGACCTGGCCATTGCCTCTAGCGGTAAGGATGCCAGATTGGTCAATAGTTCCCACCGAAGTATTAGAGACCGACCAACCTACATTTTGATTATCGGCATTAGTTGGAGAAACCACCGCAAAGAGCTGCAAAGTCCCATTGGGCAAGTTAATCTCCGTATTTCCGCCAGCAGAAAGTACCTGAATAGAAGAGACCAGAATCTGTCCCTGCCCACCTTGGTTGCTAATCGTAATCTGTTTGCTGCCCGAAACGCCAGAGCCATCAGTAGCCGTAGCCGTTACCGTAACCACGCCATTGGTTAGTGCTTGTAGCACACCCGTAGCGTTGATGCTGGCAATACTGCTATTGGATACCGACCAGTTTACATTTTGGTTATTGGCACTAGTTGGAAGGATTGTAGCGATCATCTGTAAACTTCCGGCATTAGTTGTAATATGATCTATTCCCGATTGAGAATTGACCAAAATCGTTTGCACCATCACCGACTGATTACTAACCGTAATAATGGTTGAGCCAAAGACATTAGAGCCATCGGTGGCCGTAGCGGTTACCGTGACCAAACCATTGCCAACAGCCGTAAGCAGTCCCGTATTGGGATCGATTGTGGCTACAGCAGGGTCATTCACCGACCAAACTACAGTTGGGTTCGAGGCATTGCTAGGCGTTACCGTAGCAAACATTTGTAAGTTACCATTGAGGGTCGTAATCGAGGATTGTCCGCCTTGGCCCTGCACGCTAATTCCCGTCACATAAATGGGATCGATCGTAATAATGATACAGTCAGAAACGCCAGAACCATCATTGGCTGTGGCACAAACCTCTACCGTGCCGGGGTTACCCGCCATCAAGACCCCAGTGCTGGGGTTAATGGTTGCTGTTCCCGTTTGGTTAGTGACCGTCCAGTTGACCGAAGGATTCGAGGCATTGGAGGGCGTTACCGTAGCGATCATCTGCAGACTGGCATTGGCTTGAACGCTGGTGGCGCCGCCTTGGCCCTGCACAGCAATGCTAGAGACCAAAATAGGATCGATGGTAATTATGATACAGTCCGTTACGCCTGAGCCATCATTGGCCGTAGCACAAACCTCTACGGTACCTGGACTAGCGGCAGTCAAAACGCCCGTACTGGGGTTAATCGTCGCTGATCCTGTTTGGTTATTGACCGACCAACTCACGCTATTGTCCGTTGCATTGGCGGGATTAACCGTGGCTATCATTTGCAAACTGGCATTGGCTTGAACGCTAGTGGCGCCGCCCTGCCCTTGCACAGCAATGCTAGAGACCAAAACGGCATTGATTGTAATAATGGTACAGCCCACTACGCCCGAACCATCATTGGCCGTGGCGCAAACCTCTACCGTACCGGGGTTTCCAGCAATAAGCTGTCCTGTTGTGGGATTGATGGTCGCTGTTCCTGTTTGGTTATTGACCGACCAACTCACGCTAGGGTTCGTTGCATTGGAGGGCGTCACCGTAGCCTGCATCTGCAAGCTTGCTCCTGCATTGATGCTGTTGGTTCCTCCCTGTCCCTGTACACTAATCGCTGTAACGGGAATAAAGGTATTGCTAATTGTAATCAGAATACAATCCGAAACGCCAGAGCCATCGGTAGCCGTGGCACAAACCTCTACGGTTCCTGCCGAGCTAGGACTCAACACACCAGAAGCACTAATACTTGCCGAGCCCGTCTGATTATTGACCGACCAGCTAATATTTGGATTCGAGGCATTGCTTGGACTAACGGTCGCAATCATTTGTAGGCTAGAAGAGGTAGAAACTGTAGTAGCTCCCCCTTGTCCTTGGACCGTAATACTGCTGACCAAAATGGGATCAATCGTAATCACAATACAATCCGAAACGCCCGAGCCATCATTGGCTGTGGCACAAACCTCTACCGTACCGGGATTACCAGCGGTCAAAACGCCCGTGCTGGTATTGATAGTAGCGGTACCCGTTTGGTTGTTCACCGACCAACTGACTGAGTTATTCGAGGCATTAGTTGGACTAACCGTGGCCAGCATCTGCAAACTAGCCGAAGCGCTGACGTTAGTGGCTCCTCCTTGGCCTTGTACAGCAATGCTGCTGACCAAAATGGGGTCAATCGTAATAATGATACAGTCAGAAATGCCTGAGCCATCATTGGCCGTAGCACAAACCTCTACCGTACCGGGATTACCAGCGGTCAAAACGCCTGTACTGGGGTTAATGGTAGCGGTACCTGTTTGGTTGTTTACCGACCAACTGACCGAGTTATTCGAGGCATTGCTTGGGCTAACTGTAGCCAACATTTGCAAACTAGCCGAAGCGGTGACATTAGTGGCTCCTCCTTGGCCTTGCACGGCAATGCTAGAGACCAAAACGGTATTTGTTGTTATGCTAATAATAATACAGTCAGAAACGCCAGAGCCATCCGTAGCTGTTGCGCAAACCTCTACCGTACCTGCAGCTCCAGCGGTCAAAAGTCCTGCACTATTGATCGTTGCGCTTCCTGTTTGGTTGGTAACGCTCCAGTTGACTGTTGTATTAGAGGCATTGCTTGGACTGACCGTGGCCAGCATCTGCAAACTAGCCGAAGCGGTTACGCTAGTGGCGCCCCCTTGACCTTGCACAGTAATACTGCTAACCAAAATGGGATCGATTGTAATCACAATACAGTCAGAAATGCCCGAGCCATCATTGGCGGTAGCACAAACCTCTACCGTACCGGGATTACCAGCAGTCAAAACGCCCGTGCTGGGGTTAATGGTAGCTGTCCCCGTTTGGTTATTTACGGACCAACTCAAGGAGCTATTGGAGGCATTTGTTGGGCTGATTGTAGCCAACATTTGCAAGTTGCTTGAAGAGAGGACATTGGTTTGTCCCCCTTGTCCTTGGACCGTAATGCTGCTGACCAAAATGGGATCAATGGTAATCGTTACACAATCTGAAACGCCCGAGCCATCATTAGCCGTAGCACAAACTTGAACCGTACCGGGGTTTCCTGCGCTCAAGAGACCTGCACTGTTAATTGTCGCAGTACCTGTTCCGTTGATTACGGACCAACTGACCGAGCTATTCGAGGCATTGGCTGGGCTAACCGTGGCCAACATCTGTAAGCTGGCATTGGCTTGTACATTTGTGGCTCCCCCTTGGCCTTGCACAGCAATACTGCTGACCAAAATGGGATCGATTGTAATAATAATACAGTCAGAAACGCCAGAGCCATCATTGGCGGTGGCACAAACTTCTACCGTACCAGGATTACCAGCACTCAAAACACCTGTACTAGGGTTAATCGTGGCCGTTCCTGTCTGGTTGTTTACGGACCAACTCAGCGAGCTATTAGAGGCATTGCTGGGGCTAACCGTTGCTACCATCTGTAAGTTAGAAGAAGAAGCGACATTTGTGGCTCCCCCTTGGCCTTGCACAACAATACTGCTGACCAAAATGGGGTCAATGGTAATAATCGTACAGCCCGAAACGCCAGAACCATCATTGGCCGTGGCACAGACTTCTACGGTACCTTCAGAGGTAGCGCTTAATAGGCCTGTTAGGGGATCAATACTAGCTGTTCCCGTTTGGTTGTTTACGGACCAGCTAACCGAGCTATTGGTTGCATTAGCGGGGTTAACCGTTGCTACCATCTGTAGATTATTTCCTAAAGTAAGGTTGCTTTGCCCCCCTTGTCCTTGTACACTAATGCTGCTTACGGTCACTACCGCAGTTAAAACAGTTATTGTTGTACAGCCAGATACTCCAGAACCGTCTGTGGCCGTGGCGCAAACCTCTACAGTTCCGGCACTGCCTCCTGTAAGTAGGCCCGTATTGGGGTCAATGGTGGCGGTACCTGTTTGGTTTGTTACCGACCAAACTACCGTCTGGTTGGACGCATTGGCTGGACTGACGGTGGCCTCCATTTGTAGGTTGGCTCCTGCCTGTACATTGCTATTTCCGCCTTGTCCCTGTACGCTAATCGCACTGACAAGAATAGTTGTTGTGTTAATCGTAATTACGGTACAGCCTGAAACGCCAGAACCATCTGTGGCCGTGGCACAAACTTCTACAGTTCCTGCTGTAGTTGCGGATAGCAGCCCTGTATTGGGATCAATGCTAGCCGTACCACTCTGATTGTTGACCGACCAAACTACCGTTTGGTTGGAGGCATTGGCTGGACTGACGGTAGCTACCATCTGAAGGTTTGAGCCAGCTTGTATGCTGTTCGCACCTCCTTGTCCCTGCACGCTAATGGTAGAGACCAAAATGGGATCAATGCTAATCGTCACACAATCCGAAACGCCAGAGCCATCATTGGCGGTGGCACAAACCTGAACCGTACCGGGGTTTCCGCCGGTCAAGAGACCTGAGCCGTTAATGGTAGCGGTTCCTGTGCCGTTCGTTACGGACCAGCTAACCGATGGATTAGAGGCATTGGCTGGGCTAGCCGTGGCCAACATTTGTAGGGTTGAAGAAGAGGAAACGGCTGTTGCCCCTCCTTGTCCCTGCACGCTAATGCTAGAGACCAAAATGGGATCAATCGTAATCGTCATACAATCCGAAATGCCCGAGCCATCATTGGCGGTGGCGCAAACCTGAACCGTACCAGGGTTTCCGCCAGTCAAGAGGCCAGAGCCGTTAATAGTGGCGGTTCCTGTACCATTGACTACAGACCAGCTAACCGAGGGATTAGAAGCATTGGCTGGACTAACTGTGGCCAACATTTGTAAGCTAGCAGAAGAGGAAATATTAGTTGCTCCGCCTTGCCCCTGCACGCTAATGCTGGATACCAAAATAGGATCAATCGTAATCGTCACACAATCGGAAACGCCTGAGCCATCATTGGCCGTAGCGCAAACCTGAACCGTACCGGGGTTTCCGCCGGTCAAGAGACCCGAGCCGTTAATGGTAGCGGTTCCTGTGCCGTTCGTTACAGACCAACTAACCGAAGGATTAGAGGCATTGGCTGGACTAACCGTGGCCAGCATCTGTAAGCTAGCAGAAGAGGAAACCGCTGTTGCTCCACCCTGTCCCTGCACGCTAATGCTGGAGACCAAAATGGGATCAATCGTAATCGTCACACAATCCGAAACGCCAGAGCCATCATTGGCGGTAGCACAAACCTGAACCGTACCTGGGTTTCCGCCAGTCAAGAGGCCAGAGCCGTTAATAGTGGCTGTTCCTGTCCCATTTGTTACGGACCAGCTAACCGAAGGATTAGAGGCATTGGCTGGGCTAACCGTGGCCAACATCTGTAGGGTTGCAGAAGAGGAAACGGCAGTTGCCCCTCCTTGCCCCTGCACGCTAATGCTGGATACCAAAATAGGATCAATCGTAATCGTCACACAATCGGAAACGCCAGAGCCATCATTGGCCGTAGCACAAACTTGAACGGTACCAGGGTTTCCGCCGGTCAATAGACCCGAGCCGTTAATGGTCGCTGTTCCTGTTCCATTTGTTACGGACCAGCTAACCGAAGGATTAGAAGCATTGGCTGGACTAACTGTGGCCAACATCTGTAAGCTAGCAGAAGAGGAAACGGCTGTTGCCCCTCCTTGTCCCTGCACGCTAATGCTGGATACCAAAATGGGATCAATCGTAATTGTTACACAATCCGAAACGCCTGAGCCATCATTGGCGGTGGCACAAACCTGAACCGTACCTGGGTTTCCGCCCGTCAACAGACCAGAGCCGTTGATAGTGGCGGTTCCTGTTCCATTGACTACGGACCAGCTAACGGAAGGATTAGAGGCATTGGCTGGACTAACTGTAGCCAACATCTGTAAGCTAGCAGAAGAGGAAACATTGGTCGCTCCTCCTTGTCCCTGCACGCTAATGCTAGAGACCAAAATGGGATCAATCGTAATTGTCACACAATCCGAAACGCCCGAGCCATCATTGGCCGTGGCACAAACCTGAACCGTACCGGGGTTTCCACCAGTCAATAGACCAGAGCCGTTGATAGTGGCGGTTCCTGTTCCATTGACTACAGACCAGCTAACGGATGAATTAGAGGCATTGGCTGGACTAACCGTGGCCAACATTTGTAAGCTAGAAGAAGACTGAACCGTACTCACTCCTCCTTGCCCCTGCACGCTAATGCTAGAGACCAAAATGGGATCAATCGTAATCGTTACACAATCCGAAACGCCAGAGCCATCATTGGCGGTGGCACAAACTTGAACCGTACCGGGGTTTCCGCCAGTCAATAGACCAGAGCCGTTGATAGTGGCGGTTCCTGTTCCATTGACTACGGACCAGCTAACCGATGGGGTAGAGGCGTTGGCTGGGCTAACCGTGGCCAGCATCTGTAAACTAGCAGAAGAGGAAACGGCTGTTGCTCCTCCTTGTCCCTGTACACTAATGCTAGAGACCAAAATGGGATCAATCGTAATCGTCACACAATCCGAAACGCCTGAGCCATCATTGGCGGTGGCGCAAACCTGAACCGTACCGGGGTTTCCGCCAGTCAAGAGACCTGAGCCGTTAATGGTGGCGGTTCCTGTTCCATTTGTTACGGACCAGCTAACCGAGGGATTAGAGGCATTGGCTGGGCTAACCGTGGCCAACATCTGTAGGCTAGCAGAAGAGGAAACATTAGTTGCTCCGCCTTGCCCCTGCACGCTAATGCTAGAGACCAAAATGGGATCAATCGTAATTGTCACACAATCCGAAACGCCTGAACCATCATTGGCGGTGGCACAAACCTGCACCGTTCCAGGGTTTCCGCCAGTCAATAGACCCGAGCCGTTAATAGTGGCGGTTCCTGTTCCATTTGTTACGGACCAGCTAACCGATGGATTAGAAGCATTGGCTGGACTAACCGTAGCGATCATCTGTAAACTAGCAGCAGCTTGTACATTCGTTTGTCCACTTTGTCCCTGTACCGATATACTAGATACCAAAATAGGATCTACGGTAATAACCGTACATCCCACCACACCAGAGCCATCATTGGCCGTGGCACAAACTTCTACCGTGCCTGGACTTCCAGCCGATAGCATTCCCGTACTCGGGTTGATGGTGGCAGAACCCGTTTGGTTATTCACCGACCAACTTAGGCCTGTATTTGTGGCATTGCTCGGACTAACCGTGGCAACCATCTGTAAACTAGAGGAGGCCTGCACATTACTGGCCCCGCCTTGTCCTTGTACCGATATACTAGACACTAGCAGAGGATCTACCGTAATATTGGCCGTGGCCGAGTTGCCCGAGCCATCATTGGCTGTGGCAGTAACCTGAACCGTTCCCGGATTTCCCCCTGTCAATAGACCAGAAGCATTTATTGTGGCGGTTCCCGTTCCATTGATGACCCCCCAACTTACTGTGGTATCTGTGGCATCGGTCGGTAAAATATAAGTAGTCATTTGTAGGTTTTGGGTAGAAATTACAGAGCTTGCTCCACCTTGTCCCCCAATCTGAATACTGCTGACGGGCTTAAATTGCCCTGAAATGACAATATCTTCAAAACCAGATACGCCAGAGCCATCATTGGCTGTGGCAAAAACCCGAACGGTACCATTACTCACCGCCTGCAACAAACCCGTAGTCGAGTTAATTGTGGCAATGCTATTGTTGTTGGTCGTCCAGTTCTTAGTGGTATCTGTGGCATTTGTGGGTGTGGTCGTCGCCAGCATCTGAAGGGTCCCGTTTGGCGTGCTAATCGTATTTTGCCCGCCTTGCCCATAGACCAGAATCTGATTGACCAAAACCTGCCCTGTCGCCCCCGCAATAATGGCGGTGTTAGGCGTTTGTTCCCAGCCAAAATCCTTAATCGTTATCGTGTTGGCAGCAGAGGGTACATCTAGACGAACCCAGGCATAATGTGTGGTCCCCGAGTTTCGTATAAACCGAAAGCCCACATAGACATCATTAAAAGGTGGTGCGGCCCAAGGAAAAAGCGCCTGAATACAGGCTGAACAAAAAAAAGTAGAACCCGCTGTATAGGTCCCCGAACTCGGCCCAATCGTGGCCCCAGCCGCCAATTTTCGGATGTTTGGCCCAGATAATTGTAGGGTGGCCGTTTGACTCACGCCCGAATTTAATGCCGGCCGAGTGAAGGTAATAAAGGTACTCCCACTCATATTAACCGAGATGTTAATCTCATTGTCCCCATCCGAGGTCAAATCAAAAGTGGCCGATTGTCCCGCCGTTAAGGTCTGATCCGGAACATCCAAATAGGCAATCTGCGCTTCTAGGCCCCAACTCAGGGACAATAGAAGGTAAAGGGTGAAAAAGTAAGCTATTTTTCTATGCATGCTGTAGTAAATTAGGGGGCGTTGAATAATAGTTGGCCAGTTGCATTTATCCCCGGCCTTGTCTAAAGAACGTGAAAATTCCTGAATTTGCATTTTTATAATCAAGTCTTTTCAACTAATAAAAAGGACCTTGACCATCAACAAAAGTCTAATAAATAATAGAGTATAAAACTAATCTCTAATCAATTTAAATATTTCTTAATATTTAGCTGTCTATATATATTAAAGCTGGTTTTCTGCTGGATAAGGGCTGCTTTTGGGGCCTCCGCCTCCCTTCGGTCGTCGGCGCTACGTTTCGGGGCTCGCAGGTCTGCTCGGCCCTGCAGGCAGGCTGAGCCTGCCTTTGGTCTGCGGCTTCGCCGCCCCCCTCCACATCGCTAGGCCAAATGGACCTTCTTCGCTAGGGCTCTCTTCCCAAACAAGTTTTCCTTTTTTCTTTTTTAGCCAAAAGGAGTTCTGCGCTTCTGTCTAGAGTTCCTTATATTCGCCACTCATAAATTTATGATACCGCCTATGTCCGCATCTAGTTTGTTAGACCTCTTTGAATCTGGAGGAGGCGCAGAAAAAAAAGGAACCTATGTCGAGGTTGTTCTGCCCCTGCCTTTAGCTAAATTATATACCTATTCGGTCCCCTTTCACCTTAAAGAATGGCTGCAAAAGGGCGTAAGAGTAGAGGTGCAACTAGGGCGACAAGGCCGATACGCTGGTTTAGTATACTCCATTACAGAAGAAAAACCCGCCTACCAAACCCGCCCCATTATTTCGGTCCTCGATGATTTTCCCGTAGTCACCGAAGAGCAGTTTCGCCTCTGGGAATGGATGTCTACCTATTATCTCTGTAGTATGGGCGAGCTGATGGCCGCCGCCTTGCCCGCTGGCCTCAAATTAGCCGGAGAAAGCAAACTCCTTCTCGCCGAAAACTATGAGGCCAAACCTTGGATGCAGTTGCACCAAGAATTACCAGGCGATGAAGCACTGGTCATCGAACAATTGCAAAAAAAAAGGGAACTCAGCCTGAGCGATATCCAACGAATGCTCAAACTCAAGTCGGTGCACAAGTTGGTCAAATCACTACTCGATAAACAGTTGGTCCAACTCAAAGAAGAGCTGCAAGAACGCTACAAACCCAAAATGGAAGATTGGGTGGCCTTGGCCCCACCCTACGAACTAAACAATCCGAGCAGTATAAAAGAAGCCTTTGATGTTATTGGTAGCCGAGCCCATAAACAAATAGATACCCTCATGGCCTTTATGCAGTTGGGCCGAGAACAAAAAGAGGTCCGCAAAAAAGAACTCTACGAAAGGGCCAAAATAGATAGTGCCCTACTCAAAAAGTTAGTAGATAAGGGCATCTTTAGTATCTATCAAAAAGAGTTGTCTCGCCTAGATGATTATGATGGCGAGGCTGAGGGCAATTATGCCCTCTCCGAACAACAACAACAAGCCTACGAAAGCTGCCTGCAACATTTTGCTGATAAAAAAGCCGTTTTGCTACATGGGGTAACGGGTAGCGGAAAAACACAGGTTTTTGTCGAGCTAATGGAGCATTATATAGGGCAAGGACAACAGGTATTGTATTTATTGCCAGAAATTGCCCTAACGGCCCAAATTGTGGGCCGCCTACAAAAACATTTTGGCGACCAAATTCTGGTCTATCACTCTAAGTTCAATAATAACGAAAGAGTAGAAATTTGGCGGGCCGTACAAGAAGGCGTTCCCATTATTTTGGGGGCTCGCTCGGCTTTGCTTTTGCCTTTTCAGTCTTTGGGCCTCATTTTAGTTGATGAGGAGCATGACCCTTCTTATAAGCAGCAAGATCCCGCTCCCCGCTATAATGCCAGAGATACAGCTGTATTTATGGCCCATTTGCATGGGGCCAATATTTTGCTGGGCTCGGCCACGCCTTCTTTAGAAAGCTATCAGAATGCGCTGGAGGAGAAATATGCCTTGGTCCAATTAGATCAACGATTTGGAGGTCTGGCCCTCCCCAAAATAGAAATTGTAGACCTTGGCGAGCAGCAACGAGAAAAACGCATGCACGGCATTTTTTCGGGCCATTTACTCGATGCACTCAAAGAAACATTGGCCAATGGAGAACAGGCGATTTTGTTCCAAAATCGCCGAGGATATGCCCCCCTATACCGCTGCAAAAGCTGTGGCTGGACCACAGAATGCAAGGATTGTGATGTTAGTCTGACCTACCATAAGTATAGCAATAACTTACGCTGCCACTATTGTGGCTATCAGCGTTCTTTGCCCAAAAGCTGCGATGCCTGCGGTAGCCATGAACTAGAGATTATTGGTTTTGGAACAGAAAAGATTGAGGATGAGCTCCAAATCTTTTTGCCCGATGCTCGCCTAGAGCGAATGGACTGGGATACGGTTCGGGGAAAAAATGGACATGATCGCTTGATTAACCGCTTTGCCGATGGACAAATTGATGTTTTGATTGGGACGCAAATGGTTACTAAGGGGCTAGATTTTGACAATGTGGGCCTAGTGGCCGTCTTATCGGCCGACCAAATGCTGCAGTTTCCAGATTTTAGGGCCAATGAACGCGCCTTTCAGCTGATGACGCAGGTAGCGGGAAGAGCTGGACGGAAAAAAAAGCAGGGCCGAGTCCTTATTCAAGCCTATCAGGCCGAACATGAAATCCTGCGGGAGGTTTTGCAGCATAATTTTCAGCAGTTTCAGCAAAGGGAGCTGGCCGAGCGCCGCAGCTTTAAGTATCCGCCTTTTCAACGCTTGATCAAGATTCAGTTTAAGCATAAAAAGCGGGACCAGCTCCTGATGGCAGCAGAATGGGGGGCCAAGTTTTTGCAATCTCGTTTGGGCGATCGGGTGCTGGGGCCAGCCGAGCCTTCTATTTCTAGGGTGCGGACCTACTACCTCATGGACCTCTTAATCAAATTGGGCCGAGGAGGAAAAAGCCTGCGGGCCGCCAAAGACAAAATTAGAGATATGCAGGAGCTGTTACGGCAAAAAGATGGGCTAAGTGGGCTGAGAGTAGTCATTGATGTAGATCCTTATTAAGCTTTTGGGAATTGGCCTAGGCGTCTGCCTTGGCCTAGCGATGTGCAGGGGGGCGGCGCAGCCGCAGACCAAAGGCAGGCGCAGCCTGCCTGCAGGGCCGAGCAGGCCTGCGAGCCCCGAAACGTAGCGCCGACGACCGAAGGGAGGCGGAGGCCCCAAAAAAATAACAGCAGATTGTTAATCTTCCACTAATCTGGGAGGGCAGACTTGAGCAAATGGAATTATTTTTGGTAAATTAGGGGAGAAAATAGTAAAAAATATAAAACAGGATATAGTATGAAATGGACGACTCGTCTTCTTTTTGCAGCTGGTTTGTTTACTGCCAGTTATGGGCTACAATCTTGCGGAGAGCCAGCACAGGCAGCGCCTACAGCTCCTGTGATTAATCAGGAAGCGGCCCCTCAAGGGGATAATTTTAGCTATGCTTATGGGATGCTTTTGGGGAGTAACCTCAAGGCCATGGGGATGGAATACAATGATGTAGATACCAAAGAATTGTTGGCTGGATTGCAAGCTGCCATGGATGCTGAGGTGAAGCCTTTGATGGACCAAGCGGCGGCACAGCAGTTAGTCAATAAGACTTTTCAGGATATGCAGGCCAAGGCTGGCGAGGCTAACTTGAAAAAGGGCCAAGATTTTTTGGCGGAGAATGCCAAGCGTCCCGAGGTCAAAGTGACCGAATCGGGATTGCAGTATGAGGTCCTTAAGGAAGGGGTTGGAGGAAAGCCCAGCATCAACAACAAAGTGAAGGTGCATTATCATGGGACCTTGATTGATGGAACTGTTTTCGATAGTTCTGTGGATCGTGGGCAGCCTATTTCTTTTCCTTTGGGCAATGTGATTCGAGGCTGGCAGGAAGGGTTACAACTCATGCCTGTAGGGGCCAAATACAAGCTTTATATTCCCGCTGATTTGGGCTATGGTCAGCGAGCGGCGGGTAAAATCCCGGCCAACTCGGCCCTCATTTTTGAGGTAGAACTACTAGCGATTGAGTAAAGGCCAGAGAATTTAGAAAGAGCGCTTGCATCCTTGGGATAGCGAGCGCTTTTTTGTATCATTGCGACAGAATTTATACAATCGAAATCAACTTATGAAAGAACTTAGTTATCAAATTGGGCTTTTGCTTGGTAGCAATCTCGCCAATCAAGTGAATCCTCAGGATATGGATGTAGAAGCAATGGGTCAAGGTATCCAAGCTATTTTTGGCATGTCTGCAACTAACGAAGAGCTACAAGCTGCTTCGCAGGCGGTACAAACCTACATGCAAGGTATTGCTGCTGCTCAGGCTGCAGAATCTGTAGAGCAAGAGAAGAGCTTCTTGGAAGAGAATGCTAAGCGTGAGGAAATTGTTAGCCGCGAGAGTGGTTTGCAATATGAGGTATTGGTAGAGGGCAATGGAGATATCCCCACGGCTAAAAACACCGTAGTAGCTCACTATGAAGGTCGTCTACTCAACGGAAAAGTATTTGACAGTTCTGTATTGCGCGGACAGCCTGCTACTTTCCCTGTAGGTAACTTGATTCAGGGCTGGCAAGAAGCTTTGCAATTGATGCCTGTAGGTTCTAAGTGGCGCCTATACATTCCTTCTGCTTTGGCCTATGGTGCCAATGGTGCAGGAAATGACATTCCTCCTCACTCTACCCTCATTTTTGAGTTAGAGTTGTTGAGCATCCAAGGCTAATCAGCTACCGATAAAGTATAAAAAGAGTCCAGTTTTGGGCTCTTTTTTTTTGTCCTTAGGTCTCCTTTGGGCCTAAACAATTTGAGCATTTTTCTCTTTAGAAACTACATACAATCAATACAACCAAAAAAGATGAACGTAAAAGCTTATGCTGCTGAAAAAGCAGGCGGAAAACTCAAGCCTTTTGATTACGAATTGCCTCAATTGGGCAAGGAAGAGGTCGATATTAAGGTGCATTATTGTGGACTTTGCCACTCTGATTTAAGCATGCTTAACAACGACTGGGGCAATACGACTTACCCCTTTGTGCCAGGGCACGAAATTGTTGGGGAAGTTATTGCTGCCGGAACCGAGGTTAAAGGCCTAAAAGTAGGCGATTTGGTTGGGGTCGGTTGGTTCTCTTCTTCTTGTATGCATTGCCCTAGCTGTATGGGCGGAGAGCAACATCTTTGTGGCGAGGCGCAGGGCGTTATTGTTGGCCGACATGGCGGTTTTGCCTCTCATGTTCGGGCGCATTGGTCTTGGGCGATTGCTTTACCAGAGGGAACCGATATGAGCAAGGCGGGGCCTTTGCTCTGTGGAGGTGCAACGGTCTTTAATCCCATCCTAAATACAGGCGTTCGTCCTACCGATAAGGTGGGCGTGATTGGTATTGGTGGCCTAGGCCATTTGGCCCTCAAGTTTTTGAAGTACTGGGGCTGTGAGGTGGTGGCCTTTAGTTCTAATCCCGATAAAACGGAGGAAATTTTGGCCATGGGCGCCAGCAAAGTAGTCAATTCTCGCTCTGCCGAAAGTCTGGCCCAAATGAAAGGCCAGCTTGACTTTATCATCAATACAACCAATGTAAGCCTAGACTGGAACGCCTACCTCAGTTGCTTAGCCCCCAATGGCCGATTCCATACCGTAGGAGCCGTCCTTGAACCTATGCAGATTCCTGCTTTTAGCTTGATTGGCGGACAGAAGTCTGTGGGCGGTAGCCCCGTGGCTAGCCCCAGCGATATGCTCAAAATGTTTGAGTTTTGCCTACGCCACAATATCTACCCCCAGGTGCAGGAGTTCCCCATGAGCCAAATCAATGAGGCCATCGCCCATTTGGAAGCCGGCAAGGCCCGCTACCGTATCGTACTAAAGAATGATTAGCTTTGATAATCAATAGCTTAAGATATTTTGTAAATCAGGGATAAAATTGTACTTTTGTGCTGATTTTATCACTCAATCTAGTTTTTAACTGAATGGAAACAGTAAATAAGTTGAACTACAAAGTAAAAGACATCTCGCTAGCCGACTGGGGCCGCAAAGAAATTACCCTAGCCGAAGCAGAAATGCCTGGCTTGATGGCCCTACGTGAGAAATATGGAGAGAGCAAACCTCTTAAAGGAGCTCGCATTGCAGGTTGCCTGCACATGACTATCCAAACTGCTGTTTTGATCGAGACTTTGGTAGCCCTTGGCGCCGATGTAACTTGGTCTTCTTGTAACATTTTCTCTACTCAAGATCAAGCCGCTGCTGCTATCGCTGCCGCTGGTGTACCCGTTTTTGCTTGGAAAGGTATGACGGAAGAAGAGTACGACTGGTGCCTAGAGCAAACACTACGTAGCTTTAAAGATGGCGAGCCCTTGAACATGATCCTAGATGATGGTGGAGATTTGACTAATGTAGTTTTGGACAAATATCCCGAAATGGCCAAAGGCGTATTCGGTATCTCTGAAGAAACCACTACAGGGGTACACCGCCTATATGAGCGTGTGAAGAAAGGGACTTTGCCCATGCCCGCTATCAACGTAAACGACTCTGTAACTAAGTCTAAGTTTGATAACAAATATGGCTGCCGCGAGTCTGCTGTAGATGCTATCCGCCGTGCTACCGACATTATGTTGGCCGGTAAAGTAGCTGTTGTAGGTGGCTACGGTGATGTAGGAAAAGGTACTGCCGCTTCTTTGCGTGGTGCTGGTTGCCGTGTAATCGTTACCGAAATCGATCCCATCTGTGCCCTTCAGGCTGCTATGGACGGTTTTGAGGTGAAAAAGATGAGCAACGCTATCCCTCGTGCCGACATCATTGTTACCGCTACAGGTAACAAAGACATCATCCGCGAAGAGCATTTCCGCATGATGAATGACAAAACTATTCTTTGTAATATCGGCCACTTCGATAACGAAATCGATATGGCTTGGTTGAACAAAACTTACGGCAGCACTAAAGTAGAAATCAAACCTCAGGTGGATCTCTATAACATCGAAGGAAACGATATCATCGTTTTGGCCGAAGGCCGCTTGGTGAACTTGGGTTGCGCTACCGGACACCCCTCTTTCGTAATGTCAAACTCTTTCACTAACCAAACTTTGGCCCAAATCGAACTTTGGACCAAACGCGATACAGATGAGTACGGCAAGGATGTATACATGCTACCCAAACATCTCGATGAAGAAGTAGCCCGCCTACACCTCGCCAAAATTGGCGTTGAGCTAGAAGAACTTAGCCAAGAACAAGCCGAATACATCGGCGTAACGGTAAAAGGTCCTTACAAACCAGAACACTACCGCTACTAAATTATATCGCCCTTTTGGGCCAAGAGGTCACCGAATGCCTTCGGTGACCTTTTCTTTTGTTGCCCCTTTGCCCTTGCAAAAGCCAACAAAAAACCTTAGCTTTAATCGATTCACTAAACAACGTATAGTACCTAGATGCAAAAAATGCTTTTACATCAAGAGGGGTTCCAAGGAACAACCGGCCCAATTATCCCCAAAAAGAAAGAAAAGCTGCGTTTTGAAGATTTTTTGAACTTTTTTCCGCCCGTAGAACTTCCTCTAAGCATTAGCTCCGATACCGAAAAGCTCATCTCAGAAGCACATGAACCCCTGAATGCAGCCTGGATGTACGAGTTTGTGCTGGAATATGGCGAAGAACTAGACGAGTTTACCGAATTTATGCCCTGCTTCTGCCTAGCCCAAAGCGAAAAGTTCTTAGGCCTGGTCTATTGGCAGGCTTCTTTGGAAGGTAGCGCCTACTTTTTAGCCACTTTTTCACTCGCTGGCCACATTATTGATCATAAAATTTTGGCCGGAACGCTTTACCTAGAAGATGGCATCAAACAAATGGTCTGCACCGTCGCCAAAGATTGGAGCATCCAAAGAGTAGAGGGCCATATCGACGCCCAAGGCCAATTGCTCAAAGAAAATACTACGCAGAGCAAACGCTTGCAAATTACCCTAGATGGAGAAATTCTAGAAGATGTATAATCTTTTTTAATTTTTTTGGGGCCCGCGGCCGGCTAGGCTGCGCCTAGGTCGGCCGCCGCTATGCTGCGGGGCTCGCAAGCCTGCTCGGCCCTTCGCCTTTTGCTGCTTTGCAGCAAAAGGACTCGGTCTGGCCCTGTGGGCCACCCGCTCCGCAGCGCTGGGCCAATTCCACCCCAGACGCCTAGCCCCAAACCCTAAAGAAGACAAAAACACCCCCCTAAACCAAATAATATCCCCCCCCAACGAACTTAAAATAAGCTAAAGCGCTTTTAACGAATGCCCCCAAAAGGCCCGCAGGGCCTAACGGCTGAGGGATGGATAGCAGGGCCGCCAAAGGCGGCAGACCAAAGCCCGAAGGGCTGCAGGGCCGAGCGAAGCGAAGGGGCAGCCCCAAATCAATCATAAAAAGACTAGTCCAATAGAACGCAAAAAAAAGACTAGCATAAACTGGGTATAAGGCCTCCGAAAATTGAGGCAGCCCGATTTAATCAATATAGGCTTGCAAAGGCAGGCCGCCCAACTGCTCTGTTTTCTAAATATGGCCCCGCCAGGGCCCCAAGAGCAGCACTAAACAAAAAAATATGGCACAGAAAAAAAATAAATCGAAGCGCAAGAAGCAATTGAGCGCTGGAGAACTGAAAAGCCAAATTGCTAAACTTTTTATCAATGACCATAAGGCCCGCCTGGGCGTGAAAGATATTGTTAGAAAATTACCTATTGCCAATAGCTCAGATGCTGTGCAGTCGGCCCTAGACAGCCTGAAAGAAGAAGGCGTAATTTATCCGCTGGCTAGGGGCAACCGCTACCGTATCGACCGCTTTTACCAACAACGATTGGTGGAAAATGACCGCAATGGCCAAGGACAGTCGGGACGAAATAACCGAGATAATCGCAAAAAAGGATCGGGCTGGCAAATGACTACCGGAACGGTAGACCCCACCCGCTCAGGCGCGGCCTATATTGTTCCCGATGATGCAGAACTGGACCGAGATGTTTTTGTCCCTCAAGGGGCATTGGAAGGCGCCCTCAAAGGCGATTTGGTGCAGCTAAAATGGCGCCTCTCTCGCCGTGGGAAACCCGAGGGCCGAGTGATTAAGATCCTAAAACGCAACCGAGAAACCTTTATCGGTACGCTGGTGGTGTCTAAGCGCTTTTGCTTCGTCATTCCCGATGAAAATACGGTCCCTATGGATATTATTGTGGACCGCAACAGCCTGATGGAGGGCCAAAGTGATGATAAGGTAGTGGTGCATATTACCGAATGGCCCAAACCCAATAGCAATGATAACCCCAAGGGCGTTATTACAACCGTTTTGGGCAAAGCCGGCGGCAATGATATCGAAATGAAGTCTATCCTGATTAAACAAGGCTTCGAACTCGATTTTCCAGAAGAAGTTATGGCCGAATCAGAAGCTATTCCACTGGAAATTCCCGAATCGGAAATCCAAAAGCGCCTAGATCTTCGCCAAATTCCTACATTTACGATTGACCCCGCTACAGCTAAGGACTTTGATGATGCCCTTTCGGTAGAAATGCTGGACAATGGCAATTATCGAATCGGTATCCACATTGCTGATGTAACTTATTATGTGGCCAAGGGAAGTCCATTAGATAAAGAAGCCGCCAAGCGGACCACCTCTGTCTATCTGGTCGATCGCGTTTTACCTATGCTCCCCGAAAAGCTATCTAATGGGGTTTGCTCTTTGCGCCCACATGAAGATAAACTGACTTTTTCGGCCCTTTTTGAGCTCAACGCCAAAGGCCATGTGGTAGAAGAGTGGTTTGGCAAAACGGTTATCCATTCGGACCAGCGCTTTGCCTATGAAGAGGCCCAAGAAATTTTGGATGGGGCAGAAGGACCCTACAGCCAAGAGCTGCGCATCCTCAATCGCTATGCGCATATTTTGCGCAAAGCTCGCTTTAAGAAAGGAGCCATCAGTTTTGAGTCGCCAGAAGTACGCTTCAAACTAGATGAAGATGGCAAACCCGTAGATGTTTACCTCAAGCATCGCAAAGATGCGCATATGTTGGTCGAGGACTTTATGCTATTGGCTAACCGCCGTGTAGGGGCCAAGATTATGAATATCTACCGCAATGGAGGCAAAGAGATTCCTTTTGTTTACCGTATTCACGATCTGCCCGATATGGAGAAGGTCAATGGTTTTGGAAAATTTGCCGCTCAATTGGGCTATCGCCTAAAGATTCAGGATGTGGAGCAAGTAGCTGGCGCCTTTAATAAGATGCTGAAAGCGGCTGAGGGCAAACCCGAGCATGCGGTCTTGCATCAGTTGGGCATCCGCACCATGTCGAAGGCTGCTTATTCTACCCAAAATATTGGACACTACGGCCTTGGCTTTGAAGATTACTCGCATTTCACTTCACCTATTCGCCGTTATGCGGATGTATTGGTGCATAGAAATTTGCAGCACTTCTTAATGAATGAAAAGCCGCCTTATACCTCAGAGAAATTAGAAGAAATCTGTGGACATATCTCCAAAAAGGAGCGTAATGCCATGGATGCCGAAAGGGAGTCGATCAAGTACAAACAAACCGAATATTTACAGGGCCGTTTGGGCCAGGTTTTTCAGGGCCATATCACGGGCATGACCGAATACGGTATTTTTGTCGCCCTAGACGAGAATTTCTGTGAAGGGATGCTCCGCTTTGAAAATATGTATGATCAATTTGTGCTAGAAGATGACCGTTTTCATATCCACTCCTCTTCAGAGCGCTTCAAAATGGGAGACCCCATTTGGGTGCGGGTAGCGAGCACCAATCTGGAAAAACGCCAGGTGGATTTCCAAATGGTCCGCGCAGAAGAGGCCATTGCCGAACTGAACTTGAGCGAGGAAGATTTGCGCCCCAAACTAGAAGAAGGCAAAAATGAGGTGGTCGAGATTGAAGCGGTTCGCCGTACCGATTTAGACGAGCTCTATGTTCGCTTAGCCGAAACCTTTGGTAGTAGCGATATCTGCCAGCAACATGCAGAAGCAGAACGCAATTGGACCTATCAACTAGCCAGTTCTACCATCCATCGCAAAGGAACTGTTCTTTTGCAATATGCTTGGCTAGCCGAAGAAGGGCAGGAGTATCCCGCACAAATGACCGCCCCCGATGGCGAAATCGATCAGGAGAAATGGGCCAAGATTATGCCCGAGCTAAAGGCTTATATTCCCAACTTCTCTTTGGACCAATTGACGGATACGGCTTATTGTCCATTCTATACCGATAAAGAAACAAATATCAGCACGGCAGACCTCATGCGCTGCCAGGCCTTCTTCTTTGACTGGATGTCTTATTTGCAGGCCGAACAAGTGCTTTGTTTCTCGGCTCGCCTAAAGAATTATTTGGTCAAAAATGGCTTGATCCGAGAGCTAGAAGAACTCACCGTAACTTCTGGCAAAAGAGAAATCCGCATCTTTAGAGGCTATATGCCCCTAGCCAATAAAAAACTACGTTTTGCTTTCTTCCCTAGCTTGAGCACGAGCTACAACAAAAAAGCAAAAAAAGAAGCTTGGACCTGGGCCCTAGAAAAGCCATAAATCAAAGCTAAGTAGCATAGAAAAGCCGCCTACACAACTGTGTAGGCGGCTTTCTTCTTATATCAACTAGTTGTTTTCCTGCGCCTCGGCCCAAAGCAAGGCTTTTTGCTCATGTAGCTGAATAAAATCATTTTTATGGGCCACATAAGCAGCTGGATCAAAGCGATACAAACGAGCGCCTTCCAGTTTTATGGCCGCATAGGCCTGCCGATGTTCCGCAAACTGCCGCAGGTAGTCCCGAAAAGCCAAATGCCGCTTGGCCCCATAGGAGTTGAACTCAAAAGCATGTAGCTGATGACTTCGCTCTATTTCTCCCTTTTGGAAGTAGCGGCGGCCCGGAATACCAAACTCCCCCTTAACCAAATAACCGAGCTGTTCTAGCTTTGGGGCCAATTGGTCTAGCTCTTCTAAGCTATCTACTTCCATCAATAAATCAATAATGGGTTTGGCCGATAGGCCAGGCACAGAAGTACTCCCAATATGATGAATTTGGAGCCGCATATTTTTGGGCAAAACACTCAAAATGGCCGCTTTTTCTTTGGCAAAGGCCTGGGGCCAGTCCTCCCGATAAGGACAAACTTCAATCGTTCTGATGTTCATAGACTATTGTTTTAAATGCAAAGGTAGGCATCTAGACAATTATGCTCTTCTTAAAACAGGCTTTGTTTTTAAACTAAAACCTGTACCTTTGTTGCCAGAAAGATCATCCTTTCTGTTTAACTAAAACTATGCTTCAATATGGATTTTGATATCATTGTTTTGGGCAGCGGCCCTGGCGGATACGTAACGGCCATTCGGGCCTCTCAATTAGGGTATAAAGTAGCTGTTGTAGAACGCGAAGCCCTTGGTGGTATTTGTCTCAATTGGGGATGTATTCCCACTAAAGCACTGCTCAAAAGTGCACAGGTATTCAATTATATTCAGCATGCTGCTGATTATGGCATTCAGGTAACTGAGGCCAAAAGCGATTTCTCTGCTGTAGTGCAACGCAGCCGTGGCGTAGCTCAAAAAATGAGCGGCGGCGTCAATTTCTTGATGAAAAAGAATAAAATTACGGTCCTTATGGGCGAGGGCAAATTGTTGCCCGGCAAAAAACTAGAAGTAAGCGAGGAAAATGGCCAAAAGAAAACCTATTCGGCCAAACATATTATTGTGGCTACTGGTGCACGCGCCCGTCAGCTCCCCAATTTACCCATCGATGGTAAGCACGTAATTGGCTACCGCGAGGCCATGACCCTAGCCAAACAACCCAAAAGTATGTTGGTGGTGGGCTCTGGCGCTATCGGTATGGAGTTCGCCTATTTCTACAATAGCATGGGCACTCAAGTTACCGTGGTCGAGTATCTAGATAATATCCTTCCCCGCGAAGATGTAGATGTCTCTAAGGAAATTACTAAGGTCTATAAAAAGGCCAAAATGAAGATTAAAACCAAAGCCGCTGTACAAAAGGTCACTCCTTTGGCCAATGGAGGCTGTGAGGTGGAAATCCAACACAATAAAACAGGAAAAGTAGAAAAAGTCACCGTTGATGTGGTCCTTTCTGCTGTAGGCGTAAGCCCCAATACCGAAAATATCGGTCTGGCCAATCTAGGCATTAAAACAACCAAAGCTGGCCATATCGAGGTCAATGAGGTCTATGCGACCAATGTTGCCGGCATTTATGCAATCGGCGATGTACTAGAAACTCAGGCTTTGGCCCATGTCGCTAGCGCTGAGGGAATCACTTGTGTAGAAGCTATCGCCTACAAAGAGGGTAAGTTTGAGCACGCCCCTCAAGCGATCGATTATAATAATATTCCAGCCTGTACCTACTGCTGGCCCGAGGTCGCTTCTGTCGGCATGACAGAGGAACAAGCTAAAGCCTCTGGCTACGAGCTGCGCATCGGTAAGTTCCCCTTCTCGGCTTCCGGAAAAGCAAGCGCCGCTGGCGATAATGCCGGTTTTGTCAAACTAATTTTTGATAAAAAATATGGCGAGTTGCTCGGTGGCCATATGGTGGGCGCCAATGTGACCGAAATGGTGGCCGAACTGGTAGCCGTTCGCAAACTAGAAACTACAGGCATGGAGCTGGTCAAAACTGTTCACCCTCACCCCACGATGTCTGAGGCCGTGATGGAAGCCGCCGCCGCCGCCTATGATGAAGTCATTCACCTATAAAATAGTTCTTGTTTTGGGGCCTCCTGCCTTCGGCAGGCGCTACGTTCCAGGGCTCGCTGTTCGCTCGGCCCTTCAGCGCTAAAGCGCTTCGGTCTGGCCTACGGCCACCCTTGCACATCGCTAGGCCTGCGGCCCTTCGGGCCTGTAGGACGCCAAAATGAGCGCTAAAGATATAGCCACTCTCCTCAAAAAGGAGGGTGGCTTTTTTGTGCCCTAAACAAAAAAACTTAGCTTTAGGGACGATCATTTTATAATCTCCAAATTACAATGAGTATGGCAACTAAAGTATCTGCTATCGAAGGAATTGGTCCTAAATACCAAGAAAAATTAGCCGAAGCGGGAATCAGCACCGTAGAAGGCCTACTAGAGGCCGCCTGTACCCCCAAAGGCCGCCAAGAACTAGCCGATAAGTCAGGCATCGATAAAAAACGCATTCTAGCCTGGGCCGGCATGGCCGATATGTTCCGCATCAAAGGCGTAGCTAGCCAATTTGCCGAACTGCTCAAGGCCGCTGGCGTAGATACCATCAAAGAATTACGGACCCGCAAGGCCGAAAACCTACAACAAAAAATGGCCGAGGTCAATGCCGAGAAAAAACTCACTAAAGCGGTCCCCCGCCTAGAACAAGTAGAAGATTTTATCGCTCAAGCCAAAGAGTTAGAACCTAAAATGAGCTATTAGGCCAAGCCGGCCCAAAATAATCATTAGCCGATAGTAGCATAAAGCTGCTATCGGTTTTTTATTGAATGCAGAAAAAACGAGCCAGAGGCCAAAAAAATAACAGCATTTTTATACCTTATAAAGACATTTGAGCAAAAACAGTTTCCCTACATAAAACCGATAAAATGAAAGCCAAAAAAATAACCCTTTCACTAGCCGTTTTGGGCCTCATGGGCCTGCAGGCTTGCCAGCCTTCCGCCCCTAAACGGACTTTTGAGCCCATAGAAACAAAAGAAACAACAGAGAATACAACAGAAACGGCTTCAAAAACATCAGAAGCAGAACAACTGATTCATCCCGATAAATTGCAGCTGGTTTATCCCAAAACAGAAAAGGGCAACCAAAGCGATGACTATTTTGGCCAAAAAGTAGCCGATCCTTATCGCTGGCTCGAAAAAGATACTGACCCCAAAGTAGAAGCCTGGGTGGCCAAACAAGAAAAGTTGAGCCGCAATTATCTAGATGCCCTACCCGGCCGAGAAGCCCTAAAAGATCGCCTAGAAAAAATCTGGAACTATAACCGCTATTCGGCGCCCAGAAAGGAAGGTGGCTATTATTATTATACCAAAAATACAGGCCTGCAAAATCAATCGCCGCTCTATCGCTCAGCTAGTTTGAGCCCCCTCAAAGAAGAATTGGTCCTAGATCCCAATACGCTCTCTAAAGATGGTTCTGTTTCTTTGATGGGCCTTTGGTTTTCTAAAGATGGCCGCTATTTATCCTATGCTATCAGCAAGTCGGGCTCCGATTGGCGAACGATTAAGGTGATGGACCTAAAAACTAAAAAAGTATTGGCCGATGAGGTCAATTGGGTGCGCTACTCCAATGTGAGCTGGTTTGAAAATGGCTTTTTCTATAGCCGCTATGATGCCAATGAAGCAGAGGATAAGTATAGCCGCAAAAATGAGTTTCATCAGCTATATTATCACCGTTTGGGCCAAAAACAAGCAGAGGATGAACTCATCTTTGCCGATAGAAGCCATCCGAATTACAATTTTAGCCCAGAAGTGACCGAGGATGAAAACTATCTCCTCATTTATAGTACGGCTAGCACTAGTGGCAACGGAATTTATTACAAAAACCTTAAGCAGAAAGATGCGGGCATTGAGGTTTTGGTCAGTAATTTTGACTACGATTATAGCTTGGTCAATAATAAGGGTAGCCGCCTGTATTTTAAGACCAATTATAAAGCGCCCAATTACCAATTGCTAGAAATTGACCTCAAGCAGGCCGAAGAGAAAAATTGGCGCTCTATTTTGCCCGAGCAAAAAGAAGCGCTAGAGTCGGTCATTATGCTAGGCGATCAGTTTGTGGCCAACTACATCAAAGATGTACGCAACCAATTGCGGGTATATGATGCCAAAGGTGAATATAAGGGCCGTTTGCATTTGCCCAAGGTTTTGGGTAGCGATAGCCCGGTAGATATTAGTAGCTTGCGGGCCTTCCCCAATGGCCAAGGCGGTAGCTATAGCGTCAGCGCCTTTACAATTCCGACTACCGCTTGTACCTTTGAGCTCAAAAGCCGAAAAAGCGAAACTTGGCAGGCGCCAAAATTGGCCTTTAATCCCCAAGACTTTGTAACGCGGCAGGTGTTTTATACCTACAAAAACGGAAAAGAAACGGTTCGCATTCCCATGTTCATTACCCATAAAAAGGGCCTAAAAGCAGATGGCAAACGCCCCACTTTGCTCTATGGTTATGGTGGCTTTAATATTAGCATTATGCCTTCTTTTGCCCTAGAGCGCATTCCTTTATTAGAGGCAGGCGGTATTTTTGCCGTGGCCAATATCCGAGGAGGAGGAGAGTATGGGAAAGATTGGCATCAGGCGGGAACGCAGCTAAATAAGCAAAATGTATTTAATGACTTTATCCAAGCAGCCGAGTATTTGGTCAAGGAGGGCTATACCAATCCCGATAAACTAGCTATAGAGGGTCGTTCTAATGGGGGACTATTGGTTGGGGCTTGCATGACGCAGCGTCCAGATTTGTTCAAGGTGGCTTTCCCCATTGTGGGCGTTTTGGATATGCTCCGTTATCAGGAGTTTACCATTGGTCGTTTTTGGGCGGCAGATTATGGCTTGAGCAGTGATGAAAAGCAGTTTAAGCATCTATACGCTTATTCTCCGGTACATAATGTTAAGGCCCAAAAGTACCCGGCCACAATGGTCATGACCGCCGATCATGACGACCGAGTGGTACCTGCACACTCCTTTAAATTTGCGGCGGCCCTACAGGCCAATGCTCAGGGCAATGCGCCAGCTTTGCTACGCATTGACCGTTCGGCGGGACATGGCGCGGGCAAGCCCACCGCTCAGCGGATAGAGGAAATTGTAGATAAATTGGCCTTTATGCAGTTCAATTTGATGGATTAGCCTGATTAGTGGGCAGCAAAAAGCCAGCAGCTCTAGAGCTGCTGGCTTTTTGCTGTTTTTGGGCGGCTTGTCCGCCTTTTTATGGCCTAGCGATGTGCAGCAGTGGCCGCAGGCCAGACCGAGGAGCGAAGCGAGGAAGGGCCGAGCGAACAGCGAGCTGCGAAACGTAGCGCCGCAGCTTTGCTGCGGAGGCCCCAAAGGCTTAAAAAAGACCTAATTATTGGTCATATTGGTGGAGTCTGTATCTTTCAATGAGTTCGATTAGTTTGCTAGGGTAGGAGGAAGAAGTGGCATAGCCGGCTTTTCGGAGGCCTTTGGCCCAGCCCTTATAATCGGTAGTTTTGAGTTTGAAAAGCTCGGCATAACGGCTTCCATTTCGGAGGAAGTCAGAATGTTGTCTAAAGCTTTCTTCGGCGCTGCTGTAGGCTCTAAAGCAGGCATTTTTGGAGCGGAGTTGATAGGTTTTGCCGGTCCAGCCGCTGCCGCATTTGATTCCGAAGTGATTATTGGCCTTTTTGGCCAGTTCGCTACGGCCATAGCCAGATTCTAGGATCGCTTGGGCCATTTTGATGCTAGCGGGCACGCCTGTTCGCTTCATTTCGGCAATAGCAATGGGTTTGAAGCGTTCTATATAGGCCGAGGCGGTGGCTGTGGCGCTGCCGCTGCTCGAATTGTTGCTGCTATTATTGTTGGGCATTTCGAGAAGATGGCAGGCCGAAAGACTGAGGACTAGGCAAAGGGCCAAGAGGCGCGAGAAGGATGCGTACATGAAAACTTTTGTTTTTGCGGATAAAAAAGTGACTTTTCGGGCTTTAAGACGTTCCTTTGGGTTAAATATTGTGGTCTTTAGCGTTGAACTTTTAGGCAAAGCAGAAAAAGCCTTATTTTTGGGCGGAAAAATAACTAAAGCTTATGGAAAAGAAAATTATGCTCACGCCTTTGGAGCTAAAGGTGATGGATATTTTATGGAAATTGGAGCGGGCCTATATTAAAGATATCTTGGCGCATTGGCCCGAGGCCAGCAAACCGGCCTATAATACCGTTTCTACGATAGTGCGCATTTTGCAAGACAAAAAAAAGTACATTGGGCATATGGAAAAGGGGCGGAGTCATCAGTACTATCCCCTGGTGTCTAAGGAAAGTTATCAGCAAGACTTTTTGGAAAATGCCGTAGAGAAAGTCTTTTCGGGTTCTGTGCAGTCCTTGCTTTCTGCCTTGATTGAGCAGGAAAATATGACGGATGCGGAGCTAGAAGAGCTCAAAAAATTATTGGACCGATAAAATCTGCTTATGCTAATTTTTCTACTACTTTCTGCGCTACTTTTGGCTGCAGGGGCGCTCTTTTATTGGGCCTTAAGAAAGCAATTGTCTTGGCAGAATCGAAAATTATTTATTTGGACTTTTTTGTTGGCGGCCTTGCTTTTGCCTACGCTCATGCCTTCTTTGGAGCATCATTTTGAGAAGACATGGATTGATTATGAGAGTTATGAGGGCTGGAATCAGGTAGATATTGAGGATCCGCAGTTGTTGTCTTGTTATAAATCGGCGAATAATAGCGAGGGCATTTGCCATTGTGAAATCAAGCAAAAGGCTGGCTTGGTCGATTTTCAGCCCAACCCCTATTATGACCGTATGATGGAGCTGCGTTGGGCCCTAGAGTGGTTGTTTTTGCTTTTTGCCAGCTACTTTTTGCTGCGTTTTTTATGGCGTTTTGGGGGCTTGCTTTGGCTGCGTAGAGAATCCTATGCCGAAGATCGACAGCTAGAAAATCTGTCTTATCAGATGCTTTACCCCAAGGGCTATAAGGTCTATCCTTTCAGCACATTTAGCCTGCTGCGGCACTACATTTTATGGTCGCCAGCCCTAGATCGCCTTACGGAGGCCGAGCAAGAGGCCGCTTTTTATCATGAGCTGGGCCACCTCAAGGGCCGAGATAGCTGGGCTGGATATTTTCTGGGCCTGCTGCAAGTTTTTTGGTTTTGGCATCCGCTCTACTACGTTTTTCGCAAAGAACTCTTGGAAATCAACGAGCTTTTGGCCGATGATTATGCTGCTCAGCGGCTGCCCAGCCGCCGAAATTATGCCGAAATGCTCCTCAAGATGACCGCCTTTCAGCAAAAAGGTCAGGCTTTGGCCTTCTTTTTGGCTAAGAAAAAATTGCAAAGACGTTTAGAGGCCCTACTTTTTCAGGCTGCTCCAAAAGGCTGCACAAAAAAGCAGTTTCAACTCTTGCAAATCTGTTTATTATCAGGGCTTTTTCTGCTCTCCGTTAGCCTTTATTTTCCACTACATCGGCAGTTAGAGCAGCCAACAAGCATAAAAAAAGAACAGTTTTTGCCGCTCAAAAATACAGAAAACGGCTAGTCTACGTTATATAAGGACATACAGCAGAATAGCCAATGCATACGTTTTAAGATCAATCAAACTACAGTTAAATGAAAAATATATTTGCTTCTGCCTTCGTCGTTTTAGCGCTTTTTATGGGGCATTCGGCTCAGGCTCAACAACAAACTGGCCCAAAAATTAGCACGAATGTTCGCCAACTGCCTACAAATGCAGAGGAAGTAAATCGCCTAGAAAAAGAACTGGCGCAGGCCAAACAAAATCCAGCCCGCATTGCCGACGGTACGGTGGCCAAATATGAGGCCGCCCTCGCTCGCCGCAAAAAAGCGCTAGCTCTAGAAAATGAAGAAAGAGCCCGCCTAGCCAAACAAAACAAGGCGACTAAATAGGAGATGCAGAAGGAGGAGGGGCTTCCCCCTCAGTTCCTTCGGGGTCGGGCTCTGTCGCAGCTCGCTGTTCGCTCGGCCCTTCAGCGCTAAAGCGCTTCGGTCTGGCCCTTCGGGCCACTGCTATCCATCCCTAAGCCTGCGGCCCCTTCGGGGCCTGTAGAACCGTATATTCCCCCCCACAAATCAAGCGCCTAGCGCTTTTTTTTATCGCTTAGAGGCTATAGCCTCTTAAATCAAGCTAAAATCTATGCTATCCTACCAGCAGATGACTCGATTTTTCCTTTTACCACTTTTGGCTCTGCTGCTTATGCCAGCAGCAGCCTCGGCTCAAGGCGCCACATGTGCAGCCTCAGAGCCCTTTTGTTCTGGCTCGGGGATTACCTTCCCTGCAGGGACCAACCAACCCGCCGCCCCAGCCGGCAATAACTACGGATGCCTAGGCTCTCAGCCTAACCCAGCCTGGTATTACCTACAAATTGATCAGCCCGGTAACCTAATTATTGATTTGGTCAATACGAACTCTGTAGATGTTGATTTTATCCTCTATGGACCATTTAACAACTTGGGTGTGGCCTTGGGCCAATGCGGCAACCTCGGTAATGGGGGGGCAGGAAGCGCTATTGAGTCCTGTAGCTACTCGGCCAACGCCTTTGAAACGGTAACTATTAACAATGCCGCCGCAGGAGATGTATACATTCTGTTGATTACCAACTTCTCAAATCAACCTACCCAAATTTCGGCAAACCAAACGGGGGGAACAGGATCTACGGATTGTAGTATCCTTTTGCCCTGTGCTCCTGTTCAGTTTAATGACCTGACGGCTAACAGTCCTTATGATTGTACGGGTAGTGCAGTGACATTAACTGCAGATCCCACTAGCGCATCTCCAGGCAATCTCGGAATTACCCCCGGCTTCTATTTTGATATCATTACCGACGCTTTTTCTGCTACGCAGAATATTTTGCGCGTATATGATGGACCCAATGCAACGGGGAATATCATTGCCTATTGGGGGCCTTCTAATACAGGGGGGAACTATCAAGGCCAATTGCCTAGCAATAGCCAGTTCCAAGCAACTATCGAGTACCTAGATCCAGCTACTTCTTATTCTATGGAGTGGTGCGATTTGGCCAGCAGCGGAACATTTATTAACGAAATCCGAATGTCAGGCTCCAATACAATTATCTCAAATACAGCCCTCAATGGTGGGGCCGGATGTACCATTATTAACTTAGGTACTCCCGAAGGTACGGGTACTTTTTCTGGACCAGGCGTAGTCGATAATGGAAATGGTACGGCTAGTTGGGACCCCGCTGCCGCTGGCGGTGGCGTGCACGCCATTAGCTACAATTGGGATAGTGGAGATGGCTGTGTAGGAACCGATATGCAAACCGTGATTGTCTGCTGCGATACAGGGGCCACCCTAATTACAGCCGCTCCCGATACGGTTTGTAATGGCGACTCAACTTATCTTTCTGCTAATTTACCAGGGGCTATAACAACGCCTTCTATATTTAGTAACCCGAATAGCGTAGGAATCAACTCTGGTGGCTATGTCCGCTCTGATATTACAGTGGCAGGCGTTTCGCCCCTCACCCTAACTAGCGGAAGTATCGACTCTGTTTGTGTGGATATTACCAACAACCCTACTTCTAATATTAACTTGACTTTAGTTTCTCCATCAGGAGATAGCATTGACCTATCTAGTGGTAATGGAGGAATTAACACGGGGGCTTATACCAATGTTTGTTTTTCTCCTACAGCAGCCACCTCTGTAACTGCTTATTCTGGACCATTTACAGTTATTCCCCCTAATGCGGATCTTAGTCCAGAAGAACCCTTCTCTAACCTCAACCTAGGAGCAAGTAATGGAACTTGGTCTTTGGCTGTATCGCATAATGCGTTGGGAGCTGCTGGAACAATTAACAACTGGTCTATTCATTTTGCGCCCTCATCGGCTAGTAATACCTACCTTTGGTCTGGCCCCAATTTGAGCTGTACGACCTGCGCCAACCCTGCAGCTGGACCAACAGTAAGCTCAGATTATAGTGTGACCTTAACGGATGCTGTGGGCTGTACCTATGTAGATTCTATTCGCATTGAGGTGGGTAACTCTCTTGCTGCTCCAACCTTAAGCTGTGGAAACACGACTGCTAATGATATTACATTTGATTGGGCCGCAGTGGCTTCGGCTACAGGTTATGAGGTCAGCCTAGACTCTGGCCTAACTTGGATCAGCCCAACAGGAACGCTTAGCCATACAGTAAATGGGCTGCCACCTAGCACTTCGGTGCATATTTATGTGCGCGCTTTGGGCGGTACAGGAATTTGCCCCAACCCTATTGATTCTATTACTTGTACAAGCCTAAGTTGTCCGCTTATTCTTACTGTAAATAACCAAACAGATGCAAGCTGTAACGGCTTTGCAGATGGTAGTGTAGGTTTTTCAGTAAGTAATGATATTGGAAGCTTGAGTTTCCAACAAACAGCACCAACTCTAGGTACTGTACAAGCTAGTCCGAGCTTTTCAGGACTAGCCGCTGGTACTTATACTTTTGAAGTTAATGATGCTAGTTTGGCTTGTGGCGTGAGTACTACCGTAACTATCGGAGAGCCTACAGCTTTGTCTACTACTTCAACGGGCCAAGATGTTAGCTGTAATACAGGCAACGATGGAGAAGCAACGACAACTCCACAAGGTGGAACCACTCCCTATAGCTATAGCTGGGATGATGGACTGAACCAAACAACAGCAACAGCAACAAATCTTATTGCTGGAACCTATAATGTAACAATTACAGACGCTAATAGCTGTAGTGTAACGGATCAGGTAGTCATTTCAGAGCCTACTGCGGTAAGCATTACAATGAGCAATACCGATGTTAATTGTTTTGCTGGTTCAGATGGATCTGCTTCTGCTGTAGTCACTGGTGGAGTTGCTCCTTATACTTATCTCTGGAGTGATCTCAATGCTCAGAATACACCCACAGCCAATAACTTGATGGCAGGAACTTATACAGTTAGTGTTACAGATGCTAATGCTTGTTTGTATACAAATTCTATTGTAGTGAATGAGCCTGCTGCAGCACTTTCTGCTAGCCTCAGCGCAGTAGATGCTGCTTGTTTTGGCCAAGCTAGTGGAAGTACCACCGTCACTGTTGCGGATGGTACTGCTCCTTATACCTATCTCTGGAATGATCCCAATGCTCAAACTACAGCTACAGCTACTAACTTAGCCGCTGCAACTTATACTGTAACGGTAACAGATGATAATGGCTGTCAGCTTATTGATAGCATTGTAGTGAGTAATGGAGTCGTGATTACTTCTACCGCAAGCGCTAGTATGGTTTCTTGCCAAGGTGGAAATGATGCTACGGCTACGATTACCCCAGCCAATGGATCTGCACCTTATACTTACCTTTGGGCCGATGGACAAACAACACAAACAGCTACTGGCTTAGCTGCTGGTCCTATTTGTGTGACGGTGACCGATGTGAATGGTTGTTTTCATGATACTTGTATTCAGATTACAGAGCCTACGGCGATCAGCGCCACCTTTATAGCGAATAGCATTAGTTGTTCTTATAATACAGATGGCGAACTTACTGTGAATGCTACTGGCGGAACCGCCGGCTATAGCTATAACTGGTCAAATGGCCAGACGACACAAACAGCTACTGGCTTGTCTGCACAACAGTATTATGTAACTGTAACTGATGCAAATGCATGTGTCTATATCGATAGCGCTCAGGTGAGCAGCCCCACTCCTTTACAACTTAGCGTGGCTACAGACTCTGTAAGTTGTCGCTTTGGTAATGATGGACAAGCAACGGCAACAGTGGCCGGAGGTACTGCTCCTTATGTATATAGCTGGTCGCCTAGTAATAGTGGTTTAGCTATTAACAATAACTTGACGGCTGGTACTTACCGCCTAACGGTAACCGATCTCAATGGCTGTACAATTACAGATAATGCTTTGATTGGGGAGCCTGCTACTGCAGTTCAAGTTAACTTTCTTGGATCAAATGATGCTGGTTGCTTTGGTGAAGAAGATGCTAATATTGATGCCGATGCTCAGGGTGGTACGCCTAACTATAGTTATGTTTGGTCCAATGGAGAACTTACTGAAGATCTTAGCAATGTAGGAGCTGGAACGTATACGCTTACGGCTACAGATAGCCGAGGTTGTTCTGCTAGTAATACAATTACTATTAGCCAACCTGCAGAAATTATTCTCAACGTTCAACAATACTCGAACTACAACGGCGCAGCAATTAGCTGCCCCGGCGCTGCAGATGGAGCGGCTCAGGTTACGGCTAGTGGTGGCATTGCCCCTTATACTTATGCCTGGTCTGGCGCCCAAGCTCAAAACGGTACAATTGCTAGCAACTTGGCGGCAGGGACTTATGCCGTAACGGTAACGGATGCTTCTGGCTGTACCGCTATTGATAGCATCAGCTTAGCCGATCCAGTACCTTTGGATGCGACGATCCAGCAAGTGAATGTATTCTGTGCTAATGATTGCGATGGCCAAATTATCGCTACTGCAGTATCTGGAACGGGTACTTTGGGCGTAAATGGCTATGAATACCGCATTTTGGGTCCTGGTCAAACAGGCAATGTGTTTAGCAGCAATAATAACTTTACGGGTCTCTGCGCAGGCACCTACACCGTAGAGGTCCGAGATGGAAACAACTGTGTATTGCCGATTTCGGTAACGATTACAGAGCCCACGGCCATTCAGTTGAGCCTAAGCGATACGGATGTATCTTGTGCAGGTGGAAGCGATGGAACGGCTAGTGTAAGCGCTAGCGGTGGAACGCCTCCTTATAACTACAACTGGGATAATGGTATGACGGGAGCCACAATTACGGGCCTAATGGCCGGTACTTATGAGGTGACGGTCACCGATGCCAATGGTTGTGATATGGTATCTACTACAGAAGTAGAAGAGCCCGCCGCCCTAACGGCTAGCATGAGCGCCAATGCACCTAGCTGTAACGGAAGTACAGATGGTAATGCTACGGTAAGCGTACAAGGTGGAACAACGCCTTATACTTACTTCTGGTCAGATGGCCAAGGAACGGCGACTGCAGTAGGGCTATCGGCAGGAACGCATAGCGTAACGATAACCGATGCCAATGCATGTCAGCTAGTAGAAAGCATCGTGATTGGCGAGCCTAGCTTGTTGACTACAACGATTAGCACCAATACAGCCGCCTGTGCTGGAGCGAATAGCGGTAGCGCTACAGCTGTTCCCACAGGAGGAACCGCCCCTTATACTTACCTTTGGTCGGATGGACAAACTACAGCCACCGCAATGAACCTAGCGCCAGGCGCTTACTCTGTGGTAGTAGTGGATAGCCAAGGTTGTTCTGTAACAGAACAAGTTTTGCTACAAAATCCAGATCCTGTAGTATTGAGCTTTGTATCGAGCAGTAACCCTAGCTGTAATGGCGATCAAGATGGAACGGCTACAGTAGTGGCTAGCGGAGGGACTGCCCCTTATACTTATCTCTGGCCCAATGGCGAGACCACAGCGATGGCAACAAGCCTAGGCGCTGGAGTAAATACAGTAACGGCAACAGATGCCAATGGCTGTAGCACGACCTTGGATGTCAATATGGTAGAACCTGCGGCCCTAGTCGTCGATACGATTCGGATGACGGCGGTGAACTGTAAAGGGGGAGCCGATGGAACGGCCACGGTCTTCTTGAGTGGCGGAACCCTACCATACAGCTTTGCTTGGTCCAACGGAATGACTGGCCAAAGTATTAGCGGTTTGGCCGCAGGTACTTATGTGGTCAGCGTAACGGATGCCAATGGTTGTGTGACCAACAGTCAGATTATAGTGAGTGAACCCGCTAGTGAGCTAGTGGCGACCCTAAATACTGCGGATGCGCTTTGCTTTGGTGGGGCCTCTGGTCAAATTACGGCCATTGTGAGTGGTGGAACGCCAAACAGCAATGGAGACTATACTTATGCTTGGTCGAATGGAGCGAGTACGGATGTAAATTCGAACTTGACAGTAGGCAGCTATAGTGTGACGATTACAGATGCGAATGGCTGTTTTGTGGTCCGTTCGGCAACAGTAAATGAAAGCTCAGGAATCAGTAGCCAAATAGTGAATGTAACAGATGCAAGCTGTACAGGCAGCGCAGATGGAAGCGCTCAGGTGATGGCTTCTGGTGGAACAGGAACTCTAAGCTATCAGTGGTCAGATCCTTTGGGTCAGACGACGAATGTAGCGACTGGCCTTTCTGCAGGCACTTATTATGTGAGTGTAACCGACCTTAATGGCTGTACGCAGGTAGATACGGCAGTAGTAGACGAGGCCTTGGCCTTGAGCATTACGGTAGCGATTGATGATGTAGATTGCTATGGGGCTTCTACGGGTTCGATTAGCATTACGAACTCGAATGAGCCTTTGCAGGCGAGTTACTGGAGCAATGGAGTTGTGGGCACAAGCATTACGGCTGTAGCTGCTGGCCAATATGGCGTGGTGGTCCAATCGATTAGTGGCTGTGTGGATAGCTTTAGCTACCAAGTGGCTCAGCCTGCGGAACTAGAGTTGAGCTTGAACCAAGTTCGAGCGGTAGATTGCTACAACAACAGTACAGGAGCATTGGGCTCTACAGTAGCTGGTGGAACTTCGCCTTATAGTTATCTATGGTCCAATGGGGCGCTAACGCCTAGTTTGGATAGCATAGCGGCAGGCAACTATACGCTTAATGTGGAAGATGCCAACGGATGTAAGGTAGATACGAGTATTAGCTTGGCGAATCCGACGGAAGTAGGTATTGGCAACCTCAATATTACAGGCGTGGCCTGTGTAGGCGATGCGAACGGAAGCATTCAGTTGGATGGAACGGGCGGATCGACTTTGTTGGGCGGCTATACTTATAGTCTAGATAGCTTGACGTTCCAGGGCGGTAACCTTTTTGTGGGCTTGGAAGCGGGGATTTATCCTTTGTATGTCCAAGATAACAATGGTTGTCTCTTTGATACTTTGGTGACGGTAGAAGCGGCAGATCCCTTCTTTATCACGAGCTTTGGTCCGGCCTTAGATTCGGGCGAGGTGGAGTATGTGCTAGAGTATGGCGATACCTTGACGCTTTTTGCGGACTTGAATGATACGACTGCAGCTAGTTGGTGGTGGACCGAGATTAACTCTGGAGCATTGCTGGATAGTAGTCTAATGATGGATATTACGCCTTATGAGTCGGGCATTTATCAGTTTACGGCCATGAATGCTTCTGGCTGTATGCAGGATAGCTCGATTGTGGTGAAGATGGAGAAGCCTAGAAATGCCGCTGCACCTACGGCCTTTACGCCGAATAATGACGGGAATAATGACCGCTTCTTTATTCAGGGCGATGAGAAGGTAGAACAGATTTTGGTGTTTAGAGTGTATGACCGCTGGGGCGAGTTGGTGTATGAAGGTGTAGACCTTGATCCTAATGATCCTTTGCAGGGTTGGGATGGTAGCTTTAAGGGCAAGCCAATGAATTCTGGGGCTTATGCTTGGTATGCTGAGGTACTTTATATTGATGGAGAGACGGCAATTATTAACGGGGCGGTGAATTTGCTTCGTTAATCTAATGACGCCATAGATTTTAGGGCTGTCGGGTTTTCCGACAGCCCTTTTTTTATGGGGGATGCGCCCCGGAGGGGGGCATCGTAATGCTGGGCGCTTTGGCCTCCAAGGCCAAAGGAGCCCAGCCCCCAGGCGGGGGCGGCGCAGGGGAGGACTAGGCCTGAAATGGAATATATTGAGGGGTAGATTAGCTCAGGTGCAGAGAATGTTGTGGCCGCCGCCAGCCGCCGGCCGGGCGCGCTTGGCGCGAGCCTGCGAAGCTTGAAGGCGCGAAGCGTCTTGTAGCTGAGCAGTAGGGGAGGATTGGCCTAGGTGCCTGCAGGGGTGGCCGCAGGCCAGACCCAAGCCCGCAGGGCTGCAGGGCCGAGCAGGCTTGCGAGCCCCGCAAGGGCCCGGCCGCCGAAGGCGGCAGGCCCCAAAAAAAAGTCCTCCAACTAGTAAGCAACCATTGGAGGACATAATATGGAAGAGCCTAGACCTACTAACTTTGTCGTTGTTGGTGGCGGTAAGTAGAGGGCGCTAAGCCAAAAGTTTCGGCTAATTCGATATTGGGGTAGGCATACTTGAGGCTAATTTTAAAAATAGCCATATGGTGGATAGCGTGTTCTACATTAAAGGCAATTTCGCGGTGTAGAGAGCTTTGGATAGGGCTTTTTTCCTGTTCCTCTTTAGCGAGGCTATGGTCGACTAATAGTTGGAGGCTTTGTTCTTGGGGCTCTGTTTGTAGCCAAGCGAGAATGCCATCGATAGCAAGGCTAGCGGCCTGAGTAGAGGTTTCGATTTCTGTTTTGCGTTGGCGCAAATCGTAGCAGATGCTACCTTCTGGAGTTTGCTCTTCTAGACATTGGAAGAACTCGATAATATGGCGGCTATGTTGGCCTACAGAAGCATTGATTAGGCTATTTGGGCTAGCAAACTGCTCGTCGCTAAGTTGTTCGATAGCAGTTTGTAGGTCTTCTAGAATATATTGGGCGGTGGTGATAATAGACATAAAATGCAAATTTATGTTGGAGAATGAAATTCGGACATAAAGGTCGGTTTTTTTTATTACTTATTATAACAGACGAATAAAAACAACTAGGCTAGGCATTTGGCTTTTGTTCTTGCTTTGAGGGGCGGCTACAGAGGCAAAAGAAAGCCAACCTATAGAAGAATGACAAAAATAATAGTAATTTTGATTAGGGGAGACACCTAAATTTTGGATAGTTGCATCTATAGGAGAGAAAGAAAACATCATCTTATGCCAGCAGCTCGTAGTTATTCTGTACATCAAAGCACCAAAACTGTGACCGAAGAGGAACTCATTGAAGGATGTCGTGCGGGGAATCGCCTTGCACAGGAGCGGGTTTACCAGCGTTACTCTGCCAAAATGTTTGGTTTGAGTAGACGCTATGTAAAGACCACTGAAAATGCGGAGGAGGTTTTAGTGCAGGCCTTTTGTAAGGTTTTTAGAAAGATAGATAAGTACGCTGGCAAGGGGAGCTTTGAGGGCTGGATTCGCAGAATTGTGGTCAATGAGGCCTTAATGTTTTTGCGTAAAAAGTATCGCTTTAGCGAGCATGTGGAAATCACGGAAGTGCCTGCCAAGGCGGTACAGATTAGCGTAGAGGACGAGCTTTCGGCCAGAGAAATTCTGGCCTTATTGGAGCAGTTGCCTACGGGCTATAGAACGGTGTTTAATCTTTATGTGGTAGAGGGTTATAAGCATCGAGAGATTGCAGAAATGTTGGGGATTAGTATCAATACCTCAAAATCGCAATTGATTTTAGCCAAGAAGAAGATGCGTACTTTAGTGGAAGCGGCCCGGCAAATCCGGGGCACAGAATAGAATCATCCCATTATTAACATCTTATTATACACACTAAATTATGAGTCGAGAGGATTACATCTCTAAGCTCTTTCGGGAGAATGCCGACAAGCTAGACGAACAGCCTAGCCAGGATCTCTGGTCTCGCATTAGCGGGGAATTGGATCGGCCTGAGGGCAGTAGTACTCAGGAGGACTTGCCCCGCTTTGAGCAAATTTCTCCAAAATCTGCCGCTCGGCCTAGAGGGGCTATGCTCAAGTTTGCGCCTTATTTTGCAGCAGCATCTATTGTGGCTGCTATCTTACTGGCCAGCCCGCTCTTCTTTGAGCAAGAAGCAGCTCCAAAGATGGCCGAACCCTCTGAGCGAGGGCTGTTAGCCGAAGCAATTAAGGAAGAGGCCGAAAGTGAGGCCCTTCCCTTGAATGCCAAAGAACAAGAGGCCCAATTTGAAGCACAAGAAAAAGAACAGGCCGAGAAGATTTTACAGGCAGCACAAGAAAAAGCTCCTCAGCCATTGGCAGAGGAAGACCTTAATGAACTGACCAAATTAAAGGAGCAGCCAACCGATGAACTTGTGGTCTTAACCCCAGATGTAGAACTGCAAGAAGAGGCCCCCCTATTGGTCCAAGAAGAGGCCGTAATCGCTTCAGATTACCCCCTGCCTAAGATGAGCCCAGTTGTTCAGAGGAATTATGCCAAAACTCCAGCCGCCGACCCTAGCCTAGCCCCCCAAATAGAGGCTTTGCAAGAGCAAAATAGGGTTAAGGCCGAGCCAAAACAATTAGAAAAGGAAAATAAAAGAGGCCTTCGTAGAAAACAAGCTAAGGGCCGCTCTAGAAAAAAAGCCCAAAAGCATAAAATTCACCCTCGTATTCAACTCTTTGAATGGCTGCTAGGAGAGTATGAAGACCAAACCCCAGAGGCCGGTACCTCTATAGAACGCTGGCGATTACTCAATCCTAATGTAATAGAAGGAATTGCCGTCTTGAAAAAAGGAGATGACAAAATCTTTGAAGAACGTATGCGCATCTTTTATGATGAAGGCCTAAGACAGGTGTTTTTAGACCTCCCCCTAGATGATAGCCGCTTGCCCGCCCGCTATATGCTTAGCCAGTTCGATACCGAACGAATTATCTTTGAACAGAACGATAAGGCCGAGCTACCCAATAAAATTATTTTACAGCCTTCCCTACAAGGATATACCCTAATTATCTTGCAGGAGCGAGGATTTTTAAAGTCGGGACAGCAACAGTACTTACAGCATCGAAATCGGCTCTCTAATGTGCGGGCTATTCGAGATTTAAAGTTGAAAGAATAAAGCGAAGCCTAGATTCCATGTTTGGAGTCTAGGCTTTTTTTATGCCCGATAAGTATTATTCCTAGGTGTTATCCTTAAAATACCTCTAGAGGGAAAACACTCATCTTCATCTGATCACAACTTAAGGTTTCCTAGCGTTTTTCGGTTAGCGCTTTTGTCTCAGGTTTGTTCACATAGAATTAAATTTAGAAACCTATATACTAAGGGATATAGCTGTATTTTCATCACCTTAATCACCAACACTTATAAAGAATATCTACATTATGAACATCAATCGATTCTTAATTTTATGTTACAGTATTTTGCTCTTCTCGGCTAGTAGTTATGCACAATACCAAACCGTTCAGGATGGCAATTGGTCAGATCCTAGTACTTGGCTTAATGGCCAAGTTCCTCCAGCTTATGGAAGCCCTTTGGTTAGCATTACTCATACCGTTACTTTAGATCAAAATTATTCTGCTGAGGATTGGGAGTTATATATTTCCCCTACGGGTAATCTGAGTCAAGCTTCGGGCAATTGTTATAACTTTGGAGCTTATGGTAGCAATGCACAAATTACGAATGAGGGCATTTTAAATATTGGTGTTTTAAATCATCCTGGGGAAATTTACAATCATGGGCAGTTCTCGGCGAGTTATATAAATATCTATGGTTCTAGTGCACCTTTGTTTTATAATACCGGAAGTACAAATTTTTACTCTGGCAGCTTTTCCAATACGAGTGTTGTCCGGAACTATGGACAGTTTACTAATGTTCCATCACTTCCTTGCAGTGGGCAATCTTATGGAGTAAATTTTAGTGGAGATTATTTTTACAACTATGGGCAGGTAGATATTAGTACAGCTCAATTCAATTCCGTCTTTTTGCAGAATGCGATAGGCGGAACTTTTTTTGTATCTGGTTTAATAGATTTCAATAATTCTACAGTCATCCAAGAAGGTAGTCTAATCGCTCAGGGAAACTTGCAACTAAATTCTGGTCGCATCAGCAATTATGGCCATTTAGAGACTGCTGCTCGTTTGGCAATAAACAATAGTGCAAGCTTTTTAGAAAACTTTGGCTGCGATTGTCATCCAGGTTCTCAAGGAGAGATTTATAGTAGTTACTTAGACATTCCCGGTACCATTGATAACTCTGGCCGCATTTTCGTCCAAAATGATGTACAAGCCTACGGAGCCTTATACTCTAGTAGCTGCGGCTATTTGCAAGCCAATAACCTCTATAGTTATAATCGCTTAGATGGAGAAATGGTTATTTGTGCCTCATTAACCTGCTATAGTTGTAGCTCTGATGGCAGCCCTGTCTTTAGTTGTCCCGCAGATAATAGCTGTAATACTGTTCTGCTTGCTCAAGATTGGCTGACCAACTTTGAGCTGCATGAAAAGCAACTGAGCTGGAATTTTTGGCCCGATAGCAGTGCGCAGTCACTCGAATTGCAGTCTAGCCCCAACGGAATGGAGCAGTGGAGTACGCTAGCCCATTTCCCGCTCAAGGAAGAGCGTCAAACTTATGAAGATAACCGCCAACTGATCGCTGACCGTTACTATCGTCTTGTACTTAAGAAACAAACAGGTCTACAGCTTTACTCTAAACTACTACAAAGCAGTCCGGCCACTGAATTCCAAACTAAGCTTTATCCGCAACCCGCCAAAGAAGAGGCTTTTATCTTTTGCCCCGCCCAATCAGCTCCTTTACGCCTTTTTAACCTGATGGGGCAAGAGCTTGCTCTTTCCTACGAACTCATTGAAGAGGGCGCAAAGGGCAATCGCTATCGTCTGAACCTCCAATCCTTAGCCGCAGGCCAATATATTCTACAAACGCCCTATGGCGCCCAAATGCTGATTAAGCAGTAGGTTTTGGGGCCTGCCGCCTTCGGCGGCCGGGCCCTTTCAGGGCTCGCAGGCCTGCTCGGCCCTGCGGGCTCATTTCATTTCGCCCTAGGTCTGCCGCTGCGCGGCACCCTTGCAGGCCCCTAGGCCAATCCGCCCAACTGCTCAGCTACAAGCCGCTTCGCGCCTTCAAGCTTCGCAGGCTCGCGCCAAGCGCGCCCGGCCGGCGGCTGGCGGCAGCCACTCCCTCCACACTTTTCGCCTATATTCCCCCTCAATATATTCCATTTCAGGCAATTCCCCCCCCTTCGCCGCCCCCGCCTGGGGGCCGGGCTCCTTTGGCCCTAACAGGCCAAAGCGCCCCGCATAGCATTCGCCCCTCCGGGGCTCATCCCCTAAAAAAATAAAAGTCCTCCAACAACCAAAATGGTCGTGGAGGACTCCTTATTTGTCCTTAACTAAAATGCCTTAGCCTACTCTAAGCCGAAGGATACTGCTCTAGCACGACCTCCGCCAAAAATTCCGTCGAATTCTCCACAATCAGCAAGCGATGACCAGCCGGAACAATAATACTCATCGACTCATCCAACTGCAAATGATGCACCGTCTGTGCCGAATCAGCCGCCTGAGCCAAGGTATAAGCCGTAATGACAGCAGCCCCCGTATTCGTCAATACCAAACGCTGGTCCATCTCCAACTCCCCCTCCCAAACACGCTCTCGACTATTGGGCGCCAAACTTAGCGACAAATTACTAAGGGCCTCTTCTACCAACTTCGCACCGCCTGTAGAACGCAAATACTGCATCTCATAAAGCTCCTCCACAACCCCTAATGATTTATTATAAATCTGAAGCAATCCCGCAAATACATAGTGTAGGGCATCCGCCAAATCGGCCCGAAGTCGCTCCAGCTCTCCTCCATTCCCACTTTCCTCCTCTTCAATCCCTTGCTGGGCCCCTCGCGCATCCCGAATCTGCTGGGCAAACAAACGGACGTCCTGCTCCAAGCTGCTTAGCGTCGAAAAACGCTGCAAACTATCCGCCAAAACAAAAACAGCATCAATCCGCATCTCATAGGCCCCCGTCTGAAAAGGTGCCCGACCACGAGGCAACAAAATCTGATACTCAATGCTCGTAATAGGGTGCTGTACCTGTATCGAAACATCCCAAGTCCGTATCAAACTACTAGAAAGCTCCGCCAATAGCCGCTCTATCGTTAAGGTGTTCATCCGATAGTTACGCGTATCCAATTGCCGCTTCCGATAATAAGCAATATAGGCATCATAATAGGGAACCAAATATTGCAACAAAGGATCAATCCGAGGCTCACGCAATGCCCGTCTACGCAAACGATCTATATGATCAGTAGACAACAAGTACATCAGCTTGAAGTTCTTTTTTGTCCTGTTGTTAAAGGTGTTTTGTAAATAAATCCAAACAGCTTCGTTCATTTGTTTAGTTTTTATAATTACGTAAATGTTTGTAACGTTATAAATATGAGGCTAAAAATTTGAAAAGTCAAGGCAAATACCAAAAAAGTTACAACTTTTTTGGTATTTGCCTTTTTGGAGCCTTTGATATATAACTAAAAGTTGTTCTTTTAGTTACTCATCTATATTCAGTTTTATTTGATTTTGTTGTATAGAGAGAGACGGCCACGGAGTCAATCTAACGGAGCAATACGGTCCCGTGGCGGCCACGGAGCCAATCCAACGGAACAATACGGTTCCGTGGCGGCCACGGAGCCAATCCAACGGAGCAATACGGTCCCGTGGCGGCCACGGAGCCAATCCAACGGAACAATACGGTTCCGTGGCGGCCACGGAGTCAATCCAACGGAACAATACGGTTCCGTGGCGGCCACGGAGTCAATCCAACGGAACAATACGGTCCCGTGGCGGCCACGGAGCCAATCCAACGGAACAATACGGTTCCGTGGCGGCCACGGAGTCAATCCAACGGAACAATACGGTCCCGTGGCGGCCACGGAGCTAATCCAACGGAACAATACGGTTCCGTGGCGGCCACGGAGCCAATCCAACGGAACAATACGGTTCCGTGGCGGCCACGGAGGCTTATGGACATCTCAGATTGACTCCGTGGCCACAGTTGCATTTCCTTTATTTCCCCAATAGTCAGCCCCAAAAACAAAAAATGCTGCCCCTTATCCATAAAGGGCAGCATTTACTATATAATATAGTATAAGGTCTAATGACCATTTTTTAGGGCCGCATCTCGAAGGCGTTGCAAGAAAGGCGAAGCAAAAATAAAGTCCTGCAAGAGTTCATTATCGCTGCTCATAACCTCGCCGCAATTGCCCACCCAGGCCAACTCGCCAAAATAGAGGAGGTTGATCTTATCGCCAATCTCCATAACCGAGTTCATATCGTGGGTGTTAATCACCGTCGTCATCTGGTTTTCTACCGTAATCTGATGAATCAACTCATCAATGCGCATAGAGGTAGTAGGATCTAGGCCCGAGTTAGGCTCATCGCAAAAGAGGTACTTGGGCTTCAGGATAATGGCTCGGGCAATCCCTACCCGTTTTTGCATCCCCCCACTAATCTCTGAAGGGTACTTATCATTGGCCCCGCCTAGCTCTACTCTTTCTAGGGTCTCATCTACACGCATGCGTTTTTCTTTGGCCGTCAATCGGGTAAACATATCTAAGGGGAAACGGACATTTTGCTCTACCGTCATAGAGTCAAAAAGGGCCGAACCCTGAAAAAGCATCCCCATTTCGGTCCGTATGGCTTTGCGTTGTTTGTTACTTAGCTGAGTAAAGTTGGTATTGCCATACCAAATATGGCCAGAAGTCGGCTGTAATAGCCCCACCAAAATCTTGAGCATTACGGTTTTACCCGCCCCACTTTTTCCAATAATGAGGTTGGTTTTGCCTTCCTCAAAAACGGTGGTAATCCCTTTGAGGACTTCTTGCTGACCAAACTGTTTCTTAATATTTTCTACGCGAATCATAGCGGAATTGGACTAATGGTAAAGAGGAAAATCTAGGGGCCGAAGCCGAAACGCCCAGCGCAAAGAAAAAGGATGTGCGGCCTAGCGCTGTGAAGGGGTGGCCCAAAGGGCCAGACCAAAGGCAGGCTTTGCCTGCCTGCAGGGCCGAGCAGACTTGCGAGCCCCGGAACCTAGCGCCGCAGCGCCTTTAGGCGCTGCGGAGGCCCCAAAACATAAAAAAAGAAAGCGCCAGATGGATTAGGTCATCAAAAGGGCAATGACGTAATCGGCCAATAAAATCATGATATTGCTAATGACTACCGCCGAGGTGCTCGCCTTGCCCAACTCAATGCTACCGCCCTTAACGAAATAGCCTTGGTAGCAAGAGATAGAGGTAAGCAGAAAGGCAAAGACAAAAGCCTTGACCTCCATCATGAAAACATTGTAAGGAATGAAGAAAGAGCGGAGCCCCTGCATAAAGTCGGCAATAGTGACCAATTGGCCAATGACGCAGGCCAAATAGCCCCCCATCATGCCCATAAAGGCCGAAAGAATGACCAACATCGGAATCACCACAACGGCAGCAATGATTTTTGGCGCAATCAAATAAGCCGCCGTATCAACGCCCATTACTTCTAAGGCATCAATTTGCTCCTTTTGACGCATCCCGCCAATTTCAGCAGCAATGTTCGACCCCACTTTTCCGGCCAAAGCCAAACAAGAAAAAGTAGGCGCCAACTCAATAATCATAATATCTCGAACGATATAGCCCACATAATAGGGCGGAATAGAAGAGGCCTGCAACTGATAGGCAAATTGAACGGCCGTTACCGCCCCAATAAAAATAGAGACCAAGCCCACAATGATGAGCGATCCCACACCGATATCATTCATCTGCCGAGCGGTGGCTTTCCAGTACATAGAAAACCGTTCGGGTTTGCTAAACATACTCTTCATGAGCATGAAATAGCGACCAAGATGGTAAAACATATTACGTAATAATTTTTGGCAAAGCTACTATTATTTTTTGTCCTCTAGTCCGCTTTTGCCCTTTTTTTGTCCTTAGAGCTCCTTAATGAGCCGTTTGTAATGTTGTATAATGATTTGTTCGTCAAATCGTTCGAGGGCCATTTCTCGACCCTTGGCCCCCATCTTTTCTAATTGCTCTTTGGGCAGTTGATACATCTTCAGCATCGCCTTGGCCAAGGAATCGGCATCTTTAGCAGGGACCATAAAGCCATTTTGGCCCTCTTCTACGGTTTCTCTGCAGCCCGCTACTTCGGTAGTCAGGACGGCCTTGCCCATGGCTAGGGCCTCGAGCATGACTCGGGGCAGACCTTCTCGGTAGGAGGGGAGGACCACCACATCGGCCTGCCCAATAAAGTCTTTGACCTTATCGGAACGGCCAAAATATTGCAAATTGCCCAAAGCCTGGGCCTGCGCCAAGGTCTCGGCAGAAATACAGGCGGGATTGTCGGGGTCCATAGCACCCACTACCCAAATTTGTGCATCGGCCTGGGCCTGCTGCAACTGCCGAGCAGCCTCCAATAACTCATTTACGCCCTTGTCCTTGAGCAAACGGCCCACAAACAAAAAGCTAAAGCCCGCCCCCTTGTCTTGCTGCTCTACTGGGGCAAAAACTTGGGTGTTGATGCCCGAACCCGGAATGAGCAAGCTCTTTTCTTGGGCCACTAAACCCCGATCAATAAAAAGCTGCCGATCATCACGGTTCTGAAAAGCTACCCAACTGGCCCTTTTAAAGGCATACTTATATAATCGTTGGGCCAATTTGCTGACCATATTGTCATGCAAAAAGGTATAGCCCAAACCCGTCACGGTACAAATGCTCGGAATGCCCGCCCATTTTGCCGCCAAAGCCCCATAGATATTGGGCTTGATGGTATAGAGCAAAACCAAATCAAGCTGTTCCTGCTTAAAGACTTTGTAGAGTTCTCGACAGAGTTTCATCTCTCTTAAAGGGTTGCTGCCCTTGCGCTCTAGCTGATTTAAAGCCAGGAAACGAGCCCCTAAGGCCTCTATTTGAGGAACGTATTCATCGGCGGGGGCAATGGCCACTACCTCATGTCCATCGGCAATCAATTGCTTGATGAGCCCCAAACGAAAGTTTACTATGTTCCAGGCCGTGTTGAGGACGATCCCTATTTTTTTTGCATTTGCCTGTTTCGCCATGCTTTTTTACTTAAATTTGTCTGTCCAGAAAACTGGGCGCAAAGTACAGACTTTCTATTACTTTTCTCGAATTTTATTAAGGCTTTAGCCAAATGCCCTTACCCACCGCCTGCCTAGGATTAGTCCCTATTCTGACTACGATCGACTTTTTGCTGCTGCCTTTCTTTATCCTGATCTACACAGGGGGATTCTGGGCATTTCGAAATTGGCGATATAAAGACCCTATCGTCCGCCGATACTTTTTACCCGCACTTTGGTTTCGCCTTGCAGGGGCTTTCCTAACGGCCTTGATGTATCAGTATTATTATGGCTATGGCGATACCTTTTATTATTATCAAGGGGTGGTCGATATCTTTAATGCCTTTTTTAGGTCGCCCATTACGGGCCTAGAAATGATTGTCTCGAATTATGATAATTACTCTGGAGAAGCCAAAGACGCCCTGACCTACCATTTGCTTTTTCGGCAAAATTCTGCCGCTGCCGTTATCCGCACAGGCGGCTTTTTTAGCCTCTTTAGTTTCGGTTCTTTTATCGGCACCTCTTTCGGCATCACTACCCTGGCCTTTTTAGGAAATTGGATGCTCTACCGCGTCTTTACCGATATCTACCCCAAGCTACACCTCCCCCTAGCCATTGCCGTGCTTTATGTGCCCTCGCTCTGCTTTTGGGGAACGGGGGTGATGAAGGACCCCCTCTCTCTCGCAGGCCTAGGGATGTTTGTGTATGGGCTCTATTTTTTAGTCTATAAACGAAATAGAGGATATATCTTACCCATTTTAGCCCTGATTATCGGCCTGTATTATGCCGCCGTGATTAAGGCCTATATCGCCCTGGCCCTGATGCCCGCCTCCCTAGTCTGGATTACCCTTTTATATAAGGAGAAGATCGAAAATAAGACGCTTCGGATGCTGATGGGGCCCGTCCTCCTCGTTTTTGGAACCGCCTTTGGCGCCCTAGCCCTTATGCAATTGGGCAGCATCTCCGAGAAGTTTGCCCTAGAAAACATGATGGTCGAGGTGGTCCGTACCCAATGGTGGCTGTCGGTCAGTACCGAGCGCGATGGGGGAACCGGCTATAGCCTCGGTATGGTAGAACCTACCCTAATGGGCATGCTCAAAACCTTTCCCGCCGCCGTCAATGTGAGCCTCTTTCGCCCTTACCCCTGGGAGGCTCGAAAAGTCATTGTGCTCCCCTCTGCCGCCGAGGCCCTGTTTACGCTCTTTTTTACCCTCTATGTCTTCTTCCGAGTAGGGGTGCTCAGCACCCTAAAGGCCCTTTTCAAAGATCCTACGGTCCTGTTTTGCCTGATCTTTGCCATCATTTTTGCCTTTGCCGTCGGCTTTACCTCTATGAACTTTGGCGCCCTGGCCCGTTACAAAATTCCCGCCCTGCCTTTCTACTTTTCGGCCCTCGTTATCCTGCTCTCCTATAAAAAGAAATAGAGCATTCTCGACTAACTCAAACTTCTTGAGTATCTTTGTGGTTAATTTGGGGCCTGCCGCCTGCGGCGGCCGCTCCCTTGCAGGGCTCGCAAGTCTGCTCGGCCCTTCAGCGCTGCGCGCTTCGGTCTGGCCTTCGGCCACCCTTACAGGCAGCTAGGCCTGCGGCGGCTTCGCCGCCTGTAGGACGCCAAAAGGAGCCCGCCCAAACTAAAAGAAGAAACTAACTTATGATTTTTGATACTTATGATGTCGTTGTTGTTGGTGCCGGCCATGCAGGCTGCGAAGCCGCTGTAGCTGCCGCCAACCTAGGGGCCAAAGTCATGTTGGCCACCATGAATATGGAAACCATCGCCAAAATGTCTTGTAATCCCGCTATGGGCGGGGTGGCCAAAGGGCAAATCGTTCGAGAAATCGATGCCCTCAATGGCTATTCTGGCATTGTGACGGACCATACCATGATCCAGTTCCGCCTACTCAACCGATCAAAAGGACCCGCCATGTGGAGCCCCCGCGCCCAAAGCGATCGTATGCGCTTTGCCGAAAAATGGCGGCTGATGCTAGAAGCACATCCCAATATCGACTTCTGGCAGGAAATGGTCACCGGAATTGTCGTTAAGGATAAAAAGGCAGTGGGTATCCGCACTTCTTTGGGCCTAGAAATTCCCGCCAAAACGGTTATCCTTACCAATGGGACCTTCCTCAACGGTCTTATCCATATCGGAGAAAAGCAAATGGGGGGCGGCCGTGCTGGAGAACGAGCAGCCAAAGGCATTACGGAACAATTAGTAGAGCTTGGTTTTGAAGCCAGCCGCATGAAAACGGGGACCCCGCCCCGCATTGATGCCCGCAGCATCAATTGGTCGGCCCTAGAGGTCCAAGAAGGCGACCAACCCGCAGGAAAATTCTCTTATACCGATACGCCAGAGCTCAAAGAACAACGACCCTGTCATATTGGTTATACCAATAAGAAGGTCCATGAATGTTTGAAAGAAGGCTTTAGCCGCTCGCCTATGTTCAATGGGCGGATACAGGGCCTAGGTCCCCGCTATTGCCCCTCTATTGAGGATAAAATTGACCGCTTCTCAGAAAGAGATCGACATCAGCTCTTTGTGGAGCCCGAAGGCTGGAACACCGCCGAGATTTACCTCAATGGCTTCTCTAGCTCTTTGCCCGAAGATGTACAGTTTAAGGCCATGCGCCTCATTCCCGGTTTTGAGCAGGCCAAGATGTTCCGCCCTGGCTATGCCATCGAATATGATTTCTTTCAGCCTACGCAGCTAAAGCAAACCCTAGAAACTCGTCTAGTGGATGGGCTTTACTTTGCGGGCCAAATTAACGGCACCACGGGTTATGAGGAGGCGGCTTGTCAGGGCCTAATGGCGGGCATCAATGCCATCCGCAAGGTCCGTGAAGAAGAGCCTTTTGTCCTTAAACGCTCGGATGCCTACATTGGCGTTTTGATTGATGATTTGATCAACAAAGGGACCAACGAACCTTATCGGATGTTTACTTCTCGGGCCGAATACCGCATCTTGCTTCGCCAAGATAATGCAGATATTCGCCTTACGCCCATTGCCCAGGCCTTGGGTATGGATGTAGAAGAGCGGATGCAAAGAGTACGAGCCAAAGAAGCCGCTGAGCGAGATATTAGTGAATTTATGAAAAGCTATAGTGTGCGTCCAGAGGCCATCAATAGCTATTTAGATAGCTTGGGCTCTGCCCCTTTGCGCCAGCCGGTTAAGCTCATGAAGGTCTTGCTCCGCCCCAAAGTCAATGCAGAAGCCTTGGCCGAGCATTTGCCAGAGCTCAAGGCGGTTTTGGACCAATACCCCAAGGAATTTGTGGAGTATAGTGAGATCAAGGCCAAATATGCGGGCTACATTAAGAAAGAAGAAGAACAGGTAGAAAAAATGAACCGCCTAGAGTCGGTTCGTCTGCCCGAAAACTTTAATTATCATGCAATTCAGGGCCTATCGGCAGAAGGGCAAGAGAAACTAAGCCGGATTCGTCCGGGCAGTATTGGTCAAGCTAGCCGCATTAGTGGGGTTTCGGCCAGTGATATCTCTATTCTTTTGGTGTATATGGGCCGATAAAAGATTATCTATGTCAGGGCATCATCATCATCATGGCGGTTGTGGCCATGGGCATCATCACCATCATCACCATCATGGGGATAGTGAAAACATGGGCCGTGCATTTCTGATTAACTTCAGCTTTGCGATTTTGGAGCTATTTGGTGGTTTTTGGACCAATAGCGTCGCTATTTTATCGGATGCTTTGCATGACTTTGGCGATAGTCTAGCGCTAGGCATCGCTTGGGGCCTGGAGCGCTATGCCGATAAGGGGCGGACCAAGAAATATAGCTTTGGCCACAAGCGCTATTCTGTTTTAGGAGCCTTAATTACGGCTTCTATTCTGGTTTTGGGTTCTTTGGGCATCCTTTGGGCGGCTATTGCTCGCTTTATGGCCCCAGAAGCTAGTAACGGTTTGGGCATGTTGGGCTTTGCCATTTTGGGCATGCTCGTTAATGGTTGGGCCGTCTTTAGTCTAAAGGATAGCGATTCGCTAAATGCCAAAGCCGTGCGCCTTCACCTATTAGAAGATGTCATGGGCTGGCTGATTGTGTTTGTGGGTTCTTTGGGCATCTACTTTTTTGAGTGGTATTGGCTAGATCCGCTGATGTCTATTGTTTTGGCCCTTTATATCTTATATAATGTATCCAAGACCTTGGGCCAAACCTTTGAGATTTTCCTACAAGCCACTCCTGCCAACATAGATACGGATGAAATCAAGGCCTTTTTATTGGCCGAGCCTGCCGTTTTGGACCTACACGACTTACATTTATGGACCATGGATGGGCAGTCGCATATTTTCTCAGTGCATTTGGTGGTAGACCAAGCTCATCAGCAGCTGGAGGACCTTCTGCCCATAAAGGCCAAACTAGAAGCGGGCCTAAAAGAAAAGGGCCTCTCTCATGTCACCCTTGCCTTTGAGCTAGAGGGGAGTCCTTGTAGCTTGGCCGACTGTTGATGGCCATTTCTACAGCTGAGCCCCGAAGGGGCGAAGGCCACTAGCGGCTGCAAGCCGCCAGGCCTAGCGCTGTGGAGCAGTGCGGCGCAGCCGCAGACCAAGGCCGTCAGGCCGCAGGGCCGAGCAGACCTGCGAGCTGCGCAACATAGCGCAGCAGCTTGCTGCTGAGGCCCCAAAAAAATTATAGAATAAACAGCAAAATAGCAAAGCATGAAAACGGAACAGCATCAGAAAGTGAATACCTTATTTAATAGCTGGGCGGGCACCGAAAGAGGCGAGCGCATGGCCTTGGGGCACGACCCCTTATTGCAGCCCTTAAAAACCGACTGGAATTGGGAGGAAGTAGAGGCTGTTTTGGACCTCGGTTGTGGTAATGGACGGGCTTTGTCTTTGGTGCAGAATTGGGGCGCCAAGGCCTTAGCTGGATTAGATGTATCGGATAAAATGATTGCCGAGGCAAAAAAAAATGTACCTACAGCCGATCTGCAAGTAGGCAGCATAGAGGCCTTGCCTTGGGCCGATGATAGTTTTAGCCATGTCCTTTCGGTAGAAGCCTTATATTATTTGGAGGACCCCCATCAGGGATTGGCTGAAATCCGCAGAGTATTGAAAGCGGAGGGTCGTTTGGCCATCATGATTGAGTTCTTTGCCGAGAATGAAGCTTCTCATGTTTGGGCCAAAAACCTACCGACCGCCATGGTCATTTGGTCGGAAGCCGAATGGCTAGCGGCCTTGAAAAAAGCGGGCTTCCCCAATGCCAAAGCCAGCCGAATTCGGAGAACGACCGTGAAGAGCGAGGAAGAATTTCAACCCTCGCCTTCCTTCCCTTCTTATGCGCAATATCTGGCCTATGTAGAGGCTGGCGCGCTTTATCTACAAGCTTAATCAGCTGCCTAAAAGGCCCTTAGTAAGATGTACTAAGGGCCTTTTTTGCGGGCTTTAGCGAGCATTGGTTTAAGACCAATTCTAAAGGAGGGCCTATATTTTTTGCTCTGCTCTTTTAGCCTTATTTTTGTATTGAATAGTGAAATAGATAGGTCATCTTTATCACCTAAAAGTTTAGGTAGTTGCCTTATCTTTGTACTAGAAAATCACCGATGATATGAAAATAATGAGCTTTACTGCCATCATATTGAGCAGTCTATTTTTCTTTATCCCCAAAGCTGAGGAAATACAGCCACTTCCTTTAACCCCAGCCTTGCCGACTGATGCGGTAGAATTGGGCGAGCGTTTATTCTTTGATAGCATTTTGTCATTGGACCGAACAATTAGTTGTGCTTCTTGTCATTTGCCAGAATACGCCTTTGCCGATACCTCGGCTTTAAGTAAGGGTGTTGCTGGAGCTTTAGGCGATCGGAACACGCCTTCGGCCATGAACATGCTCTCTCGAGAGATCTTTTTCTGGGATGGGCGAGCGGCCACCTTGGCCGAGCAGGCCCTTGGGCCAATAGAGAACCCCGTAGAGATGAACCTGCCTATAGACTCTGCCATTGCGCGTTTAATGGCCGATGAATATTATTCGGCTGCTTTTGCGGCCCTTTATCCAGAAGAAGGATTGACCAAAGAGAACCTGGGTTTGGCCATTGCGGCTTATGAAGAAAGCCTAGAGACAGGCTCTGCCTACGACCAATTTGCGGATGGCGATAGCTCGGCCATTTCGGCATCTGCTATGCGAGGCATAGAGATCTTTAATGTAAAGGGAAAGTGCTTTGACTGCCATTTTGGTCCAGACATGACGGGCGATGAGTTTAAGAATATTGGGACCTACAATGGGCAGGAGTTTAATGATGTCGGGCGTTTTTCTGAGACCAAAGACAGCAATGATTTGGGTAAATTTAAGGTGCCTGGTTTGCGTAATGTTGCCGTGACGGCTCCCTATATGCATGACGGAAGCTTTAAGACCTTAAGAGAAGTAATAGAGTATTACAATACCCCCGATGCTTTTCGTCCGCACGCTATTGGCCGAGACACGCTTTTGAGAGAGCCTTTGGGCCTAACGGAGCAAGAAATGGATGATCTAGAAGCCTTTATGCGCAGTTTGACTGCCCCTCAATTTGAGCATCTTTTAGCTAGAAAAGAGGAATAGGAGCTGCGGTTTCTGGAAGAGCATAAAAAAAGGGCCAAGCAATTGCTTGGCCCTTTTTGGTTTTAGCGGAGACCGCTTAATTATTCTCCTTGAGAGAGCGAGTAAGCGCGCTCATCATCAAAGTTGTAGAGGTTTTCTGTTTTTACAACATCAAAGCCTTCGGCATGTAGGCGTTGGAGGAGGCCCAAAACGCTTTCGTAGCTAGCGGCACCCTCTGGGCTGATGAAGCGGCAAGGCCAGTGGTCGGTACAGAAGGTCTCTGGGCGACCGTTGGGGTAGACCTTTTGGCCACGGTTGGTCACGGCTTTGAGGCGGAGACCATTTTGGGCTAAGGCTTCGAGTTTTTGGCCCAAAACATTGGGGTTGCGCTCGCCATTTTCGCCAGCCCACTCCAAAAATACATCGATACCTACCAATTCTTTTTTCACGCGGCTCACTGTGGGGCGTTTAGCCTGTACGGGCTTGGCATTGGCATCATAGCTCACCTCTTTGAGTTGGCTAGGAATACGGCCAAGGCGCTCAATAACAGCATCAGCAAAGGCTTGGGTACCTACTTTTTGCTTGCTGCTACCTTCAGTGTAGATATCGCCAGTATGGATACCGTCTTCTAGGGTCACCATAAGGGCGTTTTGGATTTTAGCGGCTACTTCAGCTTGGCCAAGGTGGACCAACATCATGCAAGCGCCATTGAGCAAACCAGAGGGGTTAGCAATGTCCTTACCTGCAATATCGGGAGCAGAACCGTGGATGGCCTCAAACATGGCGAAGTTTTCTCCTACATTAGAAGAACCGCCAAGTCCAACAGAACCTGCTACCTGAGCGGTAATATCAGAAATGATATCGCCATAGAGGTTCAGGGTAACCACCACATCAAAACGCTCGGGTTGGTCGGCCAAAAGGGCAGATCCGATATCAATGATCCAGTGTTCGGCTTCGATTTCGGGATATTCCTTGGCCACCTCATTAAAGGTTTGGTGGAACATACCGTCGCTCATCTTCATGATATTATCCTTAGACATACAAGTCACTTTCTTGCGGCCGTTGGCTTTGGCGTACTCAAAAGCGTAGCGGATGATGGCTTCACTACCGGGGCGAGAGACCAACTTGAGGCATTGGAAGACCTCAGAAGTTTGGCGGTGCTCAATACCTGCATAAAGATCCTCTTCATTTTCGCGGACCACCACAACGTCCATAGTGGGGAAGTGGCTGTGCACATAAGGCGTATAGGCCTTAACGGGGCGCACATTGGCAAAGAGGCCCAAGGTTTTGCGAATGGTTACGTTTAGGCTTTTGTAGCCCCCTCCTTGAGGGGTGGTAATGGGGCTTTTGAGGAAAACGCCAGTCTCGCGGAACGTATCCCAAGCAGAGGGATCAATGCCAGATTCTTGGCCAGAGAGATAGACCTCTTTACCAATTTTGACGGTTTCATATTCCAATTCAGCACCAGCTGCTTTCATAATTTTGAGTACGGCCTCCATAATTTCCGGTCCAATACCGTCTCCGTAAGCCACTGCGATCTTTTTCATGCAGGTTTTTCTTATTTTTGTGTGAAGTAATTATCCAATAGTATATTGGTTATCTTGCTCTATATATAGATTTCGCAATTTAGTTTAAAATTCATAATATGCCAAGGTTTTGGGCGCTCTTATCCGTTTTATCTTTAGTTTTTGTGAGCAATTGCACCATCCGTTTTAATGATTGGGATATCAGTCAGGAGGTAAAGACCTTTTCGGTCCAGCAATTTGAAACGACAGCAGGCAATGCGCCCCCTACTTTGGGGCAGCAGTTCTCTGAGCAAATTAAGGAGCGGGTCATGAATGACACTCGCTTAAGTTTTAGCCCTAACAAGGGAGATATTCAGTTTTCTGGGGCTGTGACTAGTTATGAGGTGAGCTCAATTGCTCCACAGCCGGAGGCTACGGTGAGTTTGCAGCGGCTAACGATTAAGCTCAATATTGCCTTTAGAGACAATACGGATAAGGCCAAAAACTGGGAGCAGAGCTTTAGCCGCTTTTCTGATTTTTCGGCCGAGGTAGATATTTCTTCGGTAGAGAGCCAGTTGGTAGAAGAGATTTATGCTCAAATTATTGAGGATGTCTTTAATAAGGCCTTTGGGAACTGGTAAGTTCTTGGTCCAAATAAACGGTTTTGCAGGCCCGAAGGGCCTCGGCTGAGGGATAGTAGGGGGTGGCCGCAGGCCAGACCGAGCTTTTTTGAGCGCAGCGAAAAAAAGCGATGGGCCGAGCGAGCAGCGAGCCCCCGCATAGCCCGACCCGAGCGAAGCGAGTGGGCAGCCCCAAAAAAAAACAGCCACTCAAAAAGTAGCTGTTCATCGGTTAATCTTCAAAAAGGAATTGGCGAAGCTGGGTGGCTTCCTCGGCCTTAATTCTGCCGGCCAACAGCAAGCGCATTTCTCGGCGGCGCAGGGCCTCCTCATAGCGTTTTTCTTGTTCTGCAGTTAGGGGAAGCACCTGCGGGACCTCCCGAGGGCGTTTGCGCTCATCATCTACGGCCACAAAAGTGAAATAGGCATCATTGCAGCGGCGCATATTCCCGCCTTTAATATCGGCCGAAAAGACCTCGACATAGACCTCTACGGAGGTAGAAAAAGCGCGAGTTACGCTACATTGTAGGGTAATCACATCGCCTAGGGGAATTGGTTTTTGGAAAGACACATGGTCCACCGCCACGGTCACCACATAGCTCTCGCAATGTCGGCCGGCACAAATACCAGCGGCCACATCCATCCATCGCATTAGGTTGCCGCCCATCAGGTTGTGAATGGGGTTGGTGTCGTTGGGCATAATCATTTCGGTCATGACCGTTTTCGAGTCGGCTACTTTTTTTGCTTTCATGCTATAATCTAAAGAGTTTTGAAATGCTGTTTTAGGAGGTTTTGGGGCCTCAGCAGCAAGCTGCTGCGGGCCCTTACAGGGCTCGCAGGTCTGCTCGGCCCTGCGCCAGCAAGCTGGCTGGGTCTGCCGCTGCGCGGCACCCTTTCAGGCCCCTAGGCCGGCGGGCCTTCGGCCCTTTTTACTGTAGGTTGCTGCGGCGGCTTCGCCACAAGAAAATCCTGCTTTGGGGCCAAATATGGGGCAAAGGTAAACGCTTTTTCATTATTTTGGGCCAAAATGAACTTAAGCTAGGGTTAAAACAATAAGAACAAAGATGTCTACTTGCTCCAAAACGGCTCAGTATTTTGCCAGTATTCGCTCTTCGGCCAAGGCCTTAACGGCTTTTTTCGAGGCCTTTCCGAAAGGAGGCGACATTCATCATCATGCTTTGGGGGCACTCTTGCCCGAGGCCATCTGGGCCAAAGGGGGCCGCTTTTGGGCCAATGCAGAGGGGCAGCTGTCGGCCAGCGCCCAGCCTGGTTTTTTGCCCCTCTATAGCTACAATAAAAGCGAAATGCTCGCCAACTGGTCGATAAAAGGGGCCAGCAAGGAAGGGCGTGCCCAGCAATTTTTCAACTTCTTTGGGAAAATCGCCCCCATCTTTCAGGGCCAAGAGGGCTATTGGCTGGGCCAAATTGCCCAGCAGGCCGCAGCGGAAAACATCCTGTATGTCGAAACCCTCATTGAGGCCCCCGCAGCCCGGCAAGAGCTCTGGAGCTGGACCCAAGGCTGGAGCAGCCAGCCCGCCAATTTTGAGGGCTGGACCCAAAGTCTGCTCCACTACGGAATAGAAGACTTAATTCAAGAAGTATTGGCCGAAATAGCGGGCTGGCAAGCCGATTATCAGGCCTTAGAAGGGCCCAAGGCTCAGCTTGGTCTACAATGGTATGCGGTGCGGACCTACCCCTTGCCCATGGTTTTTGCCCAACTTTATCTGGCCTTTCAGTTGGCCCAACAATCAGATTGGGTGCTGGCTGTCAATTTGGTTGGGCCAGAACATGCCGAGCTCTCTCAGGCAGAATTTGAGGGCCAAATGCAGGCGCTTCGATACCTCAAACAACTATTTCCAAGCGTTTCTTTGGCCCTACATGCTGGAGAGCTTCGGCCCGATATTTTGGCCGGCCGCCCTTACCAAAACCCCATTGAGCAGGCGATCCAGCTCGGCGCTAAGCGCATTGGGCATGGGGTGGGCTTGCCGCTAGAAAGGGATGCAGCCGCTTGTTTGCAAATGATGAAAGAGCGAGCTATTCCCTTAGAGCTACTGCTGACGAGCAATGCCTTTATCTTGGGCCTTCCTGCCGAGCAACATCCATTTTCTACTTATTTAGCGGCAGAAGTACCTATTGTACTGGCTAGCGATGATCCCGCCCTTTTGGCTACTAGCCTGAGTCAGGAGTATTGCCTTTTGGCCCAAAATAGCCAGTTGAGCTATGAAGACTTTAAACAACTCTCTTTTAATAGTATTCGATATAGCTTTTTATCAGAGGAAGAAAAAGAAAATTTAGAGCAGGAACTAAAAAAGGCGTTCTTGTCTTTTGAAGACCGTAAAATCAACCCCATTAACCATTAAAATTGACCATCAATGATCAACTTTGAAGATCGATTGAATCAGGCCTTAGAAAAAGGCTATGATTTTTCCCCCTCCGAGGTCCTCAGTCAGGCCTATGAAACCGTTAAAGCCAAAATGGGAGAGTTTATTGGCTTTATGATTATCTACCTTATTGTTAGCGGCAGCGCTTCTAGTCTGGCCAGTGCTATTGCTCCGGGCCTAGACAATCTGGTCTCTCTCTTTTTTTCGGCCCTTTGGTTGCCGGGCTATTATTATGCAGCCCAGGCTATCCGAAGAGGCCAGCCTTTTTCCTTCAATCTCTTTATGGATGGCCATAAAAAGGCTGGCAAGCTGATCGGCTATCAGTTTTTGCTAACGATTTTGATCTATTTGCCGCTCATGCCTGCTATAGCGAGCCTCTTTTTTCAAGATAATATTATAGCGGAGTTTCAACTGATGCAGGAGATCGCCCAAACTGGCGAGTTTTATATGCCCCAGCTGAGCGGCCTGAGCATTGGCCTTTTGATTGCAGGCTTTTTTGGTACGCTTTACCTGAGCTTTTCTTATACTCTAGGTCAGGTGATTTTAACCATAGCAGATTTTGGCATCTGGGAGTCGCTAGAGGCTAGCCGCAAATTGGTCCAGAAAAATTTCCTGACTTTTGTCGGGCTGTTTTTCCTCATCATTGGCATCAATATTCTAGGCACTTTGCTGCTTTTTGTGGGCCTGCTGGTTTCTGTTCCTGTAAGCCTGGTGGTAAACTATGTTGTCTTGGAAAAGATTTTCCAATTGTATAAAGAAGATGATCATGAACAAAATATTAGCGATCACTTTGTTGATCAGTAGTTTGCTTTTTGCCGCCTGCGAAAAGGCCAGCGAAGAACGCTGGATCAACGAGCGGAACGAAATCAGAAGCTTTTTAGAGCAGGCGGGAATCGACTATTATGAAGATCCCGAAGCGGGTTATTTCCTCTACTTTTTGCAAGAGCCAGATACCCTTAAAGATCAGCCCGATATTTCTTCTACGCTAGAGTTGCGCTATAAGGGCCAAATTTGGCAAGGGGCCACTTTCTACAACAGCTTTGATAGCAGCGCTGCCGATATGTTGCCCCTTTCTGGGACCATCCCCGGCTTTCAGCTCGCTAGCCAAAAGATGTATGTGGGCAGCCAAGCTGTATTTATTTTGCCCTCTCGCCTAGCTTATGGCGAGCAGGGCCTAGCTCCAGATATTCCTGGACATAGTATCCTCTCTTTTGAGCTCTCTTTGGAAGAGGTGCATGTGCATTTTTAAATTTTTCTAAACTCTAAACCAATGAACAACTTTGAACGCCGCTTAGAACAGGCGGTGCAGAACAATTATCGCTTTTCCGCTGGCGACATCCTTAACAAATCTTACGAACTCCTCCGCGATTACTTTTTTTACTTTATTGGCTATACCTTGTTATGGGGGCTAGCTAAGCTTCTGCTTACCATTATTGGCCAACTGACTTTTGAGCTCCTAGGAGATATACTAGACCTCTTTGTTAATGCCTTTTTTGTTGCAGGCTATTATTATATGGGCGATAAGATTTATCGAAAAGAACAGCCGAAGTTTAGCGATTTTTTTCTGGCTGGACCAAAGCTGCTTAAATTAGTAGGAGTCAGTTTACTAACTAGTGTAGTTTTCCTTTTGCCTTTTTTGCCTCTGCTCATTTTTGTTCTGATCAACCAGAATTTGAGTACGGAGCTCGATATGGCTATTTCTGGAAACTTTTTTATGCCTTCTTTTGGTCTGTTTGGCTTTGTTTTGCTCTTTTTAGGAGCGCTTGCTAGCCTTTTGAGCTATGCAGCCTTGTCCTTGGGTCTCCCTATCATTACTTTCTCCAACTTAGGAGTTATTGGGGCCATGAAAGCAAGCGTAAAGTTGATGAAAGGAAATCTCCTGAACTGGTTTTTTTATGCCTTTATCTCTTTGCTCTTGCTATTTTTTGCCACTATTGTCTTGCTTTTCGGCTTGTTGGTGGCCATACCCGTTGTTATGCTGGCCCAATATGTCATCTTAGCCGATGCCCTCAAATTTGGTCAAGAGGACGAAGAAATAGAAGATGCTGGAGATCTAAGCGAGCATTTTATTGCACAATAATATTTTTTTGGGGCTGCCCCTTCCGCCGGGTTGAAACCCAGCGCAAAGCGGTATCGCTTTGCGAAGCTATACAAAATGAGGGTTAAAACCCTCATGAATTATCGGCCGGGTCGGGCTGTGTCGTGGCTCGCTGTTCGCTCGGCCCTGCGCCGCCGAAGGCGGCTGGGTCTGCGGCTGCGCCGCCCCACTTTCCATCCCTCAGCCAGAGGGTTGTTTTTGTCTTGAACGTTCAACAAATAATAAAATCCATGTATATGAAGTTTATCCCTATCTTTTATCAAAAAATAATGCTGGCCGTCTTATGTGTAGCTGTTTTCATTATTGCTAATCATGTAGTTGTAGACAACTACAATCGCAAGAAATGTCGTGAAGTGGCCAAAACATGTGAAAATGGATTTACTGATTATAGCTATTCCAGCTATTATATAGGAGGCTGTAATTGCAAGATAGAATGTGCTGATTAGTAGTTTTGTATTTACTGCTGATTTGGTCCAAAAGCGCCCGCTGCCCCAAGCAGCGGGCGTTCTGCGTCTAGAGGCGGCGCAGCCGCCTGGCTGAGGGATGGACAGCAGTGGCCGAAGGCCAGACCGAGTTTTTTGAGCAAAGCGAAAAAAAACGAAGGGCCGAGCAAACCTGCGAGCTGCGAAACAGCCCGACCTGGCCAAAGGCCAGGGCAGCCCCAAAACGTTACTAAAAACTTAAAGTGCATAAATATCGCCTGCGATATAAAAACCTGAGCTATATTTGTATCGCAAGCGATATTAAAAATCACCAAAAACCAAGATAATTATGCTTATTTACAGCACAGCAGCCAAGGCCAAAGGAGGCCGAAATGGAGAAGTAGCCACAGAAGATGGCGTTTTGAGCGTATCGGTACGCATGCCCAAGGCTTTGGGTGGAGCCAATGACGAACACACGAATCCCGAGCAATTATTTGCGGCCGGTTATGCGGCTTGTTTTGATAGTGCGCTCAATTTGGTGGCACGAACCCAAAAGCTCAAAATTACTTCTGAAATCAGAGCGGAAGTGGGGTTGATTAAAAATCAGCAGGGCGGTTTTGACCTCAAAGTGGCGATTGAGGCCAAAATTGAGGGCGTAGAAAAAGCCCAAGCTCAGGCCCTTTTAGAGGCGGCCCATGCCGTTTGTCCTTACTCTAGAGCCATTCGAGGGAATGTAGATTGCAGCATCAGCTTGGCAGATTAGGGCAAGAATTTTAATTCTTTCTAGGGAGAGGGCTATCTTTGGTCCTCTCTTTTTTGTTTAAATTTGTATCTATGGACAAAAAAATACCTTTACGGCTCGATCAACAGTTTTGCTTTCCGGTTTATGCGGCCTCGCGCCTGATTATTCGGGCCTATCAGCCTTTGTTGGCCCCTTTGGGCATTAGTTATCCGCAATATTTGGTCTTTTTGCTCCTTTGGGAGGAAGATGGCCGCAGCATGAAGGACTTGCGAGAGCGCCTTTTGCTCAATAGCAACACCATCACGCCCTTAATGAAGCGGATGGAAAAAGAGGGTTGGTTGCAGCGCCAAAAAGACCCTCAAGATGAGCGAGTATGGCGCATTCATCTGACGGAGAAAGGGCAGGCGCTCAAAGAGGAGGGCCAAAAAGTGCCTACTCAACTAATTGCGGGCCTAGAAAAAAGTGAATTGCAGCTAGAAGACCTGCAAGAACTCAAAAAAGGCCTAGAGTTGCTGATCGAACAATTGAGCTAGTTCGATAAGTTGTTTATCTTTGCGCCCATCAGCAAAACTCTATTTTCTTGAAATATTACTGCATTGCCGGAGAAGCTTCTGGCGACCTACACGCTAGCTTTTTGCTTTCGGCCCTTAACGCCCTAGATCCTCAGGCCCAGTTTCGCGCTTGGGGGGGCGATCTTATGCAGGCCCAAGGGGCCGAGCTAGACAAACACATTCGGGAGCTGGCCATTATGGGCCCCGTTGAGGTTTTGCTCAAGATTTTTAAGATTTTCCAGAACTTCGCCGATTGCAAAAAGAATATTCTCGACTTTCAGCCAGATGTCCTGATTCTCATTGATTATTCGGGCTTTAATCTGCGCATGGCCAAATGGGCCAAAAGTCAGGGCCTAAAGGTGGTCTACTATATTTCGCCTCAGGTTTGGGCCAGTCGCGCTGGCCGTGTCGAGAAGATCAAGCAATATGTAGACGAAATGTATGTGATTTTGCCTTTTGAGGAGGAATTTTACCGCCAAAGGGGCATGAAGGTGCATTATGTAGGCCATCCGCTGATTGAGGTGGTGGATAAACACCAGCCCAATCCCGATTTTCTGGCCCAAAATAATTTAAGCGCAGATCAACCCATTATTGCGCTTTTGCCAGGTAGCCGAAAACAAGAAATTCGCTCTATTCTCTCTTTGATGTTGACGGTTTTGCCCAATTTCCCCAAGGCCCAATTTGTGGTGGCGGGTGCCCCCAGTTTAGAACCCGAATTTTACCGCAATTTCTTGGCGCCTTTTCCACAAGTCACTTTTGTCCAAAACCAAACCTACGACCTGATGGCGCACAGCCAAGCGGCCCTGGTCACCTCGGGCACGGCTACCTTAGAGGCCGCCCTTTTCGAGCTGCCGCAGTTGGTTTGCTATAAAACGCACCCAATTTTTTACTGGATAGCCAAGCAAATTATCAAGGTTCCTTATATTTCGCTGGTCAATTTGATTATGCAAAAGGAGTTGGTACCCGAATTGATCCAAAATGATTTGAATCCTCAACGCCTAAAAGCGGAACTCCAACAACTTTTTGAGGACGAAAATCGTCAACGTATAGCCCAAGAATATAAGGCGCTGCGCAATAAACTTGGCCAAGCTGGCGCCCCTCAGCGAGTGGCCCAAGGTATTCTGAAGTTTCTGGCGCCTCCAAAAAATTAAGATATGATGTACTTAGCACAAATTGAATTTGCCTCTCCCAATTATGACGATTTGGTGGCCCTCCGCAAAGAGGCCCTAATTGAGCCCCTAAAAATGACTTTTGAACTAGAGGACTGGGCCGCCGAGGCCGAGCTTTTGCATTATGCCCTCTTTTCTGAGGAGCATGAGCTCTTGGGTGGCGTGATCCTCAAACCCGAAATCGAAACGGAGGCGGGCAAACGCAACGAAAAAGCCGAATTGCAGCAAATCGTGATCGCTCCCGAATACCAGGGCCAAGGCCTCGGCCGATTTATGCTCTCTCAACTGGAAAGAGTGGCCCTTTTTGCAGGTTGGAATCACCTCAGTCTGCTCACGCATACCGCCGCTAAAGCCTTCTATGAAAAGTTAGGCTATAAGCAACAAGGCAAAGAAAAAATGATTCAAGATCAGGCCCACCACCTGATGGTTAAACGCATGAAAGAAGAGTTGTTGGTAGAGGCCGAAGCCCCTCAGTTGGAGGCCCCCACTACCGAAGAAACAACGGAAGAAGAGCAGTAGGATGAAGGTTTGGGGCCTCCGCTGCGGCTTCGCCTTGCGGCGGTTACTCCCTTTGGTCGTCGAACTGCGCCCTAAAGTGCTTGTTGTGGCCTGCGGCCCTTCGGGCCTGCTGCATCCAAATTGCTATCAAGAAGACTTATAAAACAGCTAAATTGAAAAAAGGAACCACCTTAGAATTAGACATTGTAGATATGGCCTTTGGCGGCAAAGGCATTGCTAAACTCCCTACCGAAAATGGGGAGTTTATTGTCTTTGTAAACAATAGTATTCCGGGCCAAAAAGTAGCGGCTCGGATCACCAAAAAGAAAAAGCGCTTTGCCGAGGCCAAGCTCATTAAGGTGCTGCAGCCCGCAGCCGAAGAAACAGAGTTACCCTACCAACGGATTCCAGGCGCTCCTTTTGCCGCCTGGCCCATAGAAAAGCAAAGAACGGCTAAAGAGCAATCTACCCTAGAGATGTTCAAGCGCCTAGGCGAATGGGAAAATGTAGAAGAGGTTTTTGAGGGCTATATTGCCTCGCCCAAAAGCTGGCACTACCGCAATAAAATGGAATATTCTTTTTCTAGTCTCCGTTCTGAGCTAGGGACCGAAGAAGAAAGTTGGGATTTTGCCCTAGGCTTCAAAAGAAGGGGCCAATGGTGGGCCGTAGAAAACCTAGATGCAGATTCTGGCCTCTTTGATGAGCAGTTGGAGTCGCAGCTGTTCCGCATTAGAGAGTTTTGCGAAAAAACGGGCCTTCCCGCTTGGGATCCCGCTAAAAGCGAAGGCTTTTTCCGCTTTTTGGTGGTCCGCAAATCATTTGCTCAAGATGCGCTTTTGTTTAATTTGGTGACCACTTCTAAGGGCTTGGACCAATTTGACCAAGCTGCATTTGTGGACCTGCTCAAAGATATTTTGGGCGAAGACCGCCTAGCTGGCGTTTTGCATAGCCTCAATGATGAGGTAGGGGATGCCGTCAAGCAATTGCCCGAAAACCAAAAGCTACTTTATGGCGAGCCCAAGGTGGTAGAAGAATTATTGGGCCTCTCTTTTGAGATTTCTATGCAGAGCTTTTTCCAGACGAATCCCGCCTGCGCAGAGCTGCTCTACCAAAGAGCCATTGCTTATGCCGAAGAAGCCATGGCCAAATTGGGCCAAGAAGATCTTTGGGTGATGGACCTCTTTTGTGGAACAGGAACCATTGCCCAGCTTTTGAGCCGTAGCCCCAAAATTCAAAAAATTATTGGGGTAGATATTGTCCCTGAAGCCATTGAGGATGCGGCCAAAAATGCGGCCCGCAACAATATTGAAGGCATTGAGTTTTATGCGGCTGATGTGCGCAAATTCCTATGGGAATATCCGCAGTTTAAGCAAAAGATTGGGGTCATTGTTTTGGATCCACCTCGTGGGGGAATTGTACCCAAGGCCCTCAAAAGAGTAATTGAATTGGAGGCGCCCGCTATCGTTTACATTTCTTGTAACCCAGCCACACAAGCTCGTGATAGCTTGGTCCTTAAAGAAGCAGGCTATGAGGCGGTAAAACTCAGTTTGGTGGACCAGTTTCCGCACACCAGCCATATCGAATCGGTCATTTTATACCTAAAAAAATAGCCCAGACGTCTGGGCTGTTTTTACTGTAGGTTAAAACCCACAGCAACTGTGGCATCGCTTTGCGATCATATATGAATGAGGGTTAAAACCCTCATGAATTAAACTAGCGCCCGCAGCTTGCTGCGGGAGGCCCCAAAAAATAGAAAAGTCTTGCGATTTTATAAAAATCTGATTCCCCCAATTTGGCAAACTGCCCGCGCCATTTTGCAAGAGGGAGCCCATGCGCACCGCAGCATACAGCAGCTTTTGCGGAGCAATAAGAAATGGGGCAGCCGCGATCGCCGTTTTGTGGCCGAGCAAATTTATGAGCTCATCCGCTGGTATCGTTTGTATTATGAGGTAGCCTTGGAGCGGCCGCCAGAAACCGAAGCCGATTGGTGGCTGATGCTAAAAACTGCTTGGTTGTTGCAAGGGCATCAGCCGCCAGAAGATTGGCCAGAAATGCAGGGATTGGATAGTCTAGAAATCTGGCGTCGGCATCGTGTAGCAGTAGAAAATCGAGCAATTCGGGAGTCTATTCCAGATTGGTTGGAGGAGCGTGCCCTGCAGGAAGTGGGGGAGGAGCGCTGGGCCAAATTGCTGCCGGCCCTCAATAGCTCTGCCGATGTGGTTTTGCGAAGCAATAGCCTCAAGGCGCCTCGGCAAAAGGTATTGCATCGTTTGCGCAAAGAGGGCTTGCCTGTAGAGCTTTTGGGCGATCGAGAAGCTTTGGTATTGGGCCAAAATCGAAAATTTACCCATTTAAAATCTTATGAAGAGGGCTGGTTTGAGGTGCAGGATTATGCTTCTCAGCAACTGGCACATTTTCTTAAGCCGCAGGCGGGCCGTTATTTGGTAGATGCTTGCGCTGGGGCGGGGGGAAAGAGTTTGCACCTAGCCGCCTTGATGAAAAATCGGGGAGAAATATTGTCTATGGACCTCTCTGAGCATAAGCTCAAAGAGCTGCGAAAGCGGGCCAAAAGAGCGGGCGTAAGCATCATTAAAACAGAGAAAATTCCTGCCTCGGGGCGTTTTTCGCCAGCCTACTACAACATGGCCGATTATTTGGTTTTGGATGTACCTTGTTCGGGCTTGGGCGTATTGCGTCGAAACCCACAGACAAAATGGATCATCAAGCCAGAGTTTTTGGAAGAAATACAGGCTACTCAGGCGCATATTTTAAGAGAATATTCGCTTTTGTGTAAGCCTGGCGGGCAGTTGCTCTATGCCACCTGTAGCATTTTGCCTTCAGAAAATGAGTGGCAGGTTCAGCGCTTTTTGCAAAGCCCCGATGGTCAAGAGTTCGAATTGCTCAAAGAGCAGCATTTAGGGCCAGATCGTGGGCCAGAAGATGGCTTTTATATGGCGCTATTGCAGCGCAAAGGCTGATTTCTGAAGCGATAAAAGCCTTTTTTCGGTCAACTTCATTATTTTAGGGCGCTTTTAAGGAAAAACTAAAAAACCTTAAGGCGCTAATAAGGTCCAAAAAAAGTTAAACAACTTATATATATTTGCTTCATCCCCATTGGGCCAAATATACTTTGCATAAAGAGCGAAATCTCAATAAAATCTAGCAAATTGGCAAGTGAAAATTTGGTGATTATACCCACCTACAACGAAATTGAAAACATCGAGAATATTATTCGAGCAGTGCTGGCTTTGCCCGCAGATTGCTCCTTTGATATTTTGGTTGTCGATGATGGCTCTCCAGATGGTACGGCCGAAAAAGTACAAGAATTACAAAAAGAAGTGGCTTCTCGCTTGTTTCTCTTGCAAAGAAAAGGCAAACAAGGGCTAGGAACGGCTTATATCGCAGGCTTTAAATGGGCCTTGGAGCGAGACTATCAATATATTTTTGAGATGGATGCCGATTTTTCGCATAATCCTAAAGATTTGCCTCGTTTGGCCAAGGCTTGTCAAGAAGCTGGAGTGGGCGTAAGTGTAGGCTCTCGCTATGTTCGGGGCGGAAAATTAGTCAATTGGCCCATCAAACGCATCCTGATGTCGAGAGGAGCCTCTATTTATGTTCGCCTGATTACTTGGATGCCCGTTTCTGATGCTACGGCTGGCTTTGTTTGCTACAAACGAGATTTTCTGGCCCAACTCGATTTTGAGAAAATTCGCTTTAAGGGCTATGCTTTCCAAATTGAAATGAAGTTTGCCGCCTGGCAATTGGGCTTCAAACTCCGAGAAGTACCCATTACCTTTAAGGACCGAGAAGAAGGCGCCTCCAAAATGAGCACGGCCATCTTTAGCGAGGCCTTCTGGGGCGTTTGGAGTATGCGCTTTAAGGCCTTTCGAGATTCTTATGCCCGAAAATAGGGACTTTCTTTGCTACAATAATCATAATCTTATATATGGATATCCTCTATTACCTATCGGTATTTATCTTGGGTTACCTACTGCCCTTTGCCGGTATTTCTAAACTTTTTGAAAAGGCTGGAGAAACTGGCTGGAAAGCTTATGTTCCCATTCTAAACTACCTGAGTTGGACCAAAATTGTGGGCCGCCCTAGCTGGCATATTATCTGGCTTTTTATCCCTATTGTCAATATTTTCACCCTGGCCGCTATGGCTATCGAGCTCAATCGCAGCTTTGGTAAATATGGCTTTTGGGATAATGTTTTGGCTATTGCAGCCCCCTTTGCTTGGTTTCCCTACCTAGGCTTTGTCAAAAAAGATGAATTGAGCTATAAAGGCCCCGCCCACCAACAACGAAAGGAGTATAAGGCCGCCTATAAAATGGCTGTGAAAAATAAGGACCAAGCCGCTATCCGAAAGCTAGAAAAAGAACGCCCTTTTCCCAAAAAGACTTTTGTCCGAGAATGGGCCGATTCTATCCTTTTTGCGGTTTTTGCCGCTCACTTTATTCGCCTTTTCCTGATCGAGGCCTACACTATTCCCACGCCATCGATGGAGGGCTCGCTTTTGGTCGGAGACTTCCTTTTTGTGAGTAAGCTGCATTATGGCTCTAGATTGCCCATGACGCCCCTTTCTTTTCCGCTTTTGCATAATGTGATGCCCATAACGGGGGGCGAATGCTATTCTAAATGGCCCAGTTGGGACTATAATCGCGCTCCCGCCCTACAAAAGGTCAATCGCTACGATCCTGTGGTGTTCAATTACCCCGAAGGCGATACGATTATCAAAGGGGTAGATTATTCTAGCGATTATCATAATATTCTCAAAGGGACGCCCAGAGCCCAAAGAGAGGCGACCCGCCAGCAGGTCCTCAAACGCTTTAAAAACCGTATTGTTACTCGGCCTGTAGATAAGCGCGACCACTATATTAAGCGCTGTGTGGGATTGCCCGGCGATAGCATTGAGGTCCGTGCCAACCGACTATTTGTCAATGGCCAAGAGCCCGATATTATCCCCGGCGTGCAGTATCGCTATGAGTTGGTGCCCCAAGATAATAAGAGCATCAATATGAGTTATGTAGATGATAATTATGCGCTTTCGATTCCGTCTGGCCCCGGAAAAGCCAGCAATTTCAGAAATATTTCGCCTTTGGTGGTCGAGCAGATGTTGCAAGATCCTCAGTTGGCCCCAATTCTCAAGGAGATTCGCCCAGTGGTGGGTGCCCCAGGCTACAATCAAGGGATTTTCCCCTACAATGGCGAGCTTTTCCCCTGGAATAACCATAATTATGGCCCCATCTGGATTCCCAAAAAGGGGGAGACCGTGAATCTGAGCATGGATAATATCGATCTCTACAAAAGAGTGATTACGGCCTATGAAGGCCACGATCTACTGATCCGCGATGGCCAAATTATTATTGATGGCCAAACCACCAATAGCTATACCTTTGAAATGGATTACTACTGGATGATGGGAGATAACCGCGACGATTCTGCCGATTCTCGCTCTTGGGGCTTTGTTCCCGAAACCCATGTTGTCGGCAAGCCGCTCTTCGTCTGGATGTCTATTGGCCCCAATGGTATCCGCTTTGACCGCATTTTGAAAAATGCCGCCCAATAAAAAGTAAGCTTACATTTTTTAAGCCCTTCTGCAGTTTGCTGTAGAGGGGCTTTTTTTGGGGCTGCCCACTCGCTTCGCTCGGGTCGGGCTGTTCGGGGGCTCGCTGCTCGCTCGGCCCATCGCCAGCAAGCTGGCTCGGTCTGGCCTGCGGCCACCCCCTACCATCCCTCAGCCTGCGGCCCTTCGGGCCTGTAGGACGCAGATCTTGGTCCAAAATAAAAGGCCCAAACCTTTAGGTTTGGGCCTTCCTTGCTGTAGGTTTCTACCTACAGCATCGGCTGAGGGGCTGTAGCAGGGCCGCCGAAGGCGGCAGACCAAAGCGCTGAAAGCGCTGCAGGGCCGAGCAGACCTGCGAGCTGCGAAATGGCCCGACCCGACCGATCATTCATGAGGGTTTCAACCCTCATTTTGTATCGCTTCGCAAAGCGATGCCGCTTTGCGCTGGGTTTTAACCTAGCGGAAGGGGCAGCCCCAAAAAAAGAAAATCCTAATCTCTAATAATCAACGCTTCTCGCTCTGGACCAGTAGAGATCATTTTCATGGGTACGCCTAGCTCTGTTTCTAGGCTATGAATGTAATCCTGTAGCTTTTGCGGAAAGTCCTCAAACTTTTGAATGCCCTTGAGGCTGCTTTTCCAACCCGCATAGCTGCGATAGTCCAAACTAATGTCTTCAAGGACCAAATCATGCGGCAATTCTTGGCTTTTTTGCCCCCCATAATTGTAGGCCGTAGCCACTTTGAGCTCTTCCATTTCGTTCAGGACATCTACCTTGGTAATGACCAATTGGGTCACGCCACTGAGCATAATGGTATATTTGAGCTGCGGCAAATCGAGCCAACCGCAACGGCGGGGACGGCCCGTAGTCGCACCAAACTCTCCACCCGCTTGGCGAAGATTTTCGCCTTCTTCACCAAAGAGCTCAGAAGGGAAGGGGCCGCTACCTACGCGGGTGCAATAGGCTTTGGTAATGCCAATCACCTCCCCAATCTTTTGTGGGGCCACGCCTAGGCCGTTGCAAACCCCGGCGCTAATGGTATTGGAAGAAGTGACAAAGGGATAAGTGCCAAAATCAATATCGAGCATAGAGCCTTGGGCGCCCTCGGCCAAAACCTTTTTACCTTGGGCCAACTGCTTATTGATAAAGTATTCGCCATCTACCAATTGATGGCCCTTTAGGGTTTCTACAGCGGCAAAAAAAGCGGCTTCTTGTCCCGCCAAATCAAAATCTACAGCGGGATAGATTTGGGCCATTTTCAAATGCTCCGCTTTGAGTTCTTCATAGCGGGCTTTGAAGTTAGGCAAGAGAATATCGCCCATGCGCAGCCCACGGCGAGCAATTTTATCGGTATAAGTGGGGCCAATTCCTCTGAGGGTAGAGCCAATTTTACCCTCGCCCTTGGCGGCCTCCATCACAGTATCGAGCAAACGATGTGAGGGTAGGATCAGCTGAGCTTTTTTGGCAATAAAAAGCCGCTCCCCAAAATTTGGGACAGCGGCGGCAATACTTTCCATTTCTTTAATCAGGGTAGTGGGGTCAATCACTACGCCATTACCAATCAGGTTGAGCACCTGAGGTCTAAAAATCCCAGAGGGGATGGTGTGCAGTACAAATTTTTGGCCGTCTAGGACCAAAGTGTGCCCAGCATTGGGGCCTCCTTGAAAGCGAGCGACAATATCGTATTGCCGAGCTAAATAATCCACGACCTTACCTTTTCCCTCATCTCCCCATTGGAGTCCCAACAGAACATCAACCATAGTTGCAAAATTTTGTGTAGCAAAAAATGTAGATGGAATCTACTTTTGGCGCACAAAAATAAAAACAACTTTTGAAAAGCGGCTAAAGATTAGGTTTTAGTTCTTTGTTAAGGCTTGCAAAATGTTCAGGGCTTCCTCTCGGCTGTCAGCCACCTCAAAGGTAGAGCGCAGACGAGTCATGAGTAGGAGCTGCTCAATTTTTGGTGAGATCCGGCAAAGGGCCAATTCTCCACCGGCAGAGCGGGCACGGGTAAGGATGCTAATTAAAAAAGCGAGTCCAGAAGAGTTCATAAATTGCATCTGCCCTAAATCAATGAGAAACAGGCGTTGCCCCTGAGCAATTAGGCGTTCTACTTCCTGAATAATCGACTGGTTTTCTTCTGGATTCCAAAGGTCATCCAGTTCCAAGATGCAAATTTCATCTTGTTGTTCTAATTGAAAAGTCATTGGGCCCTATTTCTTTTTTTCGCGGCCTTCTTTGCTGTAACCATAGAAGGTTAGCGAGTGGTGAGTAATTTCGAAGTCGAGCATTTCGGCTACCAACTCCTTGATTTGCTGAATACGGGGATCACAAAATTCAAAGACTTCTCCAGTCTCAATACAAACGGCATGATCATGCTGCTTGAAGCCATAGGCTTTTTCGTATTGAGCCAAATTTTTTCCAAATTGATGCTTGCGCACCAAATCACAGGCGACCAAAAGCTCTAGTGTATTGTAGACGGTAGCTCGGCTCACCCGATAGTTCTGGGTTTTCATATGGATATATAACGCTTCTGCATCAAAATGATCGTTGCGCTTATAGATTTCTTCCAAAATGGCAAAGCGTTCGGGGGTTTTGCGTAGGCCATTCTTTACTAAATAGGTAGAGAAGATTTTACTTACTTCGTCTATGGTGTTTTGCGTTTTGTTTTCTGACATAACTTTGGCGGTTGATTTAACGGCCTAAAATAGGGAATTTTAAATGGATAACAGGGCTTAGCCACAATAGTTTTTGTGACATCTACAAAATGGAGTAGAGTAGGATGCCCAAAATGAGGACGAAAAGCACAAAAACCCATTGGAAATAAGAGGATTCGCTTTTGTAGTCTTGAAAAAGCAGCTCTAAAAGCTCGGGCCATTCTCGTCCTTTTGCTCGCCCCTCTCGGGCCAAAACAAAGTAGGGACGCCCGCCCTTGGGGCCTTGTTGCCCATGCTTTTTCAAAATGAAAAAGTCGAGGTCCAAAAAGACGAGTTCATAGAGCTCATGCTTGCCCCCAAACTTAATGATCAGGCCGCCCAAACTGGCCTCCCAACTGCCACTGGCAATATCGCCATCCAAGATGCGTAAATAATTGCCCCCTTCCTTAAAGACATGCAAAACCGATTCCTGAAAATCAAGATCATCCCGCACTTCTAGCCAGCGTTTATCTACATAAACCTGGCTGTCGGCCAAACTATCACTCATGCTTCGTACTCTTCCCATTAGGTAGCCGATGCCCTCGGGCAGGCTCTTAAATTCGGGCAGCACCTCGTCTACGGCACCAAAAGCATTGTTCCAAAACGCCATTTTTCTATCGTTTAGTAGGGGCAGTGTTTGCAGCCGTTGCCACAACAATATCCCCGCTGAATGAGGTAGTATTTACTAAATATCCAAAGGCCATTTTCTTTATAAAAGTGCTTGCCTTCTACAAATTCATGGGCCTTCTGAGGCAGGGGCTCTCTAGCGGCCTGCTCGCAAATTGTATTCAGTTCTCGCAAGCAGGTGGCACAATAACAGCTCTTTTTGCTCTTGGCCAAATGGGCTCTCAAAGCAGGCCCAATAACTAGGTCCACACACTGGCAATTGCTGATGTTTTCTGGCTGGCACTCAAAGCTTTTGTGACAGCTTGGACATTCTGTTTTCATTTTGTTTTCTTTTTTGGGGCTGCCCGGCTTTTGGCCGAGCCCTGCTAGACGCAATGGGCCAAAAATCGGCTTTTTTGTGCCAACCGCCAAGAAAATTATCCCCTAAGGCCGAAAAGGCCGCTCCTCAAAGCGAAGCAAAAGGTAGATTTCTCCAGCTCGGCAGCTTTTTAAGAAACGCTGCAAAGCCCGCAGCTGCCGATTGAGGTCCAGGTCCAAACTGCGATCATCAAAAACAACTTGCTCTAATATATAACTAGCCTCTGGCCGCAGAATAATGCCGTAGGAGTAGGGTATAAGCGGCTTTTGACCAATGCCCCCAGGATCCTCTCCATATGGACCAATCTGCAAGTAGCGCTTCATCTGGTCCAGCTCCCAGGCTTGTAGGGCAGACATAGGCGCAAATTCTTTATGCAAATCCGAATGCTCAAAAATAGGCGGGAGGTCTTTTGCTGCCGCCGCTCGAACTCTACGGACTAAGGTCTCTGAAAAGTAACGCTCTTGCCCCATAAACCAATAGTCCGGATAAAAACGCTCGCTCTCAAAGGCCAATACTTGCATCAAAAAGGCCGTATGATCAAAATAATGACACTGATTGCGCCGCCATCTGGCCCTGTAAATCTCTAATGACTTAATGGTAGATTGCCGCACAACGGCCAACTGCTGCTCAAAATCACTGTAGTTGGCCTGATACCAAAGCTCAAAACTACGATCGGTCTTTTTACTGTCAAATTTGCGCAAATCACGCAGCATTTTGCGAATCTGCGCCTGCACTTTGCGCTCTTTGCCTTTTTGGACGGCCTCGACCACCTCCATAAAACGCTCAAATCCTTGCTTTTCTATGGTGTAAAAACAAACTTTAGAGTAGGTAATCGGACGCTCCGTTTTGTTTTGTGCCTTGGCCCAATTAACGAGCAAAACTAAAGATAAAATAAGGCAGAAAGTTCCTAAACTGTTAAATTTCATAAGCTTAAGCCTTCAATAAAGGAGATTCTTTTGGTTTTTGGGCCAAAATAAATACATTTGCAGCCGCTTTATATGAAAAAAGATTTTTGATCGCGTTCAAGCCTCCTTAAACAAATGGCTTTAAAGTTTAAGCCAAAAGAGAGAGCGAACAGAAGAATAAAATATATGAATTCCATATCTAAGGTAGAGATCTTTCAGATTTTTTTGCTCTACATGACGCTACTGATCGTCGGCGACCAATATATTCGCATGCAACAAGAGCAATTGGCAGAGGAAAAGGCCCAGGCCGAACAATTGGCCGCTACCATGGCTACCTTTGCCGAGAAAGTTAAGGTCATCCAAGCCCTAGAACTAGAAAAAGCCCAAATCGAACAGGCCGACATCACAGGCATGAAGTCCCTGATCCAACGCAAACGCCAAGCAAAAGCGAAGGCTAAGCGCAAAGCGAAGTTGGCCAAGATGCGCCAAGCCGTCTACCCACCCGTTCCCGTAAAATTTCAAGGGGAGCTGACCCTAGAAAAGCGAATTTTGATTCGCTCCGAAATTACAGCCGCCGCCAAAAAATATCTGGGCCGCCCCTATGTTTATGCTGCCAAAGGCCCCAATGCTTTCGATTGCTCTGGCTATACTTCTTATGTCATGCGCCTTTTCGGAATCGAAATCTCTCCCGGCTCTCGCTATCAAGCTAAACAAGGAAAACATGTAGATCTTAAGGACGCAAAGGTAGGCGACCTCCTCTTTTTTAGCCGTTATGGCAAGGGCGGAATGGTCACTCATGTTGGTCTTATTCTAAGCAATACCGCCGAAGGAATTACCGTGATTCATGCCAATGGCCCCCGCCACGGTATCATGATCGAAAATGTAAGCAAGTCTTCTTATTGGAAAAAGAAAATTCTCTTCGCTAGAAATGTAATTGATCCCATCGGGGCAGAAAATCAAGCTGCTCCGCTGGCCGAAAAATAAAGCAAAAAGCCGCTCTCGCTTAGAGAGCGGCTTTTTTTTGTCCAAACTTGGCCCAACGCAAATGTTTTTATAGCTTAGAGAGCCTAAATGATTAGTTCATGGCTAGATGTACGGTAGTTTTTGCCCTGCTGCACAAAAGGCCCTAAATCTATAGAATGATGAGCAAGATGTATGCAATGGTCTTGGACCAAAAAAAATCTCCCGCTGTTTATCGCCAAATTGAAAAGCCTAGCCCCCAAGCCGATCAGGTATTGATTAAGGTGGAGGCGGCTGCGCTCAATCACCGCGATTTATATATTACCCAAGGCCTCTATCCTGGCGTTCGAGAAGGGATCATCTTGGGCTCGGATGCTAGTGGCGAGGTGGTGGAATTGGGTCCGCAGGCCGATAAAAAATGGCTGGGCCAGAAGGTTATCGTCAATCCCAACCAAAATTGGGGCGAAAAGCAAGCCGTACAAGCCAAAAACTATAGCATTTTGGGCATGCCGCAGCATGGCAGCTTTGCCGAATATCTGTTGGTCCCCCAAGATCGCCTGTTTTTGCGGCCCGCTCATCTTTCTGCCGAGGAGGCGGCGGCCCTGCCTTTGGCCGGACTCACGGCCTATCGGGCGCTCTTTAGCCGAGGCCGTCTGCAGGTGGGCGAACGCCTATTTATTTCGGGTATTGGCGGGGGCGTGGCCCTAACGGCCCTGCAATTTGCCCAACCTCTGGGCATTGATATTTGGGTGAGCTCTGGACAGGCCGAGAAGATCGAAAAGGCCAAGGAAATGGGCGCCCTAAACGGCATTTCTTATAAGCAGGACCAATGGCATAAGGCCCTATTGGCCCAAGATCCCGCTGGTTTTGATTTGATTATTGATAGTGCTGGCGGTCCCGACTTTGGCCATTTTGTCGATTTGGCCCGTCCTGCTGCACGGATCGTTTTTTATGGGGGAACCCGGGGCAAATTCCAAATCAATCCCCAAAAGATGTTTTGGAAACAGCTCGATATTATGGGCAGTACCATGGGCAGCGATGAGGATTTTGCCCAGATGATCGCTTGGGTAGAAGAGCACAAAATCAAACCTTTAGTCGAGCAGGTTTGGCCTTTGGACCAAGCGCAAAAAGCCTTTGATTGTATGGACAAAGGCCAGCAGTTTGGCAAATTGGTCCTAAAAATGAGGGATTAAGGGAATCACTTTAAGTACAAAATAGAAGAAGTTATCGAAAGGTAGCTTCTTTTTTTTTGGGGGCCCGCGGCCGGCTAGGCTTCGCCTAGTTCGGCCGCCGCTATGCTGCGGGGCTCACAGGTCTGTTCGGCCCTTCAGCCGCCTTTGGCGGCTTCGGTCTGGCCTTCGGCCACCCCTCCGCAGCGCTGGGCCGTTTGGCCTTCGGCCATGGCGGCTTTGCCGCTACCTGCAGCCTAAAGGCCGCAGCCATTCTTGCTGGGCCTTGTTCTTTCTTGCCGCAGCGGCTTAAAAGCCCCTGCTTTGTTTGTGGGAAGGATATATTTGGTTTTCAGGTCCTGCGGCTTTTAAGCTGCAGGCCAATTGTTGCTTAGGAGTTGGCTCTGCTGTACCTAAATTGGCTGCTGGTTTTAACCTGCAGCCACAGCGAGCAGGCGGCGAAGCCGCCGCAGGCCTAGGGGCCTGAAAGGGTGCCGCGTAGCGGCAGACCCAGCCAGCTTGCTGGCGCAGGGCCGAGCAGTCCTGCGAGCCCTGCAAGGGCCCGGCCGCCTTAGGCGGCCGGGCCCAAAAAAATAGGTACTCTAAAAATTACTTTTATTTGACATCAGCCAATAAATGGCTAGCTTTGGGCCAAAAGAATATGAAAAATATATTCCTACTATTATTTATTATAGGTTCAGTTGAAGCCTTTGCTCAATCTGAATTACGTCCTTTGAGTATGTTAGAGGGCGATACCCTTGTTCGAGCCAAGATCTTTGTAAAAAACCCTGAAAAGCTGAAGGTGCAAAAAGGAAAAATGTACTTCTGGTATCATAAAGATCGCTTATTGGGTACAGAAGCAGCATATTCAGGCTTGTTGTTAGAAGGGCTTTATGAGCGTTTTTATCCGAATCAAAATCTTTTGGAAAAAGGCTTTTTTCATAAAGGGTTAAAGCATGGCCTTTGGCAAAAATGGTGGGAAAATGGGCGCTTAAAAGAAGAGCTAAATTGGAAAAAAGGACAAAAAAAAGGAGTTTTACGCCGCTATAATGCTGCTGGGCAATTGATTGAAAAAGGACAGTATCGCAAAGGAAAACTGCATGGGAAATACTATTTTTTTGATCCTGAAACTGGCCGTTGTATTCGAGTAGAACGCTACAAAAAAGGAGAGAAAAAAGCAGCTAAACCCAAAAAAGAACGAAAAAAGAAGCCAGCGCAAAAAGAAAAAAAGAAGGCGAAGCAAAAGAAAAAATCGGCAACTACTTCTTCAAAATAGTATGGCGTTCGGCTCGCCAATCTAACCAAATAGAATCGGGGAAAATGGCCATTAAGCGAATTCCCTGGACTACTTCGCCTACTTTTAGGTTGGGGAAAAACTGATTATCAATTTTAATAATTGCAATGCTGTCAGATTGACTTATGGCGTAGCCCTGATAGCGGACCTGAGGCATTTTGGGGAGAATGACTTTCTTTTCGGTTTTTTTGCTCCTTTTGGGCTCCTTTTGGGCAAAACTAGGTTTTTGATCCATTTGCTGTCTTGGCCTAGGAGAAGAAAAATGATAAGCTTGTTCCTTCAAAAAGGGATCTTCATAGTCTAAAGCAAGTTGATATCCCTCTTTATTGACCGCCTGTTCTTTATTCCAATGGGCAAACTGTATGGAGGGCATAGAGAGCTCTTCTTCAGGGGCAAAGGCCTGGTATATTCGGTAAAATACAAGGCCCCAAACAAGAAGCAAAAGTGCTCCTAGGATATATTTGCTATAACTTTGTTCTAAAATTGACATCTTTTCTAGTTGATCATCACTTGCCAAAGCGGACTGTAACTGCTTAATTGTCCATTGACTCCCACTGCACGAACTTTCCAATAATAGTTGCCGGCTCCTTTACCAATCGTGTCATTGGCTAGCAGGTTAAAATTAGCAGTTTGACTAGCTCTAATTAAAAATGGGCTACTTTCATTTTCATAATAAAAATAAATGCTATCTCTTTGGTGCTGACTAGCGCTTCGCCAACTAAAATTGGCGGGTAAACTATTGATTTGACTAGCTGAAGCAGGCTGTGTAAGCTCTGGCGCAATATTCAGTGAAAAGGATAGGGTAGCGCTCCATGCAGTACTATCTAGATGTTGTCGGATAGCTCTTAGTCGCCAATAAAAAGTTCCTGTTCCCAATTGTTGCTGAAGCAGATAGTAGTCTTGCGAGATTTGCTGGTCAATAAGCATCAATTGAGAATTGAAACTGGGATGACTGGCCACTTGCAAACGATAACTTTGAGCCAAGCTGAGCCCCTCCCAAAGAAAAAGAATGGAATCAGTATTAAAGCTAGCTAAATCTTCGGGCTGAATGAGGTACAAGGACTGATGACTTAAGCTGCTATCGGGCTCAATAGTAAGATTGAAGGTTTCATAATCTGTACTAGAACTTCCATTGATCCCCCTTACTCGCCATTGATAATGGCCCGGAGAAAGCGTCAGCCGATGACTATTCCCAAGAATTGTACTGTCTAAGATATAAGCAGAAATTGCCGAAAAACTATCTTGAACAACTTCTAAGCGAAAGGAATCAATAACTTCATCGGCAGCCCAAACCAGCTCTTGCAACTCTTGATTACTGCTGTAGCCATCATTAGGCGCCAAAAGTTCTATTTTTAGCTTGGAAAGATCCTCTTCCAATAAAACCCCACAACTAAAAGGGAGTAGCGCTAAAAGAAAAAGGGCTGTAGATAAAAGTGGCTTATTCATCTAATGTCTGAATATTTTGGAGCTCTAAGGATAAAATAAGTTCTGTCTCTCGATTGTCTCTATTGCGCTCTAATGCAAAGAAACTATGAACCACCTGCCCCAGTTTTAACTCCTGTTCTAACAAATAAATAAAGGAAAGTAAGGCCTTATAATTGCCCTGAAGCGAAATCTGATGTAACTGTAATTCATATTTCCCTTCTCTATAGGTTTGGGCTTGAGCCAACTGCCGTACCTGCAACTGATGCGCAGCTGACCAACTACTTACTACCTCAAATAATGTTGCGGCAGTAAACGGACGCTCGGATGTTAAGGCCTCAGATTGCGCTAAAGCTTGCCGATAATGAGCAATTTCTTGTTCCAATTGTGCTTCTTGGGCAATTTGCTGCCCTAGCTTTCGATTATTTTGGTAAGCCGCATAACTTTTTGAAAAACTCAGCTGCCAAGATAAAAAAAGAAGAAAAAGGCTGCCTAAACCCAAAAAAAGAAGCCGCTTTTTATAGGCATTTGTATCTAATAAGGCCATGCTATCTGTGATTCTTTTCTATACCTTCATCTTAAAATAACAGTTTTGCTTTTAACCGCTATTTTGAAAGAGTAGGCTGCAAAGATGCCTTTTTTTATTGAACTTATTAAAGAAATGTGTTCCTTTGTGGGGCAAAAGAACAAGCACAATATTTCTATGAAAATTTTAAAGAAAAAGCTAAGCGCTTTAACACTAACGGAACTCATGGTGGTCCTTGTCATTATTGGCATTCTCATTCTATTGGCTCTCCCCAATATGAAGGGACTTTTTGGCCAAGCATATAGCCTAGAAGCCAAAAAACAACTTAAATTCTTACATAGTCTACAAGAAGGCTATCACGCTATGAATTTTCGCTATTCCGATGATTTTAAACAACTTCGCTTTGAACCCCCAAAAGTGAAAGCCAATGGCGGAGATGCCGTTTACGATTATGAAATTGTCAACGCTTCTAAACAAAGTTTTTTGGCCAGAGCAACCGCTACCGAAGATTTTGATGGAGATGGCCAACTCAATGTTTGGGAAATTAACCAAGATGGCCAATTGCAAGAAGTGACCCTAGATTAACCCCATGAATTGGCTAATTATCTGTTTTTTAAGCGCTGTCTTATACCAAGATTTTAAAGAGCGAGCCATTTACGCTTTTTTGCCAGTTTTGCTGCTCTTTTTTGCGTTGGCCAAGCAATTTTACCAACTAGGCTACATCCAATACGGATTTATAGGCTTCAATTTACTTTTGCTGAGCCTCCAACTAGTTATGCTACAACTATATTTTCTACTCAAAAATGCCCGCCTTTACAGTATCGTTAATCGCGAAATTGGCCTAGGCGACCTTCTGTTTTTTCTTCCCCTTTGTTGCTTGTTTTCCCCACTCCAATTTATCTTTTTCTTTATCATCAGCCTTGCAGGCTCCCTAATTGCTTATCTGCTATTTTCTAGCCTCCTGGGCTGGTCCAAAGAAAGTATCCCCTTGGCTGGCAGTATGTCGGCTTTCCTCATTTTTTATCTACTCTTAGAGCAATGGACTAGCTTTTCTATGTATAACGATTCCTTTTTTTACCAATGGATAGGATAGGAGCTCTTTTTTAGGGGCCTCCCGCCTTCGGCGGGCGCTACGTTTCGGGGCTCGCTGCTCGCTCGGCCCTTCGGCGCAAAGCGCCTCGGTCTGGCCCTGCGGGCCACCCCTACACATCGCTAGGCCATTGGCCCATTTTCCACCAAATACTTGATTATGATAGACTGGGAAGATCGCCTTCAACAAATTGACAGAAAATTGTTGCAACGCCTTAGCGATGAAGAAGCTTGGCGCTATCAGCTGATCCTATTTAAGGAAGATGAAAAGGGCTTACATGCCGCTGTGGCCGAAGATCAATCTGACTTGACTGCTTTGGCCCTAGAATTAGAACTCTTATTGGGCCAAACGGTTCAGTTTTACCCCTTACCCAAGGCTGTTTTGCACCCCTTTCTGGGCCAACACTATCGCCGCGATAAAAGCCACCGAAAACAAGAGAAACTAAGCACTACAAAAGATAGCTTGCTTTCCCTACTCCTAGAAGCTGAAGAGCTTGGCAGTAGCGATATTCACTTTGAAGTCTATGAGAAAAAAGCACGGATCCGCCTGAGAATAGATGGCGAATTGATCGAACGATATAGCTTGGAAAAGAAAGATTACCCTAGCTTAATCAATAAAATTAAAATTAAGGCCCAACTCGATATTGCCGAAAAACGCCTGCCCCAAGATGGCCGAATCTTTCTAGAAGAAGGCGGGCAAAAACTAGATATTCGAGTTTCTGTTTTGCCCACACTTTATGGCGAAAAAGTAGTTATGCGATTGCTCCGCAACAATAGCAGCCAAATGAAGCTAGAGGAGCTCGGTTTTGATGCTCAAAGCCTCAGACGCTATCAAGAAGGCATGATGATGCCAGAAGGTTTGGTACTGATTAGTGGACCAACAGGATCTGGAAAAACAACAACGCTTTATGCTAGTTTGCATCAACTCAATACTGTGGGCCGAAATATTATTACTATTGAAGATCCTATCGAATATACTTTGGAGGGAATCAATCAGGTGCAACTCAAAGAGGCTATTGGACTTGATTTCGCTAGTAGTATTCGAAGTTTTATGCGCCAAGATCCCAATGTAATTATGGTGGGGGAAATTCGAGATCGGTCTACAGCCGAAATGGCGATTAGAGCATCTTTAACGGGGCACTTGGTTTTTTCTACCATTCATACCAACTCTGCTTGGGGAATTGTGGCCCGTTTGGTAGATATGGGTGTACCCGCTTATTTGCTAGCCGATACCTTGAATACGGCAGTGGCTCAGCGCTTGGTTCGTTTACTCTGCCCCGCTTGTAAACAAGCAGAGGCATTTCGACCAGAGTTGTTGCCTTATAGCTATACCTTAAAACAAAAAATTAGTCAGCACTATCTAGCAAAAGGTTGTGCAGCCTGTAACTACACGGGTTATAAAGGTCGAAAAGCTATTTATGAGGTTATCCGAATAGATGAAGATTTGGCCCAACACATTAAAAATAAATCATTTAACGTAAAAACATTACTTCAGGAAAGGGGAGTAGAAAGCTTGGCGGAAGCGGCTATAAAGCTTTTAGTGGCTGGAGAGAGCACAATAGGAGAGCTTTATCCTATTTTGGCTGCAAGTAGTTAGTAAAGCTTGCTTTTGGCTGTGGCCTTGGGCCGCCTTTCAACGCCCAAAGGGCGTTTTTATGGCTGAGGGATGGGCAGCAGTGGCCCGCAGGGCCAGACCCAACAAAATGAGCGTAGCGAATTTTGTGCAGGGCCGAGCGAACAGCGAGCTGCGAGACAGCCCGACCCGACCGTAGGGAGGGGCAGCCCCAAAAGAAAAAAACAAAAAGATGAAAACAAAAGGTCTGTTACTCTTACTCTTGATGCTTGTGGGCCATATTGCTGTGCAGGCACAATTGGGTGAAGATCGGTTTGAGTTGTTGGAGGAACAGCTAGATCGTTTTTCTAAGCAAGAGACAAATTTGAACAAAAAAATAGATATTTCTGCTTTGGGGACGGTTAGTGAGATTATCACGGCGGTAGCTCAGCAAACTAAGCTTAATATTACGATAGATCCGCAGTTGCAGCAGGCGGTTGTTAGTAATTTTTCTAAGGTTAAGATTAAGGATTTGCTGCTCTATCTTTGTCGGCAATATGATTTGGATTTAGCCTTTTCGGGTTCTATCATTACGGTTTTTCCGTACAAAAAAGAGCTTCCCATACCCAAGGAAAAAGAGTTGGCCAAGTATAATGGGTATACCAACAAATTGAGTTTAGACGCTAAGGCTGAGCCTTTAGATAAGTTATTGCGCTCCATTACACGATCGACGGGGCAAAATGTAGTGGCGAGTAAAAAGGCCCAGCAATTGGCGGTTTCGGTTTTTGTAGAAAAGGCTGAGGTTGAAGATGCCCTGAGGCTTTTGGCTCGGGCCAATGAATTACAGTTGAGTAAAACGGATGAAGGGGCTTTTTATTTGGCCTTGAAAGAAGAGGAAGGTGATCCGACATTGGCCAAAAATAAGAATACAAAAAACCGCTTAAGTATGGGGGCTGGAGTTGATTATCAGGCCATCCAAAACCTTTCTATGCTTGTTACAACAGACTCGTTCAGTCAAGAACAATATTTAGATATAGAAGCCATTGATATTCCTCTACTAGACCTTATTCAGGCTGTTTCTATTGAGTTGGGCCAAAATTACTTTTTATTTGAAGAAGGGGGAGCCAATAGGGGCAGAGGGCAACAAAGGGGTCGTAATAATAATAATCGACAGCAAAATGGAACGGCTTCTAATCCAGCTATTTCAATGAAGTTGAGTCATGCCACCTATAGTGAGTTTTTAGATTATATTTTAACGGGGACGACTTTAACCTATAAATTATCGGAGGGGATTTATTTAATTGGAGATCGAGAGCAGGAAGGGTTACGAACGGCAAAGGTGGTGCAGTTACAAAATCGATCGGCTCAAGAAATTGAAAAAGTGATTCCCTCAGATTTGCAGGAGCGGGTAGATATTCAACCTTTTTTAGAGCTCAATGCTGTTTTATTGAGTGGTGCAGCTCCTGAAGTAGCCGAGATAGAGGCTTTTTTGCAGTCTATAGATAAGCTGGTTCCGGTCGTTAATATTGAGTTGATTATTTTGGATGTACAAAGGAGTTTAATCAATGAGAGTAATTTAGAGATGGGCTTGGGCGAGTCGCCTGCTAGTGATCAGGCAACCTTGACGCCAGGCGTATCTTTTAGTTTTGGGGCAGAGACCATCAACCGTTTGTTAAATACTTTAGCGGGGAGAGGAATTGTCAATCTGGGGCGAGTTGTTCCCAATTTTTATGTTTCGATGGGGGCTGTAGAAGATGCTGGTTTAATCAAAACGAAATCAAGGCCACAGCTTTCTACTCTTAACTCTCATGAAGCGACTTTTACTGTGGGAGAAACTCGTTATTATCAGGAAACTAGAACGACAGTTCAGGGGGTACAAGGAACCGTGACCCAACAGGATATAAACTTTAAGTCTGTACAGGCCAATTTTACTATAGGAATTCGGCCTCAGGTATCTGGAGATGAGCAAATAACAGTAGATATTACGGTCAGTCAGTCGGATTTTACTGGAGAAACTCAAATTGGGGCACCTCCAGCTCAGTATTCTCGTACATTTGAGTCGGCTTTACGAGTGCGCAATGGCGAAATGATTGTATTGGGTGGTTTGAGCACTAAACGCAAAGAGGAAAGTGCAAAAGGGGCCCCTTTTTTGGCAAGGATCCCCTTACTTAATCTTTTGGGAAGCCGAAAGAAAACAAAGTCAGATAGCGAGTTGCTTATTTTTATTAAACCTACAATAGTCTACTAATTATGCAAGCGAAAATGGCATCTTGGTTATTATCTACAAAGCAATTGGCTGGGGTAGAATGTTTTTGGACCGAAGAGGGCTACCGTTTGCAAGTTGTAGTTTTGGCCAAAAAAAAAGGGGAGGCAAGCATTGTTCAGCAGGCGGCCAACTTGGGGAGTTGGGATGAACTAAAGGCCTTGCTGCCAAAGGATTGTCCAATATTTTTTGGCTGGAATAGCCCTAAGCTCATCTTCAAATCTTTTGACCGAGCATTTGAAAATAAGGAGCAGGCCCTAAAGACAATATTCCCCTCTGCTAAAGCAGCTGATATTTTAGTAGAGTTTTTTCCCAAAAAAGAGGGACAGTTAGTTGTTTTGGGGCGAAAAGAAGAGCTATTGAATTTATTGAATTTGGCTCAAGAGGCGGGCTTGCCTATCGTCTATGCCAATTATGCGCCTTTTGTGGCCACCGCTTTATTTCCCTATCTGGAAGAGGAGCGAGTAGCTGCTAATCATTATGAGTTTTTTTTGGAAGATGGAGCCTTGAGTGAACTGTTCAAGCAAGAGGGAACAGCCCAAGAATTAAACTTGGGCGATGAGCAGCTCGATAGTCGTTTGTTGGCTGCAGCTGCTTTGGCCTTTATTGGTTTAGAAGATGTTAGACAGACGGCTTTGGATATTCCCTTATTGAAGGATAATCAGGAGCGATTGATGTACAAAAAGCTACTAGAGTTGAGTACTGCTCTGCTATTGTCTTTCTTTTTCATTAGTTTGTTAGCCAATTATCTATACCTGGGGCAGCTAGAGCAAGAAAATGAATCTTTGAGTTTGGAAGTAGCTCAAAAGCAACAGCTAATTGCTGAAAGAGATCGGCTTAGAGAAGATTATGAACAGCAGGTAAATTTGGGAGCTGGAGCTAGCTTAGGCGAAAAAAGTCAGCAATCTTTTTACGCCGATCAGTTGGCCAGTAGCTTGCCAAAAAGTATTCATTTATTAGAGCTAGAAATAGCTCCTTTGCTAGAAGATAAAAAGGCGGAGCGAGAAGGGAAGGCGCCAAATTATCAACAAGGACTTATTAGAATTAAGGGGATTTCTAAGAAGTCGGTCTTTTATAATGATTGGAAAAAATCATTGCAAGCCTTGAGTTGGGTAGAGCGTATAGACGATATTTCTTATCAGAATATAGATCATTATCAAGCCACTTTTGAGCTGATGGTGATCTGCAAAAAAGAAGGCGAATGAAGCAAAAACTAAGCGGGCGGGCATTGCTTTTTGCCATTGTGGTGAGTCTGCTGATTGCGATTATTCTAGGGGCTTTTTTGATGTTGTCCGCTAGTCATCGTTTTTTGCAGACAAAGTCGTTTTTGCAAGGCCAGTTAATTCGCAATGCAGATGCAGGCATTGCTTATTTATTGGCCCAAGAAACAGAAATAGAATCTTGTATTTCTTTGTATGGAGGGGCTCAAGATAGCGTTTGTCTTTTTAAGCGAAGCTGGGGAATATATGACTATTTAGGGGCTAGGAGTTTTCATCGACAAGATAGTTTTAGTCGCTTGTATTTGGTTGGGCAACTGCCTGAAGGCTGTTTGAATGCAGCAGTCTATTTGGCGGATAGAGGAAAGCCGCTGATGCTGGCGGGTAAAACTCAGTTGAGAGGAGCTGCTTACTTGCCTAAAGCGGGATTAAAAGGAGGACGGGCTGCGGGTCAACCGTTTGAGGGGGGGCAACTGCTTTATGGCGAGGAGCGAAGAAGCAGTAAGTTTTTACCGCGTTTAGCATTAGACAAATTGAGGCATTTGGACCAACTGCTGACTTTGCCTGAACAGCAAACCAGTCTGGCCCCAAAAGTTCACTGTTCTTTTGAACAAACGCCTAAATATATTTTAGCCGAAGAATTATATTTGCAAAATGAGAATTTAAAAGGAGCCTTACTCATTCGAGCTGAAAAAGCAATTTATGTTGGAAAAGAGGCTCAACTAGAAGAGGTCATCTTGCAAGCGCCCAATATTATTTTTGAGTCGGGTTTTGAGGGCAGTGTTCAAGCTATTGCTAGCGATACAATTATCGTACAGGCAAACTGCCGCCTTAAATATCCCTCTGTTTTAGCCATTTATCGCAATCAGTTGGCTGAGCAAGCCAGTTTTTTGGAATTAGATTCGGCTTCTATCTTAGAGGGGATTTGGATTTCTCAAGAAGAATATAGCCCGTCTATGGGCCGCTCTAGGCATCGTTTGGCGCCAAGGAGCAAAGTCCGAGGATTTGTTTATAGCAATGTTTACTTAGATATGCAGGCCGATATTGATGGGCAGCTCATGCTTCGACAACTGAGTTTGAAAACGCCTGCAGCGGTTTATGAAAATTATCTGATTAACGTCCAAGTTGAATTGGAAAAACGTCCAGAACATTTTTTATTGCCGGATATTTTTAAGGAAGGAAGTCCCAAAAAAAGAGGAATTATCAAATGCTTAGAGTAATGCAAAAAGTGCCGGCCACCTCTTTATTGGAGAGCATGATGGCCCTACTACTTATTTTTATTAGCTTGGCCTTCGGACTAAAATTTTATATACAATTGCTAAAAGCCGATGCCATACAGCAACAATCTTTAATTGAACTTTGCTTGCAAGATATCCGAACGACAGCTTTGGAGCAGGGACCTTCAGAAAATCAGCAGTTTGATCGCCCCCCTTTTATCATTGAACAGAAATGGCAGAAAGAAAATGCGCCTTATCTCTATCGTTTAGAACTAACCGTTCTGGATGCGCATAAAGAAGAATTGCGAATCGATAAACAGTGGTTATATTGGCCTGTGGATTAAATGCTTGTTTTGGGGCCTCCGCCTCGCTTCGCTCGTCGGCGCTACGTCCGGCAGCTCGCTGCTCGCTCGGCCCTGCGCAAAAAACAAGTTTTTGCTTGGTCTGCGGCTTTGCCGCACTGCCTACCATCGCTAGGCCGCCCAACAGTCTTTCTTCTTTTGGCGTTTTTCTTCGGCTGCTGAACGGTTTTTCGCAGATGGGCTGAAGTCCATTGTTGTTATAGGTTTCAACCTACAGTAAAAAGGCCCGAAGGGCCGTCGGCTTAGGGATGGATAGCAGTGGCCGCAGGCCAGACCCAGTTTTTTGAGCGCAGCGAAAAAAACGCAGGGCCGAGCGAACAGCGAGCTGCGACACAGCCCGGCCCGCCCTTTGGGCGGGCAAGCCCCAAAAAAATAGGAGATGAAAAAATATGCGGCATTTACTTTAGTAGAGCTTATTTTGGTGATGTTGTTGGCTACCTTTGTATTGTCTATGGGGTTGTTAGCTCATCAGATAATGGATCAATTGTATCGTCAATATGAGCGAGAGACGGAGGCAATTTTGGAATTGGATGCTTTTCGGGCCATCTTGCAGACTGATTTTGTGCGTAGTCGGAGTGCTATTTGGGAGGAGCAGCGGTTAATTTTGGAAATGGATAGTCTGCAGTTATCTTATTCTTTTGAGCGAGATTTTGTTTGTCGGCAAATTCTGGAGATGGAGGCCAAAGTAGATACTGTATTTTGCGAGACAAAAGCATTGCGTTTGTATTGGGAGAAGGCTTTGCGGGAGGAAAATGGGCCAGTAGATGCTTTAGATTGGGAAATAGAAGATTTGGATTTTGTATTTAGGGTTAGGAGCCAAAAAAACAGGGATCAATGGGAATCAAATTAGCGCGAAAGGAGAAAAAAAAAGAGGAAAGCTCTAGTTCTTTTTGGGCCTTCATGAATAAGGATATTAGTTTTGGGGGGGCTTTTTCGGCTAAGAGAAAACAAGCTTTTTATGAGGAGTTAGCGTTATTATTGCGGGCGGGTTTAGATTTGCAGACGGCCTTAGAATTATTGAAAGAGAATTTAAAGAAGAAAAAGGAGCAAGAGATTTTAGGGCGTTTATTAGAGGAAATCATTTCGGGGGCTCGTTTTTTTGAGGCTATGCAGCGTTTGTCTGTATTTTCGACTTATGAGTGTTATAGTATTCAGATTGCGGAAGAATCGGGTCAGTTACAGGCTGTATTAAAGGATTTGGCGGCTTTTTTCAGGAAGAGTTTAAAGTATCGGCAGCAGCTTATTTCTGCTTTATCGTATCCTATTTTTGTTATGAGTTTTTCTTTTTTGGCGCTTTTCTTTTTGCTGCGTTATTTGGTGCCCATGTTTTCGGGGATTTATGAGCGTTTTGGTAGTGAATTGCCTTATTTGACGCGTTTGGTCGTGCAGGCTTCGGATTATAGCAGTCGTTATGGGGGCTATGTTTTGCTCTTGCTGCTAGGGTTAATTATATTTTTATATAGTCAAAAAAAGGCGGTTTGGTGGCGAAAATGGCGGGCGAATATACTGTTGTTTCTGCCTATTTTTGGGCCGATTATCAAGCGAATATATTTAGCTCGTTTTGCTCAATCTATGGCTTTATTGTTAGGGGCGCGTTTGCCTTTGTTGCAGGCTATGGATTTATTGGATCAGATGATTGATTTTTATCCTTTAGAGCTAGTATTAAAATCGGCTAGTCAGAAGGTATTACAGGGAGATACTTTAGCCGAGGCTTTGGGAAAGGGAACTATATTTAACAATCAGTTTTTGGCGCTTATTCGAGTAGGGGAGGAGGCAGGCCAGTTGGGGCCTATGTTTGGGCGTTTGGCAGAGCAGTATAATGAAGAAATAGAGCAGCGAACGGCTATTATTGGCAGTCTGTTAGAGCCTGTTTTGATTGTTGCCTTAGGATTTATGGTTGCTGTTATTTTAGTGGCGATGTATTTACCATTATTTCAATTGAGTACATCTATAGGGTTTTAAAGTATTGAATGTAGATGTATTTTTTGTTTTGTGACAGGCCTAATATTTTTTTAAAAAAAGATATTAGGCCTGATAAGTCTATATTAGGTCGTACTTGGTCTTAAGTATAGTTTGTTTTTTAATGTAAGATACTTTATTTGTGACTTGGCTTAAGTAGTTTTTTGAATAATAATTACTTTTGCGACCATAGAACGAATAAAACCTAAAATAAATGAAGACGAAGAAACAGACTTTCTGCCCTTCTCAAATAGTTGTTGTGCTTCTATTTTTATTATTTTCCACATCAATGTTGAAGGCACAGCATCCAGATAGTTTAGCTCAGGCTGCAATTGATTCAGCTCGTTGGGATAGTTTACAGCAGGTGCAGGCTTTTGAGCAGATGCGCTGTGTGAATATAGAAGGGTATTTGACTGCCTGTAATTTTCAGTGTTCAGCTGGGGCGCAGCCAGCATGTTCTATAGATTCTTTACATCATTCGGCATTGAGTTGTAATCAGGCCAAGGGAGACTTAAAACTACAAATTCAGTTATTAAGTAGTGATTTAGTAGAAGAGATAGAGCTAAAGATAGGACGTAGTCAGGGCCAAAATAATGTATACAGCCGTACTATCTCTTTGGAAGAAGGAGCGCTTAATGGGCGGTCACGCTTAATCAAGAAAAGAGCTAATGTTTGGGAGTTTCAGTTAGATCGGATATCTAGGCCATATCCCTTATATATAAGATTGCGTTTGAAATCAGTTGACGGACGGTATTCGGCTACATACAATTATGATTTAGCCAATTAGTAGATAAAACATAGACCCAAAACTAGTAAACAGCGGGAAAGAAGAACATGAGAAATAAACTATGGATTTCAGTAGCAATGCTTTTAATCGGGCAGCTGGTTTCAGCACAAACAGGAGCTGTTGCATACTTCAGGATGAATGGAACAGGAGATGATCAGTATGCTAACCATTCTGCTACGATAAACGGAGCTATTCCCACAACTGATCGTTATGGACGGGATAGCAGTGCATACTATTTTGATGGCCAGGATGACTATTTAAAATTATCTAATTTACAAGCATTAAAGTTTGCAGAGTATAGCTATTCTGTATGGGTTCAAGCAGAGCCAGTTTCATATAAAAGCTATATGCCAATAATTTCTATTGGTGGGGCTAATGGTGATCAGGGGCTATATGTAGCTAATAATTATTATGGACAGTCTGGATTTACGGGTTATGGTTGGACCAACTGTTCTAATCCGCAAGTTGCCTATTCGGCCTCTACGGGAACTGCTGAAAATGACAATTGGCATCATGTATTGTATACAAGAAGCAGTACGGAAGGAAAAGTTTATGTAGATGGCGTTTTAATAACAACAACCTCAATACCTTCCAATTGTCCGCCTCATTATGCTACAGCTCAAGAGAGCGCAGTGATAGGAATGCGATTTAATCAGACAAAGTACTTTAAGGGGAAGTTAGATGAGTTGAAGATATTTAACTATGCTTTAGGGGCGGATGAGGTTTTAGCGGTATATGAAAATAGTTCAACAATTGGTGCTTGCTATTTGGATGTAGAAACAGAAGAGTCTTTGAGTTATTCTTCAGGAGTATTAACTTCGAATACAGCAACAAAAACAACGGCTAGCTTTTTAAAGCTCATTGTTCCTGGAGATTTATGCAAGCTGCCCTATGATCCTAGGTCAGATTTAGGAAATCTGGGGCTTCTGGGGTTGTCTGTAAATTTAAATAGTTTTGGTACAGACAGTGAAAGCTATGTAGGTTTAGGCTTTAAGCAACAAGATGGAGATTACTATTTAGAACTAGGTCGAACAGCTGTACATATTTATAAAAATAAGGAGATTATATATACGGCTCAGAATAAAACGCAAATAGGAGATAGAATTGAGTTAGGGCTTGATCAAGAAAAGGTACATTTTTATAAGAATGGGTTAGAAATAGGGGAGCCTCAAGTACTTACATCAGCTGATGAGGGTTTTTTCTATACGGGCTTAATTGGAAATGCCACTGCTATAGATCGCATTAGAGTACGTACAATTTGTGAAGATCCAGATCCTAGCCCTAACACAGGAGCGACAACATATAATTGTGCAGATTTTGTAGCGGGTTTACCTTATTACGAGTTGAAAGAAGAGCTAGATGGAGGTTATGTTTCCGTTACAGATGATAGTTTAAGAATTCGATTTGATCAAGATTATGAGTTATTAGCTGGAGAACAGTTGAGCTATAAAATTTATGCTTGGAATCGCCAGCTAGCAGATACAGGAACTATAGATTTAACGAGAGGAACTAACTGGTTGACGCTTCCTCTAACAGCAGCTTCTTTAAGCGCTAACAAGTATTATATATTAGAAGTAGAGGGAAATCAGGGAATTGATTATTTCTTAAGGTTTAGAATTGAGTAGACATGTGGAATGTAAAGAATAAGTTTAAAGCTGTAGTTGCAATACTAATTTTTTCCTTGAGCTTAGCGGCTTGTAATCAGGGCCCTAAATTAGCCTATGTAAATAACTTTAAGCTTTTTGAAGAGTTTCAGGGCACCTTGGAGCTAGATGCTAAACATAGAGCTGAAAGCAGTCATCGGCAGCAAGCTTTAGATTCAATTAAAGCGGAAATATCTGCTATGGCTGCAAGTGATTTAGATGAAGATGCAGTAGTTCGGATGAAAACGCTAGAAAAGCGCTATAACTTGTTGTTGCAGCAGTTTAACCAAGAAACAGCTAATGATCAACAGCGTTATCAAGAACAGTTGTGGACACAGATTAACCAATATGTTTTTGAGTATGGCAAGGAGCAACAGTATGACTATGTATTTGGGTCTGCTGCTAATGGCTCTTTAATGTATGCTGATGAGGCTGAAGATATTACAGCAGATGTTATTGCCTACATCAATAAAAAATATGCAGGGAAGTAATGTGTAAAAAACAGATACTTTATAGCTGTTTAGGTATTTTATTTCTTGCTTTTGGTTCTTGTACAACTAAAGAAATAGATGCCAAAGACTATCTAGATTATATTGATGATCCAGATAATGGCTTACGCAAAACAAAAGTAGTTGCTGGTTTAGAGTTGGATTTAGCCTATCGGCCTTCAGACGCACTAATTCTTCTCAAAACAAATTCTGAAGAAGAGTTTTTGAATCTAGATTTAGATAAGGAGCGATCAGCCTATAAAGACTTACAGTACTACTATTTAAGGCTGAGGGTTAGGGATCGTGAGAAAGAAGGCACAACTCTTCTCAATTGGCAGGTCTATGATCAAGCTGCATCTAAACGGCGCTTACAGTATTTGTCTTTTGATATGGCCGAAGATATTCTATTGATAGATGGAGGAGATAGCTTAAAGCCCTCTTTATATCAGTTTGAGAGAAGTTATAATATGTCTAAATATGGAGGCTTTTTATTGGCTTTTAAGACTAATGAAAATAGTAAAAAAGCAGACAAGACTTTTGTATTAGATAGTGAAGAATTTCAGATAGCACCAATTAAGTTATTTTTTTCTGGAGAACAGATTAAGAACACACCCAAGATAAAATAATCATGAACTACATTAGCAGAGCTAAGTTTAGCAAGCGAGCCGCTAGCTTTTTCATCTTATTGATGATCAATCAAATGTTTTTTCCAGCAGTTGCATTAGCATTAACTTCTGGCCCTACTCAACCTGAATTGCAGTCTTTTGAACCTGTAGGCACTACCGAAATGGTGGACCTATTTTCAGGAGATTTTACATACAATATTCCTCTATTTGACCTCCCTGGTCCAAATGGAGGATACCCCGTAAACTTGTTTTATAATTCCGTAACCTCTCCTGAAGCAGAAGCTTCTATGGTAGGTTTAGGCTGGAACCTTGGTATTGGCGCAATCAATCGACAGATGCGAGGGCTGCCAGATGACTTTAACGGTGATTTGATAGAGCGAGAAGTGGATCAGAAGGATAATGTGAATAGAGTGTATAGAGTTTCTGGAGGAATAGAGATGCCTGGAGTTGATAAATCTAAAAATTTTTCTAAAGGTTTTAATTTAGGTTTTAGCTATACAATAAATAGCTTAAAAGGTCAGGGAATTAGCTTTGATCCAGGAGTTAGCCTAGGCTATAAAATAACAGATAAGTTTAGCTTTGGAGCTGGTTTTGGGATGAATATGAGCTCTTTTGATGGTGGTAGCGGGCAAGCTAATCTTTCTGTATCTTATAATAGAGGAGGTGTTGAAGGAGATAGGAGGAGATCAGCTAGGGGAAGTGCTTCCTTGCAGCACGCTTATGGGGGGCTATCTGGGCACCGTATGTCTCTAGGCCTAAATGGAGGTTATAATAAATATAGGAAAAAATCTACAGATCAAAAGGAATCTTTAGTGACTACTACTGGAGTAAGTATAGGTTTGATGCCTGGATCAGAGACTACATATACTCCTCTTGCTGATAGACAATTTAAGGGGTCTAACTTTTCTGCCAATTTTGATGTTGGAGGTTCTGCTAGTTTTGCATATTGGAAAGGGGGACTACATTATTCTCAGTCAATTCGAAAGCTTGCTAGAAAAAACTTTAAGGCAAAAGCATATGGAGTAGAATATTTGGGGGAAGCAAGAGATGATAATCAAGCATTGACAGATCACAATACAGAAGGACAGACAGCCATTCAGTCATGGACAACAAATCTACCAATCCCCTCAATAACTTCAGATGTTCTATCTGTTACAGGTCAGGGCGTGGGTGGAGCCTATCAGCCATATCGAAACGATATTGCTGTTGTTACCAGTCGTGATAATAAGGTACATGTTTATGGGGGGAGTGCTGGAGTTGAACTAGGTCTTGGAGCGCCTTTACGCATAGGACTTGATTTAGATTATAATCACCAAAAAGAGCATGTTTATAACCATCAGCCAGAGTATGGAAATAATATTGGAGCACAGAGAAAAACTGCCTCAGATCCTTTCTTTGAACCTTATTACTATAAGGGCTTTGGTGAAATGTCTACCGAGCGACTTATTAGTGATGCTTATTTAATGGGGGATGATTTAGTCAGTCCATTGAAGGCTCGTACAAATGAAAGCAGATTAAGAAGTATAACTACAGGAGCTACATTAGCAGATGTTAAGGGCCGAGGGAAAAGAAAGGCAAGAAGTAAATCTATACAACCATATAAAAATAGAGAGTTAGCTACTGGTTTACTTCCAGAGTTTAATATACAACATTATAGTAAACAAGAAAGTGCTGTTATTGACGAATATTCTGTAAAAGAAAATTTATCTAGACCTTTAACGAAAGAAAATCATACTGGAGCCTATACTGTCTTATCAGAAGAAGGGCTTCGTTGGAATTATGGCCTAGCTGTGCAAAATGTAGAACAAAAGGAATATGCTTTCTCAGTTGCACCAGAAATAGATCCTTGTAAGAAAGTTATTGATATTGATCAAAGAGATGAAAGTATTCATTATAAGGTAAACCATACAGAGGAGTATCTAGATATAACAACGACTCCATCTTATGCACACTCTTATATGCTAACCTCTATATTGGGAACGAACTATATTGATATGGACCCTACAGATGGAGAACCTAATGATGAGGATCAAGGTTATTGGGTTCGTTTTGAGTATGCTAAAACATCAGATGCTTATATATGGCGTAGTCCCTTTTTAGGTGCTACTTATAGCCAAGGAAAAGCCACTGCAAAAATAGATGATAAAGGTAGCTTTACTGCAGGAAAAAGAGAGCAGTATTATGTGGCTAGAATAGAAACTAAAACACATAGAGCTGAATTTGCCTATTCTCAACGAGAAGATGCCTATGGCGCAGGAGATTATATTCAAGATCAAAACTCAAATATTAAGTATGGTGATTCATCTTATAAGTTAGACTCAATCCGGATTTTTTCTAAGCAGGAGTTAGCCACTAAGGGAAGTACTGCGATACCTATGAAAGTTGTCCATTTTGAATATAGTTATGAGCTATGTCCTGGTACAGAAAATAATGTGAATGGGGGGGGGAAATTGACTTTGAAGAAAGTTTATTTTACCTATGAGAACTCTAATCGAGGGGCCTTAAATCCATATCAATTTGAGTATCCTGACCAAGGAGTTTCTTATGCCAACTATTATGCTTTAGGTGTAGATCGTTGGGGAACAAATCGAGGGGAGCTAGAAAATGCTTGCACTGATAGCTATATTTCTTATACACAACAAACTAATTCATTAGTTGCACCTTTAACAAAACAGGAGATGGCAGACAGAGCTTCTGTCTGGCATTTGAAAAAAATAAAACTACCCTCAGGCTCTACTATTGAATTAGAATTAGAAAGAGATGAATATGGCTATGAGCAGGACCATGTTGCGGGACAAATGTTTAATATTGTAGCTTTTGGAGATCCGCTCAATCCTTATGATGAGGAAAAGTTAATAGAAAATACAACAGATATTAGTCATCCAGATTCTTCTGCATTAGCTAAACTGTATACTTCTAAGTTGTCTAGTTTAAATACCTCTGGTAAAAAAGAAGCCTTATCTATTTATTTTAAACTAGAGGAGCCTATTTCTAATGACGCAGCTGCAGGAGCAAAATTTGAACGATATTTTACAGACCTTTATGAAGATGATAAGGGAAAACAACTCTATTTGCGTTATGCAGCCAACGTTTTTGGGCAATATCTTGCCAGTGATGGTTATCATGAGAATATAGTCGCTTATTTGTATATCAAGTCTTATGAGTTGGTTCCCTCTGTCTCAGGGGGAGATTATTTATATGGACGAATTATCTTAAAGGATTATGGGGATTTTTCATCTAAAGTCAATAAATATCATCCTTTGGCCATAAATATATGGCAATACATTAAGTTCAACTTATTGGATCAATTTCTAGGAGAACCACCACTAACAGGAACAGGACCTGCTGGAGGAGATGGAAATGCTTGGAATAGAATGATGAAAAACGCTATTTTATCCATCAAGAGCTTTTATAAGGTCTGCGGAGAAAGACAACTAGGAAAGAAAGGAAACTTAAAGCGCTCTTTTATTCGTCTAAATACTCCCGACCGAAGAATATTTGGTGACGGCCTGAGAGTGAAACGAGTTTTACTCAAAGACCATTGGACTAAGGAAAATACGCCTGTTTATGGGATGGTCTATGACTATGATACTCAAGATGAAAATGGCGAAGTCATTAGTAGTGGTGTTGCTGCAGCAACACCTGTAGTGGGGCGAGAGTCTAGTGGTTTACGCTATGCGAAACACTACATGAAAGCAAAAAAGAGAAATCAGAATGAATTGTATTTTTTTGAATATCCCTACAATGAGAACTTCCTTCCAGGAGCATCTATAGGCTATTCTAAAGTAACAGTGAGGAGTTTGGCAACAGAAGCTAGCCTTGCTCAACGAAAAGGAGAGCCCTTTTCACAAGCTTATCAAGATGCAGGTATAGATCCGAATCTTAAAGGCTTTGCTAGTTCTGGACAATCTATTCATGAATTCTATACAGCAAAGGATTTCCCATATATTCTTAAGGCTGGAAAAATTGATAGAAAATATCGGGCGAACCTTATCCCTATACCATTATTGGGTTTCAATAAATATGCACATTATAGGGGCAGTCAAGCTTATTCTGTAGAACTTAACAATATGCATGGCAGACTTAAAAAGGTGAGTCAGTATGCGCAAAGCAAGGATGGAGAAATGCTTGATAGTCCAATAAGTTGGGTAGAATATAACTACAAGCATAGAGTCGAAAGTTATGCAGAGGGGATTAGACTTCGAGAACGAAAAGTTTTAACTAGCCTTGTTCCTGTATTATTAAGTGATACAGGCGGGGCTGACTATGGACAAAATGTGAAAGTTGAGTACCAAGAAATGGGCGTTGATCGTGAAGTGACTGTTGGTGCTGAGAAAAACAGCTCAAGAGCAGTATCTATTGGAGCAGGTCTAAATACGCTTTGGTCACTACCACTTTTTATCGTCCCTGTAGTGGCTGGTCATGGTCATATAACAAATGAATCTATGCAAACTCAAGTAACCAACAAAGTTATTCGTCGTGCAGCTATTATGGATAAAGTTGTAGCTTACAACGGACAGTCTAGAGTGGAAACAGAAAATCTATTATATGATCAATACACTGGACAAGCACTCTTAACAAGAGTGAACAATAACTATGACGATGCTATTTACAGCTATAATCTACCAGCACATTTTTTCTATAAAGGAGTTGGTCCCGCATATAAAAACTGGGGGGCTGAGTTTCTTGCTGCTGTCGGAAATCAACGCTTAGCAGGAACAGATAATCGCTATGTATTAGACTTGGGCCCACAATTACCCACTACCTGGAATGATCTTATGGAGGGGTTAATCGCTGGAGATGAGTACTTGGCTTATAACCAAACAAATCCTTCATCCCCTGCCGTTAAGTTTACACTACTCTCTAAATACGAAGAGAATAGTAATTGCTATTTGGAAATGCATTCAGACGATCCTGTAGCTCTAGGCAGTACTTATCAACTAAAAGTAATTCGCTCTGGTGCCAGAAATCAACTGACTGCATCGGTTGGAAGTATTACAGCTTTGTCTGACCCTACAAAAAATAGAGCTGTAGTTTCTTGTGATGGACCTCTAGAATTAGACTCTATTACTTATAGCTGTGATACAGAAACTGAAGCAATAGCTGCAGAACTAGCTGATTTCTTAAATGCAACCTTGGATGTGGATAACTTAGGTAGTGCAGCTACAACTTCTAGCTACTTAGGAAATTCTCCAACAGAAGCTTATGCAAATCGGATAAATACTGGGGGAAGTGCAGTCTTGAGTTCAAAATGGACTCAACTAGCTAGCTTAATTAACTTTGAAGACTGTAGCTACTCGGGCTGTACAGTTGAGCCAGTAGATCCTGCAAACCCCAATGATGTTTCTGTTAATTATCTTGAAGAGGATGGTGAAACTGTTAATCCTTACACTACCTACTCTACACCTGATTGCTTTGAGGGATTAGTGGAGTACAATCCAGCTAAAATTAAATGGGAACCAGAGGGTACACACTTGCTGAATCCTATCTATTACTACCTAGAAGGAAGTCAAGGTGATGTACCTAAAATAGGCGCTGAATTACAGCATTTTGTAGATGTCCGCTTACAAAGCTATAGCAATAATGCAATTCAAGGAACAACCTATCCAAAAATTGACAGCTATGCTATTCGTGGCTGTAATCGATTTAGTGGAATAGATGTACTCGAAATTGCTATTGAAGTGAAAATGAGAGCTGCTACTGATCCTGTAACCTTTATCTTGGCTACGGATCGTATATTCTGCCACGAATTCCAATGGCCAGCGGAAGAACAGTTGTCGCTACCATTATATGCTTACAGAACGATCAATGATGTATTAAACATTTCCGCTGCAGAACTCAGCGAAGATTGGCTGCAAATGCATGCTACTGCTAGTGATAACCCCTACGCCACTGGCGAAAGAGGTATCTATAGAATGCTAAATAGTTATACTTATGTCGATGAAAGAAGACAAACTACCCCCACAGTCAATCTCCGTAAAGATGGTGCTATGGATTCTGTTGTCCTTTTTGAATGGAACCGGCCTGTCTTGATGCAAGATTGTGAGGCTTTTGACAAATGGAAGAAAACAAATACAATTACTAAGTACAATGGCGATAATGCGGAAACTGAAAATCGCAATATCATCGGACTGTACTCTTCGGCCCTATACGGCTACAATGGCTCTTTACCAATTGCCGTAGCCGCCAATGCCAAACAAGAGGAAATCGCTTTTGAAGGTTTTGAAGAATATGCAACAACTACAGATCTCAATAATTTGCCGCATATCGAAACTGGACAGCTGAACTTTGGCAACCAAACTGATACAGCCTACGCAATTTATCACCGCCTAGATGTTGCTCAACCTTTTTATTGGACTGATGGACAACTCTATCTAGATGAACCCTACCAAAGTAGTTGGAGCAACTATTATCAGGGCCAAAATATGCGACTACACCTTCGTGATGAAGCCGGAAAAGCACAATCAGACCGAATTATTATCGATAGCTTAAGTGCTAGTCCCAATGGGAAAATTATTATTCATTATGATCCCAATGAACTAGATATTCCTTCTGCCTATCGCCTCACTGGCGCAGTAAGCATAGAAAGAAAATTGCCTAGTCAAGAGGTTTCAAATACAATGGCTAGTCTCTCTGATGAAACAGCTCATACAGGAAATCTTTCGATCAAACTGCAGGCTAATGGAACCTTTAACTTCGATAATAGTATGATGGAACTCGAAGCAGATAAAGCCTATGTCTTTAGCTGCTGGGTAAAATTGGATAATGCTGATCGCCCAACTTATCAGCCTTTTGTCGACCTACTGACTAGCTCCAATGTACAGCTATTAAGCGATATGAGTCCTACAGGAACTATTATCGATGGTTGGCAACGAATGGAAGGGCAGTTTAGCATTCCTGAAGCAGCGCTGCTTTCAGCTACCTATGAAGGACTTTTAGGCTTGCAAAATAAGCATAAAGGTAAAGCGCTTTATATTGACGATTTACGGATTTTTCCTGCCGAAGGAGGCTTGCAAACCTATATCTACGACCCTGTTAATTACAAAGTTAGAGCTACTCTAGATAATAATAATTTCTTTAGCCGATACCTCTATAACCAAGAAGGGACCCTAATTGCCGTGCAAAAGGAAACGGAACGAGGAATTAAAACTATCCAAGAGACTGGCTCTCACATGAAAACAACAGATGTAGAATAAGTGATTTTTGGGCCTCCGCAGCAAAGCTGCGGCGGTTACTCCCGTTGGTCGTCGAAGACGGACTAAAGTCCTTGTTGTCGTCCGGCAGCTCGCTGTTACTTGCTTCGCTGCGTCGGCTCCCGTTGGTCGGGTCACTCGGCCCTGCGCAAAAAACAAGTTTTTGCTGGGTCTGCGGCTTTGCCGCACTGCCTACCATCGGTTACTCCCGTTGGTCGTCGAACTGCGCCCTAAAGGGCTTGTTGTGGCCGCTCAACAGCCTTTCTTCTTTGGCCGCTGAACGTTTTTGGGTCTATGATTTCAACCTAGAGTAAAAAGGCCCGAAGGGCCGTCGGCTTAGGGATGGATAGCAGGGGCCGTAGGCCAGACCTAGTTTTTTGAGCGCAGCGAAAAAAAACGCAGGGCCGAGCGAACAGCGAGCTGCGACACAGCCCGGCCCGCCCCTTGGGCGGGCAAGCCCCCAAAAAAGAAAAAATGATGAAATATATTTTTGCCCTTATCGGCCTAGTTTTACAATTCTCCTTATGGGGACAAGATCTGAAAAAAGATTATGAAGCCTTGGAAAAACGCTATGCAGAAATAGTGAATTTTTCTGCCGATATAGAGGTGGATGTCTATGATTTACAGTCCTCTAAGTTGAAGCCCTTAGAACAGAATAAAGGTTTTATATATAAACAAAAAGACTTGTTGCATTATGCTTTTGGGTCATTTATTTTTCTGAAAACAGCTAAAGAAGCTATTATGGTTGATCAGGAAGATAAAGTGATTATTCTGCAAAATCTTCAGGAGTCAACAGCCGCTCAAGAAGATGAAATGCTCTCTAAGGTAGAGGAAGCAATGCGCCTATACGATAAAATAGAGTATTTGGGGCTAAAAGAAGGGCTGAAACACTACAAAGTAAGTATGAAAAAGGGCTACTTGATGAAAAATATGGAGCTCTATATAGATGCAGAAAAGATGCTTATTCAAAGGGTAATTTATGAATCATATATAGCAGAAATGGACCAGTTGTTAAAGGTGGATATGCGCTTTTTGAATTTGAGCACATCCCCCAAGGCCAAGCGTCATTTTAGTCGCAAACAATATATTGAAAAACGAGCTGGAAAATACTATCCAGTAAGTAGCTATAAGACCTACAAACTCATCAATCAGCAAAGTCATTAAATTGTTATGAAAACGAATAAAGTACTATACCTCCTATTGTGTTTGTTCTTGCCCCTATTTAGCTGGGCGGGAGATAGTGATTTGTGGTTGTCAGCGCCCGCGGACTCTATTTATGTGGGGAAAAAGCTGGGGCTTCGTGCGCCAGATTATAATTTGAGTGAAAGTGCAGACCACCGGATATCCTGGGAGGCGGAGCTTCATTTGGTTTATGGTCGACGCGATCTACTGGACATTAGTGGGGCTGCAGATTGGGAGTTGGAGTTGTATTTTAGCTGGCATGGACGGACAGATATAGATACTTTGCGTTTATCAAATACAGAACAATTAGGCGTATTTGAGTCTATGGTCTTGTTGCCTCATGAGCTAGGCGAGTGTGAGGTCGAAATAAAGGGCCTTAGTTATAATGGGAGCAGTCTGACTGATATTAGTGGGATTGGCCCAGAGGATATAGAGCTACAATTGCGCTTGAAGCGGAAACATTATTATTATTTGGATCCTACGACCGCTTTGACGGTAGGAGGAGAGCATGTTTTTAATGCAGATGCGAGTCAGGGAGCGAAAGAAAGCTATTTGGAGTTGTATTGGGACTATCTTCCGGGGATGGAGTCTGCAGAGGTGGAACTTGTATTTTGGGATGCGGAGATATCAAAAGCCGCAGATCCGACTGATCCAGAATTTTTTGCAGATGCGATTCGAGTAGAGACTTCAGCACAGCATTATCGTTTTGAGTTGAGCTATCCTGCAGGGGAGATCTATTATCGGATTCGCCCGATAGGCCGTTATATTCGAAATACGGGCAGCAATTACAGTTGGCGAAAAGAAGGGGCTTGGTCAGTTGTAGGCCAAGAGACAGTGAGTCCCTCAGAGGCTTTTGAGCCAGAAGAGAACTGGCAGTATAGTACTGTTTATGCAGAATCGGGTAAGCAAAAGAAGGTGATTACCTATTTTGATGAGAGTATGCGGGCCCGTCAGGTGGTGACCTATTTGAATGATGATGATTTGAGTTTGGTTGGAGAAACAGACTACAGCTTGGAAGGTCAGGCGGTGGTTAATATTTTGCCTGTACCGACTCAAGGGGTGGAAAATAATCTATTTTTTAAGGCAAATTTTAATCAGAACAGTCAGGGACAGCCGTACAACTATACAGATTACGATAAAGATACAGGCGCAGATTCCTTATCAACGAATTCAGGAGCCTCTTACTATTATTCTTCGGCTCATTTGGGGTCGACAGCTGATGGGCTTTATGTTCCTTATATAGCCGATGCAGAGGGCTATCCGATGAGTCAGTTGCGCTATAAGCGAGATGGGACGGGCCGTGTAGCAGAGCAGTCTGGAGTAGGTGGGCCTTATCAGTTAGGCTTAGGACGGGAGACCCGCTATTTTTATGGATCAGCGAGTACGACAGAGCTTCGTCGATTGTTTGGGTCCAATGTGGGGAATGCAACACATTATGAAAAGCATGTAACAGTAGATGCAAACGGACAGGCATCCATTGCCTATGTAGATCAGGCGGGTCAAACAGTAGCAACCGCTTTGGCCGGGGAGGCTCCGACGAATGTGGAAGAGTTGAGCCATAAGGAGAGCTATGACCAACGACTAGATATGATGGGGAGCAATGTCTTGGCCAATAATCAGTCCTCAATGACGCATGTTTTGTTGAAGACAGATATGGGGGTACAGACCTTTAGTTTTGATTATCAGGTGGACGCAAGCTATTTTGAGCTAGCGGGTTTCCAAAATAGCCTATGTGAGAGCTGCGTCTATGCTTTAGAGATAGAGGTAACAGATCCTGATGGACATTATGTTAGTCCCATTCCCAGTTCGTTGACAGGAGGGCTGCTACATACAACAGTAATAGACTCGAACCATAATCGCTATCAAATCCGAGATACAATCCGGGCTTCAGATTTAACAAATTGTGGCCCAGGGAATGTACACAGTCATGGGGTATCGTTTAAGCTGAGCTTAACAGAAATGGGGGAATATACAGTGAATAAACGCCTTCGATTGTTATCTGCGGAAATGCCCTTAGATAGTTTGTCCTCGCTCTTTGAGGATAATAATATGATACCAACGGTAAGTCCAGCAGCGATAGATTCTAGTTTGTGTAACTTTATCGAAGGGCTAAATCCAGCAGATACGGCAGATACGAATCCTATACTAGCGGCCCAAGTAGAGGTTTGTAATGGGATTTTATCTCAAATAGAGGATCAATTGACAACAGTGAGTGCATCGGCATGGTTGGCTGCAGACTTGGTAAATTTGATAGGCTTAGCTAATTTTACCTTAGCGGATTTATCAGGTAATTCCTTAACGATAGAGGTAATCAATTCTACAACGATTGATTATAGTGGGAATTTGAGTCTGGAAAGCAGTACAGCAGATGTATACTACGACTTTAGTCAAGCAGATAATACAGATTCTTTGGTGGTTCTTTTGGTACAACTCCTAAAAGATAGTTTGTACCAAGAGACAATTTTATCAGAATTAACAAGCCGTCATCGGGAGTATTGTCATTATGAAAGTTGTGTAGGTTTGTTAGCGAGTAAGCGTTATGATGCACGAATGAGTTTGTATAAGGACTGGTATGCTTGGCAGGCAGGCGAGAACAGTAATGCTACAGTAAAGATACATCATGCTGCAGCAGCAATGAGTGAGTTTGCTCAGAATGACTCATTTTTGATCGTGTTTCCAGCCTATAGTAGTTGTGATGCGAATTACTTGGAGAATGAGATGAAGCGGATGTTAGAGGACTATTATACTTCTAGTGTCTATTTGTATCCACAGTTGATGGTAAACTATGTGGATAGCTTAATAGATCCAAGTTTGCGTTGGACTGGTATACAGACAAGATCGACAGAGGAACTCCGTTGGTCGAGCTTTTTATCCTATTATCAAGGGGCAAAGTTTCAGATAGAGCGAAAGTGTAGTCAATGTAGCTACTATAGTGATAGTTTAGCTCTGATAACGGCCTTTCCGCCTTATGATACGGCTGCGAGTTTTACAGAAATCGAGGATAGTATTATAGCTGCGATAAGTGATAATTGTGCTGATGGTTGTTCCATAAATGCAGCCTATAGCCGTTGGGAAATAGAAACAGAGTTGCTTTCTTGTGGATTAGGTGATTTAGATACGACAGGAACAACTTATCTGGCGATACAGGCAATTTTAGATCGTATTGCTTTGGATATGGAAGCGAACTGTTTATCGACTTGTGGAACGGGCAATCCCTTGGGTTATGCTTTGTTGGAGGACTATCAGTCGGGTCAATCGCCACATTTGGATAGTGTATTTATTCGTTTAGATACGGCCTTGAGCTTATTAGGGGCAGACCCTTATCCTGTAGATCCAGACAGTTGTTCTATTGCGAGCTATGAAGATTTGATTTTGACGGCTCATGGAGCCTTGTACGATACACTTAGAGTGGAAAATAAGCTTTATGGTCCAGGAGATGTAATAACTATAATTGATTCCTTAGTGTTTGTACCTAAGGAGGATACGGCTTTAAGTAATTTTACAATAAGTCTCTCCGATTTACAAGATTCTTGTATAGCCTCTTTGGTTGAAGATGCGATGGAGGAAGCCTGGGAAGCACAGCAGGAGTTGATCGCAGAGATGATCACGGCCTATCGGGCGCAGGTGGGCAGTTGTTGGGACAATCCTTTTAAGGAGTCCTTTTCAGTGAGCTATGAGACAGGGGAATATCATTATACCTTATATTATTACGATCAGGCGGGGAGTTTAGTGCAAACGATACCGCCCGCTTCGGTGCGTCCCTTGTCGGCTAGTTCCTTTGATTCTCATGGGGAGTGGTTAGGAGATGAGCCAGAGCATTCTGCCAGAGGGTTACATACAAAGTACAAGTACAATAGTATGGGCCAAATTCTATGGCAGGATAGTCCTGATGGAGGGGCAACAAACTTTTGGTATGATGATGAGCAGCGCTTGCGCTTATCTCAAAATGCGAAGCAGGCCGCAGCTGTAGATTATAGCTATACTCGTTATGATGAGCTGAGTAGAGTGGTTGAGGTTGGACAATTGGAAGATTACCAAATGCCAACAGATCCTGCGCTTTTAGCGGCAGATTTGAATGATTTGAGTTTTCCTGCTGCAAGTAGTTATACTTTAGATGAGTGGGTGCGTACGAGCTATGATGAGTTGGCGACTAGTCCGATCAATCAGGAGCATCTTCGAGGCCGAGTATCAAAGGTAGAGAACCAATACCAAGCGAACTATTATAGCTATGATATTTTAGGGAATGTATCTCACTATTATCAGTATGTCAAGAATCTAGATAAAGGTGTAGCCTACCCGTAAGGTGCAACCAAAAAATACTATACATCTAACATCGTCCTTTCAAAGTCATATGGGCTAATATTTCCCAAACTTTGGTGGGGACGATTAAAATTGTAGTGCTGAGACCAGTTTTGAATTTCCTCATTTAGTTCTTCTAAGGAGTGGAACCAAGATAAATTTAAACACTCTGTTCTCAAAGTTTTATTTAATCGCTCAATAAATGCATTTTGAGTAGGTTTTCCTGGCTGGATGAACTTCAATTCAATATCATGTTTTTTGGCCCAGGCAGCTAGCTTTTTAGAGATGAATTCTGGCCCATTATCGCAACGAATATAGTCAGGTTTTCCTCTGTAATCCAGTACTTTATCAAGTACATCAGTAAGCTTTTTTGCAGAGATACTTTGATGGGCTTCTGTCCACAAAGCTCGCCTTGAGGTCTCATCCATAATGTTGATAATTCGGACCGATTTCTTATCTGAGCTCATGACCCAATCGCTTAAAAAATCCATAGACCAACCCTTATTTACCTCCTTGGGCAAAGAGATAGGTTCAAATTTTCTGCGAATACGCTGACGCTTTGGCCGCTGTCTCAAGTTTAATTTTTCTCTCTTCCAGATTCTATACACCTTCTTATGGTTGAAGGTAACACCTTGATTTCTAATGTAATGAAAAACCTTCCAAAAGCCCCAAGCTAAATATTCTTTCGTGACTTCATGCAATAATTTAGCAATTTGATCATCAACTTCTTCGGGCCGATGACCTGATTTTCGTTTATAATATGTTTGACGACGAAACCCCAAAACGACACAAATCCGACGCACACTGTACTTCTTGGACAGCTCGTCTATGACTCTTTCTTGTCTTTTGGGGTTAAGTACTTTTTTGCCATTGCATAGCCCTCTTCTAAAATTTCATAATTCATGCTTAAGTCTGCATACATCTTTTTTAAACGAGCATTTTGGGCCTCTAATTCCTTGATTAAACGCTCCTTATCGTCAACTTCCTGCTCTTTAGATCTTTTCCATTTATAGAAAGTGGCTGGGCTTATTTGGTGCTTTCTACACAAATCTGCTACGCTAAGGCCGCTGTCGTGCTCAGCTAAAATTGATAACTTCTGCTTTTCCGTGAATTTACTTTTTCGCATCCTTTTAGTTTTTGTTCTTTAAGATAATTATTTTCTATAACTAATGGTTGCTTTTTTGGGCAGGCTACAAAGGCTTTAGCCTAGAATATGCCTATGATTTAGTGTCGGGGAATGTTCGGGAGGTGGCCTATCAGGCCGGGGAAGCGGATGCGTTTTATCATAAGTACAGTTATGATGCGGACAATCGTCTTCGTTTGGCCTATAGTTCAGAGGATGGTCGTTTGTGGCAGAAGGAGGCGCGTTATTACTATTATGCGCATGGACCATTGGCGAGAGTGGAGTTGGGGGAAGAGCTATTGGGCTCTGATTATCGCTATAGCCTGCAGGGCTGGATTATTGGGGTGAATGGCTTGGTGAAGAATGCGGTTTGGACAGATCCTGGAGCGGATGGTCATGAGACGGGCCGTCATCGCTGGTTTAGTCGAGATGAGTATGCTTATGGCTTGGGCTATAATGAGTTGGCCTATACGCCAATTGGGGGCTCATCTTTGATAGATGGAGCGGCATGGGGTGATATGTCAGGAGATATTCTATCGAAAGATGGAGTTTCTGGCTTGTTTAATGGCAATATCGCCTATATGCAGACGGCTTTGCCACAATTGGCTCGAGAGGGGATGGGTTCAGGTAGTTATGCTAGTGCGTATCAGTATGATCAGTTGCATCGGATCGTGAGTTCAGAAGGGTATTCTTACTATAGCCCTAGAGCATATTGGACAAAAAGATGCGCCATAGGAGATTGTGAAGCACGGTCATCATATAGCTATGATGCGAATGGAAATATCTTGAGTTTATCGCGTTATGCCAGAGGGAATCAGATAGATGATTTAAGCTATCATTATACTTATGATGTTGATCCTGCACAATTGCCAGAGGTTTCTAGCCAAGCTACAGGGCAGTTGTATAATAACCAATTGCAGTATGTAACGGATGGCGTAGGGGCGTCAACGGTAGGCGATTTGACTAGTCAGCCAGGACAAGATGGGGTAGTAGCTTTGTATTCACAGAACTATGTGTATGACGAAATCGGCAATTTGGTTCGAGATAGCTCGGAGCAGATTGAGGAGATAGTTTGGAACGTACAGGGTAAGGTTCAAGAGGTTCGTTTTGAGGTGGGCAAGCCGGGCCCCTCGGTCTTGCAATATGAGTATGACCCCATGGGTAATCGCTTGGCCAAGAAGAAATTGTATGTAGATGGTCCTGTAGATATTCGATCGGAGGGGCAGTATTATGTCCGTGACCCTCAGGGGAATGTGCTGGCGGTTTATCAGTACAATGAAGAAAATATTGCGCTGGTCGATGACAAAGATAGTTTGTATTTAGAGGAGCTGCATTTATATGGCTCGGCCCGTTTGGGAATCTTGAAAAAAGCCTTAGCTTTAAGGTATCGGGATGAGTCGGGGGCCGTTGGTTTGCCTGCTGGGAGTCTGCTCAAAACGGCTTTGGCGCAAAGTAGCTACCAGCAACTAGAGCTGGGCCGCCGCCGCTACGAGCTCTCCAACCACCTAGGCAATGTACTGGCTACGGTCAGTGATAAATCTTTGGGCCAAGACAGCAGCCAAACGGGACAGGCAGATTATTATTTGGCGCAGGTATCTTCGGCTAGTTTGTACTACCCATTTGGTTGGGAAATGCCTGGGCGTAAGTTTGTGAGTGGGGAGGGCTATCGTTTTGGGTTTAATGGGGTGGAGCAAGAAGATGAAGTAAGTGAGGGTAGTTATACTACAACCTATCGCTCTTTAGATACTAGAGTTGGGCGCTGGAGATCTGTTGACCCTGCGGCAAGTTTATACTACTCTTGGTCGCCTTATAATCTTTCAATGAATAATCCAGTAACTAATACAGATCCTTCTGGTGCCACTGTAGTGTATGGTAATGAACAAGCAGAAAGAGATATTGAATCAAGAACATCTAAAGAGATAGAATTAACTGATGATTTATGGAAGAAAGCAGGTAGGAAGCAACGGAAAAAATGGAAGAAGTCGGGGATAAGTGTAGGCAGTAAAATTAGCAATCCTAAGTATAACGAAACCTTTGCAAGTTACATTGACCACCTTCACAGTTTAGAGGAAACATATACAATTAGTTACTCTTCTACAGAAGAAGGTGGTTTTTATTCAACTGCAGAAATAGGTAAATTTGAAATTAAATATGGTAGTATGTCTGAGCACTATGGAGGTAATCGATTTCATACTTTGTTTGAGGAAGTGCATCATGCATTTTCATTTTCAAAAGGTCACTTTGGAATGAGTACCCTTAGTGAAAAGGGAATTGCTATGAGAAATTATGATGTATATGATGAACTAGATGCAAAAATATTTTCTTTGGAAGCTGGAAGTATATCTCCAACATACACTTACAGTTTTGAGGAAAATGGAACTCCTCTAGATTTGGAAGTACCTACAACTCTTGGAATGATCAATAACAGAAGCTTAACTAAAGAACAAAAAGCAAGTTTTCTTGTAGATAGAAAGAGATATACTGTTACTGGAGTTGCATTTCCTGGCACTGGTAAAGAATCCCAAATTTCAACGCGACTACCATTGGGTGGCGATTATGATGCATATTTTAAAGGTTCTAATAGAAATACTAAAATTGTAAATGATGGTGTACAAATTAAGAGTTTTTCAAAAGACATGCAGTTATATCCTTTTCAGCAATAAGTTGAAGGAAAGGGTTTTAATGATGTTGATTGTAGTTTTATGTAGTGTTTTTGGTAATTCTCAGGTAGGTAGTTCTAAGTTTACGAATATTCAAAATCCTAAAAGTAGTAAGAATGAATGGGATGTAATAGAATCTGGTAACAAGAAAGAGAAAACTATATTACTAGAGGCAATGACAAACTACGTTATTACATTTACTATACAAAGTAAAGTGTCAAAGGGTAAATGTGATTGTTTCGAGTGGTCAAGAAATTGTTACCTTTACCAATTTACAATTGATTCAATATTATATTTGGAAAATGATAAGAACTTTGACTTAAGTTCATTGAAAAATCTTCAATATTTTAGTAGTATTAACCCATACCTACGAATAGGAGTTAGTCATACTGCTTTATTTAGGGATGGTCAAACTAATAAATATATTTCATTAGAAAGGTTGTTGCCAGTAATAAATAATGAAAATTTATCTTTTAGTAAAGAAGTAATGTCCTTAGCTGGAGAGTGTAGTTGTGTAGGAAAGAAAAAGTATCCATTTTATAATTTTTTTAAAAATAAAAATTGATAGGCGGATCCGCCATACGTAGTTTACGTCTATACTCGGCTAATTTTGCGAGACAAAAATCACAGAGCTCGCTGATTGTTTTCTAGCTTTTACATTTAATGTCTTTATCAGTGTTGTTTTTGGGGCCTCCGCTGTGGCTTCGCCTTGCGGCGCTACGTTCGGCAGCTCGCTGCTCGCTCGGCCCTGCGCAAAAAACAAGTTTTTGCTTGGTCTGCGGCTTTGCCGCACTGCCTACCATCGCTAGGCCAGTCGCTTCGCTCCTTCTAGACGCAGGAAATTAGTTTTGCTAGTTATGGGCCGATGGTTTTAACCTTCGGCTCATTTTTATTGCGTTTAGTATGGCCTTTTTTGTTGCTGTAGGTTTCAACCTACAGGTATAGATATCCATCCTACAGGCGGCGAAGCCGCCGCAAAGGAGCGAAGCGACTTGGCCTAGGGGCCTGCAAGGGTGCCGCGCAGCGGCAGACCAAGGGCGAAGCCCGCAGGGCCGAGCAGACCTGCGAGCCCTGCAAGGGCCCGGCCGCCGCAGGCGGCAGGCCCCAAAAACATCCTCACAGAACTATGTATATGACGAAATCGGCAATTTGGTTCGAGATAGCTCGGAGCAGATTGAGGAGATAGTCTGGAACGTACAAGGCAAGCTGCAAGAGGTTCATTTTGAGGCAGGCAAGCCGGGTCCCTCGGTCTTGCAATATGAGTACGACCCCATGGGCAACCGCTTGGCTAAGAAGAAATTGTATGTTGATGGTCCTGTAGATATTCGGTCAGAGGGGCAGTATTATGTCCGTGACCCGCAGGGGAATGTGCTGGCGGTTTATCAGTACAACGAAGAAAATATTGCGCTGGTCGATGACAAAGATAGTTTGCATTTGGACGAGCTGCATTTATATGGCTCTGCCCGTTTGGGAATCTTGAAAAAAGCCTTAGCTTTAAGGTATCGGGATGAGTCGGGCACGGCTAATTGGTCTATTAGAACATTAGCCAAAACGGCTTTGGCGCAAAGCAGCTACCAGCAACTAGAGCTGGGCCGCCGCCGCTACGAGCTGTCCAACCACCTAGGTAATGTATTGGCTACGGTCAGCGATAAATCCTTGGGCCAAGACAGCAGCCAAACTGGGCAGGCAGATTATTATTTGGCGCAGGTTTCTTCGGCAAGTTTGTACTACCCATTTGGTTGGGAAATGCCTGGGCGCAAGTTTGTGAGTGGGGAGGAGTATCGTTTTGGGTTTAATGGGCAAGAGGAGGATCCTGATATTGCAGAGGGACATACTACTGCTTTGTATTGGGAGTATGATAGCCGAATAGCTAGAAGGTGGAATGTGGATCCAAGGCCTGTGACGTCTATTAGTCCTTATAACACCTTTCAAGGTAATCCGATCATTATGTCTGATGCTTTAGGCGATACAAGTATATACAGCAGTATCAGTGGAAAGTTAATTGAACGAAGGGAAATGAATATGTCTATTTTGCAAAGTCCAGTCTATGTAGTGAATGATCAATCAAAGAATTATGATTCGGATAATCCATTTAAGACTGCTGAGCCTTTGAAATATTCTATAGGTAATAAGAAAGATAAAGAGGCTGGTCGGTTGGCAGGGATTACAGGAAATTCTTTCCGAAAAAATCATCCATTAAGGGCTCAGAGACAGGAAGTAACTGGACGCTTTGCAGCTCCCGTTGGAGGACAAGTTTATCAAGAAGACCTTCTGGATATGAGTGTAGAATTTAATAGTTTAGTACTTGACTATGAAAGTTTATTCAGGGCAGAAGGTGATAAATATGATGTGCGTCATACTCAAAATTTACTTGCTGAAATGATATTTACAGTTAGAGGAGACTGGAACTTTGCGAATTTAGTGACTGATAATGCGCCCTTTGACTTGAAGAGTACAAGCAGATCTAACTTAGATAAAATTCCTTCGTACGCTGCGATTGTAATTGGAGAATGGTCAATGTTGAATGGAAGACTGACAAGGTATGATGACTATGGGAATATATCTTATGGCTACTGGGGGCGAGCATATGGATACACTACTAAAACGTTATTGAGAGGGTCAAATGATAACCAGATTAAGAAGGATGAAAGTGGCCAAACTGATGGAAATGGTGATGAGCAAAGAGATATTGATGCAATTAAAATGGGTATAAAACAATATGACAACAAACGTTAAATATTTATTGATTCCTCTATTGGCTTTAATTGTTATTTCTTGTTTTAAGGTGAAAGAGGTTAGCTGTGAATTAACATACTATGACAAGTTCTTGTTAAAATACAAGGATAGCAAAGGGCTTGTGACGGGAAAGGTAGTTTGCTTTTATGAGGATGGGAGTGTTTCTAGTAGAGGAACGTATAAAAATGGTATTAAGGATGGTAGCTGGGAAATTTACGACCATAGTGGAACCGTAATACAGAACGGCACTTACTCTGTGGATAGTCAATTAACTAGATTCTTCGAAAAATTCATGAAAGCCTCATTGGTTCATATTAACCAATGGAAGGAGGGAGAAGTAGAGATCTTGGATTTTTATATTTATAAAATGAAGCCATGCAATTTTTCGCTAGATATCCAAAAAAGAGTTGAAACTTACTTAAAATCATATATGGCTTCTAAGGGACTAAATACTAAACGAGCTCATTTAAATATTGTCTGTGAAGGGCAGACACAAATAATTAGCTTGCTATAGTAATGAAAGTGGAGTGTGCCCATCCTGAATCGCCTCCATTTTATGGCTTATGCTTTCGAGGCATAGCCTCAAGCCAGCTGGATTGCTAGGATCTCTTGTTGTGCCGTTTATAAATTGGCTGCTGGTTTTAACCTGCAGCCACAGCTAGCAGGCGGCGAAGCCGCCGCAGGCAAAGGCCAAATGAAAGCCCTGCCACTTCTATCCTTTGCTTTAATTTCTTGCTATTCTGCGTTATTTTTCTCAGCCATAGCTACGGCTATGCCTTTAAAAAATGCCTTGACTAGCCTAAAATTTTTATCAAAGGATGGCCGAAGCGCAGAACTTCCATTCGGCCTAGGGGCCTGCAAGGGTGCCGCGCAGCGGCAGACCCAGCCAGCTTGCTGGCGCAGGGCCGAGCAGACCTGCGAGCCCTGCAAGGGCCCGGCCGCCGTAGGCGGCAGGCCCCAAAAACATCCTCAGAAAACTATGAATATGATGAAATCGGCAATTTGGTTCGAGATAGCTCGGAGCAGATTGAGGAGATAGTTTGGAACGTAGAAGGTAAGGTTCAAGAGGTTCATTTTGAGGCGGGTAAGCCGGGCCCCTCGATCTTGCAATATGAGTATGACCCCATGGGCAACCGCTTGGCCAAAAAGAAATTGTATGTAGATGGTCCTGTAGATATTCGGTCAGAGGGGCAGTATTATGTCCGTGACCCTCAGGGGAATGTGCTGGCAGTTTATCAATTTAATGAAGCGGATATAGCTGTAGTTGGGGATAGAGATAGTCTTTATCTGGAGGAGCTACATTTATATGGCTCGGCCTGTTTGGGAATCTTGAAAAAAGCCTTAGCTTTAAGGTATCGGGATGAGTCGGGCACGGCTAATTGGTCTATTAGAACATTAGCCAAAACGGCTTTGGCGCAAAGCAGCTATCAGCAACTAGAGCTGGGCCGCCGCCGCTACGAGCTGTCCAACCACCTAGGCAACGTTCTGGCTACGGTCAGTGATAAATCTTTGGGCCAAGACAGCAGCCAAACTGGACAGGCAGATTATTATCTGGCGCAGGTTTTTTCTGCAAGCCTATACTACCCATTTGGTTGGGAAATGCCTGGGCGTAAGTTTGTGAGTGGGGAGGGGTATCGTTTTGGGTTTAATGGGAAGGAAGGAAATCCTGAGATTGCAGATGGAAACCTTGACTTTGGCGCAAGAAATTATGATGGGAGAATTGGCCGATGGTGGTCTGTGGATCCTTTACAATCGAAGTACCCTGGAATGAGTCCCTATAATGGCATAGGGAACAACCCTATAATTTATGTTGATCCTGACGGAAAAGATATTGTAGTGACAATAAGAGATGTAAAAAATGCTAAAGGAACAGTGATAAGGCGTATTGTAGACGTTGAAGTTAATGTTGCTGTTGTTAATTTAAGTAGGAAGGGAGATTATGAATATCAGTCTGGTAGCATAAATTTAAGTTCCATGAACGATAAAAAAGTCTTTAGCACAAAACTGAACGAGAGGGTTAATTATAGGTATACTACACAAGATGGGATTAAAAATAGACTTACAGACGATAAAGTACCTATAGATATTAACGTGTCTGTTAATGTTAGGTCTGTTAACTCTATATCGGAAATTAAAGATGGAGAAAATATAGCAATTATCGTAGATGATATAACAGGAGATAAAGATGGGGGAATAACTCAAGGAAGAGCTAAAATGTACTCAGATATTATGTTATTAGAAGCAGATATTGATAGAGGAAGACTTAAAGAAGTTTTTCTACACGAACTGGGACACAATCTAGGACTCGAATTTGGATATAATGAACCTCATACTCTTGACGGGAAAGGGTTAATGGGGAGTCATGTTAACGGAGATTTATCTATCGATTCTAAAGCAAAAAGAGACTTATGGATTGTAAATGGTGTTTTAACAGAATATCCTAAAAAAGTGTATAAACATGAAGGAACAAAGGAACGGGCTAAAGATTTTCTTAAACGGTATGGAAAGTATCAGAATTCCAAAGCTAAAACTAAAGGGTTTAATTAGGTTGTTTTTTATAATAAATTTAGGTGTTTTATGCATGAAATGCATTAACCTCAAAAAGGAAGATCAGGTATTAGAACTAGAGGAAGAAGGAAAACAGCAGTTTTTAGTTTATTGCTCTTACTGTCATATTCCGAGATTAAGACATGTGGATTTTGAATTTTATATAAAAAAATTTCCTGAGAATAAAGTTTTAGCTATAGAGCTAGAAAAATGTATGAATAATAATGTTCACTTAGATTCAAAAGTAAGGGATTTGGGAGGAGATTCAATAACATTAAATTTGAATGCTATTGCAGCGTATCTTTTAAAAAAGGATAAAACCAATATTCTTCACTAGAATGTAGGCTTGCGTAGTAGAATTGAATATCATTGTTTTGCTATAGGGGCCTCCCGCCTTCGGCGGGCGCTACGTTTCGGGGCTCGCTGCTCGCTCGGCCCTGCGCGGGCTGCGCCCGCTGGGTCTGGCCTTCGGCCACCCCTGCACATCGCTAGGCCGTTTGGCCTTCGGCCATGGCGGCTTTGCCGCCTGCTGTTCATCGCCTAGGGACAAGCCCCTAGGCTAATCCCATGGAGTCAGCCCTAAAGGGCCTCAAATTATGATTTACGGCTTTGCTCTGTTGTGATTGCAGAGAAGGGCCATATCCAAAGGCCCTCGCAGAGGGCTGTCTAAAAAAGCTAGCCTAGGGGCTTGTCCCTAGGCGGTTATTGGCATTTTGCATATGAGCGGTTTATCAGTACAATGAAGAAAATATTGCGCTGGTCGATGACAAAGATAGTTTGTATTTGGATGAGCTGCATTTATATGGTTCGGCCCGTTTGGGGATCTTGAAAAAAGCCTTAGCTTTAAGGTATCGGGATGAGTCGGGCACGGCTAATTGGTCTATTAGAACATTAGCCAAAACCACTTTGGCGCAAAGCAGCTACCAGCAACTAGAGCTGGGCCGCCGCCGCTACGAGCTCTCCAACCACTTAGGCAACGTACTGGCTACGGTCAGTGATAAATCTTTGGGCCAAGACAGCAGCCAAACTGGGCAGGCAGATTATTATTTGGCGCAGGTTTCTTCGGCTAGTCTGTACTACCCATTTGGTTGGGAAATGCCTGGGCGCAAGTTTGTGAGTGGGGAGGAGTATCGTTTTGGGTTTAATGGGGTGGAAAAATCACCTGAAATTAGTGAGGGGCACAATACAACCTTCTTTAGAGAAATGGATGCTAGAATAGGCCGTTGGTGGTCAAACGATCCAGTTTTTCAGCCTCATCAATCGCCTTATAACATGATGGATGGTAATCCAATAATGTATAGTGACCCAAGAGGGGATAAAATTAAATGGGATAAAAAATCTTTAGGTAAAAAGGGCGTGAAAAGTCTAAAAGCAGGGGTGAGAAAATTAAAACGAAAATCTAAAACTTTTAGAAAAATTTGGAAGGATTTGAAAAAATCTAAGCATGTTCACACAATAAAGGACTTCAATGCTAATCCTCAAGGGCAGAATATGGTGGAGGTGCAAGACAATAATTATTCGGAGAAAGGTGTGGCTACGACTATCTATCTAAATCCTAGTTCTAAAATTGATGATATAGGTTACGAAAAAACACAAAGAATTGCGCATGAACTAGCACATGTTTGGAGGGCTGATCAAGGATTGGAGGCAGAAAGTATGAAGGACGGAGGTGATCAATTATTTTTTGATTCGCCTCTAGCTGCAGGGCGGGCTGCACTGTATGACTCCTATACTAGGAAGCATAAGATTATACGAGAATATGAAGCTCTACACATAGAAAACATAATAAGAGGAGAAATGGGAGAAAAGATACGACCAAAATACGGAGAAATGGCAGATATGCCATCCACTGCTATAGAAACAAACGAATCTTTTGGAAAAAAGAAATATGTAGTAGGAATTAGCCAGATTAGATTTTTAGAAGTTAAAGCTAAAAATCACTACGATTATAAGACTAAAAACCCTGATAGTTATAAACTTCTAAGAAAGAGGGGCTTTAAAAAAGAAGACATTCCTGTCACAAGTTATTTGTCACAAGAGTATTTGGATAATCGAAAGTAATGTTATGAGATTTATCGTGCTGTTTTTTGTTTTTTTTATTTCGTGCACTACGGGTAAAGATGTAATTGTTTCTGATTTAAAAAGATACCATTTTAAAAAGCGTTCTTGTAAAGATAATAATGATTCTTTGCTGTTCAATTTTCCAGAATATTTAACAGATACTATTTTCAATCCACTGTGGAAGGATTTTGATCAAGAGCGAAATATTAAATGGGACTTAATGTCTCATAGAGTATATATAGATGGAATAAGTATAAGGAGATCTTATATGGATGGTGATTCGATAAATACCATTTCGTATACTTCAAATGGGTTGTTAAGTGAGTCAGCATATCCTATTACGAAACATGATTCTTTTTTTTTAGATATTGGATCTCAGTGTATATTTTACTATCATCAAGATGATGGAAGTAATACTGATTTAGGCCATGAAACACATGTGTTGAAAAATAAAGGAGAGGTTGTTGGAATATTGATTATAACGAACGGAAGTGTGATGCATACCTCAAATCTGAATACGGATAGTTTTGATAAAACTATCGAAATGATTAGTTATTTGTTTAGGCTAGGTAAGCGCCCTACTAAATAGCGTAACTGTTTTTTACTGGAGAGCTAATTTATTTCATTTAAAATTTTGGGGCCTCCCGCCTACGGCGGGCGCTACGTTCGGCAGCTCGCTGTTCGCTCGGCCCTGCGCAAAAAACAAGTTTTTGCTTGGTCTGCGGCTTTGCCGCACTGCCTACCATCGCTAGGCCAGTCGCTTCGCTCCCTCTAGACGCAGGAAATTAGTTCCGCTAGTTATGGGCCGATGGTTTCCACCTTCGGCTCATTTTTATTGCGCTTAGTCTGGCCTACTTTGTTGCTGTGGGTTTCAACCCACTGGGATATACATCCATCCTACAGGCGGCGAAGCCGCCGCAGGCCTAGGGATGGGCAGCAGTGGCCGTTAGGCCAGACCGAGGCGCTGAAAGCGCCGAAGGGCCGAGCGAACAGCGAGCTGCGAAACAGCCCGGCCGCCTTTGGCGGCAGGCCCCAAAAAAAGAAAAAGCGTATAGCCTATTTTATTCTATGGAAAAGGGGGCGGATGGGCCAATAATGTTTTAGATGTGATCTAAATTACCTAATAATTTTGCAGACTTGAGTAAAATTGAGTACTATTATATAGATATTTAGATACACAACTGAAAAAAGCCTAGATTATGCCAGAGAAGACCTATGAATCGCTTTATAATTGGAGTATAGAGCAGCCGCAAGAATTTTGGAAAGCGCAAGCGCAGCGACTCGCTTGGCATAAGTTTCCGGAAAAGATATTGGATGAAAGTGGGGATTACCCGCAATGGTTTGGAGATGGGGAGTTGAATTTATCGGAGCTTTGTTTGGACAAGCATATTGCGGATGGATATGGGGAGGATACGGCCTTAATTTATGATTCGCCGGTGAGTCAGAGCAAGGCAAAGTATAGTTATAATGAATTGCGGGATTTGGTAGCGGCTTTTGCTGGTGGATTGCGAGAATTGGGTTTAGAGCCAGGAGATCGGGCGGTCATATATATGCCCATGATCCCTCAGGCAGTGGTGGCCATGTTGGCCTGTGCGCGTTTGGGGGTCACGCATTCGGTAGTATTTGGTGGATTTGCGGCCCATGAGTTAGCGATACGGATAGACGACTGCAAGCCCAAGGTATTGATTACGGCTTCTGCGGGAATAGAGATAGAGAAAATCATTCCTTATAAAGTATTGGTAGATGCGGCCTTAGAGGAGGCGGAATTTCCGCCCGAGAAGGTGGTATTATATAACAGACGGTTGGGGGTAGAGCATCCGGAGCGGGATTATGATGTTGATTTTGAGGAATTGCTCAAGGCGGAGCCTGTAGAGCCGGTGATGCTGAAGTCTACACATCCTTCTTACATTCTGTACACCTCGGGGACGACAGGAACGCCCAAGGGGGTTGTTCGGGACACGGGGGGCTATGCGACCGTCTTGCACTTTAGCATGCAGCATGTTTATGGATTGAAGCCTAGGGAAGTATTTTGGGCGGCTAGTGACATTGGCTGGGTAGTGGGGCACAGTTATATTGTATATGGGCCATTATTGCATCGGAATACGACCGTATTATTTGAGGGCAAGCCGATTCGGACGCCAGATGCGCGTACTTTTTGGCGGGTCATAGAAGAATACAAAGTATCGGTGATGTTTACTGCGCCCACGGCCATACGGGCGATCCGCAAAGAGGATCCTGAGGGGGCGTGGATCAAGAAGCATGACTTATCTTCCTTGCGGTTTCAGTTTTTGGCAGGAGAGCGATGTGATGCGGCTACATTGGAGTGGTTGCAGGGACAATTGCAGAAGCCTGTTATAGATCATTGGTGGCAGACCGAGTCGGGCTGGCCGATGTTGGCCAATATGGCGGGGCATGAGCTCTTGCCCATTAAGGCGGGCTCTGCGGGCAGGCCAGTTTGTGGCTTTGCCTTTGATATATTGGATGAGGAAGGGCAGGTATTGCCAGCGAACGCCGAGGGATTATTGAGTATTCGGACGCCATTGCCTCCGGGTTGTTTGATGGGGTTGTGGGAGAACTCAGAACGGTTTAAGAAGAGTTATTTTAGTCAGTTTGAAGGCTACTACAGTACTGGAGATGGCGCTTATATAGATGAAGAGGGCTACTACTTCATTACGGGGCGGGTAGATGATGTGATCAATGTGGCGGGTCATCGTTTGTCTACGGCAGAGATGGAAGAAGTATTGGCGGCTCATCCTGCGGTAGCTGAAGTGGCGGTCATTGGACGGGCATGTGAGCTCAAGGGGCAATTGCCGATGGCTTTTGTCGTTTGGCAGGGCCAAGAGGGGAGAGCGGAATCGGTTTTGGAGAAAGAGTTGGTTCAGTTGGTGCGGGCAAAGATTGGGGCGGTCGCTTCCTTGAAAGAGATTTTGCCCGTAGAGCGTTTGCCCAAAACTCGATCGGGTAAGACCTTGCGTCGCTTGCTACGTGATTTAGTAGATCAGCGGCCCTACAAAATGCCCTCGACAATAGATGATCCTGCGGTAATTCCTGAACTTCAGGCCAAGATACAGGCCTATCGCTAGAGTATAAAAGCCCCTAGAAAAGGGGCTTTTTTTGTCAGATAAATAGATGTTTTTCTAAAAAAAATAGCATCTTAGTAGGCGCTTCTAAAAGCAAACAGATTTTTAATAACTAATAGCTATGACAAAAAAAATAGATACAGAAGTAGGCTATCTACTTCAATTAGGGCCAAATATCGCCAAGGAGGTTTATTTAGTACCCGAGGTAAAGGATGTTGATATGGTCAAGAATCATGTTCAGAAGGGGCAGGAGATCTTTGGAGTAGGGGGGTATTGCCTGAGTGACATTCGCAAATTGAAGTCTATTAGCAGAGAGGTTAGAGAGTATATGAAGGAGCACTCTACAGTTACCGCTGTGGCCGTATTGGTGAATAGTGGTCTATCGAAGATGGTGAGTAATCTATTTATAAATATCAGTCGCCCCCCCTATGTAGCCAAAGCCTTTCAGAAAGAATCGGCGGCATTAAAGTGGTTGGAAGAACAAGGGGGAATCTTGTATTCTGAGTAGGGTTATGGCTTTGTCTTTCTAGGGAAATACTTGAACTTTCGGGAGTATCCATTTGTCTTTGTATTAGTACCAACAAGCGCCTAGATTTATGAAAAAGGAGGTAAACACAGATTTAGCGAGAGTATGGGCCTTGAGTCCAAATTTGATGAAAGAGGTCTATTATAGAACAAAAGCCAATGACATAGCGCTAGTGCGAGAGCATATTCGGCTTTGTCATGAGACATTTGGGCTAAAAAAATATTATATTACGGACATTCGCCTGCTAAAGTCGGCCTCTAGAGAAGCCCGAGAGTATATGCGGAATCATTCTGGAGCAGCGGCAGCGGCAATTATTGTGGGAGGAGGTTTATCCAAAATGGTAGGCAATATGTACATGAGTTTCAGTAAGCCCCTTTACCCTACTCGAATTTTTCGGGATGAAAAAAAGGCCATAGCTTGGTTGGTAGAGCAAGGGGCAGAGGCCCCAAAAAATATGCAGAGATGAAAAAAGTAATTACTCCATTAGGAGAAGCTTACCAATTGTCGGATAACCTAGTTAAGTCAGTTACTCTACTAGATAAAGTAAATGATTTAGAAGTTGTGAAAGAACATATTCGGTTATTAAGAGCTGAATATGGAGAGGGTTTATATTATCTATCCGATACACGTCTTGTAAAGCATGCGAACTTAGAAGTTCGAAAATATTTGGCTAAGCACAGCAGGGCAAAAGCAGCAGCTATATTAGCTATAAATAGTACAACAATTATGTTTAGCAACCTATTTATATCTTTTAGTAGGCCTCCCTATCCAACAAAACTTTTTAAAGAGGAAGCAGATGCGATTGCTTGGTTGGTAGAGCAAGGGGCCGAGGCCCCAAAAAAATAAAAATAGATGAAGACGACAACTACTCCTTTAGGCAAAGCCGAGCAACTATCTGATAACCTTATAAAGGTGACTACCTTAGTAAAGAAAGGGAATGATGTAGAGCTTGTTCGGCAGCATATAGGGTTGATTGAAGAGCATTTTGGAACAGACATTTACTATCTTTCCGATACGCGGGATGTACAGTACACTACTGTAGCCGTGCGTAAGTATTTGGCCAAAAACGTTAAAGCTCAAGCTGTAGCTGTACTCATAAAAAGTGGAACAGCGGCTATGTTGGCCAATTTATTTATTAGCTTTGGAAAGCCATTATACCCAACAAAACTTTTTAAAGAGGAAGCAGATGCGATTGCTTGGTTGGTAGAGCAAGGGGCAGAGGCCCCAAAAAAATAAAAATAGATGAAGACGACAACCACTCCTTTAGGCAAAGCCGAGCAACTATCTGATAACCTTATTAAGGTTACAACAGTATTGAAAAAAGCAACGGATATTAAGCTTGTACAGAGGCATGTAGAGGAGATAGAAGAACATTTTGGAATAGATCATTATTATCTCTCAGATCCTCGTAGTCTTATTTCTACCACCTTAGAGGTCCGTCAATATTTAGCCAATCAAAAAGAGATTAAAGCAATAGCGGTTCTAGTTAAAAATGGAACAACAGCTATGCTGGCCAATATGTTTGTTAGTTTTAGCCGGCCCTTATACCCCACTAAAGTCTTTAAGGATGAGACAAAAGCTATAGCCTGGTTGGTTAGTCAGGGGGCTAATGCGCCTAAAGAATAAAATATATGAAAAGGGTCAAAACAAACTTAGCAGAGGTTATACAATTGTCAGATAATATGATTAAGTCAACGGTTGTTGTTCCTTATGTTACAGAAGTAGAAGATATAAAAGAGCATATTCAAACGGTACATCAACACTTTGGAAAGAATATCTACTACCTATCCGATAGTCGCCAATTAAAGTCTTCTAGCACAGCCGTAAGAAAATATCTGGCAGAACATGGGGATGTAGCCGCTGCTGCAATTCTTGTAGGAAGTGCTTTAACAGCAATGATCGCAAATATATTTATTAGCTTTAATCGACCCACTTACCCCAACAAGATATTTAGCCGTGAAGCAGATGCCATGGCTTGGTTAGTAGAACAGGGGGCGATAGCTCCAAAAAACTAGTTTTTTTAGTAGTTTTGTCGCAGAACAATATCTACTATGAATCAAACTATACTCGAGCTTTATCAGGAGCATTTTGGCGAGGCGGCCCAGGGCGTTCAAGCGCTGCCTCTTTCTGGCTCCGACCGAAAATACTATCGTCTTTCTTCGCCCAATGGCCAAGCCTTAGGGGTAGAGAACCCCGCAGAAGAAGAGAACTTAGCTTTTGTCTCTTTTACCCAAAGTTTTCTGGATTTGGCCTTGCCAGTGCCCAAACTACTGGGCCAATCCTTGCCGCAAAACTGCTACTTAATAGAGGATCTGGGCCCCAATACCTTACTTCAAAGCCTAGAAGAGGCCCGCAAAAATGGAGAGGGACATTTTCCCGATCGCTTTTACAATTACTATAAAAATGCCCTGATTGCCTTGCTCGATATGCAGCTAGAGGGCCATAAGAAAATAGATTATAGCTTGGCCTATCCCAAGGCCGACTTTGACAAGCAATCTATGCAATGGGATTGCCAATCATTTAAGTATTGGTACTTGCTTCCCGCCAAAATTCCCTTTGATGCCGAAGCCCTAGAGCAGGATTTTGAGCACTTGGTCGATTTTCTGGCCCAAGCTCCCGCCAACTATTTCATGTTTCGAGATTTTCAGGCTAGGAATATCATGATCAAAAATGAGCGGCCTTACTTCATCGATTATCAGGGCGGCCGCCGTGGTCCTTTGCAATACGATTTGGTGTCCTTGCTTTTTCAGGCCAAGGCGCAGCTCTCGAATAAAGACCGTCAGCGTTTGCTGCAGGCCTATTTTCAGGCGCTCAAAGCGCGAGAGCCGCATTGGGACCGCCAAGAGTTTGAGCGCTACTATTTGGGCTTTGTGCTCTTGCGCAGTTTGCAGGTGTTGGGCGCTTATGGCTTTAAGGGGCATTACCAAAAGAAGGGGCATTTTTTGGCCAGTATTCCCTTTGCACTCGAAAATATTCGCTGGTTGCTCGAGCAAGATTTGTTGCCTTTGCCCGAGCTCAATCGCTTGCTCAAGGCCCTCATTCGGCAGCCAAAAGAGCAGCTGCCCAAGCCCAAAGAACAGGCGCTCCGTCTGCATATTTCCTCTTTTTCCTATAAAAGAGGCTTGCCCGAGGACCCCACGGGCGGACATGGGGCGGGCTTTATCTTCGATTGCCGATTTATCCATAATCCGGGCCGCTATGCTCCCTACAAAAAGAAAACGGGCCTAGATGAGGAGGTCAAACTCTTTTTGGTAGAAGATGGCGAAATCGAGCAGTTCTTAGCACAGATTTTCCCCATTATTGAGCGGGCCATACAAAAGTATTTGGATCGTGGACATTCCGACTTAGGAGTTCATTTCGGTTGCACGGGCGGCCAACATCGCTCGGTCTATTCTGCCGAGCGCTTACAGCAGTTTTTGCAAAGTCGTTTTGGTCCAGAACTCGACCTTCGTTTGCAGCACCGAGAACGTCCTCATTGGCCAAAATAGGCGGTTTGTTTTTAAGTTGTTTTGGGGCCTCCGCCTCGCTTCGCTCCTCGGCGCTACGTTTCGCAGCTCGCTGTTCGCTCGGCCCTTCGCAGGCAAAGCCTGCTCGGTCTGGCCTTCGGCCACTGCTGCACATCGCTAGGCCTGCGGCGGCTTCGCCGCCTGTCCGCTGCAAATAGGGCCAAATAGAAAAGCCGCATACTCTAAGAGAGAGTATGCGGCTTTACATCATCTTTTCGCTAGGCGATTAGATTTTTTTAAAGAGGGTAAGGATATCGCCCACCTTATCTTTAAGATCTTTGCGTTCCACAATAAAATCGAGGAAGCCATTATGGAGAAGAGACTCTGCTCTTTGGAAGCCTTCGGGCAATTCCTTTACCTTAATCGTTTCTTTAACGATACGGGGGCCGGCAAAGCCAATCAGGGCGCCGGGTTCTGAGAAATTAAAGTCGCCCAACATAGCAAAAGAAGCCGTAACACCTCCAGTAGTGGGGTCGGTCATAAAAGAAAGGTAAGGCAAGCGGGCATCGGCCAACTGAGTAAGCTTAGCAGATACTTTGGCCATTTGCATGAGAGAGAAGGCTGATTCCATCATGCGGGCGCCACCAGACTTAGAGATAATCATGAAAGCGCAGCGGTGTTTGATACAGTAATCAATCGCCTTGGCAATTTTTTCGCCAGTTACAGCGCCCATAGAACCTCCAATAAAAGAGAAATCCATAGCGGCAATAACGAGGTCATTTTTTTGGACCTTTCCCTTGGCTACGCTAAGGGCATCGACTAGGCCTGTTTTTTTGCGGGCAGCCTCTAGCCGTTCGGTGTAGGGTTTAAGGTCTACAAAGTTGATAGAATCTACGGCGGCGATATTATCAAACAACTCCTTGTATTTTCCATCATCAAAGAAGAGTTCGAAGTAGTCGCCAGAGCCTAGGCGTTCATGATGATTACAGCTAGGGCAAACATAGAGATTTTCTCTAAGGTCTTTTACGGTAACCCGGTGTTGGCATTTTCCGCATTGGTGCCAAATACCTTCTGGGGCTTCTTTCTTTTCTCGGGTAGAGGTAGTAATACCTTTATTGTCTCTTTTAAACCAACTCATAGGCAATTCATTTTTCTTCGGTCAGGCCGATGGTTTTGGATGATCTGTGGTGCATCTATAGGATGCAAAAAGGAGAAGCCTTCCCCTAAACAATCGCTTGGGGGAAGGCTTATTTTATTTTTCTTTAGGAAGAATCTTTGCGAAGAGGTCGTATTCGGTAGCATCGGTAATTTCTACCCAGGCAAAGTCTCCAAGGCGAAGGTAGTCATTTTCTTGCATTTCGATAAGGACCTCATTATCTACTTCGGGAGAGTCGAACTCGCTACGGGCTACAAAGTAGCCACCTTCTATGCGGTCTACCAATACTTTGAGTTTTTGGCCAATTTTTTCTTGGTTCAGTTCAAAGGAAATGGCTTGTTGGGCCTGCATGAGGCGGTTGGCGCGTTCGGTTTTTACCTCAGGGCTAATGTTGTCTTCTAGTTGGTGGGCCAGGGTATTTTCTTCATGAGAGTATTGGAAAACGCCTACTCTTTCGAAGCGCATTTCTTCGATAAAGGCGAGTAGGTCTTCAAACTCTTCTTCGGTTTCGCCAGGGAAGCCGACGAGGAAAGTGGTGCGTACGGCAATGCCGGGCACTCGGCGGCGGGCTTCTTCAATGACCTCTTTGGTTCCTTGGCGATCGATTTGGCGGCGCATTCTTTTGAGCACCTCTGTATTGATATGTTGCAGGGGCATATCCAGATAATTACAGACTTTGGGTAATTCTCGGATAGCGTCAAAAACATCGCTGGGGAACTTAGAGGGATAGGCATAGTGTAGGCGGATCCATTCTAGGCCGTCAATATCATTGAGGGCCTGTAGGAGTTGAGCTAGGCGGCGTTCCTTATAAATATCGAGGCCATAGTAGGTAAGTTCTTGGGCGATCAGCATAATTTCCTTCACGCCATTTTTGACCAAGCCTTTTACCTCTTGGACCAAATCTTCGATAGGTTTAGAAATGTGTTTGCCACGCATAAGGGGGATAGCACAAAAAGAGCAGCTACGGTTACAGCCTTCTGAGATTTTGACATAGGCATAATGCGGGGGAGTCATGAGCATGCGTTCGCCTAATAAATCTTGGCGATAATCAGCCTCTAGTTTTTCGAGTAGGGCGGGGAGTTCTAGGGTACCAAAAAAGGCGTCTACTTCGGGGATTTCTTTTTGGAGATCCTCTTTATAGCGTTCGGAGAGGCAGCCCGTTACGTATAGCTTTTCGATATTGCCCTCTGCTTTTTCGTCGGCATAGGCGAGGATAGCATTGATAGATTCTTCTTTGGCTCTATCGATAAAGCCGCAAGTATTGATAATAATAATATCTGAATCATCCTCTTCGCTATCGTGGCTGACCTCAAAATCGTTGACGCGGAGTTGGTGCATAAGGATTTCAGAGTCGACCATATTTTTGGAGCAACCCATGGTGATCACATTGACCTTATCCTTTCCTATCTTTTTGGTTTTCATTCTCTTTTGTTCTAATTTTTGGCCCTAATTCCGATTAGGGTAGGCGCAAAGATAAAGAAGTTGAACGAAAATTGCCTTTGTTGGCCAACTTTTAGGCATTTTTGCGGGGCTCTTTTTTAGGGAACTTTAGTGGCCAGAAGTTTTTTTTTAGGGTAGGACATCGCAATTAGATGCTGCTGCGCCTTTATTTTTGGCGTTTTGCAGGCCCGAAGGGCCGCAGGCCTAGCGATGTGGAGCGGGTGGCCGAAGGCCAGACCGAAGCGCGCAGCGCTGAAGGGCCGAGCAGACCTGCGAGCCCCGCAACGTAGCGCCTGCCGCAGGCAGGAGGCCCCAAAAGAAGATTATACATTTAATACCATATATATGCGATATTTATTAGGAAGTTGTTGCTTGTTTTGCCTTTTTTTCGTGGCTTGTCAGTCAGATCAGCCGGCGGCGGTAGTGGACAGCAAGGCGAGTTTGGCGGTAGAGCGAGATGCTGGGCCGGGTTTTCAGTTGCAGGTTTCGGGAGATACGGCAGATTATGAGCAGGTGATTTTGGCCAGGGAGGTAGAGCCCTTTGGGGAGGAGGCGCAGGTGACGCAGATTCGTTTGAGTTATCCGAAGATTACGGATTTTAAGGCTGCGGAAGTGAAAGACAGCATCAATGCGGTGATTTATGAAATCATGTTGCTCAATGATGCGGGGGAGATTGCTTATGATAATTTGCAGCAGCGATTGGATGCTTTTATCCGGGAGTATGAGATGGCCAAGGAGGAGATGAAAAAGCAGTTAGTTTTGCCCAATCGTTGGACCTGTGAGGTAGAGATCAAGGTTGTTTTGAACAGCAATCGGATTTTATCTTTGCAATTGCATGAGGCCAACTTTACAGGGGGCGCTCATCCGAACAGCTACACCCGTTACTTCAACTTTGACTTGAAAACGGCCAAATTGCTGGCCTTAGAAGACATCTTTGTAGAGGGCTATCAGCAAGAACTATTGCAGACAGCCGAGCGATATTTTCGGATGGCTCGGGAGATTCCGGCAGACAAACCGATGGGAGAGACCGCTTATGAGTTTCCTTCGGGGCGTTTTTTATTGCCCAGGAACTTTGCTTTGGGGAAAACGGGCATTGCTTTTTGTTTTAATCCTTATGACATTGCGCCCTATTCTATGGGAACGATAGAATTTGAGTTGCCTTATCAGGCCATCTTGCCAATTTTGAGACAAGAGGCTGTTTTATAGCTGTTTTTTTAGCTATACAACTTGGGATCTGAGAAAACGGCTTTTTCTTTAGAAGAGTAGCCCAAAACGCAAACGGTTTTAGCGACAGTTTGCGTTTTGTAATTTAGGTCACAAAACTTTTTGGCTTGCCTGAAAAACATTAACTTTAAAGCCTAATAAATATCAACTGAAGTTATGGATGAGCTGCAAAAACTAGGAGAAACTCAAAACAGTGTGTTTTTTTTGAGTGTTGACGGCATTATTTATATTAAGACTGTGAATAGTATGCCTTTAACTAAGGAGGTAATGCAAGAAAACTTTGAATTGGTGCAAAAAATATCGCTTGATTTAGGTCGTCCGCTTAAGGTGTTTGCAGAGTCTTCTAAAATGCAACGTCTAAACCGTTGTGCTCGAGAGTATATGCGAAGCGAAGAGGCTAAGTCTTATGATCAATATGTTGTAGGCTCAGCTTTGTTGACCCCTAATCAGTTATCTAAGATGTTAGGGAATTTTATTATTGGATTGAGAAAGCAGGCTCGTCCAATAAAAGTTTTTACTAATGAAGTTGCAGCTCTAGACTGGTTAAAAGCGTTATAGAGTAATAAAATAAGTCTCCCCTAAGTATTTCCCCAATCTCAACAATATGCAAACTGAAAAAATAGGAGTAGCTGGCCCCACGCACTACTTCCAACGCCCCGATGGCATCATTTATACCGAAAGTTTTGAGCCCACAGTGGTGACTAAAGAGGTGTTTATCGCCAATTTTGAGTTTATTAAAAAGATTGCTTCTGAAAAGAAGGAACCCGTCAAACTCCTCATCAATTTTACGCAGGCAAATAAGCTGGATAAAGAAGCCAAGGCCCTTATCAAAAGTAGTTACCTCAATGATAATTACGGGCAATATATAGAGGCCGTGGCCCTACTCACCAATAGCCGATTATCCACTCTTATTGGCAACTTTATGGTCGGTATTAGTAAAAAAGGGCCCAATAAATACCCTATCAAAATATTTATGGCGGTCCCCAAGGCCGTTAAATGGCTAGACCAATTATAAGGCAGTTATGAACTTGAAGGAACTTGGCCAAGTTGGCCCAACCATTTATTACCTCCGAAAAGACGGTGTTATACATACCGTAACCACCGACCCTCAAGCCATACAGCTTGATCTGATGATCGCTAACTTTGAGTTTATCAAGCAACTCGCTATAGAAAGAAAACAAGCGTTGCGCATGCTCACGGACTTTAGCGGTAGCCAAAAAATGGGTAAGGCGGAAAGAGATTTTCTCAAAAGTGAACAAATGAAAACTTATGCGCCTTATATCTTGGGCACAGCTTTGGTCACCCCCAATTTCCTTTCTCGAATGATTGGCAATTTTGTCATGAGTGTGAGCACAAATAATCATAATGTAAAATTGTTTGGCCAAGAAGAGCAGGCTGTGCACTGGCTGCTCCAACTCCCAAGCAGAATTGTCTAAGCCTAGCCGCCCTGCAGCTAAAAAAATGCAGTAGGTGCACAAAATGAAGGTTTTGGGGCTGCCCCTTCGGCCCGCTGGGCCTGCGGGTCGGGCTGTGCCGCAGCTCGCAGCTCTGCTCGGCCCTGCAGGCCTTTTCGCTTCGCAAAAAAGGCCTTGGGTCTGCCGCCTTCGGCGGCCCTGCTATCCATCCCTCAGCCGAGGCGCTGCGCGCCCTTCGCAATTGGACCAAATATTTAGGTTTTGCAGGGCCGAAGGCCCGCAGGCCTAGGGATGGTAACTGCTGGCCGTAGGCCAGACCGAGCTTTTGAGCGAAGCGAAAAAGCGATGGGCCGAGCGAACAGCGAGCCAGTGCACAGCCCGGCCGCCGAAGGCGGCAGGCCCCAAAAGAAAAAGGTCCAAAACAGCAGTTCTGGACCTTTCTCCTTATAGCCAATTGCCATTAGATGACCTCTAAGGCTTTGCCCACTTTAGTAAAGGCAGCAATGGCTTTTTCTAGTTGCTCTTGGCTGTGCCCCGCCGACAACTGCACCCGAATGCGGGCCTTGCCTTTGGGCACCACAGGATAGAAAAACCCGATCACATAAATGCCTTCTTCTAGAAGTTGGCTGGCCATTTTTTGGGCCAAAACGGCATCATAAAGCATAATAGGGACGATAGGGTGGTCGCCAGGAATGATATCGAAGCCAGCCTTGGTCATTTCCTCACGGAAAAAGCGGGTGTTTTCCTCTAGGCGGTCTCTCAATTCCGTAGATTCCATCAATAAATCGAGGGCCTTAATAGAAGCGCCAACGATAGAAGGGGCCACCGTATTAGAAAAGAGGTAGGGGCGAGAGCGCTGGCGCAGCAGGTCCACAATTTCTTTGCGAGCGGCGGTAAATCCACCAGAAGCGCCACCTAGGGCCTTGCCCAAAGTGCCCGTAATGATGTCTATACGGCCCATAACATTGCAGTACTCATGGGTTCCACGGCCAGTTTTGCCCAAAAACCCTGTAGAATGGCATTCGTCAATCATGACCATAGCGCCGTATTTATCGGCTAGATCGCAAATTTTGTCTAGTTGGGCAATGGTGCCATCCATAGAGAAAGAGCCATCGGTAACGATCAGTTTGCGGCGGCAATTGGCGGCGGCCTGCAACTGCTTTTCTAGCTCCTCCATATTATTGTGCAGGTAGCGGAAGCGCTGGGCCTTACAAAGGCGAATGCCGTCAATAATAGAGGCATGGTTGAGTTGATCGGAAATAATGGCGTCTTCCTTGCCCAAAAGGGGTTCAAAAACGCCCCCATTGGCATCAAAAGCGGCTGCATAGAGGATACTATCTTCAGTACCTAGAAATTCGGCAATTTTTTGCTCCAATTCGCGGTGAATATCTTGGGTGCCACAAATAAAACGGACCGAAGAAAGGCCATAACCACGTTGGTCGATAGCATCTTTAGCCGCCTGAATGAGTGCGGGATGCGAGGAAAGGCCAAGGTAGTTATTGGCGCAGAAGTTGAGCACATCGCCAGCTTCTTGGGTATGAATTTGGGCAGCTTGCACACTATCAATAATCCGCTCGCTTTTCCAAAGGCCAGCATCTTTAATGTCTTGAATTTCGGCTTCAAAGCCAGCTTTTACATTATCGTACATAAATTTAGAGGAATTGAGTCTCGTTATAATTCGGTTTCTTGCGCTTTTGCAGCTGTTCAATCATATCTTTGGTCATGCTGCTTAGGTCATATTCTTCTTGCCAGCCCCAATCTTTTCGGGCTAGGCTATCATCAATATTCTCGATCCAAGAATCGGCAATGGCCTGACGAAAATCGGGCGTATAGCTAATACTAAAATCGGGAATATGCAATTGAATTTCGGCGGCAATTTCGGCGGGGGTAAAGCTCATGGCCTGTAAGTTATAGGCATAATGGATAGACAGTTGGTCCAAGGGGGCCTCCATTAGTTCCAAAGTGGCCCGAATAGCGTCGGGCATATACATCATAGGCAGTTTGCTATCGGCCCGCAAAAAGCAGTCGAAATGTTCGCCATTAACGGCTTTATGGAAAATATCCACGGCATAATCGGTGGTTCCTCCGCCAGGCATAGATTGATAGCTAATCAGGCCGGGGTAGCGAATCCCTCGCACATCGATTTGGAACTTATCAAAATAGTAATTGGCCAAATCTTCGCCCACCTTCTTAGTAATGCCATACATAGTAGAAGGTTCAAGGGGGGGGAACTGCGGGGTATTTTGCTTGGGCGTGCGTCCGCCAAAAACCGCAATAGAGCTGGGGTGAAAAATTTTGCGAATCCCTGTATTTTGGGCCAGCTGCAGCACATTGAGAAAGCCCTGCATATTCACATTCCAGGTCAGCATCGGGTTTTCTTCTCCCTTAGCAGAAAGCAGGGCGGCTAGATGGTAAATTTGGCTCACCTTGTACTTCTGAACAATTTCGCCCATGCGTTTGGCATCTAGCACATTGAGTTGTTCAAAATGCCCAATAATCGTTTGTCGAGGAGCCTGTAAATCGGAGCAAATGACGTTGGCTATGCCATAAATTTGGCGTAGTTCTTCGGCCAGTACACTTCCAATTTGGCCATTGGCTCCAGTAATTAAAATGACTTCTTTGCCCATAGTTGTTATATAGTAGCTGGTTTGAAATAATAAGGTTTGGGGGCGTTACTCCCTTTGGTCGTCGAAGACGAACTAAAGTTCTTGTTGTCCTTGCGCAGCTTGCTGCTGTTTTGGGGCCTCCTGCCTGCGGCAGGCGCTACCTTCCGCAGCTCGCAAGCCTGCTCGGCCCTTCAGCCCTTCGGGCTTCGGTCTGGCCTTCGGCCACTGCTACACATCGCTAGGCCAAATGGCGCCGGGCCAGAAACTAGGCCTTAAAAGCGCAAAATAGAGCTTGGGCTCAAATTATTGCTTTTTTAGCAAAGCTTAAAGCCTAAAAATCAAAGAATATTTTTTTGTTAAACCGCAGTTTTGTAGATATATATTTTTATATATAGCTAAAGGGCAGCTGCTTAGGGCCTTATATAGAACAACTTATACTTTTAGGGGGTTAATTAGCTGGAAAGCCTTATCTTTGGGGAGAAAAACATCTTTACCTATATTTTACGCAAAAATATTATGCTAAATCTCATTTTATTTGGCCCTCCCGGTAGCGGAAAAGGCACCCAAGCTGCAAAATTGGTAGAACGCTATGGTCTTTTGCACATTTCTACGGGAGACCTCTTTCGCTCAGAAATTAAAAATGAAACGCCCCTAGGGCTAGAAGCCAAGTCTTATATTGATAAAGGCGCCTTGGTTCCGGACCAAGTGACCATTAACATGTTGGCCAAAAAAATGGGCGAGCATCCCGAGGCCAAAGGCGTTATCTTTGATGGCTTTCCTCGCACAGTAGCGCAAGCCGAGGCCCTAGATGAGTTGTTAACTCAAAAAGGTACAGCAGTAAGTCAATTGCTTTCCTTAGAAGTGGAGGAAGCAGAAATCGTGAAGCGCCTACTTGCCCGTGGCAAAGAATCTGGCCGTAGCGATGACCAAGACGAAAGCATTATCCAAAACAGAATTGCGACCTACAAAGCACAAACTACTCCTGTTGCCGACTATTATGCGGGCCAAGAAAAAACCCAAAAAGTAGCCGGTATGGGCAGCATTGAAGAAATTTTTGAGCGCCTTTGCACTAAAATTGATGCTGTTTTGGTGTAAAATCCAAAGTTTTTTGTTTTTTAGTAAACGGTTTAGCGCAAAGTTTTAGAACTTTGAACTAACAGACAAGCCCCAGCAACAAACTGCGGGCTTGTCTGTTTTACTTTTTTGGGACGGAAGTGGTACTGCCTGCTGTTCCCATTCACTCATTTTATGAGTACTTTAGCAAACAGTTCTTCGCTTCACCTCATTAAGAAGTATCATTTAACACCCATACCTTAAGATTTTTAAACTTATGTACTACCGCCTGTCCCTCTTGGCAGAAGACCGGATAGAAATGCCTGGCCCCTCACATTTTATTGACGCCAATGCCGCTGTCCTCAGACTATTTGAAACCGCAGAAGACAATGTTGTCTACGAAATGGTGGAAAAATATGTGCGCGATGCCTTCGACACAGAAGACTTTGAATTGCTGGTCCAAAATATTCAGACCTTTGCCAAACGCTCAGACCAAGACGAGTTTGAACGTTTAATGCAATTACTGGCCGATGACCACTGGAAAACTATCCAGGAAAAGGGCTTTCAGGCCCTGCCTGCAGAAGCTACTGAAAATGCCTCAGGCTATTGGTATCTGACCAACATTATGGGCGGCGCTCGCCCCGATCGCGTTCAGCCCAAAGAGGCTTTGCGCATCCAGTTTGAAGTGGAAGGAAATGGGGAAGACCCATTATTTACCGCTGATGATACAGGCCGCTATGGCGACCTCTATCCCTTTGCTGTTCGAGCATTGCTAGATGCCTCTGCTGCAGAAGGCAAAATTGGCGACTATGAACTCACTGGCCCTTTGGTTACTTACTTTGAAAAACTCAAGGAGTCAGAAAAAACAGCCTTGCCAAGCAATGAGCCCTTTGACTTTGGTAGCTTTGGAGATGATGCCTATGGTGTGGTCTTTGGCGCCCAACTAATTCATGGCCCTGCTGATAATGCCGATGGTGTAGAAACGGCTATCTATGAGTTTATTGTAGACCCGAACTGGTTGGCTGGCCCCCTTAAAAAGGAATGTCAAACTTATGCCTTCTCTGAATTTGGAGAATAAGCAAATGAAGTACTACATATAAGCTGAAAGCGCCTGAGCTAAACTGCTCAGGCGCTTTCCTTTTTGGCCCAATGGCTTTATGCTAAAAAAAGTAAGGGCTTTTTAGTAGTTTTGCAGCAAGAAAAGAGCCAGGCCCTTTTGGCCTAGCGATGTGTAGGGGGGCGGCGCAGCCGCAGACCAAGGCCGTCAGGCCGCAGGGCCGAGCGAGCAGCGAGCCCCGAAACGTAGCGCCGCAAGGCGAAGCCGCAGCGGAGGCCCCAAAAAAAAGAAAATTAAAAAAGAACAATGGCAGATAGTCCAAACTTTATAGATCATGTGAAAATGCATTGCCGCTCAGGTGCTGGGGGCAATGGTTCTGTACACTTTTATCGCGATAAATTGACCTCTAAAGGGGGACCCGATGGGGGCGATGGTGGCCGTGGTGGCCATATTATTTTGAAGGGAAACAAGCAACTTTGGACCTTGTTGCCGCTCAAATATATGAAGCATGTGATTGCTTCGGCAGGGCAGCCCGGTAGCGGTAGCCGCTCTTCTGGCGCCAATGGAGAAGATATTATTTTGGAGGTGCCTTTGGGGACCATTGCCAAAGATGTGGAAACAGGCGAAATTGAGGCCGAAATTACAGAAGATGGGCAGACCTATATTTTGTTGGCTGGTGGACATGGCGGAAAAGGCAACTGGCACTACCGCTCGGCCACCAACCAAACGCCCCAATATGCCTCTCCAGCTGGAGAAGGTAAGGAAGCCTGGAAAATTTTGGAGCTGAAAGTCTTGGCCGATGTAGGCCTGGTGGGCTTCCCGAATGCTGGAAAATCTACCCTTTTATCGGTGCTTTCTGCGGCCAAACCCAAAATTGCCAACTATCCATTTACTACTTTGGTGCCCAACCTTGGGGTGGTCTCTTATCGAGACAACCGCTCTTTTGTCATGGCCGATATTCCTGGAATTATTGAGGATGCGCATAAAGGAAAGGGCATTGGTCACCGATTCTTGCGCCATATTGAGCGCAATGCGGTGCTCTTGTTTATGATTCCGGGCGATGCCGAAGATATTAAGGAGGAGTACCGGATTTTGCTCAATGAGTTGAAGAGTTATAATCCAGAACTACTCGATAAGCCTCGTCTTTTGGCCATTTCTAAGTCAGATTTGCTCGATGAAGAGCTCAAAGAATGGATCAGGGCCGAATTGCCCAAAGATTTGGAGACCCTCTTTATTTCTTCTGTGGCCCAAAAAGGCCTGCAAGAACTCAAGGATAAATTGTGGCAAATTATGAATATTAGTATAGAGGAGTAGTATGAAAAAATCACAGCTATACGGTTTGCTAGGAGGGTTTATTTCCTCTGCAGCCTTAGCCGTTTTGTATGTAACCGACAAAAATTATTTGTTGGAGGGTTATGAAAAGCTAAGTTGGCTCATCATCTGGGCCGCTTGCTTTATTGCGGTGGCGCAGGAACGCTCGGCCAAAGAAGACCAATTTATTGGCTTTTATGAGGCCCTACGACCCGCTTTTCAGACCTTTGTCTATGCCTATGTGATCAAGACAATTTTTATTTACCTTCTTTTTGTGTACATAGACCCCGATTTGCTGGAGCTCTCTAAGCAAAAGGCAATAGAAATTTTTATTGAGCACAAACCCGCCGAAGAACCTCAAGAAATTTTTAATGGGCGACTAGAAGCCTATAAAAAAGAGTATTTTGGACCAAGGCTTTTTGATTTGGGCATTATGCTAGAAGTCATTCTGGGCTTTGTTCTCTCGGCTATTACGGCCTTTCTGATGCGCCGCGATCGCCCTGATTATTAAATGCTATAACTATGACCAAAAATGTATTGAGCTGGGGCCAAATTGCTAAACAAGCGGCCTATTTGGGTTCCCTAACTGGACTAGGCTATTTTGTTGGAATTACCCTCATGCATTGGGCGGGTATGGGCCTAGGCGACTGGATTAATTGGGTCTATAGAATTGCCGTGATTACCGCAATTATCTGGACCATTATGGCCCTGCGCCTGCGTTACCCCAATGGCCTCTCTTTCCTTAAAGCCTATTCAGCAGGCCTAATGGCGTCCTCCGTTTTGGGCCTTTGGATGCTGATTTCTGCTTTTTTGTTTTATGGCCAAATTGCGCCCGATTATCTCAAAGAGTATGAGGCCTTTTACCAAAGAAACCGAGAAGTACAGATGTACCAAACCCAATACAAAAAGACCAATGCCGAATTAGAGGAGGAGGAAACGAGCAGGGCGCTAACGGCCCAAGATAGCCTCATTGTCCAAAAAGGCTTGGAGAAACATATGGAAGGTACTGCCTATTTCTTTAGCGTTTCTGGCCAAGCCGTGATCAACCTAATTTATAGCCTCGTCTGGGGCCTACTCGTTAGCCTCCCCATCGCCTATATGTCGATGTCTAAAAAAGAATAGCCCTAAACTTAAGCTTATGCTATCTTCAAAGAAGGTCCAATATCCTTACGATATTTCTATTGTGGTCCCACTCCTCAATGAGGAAGAGTCTCTGGCCGAATTGGCCTCCTGGATTCGTACGGTCCTGCAAGAACATAAACTGAGCTACGAAATTATCTTTATCGATGATGGAAGTAGCGATTCTTCCTGGTCGGTTATCCAACAATTGGCCCAAGAACAAGCCTGCATCCGCGGCCTGCGCTTCCGCCGAAATTATGGCAAATCCGCCGCCCTCAATACGGGCTTCCAATATGCCCAAGGCGAGGTGGTGGTCACTATGGACGCCGATCTGCAAGATTCTCCCGACGAACTGCCCGAACTCTACAAAATGATCGTAGAAGATCGCTTTGATTTGGTTTCTGGCTGGAAGAAAAAACGCTACGATCCGCTCTCCAAAACAATTCCAACCAAAATCTATAATGGGGTGACCCGCCTGATGAGCGGCATCCACCTCAATGATATGAATTGTGGCCTCAAAGCTTACCGCAATGATGTGGTCAAAACTGTAGAGGTTTATGGCGAAATGCACCGCTATATTCCCGTCATCGCCAAGGCTTCAGGCTTCGATAAAATTGGCGAAAAAGTGGTCCGCCATTACCCCCGCAAACATGGGGTAACCAAATTTGGCATGAACCGCTTTATTAACGGCCCCCTCGACCTGCTTTCGATCATTTTTATCAGCCGATTTAGCAAAAAACCCATGCACTTTTTTGGTACCATGGGCCTGCTTTCCTTCTTTATCGGCTTCCTCATTTTAGCCTATCTCAGCATCGTCAAGCTGCTTTATTCCGAATATGGCATGACGGATCGCCCCATTTTTTATCTGGGCATTCTCTCGGTCATCCTCGGGAGCCAGCTTTTTCTTACGGGCTTTTTGGCCGAATTGGTGGCCCGCTCGGCTCCCAATCGCAACCAATACGCCATCTGGGAATACCTCCAAATTAAAAAGAAGAAAGAGGAGGACGATAATGAAGAAGATGATGATTAGGGGCCTCCGCTGCGGCTTCGCCTTGCGGCGCTACGCTTCAGGGCTCGCAGGTCTGCTCGGCCCTGCGGCCTGACGGCCTTGGTCTGCGGCTTCGCCGCCCCCTTTCGCATCGCTAGGCCATTTGGACCAGCTTCTTGCTCAAACATGATAATAATCCCTACTTATTCAATTTATAAAATACAGATATATGCTTATTCAGGATATTTTCGCCCGCGAATTGCTCGATTCTAGAGGAAACCCTACTGTAGAGGTAGAGGTGGTTACAACCAACGGCATTGTCGGCCGTGCAATGGTCCCTTCTGGTGCTTCTACCGGTAAGCATGAGGCCGTTGAATTACGCGACCAAGATCCCGACCGCTATATGGGCAAGGGCGTGCAGCAGGCCTGCCAAAATATTAGAGGCCCAATTACAGAAGCCCTCCTCGGCTTCAATGTTTTTGAGCAAAAAGCCATTGACGAAATCTTGATTGCCCTCGATGGTACGCCCAACAAAAGCCGCCTAGGCGCCAATGCTATTTTAGGCGTTTCTTTGGCCGTGGCCCGTGCTGGCGCTCAAGAATCTGGCTTGCCACTTTACCGCTATATCGGTGGTTTGGGCGCAGACCAAATGCCCGTTCCCATGATGAATATCCTCAATGGAGGTTCTCATGCCGATAACTCAATCGATATCCAAGAGTTTATGGTGATGCCCGTTGGCGCAACTAGCTTTGCCGAAGCCCTACGCATGGGGACCGAGGTCTTCCACCAACTCAAAAAGGTCCTTAAGGCCAAAGGCCATTCTACTAATGTAGGCGATGAGGGCGGCTTTGCCCCCAACCTTGGCTCTAATGAAGAAGCTATCGAAACGGTCTTGGAGGCTATTTATGCCGCTGGCTACGAGCCCGGCCGCGATTTCTTTATCGCCCTAGATGCCGCCGCTTCTGAGTTTTATATTGAAGAAGAAGGCGTTTACCACTTCCACCAATCTACTGGACAAAAATTGACCACCGAAGAAATGGTCGATTTCTGGGCCGAATGGGTAGAAAAATATCCTATCGCCTCTATTGAAGATGGCCTCTTTGAAGATGATTGGGAGGGCTGGCAATTGCTGACCGAGCGCCTAGGCCATATGGTCCAATTGGTGGGCGACGATTTGTTTGTGACCAATACCGAACGCCTAGCTAGAGGAATTGTAGAAGGTTGCGCCAACTCAATCCTTATTAAGGTAAACCAAATTGGTACGCTTACCGAAACCCTAGATGCTATCCGTATGGCTCAACGCCAAGGCTATACTGCCGTAATTAGCCACCGCTCTGGAGAAACAGAAGATACCACGATTGCCGATTTGGCCGTAGCCCTAGCCACAGGCCAAATTAAAACCGGTTCGGCTTCTCGCTCAGACCGTGTCGCTAAATATAACCAACTACTCCGCATTGAGGAAGAATTAGGCGAACAGGCCGATTATCTAGGCCGTGCCGCCCTGAAGTTCTAATTGTAAAACAAATAGTTGTTTTAAAAGCCTCCGTTAGGGGGCTTTTTTTATTTAATTGAAACAAATCGTTTGTTTTTGCGTAAAAAAGGGCTGTAGGTTTATTTCTTAATTACCAAAAATCAGCAGCCTATGCAGGAAGAAAAAGGGCGGGATGCGCTCCATCAGCGCTTTAAAGAGGTCTTTGCCCTCTTGGAGCAGAACGAGCAGATTGTGCGGCGACATCGGGAGAAGGGCTTTTCGGCTTTGGCCGAGCAGCTATTTGGCGACCGACGTTACGGCAGTCTGCTCAACCAATTTTTACAGGATAAGCGGCAAATTAGCTTTGAACAAGCGCAAAAGTTTGCCCAAATTTACGGCCTCAATGAGGCCTATTTACTGTTCGGAGAAGGGCCCATTTTTGAAAAGGCCCATGAACGCTCCCTAACGGGAAATGCCCAGTTTATTGGGGGACAAAGAGGTAATATTCTATTCTCTAACATCGAAGCCCTGGCCTCTTCAGCCATTGATGTAGATTTGCGAGAGGAAAACCAATGGTTTTCTATCCCAGGCCTAACTGGCCAAGATTATGTTGCCTTTTATATTAGTGGAAACTCTATGAGCCCCACTATTGCCGCTGGAGATATGGTGATTTGCCGCCCAATCGAAAGCTTTGAATACATTCAGGATAATGAGGTCTATGCCTTGGTCCTTCAAAATGCCGTACACGTAAAAAGAGTGCAAAAAATTTATGAAAAGAGTAAGCTCAAACAGCTCAAACTCATTTCAGATAACCATTTGGAGCATGACCCTTTTTATATCGATTTGCCCGAACTGCGTAAACTACTCAAAGTAGAACGCAAACTCTCTAGCTTATAAGTTCGTCTCTAGCCTCCGCTTAGGAGGCTTTTTTTGATAAAAATGCAAACTATTGAACTTATTTTAAGGACCAAAGCTTTTAAGAAGAACTCATTTAAAACTAAGAATATGGCGTTTATTGTGCAAGCAGTAGAAGGAAAAGAAAATTTGCTACGTCTTTTATTAGAAAACTTGAATCTAGTGGCTAGCGTAGAGGAGCAAAATAAAGAAGATTGGGCAAAAGAATTGACGGCAGAACAGCTTGATTTATTGGTTAAAAGTCAAAAAGAATTGCTGCAGGGAGAGCAAGTCCATTCGGTAGATCTACGGGCAAGCTCTAAGGCTTTTTTTGAGGCCAAGGCTCTCTAGCTTAGAAAACTGTGTTTTAGATAAATATAATGCGCTTATCTTTCAGCGAGATAAGGAGCAAATAAGAGTTGTATTATTGATTAACAATCGTTCTGACTGGGACTATTAAGTTGCTCAATAGGTTTTAGCCTCCGCTTAGGAGGCTTTTTTTTGTACCTTAAGGGAGCTAAAATAAAGAAATATGTGGTTTGAACAACTATTTGGCTTTGCCGAGCAAAAGCCTGCAAAAACAAGGGCCAATTTTCGCCTAGATGGGGAGTATTTGGAGTCTTTAGTAAATGGAAAACGCTATGCTTGGGGCCGTTTAGCATGCCCTAGCTTGGCCGATTTAAGAGCTCGGGCGCAGCCTTGCGCTAGTCCTGGCCCACTAAAGTTGTCTGAATTAGTGGGAGATGTACAGCAATTGCATATAAAAGAGGAAGCCGATGGCCTATTTCAAGTAGCGTCTCAGTTTAATTTACTAGAAATGGCCCGTCCTAGTCTGCGGCCAGAAGATGGCATTGGCATTTATGAGTATGACCGTACGCAGGGACCCGCTGCGGCTATTGCTTGTGGGGCGGGAACGGTTTACCGCAATTATTTTGTCCCTATGGAACAGCAATTGGGGCAAACTGCAGGGCAACAACTAAACATGATTGCCGATCTTTTGACGGCCCTAAATTGTGAAGATTATCAATACCAAAATGGCTATTTGTTTATGGAAAAGGCCAGCTTGCTCAAAGTTAATGAGCAACTGGCCCAATTATCTACTGCCGAAAAGGAGGCGCTTAAAGGAAAATTGAGAGTAGGTGTACAGTGGCGGGCGGAGGTCACTTTGAGCAGCGAAAAAAAGCGCCAAAGTCAGATTTATGCTTCTGCCTTGCCTATTGCTTACTCTGCTTTGGCCCAAGAAGATTGGCAGCCCTTGGCCCAACTAATTTTATCGGCTAGTTATGAGATGAGCTTTTATTTGGCCCTAGAAAATTGGCAAAAACATGGAAATTCCCGTCTGTATCTGACCCTTTTGGGGGCAGGGGTTTTTGGAAACCCCTTGCCTTGGGTTTTAGCGGCTATTGAGGAGGCCAAAACAAAGTTTATCAATTGTCCACTAGAGGTAAAAGTTGTGAGTTATGGGCAGGCTAATCCCGCTTTGCAATCGCTCTTCTAGGGCGCAAAAAAGCCCCTGCAATTTTGCAGGGGCTTTTTTGTTTTTCATGGCCTAGCGATGTGCAGCAGTGGCCCGAAGGGCCAGACCCAGCCGCTGAAAGCGGCGCAGGGCCGAGCAGAGCTGCGAGCTGCGAAACGTAGCGCCCGCCGCAGGCGGGAGGCCCCAAAAAATGAGTATTATCCTACTGGCGCCATAGTCACCATAGCTTCTAGGGTAGGCGAGGCGCTACCGCCTTTGGGCTCAATAGTGATGGCAAAAGCCTGTGGTTGAAGCACAGACTTCATGGGCAAAATGCTTCCTTTTTTGGCTTCATTGGGCAAAACGCCCAAATCGACGGCTTTGCCCTTGACGATTGCCCAAAGTTGATAGGATTGATTATCGGGAAGCTTAGGCAATTGGCCAGCCAGCAAATAAGTTTGTTGGGCCTGCGGGTTCCAGAAAATCGTAGCTCGTTTATCGGGATGGCCCTCTGTACCAGGCAGTTCTAGGCGTTCTAGGGCGGGCTGACTGAGGATATTTCTTTCTTCCTCGCAGGCCAAAAGCAGCGCATTTAGGCTATCAACATCTTTTGTTAAGCCTGTTTGCTGATTTTTTTGCTCTTCCAAATGGCCTAGCAGCTTTTCTTTCTCTGCTTTCTGTGTAAAATACATGCAGCTGGCCAGTCCAAGGCCCATAGACAGGCCCAAAGAGAGCAACCAAGGCAACTGCATCATCCAATGAAAGGGCGATGAGGGCGCGAGATTAGCGGTATTTGCCTTAGGCGTGGGCATTGCTTGTTGATCGACTGCCTGCGGTCCTTTGGGCGGCAATTGATTTAAAATTTGTTGTTTAAGTTCGGGAGGAGGGGGCGTGCTTTCGGCCGCAGCCAAAAGTTCTAGGCCCTCTTCTATGCTGTTTAGCTCTTGGCGAAGCTGCGGATATTCTGCTAAAAGCCCCTCTATTTCTAGATTATCTTCTTCAGAAGTGAGGCCCAGTGCATACTCTTCCAGAATGCCAGATGCTATATATTTTTGGATATCCACGCGCTTAGTTTACTAGTTTTCTCAATTCGCGAAGCCCAATGCGCACTCTGCTTTTTACGGTGCCCAGCGGGATGTTTAGTTCTTCGGCAATTTCTACCTGCGTATAGCCGCCAAAATACGCCAACTCAATTACCTTTCGATAATCTTCGGGCAGTTGTTTGACAATTTCTTTCAGGCCAATTGTATTCACATTCAATTCCGTTTTCCCAATTTCAACGCCCTGTTCTAGGCTATTGGTCTTATGATATTGATGTTTATAGGCATTGGAGCGATAGACATCTATGGAGCGATTTCGAGCAATTCGTAGCATCCAACTGAGCAAACGGCCCTTTTGGGCATCGTAGCGGTCAATGTTTTGCCAAACCTTGACAATTACCTCTTGTAATACGTCTTGGGCAAGGGGTTCGGATTTTACAATTTTGAGAATTGTTCCATATAAGATGCCAGAATAGCGCTCATAGAGAAGCTCCATTGCCGCCTTATCCCCTTTCTTGAGGCGCAGTATTAGGCGGTCTTGTTCCATGTTATAGCTGGTATTTGTAGACAAAAGATTCGGATGTAGATGAGGAAATCGAAAGGGGGAGCTTTGTTCTTGCGCTTTTAAGAACGTAGCTTATCCTTAAATGTAAGCATTTAGAGGCAGAACATTTTTTTTGAATGAAGGTTTTGGGAAAATAAAAAGAAGCAAAAGAGCATATTAAGCTAATAAAGTAGATGGTTTTTTGGGGCTGCCGCTACGCCCTTCGGTTGTCGAACTGGCGCCCCTTTGGGGCTGGTTGTCGCTTTGCTCGGGTCGGGCTGTTTATTCCCGTTGGTCATCGAACTGGCGCCCCTTTGGGGCTGGTTGTCGCAGCTCGCTGTTACTTGCTTCGCTGCGTCGGCTCCCGTTGGTCGGGTCGCTCGGCCCTGCAGCCCTGCGGGCTTTGGTCTGGCCTTCGGCCCCTGCTGCCCATCCCTCAGCCGCGTCTCTGCGCTCCTTTGCGGCGGCTTTGCCGCCTGCTAGACGCAAAAAAATGGGCCGTAAAAAACAGAAGAACAGCTTAAATTGAAGAATTTCTTTATTCCTGCCGATAAAGTTTCGTAATTTTGCCCCCTCAAAAGTGCCTAGGCGCTTAATTTAAGAAGAATCAACGACTTGAAGATTATGCTGATACAGCGATTTAAATCTAAAATTCACCGTGCTACGGTGACCGAAGCAAACCTCAATTATGTAGGGAGCATTACGATTGACGAAAGCCTAATGAAAGCCGCCAACATCTTGGAGGGCGAAAGAGTGCAAATTGTCAATAATAATAATGGCGCTCGATTAGAAACTTACGTTATTAAGGGCGAGGCTAATTCTGGTGTAATCTGTCTGAATGGCGCAGCGGCCCGTTTGGTCCAACCTGGCGATGTGGTGATTATTATTGCCTACGCCTACATGACGCCTGAAGAGTCAGCCAGTTTTGAACCTACCACCATTATGCCCAAAGAAGGTAACCGCCTACCCTAACCCCCCTTTAATTAGTACTGCTTTATGGCCGAAACGAAGAAGAATTCCCCCCTCAAAACCTTTCTCCAATTCATTCTATTTCTGGCCGTGGGCCTTACTATTTTATACTTTGTCTATAGCAATCAAGAAGCCGCCTATCAGGCCGAATGTGCTTTTAAGCTAGACTATGATTGCGAGGGCAAATGCGAACACAATAGCTTATTCGATAAGCTGATTGTCGATTTTGGGAGTAGCTCGCCCTTTTGGTTGTTTTTGGTTTGCTTAGCCTTTATGCTGAGTAATGTTAGCCGAGCCTTGCGCTGGAAACTCCTGATTGGGCAGCTAGAAGATGGGCGCTACAACATCAAATGGTATAATGCCTTTTGGGCCACTATGGTCGGCTATTTGGTCAATTTGGCTCTGCCTAGAGCAGGCGAGTTGGCCAAACCTGCTACTTTGGCCCAATATGAAAAGCTGCCCTTGGATAAACTTTTAGGGACCATTGTAACCGATCGCATTATGGATGTGGTTATGCTTCTTTCTATTATTGGCCTGACCTTTTTACTCCAATTTGAACAGCTCTACAATTTCTTAATGGGCAAGACCAAGGCAGAGCTCATCTGTGCAGAAGAACTGCCCTTAGTCGAGGCTAGCGATAACAGCTGGTTAATTTGGTTGTTGGGGGGAGGCGCCTTGGCGGGCGTTTTGGTCCTTATTCTAGGCTTTATCTTTCGCAAACAACTATTGCAGCTTCCTTTAGCGCAAAAGGTCTGGGGAATGGCCCTCAATTTTTGGGCGGGCATCAAAACCGTCTTTTCGCTCCGCCGCCAAAAACTCTTTTGGTTTATGTTTCATTCGGTAGTCATCTGGTTGATGTACTTTCTGATGACTTACCTCTGCTTTTTTGCCTTTGGTCCCACCGCCCATTTAGGGCTAATGGCGGGGCTATTGGTCTTTGTTTTTGGCGCCTTCGGCATCGTTATTCCTTCTCCTGGTGGAATGGGCACTTATCAAATTGCCGTTACTGCTGGACTCGTTATTTATGGCGTTGGCCGAGCCGATGCTTTTGCTTTTTCCAACATTTGTTTTTTTACCATCAACCTATTTTGTAACATAGGTTTTGGCCTTTTGGGTTATCTGTTGTTGCCTTTGCTCAACAAAAATTATCAGCCCAGTTGGACCAAAGAAAAATAATCAAAAGATGCAAAATTTAGGGCTTATTGATACCCATGCACACTTATACTCCGATAAATTTGAAGAGGACCGCAGCGAAATGATGCAGCGGGCCTTTGATGCTGGCCTCAGCCATATTTTCCTGCCCAATATAGACAGCAGTTCTATTGAGCCTATGTTAGCGCTAGAAGCTGCTTATCCGCAGCAATGTTTTGCGATGATGGGCCTACACCCTTGCTCGGTTGGTAAAAATATGGAGGAAGAGTTGGCCTTGGTAAAAAACTGGCTAGAAAAGCGTCCTTTTGTGGCCGTAGGCGAAATTGGATTGGATTATTATTGGTCTATGGAGTTTGTAGAAGAACAAAAAGAGGCCTTCCGCAGACAGTCGCGTTGGGCCATGCAGCTCAATTTGCCCATAGTTATCCATGCCAGAGATTCTATTGATGATTTGATTGAATTGGTGGAAGAACTGCAAAAAGAGGGGCCCTTAAGAGGTGTTTTTCACTGTTTTACGGGAACCTTAGAACAGGCCCAAAAAATTATTGAGCTTGGCTTTTACCTTGGCTTTGGTGGGGTGCTTACCTTTAAAAAAGCGGGTTTGGACCAGCTTATTCCGCATCTGCCACTTTCTAAAATTGTTATAGAAACAGATGCACCCTATCTCAGCCCCACTCCTAAAAGAGGCAAACGCAACGAAAGCGCCTACCTCTTATATGTGGCCCAAAAAATGGCCGATATCAAAGGTATTTCATTAGAAGAATTGGCCCAAACCCTAAAGACCAATAGCTTAGCACTGTTTGACCTTTCTGTTTTGGAGGATAGAATAGCTTTCAAATCAGATCTATAATAAATTTAAATGCTATAATTAAGAGTAAACTTATGTATAGTTTCCCCCCTCTTTATTCTAACAGTCTAAAAATGAGTTTAAAGGCTTATGCCTTATTTCCTCAAAGAGCAAAGTTATTGATAGGCGCAGCTGATTTAGCTCAAAAATTAGGAATAAAAACTAGTGCTTATTCTTCTCATCATGATTTTATTCCTGACCTTTACCCTAAGGCCAGTTATCAGCGCTTATTAGATGTAACCATCTTTTTTAATACGCTCTACTATTTTGATAATATCTTTGGAGAAGATTGCTTTGCTGATTCGGGCCTTAAAAATAAACCTGAGTTAAATCAATTTTTGCAGCTTTGGAAAACTGCCGACTGGAAGGAATCTCCAATTATTGAGGTAAATAATTTTGCCCAAGGTTTATTACAGTTTCGTGAGCGATTATTAAGACATAGTACAACAGACTTTTTTTATCGCTTTAGTGAAAATCTATACCTTCACTTAAAAGAGGCCTTATGTCCTAAGGGCCAAGATGATCTGCAAGAATATATTATCTCTCGACGCTGGACGAGTGGGATGGATGTAACATTAGACTTATATGAATACACGCATAATAGCTATTTGTCAGCTTCTTTATTAAGCAATGCTAAGATTCAAAGGTTAAAGTATTTGGTTAATATACATGCAGCTTTGTCAAATGACTTATTCTCTTATCCAGCAGAAGAGGGCTCTGTCTTCAACTTAGTTGCTGTTTTGTCAACTAAATTGCTGAGCAAAGAAAAAGCTTTAGAAGAGGCTGTACAACTTGTGAATTCTTTTGAAGAAGAGTTTAGTGTTCTTTATGCTAGAAAAAAAGAGATTTTGGCTGAGCTTCCCTTAGTAGATTATGGACAGGCAGAAGAGTATATAGATTGGTTGGCACATGCAATGGGCGCTTCCTATATCTGGCAGGTTAATACCAACCGCTATAAACATCCTCAACATTATTTTGAAGATATGCGGCTGTAGATGTTTAAGTAGGTTCAAGCTCTTGTTTCTGTCGAAACTCTAGATTTGATTTTTTATTTAGCCAAAAATAAAAAAGAAGGGGGCTGTCGATTCATCGACAGCCCCCTTCTACTGCTAGCCATTTCGTTGTGCTAATAGCCATTCTATTGCTTTTTCTTCATTAGGGAAGATTTTGATCGGGTAGGCTTGCTTAAATAGGCCCATAATCATGCTGCCCATCATGCGGGCTAGAAAGTTGGGGGCGACTAAGGCGTAGGCCAAAATATAGTCATCTACTTTTTGGCCTTCTGGGCTTTTGGCCAAATCGCGGGCCTCTTTAGAAATTTTAGACATACTCGTCAGATTGGAAATGACGAGTATTTTTCTCCCTTGCTGCTCAAAAACTTGCTTTTGTAGGTTGAGAGCGAAACGAGCTTCTTCTAGGTCAATTTCTGTAATTTTTGCTTGCATCATCACTGATGCGTATAGCAAGGATATCATGCTCAATTAACCAAAAAGAGAGCTGCTTGGATTGATCTATCTTTTTTGCCATAATGGTCTGCTGTTAGTTGCTATCACAGCTTAGGTGTAAAATTGGCATTTAGGGAGTCATAGGTGATCACAAAATAAGTTGTAGAATAAAGATTTAAGTACTAGCTTCTTGGTCATTTCTTTGTTCTAGCAGCCAGTTAATGGCTTTTTCTTCAGAGGTAAACATTTTGATGGGATAGCTACGTCTGAATATTCTACCAAACATATTGCCCATCATTCGGTTCAATCTATTGGAGGCAATGAGAGCGTAGGCTAGGGTATATTGGTTAATAGCTTGGCCCTCATTACTTTTAGCAAACTCTCTAGCGGCTTTATTGATCTTAGAGAGCTCGCCGAGGTTGCCAAGGATTAACAACTTTTGGCCTTGTTCTTTATATAAGCGCTCTTGGACCATGAGGGAGTGGCGGGCATCTTCGGGCCCAATTTCCTTTCCTCCATCTTTATCTACCAAGCGAATAATGAGTATGTTGCGTTCTTCTATCCAAAATTCAAATTGGCCAGATTCATCGATTTTTTTTGCGTTCATAATTGTACTTTGAGTAAATTTAATGTTTTTAGCGATTTTTTTTAATGTTGCTACGGCAATCCCATGATTTTTAATTGGTTCTAACCCAAATAGGTCCTGTAGGCGGCGAAGCCGCCGCAAAGGCGCGCAGCGCCTCGGCTGAGGGATGGGAGCAGGGCCGCCGAAGGCGGCAGACCAAAGGCTTTTGTAGCGAAGCGAAAAAGCCTGCAGGGCCGAGCGAGCAGCGAGCTGCGGACAGCCCGACCCGCCCGCAGGGCGGGGCAGCCCCAAAAAATAAACAAAATGGGCATTTGAACAAAAAAACTGTATTTTGGCCTCAACAAAAGCAGAAAAAATGACCAATAAAGCCATAGCCGATCAGTTTAAATTATTAGGGGCCTTGATGGAATTGCATCAGGAAAATCCTTACAAAATAAAGTCCTATAAAACGGCCTATCAGAATCTGAGGAGGGTAGATGAACCCTTGGCCGAGATGGAAAAAGCCGATTTGAAAAAGATTAGGGGAATTGGCGATGCGATAGCGGATAAAATTATAGAATTGCAGGAAAAAGGCGAGCTGCGTCTGCTGCAAGAGTATAAGGCCAAAACGCCCAAAGGCATTGTTGAGTTGATCAATATCAAGGGCTTGGGAACGAAGAAATTACTGCAACTTTGGCAAGAACTGCAAGTAGAAACACCTGGCGAATTGCTCTATGCCTGCCAGGAAAATCGCCTGCTTAGTCTGAAGGGGTTTGGCGAGAAATCGCAGCAGAATATTGCTGCGCAACTACAGTATTATTTTCGGAGTTTGGACCAACACCGTTGGGCCGAAGTAGCCGATGAGGCCGAAGATGTATTGTTGGACCTCCAAGAGGTTTTTGGGGCCGAAAATGTAGCTTTGACGGGGCCTTTTCGCCGTGAAATGCCTGTGGTAGATGCATTAGATTTTCTTATTGCCGACTTTGATGGGGCGCAGCTAGCCGCCGCCCAACTTTTTGATGATTTGGCCCCTAAAGAACCCAATTTGCCCTCTTATTGGCAGGCACATTCTAAGGAAAGTAATATTTTGCTGCGCTTTCATCCCTGCTCTAAAGAGCGCTTTGGCTTGGGGCTTTTACAATCTACAGGAGGGGTTGATTTTTTTAGAACTCTTAGAGAACAAGAAGATTTGGAGGCTTGTGTAGGCCTTTCTGAACCCGCCATTTTTGAAAAACTAGAGCTACCTTTTATCTGGCCTAGCCAAAGAGATGTATCTAAAATTTATTGGCGGGCCAAGGCGGGAAAAATTCCGCCTGCGATTGAGCAAAGCGACATCCAAGGGATGTTGCACCTGCACTCTACCTATAGCGATGGGGCCAATAGCTTGAGCGAAATGGCGGAGCATATTCGCAGTCTAGGCTATGCTTATATGGGCATTACGGACCACTCTCCATCTGCTTTTTATGCCAATGGCCTCAAGCCCGAAAGAGTAAAGGCCCAATGGAAGGAAATTGATGAACTAAATGCCAATTTTTCGGATTTTCATATCTATAAAGGCATCGAATCGGATATTAAATATGATGGCAGTCTAGATTATGAGGCCGATATATTGGCGGGCTTTGATTTTATCATCGCCTCGGTGCATAGCCATTTAAAAATGAGCAAAGAAAAGGCGATGGAGCGTTTGCTCAAGGCCATTGCCAACCCTTACACCCATATGTTGGGCCATCCTACGGGCCGCTTGCTACTTTCTCGTCCGGCTTATCCTGTAGATCATGCTTTGTTGATAGAAGCCTGTGCAAAATATAATGTAGCCATAGAAATCAATGCCAATCCCTTGCGCTTAGATTTGGATCATCAATGGATACCCTATGCCTTAGAAAAAGGCGTAAAATTGGCCATTAACACCGATGCACACCAACTCAGTGGCCTAGATCATATTCGTTATGGTTTGCAAATGGCCCGAAAAGGATTGTTGCCAAAATCGGCCTGTATCAACTGTTTTAGTCCGAGCGAATTTGCGGCTTGGTGCAAACAAAAAGGCTAATTTTGATATTTAAGAACTAAATTGCATCTTTGAGTTTACATTAAGTTAACATCCCCCCGATTCCCTAGGCCCCACCAAACTAGCTAACTTATGAAAATATATTGCGTTCCAGGCCTAGCCAATGATTATCGAATGTTTGAAAATCTGGCCCCAAAATTACTCAGTCAAAATATTGAGTATTTGGAGCATTTGCCCCCTCAGCACCTCAAGGAGTCTATGGAAGAATACGCCCAGCGACTCTACAAAACCATTGAGGCCCAAAAAGAAGAGGATGCGGTGATTATCGGCATGTCATTAGGCGGGATGATTTCTGTTGAGCTCTCTAAATTGCGTCCTTTTACCAAGGTGTTTCTCATTTCTACCGTAAAACATCCGGCCGAAATGCCCTGGCAAATTAAACTGGCCCGTCGGCTGCCGCTCGATAAGGTTCGTTTGCCGGCTTGGTTGCTCCGTTCTACCGTAAAACCTGTTACTTGGATGATGGGCGTGACCAATTCTGACGGCAGAGAGCACATTAAAGCCATGATTGATTCGGCCGACCCTCAGCATATTGCCTGGGCTCAATATGCGGCTGCCAATTGGCAAAATGATTTGATTCCCGATAATTATGTGCATATTCACGGTAGCCGAGACGAGATTTTTCCGGCTTATATGGTCAAGGCCAGTCATTTTATTAAGGGCGGCAATCATTATATGATTATGGACCGAGCCGATGAGTTGGCGCAGATTATCAACCAAGAACTAGCCAGTTTAATGGGCCAAAAAGCGTTGCCTTTTTCTTCTATGAAGTAGGGGCCTCCGCTGCGGCCTAACGGCCTTGCGGCGCTACGTTTCGGGGCTCGCTGTTCGCTCGGCCCTTTGGCGGCAAAGCCGCCTCGGTCTGGCCTTCGGCCCCCCCTCCACATCGCTAGGCCGGGCGGCTTCGCCGCCCTTTAGATCCAAAAAAGCGTATGAATTACGATTTACCCCCACCTAATGAGGCACAAATCCGCTGGATGGAGCGTTTGTTACAGCCTTGGAACTGGTTGACGGAGCCCGTCTATTTATCTACCTACAATATTCCTAAAGATGGGCCAGTATTATTTGTGGGTAACCACAGCTTGATGGGGGGATTGGATGTGCCTTTATTGGCCTTACATCTTTATCAGGAGCATGATATTTTTCTGCGTATTTTGGTGGATCATGCTCATTTTAAGCTCCCATTGCTCAGAGATTTTTTGGCTCGTTTGGGCGAGGTAGAGGGAACGCCAGAAAATGCCCTAGCCCTAATGCGGCAAAAGCAGTATCTTTTGGTTTATCCTGGTGGCGCCAGAGAGGCCTTCAAGCAAAAGGGCGAGGCCTATCAGTTATTGTGGCGCAACCATTTGGGGTTTGCCCGTTTGGCGATAGCTGCTGGCTGTCCCATTGTGCCTTTGGCCACGGTGGGGGCAGAAGAATGCTATGATATTGTTTTGGACCGAGAGGAGCTTTTGCAAACGCCTTTGGGCCAAATTATGGAGCGTTTTCGCTTGCGCAAAGACTTATTGCCGCCTTTGGTTAAGGGATTGGGGCCTAGTTTTTTGCCCAAGCCCCAGCGTTTTTACTTTAAGTTTGGTCGCCCTATAGATAGCCGTCCCTTTGCCGAGCTGGGCGAAGAGGCAGGGCCTTTGGCCCTGCGCGATCAAGTGAAATTGGCCCTAGAAAAAGAAATTGCCGAGCTGCAAGAGTATCGAAAAATAGACCCCAAAAAAGAATTTTGGCGAAGAATACTGCCCTTTTGATGGAGCGCAGCGGCCTGCAGGCCGCTGCGCTCTTTCTGTTTCAACTCATTTTGGCTGAGGGATGGATAGCAGTGGCCGAAGGCCAGACCGAAGCCCGCAGGGCTGAAGGGCCGAGCAGACTTGCGAGCTGCGACAACCAGCCCCTATAGGGGCGCCAGTTCGATGACCAACGGGAATACCCAGCCCGACCCGGCCAACGGCCGGGGCAGCCCCAAAACAAAAAAAACTAGCGTCTAGCAAAAAGGAGTAAATAAAGTGGGCCTAAAAAGTGGGGAAAACGGACCAAAAACTCGGAAAAGTAGAGGGTGAAATCGCCTAGGTCCAAAAAGGCGTAGCTATTGGCTAGAGGGCGAGCAAGGGCGGTGATTAGTCCCCAAGAAAAGCAATAAATTAGGCCTAGATTTCGGCTTTTGGGCCAAAAGAGTAAGGCTACGGCCAAAACATCTAAAAGGCCCATGAAAAATAGAAAATCCTTGGCTGCTGCGGCAGAGAGATGCAGAAAACTCATGCAGTAATTTAGCCAATCGACAGGGGGAGGGTAGAGCCCTAGGGCATAGCAGGCATGGGCCGTAAAGCAGATGCCCGTGGCCCATAACAACCACTTTTGGCGAGCAGTAAGCACAAAGAGCAGTGGCCAGCAAACTTGCAGACTATACTCCCAAAATTGGGGAGCTTGTAGGTTTTTGCTCAGGGCAAAAAGTAGGGCCAAAAAAAGCAAGCTCAGGCTGGCGGTATAGGCTAAAAATCGTTGTTTAAAGAAGGGGAGGAGCAGGGCGCAAATGCTCCAAAAAATAGCCATTCCCCAACTAAAAAAGTTGATATAATCTTCTTGAAAAAAAAGGAGATAGTCCTCCTCACTAAGGAAAGCTTGCCAAATGGTTTGATTCCAGAAAAAGGCTCGCCAAGGTAAATCGGCAAAAGCGGCCTGCCAGCTACGGCCCAAGAGTAGGGCCAAAATTCCTATAGAAAGCAAGTAGTTGGAAAAAATTGGAGCAGGCTTTGGTATAAGTTGCATACTGCGGTCATTTTTTGCGACAAAATAGTTAGTTTTGTTGTATATAAACAAAAGAATATGAACCCAAAAGACGAACAGGTTGACTTGACTGCTGGGCAGGTTAGCTACTTAGCTGACCGTCGTTTGTTTAGTATTGTTGTCGCCCCCACTAAGATTTCTGCGGTAGAAGCTGCCGAATTTAAAACGACAATTCGGGCAATGGCCAAGGCGCAAGAACAGCCTATTTATGCTCTTTTTGATATTCGCAAAATTAAGGGCTTTAGCAAAGATGGCCGAGATTATTTTGCTCATGACCCCAAACCCATGGGCCGCTCGGCAGCGATACTAGTGGGCCTGGGTATTTCTAGAATTGTGGCCAACTTTATGTTAGGTATGAATAAGCCTCCTTACCCCATAAAAGCCTTTTCTAATCGAGAAAAGGCCTTAGATTGGTTGGAGAGCCAAAGGGAAAAAATTGATCCAGACTATAGCTAATATTATGGCAAAGAAAATAGACGAATTTGGCCAATTAGAATATTGGCTGTTGGATAATGGTATTTTAGAAATACGAACAGTTGGAGATAAGAATAAAAGCAAAGAGATTTCTTTGGAAGAAATTGCATATGGGGTAGAAGTTCAGCAACGTCTGCTTGAAGAAGAGCAACAAAAAATTATTCTGCTTGCAGAAATGTCGAGTATGTCTAAATTGAGTAAGTCTGCTAAGGACTTTTTAAAGACAGAAGAGGGGCGGAAATTAAATGATTTTACATTAGCAAATGCCTTATTAGTGAGCAATGCCTTTAGCCGAATGTTGGGGAATATGCTTGTGGGGATTGTGAAAAGTGATTACCCTGTAAGAATTTTTAGTGATAGGGAAGAAGCAATGAAGTGGTTGCTATCTTTTAGAAGGCCTTAGCGTGCTTGGAGAGTTAAATACGAAAAATTGATCCAGATTTTAGTTAGAACTATGGCAAAGAAAATAGACAGTTTCGGCCAATTAGAATATTGGTTGTTGGATAATGGGATTTTAAAAGTACAGTCAACTCAAAACTTAGCTAAAACTCAAGAGTTAAGCTTAGAAGAGATAAAACATTCTTTGGCTGTTCAGCAAAAGGTCTATGAAATGACCAGCAAAAAAGTACGCATGCTTGCTGATTTGGCTAGTATGTCTAAATTGAGTACAGAAGCTCGACAATATGGAAAAACAGCTGAAAGTCAAAAAGCAACGGAATGTGTTTTGGGCTATGCGCTTTTAGCAAGTAGTTTATTTAGTCGGATGACTGGGAATATATTGTTGGGGCTTTATCAACAAAAGTATCCAGTAAAACTATTTAAAACAGAGGAGCAAGCCATTGCTTGGCTACTCAGTTTGGAGGACTAAGATGGAAAAGAAAATAGACAGTTTCGGCCAATTAGATTTTTGGCTCTTGCCTGCAGGAATTTTAGATATTCGACCTGCTGTGGGCTTAGAAAAAAAGAGCCCACTAACTTTAGCCGAAGCTAAAAAAATAGAAAAGGTTCAAGCAAAATATCATAAAGAAAGTGGACGGTCTATCCGTTTGATGGTTCGTATAGATAATATGAGCAATCTTACTAAAGAAGCAAATGCCTTTTGGAAAATGCCTGAAGGTAAAGAGAATGACCCTTATACTTTGGGGGTAGCTTTGATTGCCAATAATTTAGTGGCTAAAATGTTGGGGACAGTGTTTTTGGCAATTTATCCAAGGGAGTATCCGACTAAGCTTTTTCAAAGCAGAGAAAAGGCCTTAAAATGGCTAGAAAGCTTGGAGGAATGTTAAATTACCCCCAATTCTAATTTAGATGGAAATGGAAAAGAAAATAGATAGTTGTGGCCAATTAGATTTTTGGCTGTTACCCGCAGGCATTTTAGAGGTTCGACCTGCTGTGGGCCTAGAAAAAAAGAGCCCACTAACTTTAGCCGAAGCTAAAAAAACAGAAGAGGTTCAAGCTAAATATCATAAAGAGAGTGGGCGCTCTATTCGCTTGCTGGTCCGCTTAGATAACTTGACAAATGTTGATAAGGAGGTCAATGCTTTTTGGAAAACAGCAGAAAGCAAACTCAATGACCCTTATACTTCGGGCATTGCTTTGTTGGCCAGCAATTTAGTTAGCAAGATGATGGGGAGCGTTCTTTTGGCGATTAACCGCCAAGAGTATCCCACTAAGCTTTTTCAAAGCAGAGAAAAGGCCTTAAAATGGCTAGAAAGCTTGGAGGAGCGTTAAGTCTACTCGGCCAAAGCCTTCCGAATAGCGGGCTTGAGTTCTCTATAGGTGTAGGTAGCGTCAAAGCTGCTGCTGCCTGTAAAGTATTCAATAACCTTCCCTTTTTTATCGATGAGAATATTGGAAGGGTAGGCCAAGACTTTATAGTTCTTGGCCACTTCTTTGGCGTCAAATAACAAGGGGTATTTGCTCTTAAATTCTTGGCCAAAGGCCTTTGTTTCTTCTAGCCCATCTCTAGAAAGGCCCAAAACGACTAGTCCTGCTGGCCCAAAATCTTCTTGTAGTTGGTTGAGGCTGGGCACTTCTACCTGGCAGGGCTTACAGTTTTTGAAGGAGAAGCTCAACAAAACGACTTTACCCGCATAATCACTGAGTTGCAGCTTTTTTCCCGCCAAATCTTGCAGTTGAAAATTGGCTGCTTTTTGGCCCAAAATGGCCTTTTTTTGATTCTCCAAATACTGAAGATATTCCATTTCTCCTTGCTCTGGATTGTTTTCGGCAAGGGGTTTTTTTGTGCTACAAGCCAAGCCTGTAAACAGCAGCGCAAAAATGAGCAGGCGCATAATTAGTTAGATTTAATCTGACAATATTGAGATTGGGCGCGGGCGGCTTTGTCTAGGCCCAAATTTTTGGCTTCTTCTAGGCAGCTGCAGCCCTTTTGGGCCATGCCCAATTGCAAAAGTAATATTCCTTTATAATAGAGGGCTTCGGACCAATTTGGCTGATAGCTCAGGGCCTGTTCATAGGCCATTAGGGCCTGCCGATAAGCCTGTTTTTGCTGCAATAATAGTCCTTTTTTTAGCCAAGCCTTGGGGTTGTTGGCCTGCAATTTCAAACTTTTATCCAGCTCCAAATAAGCCGCTTGATTTTGGCCCAATTGCAAGAGGGCCGTCGCACGATAATAGTAGTAATGCGCCTTATTATCAACAAAGCTAATGGCCGTATCTAGCTGGTTTTTGGCGGCCTCAAATTCCTCCAATTCCAAATAACAAAGGGCCTTATAATAAAACAAAATATCGCTCAATTGCCCTTCCTCATTGGCTTGCATGGCCTGCTCCAAGGCCACAATAGCCTGCCGATAGCGCTGCCCATCAAATTGAGCAATGGCCGTTTGCAAAAATGCCTCGGCTTTGGGCTGTAGTTGCAGCTCCTGAAGTGTGGGAAAGCTTTTTTGGCCCAAAAGGCTGCTAAAACTAGCGAAAAAAAGGCCTAAAAAAAGACCGTAGCGATAAAAGAAAGATAACATTTTGGTATAGTGATTTGGTAAATGCTGCTGTTTTTTTGGGGCTGCCCCTCGCCTTTGGCTCGGGTCGGGCTGTTTCGCAGCTCGCTATTCGCTCGGCCCTGCGGCGCTAAAGCGCCTTGGTCTGGCGCTTCGCGCCACTGCTGTCCATCCCTCAGCCAGATTTAATCGCGCTGCTTTGACCATGGTTTGCTATGAATTTTCTGCTAGGCCAGCTATTTTTTGAGGGCATAGCCTTCGCTATGGCTGATGAAAATAGGGCCGACTAGCGGGAAATTGCTGCAAACGATAAAAGTGAGTGCGTTTAAATCTGGCTATTGCCGTGGGCCTTCGGCCCTTTAAGAGCGGCATTGCTGCGCAATATTTTATCTATGAGGGCATCCCTCATAAATTAGAGGGCCGAAGAAAAGGGCCAAAAGCAAGAACAAAAGATGAGCGGCCCAGCGCTGCGGAGCGGGTGCGGCGAAGCCGCAGACCAAAGGCAGGCGTAGCCTGCCTGCAGGGCCGAGCAGACCTGCGAGCCCCGCAGCATAGCGGCGGCCAGCAAAGCTGGCCGCGGGCCCCAAAGCAAAAACTGCTCCTAGCCATTATTCATTATCCAAAATCTGATTATTGAGCGCAAAAACCACTAAGCCCGCCACATTTTTGGCCCCTGTTTTCTCGAGTAAATTGCGCTTGTGGGCATCTACCGTTCGTTTAGAAATATAGAGCTCGTCGGCAATTTCCTGATTAGAATACTCCTTGATAATGAGGGCCAAAACCTCTTTTTCTCTAGAAGTGAGCGGGGCGAGGGGATCAAAGCGAGAGCGTTTTTTTCGGTTGGCGGCACCCAAATTATTCATGACAATTTGAGTCACCTCGGCGCTATAAAAATTTTGGCCCTGATAGACCGCTCTGATGCCTTGCTTAATCTCTTGTTCGGTAGCGGTTTTGAGCAAATAGCCCTTGGCTCCCGCCTTAATCATCTCTTTAATATGTTGGTTTTCGGCCAGCATACTGAGGGCCAAAACATTGAGCTCGGGCAGCTCTTGGCTGAGGATCTGCGTGCAGCTAATGCCATCCATACCATCCATATTGATATCCATCAGGACCACATCGGCTGTGGTTTCCTTTAGTTTATTGATGGCCTCTTGGCCATCGGCCGCTTCGCCAACGATTTCGAAATCTTGGGCCTCTTCTAGGTGGGCTTTTATGCCGTCGCGAATGAGTTTGTGGTCGTCTACGAGGAAAACTTTGATTTTTTGCATAATAGTGAAGCTTTATAGGGGAATTTCAACCATAATAACAGTGCCTTGCTGCGGTCGGCTCTCAATGGTGAGCGTTCCCGAAATCGAATTGCTTCGGTTGCGCATACTATTGAGGCCAAACTGCTGTTTGCCTAGCTTTTCTTGGGCATCAAAGCCTTTGCCATCATCTTCAATAATAAGCATAATGACATCGGGATAATGCATGAGCTGAATGCTCACTTGCTGGGCTTGGGCATGTTTTAGGATATTAGTAATGGCTTCCTGCGTAATGCGGAAGAGGGCCAACTCTACCTTTTGGGGAAGCCGTTTATTGTCTAAGTTGTCATAGAATATAAATTCTATGTGTTCTAATTTTTGGTAGCCCTCGAGCATAGATTGCACGGCTAGCACATAGCCATAATCATTGATCGCTTTGGGCATGAGGTTATGAGAAATATTTCGGCCCTCGGTAATGGCATCTTGGAGAAACTGCAGGGCTCTATCTAGCTTTTGTTGATTGCGTTCGGCCAGTTTATCTCGGTCTTTTTTTAGGCCTTCCAGATTGAGGGAAATGGCCATCAGGAGTTGGCCGAGGCTATCGTGTAGCTCTTTGGCAATTCGGGCCCGTTCTCGGTCTTCGGTGGCTAAAATAGCGGCTACGGTTTCTTCCTCACTCTGTTTTTTCTCAATCAAAAAGGCAATTTGGGCGGCTACGGCCTCAATAAGTTGCAGCTCCGTTTTCAGAAAGGGATCGGCCCCCTGATTATTGAGCTGGTTCTCTTTGTAGGCGAGGCGTAAAATGCCCTTTTCGCCATTTTTGAGCGGAATACTGGCGCTAAGTTGATAGATGCTTTCTTCTGGAAATCCATCGGTTTGCCATTTCTTATTGCCCAATTGGATTTGAGCTTGGCAAAGTGCTGGAAACTGCCAGCTTGGAGGAATCAGCTTTAGGGCCTTTTCGATCAGTTCTTCTAGGTTGGCAAACTCATGGGCGGCCAAACGAGAGAGGTCCAAAATACAACGCAATTGCTTATTACTCTCTGAAAGATCGTAGTAGAGTTCTTCAATGCGTTGTTCATAGCGAATCCGATCGCTAATATCTCGAATAATCAGGTAGCGAAGCCCGGGCCGCAAAACGCCCTGAGTGCCACTTTCCCAAACCTCGGCCATAAAAGAGCTGCCATCACTTCGGTAAAGCGGAATACGATCGAGCTTAACGGTATCGCTTTGCTCTAAGGCGGCTTGCAAGCTGCGGCCCCCCAATTGGGCAATTTTGCGAATGTTTTGGCCCGTCAGCTCTTGCTCGCTCCAGCCAAAGAGGCTGCAAGCCGCATGATTGATCTCCTGAATTTGCCCATCTTTATAAATAATAACCGCCTCTCGGCTGGCATTGGATAAGCGCTTATATTTTTCGGTGCTCTCTTGTAATAAACGCTGGTTCTCTAAGCTTTCACTCATATCTCGGATGAGCAAATAGCAAAGGTCGCTATCATCTAGTTTGCGATGATGTAGCTGGGCGGGAAACAGCTGCTTGTTTTTGTGTTGAAGAACCACATCCTGTCTAAAGATAGCCTGTTCTTGGGCCTGCTGCTGTAGCTGCAGCAGTTGCTCCTCATCATTAAATAATAACTGAATATTTTTTCCAATGACTTCTTTTTCTTCATAGCCCAGCATGCTACAAAAGGCGCGATTGACCTCTCGAATGACGCTTTTTTCTAAAATCATTACCCCTTCAAAGCTAGCATCGGCTAGGTTTTTATATTTGTTTCGGCTTTCTTCTAGGGCACTTTGGGCTTCTTCTGCCTGCGTAATATCTCGGATAATCACATAGCGGAGCTTTTGCTCTTTGTTGTACATGATCCGCTCCTCAAAATCGACTATAAATTCGCTGCCGTCCTTTTTCGTCATTAGGGAGCGGCCCGCAATTTCCTTATCACTTTCATAGAATTGGCGGACCTCTCTGCGGCTAAGTTGCCTGTTCTGGAAGTTGAAGGTAGCCATGAGGTCAAAGGTTTCGGCCCCAATTAGCTCGGACTCACTAAAGCCCGTAAACTCACAAAACGCCCGATTGACCTCTCGGATAATGCCATCTTCATGAATCAAAATGAGCTCTTTGGTCGCATCCGATAAGCGTTTGTACCGCTGCTCGCTAGCCTTGAGCATTTGTTCCGACAAATGTTCTTTGGTAATGTCTCGAATAATGACGTAGCGATAGGACTTTTGGTCCAGTTTAATCTGACTCCCCCGAACAGAGACATACATGAGCTGTCCCGACTTCTTATGCCGAGTTTTGACAATTGCCTGCCGCTCTATGCCTGCATTTTGCTTGTTCTCTCTCAAAAAGGTCAAGATCTGTGGTACGGCATCTTCATGCACTAGGGCCGAAATGGGCAGGCCAGAAATCTCATCCTCATCAAGGCCCAAAATTTCTCTGGCTCGGTTGTTCATTTCCAAAACCATCCCTTCTTCATGAATAACAATGCCCTCTTCCGTAGCTACAGAAAAGCTGTTGTACCGCTGCTGCACTTCTTCTAAGACCTGACTACAGTTTTTTTCCTTGCTTTTATCTAGCAAATAGATGTATTGGGCCTCGGCTTTTAGACAGAAGTAGCCCCATTCGCCATTTTTCTTTTGCAGCTCTAGCTCAAAGGCTTCGGCAGACTCTTCTTTTTGCAACCGCCGCCAAAGGTAGTTGAGCAAATCGGCTTGTTGCTTAGAGACTAAGAGCTCTCTAAGGTCTTGCCCAACTACTTCTTCTTGGCTCCAACCCATGACTTCCTCAAATTGAGGGTTGATGGTTTGTACTTCATAGTGGTTGTGCTGAATTAATAGCTCTCGACTGCCCTCAAAGAGCTCGGCCCCCTTGGGCTTTTTGTCTAAGGGAATAAGGATGCTCTGAATGTAGCTTTCTTTCTTGTTTATCAATAGCTGTTCTTGCATCCATAACTGCTTTTCTTGGGCTACAGTAGCCTGAAAATAAAGCTCTAGGCGGCTTTCGTTCCGCTTAATGGCCTGCCGCAATTGCTCTTTGTACCAGAGTCGGTCTTGAACAGAGAGTAGCTCCCAAAAACTACACCCTATAGCCTGTTCCAAATCATTCTCTGGCCCATGCCAATCTATAATTGTAGCCGCTTCATCTAAGCTGCGTTTACAATAGATAAGGCCAATGCTATTCATAAAGTGTAGTCGATCCATTGCAGTCTAATGCTTAAAAAGGGAAGGGGCTGCCTAGAACAGCCCCAAAAAACTATTCTCCAAAAAAGTCAATAAAGGCATCAGCGATTTCTAAACCAATATAGCGCTGTGCTTCTAGGGTAGAGGCCCCAATATGAGGGGTTGCAGAAATAAGCGGGTGCTGCAAAATAGCCGCAGAGGGCGTCGGCTCATTGTCAAATACATCTAGGGCCGCACCTGCCAACTGACCACTGTCTAGGGCTTCCAAAAGGTCTTTTTCCGAAATTACGCCCCCTCTAGAGGTATTGATGATACAAGCGCCTTTTTTCATCCGTCCCATTTCTTTGGCCGTAATGAGGTCCTTCCCACTAGGCACATGAATAGAAATGAAATCACTCTCTTCTAATAAACGCTCCATAGGAACAGTCTGTAGCTCTACCGCCAAACTTGCATTTTCTACAGCAGGGGGCTGAATGTAAACCTTGACCTTGCGCTCTTCCAAATCAGTGGCAAGCACTTCCATGCCTATTCCCATAGCCAAACGAGCCAATTCTTGCCCAATTCGACCAAAACCAATGATACCCAATTTACGGCCACTCACTTGCAAGCCTTTAGCATAGCGCTTCTTGAGCTGCTTGAACTCGCTGTTGCCCGTTTCTGGCATCGAGCGGTTGGCCTGATACAAATAACGAGACAAACTGAAAATTTGCCCCAATACCAATTCGGCTACCGCCAAAGAAGAGGCTTTAGGCGTATTGATGACCTTGATGCCCTTCTCCCGAGCATAATCAACATCAATGTTGTCTAATCCCACTCCCGCACGAGCAATCATCTTTAATCGAGGACAAGCATCAATCAGCTCTTTGCGCACTTTAGTCGCCGATCGAACAATGATCGCATCATAGTCCTGTAACTTTTCCATTAAGTCTTCCTGCGGAATCTTGTTGGTGTCTACCTCATAGTTGGCCTCCTCCAACAAAAGTTGGCCGTCGGGATGTATGCCATCATTGGCTAAAATTCGGATCATTTTTTCTGAAGTTTGCAAGGCAAAAAAATAGTTCTAAGGACCTTTTAGGTCCCCTTTAAAGATATAAATTATTCATAGGCTAGCTAAGCTTGTTCTCCTTTTTTTTAAGGAAGCCAGCTTATCCACTTGGCCCTCAAAGAAAAAGCTCTCAATAAGGAGCCTGTCCCTATTGAGAGCCTGTCTGTTCATCCCATTGGCTAGCGCAAAGGAAATAACTCATCCGCAGAAATCCAGCCCTTGGCCGCTTGATTCATCTCCGCAATCTGCAATAAACCGTTCTCCTCCGCTAAAACCAAAACTACAGAGAATTTCTCTAGCTGCCCCTTAGCTTCCGATTTTTTGGCATCGCCGTAAAGCTTGGCGTCCTGACTCAATACGCCTACACGCAGATAACCCGCCGGCTGAGACAAAAATAACTTTTCTCCCTCACCATATAAGCTAGGGTCGCACTGCCCACCCGGATTAGCCGCCAGCTTTAAGGTTACAGCCTGCTCTTCTTGCTTCAAGCTGCCTTCTACAACCTCATCACTGCCCGGAAAATAGGCCTTGACCGCCACTTCTTTGCCCGCTTCCGCTAACTGCCCCTCCAAAAAGAAGCTGCAGCCATTGCCAGAACCCAAAGGCATGTCGTAGTATCCTGTCAATTGATTGCCCTGAAATCCTAAGATTAAACTGCCGTATTCTCCAGTCGGAAAACTAAGCTTGACTTCAGGAGCAACTTCTTTTGCTTCCTCCTGAGGCGCCGCTGCCGATTCTTCTACCTTAGATTCATCTTGCTGCTCCGCTTTAGGAGCCGATTCTTTACAAGCCGCTAGACTCACTAGCAATAGGACCAAAAGAGCCCAGTTTTTTAACATCTTCATGCGTTTCTATCTTTGTTTATTGTCCGTTAATCGCTTCTACTGTCAATATCTCAGGAATAACCGATTTTACCGTCGATTCAATCCCCGCTTTCATGGTCATCCCACTCATAGAACAAGACTGACAGTTTCCCAACCATTTGACTTTTAGGCACATGTCTTCGGTTAAGTCAACTACCTCAATATCTCCTCCATCCGCCTTGAGGTGCGGACGAATACTGTTTAAGGCCTCATCTACTCGGGCCAATAGTTCTTTCTTATTACTCATAGTTCTTACTGTTTTTATCTTTTTTTGGGGCTGCCCCGCCCTGCGGGCGGGTCGGGCTGTGTCAGGGCTCGCAGGTCTGCTCGGCCCTTCGCTTTTTCGCTGCGCTCAAAAGCTCGGTCTGCGGCTGCGCCGCCCCCTTTTCCATCCCTCAGCCAGATGGGATCGCCCCGCTAAATGGCAGCGCAATAGGTCGAACTGCAAAAATACGCTTTTTTAGCAAGAACTTTAAGTAGCTGTGGAGTTTTTAAAAGTTCAATAGGCCTTGCAATTTATCTCCTAACAAACTCTTCTGGCGCAAACCATAATATAAGGAGCAAGCAAAATAAGGCGATGGCCCCAGTTTGGGCAAAACCAAATTGTCTTGGCCCAATATATCCAACTGCCGATAAGGCATATAGCCCCCCTCTAAGTAGAACTTCCAGCCACTGCTACTTTTTAGATGAAAGGCCAAGCCCGTCCGCAAATGCAATTGCTGAAAATAGATGCGCTGCCCATTCCTAGGATGCGGATACCCCATGCCCGTACTGCCCAAACTCGCCAAGAGGTCTAGCTTAGTCTGCCGACTAAATTTATACTGAAATCTCGTCTGCAAGGGCAAGGTGATATTCCACCAAGTCTTTTTGCCCAAACGCAAATCGGTCCCAATAAAGGGGAGGGCCAAAACCGGAAAAGCCTGGTCCGCACTAGCCGATACCGCTAAGCCATAGTACCAATAGTAAAATATACGCTTAAAATTAACTACCCCAATAGCGCCCTGAAAATAAGGCCGACTGCGGTCCAATTGACTGATGTCTTGCTGCATCCCAACATTGATCGAGTAGAAGAGTAGCCGCCATTTAGGAATCAAATGAATGCCCGTAATACCCGTTTGTAGCCCCAAGGCTTGCTGCCCATTGGGCTGCATAAAGCGCAGACTGTCGGCCAGGCCCGCCTGAGGATAGAGCTGCGTGAACTGCGGCTTGAAGGTCCAGAATATTTGGTAGGCATTGACTTTCCCCACCTTGATGAGGTCCTGCCACTTCCGAACCTTCCAGATTTTATTCCAACGAAGGCCCAAACCCAATTTACTCTTAATGGGGACCACCAATTGGGCCGAAAAACGAGCAATATGCGGCTCGGCCAACTGCTCTGTAGAAGGCAACTGATAGTCGGCATTGAGCTGTAAACTAGGCTGAAAAAACCGCTGCAGAATAAAGGACTGCGCCCCCAGTGAACTCCAAGAACAACAGAGCCCTAGGCCAAAAATGTATAAGGCTAATTTTGACATAAATCATAAAGGTTGAAATGAGCTAAAGCTTCTTTAACGGATAAAGCGTTAGAAATATGGCCCAGGGCGGGCCGGCCTAGCGATGCGGCGGGGTGGCCGAAGGCCAGACCAAGGGCGGAACGAAGTGGAGCCCGCAGGGCCGAGCAGACCTGCGAGCCCCAAAGCGTAGCGCAGCAAGGCCGCAGGCCGCAGCTGAGGCCCCAAATCCCTCTTCTAATCCATTAACTGAATGGGAAAATGAGCCTCTGTTTTGGCCCCCTTGAGTCGAAGGTAGTATTGTCCCGCAGGCAGGTCCCCAACAAAATATTGGGTTTGCCCCACAAACTGCGCTTGGCGCAACAAACGGCCCAAAGCATCGTAGAGCTCGAGCTGCTGCTCCTCCTGATTGGGGGCCTCTATTTGTAGATATTGTCGGGCGGGCTGAGGATAGAGCTGGTATTGTAAAGGCTCCTCTGCCCGATTAGCCAACCCCAGCTGCAAGTTGATGCCCTTCTGACGAGGCAGACTGATGAGCTGGGCCTCATCCTCGGCAGTTAGGGAGATTTGGGCCGAAATAGGACCCGCATCAAACTCAATCTCTACCTGGCTTCCATTGGCATTTTGGCTAATAACCTGCCCATTTTGGACCGACCAGCAGTAGTGGTAGCCCGCCTGAGGTTGCGCCACCGAATAAGTTATGGACTGCTGCGGAGCTGCTGCCACTGGCCCCTGAATTTGTGGGGGAGCAGGACGCATCTGCTCATAGAAAAAGGTGGCCGTTTGCTCAATCATTGGGGACCAAAAGCTGTTCGGGCCATTGCTGCCCCAGTCGCCATTGTTTACGCCCCAGTATTCATGCCCTTCGCCCGCCTCAATCTGCGTTTGATGAGGGACATTTAGGGCCGTTAGGACCGAATCCATGGGCCGACTCCCGCAAACCACTGGGGCCGTAAGCAAAATAGACGAAAAGGGTCGACCGCAATCTACATCTACAATCGCATCTTGGTCGCCATGAAAGAAAATAACTGGCGCCTGGTTATTGCCGCTCAACATATCTAAATCAGCAATGGCGCCCCAATAAGCCGCAATGGCCTGGGGAATAGAGTCGACATCCTGTGCGGCTACATTGCTCCCCATAAAGGGATTAAATCCAGTCAATTCAACAACGGGCCGACTGTGCAAGGAGCCCAAATCGGCCGTAAATAGGTTTTGCTCATAGCTCTCTGCAATCCGCTCACTTTCTTCTACAAAGGCCGCATGCAAGCAGGCAAAAGCCCCCGCACTACTGCCCCCAACAAAAACTTTCTGGGGATCAATGCCAAACCATTGGGCGTTCTTTCTAAAGAAGCGGATGCCCGCACTAATGTCTTGGCTGCCTCGCCAAACCGCTCGCTTGACGCTACTGCCATTGGCGGGATCGAAGCCCGTTCGGTACTGAATACTGGCCGCCACAAAGCCCCAATGAGCCAGGGTATCGGCCAGGGCTTGTACATCTTCATTGTCTTTGGTGCCCACCAAGGCCGTGCCGCCCATAAAAAAGATATTGACAAAGCCACCACCATGGGCCAAAATCACTAAAGGCCGATTGCGGACGGTATCTGTAGGGGGCGGCATATAAATATCCATGACCAAGTCTTGGTCAAAGGTGGTCTCGGCCCCAAAAGAAGAGCCCAACAAAGAAGGGGCGTCTTGGCTATACACCACCTCTGGAAAAAATTGAACAGAGGAGAAGATACGCTCCTGATAACGTTTGCCTAAGCAGTCTTGGGCCTTTAGGCAGAAAGGAAGTAGGCCCAACAATAGAAGGGAAAAAGTTCGCATAATCGATTGTTTTGTTGATCTACTACTAAAGTACAGAAAAGCAAGAGATTTTTAATAAGGGAAAATAGCTAGAGGGAATAGCTAAAACTCTCCTCGATGGCTAAGGCAAGTCCTCAAGAGGGGTATGGCAACCCCTCGAGATGATTAGGGTAAGTCCTCAAGATGATTAGGGTAAGTCCTCAAGATGATTAGGGTAAGTCCTCAAGATGATTAGGGTAAGTCCTCAAGATGATTAGGGTAAGTCCTCGAGATGATTAGGGTAAGTCCTCGGGATGATTAGGGTAAGTCCTCGGGATGGGTAGAGCAAGTCCTCAGCTTCATTTTCAAAGAGAAAAGCCTAACAAAATAAAGCCATCCGCTTGTATTTTATAAATAAAGCAGCTATTTTAAGGTTATCTCTAATTGATAACCCTAATAAAATTGCAATTATGTCTTACCGAGAAGTAACACACAAAAGCTGGTTTAGCCGCATCATCAACTCCTTTTTGGGGGTCTTATTTGGCTTCTTATTTTTCCTGGGCTCCTTTTTCCTATTATTTTGGAATGAAGGGCGGGTCAATTTGGCCAAAGTGGCCAAAACGGCTCAGGAAATTACGGCTGGCGGCAGGGCCGAGCAGGGCCAATTGATTGCCCTTAGCGGCAAAATGACGGCTTCGGCTAGTTTGGGCGACAGCTATTTGAAGGCGGGTAACTACCTCTACCTCAACAGAACAGTAGAAATGTATGCTTGGAAGGAAGATAAGGATAGCAAGACCAAGAAAAATATTGGGGGCTCAGAAACCACCACCACCGATTATAGCTACCGCAAGGTTTGGACAAGTTCTCCCGAAAATTCCTCTAACTTTAAGGTAGATGGTTATCATAACCCCAGCATGAGTATTAGTGGGGAGGAGCTAAGGGCCAAAGAGATAGAAATGGAGGGTTTTCGGCTGGAGCAGCCGGAGGACTTGAGTCTAACTTCAGAGGAGTTAAGCTTAAGCCAGAGCATGCTAAAGGGCCAAAGCGGAGTGGTTTGGGCCAGTGATCGCTATTTGTTTTCGGGCCGAGGGAGTCTAGAAGCGCCTAAGGTGGGCGACCTCCGCATTAGTTATGAGGCTTTGCCCAGCCCCAGTCCGCAGCTCACGCTTTTTGCGGCCTATGCGAGCAGTGCTAGCTTGGCTCCCTTCAGCAACAATAAAGTCAATGGATTTTATCGGGCCTTAAAAGGGGATAAGGAGCAGGCGGTAGACTACCTACAAACGGAGCACAACACCATTCGCTGGATCCTTCGGGGCCTAGGTTTCTTCTTAATGTGGATGGGCTTGGCCATGATTTCGGGCCCTGTTTCGGTCTTCCTCGATTTGGTCCCTATTGCGGGCCGCATCAGCCGTGCTTTGGTGGGCTTTGCCTCCTTCCTCATTTCGGCGGTTTTGAGCACGGTCACCATTATTGTCTCGCTCATCATCCACAGCTGGATTGCCTTAATCATTACCATTTTATTATTGGCTGGGGGTATTGTTTACTACCTCAAATCCAAGAAAAAAGCGGCCTAATGGGCATAGCAAAGGCCAGCTCCTTGATGGGGGCTGGCCTTTGTTTTTTTGGGCGAGATGATTTTTTTGGGCCTCCCGCCTTTGGCGGGCGCTACGTTTACTCCCTTCGGTCGTCGAAGACGGACTAAAGTCCTTGTTGTCGCAGCTCGCTGCTGTTGTTTTGGGGCCTCCGCCTCCCTTCGGTCGTCGGCGCTACGTTTCGCAGCTCGCTGTTCGCTCGGCCCTGCGCGGGCTGCGCCCGCTGGGTCTGGCCTAACGGCCACTGCTGCACATCGCTAGGCCTGCGGCCCTTCGGGCCTGTAGAGCCGTTTAGTAGGACCAATTATTATCCAGCATAAGTTTAGAGAGGCGGCTCATATCATCGGCAAAGACCTCATAGCCTTTGGTCTGCATAATAAATTGGTGGGCGGCAAGTACGGCCTGTTTAAACCAGGGCATTTCTTTGGTCAGGGCCAATAATTTGCTGAGGCCATAGGCAAACTGTTCGGCTTGGATGAGTTGGAGGGCATGTTGCATTCTGTAGTGGGGGCTCCAATAAAACTCCTCGGCATATTGTTCCCAATGTTTTAGGTCCTTACTTTTTTGCAAAAAGGAGATGGCATAAACGGGGGCTTGCAGTCCGCCTTGGGCCAAAGAAAACAGCTGTTCAAAGGGGAGTTGTTTTTGGCCTTGGGCCAGCTCTTGCAAAAAGCGTTGATAAATGGGCTGGGCCTTTTGGGCTTGGCCTTGCCAGAGCCATATTTCGGCTTGTTGGAGCTGAGCGGCTTTGAGCAGAGGTTCTTGTTTTAGGGCTTGTTCGAGTAGTTGGAGGGCCTTTTCATTTTGGTCCAGCACAAAATAGAGTCGAGCTTGCTGGGCCAAAAAGTTGGCCGAGGGGTTTTCGTTTTGCTCCTTCAGGGCCGTTTGGGCCAGGCGGTCATCAATAAGGCGGTGCAGCTTTTGCCAGGGGGCCAGTTGGGCGCCCAGCAAACGGTCTAAGAGGGCATAGACCACCGTGCGTTTATCCCAGGGCGCATCTACGGCCAGCCAATCTTTAAAGGCGGCGGGATAAGCTTGGGCGAAGGATTGGGGCAGGCCCTTTTCGCCTTGCCAGTGGAGCTCTAGGCCTTGGGCGGGAAAGCCTAGGTAGCGAGAAATTAGTCGCTGGCAATCCTCCTCAAAGGCTTGGGGATTGGGGGGGCTAAGGATTTCCTCTTCTATTGGTGTTGGAGCAACTTCCTCTGGGGGAGGAGTTTTGGGGGCTGTGGTTTCTGGGGACTTCTTTTTTTTGGACCAAAACTTCTTAAACATCAATCTTTAATCTTAAAGACAGCCGTGCGCACTGCTTTAGTGCTTTGGCCGTCGGGTTCTTCTTCTAGGATAAGGGCTTGGGCGGCTTCTTGTTCAAATACTTGGGCCATATTTCGGACAAGGCCGAGGGGGACATTTGTCTTGACGGCCTCATCTAATAGCTCTTGGCTCTCCCATTTGCCAATGGCTTCGGCTAGGAGTTGGGCTAGGGCGCTACGGTTTTGCAGGCGGTCTTGATTTTCGAGAAAGCGTTTATCCTTGGCCAATTGTTCCTCTCCGATAAGTTGGCAGAGGGCCAAAAACTGTCGGTTGCTGCCAATAGCGGTCACCACTAATTGCTCATCGGCAGTTTTGAACTGCTCGCCATAGGGGGCAATATTGGGGTGGAGAGAGCCCATGCGTTGGGGGAGATGGCCCAGCATCAGATAATTGCTCGCTTGATTGGCTAGGGCAGCAATAGCGGCATCGAAGAGCGAGACACTAACATAGGCACCCTTATGTTCTCTTTCTCGGCGCCAGAGGGCCAATAAAATTCCTTCTTTGAGTTGGTGGGCGGCCAGAACATCGATTAGGGCCACGGGCATTTTTGTGGCTGGGCCATCGGCTTGGCCATTCATATACATAAAGCCCGTTTCTGCTTGAAGGACCAGATCGAAGGCGGGGCGTTTGGCGTTTTCGCCAAAGCCATTGATGGCCCCATAGATCAGCATAGGGTTAATTTGGGAAAGAATATTATAGTCGACCCCTAACTTTTCGGCATCTCCTGCTTTAAAGTTAGTAATGACGATATCGGCTTCTTCGACGAGGTGGTAGACCACCTGTCGTTCATCATCATCCTTAAGGTCTAGGGGGAGGATTTCCTTGCCCCAATTGACGGAAGCGAAATAGGCAGAACGGAGACTTTTGGGATCTTCTTGTTCTAGTTTCCAGCTTCTGGTCACATCGCCTTTAGGGGTTTCTATTTTGAGGACATCTGCGCCGAGTTCGGCGAAGAACATACCGACAGAGGGGCCGGCGAGGACAGAAGAGAGGTCTAAAACTTTTATATTTTCTAAACTAATCATTATATTTTTTTTGCAGATAAGCTCTACCTTTTTGCTTTTGCGAGCCCTTTGGCGGCTACTATATTTATTCTATATAGAGCAGAAAAGCACAAATAGGCTCTTGCTCTTGGGCGCAAATATGGGCATTCCCAGCTTTTTTTAGTAAAATTGTCAGCAAACTTCTTAAAAAAAGAGGAAGAAAGGCGTTTTTTGTCTGTAGAAATTGGCGACCGCAGGGCGCCAATTGGCTGAGGGATGGACAGCAGTGGCGCGAAGCGCCAGACCAAAGCGGCTTTGCCGCTGCAGGGCCGAGCGAATAGCGAGCTGCGAAACAGCCCGACCCGAGCGTAGCGAGGGGCAGCCCCAAAAACAGCAGAGGAACTAAGTTTTGTAAGAAATCCTTATTGAGCTATTTGAAACTGGCCTAGCTTTTGGCCAAAACGACCTACATTATTATTATTAACAACGCAATAGCCATGACATTTAAGCGAACCGTATTGTTGGCATTGTCTACTTGCTTTGGCATTTCTCTATCGGCCCAAGAGGCGGCCTTGGAGCGTGCGCAGGCCCTCTATAATGAGGAGAAAGTAGACTCGGCCCTATTCTATTATGAGCAGGCCCTTAGCCAGACCCCCACAGACAAGAATTTACAATTGAAAATGGCAGAGTTGTATCTGCAGACGAATCGTCCGAAAAAGGCTGCTCAGTTTTATGGGGGCTTGGTAGAATCGCCGAATGCGGGGGTTGACCTCTATTTTTGGTACGCCTATGCTTTGCAGATGGATGGTCGTTATCAGAAGGCCAAGGAGGTACATGAGAAGGCCAAAAAGCATCCTGATATGGCGGGGAACTATGCGGCCTTACCCTTATTGGATGCCTATGTAGCCTCTTGTGATTTTGCCTTGGCGAATCAGGGCAAGCGTCCGGTATTTGATGTGCGCAATGAGGCTGCGGTAAACTCTTCGGCGGCGGATTTTAATCCGGTATTGGCTGGGGATCAGATTTATTTTGCCTCTAAGCGGATTGTTGCTAACCCGATGGGAATGGGCGGCTATTCGGATGCGAATGAGGACTATTTGTATCAGGCGGATCGTCAGAACAACCGAGACTTAAAGAATGCGAAGACGGTTTTTCCGGCTGGCAACATGGAGTTTACCAATCGCTATAAGTTATCTCCTGTGAGTAGTGTTAATGGGAAGACCTTTGTGAGTGTAAACAACTTTTCTGCAGCTGTTCGTCATCCGATGAGTTTGGGAGGGGGAAGCAGTAGTTTTAAGATGGGCTATTATAATGCGCCCTTGGCGAGCATTCCGGCAGAGGATCCTACAGAGTATCCCTATTATGCTGAGCAGTCGGCTTTTCCGGCTTTAGCGGATGGGGGGAATACCTTATACTTTGCGGCTAAAGGCTTGCCGGGCAGTTATGGGGGCTTTGACCTTTACGTGAGTTATTTTAAGGATGGGCGTTGGACCACTCCTCAGAACTTGGGGCCCAATGTTAATAGTGTAAGAGATGAGGTATCTCCTTTTGTGGACAGCAAAGGCATTTTGTACTTTTCTTCTGATGGGAAGCCTGGATTTGGTGGTTTTGATGTTTATCGGGCCGAGAACTTGGGGGGAAGTTGGAAAAATGTGCGGAACATGGGGCCTGCGCTCAATTCTAGTCAGGATGAGCTTTACTTTGTCTTTGAGGCAGAGAAAAACATGGGCTATATGGCCTCTAACCGAGATGGTGGCCAGGGAGACTATGACATTTATTCGGCTTATATGCAGGGAAGTGTAGAGGGAATGCCCTTAATTTCTAAGCAAGAAGAAGACTATGTGGTGAAAAACCCCGATGGGCAGTCGGGCCTTACGCAAGAGCAGGAGGACCAACTCAACACCCTAGAAGAAATTGCCGATAATGTGAATGGAGAAGAAGGGAATGGCAGTAATATGGGGCAAGACAAGATTGATGACTATGTCTTGAATCCGCCCAAAGAGGGGGGTAATCAGCAGGGGAACAATGCTGGCACAAACAATAGTGGGAGTAATAATGCTGGTACAAACAACAATACTGCAGGCAACAGCGGCAGTAATAATGGAGCGAGCAACAACAACAACTCCTATGCGGGTAAGCAAATCCCTTGTGCAGACAACTCCTATATTGGTGTAGTGACCGATGCGGTGAGCAAAAGACGTTTGGCTAATGTGTGGGTTTATGTTCGTCATTTGAAAACGGGCGTAGAGTATAAAAAGCAAACCTCTAAATACGGAGAGTATGCTTTGATTTTGGAGCCACAGTCTCAATACGAAATTCGTTTTTCTGCGGCGGGTTATCAGAATGACATCATGGAAGTATTTACTGGAGATGGTCAAAAGCGGACATTATTGGGCAGCAAGGCGATTCAGCCTTCGGCCACCAATGGATTGGCGCTTTTGAACAATGATGGTCAGTACATGGGGCGTGAAGGAACGCAAGAAGAGGTTTTGCCTAATCAGTTTCGCCGAGCCAATGAAATGCCTCAATCCTTGATGCCCGACAAAGGCTATTTGGTCCAGGTGGGTGTATTTAAATCTTTGGACAAAGAGCTACAAAAGGAGTTGGGCCAATATGCCAACATTCTTACGGCGCCTTATAAAAATGGAGAAGCTAAAATCTATCGTCTAGGTGTTTTTGCCGATAAGGCCCATGCCGAAGAGGTTTTGGCTAAGGTCAAAGACATCAAAGGCTTGGATAAGTCATTTTTGAGAAGCGAAGCATTGAGTAATCGCACGGCGGCCGAGCGCATGACCAACAACATGCAAGTTGTCTTTCCTATGAAGAAAGAAGTAGCTGAGGCCGAGACTAAGCCTGTGGTAGAAGAGCGTCCTTTAGAGAATGGCAATGCTGAGCTTTTGCCTCCTATTGTAGAGGATGCTAGAAACAGCTATGCCGATAATAAGTTGCCAGAGGGGACTACTGCTCGTGGGGCTGGGCTATTGCCTGCCGAGCGTCCCTTAGAATTCAAAGTGCAGCTAGGTGCCTATAAAGATGCTTCTGCGGCCAACTATCCCGATTTGAGTCAGATTGGGCGGATTGAGCGTCAGCTCAACCCTCAGAATGGATTGACTTATTTCTATTTGGGAGGCTATAGCAGCATTGATGATGCCCGAAAAGCCGATACAGAGGTAAAACAAAAAGGCTTGAAGTCTTTTATTGTAGCCTTTAAAGATGGAAATAAAATCCCGGTTAGTCAGGCCGTAAAATTGGCCAACTAGAGCGTGTAAAACCAAAGGCCCGCTAGCAATGGCTAGCGGGCCTTTTTTTTTGTTTCCTTTTTGGCTTGTTTTTACGCTTTGGGGAGGGTAAATTGTACCGTTAAGCCAGTGGGGAGAATATTGCTAATATGGAGTTTTCCATTCTCTTTATTAAGGACTTTTTCTAGCATAGCTAGGCCAATTCCATCGCAGGTTTTGCCATACTTATCCGTGGGAGTGCAGCTAAAGAATAGTTCACTTAGGGTCTGTAGTTTTTCGGCTTGAACGCCTGGGCCATCATCGCTGACCGTAATTTGGTACATTTTGTCATCTCGGCCAGTTTCCTTAATATTGATTCGGATATTGGGAACCTCTTGACTAGCGTAGCGGTAGCTATTATCGATCAACTTATGAAGCATTCTTTTAAAGAGCTGGGGGCGGTAGTAGATTTCTTCTAGGCCCAACCATTTGATATTGGCTTTTTTGCCCATACTCAACTGAAAATGCTGTTGGATGCTTTTAATTTGAATCTTTTGCTTTTCTTCTTTTAGGGCTTCATCAATTGTATTGTAGCGCCAGAGGCTATCAAGCATCGTTTTGAGGCGGTCAGAAGACTGCAAGACCTTTTCCATCATTTTCCGTTTGCTATCGGGCAGGCCGAGTTTGCCATCGGCGAGGAGGAGGCGGGTCACATTGGCAATATTGGCCATAGGGCTTTTGAGCTCTTTGATGGCAATATGGCTAAAGCGCTCGAGTTCGGCTTGGCGGTGTTGTTCTCTTTCTAGGGCTTCTTGAACGAGGCGTTTTTTTCTGCGCAATTCGAGCAGGCGCATAGCTTGTTGGCCAAGGATAGAGAGCGCTTTTTGTTGTTCTTCAGAAAACTCTCTGGGTTTTTGGTCCAAAACGCAGACGGTACCTAGGGGCAGACCATCTTCATTGACCAAGGGAACTCCAGCATAAAAACCGAGTTGAAAGGGGCCCGTTACTAGCGGATTATCGGCAAAGCGCTCATCTTTAGAGGTGTCGGGCACCATAAAGATATCATCTTGCAAAATGGCGTGAGCACAAAAAGAGACCTCAATGGGGGTTTCTTCTACATCGGCGCCTACTTTGGCCTTAAACCATTGGCGTTTGTCATCTACTAATGTCACTAAAGCTATGGGCATGTCACAGATAGTAGCGGCAAGAGAAACGATGTTGTCATAGTCTGCTTCGGGCAGAGAGTCTAATACATTATAGCTGTCTAGAGCGGCTAAACGAGCCGCTTCTTGCTCGTGCTTAGGAGCAATCATCATACACTTATAGGTTTTAAAGTTATTTGTTAGTCGCTTGCTTTTGCCCTAGGGGTTAGGGCAAGACAGAATTAAATATATGAAAAATAGTGTCACTTTACAGTGATTTTGGATACATGTTGTTTTTTCAGTGGAGCTAAAATTTATAGCCTTATGCGTTTATTTTTTTGTTTGCTGTTGGGCTTGTTTTTTTGCAGGGCTATAGTTTTGGGCCAAAATAGCGTTCAGCAGCGCTTTTCTGGGCAGTTATCGGCCATGCAGGCTTGGTCTCCACAGCAGGGGGCGGCTCATTTTTCGGCGGGCCGTTATTTGCCCAATTATTTTGCGGCTCGGAGTTGGGATAGCAGTCGGCAGGCGCTTCATTTAGAGGCGGCTCTGAATGTATCGGCCTATGCCAGTTATCCTGCGGGGAGTTCGGCGGCGAGCATTCGGCCCTATCGTTTTTGGTTGCGTTATACGGCGCCCAATTTAGAGTTGCGTTTGGGGTTGCAAAAAATAGATTTTGGCAGTGCGCAGTTGCTGCGTCCTTTGCAGTGGTTTCATCAGATAGATCCTCGAGATCCTTTGGCTTTGACCAATGGGGTGTATGCTTTTTTGGGCCGTTATTATTTTAAGCAAAATGCGAATCTGTGGCTTTGGGCGCTTTATGGCAATTCGCAGCAGCGGGGTTTTGATTTATTGAAAACGGAGGGGGGGCGGCCCGAGTTTGGCGGTCGCTTTCAGTTGCCCTTGCCCAAGGGGGAGTTGGCCCTGAGTTATCATTATCGCTGGGCGCAATCGGATAGTAGTTTGGCCTATCTATTTAATATGGGGCCTTTGCCGGAGCATCGTTGGAGCCTAGACGGTAAATGGGATTTGGGGGCAGGAATTTGGTTGGAGGCGGTACAGATTTATCGGCCACAGGGACTAGGTCCTTTTCGGGCGGTGCAGCAGCTCAATTTGGGCCTAGATTATACCTTTGCTTTGGGAAATGGCCTCAACTGCAGCGCAGAATATCTGTTTTTGGGCTATGGCCAGGAGCTGTTTCGCCCAGCCCTGAGCGCCCATTCTTTGGCCGTTCAGACTAATTATCCCCTAGGGCTCTACGATCAGTTTTCGCTGATTTATATTCAAAGTTTTGGAGGGCAAATAGGCGGACAATTGAGCTATAGCCATCAGTTTAAGTATTTGTCGGCCTACCTGATTGGGGGCTATAATCCTAGGGTGGGCAGCCTCAATGTTCAACAAAATGATTTGAGTCAGCAGTTTTTGGGTTGGAGCCTTCGTTTGGTTTTGGCCTATAATTATTAGGATTTGGGGCTGCCCCTTCCGCCGGGTTGAAACCCAGCGCAAAGCGGTATCGCTTTGCGAAGCTATACAAAATGAGGGTTGAAACCCTCATAAGTTATCGGGCGGGTCGGGCCATTGCGCAGCTCGCAGGTCTGCTCGGCCCTTCGGCGCAAAGCGCCTTGGTCTGCCGCCTGCGGCGGCCCTGCTACAGCCCCTCAGCCTGCGGGCCTTCGGCCCTTTTTGACTGTAGGTTGAAACCTACAGCCAGATGGTATTGCTTTGCAATGATATATGGGTGAGGGTTGAAACCCTCATGAATTAAACAAAAGCTGCAGGGATTGGTCTAAGCGAATAGGGCAAAAAAAATAGGCCATTTAGGCTTGTTTTTCTCTCCAAGAACTAACCCCTTTTAGGCTAACCGTCCAAGGACCAGATTGATTTTGTTTAAAATCTAAAGCTATTTGTTGAACTTTATCTGCAATGAGCTCAGAAGACAGTTTTAGATCGAAGCGAATGCGCATAGAAGGACCCTTTTTTATACCCGACCAACTGCTGGGGTCCGCACTAATATAATTGCCAATATTAAAACTTAAGGCTTGTGCTAATTGACTAAGATCAGCACTATTGGCAGGGTCTTCTCCCTTCGCTATCCATTTATCTTTGGTGATCCCTAGAAATGTCTCTATATCATAGTTTACTACTAGTTGAACGGCAATTATTGTGGTCGCTATACATTTTTCAAACTTGGGTGCTAAGCACTTTTGCTCAATGACCGAGGCGGTTAATGATACCCCTTCATTATTATAGCCGTTTATCCATTTTTCTCCCTCATCATTGAGCGCAACAACAAAGGCTGCAGGCCTTGACTTGCCTTGAAATAAGACATTTTTCAGCGCATAATCTACTTTCAGGCGCATTTCTCCATCAAAGTTGATATAGGGGAAATCAGCATTTTTAAATGCTAATTGGACAAAGTAACTAGAGTCTTTAAATTCTGGTTTTTGAATGGCCTTATAAGCGCATCGACTCGCTTGCAAAACTATATATTCTAAACCAGCAGGAGCAGGAAGTAAGCTGATTTTAAATTTAAGCAAGTAATCTTTTTGTACTTGAATTTCAGGATTTGCTTTTAGCCGACTAATCACTGCCTTTAGTCTCTCCTCTTCTCCAAGTCCTAAAATGCTATCTTGAAAGACGCAGTCTAAAAGTTGCTGCTGTGAAAACTTTGTTTTTTTCCCATCCAAAAACTTCATTTTAGATGATAAGACTACCTCTTTAATTCGGTCATAAACAAAAAAGGCATCTTCCCCCTTTATTCCCTCCATAAATTCATGTTCTAAACTAGCGAGGAACTGATCTTTATTGATGCAGCGCTGAGGGTTTTGACGAAGAAGCGTTTTAAATTCACTGATCCAGGCTGAGCAGGCTGATCGAATCCATTTTTTTGCTTCTTCGTCTTTCATTTCAAGGAGGAGCTGCTCTTTTACAAAACATCCTGTAGACCAATTATTGGCCAACAACTCTTGTTCATTGATTTTGGCAATAGCCATATCTTCCTTAAACCAATTTTCTGCAAAGTCTTTTGGAAGTTTAGTATTGTCCACAAGTATTTTCTTCAATAATTGAGGATCATACTCTTGCTCTGCTTGAATCGCAGCGACCCAATTTTGAAATAAATAGCTGTGCAATTTAGGGTGTATCCCTTGCCTGGCAGCCGTCAAATTAGAAATGCAGGAGGTGGACTTAATTTTATACTTGAAGTATTCCTCAGCAGGCGGGAGCAAGTCGTATTCATTATTGATTTTCATTTTAATATAGCTGATTACCCCAGCTAGTTTTTCTTCTAGCAGGAGAAGATCCTTTTCTTGTTGCTCTATTAGTTCCTCCTCCGTCAAAAAGTCATCTTTGGCCAGGGCTTGGTCCAAAATGCTTTCTAGTTGCTGATAGCTAATTTTCTTTAGTAAATTCTTTTCTTTGATACTAAAGGTATTGAACCAGTTCGCCTTGATTTGATCTTCTTGGTTGTATTTGTCTAAAATGGCCAAAAAGGCCGCTAGAAAGTCTTCAACATTGGTATCAATAGGAATCGCTTTAACCTCCTTATTGAGTTGTTTACTGAGTGGACCTGGAACTTGATTGAAAAATAATACTAAATCTGAACGTAACTTAATAAGGCCAACCCCCGTTTTTAAAGCTGGCTTTTTTCCGAGTCTAGATGATACTCCTTGCTGAAGATCCGCAAAAAATAGCGCTAGTACTTTTCTGTACTGCTCCTTCGGAATCTCCTCTTCCTTAAGGGCTAAAAATAGCTGCTTCAAATTGGCCTTATCCATTTTGAGCTGCGGCTTAAAGGCCTTTAGGCCCTCTTTGGTCTTGAGCAAAGCTGCCTTTAAGCTTGGGCGATCAGGGTCCTCTGCAGGAAGCTCCTGATAAAGTGAATGCAGCTCTTGATATTGGGCCAAGGTTTCTTCATAAAGAGCTTTATCCTCTTGATACTGCTGTTGTTTTGCCAAAAAAAGTTCTCGCTGCTTCATCTGTAATAGATTTAGGTGACCAAAAAATAAACTGGATAAGAGAAAAATGGCTAATGCTTTCATCGCTTTGTTTTTGTGTTTATGTAAAAGTAGTAACTTTAGTTTGTAAACGCAAAATAAGTTTGGAGTTTTTATCAAAGGATGGCCGAAGGCCATTCGGCCTAGCGATGTGCAGCAGTGCGGCGCAGCCGCAGACCAAGGCCGTCAGGCCGCAGGGCCGAGCGAATAGCGAGCTGCGCAACGTAGCGCCGCAAGGCCGCAGGCCGCAGCGGAGGCCCCAAAATCAAAACATAAAAAAGGGGAGAAATAGGCTTACTGTAGAAAGGGTGATCTTTTGCCTAGAGTTTGCTAGAAAAAAGCGGAACTTTTGCGGAGGAAGAAAGGGCTTGTTTTTGAAAAGTTCTTCAGAGAAGCGCAAAAAAATAACTACTTTTGTGGCCTAAAATAGACAGCGAGCAAACCCAAAGGGAGAAAAGCTGTTTTGTTAAGGAAATCAAATTATACTTTAGATAAAGAGCTTATGGCTGAATCAAAACTAAAAAAAGCCCTGATCGTTTTGCCCTTGGCATTGGTGACTATTGTGTTTCCTTTGGCGGCGGTGTATATGTCGAGAGCGGGCCTAATGGATTATAAGGCGCGAAAGGCGCAGATGCGTTATTTGGCAGATTCTATTAAATTGCAAAATATTCCTTTGCAAGATACGGCCGGAGAGGCCTATCCTTTGAGCAAGTATGAGGGGCGGGTTTTGCTGCTCAACTTTTATAAGGATGGGGCAGCGGAGAATGAAAAAGTTTGGTCGGAAATGCTGCGGGTGCAGACAGAATACAGCAAAAAGACCACCCAGCGTTTGCGTTTGTTGAGTTTGCCTGTAGGGAGTGATAGTTTGAAGAGTTTGCAGCAGTTTTGGGCCAAAAATGAGTTGCCTGACCGTAACTGGCAAAGCCTAAAAGGGCGGCCTGATCAGGTATTGAATCTGGCGGTAGAAAACTGCAAATTGGGCCAAGATACTCTAGGGCAAAGCTTGGTTTTGTTTTCTATGGACCAGACGGTGGCCATGCATTATAATGCCCTAAAACCCGAGGAAATCAATCGGATGATTGAGCATATTGCGCTCTTATTGCCCGCCAAAAAGGATAGAAAAAAATTGCGTTATCAAGAAGAAAAAGAGCTCTATCAATAAGCCTTTTTCGACTATAAAAATTAAGATGTATGAGTACACCTATTGTAGATGATACCGGGGCGAAAAGTCACAAGAATCTGAATATCATCATTACGGTTATTTCGGTGGTTTTGCCTTTGGTGGTGGCCCTATTGTTTTCGGTAAAATTGGAGGTCAATTTTCCCTTTAATGTGTATTGGCTGCCAGCGATCAATGCGATGCTAAATGGCGGAACGGCTATTTTATTGGTTTTGGCCTTAGTAGCAGCCAAGCAGCATAAAATAAAGTTACACAGCCAAATGATTTATGCGGCCATGGGGTTTTCTTTGGTTTTTCTTTTGATTTATGTGCTGTATCATGTGACTACGGGGCACACAAAGTTTGGGGGAGAAGGCACGGAAAAGATAATTTATTTGTTACTTTTATTTAGCCATATTGCGCTAGCGGCTATTCAGGCGCCCTTGGTCTTATTTGCCTTTTTGTATGGTTATACGGGGCAGGTAGATCGCCACAAGCGTTTGGTGAAATTTAGCTATCCGGTTTGGTTGTATGTTTCTGTGACCGGTGTCATTTGTTATTATATGATTGCGCCTTATTATCCTGCCTAAATTCTATGCTCTATGAAAGCGATAAAAAAATATTTGTATCTATTTAGTCTAGCCTTATCCTTGTTTCTGGTGGTAGCTCCTCAGCAGGAGTTGGCGGCACAATGTCCTATGTGCCGGATGTCGGCAGAATCTGACCTGAAGTCAGGAGGGACCAAAGCCAAGGGCTTGAACAATGGTATTTTGTATATGCTCATCTTGCCTTATATCTTGATGGGGACCATTGGTTTTATTTGGTACCGCAACCAGCGGCAGGTAGGGCAGCAGCAGCAATTTAAGGATTTGCGTCTGCTCTTAGAGCCTTTAGATTAAACTGAACAAGCGTTTAAAGTTTGGCCCAATTTTCGATTGAAAGTTGGGCTTTTTTCATGTTTCAATGGCTTTTATGCAAACGTTTTCTGTTTCGGCTTCGGTCCTTAATTTTAGCCCAGAGGTGGCTGATCATTTCAATAAACTGGGTATTGGCGTAGAGCTGTCGGCTTTTTCGCTGCCCTATAATTTGGCTGCCGATCGTTTGCCTACTCTAGTGGAGCAGACGGCCAAGTTGTTGGCCAATTTTAAGGGACCAGTAAGTATGCACGGGCCATTTTTCGATATGAATCCTATAGCTAGAGATCCTTGGATTTTGGAGGTTTGCCAGAAACGGATGCTGCAAAGTTTGGAGTTGGCCGACCGTCTGGGGGCCCGCCAATTGGTCTTTCACGCCAATTATGTTCCGCATCGGGCCAAGGAGCACGACCGCATTTTTGTAGAGAAGCAGCTAGATTATTGGCCCAGTCTTGTTCGGGCGGCTGAGCGCTATGATATTCGGCTTTTGCTAGAAAATACCCGAGAGCATAGCCCCAAGCTGTTATATAATATTTTGGCGCCCATCAATTCTTCGCATTTTAAGGCTTGCCTAGATACTGGGCATACGCATTGTTTTACCCACTCTAAGCTTCCGCTAAAAGATTGGCTTTTGGGCCTAGGCGAGCAGTTGGCCTATGTGCATTTGCATGCCAATCATGGCGAGCGAGATGAGCATTTGGCTTATACGGATGGCAATCAGGATTTTTCTGGCTTTTTTGAGGGGTTGCAAGCGCTGCCCGAATGGCCCGATTTGATTATTGAGGTAAAAACGCGAACGGCTTTTTTACGCTCTTTGGGGGCTTTGCAGCGGGCGGGCTATTTAGCTCCAGCTTATGTCTAATGTTAGATTTTGGGGCCCGCGGCCGGCTAGCCGGCCGCCGCTATGCTGCGCCGCTCGCAGGTCTGCTCGGCCCTGCAGCCCTGCGGACTTTGGTCTGGCCCTGCGGGCCACGGCTGCGCAGCGCTGGGCCTTCAGCGGCCCTTCGGGCCTTCGCAAAAGTGGTATTCCTCGCTTCGCTCGTCATGCTTAGTCACGACCCCGCCCACCCGCCCCTCCAATGGATTCCCTAAGGAATCCATTGGGGGCTTGTTTGCGGGAGCCATTTAAGATATTCTCTAGGGCCAAAAAAAAGAGCAAACCCAAAGGGTTGCTCTTTTTTCTTTACTTCAACTTTCGCCCTTGGGGGTCAATCAACTTTCGTCTCTTGATGGTCCAAGTCTGCGGCTTAAGGTAAGCATATTGTTTAGAGGGCGACAGCCGGAAAGTAAACTCAAAATGCTTATGATGTTTATTTTGTTCGGGGTAGAAAAAACTGCTTTGTCCGTTAATTTGCAATTCCACTTGGGCCAGATTTTCGCCTTTGGGGAGCTTACAATTATAATGGAGGGGAGCATAAGTCTGGGCTAATTTTTCTCGTTCTTCTGCCGTTCCTGCTCTTCGGATTTTACCTCTTTCCTCAATGCTGGCCAGCAGTTTATCTTGGTCTTGGCGGCAATAAAAGCTATCATTAACAATCAGGCTACCAATTTCTTTGGGGGCGGCTTGGGCCGAAAGTGCATTGATGCAAAGCGATAAATTTTCTGGGCCCTGACTGAGCGAATCTGATTGGACCAAAAAGCTATCAATTTGATAGTCAGATTGTAAGAAGAGCTTATCTCCTCGGGCCTTCCAGTTGCCCTCGGCGCTCAATCTGGCCCATTTCTCAATGCGAACATATTCAAACCTTCCCTTTTCTTTTAAAGAAAGTTGGATTTCTATATCCTTATCCTTATATATATAAGTACCTTCTTGAGCCCAAACTGAGGAAATAGCAATAAAAAGCAGGGGAAACATCCAGAAAAATTTTTGCATAGTTCTTTTCTTTGTTGTTTAGAATTACTGCACATTCTTGCAAAAACTGCGCCCAGCATGAAATCATTAGAGGTCCCTTTGCTTGCCTATCAAGAGCAGCTACAAATTCGGACAGAGGGAGAACAAAAACAAATATTTGACCCCGTCCGCCGAAAATGGTTGGTCCTACAAGCCGAAGAATGGCTGCGCCAACTTTGGATCCAGTACCTCAAGACCGAAAAAGCCTACCCCTTTAGCAAAATGCAGGTAGAAAAAGGCTTGGCCGTTTATGGCCAAAAGCGGCGAACAGATTTGCTTTTATTTGATAAAAATACCCAGCCCTTGGTCCTTTTTGAGCTCAAGGCGCCTCGGCAAAGCCTAAATGCAGTGGTATTGGACCAAATTATGCGCTACAACAGCAGCCTACAAATGCCCTACCTCATTATTTCTAATGGGCGGCAAAACTATGGCTTTGTCTGGAACCCCAAATTAAAAGAGTATGAAGTTTTGGGGGAAATTCCATTTTACGCTGAAAATTAAGAGGGAACTTACTATCTTAACTACTTGATTTAGCCCCAACTACTTCTGCTCGAGCAAAGCGGGGCCAATTGGCCTAGCGATGTGGAGGGGGGCGGCGAAGCCGCAGACCCAGCCGCCAAAGGCGGCGCAGGGCCGAGCAGACCTGCGAGCCCCGAAACGTAGCGCCTGCCGTAGGCAGGAGGCCCCAAAAAAAGAAAAAACAGCTAACAATAAAAAAGAGTAACTTTTAATTAAAAATGAGGAGAGAGCAGCTCCCAAGCTCCATTCGGAACTCAGAAAAGCATTTTCGGTGGACCAAGAGAGCCCGTTTGACCCTGTAAATTTAGCACTCTATTATTATGAGTAAATCCATGCGTTTTTCCGCATTAGAAAGTCTGCTAGCCCGCGAAAATACCCCCGTACAAACGCCTAGCAGCCGTATTTCAGACTATTTTGCTAGCCAGGTTTTTGGCAAAAAAGCCATGCAAGAATTTTTGCCAGCCCGGATTTACAAACAAGTCATCCAAACGATTGAATCTGGGGAGAACCTAGACCGTGAAACTGCCGACCACATTGCCGATGCAATGCGCAATTGGGCCAGCTCTAAAGGCGTGACGCATTATGCGCACTGGTTTCAACCCCTTACTGGCCGCACGGCCGAAAAACACGACTCTTTCTTTACTTTAGATGGCCAAGGCGCCGCTATTGAAGAGTTTAGAGGCGAGGCGCTCGTCCAACAAGAACCCGATGGCTCTAGCTTTCCTGGCGGAGGCTTGCGCTCTACTTTTGAGGCTCGTGGATATACCGCCTGGGATCCCAGTTCTCCCGCTTTTATTTTGGAGGTAGGAGACGATAAGACACTTTGTATTCCAACTATTTTTGTCACCTATGGGGGACAATCACTAGATTATAAATTGCCTTTGCTCAAATCGCAATCTTGCTTAGAAAAGGCGGCGGTAAAGGTTTGTCAGCTTTTTGATCCTGCCGTACAAAAGGTGTATGCGACCTTGGGCTGGGAGCAAGAGTATTTTTTGATTGATGAGGCCCTTTATGAGGCTCGTCCCGATTTGCGCTTTACGGGCCGCACCCTTTTGGGCCGTTCGGCACCCAAGGGGCAGCAATTAGATGACCACTACTTTGGTTCTATTCCAGAGCGAGCCTATGCTTATATGCGTGATTTGGAGGTAGAATGCCATAAATTGGGCATTCCCGTCCGTACTCGCCACAATGAGGTGGCTCCTTCTCAGTATGAGTTGGCCCCTCAATATGAGGAAATCAATGTGGCTGTAGACCACAACCAATTGTTGATGGATTTGATGGACCGCATTGCGCGCCGACATAAGTTGCGGGTGCTTTTGCATGAAAAACCCTATGCCAATGTGAACGGCTCGGGCAAGCACAATAACTGGTCAATTGCTACGGATACGGGCAAAAATCTTTTGTCTCCAGGTAAAAACCCAGGTAAAAACCTACAGTTTTTGACCTTCTTCGTCAATACCATTCGGGCCGTATATGAACATGCAGATTTGTTGCGGGCCAGTATTGCCTCTGCTTCTAACGACCACCGTTTGGGGGCCAATGAAGCGCCTCCCGCTATTATTTCTGTCTTTGTTGGAGAAGCCTTGACCAAGGTTTTAGATGCCATTGAAGAAGGCGATAGCACCGAGGCCGAAGTGAATCGGGTGTTCTCTTTGCTGAGCAAAATTCCCGATCTTGAGAAGGATAATACCGACCGTAACCGGACCTCTCCCTTTGCCTTTACCGGAAACAAATTTGAGATTCGAATGGTGGGCTCTACGGCCAACTGTGCCGGCCCAATGACCATTATGAATAGCATTATGGGCCAGCAGCTAGAAAACTTCTATGCAGATGTGGAAGCCCTAAAAGCGGCTGGACAATCGCAGCAGTCGGCTATTTTGCAAGTCATCAAGCGCTATATTGTGGAGTCGAAGCCTATCCGCTTTGAAGGCGATAACTATAGTGATGAATGGAAAGAAGAGGCAAAAAGCCGTGGCTTGAATAACTTCATGACCACTCCAGAGGCCCTTACTGCTTATGCTACGGATAAGGCTAAGGCGCTATTTACCAGCACCAAGGTCCTTTCTGAAGAAGAGTTGGCCGCCCATTTGGAGGTCCGTTTAGAAAGCTATGCTTTGCAACTGCAAATTGAGTCGAGAATTTTGGCCGAAATGGTGGTGAATCAAGTGATTCCCGCTGCCGTTCGCTACCAAAATAGCTTGGCCCAAAATGCCTTGCAGCTCAAGCAATTGGGTCTAGATGAAACTAGCTATGCCGCTCAAAAAGAGCTGCTGGCCGAGCTTTCAGAGGGAATTTCGGCCCTAAAAACAAAGGCCTATGCCATGAAGCAGCTTCGTGTGAAAGCAGGCCAACTAGAGGCCGAAGAAATGGCCCATACTTATTGTAATGAGGTAAAACCTTTGATGGATGAAATCCGTGCGGTTTCTGATCAATTAGAAGGTTTGGTTGATGATCAAGAATGGCCTTTCTTGAAATATCGCGAAATGATGTTTATGAGCTAAAACTCGTAAATAGGCCAAAAAAAAGCGGATCCACTTTAGTGGATCCGCTTTTTGCTTTAAACGCTATATGTTTTGCCTTCTTCGGCAGCTGCCGTTTGGGCAAATTCGCTTTGGGCTTCTTCTAAAAGCGCTTTTGTATCTTGATAGCGAGTAGAAAAATGCCCAATCAATAGCTTTTTGACCTGGGCCAATTTGGCCATTTCTCCGGCCTGCTTGGCGGTGCTATGCCCCGTCTTTTTTGCATTTTTGAGCAGCTCATGCAAAAATGTAGCCTCATGATAAAGTAAATCTACACCCCGAATGAGCTCCGCCAAAGGCGGATGAAAAGCCGTATCCGAACAATAGGCATAAGTTCGGGGCGGGGGAGGAGGCGTGCAAAGTTCTTCATGCGGCCAAAATTTACCTTCGGCATCCGTAAATCCTCCGCCCGCTTTAATGGCCGGAATTTGCCGAAAGGGAATATCCAACTCCAAAATGCGATCTTTACGCATATTCGGATGCGCCGGCTTTTCCTTAAAGAGAAAACCCTGACAAGCCAGCCGATGCGCCAAAGGCAAACTAAAAACCTGAAAACTTGGGGTATCTAATAGCAATTCCGATTGCTCCGAATCACATTCCCGAATTTCCAAAGGATAGCTCAAGTGAGCATTCATTAGGCGCATCTGAACCTCCACCCACTCCCGAATTCCTTTGGGGCCATACAGCCGCAGCTTCTTTTTTCGCTGATTCAAGCCAAAAGACATCAATAAACCCATTAGGCCCAAAACATGATCTCCATGCAAATGGCTAATGAAAATATCTTTAATCTGAAAGGCCTTCACTTGATAGCGCTGCACAGCAATCTGGCAACCCTCCCCACAATCAATCAGGCAATAATGCTCCCGAATATTCAAAAATTGAGAAGAGGTAAAACTCTTATAAGTAGGTAGGGCCGCATTGCAGCCCAAAATGCTCACTTCAAAACGCATCATTATAGTTCGTCTTCTTCAGCTGGCGTTTCATTTTCTAACTGAGAACGCAGGGCTTGCATCATGACCCATTTTACAGCCTGTTCCAAATTTTCCTTGATGTCCAAAACGCTATCTAGGCGCGAAATGCTAATCAAGGTTTTTACACTGGGGTGCTCTACGCCCGTAAGCACAAATTGCCCCCCCTCTTCCGTCCACAAACGGTTACCTGTCAAAATGGCACTCAATCCAGACGAATCGACATATTTCACTGCCGATAAATCCAAGATCAAATTTTTGTTTCCGGCATTCTTCAACAGAATCAATTCCGATTTTAGTTCAGGGGCTTTCAAAGAATTCAAATTTTCTTCCTGAAGGCTGACTAGAGCGTACTCTTCTGACTTTTCTACTGCGTATTTCATGGTCTATTTTCTTTTCTGGTTCTATTCAATATTAGGTCCTTTTCTATAAAAAATCTAGCCATTTTTGGCCATTATGGACCCTTTTTTGTCTTTTCTGCTTTTAAGGATTTGGGGCCTCCGCCTCGCTTCGCTCCTCGGCGCTACGCTTCGGGGCTCGCTGTTCGCTCGGCCCTTCGCCGCTTTCAGCGGCTCGGTCTGCCCCTGCGGGCCACCCGCTTCGCATCGCTAGGCCTGCGGCGGCTTTGCCGCCTGCAAAACCCCAAAAAAGGACCAAAGCCCTCAAAAGTATAGGGCCTAAAATAAAAATAAATTCTTTCGATTTCAGAAAATAATCTTTAATATTGGACAGTCAAGACAGATGGCCAAATCTTTTTAAAGCGGCTTGCGTTTATAAAAGTGAGGCCCATTGCGCTTACACACCCAATTTTAGAAAATAACCTTAGTTTGAATATGCCTGATAATCGCTTTTCTCCCAAAGTCAAAGAGGTCATTTCTTTCTCTAGAGAAGAAGCCCTTCGCTTTGGACACGACCAAATTGGAACCGAACACCTTTTGCTCGGTATCCTTCAGGATGAACAGAGCCTGGCCGTTGCCGTCCTCCAATCTTTAGATGTGGATGTTTCGGACTTGCGCCAAGCCATTGAAGATTCTGTCCAGAAAACACAACGCAGAGAACGCCCCTCTTACACAGTAGGCAATCTGCCCCTTACTCGCCAAGCCGAAAAGGTGCTTAAAATTACCTTTTTGGAGGCCAAACGCATGAAAAATGAATTGGTCGGCACAGAGCATATTTTGCTCTCTCTTCTTAAGTATCCCGAAAATCTAGCTGCTCGTGTTTTGCAGGAGTTTGAGATTGATTATGATGGCTATAAGGCAGAGCTAGATTATTTGCTCGCCGAAAGCAATCCCAATTTGTTAGATGCCGCAGGTGGAGAAGATGAGTTTGAGGAAGAAGGAGGTAGCCGTGGAGGCAACCGTGGCCGTGCCGCTGGCGGAGCCGCCAAGGGCAAATCACATACTCCCGTACTCGATAATTTTGGCCGAGATATTACCAAATTGGCCGAAGAGGATAAATTGGACCCCATTATTGGCCGCGAAAAGGAAATTGAACGCCTTTCGCAAATTTTGTCTCGCCGTAAAAAGAATAACCCTATTCTCATTGGAGAACCTGGGGTAGGAAAAACCGCTGTCGTAGAGGGTCTGGCCCTCCGCATTCAGCAGCGCAAAGTGTCTAGAACACTTTTTGACAAGCGCATTGTGATGTTGGACCTAGCTGCTTTGGTCGCCGGGACCAAATATCGCGGGCAGTTTGAAGAGCGGATGAAGGCCATTATGACGGAACTAGAAAAATCTAGAGATGTCATCCTCTTTATTGATGAAATTCATACCATTGTAGGCGCTGGTGGGGCCACAGGCTCGCTAGATGCTTCTAATATTTTTAAGCCCGCTCTTGCTCGTGGAGAACTCCAATGTATTGGTGCCTCTACCTTGGATGAGTACCGTCAGTACATTGAGAAAGATGGCGCCCTAGATCGTCGTTTCCAAAAAGTAATCATCGAGCCGCCTTCTCCAGAAGAAGCTATTCATATCTTGAGCAATATTCGAGAGAAATATGAGGCCTTCCATCATGTAGAATATACAGATGAAACCCTAGAGGCTTGTGTAAAACTTTCTGACCGCTATATCTCTGATCGTTTCTTGCCCGATAAGGCCATTGATGTGATGGATGAAGTGGGCGCTCGGGTACACCTCAAAAATATCCATGTGCCTAAGCACATTATGGAGCTAGAGGCTGAGATTGAACAAGTGAAGGAAGAAAAGAACCAAGCTGTTCGAGACCAAGAATATGAAAAAGCGGCCAACTTCCGCGATAGCGAGTCTAAGTTGATTCGTCAGCTAGAGCAGGCCCGCATTGATTGGGAGGAAGAGTCGAAGAGCAAGCGTTATCCAGTAACTATTGAAGACATTGCCGAGGTGGTGTCTATGATGACTGGAATTCCCGTAAGCAATGTAGCCGAAAGCGAAAGCGTCAAGCTATTGAGCATGGGCCAAGACCTCAAGGATAATGTAATTGGTCAGGATGAAGCCATCGTGAAGATTACCAAAGCCATTCAGCGGAACCGTGTGGGCCTAAAAGATCCGAACAAGCCAATTGGAACCTTTATTTTCCTCGGTCCAACTGGGGTGGGTAAAACAGAATTGGCCAAAGTATTGGCTCGTCAGATGTTTGACTCAGAAGATGCCTTGATCCGCATTGATATGAGTGAATACATGGAGAAATTCTCTGTGAGCCGTCTTATTGGAGCGCCTCCCGGCTACGTAGGATATGAAGAAGGGGGACAATTGACGGAGAAAGTTCGTCGCAAGCCTTATTCTGTTATTCTTTTGGATGAGATCGAAAAAGCGCATCCCGATATCTTTAATATCTTGTTGCAGGTATTGGATGATGGCCAGCTAACCGATGGTTTGGGCCGCAAAGTGGACTTTAAAAACACTTTGATCATCATGACCTCAAATGTTGGGGTTCGTCGCTTGAAAGACTTTGGAACTGGAGTAGGTTTTTCTACTAAGGCCAGAGAAGAAGCTGCTGCAGATGAAGCCAAGGGCGTAATTCAAAATGCACTCAAGCGGACCTTCTCTCCTGAGTTTTTGAACCGTATTGATGATGTGATTGTCTTTAACTCTTTGGGTAAAGAAGAAATCTTCAGAATCATTGATTTGAGTTTGAAAAACTTGTACAAGCGAGTAGAAGAGCTAGGCTACAAATTGCAATTGACCGATGAGGCCAAAGACTTTTTGGCTGAAAAAGGCTACGATCCGCAGTTTGGTGCTCGTCCATTGAACAGAGCAATTCAAAAGTACTTGGAAGATCCTTTGGCGGAGTTTATTCTCAACCACAAAAATGAATTGGCAGAAGGCAGTTTGCTAGAAGCTAGTTTGAATAAAGAACAAGAGGTAGTGATTAGCATTTTCTCTGAAGAAGAAAGCAAGTAGGTCCAGTTGGGCCAAGCGCAAAAGAGCTAGCAATATTTGCTAGCTCTTTTTTTGTTTAGCTCGTCGAGCTGGCCTAGCGATGTGCAGCAGTGGCCCGAAGGGCCAGACCAAAGCCCGAAGGGCTGAAGGGCCGAGCGAATAGCGAGCTGCGGAACGTAGCGCCGCAAGGCGTAGCCGCAGCGGAGGCCCCAAAACAGCAGCGAGCTGCGAAACGACAACAAGCCCTTTAGGGCGCAGTTCGACGACCAAAGGGAGTAACCGCCGCCTTTTATAAAAGCGGAGGCCCAAAATAAAATAATAAAAAAGAAGTATTAAAAGCCTATTATTTTGTAAATCTAACTTTGATAGTCCGACGAAAATCTACTATATTAGCCAGAGAGCAGGGGCAAGGAGCAACTGACTATTATATTCAATCACAATAACCGCATCCCTATGAATAGCTTTGAGAAAGTGAAGAATTATCTGCTGGATATGGGCCATGAAATTAGCCATGAAAGCGTAGAGGATAATCTCTTTGTATTAAACAATGAAAATCAGGGTATTTGTAACCTAATGCTGGATTGCGAGGGCGATGTCCTTGTTATGGAGCAGCATATTTTTGATATTGAGGAAAAAGACGCTGCTTTTTTGAAGCGTTTGCTACAGATTAACCGCGAACTCATTCATGGCGCCTTTGTTTTGGATGAGGAGGGCCGTCGGGTACTTTTCCGCGACACTTTGGCCCTAGAAAACTTGGACCGCAACGAATTGGAGTCTTCAATTAACGCCATGGCAATTGCTTTGGTGGAGCATGCTGAAGAATTTATGGACGTAGCGGCCAAATAATTGAACTTTTTCCCTTTATTTATCATCTTATCTAAGTGAGCGCCTTAAACGCTCTTCTTCTATCAATTAAACTATCTGACCTATGTGGCAATTTTTGAAGCGCTTGTTCCGCCTTGGTAAAGCCGAAGCCAACTCTGCCCTTGATAAACTAGAGAATCCCATCAAAATGACAAAGCAGGGGATTCGCGATTTGAAAACGGACCTAGACAAGAGCCTGCAAAGTTTGGCGGAGGTGAAAGCAATTGCTATTCGTACCAACCGCGAAGTACAAACTTACAAGCAAAATGCAGACGATTACGAAAAGAAAGCGATGGCTTTATTGAAAAGAGGCCAATCTGGACAAATGGAAGCGGCCGAGGCTGAGCGTCTAGCAACAGAGGCTTTGGCTCGTCGTGAAGAAAACCTCAAGCTATACCAAACTGCTCTTCAGAACAAGAAGAAGTATGACGGTATGGTAACGACTATGGAGGGCAAAATTCGTACGCTCAAGAGCCAAATCGCAAAATGGGAGAACGAATTGCGCAGCCTAGAAGCTCGTGATAAAGTGAGTAAGGCAACCACCAAACTCAACAAACAATTGACGAATATTGACTCTTCTGGAACTATGAGCATGCTAGAGCGCATGAAAGAGAAAGTAGAGGAGCAAGAGTCTTTGGCAGAAGCTTATGGCGAAATGGCCGATGAGAGCAAAACCATTGACGACGAAATTGATACTGCACTCAATGATCCTACCGTAACTGCTTCTGCAGCTTTGGATGATCTTAAGCGCAAAATGGGTATGCTTCCCGCTCAGGAGGAACGCATCGAAATTAAGGAAAAAAGCGATGTGACCATCAAAATTGAGGTGGATGACAAAAATAAAGGCGCTTAATAAAAAGTGGCCTAGCGCATAGATAAAAAAAGTCGCTCCCAAATTTTGGGAGCGACTTTTTCTGTTTTAGGAGGCGGCAATGCGCAATCCTGAAATTTCAAAGGCGGAAGTCAGGGCCTCTTTCATGCTGCCGCTGGTTTCAATTTCATCTAATTGAATGCCCAGCTCTACAATGGTTTGGGCCACGGCTGGCGAAATGCCCGATAAAATACAGCGGCAACCCATTAGTCGGCTGGCCTTACTAATTTTGAGGAGATGATTGGCCACGGCCGTATCCATAATGGCCACTCCACTAATGTCTAAAATAAAAACCTTGGCCTGCTTTTCGGCAATTTGGCCCAAAACGGTTTCCATAATATCCTTAGATCGCTTAGAATCCATAATGCCCACAATGGGCAAAAAGAGAATTTCTTCCCAAATTTGAGCAACAGGGGTCGATAAAGATGCGTTTTGCAATTCTAAGACCTCATTAGAAATTGAATTGTAGCGATCAACGACTAAAGCCGTATCCAAGTTGAGCAATTCATCATAGGCGCTCAATAAATCAAAGGAAGCAATTTTTTCTTGTCGAAAAAGGGCCTTAAACAAATGAGAAAAGAGAATAATGCCATCATAATAAAGGTCCATAGGCAAACCTACCCGAGCATGCACCTCGCCAATTCGCTTTCGGTCCTGAATGTAACGATCGTCTACCTCTGCCGCCCAAAAGCTCTGCCAATACCGTAGGTGTAGGCTTTTGAGGTGCTCAATTTGGGCCTCCGATTCATAGTAGGCCGCAAATTTGCGGTGGCTGAGCATACGCTCGTAAAAGCTATCAATCAGTTGAGGAAGTTGGGGGGTGATTTGGGGACTAACAGAACGAATTTGCCCTAAAGTCTCCTCACTAATATAGAAGTGGAGCTTGTAGGCTTCGGCTGTAAATGTCTGCATATTATGGTTTTATATCAAAGAAGGGCTATCCTGACTATTGGCTGAATAGCTTTATTTAGTTCCTAACAACTTAAAGAGGGGATTGTCTTGCTTGGGTCACTTTTTTGAGATCGAAAACAGCTAGTTTTCTATGAGTTAACCGCTATTTTCGACTAAATGCCTTCGATTTATTATTTTTGTTCTTCTTATCCAATAGCCCCGTTAAAAATCGGCTATCTTTAAATCAAAATATTATGTTATCTACCTTAGTTCAGTTGCTCTTTGCCCTTAGTTTTTTGGGCCCTGCTCAAGAGTTGCCCCAGCCCCAAGAAGCGGCCAAAAAAGTTTGCGATTGTGCCGAAAGTACCGAGCTGATTGCCAAGGAGGCGGCTTTTCGGGCGGCTCCCCAAACAGCTGCTCGAGGCGAATATCTTACGGCTTTTAAAAGCTTTCATCAGTGTGCCGATTTTAATGGGATGCAAACGAGCTTGCGCGAATTGCCCGCCCGAGAACGCGCCTTATTTGAGGGCCAACTAGAGGAGGCCATTGCCGCTAGTTGCCCCGATTTGGCCCAATTACTGACCAAACTCCGCTAAATTTATGCGTCCTCTTTTTTTTTCCATTTTTGCCCTAACTTTAACGGCCTGCCAGCCCTCGCCCGATGAACTCGCGCGGCATTTGGCCAAAGATTGGTGCGATTGTAATCGAGTCCTTTTGCCCCTTTACGATAGCCTCGAGCAACAAAATAGCCCCGGCCAAAAATTGCAACTCCTAGATAGTATGCAACTCAAAGTGGCTGAAAATGTGGCCTGCCTAGGAGGCGAGCAACTCTTGCAAGAACTAGAGCAAAAACTCAATCGCCAAAACCGAGAACTGCTCATCCGACAGTTTGAACAACAACAGGCCGAACAATGCCCCGAGCTCCTTCGCCTACAAGAACGCATGCAACACACGGTCCCATCTAATTAAAAATAGCCTATATGTCTACTTCCTCCTCTGCCTGGTTAGAGCAATTTCAACTCTGTCTGCAGTGCCAAAATTTGGCCCTCTTTCAACAACTTTGGGCCAATGATGCCCTAGAAGATGCCCCTTTTTTATCGGCCGCCGACTTTTTTCAAACTTGCCTAGAACTAGGCGATGCCATCCGCCTAGGCGAAGAAGAACGCCTCAATGAACATCAACTTTTAGTAGAGGTGGAGTTTTATCTGGGCCAAAATGAACGCTACAATGATAGCCTTTGGCTCCTTTTGGTCGAGGAAGCCGCCGGCCTGAAAATTTGGGCCGCTGCCGAATCTGCCGCCGCCGAAGCCCTCAAAATGCTGGGGACGGAACAAGAAGAGGAATCTGAAAAAATAATCGATTTGCCCCTAGCCGAAGAGGAAGTTAGTGATTTTTTAAGCCATTTTGAACAGCTTTTAACCGAGGAGGATATGCCCGGCCTAGAGGCCCGCTGCTGCTCTAAGGCCTTTAATCACAATTTGGCCGGCCCCGGTGGCTTGGCCGTAGAAGAATTTTGCCGCCTCCGAGCGCTCTACCGCTGGAGCCTACAGGCTTGGCCCGATTATGCCACCGAATTTAAGGAAGAAAAAGCCCTTTTGCTGCCTATTAGCTGCAATCATCCGCAGGCCGCCCGCTATAATCGCGAGCTCTTGCTCTTGCTGATTTATCAAGATGAATGGAAAATTTTAGGCATTGGCGCCGAGCTCCGAGAGATGCGCCACCTCTTCCTCAGCTTCAAACAAGGCTTGCTAGTCAAACGATAAGATAATAGAGAGTAGACCAGTTGGTTGCTCTCTTTTTTTTTGTTTTGGGGCCCGCGGCCGGCTCGGCTGCGCCTCGGTCGGCCGCCGCTATGCTTCGCCGCTCGCAGGTCTGCTCGGCCCTGCGTTTTTTTCGCTACGCTCAAAAAACTGGGTCTGGCCCTGCGGGCCACGGCTGCGCAGCGCTGGGCCATGGGCACTCTTGCCGGCCCTTATGGCTGAGCAGAAGCCAAAGAATAAAATCTTAGTAGACAGAGGAGGACGAAAAAATATTTCATTTTGTGGGACTTAAGAGGGGGGAAACAAAATATGATGCAAGTTAAGGTAGAACTTAAAAAAAAACCTTAAAAAAAGTTAAATATAGCTGTTCCTATACGACGGTATTTTTGTCATAAACTACTAAATTCCCAGTTGACTAGCCAATTTCCCCCAACAGAACTCCTACATTATGAAAAAGTATTACTTAAGTTTGCTGCTCCTGAGTTTGCTAACTGTTGCCTGGGGCCAAAGAAAGGCCAACAATAGCGGCGGTAGCCAGCTAATTGAGGGCTTACTTATAGATGCAGAAACACTAGAGCCCTTAGGAGGGGTAATTGTTTTTGTAGAAGACAGTTATCCAATTATTTCTACTAGCTCAGATGCCGATGGCTATTTTCGTTTGGACCGAGTTCCTTTGGGGCGGCAAACGCTAAAGGCCCAAAAGGCAGGTTATCAGACGTTTTATACAGATAATATTGTTTTGCGCTCTTCTAAGCCCGCTTATCTAGAAGCGAGCATGGAGGCCCAAAAAGATTTGAAATGGGGCGATGATTTTAGAGAAAACCGTCCTTTGAATAGTTTTTCTGTTGTTTCTACCCGCTCTTTTAATGTGGAGGAAACGCAGCGCTACCCTGGGGCTATTAACGACCCTAGTCGAATGGCCCTTAGTTTTCCAGCCGTGCAATCTTACTGGGACAATAATGCCGACATGATTATTCGGGGAAACCCCACGGCCACCCAAACTTTTTTCTTAGAGGGCGTAGAGCTCTTGGGTATGGGCCACTTTGCCGCTCCAATGAGTAGAAATGGGGGCGTTTCGGCTTTGAGTATTGCCCTGTTAGACAAATCGGATTTTTCGGCTGGTGGTTTTGCTGCCGAATATGGCAATGCGCAATCCGCAGTTTTAGATATGCATTTTAGAAAGGGGAACCCCAACCAACAAGCCTATAGTTTTCGCTTTGGCTTGATTGGTATTGATTTTAGTGCAGAGGGCCCAATTCAAAGAGGGCAGAGTAGTTTTTTGGTCAATTATCGCTATTCTACTTTGGGGGTACTTTCTCAGTTTGGGCTTTATGTGGTCCGTTCTAATGTAGCCAATACCTTTCAGGATTTATCCTTTAATTTGAGTTGGGAATCTAAGGACCGCCGCAAAGAGCTTCGCTTTTTTGGTTTGGGGGGCTTGGGCTCCGAGCAATGGCTCATTAAAGAAGATTCTAGCAATTGGATTAACCGCTTGGACCATAATAGCATTGACAGCCGCACGGCAAATGGTACTTTGGGCCTAAAATACAGTGAAGTTTTGGGGAAGGGCGCTTATTTTCAGGCTACGGCTGGCGCTTCGGTCAACGGAACAATTTATAATGTGAACAATGCGCCTATGGATTCTACACGTATAGAATCGAATAGTTTGTTGCTGCAGCAGTATAGCCTTTCTGGGGTCTACAGTAAAAAGTTGGACCAAAAATTTAGGCTAAAAACAGGGCTAAACCTCTATGGGCAGTTGTATGATTTGCATCATGACTATTATAATTATGATGCAGAGCGCTTGGATACTTTTTTGGCCACCGGCCTAAAATTTAATTACTGGGCCAGAGGCTATGCGCAAATTCAGTGGAATTTATCTAAGCGTTGGCAAATTTTGGCAGGGGGAGCTTTCTTATTTCAAGGCTATAATAATACTTATTGCCTAGAGCCCCGAACGGCTTTGATGTATCGCCCGAGCAAGAAAACAAAGTTGGCCCTATCTTATGGTGTTTATGGTCAATTGTTGCCTTTGGGGACCTATGAAACCCAAATTAAGATCAACCCCAATGAAACCTTAGAAATTGCCAACTCTCAGCATTTGATTTTGAGTTGGCGGCAGGCGCTTCGCTACGATTTATCTACTTTGGTAGAAGCTTGGTATCAGTACGGAAGCAATCAGCCGATTGGCAGTGAGGCGGGCAGTACCTTTTGGTTGTACAATCAGCGGAAGAGCTTTGGCCGTGTTCCGCTTAGTTCTTTGGGGGCCAACCGAAATTATGGGATAGACCTAAGCATTGAGAAAGTATTTCGCAGAGGATTTTTCCTGATGAGTTCGCTCTCGCTTTTTCGGTCCAATTACCGAGCAATTGATAATAATTGGTACCGCAGCCGCTACGATAATCATTTTGTGGCCAATTTTACTACGGGCTATGAATGGATCTTGCCCAAGGGCGGGCGTTTGTTGTGCAGTGCTCGTTTGTTGGCCAATGGCGGTTACCGTTATATGCCCGCCGATACAGCGGCTTCTTTGGCCCAAAACCGAATGGTATTTGACGAAAGTCAGGGCTATAGCCTTGGGCAATCCGATGAAGATGTCCCGGTTTATTATCGGCTAGATTTTCGTTTGGCCTACCGAAAAAATTATAAAAAATCCTCGCTTACGCTTTCTTTGGATGTGCAGAATATGAGTAATAATCTCAATAATTTGTATCAGCCGTTTTATCATTTTCAAGAAGATCGGATCTATAATGCATATCAGAGTGGAATTTTACCCGTGATTGCGATGGAACTAGATTTTTAGCCAGTTTTTTTGGTCCTCAATTTAAATCCGCTCAGCTATTTTGCTGAGCGGATTTTTTTATGAGTAGGAAGTTGCTCTGTCGTTGAAATGAGCTGATAAAGTTCTAAATAGCTTGATCTTTTTTGTAAATTTGGCGCAGTTCCAGCCTAAGCTTTAGTGGGGGCCAGGCTCTTGCGTCGGCTTAGGGATGGAAAGGGGGGCGGCGCAGCCGCAGACCCAAGTTTTTTGAGCGCAGCGAAAAAAAACTGCAGGGCCGAGCGAATAGCGAGCCCCGACACAGCCCGACCCAAGGCCCAAAGGGCCGCAGGGGAAGCCCCTAAAAAATATAAAATTGCAGAGAATATGTCAGAAAGCTCTCGGAAAAGAAGGGAAAGAAAAAGAGCCGAAGCAAAGGCCAGAAAACAGCAACAGCAGCAGAAGAAGCTCGATTTGGAGAAAGATCCTACAGAAAAAAAAGGAATTTTGTCTGTTTTGCGCCCCATTGAGTTGATTAGTGGGGGCTTGTTAATTGGTTCGCTTTTATTGTATGGGGTGTCGAGATGTAGCCGAACGGAGGAGTTGCCTGCGCCAGAAGTGGTTTCGGTAGATAGTACGGCGGCCCAAGCGGCAAGCTCAGCGGCTACGGCAAATCTGTTAAAATATTATGTCGTTTTAGATAGTCTGAAATTTCGGACGGGCCCTTATTTGGATAGCACTTTGATTCGCTATTTGCCCCATGGGGAGGAATTAGTTTCTTTGAATGAAGTGACTGATTTTGAACAGGGGCTGCGTGTTTCTGTTGATGAATTTACGCGGGAGCCTTGGGTGAAAGTGCGAGATAAAAACGGCCGAGAAGGTTGGGTATATGGGGCTGGCGTTCGTCCTTACCGCAAAAATAAACCTGCGCCAAGGCCCCCGAGGGAGGCCGCAGATGAGGCAGAAAATAGCAATAGCGAAACAGAACAGGAAAATTAGATGAACATTTATCGCCAACTAGAGGCTTTGCCCAAATTTAAGCGGGCGGTGCTGAGCATGGGCTCTTTTGATGGAGTGCATTTGGGGCATCAACATATTATCAAGCAGTTGGTCCAACTAGCTGAAGCGCAAGATGGAGAGACGGTTTTGCTGACTTTTGATCCGCATCCAAGAATTGTTTTGGCCCAAAAAAGAGGGGAACAAAGTAGTTTGCGTTTGCTAACGACCCTAGAAGAAAAAGCCGATATTTTAGAGCAGGCGGGCATTGCAAACTTGGTGGTGGTGCCTTTTACAGAGGCCTTTTCTTCTTTGAGTCCCGCAGATTATTTGGATCAATTTCTACTGCATTATTTTCAGCCAGCTTGTATTGCCATTGGTTACGACCATAAGTTTGGCAAGGGCCGGGCTGGCGACATCCATTTTTTGCGAGAGGCACAAAAAAGCCGAAATTTTGCACTCAAGGAGTTTGATAAAAAGGAAGTGGATGAGATTGCTGTGAGCTCGACCAAAATTCGCAGAGCAATTTCGGAAGGCAAAATTATGCTGGCCCAACAATTATTGGGGCGACCCTATAGCTTTTCGGGAAAAGTAGTGAAGGGCTTGCAATTGGGCCGAAAACTGGGCTTTCCCACCGCCAATATTTCCATAGAAAATCCCTACAAACTCTTGCCGCCAGAAGGTATTTATGTGGCGCAAGTGATTTTGCCCAATGGCGAAAAAAAACAGGGGATGCTTTACCGAGGACCGCGGCCTACCTTAGAAAATGAACCGAATATTACCGTCGAAATTAATATTTTTGATTTTGAGGGCGACCTTTATGGCCAAGAACTCAAGGTCGAAATGCTCAAATATTTAAGAGCGGATGTTCGCTTTGAAAATCTGGACCAACTTTCGGCACAATTGGCGAAAGATCGCCTAGATAGCCTCGCCTTTTTTGCCCAACAATAAAATAAAATCAAATGCCTGCTTCTAAAGTAGCCGCTCAACAGCCGCTGGTGGCTATCGCTATCCTCAATTATAATGGAGCCGATTATCTCGAGCGCTTTTTACCCTCGGTTTTGCAAACGACTTATCCGAATGCGCAACTTTTTGTGATCGATAATGGCTCTACAGACGATTCCATTGACCGACTAAAAAAATGGGGCTTCGAGCGCTTTATGGCTACGGCCGATCAGCCTTTTCCACCAGCTCAATCTGCCGACAGAAAAATTCCACGCTATTATATTGATTTGCCCGAAAATTATGGCTTTGCCGAAGGCTACAACCGCGGCTTGGCCCAATTGCAACATGCAGATTATTATGTGTTGCTCAATTCGGATGTAGAAGTTAGTCCCGATTGGGTAGAGCCATTGATTCATTGTCTAGAAAAATCTCCGCAAAGAGCGGCCGCCCAACCCAAAATTTTGATGGAGGCCCAACGCAATTTGTTTGAATATGCTGGGGCTGCGGGGGGCTGGATGGACCATTGGGGCTATCCTTTTTGTCGGGGACGAATTTTTTCTGAATTGGAAGAAGATCAGGGGCAATATGACCAAACGCAAGAGGTTTTTTGGGCCTCTGGGGCCGCCCTTTGCATTCGCAGCCAACTTTATCATCAGTTTGGCGGATTAGATGCCGATTTTTTTGCTCATATGGAAGAAATTGATTTTTGCTGGCGATTAAAAAAAGGCAATTACCAAATTTATGTTTGTCCAAAATCTAAGGTGTGGCATGTTGGCGGCGGCACCCTGCCTCCTAATAATCCCCGAAAAGATTATCTCAATTTTAGAAATAGTTTGGTTTGTCTGCTCAAAAATTTGGAGGGCGGGCCAACACTTTTTCTGCTCTTATACTGGCGACTTTTACTCGATGGTCTGGCCGCTATTCGTTTTCTTAAGGATGGAAAATGGGGGAGTATTGCGGCCATTGTTAAGGCGCACTGGCATTTTTTCTTTGCTTTTCCCAAACACTGGAAAAAAAGAGCCGAAATAAAAGAGCGGCTTGCGGCCTATGCCTATCAAAAAACGCCTCGATTTAATACTGCGGGTTATTTGCGCAAAAGTATTGTCTGGCTGCATTTTGCCAAAAAGGTAAAAACGTTTAAAGATATAGAGCAGTAAGTTTTTTTGGGGCTGCCCCTCCCTGCGGTCGGGTCGGGCTGTGTCGCAGCTCGCTGTTCGCTCGGCCCTGCGTTTTTTCGCTTCGCTCAAAAAACTGGGTCTGGCCTGACGGCCACTGCTATCCATCCCTCAGCCGTTTGGCCTTCGGCCATAGCTGTAGGTTGAAACCCACAGCCATACAACAAATTCATTCTAGATTTATAATGCGAAGAGGATTAAAATCCTCTACCGCTTTGAACAAAGGCATTTTTCTCCAGCAGTTTTTCTTTTTTAGAAGAAAACCCTTTCCCATTTTCAGCAAAGAAGGGCTTTAGCCCACCAGTTTGCATAGACTTACAAGCATGGGCTTTAGCCCATGGCAGTACACTTAAACTCCATACTAAAAATTCAGGGTTAAAAAACAACTTATATTATTCCCGCCCTGGGCTGAAGCCCATGGCCATAAATAGATCGTAAAAATTGAGGGATAAAAAGTAGCTGCTATGGCTAATAGACGAACTATGCCGCTTGTTTAGCTGCATAGTTTTCTGTTGGACCATATAACAACTCCCAGCCTTTGAGCAAAACCTGATAATAAAGAGCAATAAAACGGTCGAGCAAAGCCAAGGGCTTTTGCAAAAGCCATAATTTTGGCGAAGAAGAAAGAATTTCCTCCTTTTTTTGCCCTTTTTGTGGCAAATCCTTTTGCGATTGCCCTTTTAATAGGCCCAAGCTAATGAGTTGCTCATAAATAAGGGCCAGTTCTGCCACCTCTTCCAAAATGGCTGCGGGTTGGCCCAAAGCCTTAAAAATGAGGAGAAACTCCGCAAAGAGAAATTTTCTGCGGCCAATAAAATGCTCCAAACCCGCAGCGCGTAGGCGTTTGCGCAAGGTCGGATAAGAAATGCCGTAAAAAGCCTTGAGCATTTTTTTACTCAATTTATAATCCTGCATTTTTTCTTGAAGACTCGTCATGGGGCGGTGTTTTTTTGTTGTTTCTAAAGTTAGGGATAAAAAATGCTAATGTCAATAGACTGAGCAATAATTTCTTAGACAAAAAAAGCGGCAGAAAAATCCATCTGATTTTTCTGCCGCTCGCTATTTGAAAGCCGCTAATTGAAAGGGTAAGAAATTATCCTTTATCTAATTCCGAGCATCGACGAAAATACTTTTTCAAAAAAGGACTGAACCACCTCAGAAAGAACTTCATTGTCATGATCTTTTTCCCAACTTGGATTTTTTTTGTCAGAATTTGCATATCTAACTACAAGACGGCCATTATCTGCAATAAAAAATGATCTTAAGTTAATTTCATGGCTATGATTGGAGTAACCAATAAATTGGAAGTCATTTGTTTCTGCATTGAAAAAATTCAATTCAAGTGGGATTATGTTTGCTGTTGGTGGGAATTTTTTATTAGAGCGATAGAACCTAAACATTAGGGTAGTTACAATTCTATTTGTCTCGTTATTGTGAAAACGAATGGAAAAAAAGTTGGTACCTGCCGCTATTCCTTTTTCTCTGAGCTGCTGATATTTTTCAAATGTAATAGGAGGGTATTCATAAAAGCTAACATAATAACTTTCTACGTTTTCATCAATTACATTTACAACTTGTTTGAACTCTAATTTAATTTGATTTACCTTATTCAACCAAAGTTCAAATTGAGTCTTTCTTTTTGCCAGCTCCTGTTGAGTATCTTTATTACCAAGTCTTTTTGCCCAACCTTTTAGTCTATTTGACTCATCTCTTAGTCGAATATACTCTCCAAATAATTCAGTGCAGTTTTTTGTAACGACTTCAATTATTGGCTCATATTCTCCCTCATCAGCCAAACTTAATGCGTTATAATAGTCTGGTCTTTCGCTTCTTTTGATATTACAAATCGGAAATCCACTTTTGAGTAATATTAAATTTAGAAGTAATCTTGCCGTTCTACCATTTCCATCTTTAAAGGGGTGAATTTTTACTATTTCATGATGAGCAACAGCAGCAACAATGATTGGATTTTCATCTTTATTGGCTTTGATCCAATCAAATAAATCACGCATTTTTATTGGTACTTCAAAAGGTTCTGGGGGTCTGTGTTCTGAACCAGTTATAATCACACCAATATTTCTATAATTGCCAGGATCTAGAGTCGGGTCGTTGCCTATAATTAGACTGTGAAGTTGCTTGATGTAATTTTCAGTAATTTCTACATCTTGTTGTACTAATTCGTATAAAAAATCAAATGCAATTCCAAGGTTTTTAACTTCAATACTATCCTTCAAGGGTTTCCCTCTGATATCGATCCCTTCTTTAAGAACTAATGAAGTTTCCTGTAATGTTAATCGGTTCCCCTCTATTCCTGAACTATGAAATATATGATGAGTTCTAAAATGTTCTCTTAGTTTTTCAAGAGCAATTTTATCTAAGGGCGATTGTCTAAATTCTTCAATTTCCCCAAGAAGGTTTTTTATTTCTTGATATAGGTCTGCTGAAAGGAGGTCTCTGCTTAATTCAATCATATTAGGTCGTGTTAAAAAAAGTTTTTTAGCCAACTTGGTTTATAAACTGCTTGTAAGTATTTGCCTTTGGATGTACAGATTCAAAAGTTTAGCCTTTTGCTTTGAGCTTAAACTTTGAACTCCGGACTAACCTATTATTGTAAAAATAGAAAAAAAGTATACAAATAAGCTGGCTCATTATTTCTTAGACAAAAAAAGCGGCAGAAAAATCCATCTGATTTTTCTGCCGCTTGCTAATTGAAAGCCGCTAATTGAAAGGGGAGAAATTATCCTTTTTCTTTGGCCTCTTCTTCGGCTGCACGAGTCAAAATTTGATCAATTTGCTCGGGGTCTAAGCGTTTGTACAAGATATTTTTTTCTTGGTCCAACAAATAGACAAAAGGATTCACTTTTACATTATAAAGCTTTTTGGTCAAGGCCAAAGGATAAGCCTTATCGCTGGTGTTGATCCAGTTCATGCCCAATTCTTTGATCTTTTTCTTACAAGCATCTACATCATCAATGTTTTTGCTGCAAATCCCATAAATTTCAAAGCCTTTGTCTTTCCATTTTTCATAAACAGGGACCAATTTCTTAGAATTTTTGCTACAGTTTCCACAACTGGGGTCCCAAAAATAAACGGCCACAAAACGCTTTTTCAAACCATAAAGGCTAACGGGCAAGCCCGTTTTAATATTGGTCAGTTTAATGTCCTGCGCTTTTTCTCCACAAAGGCTATAACGCAAATCTTCAACATTTTCACAAATTTTCTCCAATTGTTCGGGGTCTACCCATTCTGGTTTTTCCGCCCCACAATAATATTTGCTTCCAATATGATAATAAACATTATCCATGCAAATTACTTTGCTGTTGGCGTAGCGATTGAGCAAATGCGCAGCGGCAAACTGATACATATCTTTGTCGCCGGCCTTAATAATATTGCTCAAAATAAAATCAACAGAAGCAATAACAGAGTCAGGCTCTTGCACTGTTAATTTATCACAGTAAAAATCTAGTTTCTGCTGAAAAACAGGGGTGCGAATCAAACGCATATCGCTAAAGTCAAAATCATCCCAATAATGTTTTTTGAAATAATAATAAGACTGTAGTCTGTCGCCAGCAATGGCTTCGGGTACCTCGGGCTGACGAGAAGCCAAAATTAACTTGGTCGATAAGTAGTTGGGCTGCTCCTTGATCATTTTTTCCTGATAAGCCGTTACTTCCCCATTCAATTTCTTCATTTTTTGCTCCAGCTCCTCTTTTTCGGCCTGCAATTTTGCCTTTTTTGGCCCTTGGCCCTGCATTTCGTCTAGCTCTTTTTGAAGTTCTTGCAGACGGCTCTGCAAGTTTCTGTTTTTTTCGGCCTGCTCAGACAAAAAATGCAGATAATTTACAAAGGCCATATTATCCTTAGAGCCTTTAATATTGAGGTTTTTTACCCAATTTCCGCCTTCGTCCTTGGTTTCTAAGGTCAGTGTTTGCTCCTCATCAGAAGGGACCAAAAACTCGAAATAACTATTGCTCGGCTTGGTCAAAATCAAATACACCCCTTTTTCTAAGAGCGTATCTTTCTTAAACTCAAAATATCCCTGCGCATTGCGGCCAATGGCCGTATCTTTCACATAAGTTTTGTCTCCCAAACGATAGCCCAAAATACAAGTATCGTTCTTATAATCTTTTAATTTTACCTTGATGTCATAGCCTTTTTGGGCCCAGAGTCCTTGCGCAAAACAAAACAAGGAAAAGGTCAATAAGCTGTGTGCAATCCAATTCATGTAAAGCATTTTATTTTTGATATAAATCTAAATACCGTCAACAAAACTAAGTTTTTTTAACTAAGTTTCTAGTTAAAGGCTATTTAAAACTGAAAATCGAAATTTACTGCCCTAAAGTTATTCAAAAGCTGGGCCAGCAAGAAAAAAACGAAGGCGGCTATTTTTTTGTCCATTTTGCGAGGGAATTATTTTTTATTTTTTGGGGGCCTCAGCTGCGCTGCGCTACGTTTCAGGGCTCGCAGGTCTGCTCGGCCCATCGCTTTTTTCGCTTTGCTCAAAAAGCTCGGTCTGGCCTTCGGCCACCCTTACACATCGCTAGGCCAAAAGCGTTTTTTTGCGCTAGATTTATTTTTTGGGTCTTTTTTTCCATTTTGCTCAACAAGAATGCTAAAACTCCCTTAAAGAAAGATCAGGTTTTAAAAAGAGGGGCTAAGTTCTTAGCTTCGCTGCAAGGCTCAGGAAATTGGTCCTTGGCCCGCAGGGCCAAAACGGCCTAGCGATGTGCAGCAGTGCGGCGCAGCCGCAGACCCAGCAAAAAACTTGTTTTTTTGCGCAGGGCCGAGCGAACAGCGAGCTGCGGAACGTAGCGCCGACGACCGAAGGGAGGCGGAGGCCCCAAAACAACATTAAGCTGCGCAACGACAACAAGGCCTTTAGGCCGCAGTTCGACGACTGAAAGGAGTAACCGCAGCAAGGCGAAGCCGCAGCTGAGGCCCCAAAAAATCATCATCAAAAAAAATGTAGGAATATGAAACTAGAACACATTGGAATTGCCGTAAAAGATTTGGCAGCCAGCAACGAACTTTTTGCTAGCCTTTTGGGCCGAGCGCATTATAAAATTGAGGCCGTAGAATCGGAAGGGGTGAGCACCAGCTTTTTTATGGCTGGCGAGAGCAAAATTGAGCTTTTGGAGGCCAGCCGAGCAGATAGTCCCATTGCCAAATTTATTGAGAAAAGAGGGGAGGGGATTCATCATTTGGCCTTTGAAGTGGAAGATATTGAGGCCGAAATGAAAAGATTGCAGGCCGAAGGCTACCGCTTGTTGAATGAAACACCCAAACGAGGGGCCGATAACAAACTCATCTGTTTTTTGCATCCAAAGTCTAGCAATGGTGTTTTGGTAGAGCTTTGTCAAAGCATCAAGGACTAATGCCTGAAGATATTTATTTATACCTTTTGGCGGCTTTTGGAAGTTTGCTGGCGGGTTTTATCAATACTTTGGCCGGCAGTGGATCGGTCATTACGCTTTCCATTTTAATGTATGTGGTGGGTTTGCCGGCAAAAATTGCCAGTGCGACCATTCGCTTTAGTATTTTGTCCATGTTGGGCTTTACCTTGCCCCATTATCAGCGGGCGGGAAAAATCAATTGGCGGCGCGACTGGCTGATGGTAGTTTCTACCGCTTTGGGCGGAATATGTGGAATTTTTCTCTTAATTTATGTCGATAATGCGGTCTTTAAGGACAGCATGAAGTACGTTTTTCTGGCCCTGCTGTTTATTGTCCTTTTTGATAGTAAACGTTGGCTCAAAGAGACGGATCCTCGCTCGCTTTCACCTTTTTTAGTAGTGCCACTCTTTTTTTTGGTGGGCCTTTATGGAGGGTTCATTCAGATGGGCGTGGGCTTATTATTTTTGGTCGTCACGGTTTTGGGCGCGGGCTACAACATTATTGATGCGGGAGGCGTAAAATTGGCGGCCATTGCCAGTTATACTATTTTTGCGGTCCTACTTTTTGCCTATAGTGGGCTCATTCGCTGGGATTTTGCCTTGGCGATGAGTGTGGGCGAAATTGCGGGCGGACAATTGGGCGCTCGTTTTGCGGTCAAGCACCCCAAAGCGGGGCTTTGGGCGCATCGGATGTTAGTGGTCTTGCTAATTTCTGTAGTTGTTCGCGCTTTCCTCTTTTAGAACAGATGCTGAAATGTTTGGAAAAAACAACTGGTCGGATCGTTTGCAAAAGCGATTAACGGCTTATATAGATGAGCGCTTTGAGGAATACCGAGAGCGTTTGGCTGAAGATTTGGCGAGGGGAGTGGCTCAATTGGGTCAACTCCTCAGCCTTTTGGCGATTTTGTTGTTGGTGGGCCTCTTTTTGAGCCTCACCCTAACGTTATTGCTGGCCGCCTTGCTTTGGCCGTTTATGGGCGGCTGGGCTTTGGTGCTTGCTTTTGGCTTGATGGCTGCGGCCTTGAGTTATGGCGGCTACTACCTTTGGAAAAATCGGACAAAATTAGTGCACAGCCCCATTTTTGAGCAAATTCATCAGGCCTTATTGGGAGAAAGCAAGGAGGCAGAAAATTTTGAGATAGAAGATGAAATAGAGATAAAATTTCCTAGTCCATTAAGCGAAAACGAAGAAGATGAGCAAGAACGCAACGAACAATAATCCGCAGCCCTCAGTAGTTCGCTTATATTCCTGGACCCATTGGGCCATTAGTAGTAGTTTGCTCTTGGCGATTTTGCTGCTAGTGGCCTATTTGCAGCTAGAAGAAATTCTCTTTTTAAAAGGAGAGTTGTTGCAACTCAGTCTGCCGGCTTTTACGGGTGTTTACCTAAGCTTGGCCAACTGGAAATTCATAAAAAAGTGGGCCATAATCCTTTTGCCGATTTGGTTGGCGGTGGCCTTGGCCATTGGTTTATTGGGCATTTTGGGCGCCAATATTTTCCTTTCGGAGGTAGAGCCTGGAGATTATTGGTGGATTGATTTTTTGGTCCAAATTCTCCCCGCTTTATTATCGGGCCATTGGCTGTACAACGGCTATAGCCAAATGAGTACAAAAGGCAGTTGGTTCATTTATTTGCTCCTTTTGTTTTGGTGTGTTTTGGGCAGTTTGCTCTTTTTTAGTGATAGCATCAACTTCTTTATTTTACAAGCGGTATACTTAGGCGGTTTGGGGAGTATTTTGCAATTGCTGCATCGTTTTGGAAAAGATAAATAGCGGCCATAGGGCCAAAAAAAAAGTGAGCTCATTTGAGCTCACTTTTTTTTGCGATAAGAAAAACCTTAGAGGCTAACCGTTGCTTCTGGAGCAGCAGCTAGGATTTCCTCATTGGCTTGATCCTTAAATTTATCAAAGTTAGTAACAAACTTATTGGCCAAATCCTGTGCTTTCACATCATAAGCCGCTTTATCGGCCCAAGTGTTACGAGGATTCAAGATATCGGCAGGAACGCCGGGGCAGCTAGTGGGCATATGCAAACCAAAAACAGGCATCTCCTGATAGTCTACATCCGTCAATTGACCTTCCAATACCGCCGTGATCATCGCACGAGTATATTTTAGGGCAATGCGGCTACCGACACCATAAGGACCAGCAGACCAGCCCGTATTCACCAACCAGATGTTCACATTGTGCTTGCGCATGCGCTCGCCCAACATTTCGGCATACTGAGTAGGATGCAAGGGCAAGAAAGGAGCACCAAAACAAGCCGAGAAAGCACTTACGGGCTCGTCGATACCTGCTTCTGTACCGGCCACCTTAGCCGTATAGCCAGAAATAAAGTGATACATGGCTTGGCCGGGCGTCAATTTAGACAAGGGAGGCAAAACGCCAAAAGCATCACAGGTGAGGAAGAAAATATTTTGGGGAATCCCGCCCTTAGAAGGTTCTAGGGCATTATCAATATGATGAATAGGATAAGAAACCCGAGTATTTTGTGTAATGCTGGTATCGGCAAAATCGGGGGTGCGACTATTGGGCAAAAACTCCATATTTTCGAGAATGGCCCCAAACTTAATCGCATTCCAGATCTGAGGTTCTTTTTCCTCGCTCAAATCAATTGTTTTGGCATAACAGCCGCCTTCAAAATTGAAAACGCCTTCTTCTGACCAGCCGTGCTCATCGTCTCCGATAAGATTGCGCTTGGGATCAGCAGAAAGCGTAGTTTTACCTGTGCCCGAAAGGCCAAAGAAAACAGCCGTGTCGCCATCTTGGCCCACATTGGCCGAGCAGTGCATAGAAAGTACGTTGCGTTCTTGAGGCAAAACATAATTGAGCACCGAGAAAATTCCTTTTTTAATTTCTCCAGTATAGCCTGTTCCCCCAATGATAATTGCCTTTTTGCTAAAGTTGATAATCGCAAAGTTTTCTTGGCGAGTACCGTCAACTTCAGGATTAGCCATAAAGCCAGGCGCACAGAGAATGGTCCATTCTGGATTTGCGTTTAGCAGTTCTTCTTCGCTAGGGCGCAAAAACATATTGTTGGCAAACATAGCCGACCAAGGCTTTTCTGCAATCAGACGCAAGTTTAGACGATAGTTATCATCGGCACAAGCATAAGCATCGCGGATGTAGAGGTCTTTGTCTGCAAAATATGCGGCAATTTTGTTGTAAAGCGCATCAAATTTTGCCGGCTCAAAGGGCATATTGATGCTGTTCCAATCTACGGTCTTCTCCGTAAGCTCATCTTGTACTACAAAGCGATCTTTGGGCGATCGACCTGTAAATTTGCCCGTTTTAATTCTGATTGCCCCTGTATCAGCCAGAACGCCTTCTCCAAGTTGGATCGTGTGCTCTACTAGTTCGGGAACAGGAAGGTTCCAGTAAGCAGTCGCAAAATTGCTTAGGCCATAATTGGCCAAGTCAGCCTTCGGGTTTTTAATTCCTACATGCTTCATTGCGTCGTTATTTTGATAGGTACAGCTGCACTTCTATTTGCTGTTGGCTAGAAAAGCAGCTGAAGATGAAAGATTTAGAGGCCGAAACCTCTGATTTTGAAATAAAAAAACGCCTACTCATATTTTTTTTTGCAGTAGGCGTAGTTGTTCTATATTAACGATGATTCGTTAGTTGATTATTGTTAATCGTCCGGCCAGGATAAAGTTTTAAGGCTTCTTCTAGACAATCTAGGGCCTTGTTCAAATCCACCTCATTCAAAACGTAGGCAATCCGAACTTCTTGTTTGCCAAAGCCCAAAGTGGCATAAAAGCCAGAGCCAGGCGCCAACATGACCGTTTCTCCATCTAGTTGAAAAGACTGTAACAACCACTGACAAAAGTTGTCGGTATCATCCACAGGGAGCTGGGCCAATAAATAAAAGGCACCGTTGGGCGTGGGCGCAACTACACCCTCCATCGCTCTCAACCGAGCCAAAACCAATTGCCGACGCTTGTCGTACTCAATGCGCACCTGATCCAAATAATCCATATCGGCATCAATAAAGGCTTCGCCCATAATCTGCCCCAATGTAGACGGACTCAAACGAGCCTGCGCAAATTTCATGGCCGTTTCCAATACCGCTTTGTTTCTAGTCACCATCAAGCCAATTCTAGCCCCACAAGCACTATAGCGCTTAGAAATAGAATCAAACATGATCGTATGCTCTTCCAATCCAGGAATCGCCAAAACCGACAAATGCTTGCGGCCATCATAACAGAAATCTCTATATACTTCATCCGAAAACAAATAGAGATCATATTTTTTGACCATTTCCCCCAAGGCCTCCAATTCAGCAGCGCTATACAAATAACCCGTGGGATTAGCCGGATTACAAATCAAAATCGCTTTGGTATGCGGCGTGATCAAGGCCTCAAAAGACTCAATCGGGGGCAAGGCAAAACCATCTTCAATACTAGAGGTAATTGGCCGAATGTTGATGCCCAAACTCTGCGCAAATCCATTGTAGTTGGCATAAAAAGGCTCGGGCACAATAATCTCATCTCCCGCATCCAAACAAGCCATCATCCCAAACATCAAGGCCTCAGAACCTCCATTGGTCACAATGATGTCGTTATGCGTAAGCTGAATCCCATAACGAGTATAAAATTCTACCAACTTGAGCCGATAAGACTCCATGCCCGCAGAATGACTATACTCCAAAACCTTCATATCAGCCTCCTTAATCGCATTCCAACCAATGTCTGGCGTTACAATATCAGGTTGCCCAATGTTCAAATGATAAACTTTTACCCCACGGTTTTTAGCCCTTGTCGCAAAGGGAACCAATTTCCGTATTGGCGAGGCCGGCGTATACTGACCTCTCTGTGAAATCGATGGCATAAGCGTAAATTTGTATTGTTGTTGTTGCTGTTGTTTTCTTTTTGGGGCTGCCCCTCCCTTTGGTCGGGTCGGGCTGTTTCGCAGCTCGCTCTTCGCTCGGCCCTGCGGGCTTTTTCGCTTCGCTTCAAAAGCCCTAGGTCTGGCCTGCGGCCACTGCTGTCCATCCCTCAGCCTGCGGCGGCTTCGCCGCCTGCTATTCGCAAAGAAATAGGACCACAAAAATAGAAAAAGGCTTGGGCTTTTGGGGCCTCTGCCTACTTTATTTAGCTCAATCTCCCGCTTTTTTTGACCAAAAGCCGACAAACATAGCCCAACCCCTTATTTAATAACTACTTATGTAAAACGCTCCAACTTTAAGCAAAGTTGGAGCGCTTAGGCTAATGAGTTCTTCTCTAAACAGCTACTAAAGTACTTTGTTGTGCTTTAGGGCCGCTCTTTCTCCCAATACTTCTTCTACATAATCAAAGGTAGATAGAATCTCAGGCTTTCCATTAACTACAGCCACATTATGCTCAAAATGAGCAGAAGGCTGCCCATCAATTGTAGAAATGGTCCAGTTATCTGCCAAGGTATGCACCTTATGCGTCCCCATGTTAATCATCGGCTCAATGGCAATCACCAAACCCTCTTTGATTTTTTTGCCATGTCCCTGCCGGCCATAATTCGGAACCTGCGGGTCCTCATGCATCTTTTTGCCCAATCCATGTCCCACCAATTCACGAACAACACCATAACCTCTTTCTTCTGCCAAAGACTGAATCGCATGACCAATATCGCCAATGCGTTTGCCCTTGCAAGTTTGCTCAATGCCTCTATATAAACACTCCAAAGTAGTATCCAACAACCGCTGACGATCATCAGAAATATCGCCTACGGGAAAAGTATAGGCATGGTCTCCATAAAAACCATTCATCAATACCCCACAGTCTACCGCAATGATGTCCCCATTTTCTAAAGGACGATCAGTAGGCAAACCATGCACTACCTGCTCATTTACAGAGGTCAATAAGGTGCTCGGACAACCATAAAGGCCCAAAAAGCCAGGTTTTCCACCATTATCACGGATAAAAGCCTCGGCCAATTGGTCCAAATGCTTAGGCGTTACCCCAGGCTTAATCTCACTGGCCAACATCCCTAAGGTCTTAGACACCAAAAGGGCACTTTTGCGGACCAATTCTATTTGTTCTTTCGTCTTATAAATAATCATAGCTGCGGATATATATATTTGCTGGCCAAAGGTACAAATTTTTCTAGCGAACCAAGCCCTCCGCTTAAATTATGTCGCAGCTCCCTTCACTAGCTATCTAAATCATTTAACTACTTATGTTCCCGACCTAGCTAGTTATGTTTTTTAGTAAGCGAGTTATGTTCCCGACCTAGCTAGTTATGTTTTTTAGTAAGCCAGTTATGTTCCAGACATAGCTGGTTATGTTTTTTAGTAGGCCAATTATGTTTCAGACCTAGCTGGTTATGTTTTTTAGTAGGCCAGTTATGTTCCGGACCTAGCTGGTTATGTTTTTTAGTAAGCTAGTTATGTTTCAGACATAACTTTTGCCCTTTTTGATTTTGTTACATTATTTTTGTTTTTAACAACTCCCTAACAATTGAGGATTGAAATCCTATTACTGCAGCCTAAAGGCCTCAGCCAATTTTTTTGGTTCAACCCACAGCAATAAAGAGGGCTTTTTCTGTGATTCTCTTACTTCGTCAATAAAATTAGAGGCTGGCTAAATAGAAAATCCCCTCGCAGGAGGGGATGGCGATGACTCTATAGCCTAGGGCCTTGGCCCTAGGGGTGGCCGAAGGCCAAATCGGCCTAGCGATGTGCAGCAGTGGCCCGCAGGGCCAGACCGAGCCAGCTTTGCTGGCGAAGGGCCGAGCGAATAGCGAGCTGCGCAACGTAGCGCCCGCCCTAGGCGGGAGGCCCCAAAAAAAATTAAAAAACTTAGGATATGTGTGAAGAGCTACATCAGTTGTATCGAGAAAAATATGGGATATCGGAAATGGATTGGGCGCTTTTTTCGGCCAAGTTGCTACGGCAAAATTTTGATCGGAAGGAGTTGGTTTTGGCGGCGGGCAAAAGAGAGGGCTATCTTTCTTATGTGGAAGCGGGGATTTTGCGTTTGTATTTGCCTTTGGGCGAAAAAGAATTGACCTTGGGCTTTGTGTTTGCGGGAGATTTTATTTCGGTCTATGATTCTTTTTTGGAGCAAAAGCCCAGTCTTTTTTCGGTAGAAGTAGTTCGGGCGGCCAAGCTTTGGCGCATCAGTTATGCGGATTTGCAGTTGATTTATGCGCAAACGGAGATAGGGAATTTGATTGGGCGGAAAATGGCGGAAGAGTTGTTTTTGCTCAAGCAAAAGCGAGAAATTGCCTTGTTGACTAGGACGGCCGAGCAGCGGTATTTGGATTTATTTGAGCAGCGGCCAGAGTTGATTCGGCAGATTCCCTTGAAATATATTGCCTCTTATATTGGGGTGAGTCCACAGGCATTGAGTCGAATTAGGAAGCGGATCAGCCTTTAGGGCGTTTTTCTTAACCGAGGTTCATTTTATTATTGGTCTTGGGCGCGTACTTTTGAGTCGAATCAAAATACGACTTATGAAACCGCTTATACTCTTAGTTTCTGTCTTTTTATTGCTGCTGTTTATTCAAAAGTGGAGAAAGCAGCCTTTGGCTTATTTTGTGGCTGGGCGCTGGGCGCTTTCGGCCATGTTTCTGTTTACGGCTGTGGCGCATTTTGTCTTTAGCGAGGGCATGGCCCTGATGTTAGCTAGCTATATTCCCTATCCATTTTTCTGGGTATATCTGACGGGAATAATAGAAATTTTAGCAGCCATAGGCCTACAAATAAGGGCCGTTCAGCGACTGACGGCCCTATTGCTCATTATATTTTTGATCTTAATTTTGCCTGCGAATATTTATGCGGCCTTGCAGACTGTGAATTATCAAACGGCTAGTTTTGATGGGCCTGGATTATCCTATCTCTATTTTAGAATTCCCTTGCAGTTATTTTATATATTCTGTTGTTGGTTTTTTGGTTTTGCTAGCAAAAAGTAGTCTACCAGCCTCCAGAGGCGCCACCGCCCCCAAAACTGCCGCCCCCCCAAGAAGAAGAGGAACTGGAGGAGCTATAGCTAGAGGAAGAAGAGCCTGAGTAGGAACTATAGCCGCTGCTGCTATAGCGGCCACTGCCACCGCCACCACCGCCCTTGAAGCTATCCTTGGTCATTTCGGCAAATTGTCCCCGCCAATAGATGGCCCAAAAGAGGAGGAGGGCCAAGTAAATACCGAATTGGGTCCAGACTAAAGTGGGGGTATAAGCAAAGCTTTTGCTGGCAATCAGATAGACGGGCAAAAAACAAAGCCCCACCACCATAAAAAGGTAAATGGGGGCGCCCAAAAGGGCCATGAAAAAGTTAATCCAAGGATAGGGGCGAATGGTTAGTCCTTCATAAAGGGCCGATAAAAAAACGACAATCAAAAAGCTGTATACCACCCAATCAAAGGCCTTGTTTTCGGCAATGAAGGCCTGGGCCGAAAGGCTGCGCTCTGCGCTAATTTCATTGGGCAACCCCTGCAATTGCAATTGGACCATCTGCAGGCCTTGCAAACAACCCTCGCCGAATTGTCCTTGCTTGAAAGCGGGTATTAAAATTTGGTCAATGACTTCTTGGCAGTATAAATCGGGCAGGCGCTCCTCCAAACCATAACCCACCTCAAAACGGACCTTTCGCTCCTCTTTGGCCAAAAGCAAAAGCAGTCCTTGGTTTGTTTCGGCATGGCCAATGCCCCATTTTTCGGCCAATTGTTGGCCATATTGCTCAATGCTCCAGCCGTTCAGATTTTGGACCGTAATCAGCGCAATTTGCACCCCAGCGGTATCATTAAACGCTTGGAGCTCTTGCTCTATCTCTGCCGCCGAAGCCGCATCAATCATCTCCGCAAAATCATTAACGGCCCTATAATTGGCGGGCCGAACTGGAAAATTTTGGGCCTGCAAGCAAACGCTCAGGCCCAAAATAAAACTGATAAAAAGTAGTCTCATGCTAGTCTAAAATTACAAAGCTGGTTCGGCGGTTTCGCTGATGCTCTTCTTCCGTACAACTGTTGCAGTCGCAGCTAGCGGCTGGGCTAGATTCTCCGTAGCCCTTGGCCTGTAGCCGGCTGTCCGAAATGCCCGCCTGAATCAAATATTGCATGGTCGATTCGGCCCGCTTTTGCGATAAACTCTGGTTGTAGCTCTCTCGTCCCCGACAATCGGTATGCGAACCCATCTCAATATTCAAATCAGGGTTTTCATTGAGCAAACGAACCAATTTATTGAGCTCTGCGGCCGCATCTGGCCGAATGTCCCATTTGTTGTAATCAAAATAGACATTTTCAAGCACAATTTCTTTTCCCTTTTCAAAGGGCGCCAACTCAATCTGAATGGCCAAGGTCCATTGATTGGTATCGGCTGGAATATTCAAATTGAAGGTCGAAAGGGTGTCTAAAGCAGTAAAATAACCCGCTTTGGTCGTCTGAAAAAAGTAGGTTTCATTCGTATCCAATTGGCTAAAGAAACTCCCATCTACATCCGAGCCCATAATCCAAACGGTATCTTGGGTAGAAATTCGAACGCTAGCGCCCATAAGGGGATTTTCTTGGGCGGCTTCGCCATTGAGGCTATCGGCGGGAATCACTTCTTTGACCATGCCCGCTAGCAAGAGCTGAAATTCCTTTTCTTCTAAGGTATCGCTTTCAATAGGCTCTTTGGGCAAGGCTTCTGTAAAGGCATAAATATCGTCAGAACCTCGACCAGTATTGCGGTTGGAGCTAAAATAGCCCTTACGAATAATGCTATCTTCTTTCTCGGCATAAGGGTTAACGATTAGGCCAAAATCATCGGCTCCCGAATTGATCGGGGCCTTGAGGTTTTGGGGCTTCACCCAGCGGTCCAAAAGGCGAGGGGCTTTAAAAATATCCAATCCGCCCATGCCCGCATGTCCATCCGAAGCAAAATAAAGGGTGTCGGTATCTAGGGCGGGAAAAACCTCATTGCCCTGCGTATTGATTTCGTTGCCCATATTTTGGGGCTCCGACCAGCGTTCTTCGCTGCTCACCCAAAGCGAAATATATAAATCATAGCCTCCAAATCCTTTTTTATCATTGGCGGCAAAAATGAGCCAACGGCCTTGGGGATCAATGCAAGGGTGCATATAATTGACAAATTTTCCGCCTAGGCGAATTTCCTTGGCCTTAGACCAGCTACTGCCTGCTTTTTCGGCCATCATTAGGCGGCAAAAATCAACGCCTTCCTTTTTATCCGATCCACATTCGGTAAAAAAGGCCCATTGACCATCGGCAGAAAAAACGAGATTGCCCTGATGAAAATCGGGGTCCCAATTGCTGACTTCTAGGCGCTTGAGGCTATCCGTTTTGAGGTCCAAACTATAAAAGTCAAAAAACTTTTTGTTGGTCCATTTATAATTTTTTTTGCCCTCAGACTCTTCTCGGTCCGAAGAAAAAACAAGGGTGTTTTCATTTTGTAGGGCTGGAGAAAAATCGGTAGCATCTGTATTAAAAGGCAAATTTTCGATGCTAAAAACGCTACTATCGGCCAGGGCGAGCCACTGTTTGGCCTGTCGACAGGCCTGAATATATTCCAAATAGCGGTTGGCATCGCCGGCATCTCGGCCCGCTGTTCGGTAGGCCTGAATCGCCAGCTCATAGTCCTCGGCCTGCTGCAACATTTTGGCCTGCTGCAGGGCGGCATCATTGGCATAGCGCAGTTGGCTGGCCTCGGCATACCAATTGGCGGCCTCTTTATATTGGTGGGTGCGGCGGTAAGATTCGGCCAATTCATAGGCCTTTTGGCCCTTGATTCTGTTCTCTTTGGCCTTCTTAAATTCTTTTTGCAGCATCGGAATTGCCACCGAAAACTGCTTGCGTTCATAGGCGGTACTGCCGTCTTTTATCCGCTCGGTATAGCTACAGGCTTGCAGGCTCAAAAGGGCCAAAACAAGCAGGGGAAGCCAATATTTATACATAGATGATTATTTTTTAGGGTAAGATGACTAATCTTTTGGGGCTGCCCACTCGCTTCGCTCGGGTCGGGCTGTGTCAGGGCTCGCAGGTCTGCTCGGCCCTGCGCAAAATTCGCTTTGCTCATTTTGCTGGGTCTGCGGCTTCGCCGCCCCCTTTTCCATCCCTCAGCCGCGGCGCTCCGCGCCTGTAGGACGCAGAAGGACCAATTTTAGCGCATTTTGCTGCGCTTTACCAAATAGGGGAGCAGCACCTGTCTAAAGTCTTCTTGAATGTCTGCCTCTACAAAGTCAATTTTATATTGCAAACACTTTAGCTTAAGGGCTTCCTTATACTTTTTGACCTGCTGCTTATAAAAGTCTTTGAGTTGGTTGGGCTGCAATTTGAGCTTTTCGCCTGTTTCAATATCAATAAACTGATAGGGGCGGTTCTCAAACTCAAAGTCCAATTCGTAGCGCTTGTCTACCACATGAAAAAGGATGACTTCATGTTTGTTATACTTTAAATGCTGCAGGGCCGAAAACAGTTCTTCGCTATCGCCATCTTCAAACATATCGCTAAAGATGACCACCAAAGAGCGGCGGTGGATGCGCTCGGCAATTTCATGCAGGGCTTGGGCCGCATTGGTCCCTTTTTGTCTACTTTTTTGGCTGAGGTACTGCTCGATATAAGAAAAGAGCAAATGCCGGTGTTTGCTACTCGATTTGCAGGGGGTATGTAGTTCTACCTCTTCTCCAAAGACCGAAAGTCCGTAGGCATCTCTTTGTTTTTGGAGCAGGTGGACCAAAGAGCCTGCGGCCAAGGCAGAAAAAGCCAACTTATTCAGATGGGGCGTTTTACTGGCTTTTGGGGCTTCTGGAAAGTACATAGAAGAAGAAATATCGAGAACAATTTGGCAGCGCAAATTGGTTTCCTCTTCAAATTGTTTGGTATAGAGGCGGTCGGTTCGGGCATAGACCTTCCAGTCAATATTTTTGGTCGAGTCGCCTTGATTATAGATGCGATGTTCGGCAAATTCTACAGAAAAGCCATGAAAAGGCGATTTGTGCAGGCCGATAATGAAGCCCTCCACAACTTGTCGGGCCAGCAGGTCCAGATTTCCATGTTGTCGGAGGTCGTATTGTTCAAGAATAGAAGGCATAATTAAAATTTGGTTGGTCCACAAACTAAGAAGTTTTGTGGATTAAGCGAAACGGGATAGCGGATAGAAAAAAATAGCCTTGTCTTCACTTTTTGAAAACAAGGCGCTATCAAACTATTCAAGAGATGGCGTTGATCTATCTTGTATGGATGGGCCATCATTTAGTAGAACGGCCCTCAAACTAAAAAGATAGTCGAGGGCCGTCACTTTTTGAGTATTTTAACAAAGCAAGTCTTATCCTTTGTAGAAATTTTGGATGAGGCGGCCCTTCATTTCTCTAAACTCATTTTCATCGATCACGCCCATTTCTTTGAGCTCGGCTAGTTCTTTGAGTTTTTTGACAATCAGCTCATTGCCATCATTGGCGGGGGCTTCTGTTGTTTTGGGGGTTTCTTTTTCTGCTTCTAGCTCCACTTCTACTTCTACGGTGCGGGCTTTTTCCTCTACAGATTCTTCCTTGGCGGCTTCTTCTGCTTTGGGGGTTTCTTCTTTGGTCTTTTCTTCTTTGCGGATATCCTCGGCTACTTTTTTACCTTTTTCAAACTGCTCATTATAGTAGCGTTTAAAGCGGTCGCTATCAAAGTCCATGAGGTTTCCGCCACTTTCAAAGTGTTGTTTGAAGACCTGGCCCAGGGCATAGGTTGAGGCGGCTGACATAACAGACATAGAAGCGCCACCTAGGGCGGAGCCTACGCCTGGAATCAGTTTAATGAGGGCATTTGCGCCTACTTTAGAGAGGCCAGAGCCGGTAATTGAGGTAATGAGGGCTTTGCCTTCAGTTTCTTTAAAATCTACTTCATAGATGTTGCTGATCGAGCGGATCATATCGAGTTGCACGGCGGCAACGGCTAGAAAGTCAGCAACGGGGAAGGGGATAAAACCGGCACCCATAGACCACATAACGTGTGCACGAATAGTTCTTTCGGCTTTTTGAGCCCGGTCTTTACCATTGTTGTTCGACATTTTTTTGGCGAATTTGTATGCTTTATAAATTGAGTTGGGATCCATCATGTCTAATTGATGATTTCAGCTATAAGATAGTTTAATCTAAGCTAAAAAATGAAGAGATGGGTCTTTTGGTTCCTATTTAAATTCTTTTTAAGAAGTTGGGGGCAAAATAGGGTGGGGCTAAGGGGGATCGGCCCAGGGGCGGGCGCAGCCCGCCCAAGGCCTAGCGATGTGAAGGGGGGCGGCGCAGCCGCAGACCAAGGCCTTTAGGCCGCAGGGCCGAGCAGGCTTGCGAGCCCCGCAACGTAGCGCCGCAAGGCGAAGCCGCAGCGGAGGCCCCTAAAAACCATAATGCAAGCCAGCACGATAGGTAACGGGATTGACATAAGTGGTACCGCTGCGGAGATAATAGATATCGAAAAGGAACTCACTAAAAATGCCTAGGCCATTATCAAAATTGCTGGTATAGCCAAAGCCGATATTGGCTCGGGGCTGAATATCTTGGAAGTATTTGGGCGAATTAGGGCCGCCGGTATAATTGGGATTACTTTCGCGGACATAGAGTTGTTCTAGCTCGCCATGCAGGTAGAAGCTCTCCCAATATTGGGGTAGGGGGCGGATACGGAGAAAGGCCTTGGGGCCGATGAGGTGGATATTTGCCTGGCTCGTCATTTCATACATATAGGTATAATTGATACCTAGGCCAAGGTGGGCAAAACTGCTGATGCGATAGCCGAGATGGGGGCTAAAATCGATACGGAAAAGAGAATTCCAGAGGTCGAGGCCAGCAGAGCTACCAATAAAAAAGCCTTTTAGAGGATTTTGTTTTTCGCCATTGAGGTCGCCGGGGCGATTATTTCGCAGCGGTTTTCGGTCTTCCTCCTTATCATAGACCTCATCATCTAATTGGGCAAAAGAGGAGAGGCTTAGGCAAGAGAAGAGGAGGACAAAGAGGCAGCGGTAAGTCATTATTCTCATATTAAAATTACTTTTTGAGGAACTTTTCAAGAAAGGGGCCAAATTAAGCCTAAAATTTTCCTGAAGGAGAGATTTGAGCGTAGAGGTAGTCAGCAGATTTTTTATGGGGTTTGTTTTTAAAAACGCAGATCAGTGCTTATTTGGTCAAGAAGTATTTTAGGTTTAGCTTTTTAGGTAGAGGGATAGCCTTTTTTCTTATAAATCACCTCAATAATAGCCCGCTGAAAAGCGGCGGCTTGCCCAAAGGCAATTTCTACCTCAATAGGCAGAACATAGATGGGCTGTTGCTGGGCCCAGCTAGCCAAACGGATGCTGTCTTTTTCGGTAGTGAGCAGCCGCGCCTTAGGCCCAAGTTGTTTTAGGCTTTGCTGGATATTTCGCCAATCTTTTTCGCTATACAAATGGTGGTCGCCAAAGGCCATTAGTTTTACGTTTAGTCCTTGCTGCTCTAGATATTGGACCAAAGGGCCAGGTTTGGCAATGCCCGTCAATAATAAAATGGGGGCATCCTTAAAGCTCGCTAAGTCTTGTTTTTCATTGGGGGCTGCCAACAAATAAGTTTGTCCATAACGGAAATAAGAAAAAAAGACCTTTTGATGGGGGAGGGGCTGCAGTTGTTTCAAAAACTGCTGAGCAGCCTCTTCCTTCAAGTCTGGCGGACACTTACTAACAACAATAATTTTTGCCCGCTTATAATTAAAGGCAAACTCTCGCAAGCGGCCAGCGGGAATAGGGGCATCCTTAAAAAAAGGTTGGGCATAAGTGGTCAATAATAAGTAGGCATCGGCCATTAGAGGCCAGTGTTGCATGGCATCATCTAAAATGACGAGCTCGGTAATAGGGGCTTTTTGCAAAATGGCCTGCATCCCTTCGGTCCGCTTTTCGGCCACCACAAAAGGAATCTGAGGAAACTTCTTATGAATTTGCAAAGGTTCATCGCCTACTTCTTCGGCGCTAGAGTTTAAGCTCAACCAACGCAGCCCCTTGCTTTTTCGGCCATAGCCTCGACTCAGTACAGCCAAATGATGGTAGCTGCCCATTTGCCGTAGAATATATTCTACATGCGGACTCTTTCCGGTGCCGCCCATAGAGAGGTTGCCCACCACCAAGCTTGCCCGCTCAAATCGCCGACGTTCCCAGATGCCCTGCCGATAGCCCCATTTAATGAGTTCTACTATGCTACCGTAAATTAGGCCCAGGGGCCAAAATAAATACTTGAAAATGCCGTAGCCCATTTTTGCCTTAAAGATAATCAACCCTAAAAAAAAAGCGAGCCCCTTTTAGAGACTCGCTAGATAATTTATCCATCAAAGGCATCCTACTCTTCTGTAGGAGCTGCAGCTTCATCGCTGCTTGCCTCGCCTTCTTCTACCATATCTTCCTCTTCTCCGCGGTCGGCATCCTTAATTAGGGCCACATCGGCAATGGCATCGCCACCTTTGAGGTTGATGAGTTTAACGCCCTGCGTAGAGCGCCCATTGATTGGCAGTTGCTCTACCGTAAAGCGAATGGTCAAGCCCGATTTGTTGATAATCATCAAGTCATCTCGGTCCGTAACGGCCTTAATGGCAATCAGTTTACCCGTTTTCTCGGTCAATTGCATGGTCTTGATTCCCTTACCTCCACGGCTTTGGATGCGGTACTCTTCTAGTTCAGTACATTTACCCAATCCATTTTCAGAGATGTTGGCAATCTTTTTCTCCTCTTCGCCTTCGGCAAAGGTAATCATGCCAATGAGCTCGACCCCTTCTTCCATTCTCATGCCTTTTACGCCCGCAGCCATACGGCCCATAGAACGCACATCTTCTTCCGAGAAGCGAATCGCCTTACCATTGCTGGCCGCCAACATAATTTCTGACTTACCATTGGTCAATTTTACTTCTAGCAGCTCATCGCCTTCCTTAAAGGTAATGGCATTGATCCCGGCCGAACGTGGACGAGAATAGGCCCGCAAAGGCGTTTTCTTCACCAAGCCCTTGCGGGTGGCAAAGGTCAAGAAGTGGCTATCCAAGAATTCATCATCCTTAAGATCTTTCAAGACAATATAAGCCTTTACCTTATCATCTTCTGGCAGCTCCACAAAGTTCTGAATGGCTCTTCCTTTGGTGCTTTTGCCCCCTTCTGGAATCTCATAGACCCGCTTCCAATGACAACGCCCTTTTTGCGTAAAGAGCAATAAGTAGTCATGGGTGTTCGAGACAAACAAATGCTCCATAAAGTCCTTATCACGAGTAGCCGCCGCCTTAGATCCTCTACCGCCTCGGCTTTGGGTCTGGTATTCGCTACTTGCCGTGCGCTTGATATAACCCAAATGAGAAATGGTCACTACCACTCGCTCATTCTTAATCATATCTTCAATAGAGATTTCTCCAGCAGCATGGGTGATGTCCGTCAAGCGCTCATCGCCATATTTGGCCACCACTTCCTGTAGTTCTTCTTCAATGATGCTTTCTCGACGCTCAGCACGAGCCAAAATGTCTTTAAGGTCCTCAATTTCGGCCATGATGCCCTTAAACTCCTCCTGCAAACGGTCTCTTTCCAAGCCCGTAAGGCGCTGCAAACGCATATCCAAGATAGCCTTGGCCTGCTTCTCAGATAGTTTGCCCCCTTCCAAAGGAAATTCAGCCAAGAAGCTATCCAAAGCATCTCCCTTAGGCGAAAAGTCAAAGTTCATTAAGGCTTCTCGGGCCTCTTCCCCATTCTTAGAGGCTCTAATCAAAGCAATCACCTCATCCAAACGGTCCAAAGCCGCCAACAAACCAATCAAGATATGCGCCCGGGCTTCATTCTTCTTAAGGTCAAATAAACTGCGGCGCTCAATGACCTGCATGCGGAACTTCACAAATTCCACAATCAATTCTTTCAAACTCAACAAACGAGGGCGACCATCAACCAAACAGATGTTGTTCACCCCAAAAAAGCTTTGTAGAGCCGAGTATTTATAGAGCTTACTCAAGACTACCTGAGCATTGGCATCTCTGCGCAAAATAATCACAATGCGCATCCCCTTGCGGTCCGACTCATCGCGGATGTCCGTAATACCCTCAATCTTTTTCATATTGACCAGTTCCGCAATCTTCTGAATGAGGTTGGCCTTATTGACCTGATAAGGGATTTCCCGCACAATAATCGCTGTGCGACCATTCACTTCCTCTACTTCGGCCTTGCCTCGCAAAGTAATACGTCCACGGCCCGTTTCAAAGGCCTGACGTACCCCCTGCGTACCATATATAGTACCGCCTGTAGGAAAATCGGGGCCCTTGATGTATTGCATCAAGCCCTCGACATCAATTTCTTTGTTGTGCAAATAAGCAATAATGCCCTCGCAAACCTCTGTCAGGTTATGAGGCAACATATTCGTCGCCATCCCCACAGCAATCCCTGAAGCCCCATTCACCAACAAGTTGGGAATACGGGTGGGCAAAACGGTAGGCTCTTGCAAGGTGTCATCAAAGTTGTACTGATAATCAACGGTTTCTTTTTCAATATCCGCCAACATCTCCGCACTGATTTTAGCCAAACGGGCCTCCGTATAACGCATAGCCGCAGGGCTGTCGCCATCTACAGAACCAAAGTTTCCTTGGCCATCTACCAAAGTGTAACGCAAAGACCAATCTTGGGCCATACGCACCATGGTATCATATACCGAGCTATCGCCATGTGGGTGGTACTTACCCAAAACCTCCCCCACAATACGGGCAGATTTCTTATGGGCTTTGTTATGTACCAAACCCAATTCATGCATACCATACAACACACGGCGATGAACTGGCTTGAGACCATCGCGCACATCAGGCAGGGCTCTCGAAATAATTACAGACATAGAGTAGTCAATATAAGCCGACTTCATCTCGTCTGTAATGTTAATAGGGACAATTTTCTGTTCTGGATTCATAATATCTAAAACGCTCTTTTGAGACTAATTTTTTTATTTCTTTTGGGGCCACCGCTAAATATATGGTAGCGGCGGTTACTCCTTTCAGTCGTCGAACTGCGGTCTAAAGACCTTGTTGTCGTTCTGCAGCTCGCTGCCTTTTTGGGGCCTCCGCCTCGCTTCGCTTGTCGGCGGTTACTCCTTTCAGTCGTCGAACTGCGGTCTAAAGACCTTGTTGTCGTTCCGCAGCTCGCTGCTGTTTTGGGGCCTCCGCCTCGCTTCGCTCCTCGGCGCTACGTTCCGCAGCTCGCTATTCGCTCGGCCCTTCGGCGCAAAGCGCCTCGGTCTGGCCCTGCGGGCCACTGCTGCACATCGCTAGGCCAGGCGGCTGCGCCGCCTCCGAAACCTTAATTCTAAGCGGTCTGCAAGATAGCTATTTTATGCTATTTTTTATAACTTATCTCAGGGTATTTCCCCCCGCAAAAGTCCTAGTTTTACTAGTACTTTCCTATTTTTTTGGTATACAAATTTAGCCTTATGCTCAAATGGAGTTTTCTTGTTTTTATCGCTTCCTTTTCCTTGATTAACAGGCCCTTATTTGCTCAGTTTAAACGCTTTAATATTGGCCCTAAAAGCTATAAGCTCCAGCTCAAAGCAGAGTACTCACTCTCTGCCGGGGCCGTCTGGGCTATTGGCCCTTTTGCCCAACTCAAGGACCAAGCAGAGGCTGCCGATGGGGCTAACTATGGCGTTTTTACCGAAGCTAGAATACAGTTCCGCTCTAGCCAACACCCCCTCTGGATCCCTCAGTTGCAAGTTGGCTATATGCAGTTGGGCCAGCAAAATGAAAACTGGAAAAAACAGTATAACCTATTAGAAGCAAAAGCGCAAGATTGGTCCAACCTTTATTTTATGCCCGGCCTGAGCTTTCAAGGCGGCCACTGCCTGCAGTTTCAACTCCGCCTAAATGCTGGGGCTTTTGTCCTTTGGGGCTGGAACGCCCAAAGAGGAATACTCAACGCAAACGAACAATTGGACCGCTATAGCTGGAGCTTTTCGCCAGCCGTGGGCGGAGCCATAGAACTAGGCGCTAGCCTGCAATATCGCCTCAATAAAAGATGGACCCTCTTTAGCGATTTTGCCTACTTCAGGGGCCGCTCTGGCCGAGAAGGTAGCCGCCGCCGACAACTCTTTGCCCTAGATCGCCAACAACAAGCCCTAAGTCCCCCGCTCTTCGAGCTAGACGAACTCTTTTTGCAAAGGGTAGACTGGAGCAGCCTGAAGCTAAGCCTAGGCCTCCGATATAGAGCCTTTAAGTATTTGCATAATCCCAATAAACGCTATTGGAATTATTATTAGGGCTGCTTTCTAGACAAGGATTAACCAAATCCTAGCCAGCTAAAGACCCAAATTTTATTCTAATACACAAAATGAGTCTGTTTAAAATTTTGTGTTTCCCCTTTTTGCTACCTAGGGACAAGCCCCTAGGCTAGCTTTTTCAGACAGCCCTCTAAAGAGGGCCTTTGGATAAGCTACTTCTCTGCGATAACAACTGAACAAGGCCTTGTATACCAATAGTTGAGGCCCTCGCAGAGGGCTGACTCCATTGGATTAGCCTAGGGGCTTGTCCCTAGGCGATGAATGGCTGAATCCCGCTTTTGAGCATTAAGCTAAAGGCCCAAATTTTATTCTAATACACAAAATCCTGAACAGTCCCTGAACAGTCCCGAACAGTCCCATGGTCAATGATGTTTGGGGCATCATCAACGACGGCTGAACTATGGTCAATGATGTTTAGGGCATCATCAACGACGGCTGAACTATGGTCAATGATGTTTAGGGCATCATCAACGACGGCTGAACTATGGTGAATGATGTTTGGGGCATCATCAACCATACTAAAAAGGTCATTCTTTAACTCTTTGAATAAGTTCATTAGGCTAGTGCTTTAACTTATTGCTAACAATTGGACCTTTTTCAGGGGACTGTTCAGGATTTTGTGTATCAGAATAAAATTTGGTCAATAGAGACTAGGAGGCGAGTGGTAAAATTTAGATGACCCGGTCAGGGAAACAGACACAAAGCTGGCTGAAAACTTTGGTCCAACCAGCTCGTTTGACCTTCCATCGTTTTTGAATTTGCATAGCGGCTAAATAGATAGATTTTATGGCCGCAGCATCATTTGGAAATGAGCGTTTGTTATTGGTATATTTTCTCAGGCCAGCATTAAAGCCTTCAATAATATTTGTGGTATAAATAAGCTTTCTGATTTCTTGAGGATAGTATAAAAAGACAGTGAGATTGTCCCAGTTTTTCTCCCAAGATTTAATGATGTAAGGATAGCGATCACCCCATTTTTCTTCAAAATCTTGAAGCCGATTTCTGGCCTCAGCTTCATTAGGAGCTGTATAAATGAGCTTAATATCTTTGGCCACTTTTCTTCTATTAGAGGCTTCAACAACCTTCATAGAATTGCGAATTTGATGGACCACACAAATTTGATGAGCTGCCTGAGGAAAGACGGCCTCAACGCTTTGGTCCAAGCCAGCTAGATTGTCTGAGCAGATAAATAAAACATCCTTTACCCCTCTTGTTTTAATGTCATTCAAAGTTGTGGCCCAATTTGCAGCAGTCTCTTTTTCAAAGAGATACATGCCAATAATGTCTTGATAGCCTGCTAAATTAACCCCAAGTACAATCATGCAAACCTTGCTTTTAATCTGCCCATCCTCTCTAATTTTATAGTGAATCCCATCAATCCAAAGAATCGCATACTTCTCATCAAGAACCCGATTTTGCCACTCTCGAATACTATCTAAGAGGCTATTAGTAATGGTTGTAATTTGACTCTTAGAGTACTGCTGACCATAAATTTCATCCATATACTCTACTATATCAGACAGGCTCATACCTTTAGCATACAATAGTGTAATCACACTCTCCAGCTTAGCCGTCATCGATTTGTGTTTGGGGACTGTTACAGGGTCAAATTTACCCTCTCGATCTCTTGGTATTTCTATTTGTAATTTGCCACTTTCCGTCTTGATCTTCTTTGAAGAATGGCCATTTCTGCGATTTTCTCCTTGGACTTCTTCGCCACGAGCATACCCTAAATGCGCTGACATTTCTCCTTCTAACAAACTTTGATTCCTCGTTTTTTGAGGTCATCTGTTAGCTTGTCTAGCTCCTCAATGTTCTTCACATCTCCTAGTAGGCGGTTTAATAACTCTTCTTGTTTCTTGTCCATAGCGGTACTTTTTTTCTAAGTAATTAAATTGATATTAAACCTCCTAATCTTTACCCCTTTTTTAGCCCATACACAAAATTTTAAACAGTCTCGTCATTCTTTAACTCTTTGAATAAGTTCATTAGGCTAGTGCTTTAACTTATTGCTAACAATTGGACCTTTTTCAGTGGCCGAAGCGGAAGGCCCAGCTAAAACATAGTTGTTGAGCGGCCTAGCGATGCGCAAGGGGGCGGCGAAGCCGCAGACCAAGGCCGTCAGGCCGCAGGGCCGAGCAGACCTGCGAGCCCTGAAGCGTAGCGCCGCAAGGCGCAGCCGCAGCGGAGGCCCCAAAAAAACCTTCAGAAAAAGCATAAAAAAACGGCTAGCAGGAAAGCTCCCACTAGCCGTTAAACAACAGACATTAGAACAGCCTAGAGGCTATTTTCGAGTACATATTCATCATGTTCGCGGCCATCTTTGCCATCGGCGGCATCTACAGCGGCCTGAACATCAATAAAGAAGTTTTCGGCACCAATATGCTCGATAATATGGCCCCGATAAAGGGCATCTCGAACAGGGCCTTTGGCGCCAGCCACAAAGAAGTTGATCTCTTTATCTTGGATTTCCTTGGCTACATCTTCTAGGGCGTGCATGGCACTAGAATCAATAGCGTTGATACTTTCGGCATTGATAATAATCGCTTTGAGGTCTTCGCCAGCTTCTTCGGCTAGTTTCTCGATGCTTTCGCGGAAGAAAGTGGTATTGGCAAAATAAAGCTGTGCATCAAAGCGGAGGATGAGCAAGTCGCTGCGCTCTTCTAGTCGGTCAAAGCGTTTTATGTTACGGTAGTGCTTGCTGCCAGGAATGCGGGCCAAGATGGCCAAATGGGGGCGAGTAGTTTGGTAGATAATGCTGAACAAAGAAACCACAACACCCAAGCCAATACCTTGTTCGATACCCAAAGAAAGGGTAGCCACAAAAGTGAGGACGAGCATCCAGAAATCGCGGCGATCGGCTTTCCAGAGGTGGATGGCTTCATTATAATCAATAAGGCCAAATACGGCTACCATAATTACAGAGGCCAAAATGGCTTTGGGGAGGTAGTAGAATAGGGGGGTAAGGAAAAGCAGCGTAAGAACAATCAGGGCGGCAGAAAGAATAGCTGCTACACCAGTTTTAGCTCCAGCTTGGTCATTTACTGCCGTACGAGAGAATCCTCCTGTGGTGGGGAAGGCCTGTAAGAAAGAGCCGCCAATGTTGGCGAGTCCAAGACCAATAAGTTCTTGGTTGGGGATAATCTTATAATTTTTGTGTTTGGCCTGAATGGCTTTAGCTACGGCGATAGACTCCATAAAGCCCACTAGCGAGATCGTCAAAGCGATCGGCAAAAGCTTCTGGAAGTTTTCTAGGCTAAAGGTAGGCACTTGAGGGGTAGGCAAACCGCTGGGCACCTCTCCAACAATCTTAACACCGGCATCAAAAAGGCCCATGCCCCAAACGGTAAGGATACCAAAAACTACGGCAACCAAAGGGCCAGGGATATTGATCCCCATTTTTTTATTGAGCTTTTTGAGGGCCAAGATAATGGCCACGCCGCCTAGGCCAATCATGAGGGTATACATATTGGTTTCTCCAGCGCGCTCAATGGCTTGTCCAATGATATCGTGCACATGATGCGAGCGCTTTAGGTCAATACCCAGCAAATGCTTGAGTTGCGAAAACCCAATAATCAGGGCGGCGGCAGAGGTAAAACCACTAATCACCGGATGAGAAAGGAAGTTGACCAGAAAACCCATACGTAAAACCCCAAGGGTGAATTGGAAAATACCCACCATTAGGGCCATCATGATCGCCAATTTAATAAACTCATCAGGATCTTGAGTAATGGCGCCTACTCCAGAAGCAACCAACAAAGATACCATAGCAACAGGCCCCACAGCCAACTGGCGAGAGGTCCCCAAAAAAGCATAAATGATCAGCGGAAGAATAGAGGCATAAAGTCCATAAATTGGAGGCAAGCCGGCCAACATTGAATAAGCCATCCCTTGAGGGATCAACATCACGCCCACGGTCAAACCTGCCGATAAATCGCCTTTTAGGTCGTTTTGGGAGTATTTGGGAAGCCACTCTAAAGCGGGTATAAATTGTTTGATATCCATAATAATTTGTACTTTAATGCTGTAAAAGAGGTCAAGAATTCTATTGAGGCGTTCACTCTATGAACAAAAGTAGTTTAGACTATTTTTAAAAAAGGTGACGTCTATCACGATTTGACCAAATTGTTCACTGAATTTCCCATTTTTTATGCAGGATCCCCAAATAAAATCTTTGCTCGAGCAGCTAAAACAAATGCAAAACCGCATTGAGGAAGAAAGCTTTAGCCAAGAAGAATATAAAGAGCTGGGCCTTTCTATGGGCCTGAGTTATACGGATTGGGATAAATTAGAAGCGGCCTACCAAGATTTTACGGCTAGGGCCAAAGGCTATATTCAGCATGGCTTAGGAGAGGAGGCCTTGTTGGAGCTGCAGCAGGCTCGCTTGATTCGCCCTCAGGGAGAAGACCTCGCCCTCTTGATGGCCCAGGCGCATCTGATTTGTTTTCAAGAAAAGGGAAATAGTTCGGACCAAAAGGCCGTGAAGTTATGGGCGCAGCAACAGCTACAGCTCAATCCAGAAGACCAAAGAGCTATGCAGCTGCTGCTGCAGTTAAAAGAAGAAGAAAGGCCTTTTAGGGCCCAAAATGCAGCTCCTAACTTTGATTTGGGACGGCCTGCCGCAAGCCGCCCTAAAAAGGAAGAAGACAAAAGGCAAAAAAGAATCAATGCTTTTGTTTCCTTATCCATTGTCTTGGGAGTGCTTATTGCCTATTTGGTCCTCATGCCTGGCTACAGCAGCGAAAGCGAAATAGAGCGAGAGGGCTTTCCTGAAGTGGTCGCAAGAGAAGCCTATAGCGGCAGCAGCCAGTCGATTTCTAGCCGTTGGGAAAAAGGCAGTATGATTGCCGGAGATGGCGAGATTGTGGGCTTATCTGCCGAACTAGAAACGATCTCTCGGGCAGAGGAAAAGGAGTTTAGTTATTATCTAAAGGGCTATTTCAAGCTCCTGAGTTCGGGCAGTGGGAGCGTAGTGGCTTGGCTGCATTATTTGGACCAAAACGGGGAGAAGCTCTGGAGCAGCCCACTCACTTTTGATATTCCAAAAGGAGCCCAAATGGGCGATTATGTGGCCATTCAAGAGCTGCATCAGGCCTATGGCGACCCACCTCCTGTTGCAGAGATTTTGTTGGAGCTAGAGTTGGTCAATATTAAGGAAACTACTAGCCCAATGCTTCCCAAATCCCTAAGGGTATTTCCCGAAAAGCTAAACCAGAAGTATTTCTTTAAGGCGGAGGCTGTGGCTAGTGAATTAAGCTATAACCAATTTTCCAACTCTGTTTATCATCATTTGAGTTTGCGCCTCAAGCAGTCGGCCAGCCAATCTATTCAAAAGCTAAAGGCAAACATTATCTATCTAGATCAGCTCGGCCAGCCTATAGATAAGCAGGAGCTGCTGTTGCTTGGCCCTAAAGATTCGCCATTGAGCAATCGCTATCCTTATATTAAGGCCTATCAAATCAAAACGGCCTTACAAAATGCCGAGGAGATAGCCGATTATCAAATAGAGCTTTTAGAGATTGAGGATTAGGGGCTGCCCCTCGCTTCGCTCGGGTCGGGCTATGCGGCAGCTCGCTGCTCGCTCGGCCCTGCGTCGCTACGCTCCTTGGTCTGGCCCTGTGGGCCACTGCCTACTATCCCTCAGCCTGCGGCCCTTCGGGCCTGTAGGACCGCATAAAAAGCGGTATTCGTCGCTGCGCTCCTCATTCGCTAATATGACCCGCCCACCCACCCCTCTGCGGGATTCCTTAAGGAATCCCTTAGGGGCGTTTGGGCCATTTTTTATACAGGCGCTTTTATTGTAGTTTTCGCAGGCCCTTGGGGCCTGTTCTCTTCGGCCTAGCGATCTGGCTGTTTTACTGTAGGTTAAAACCCACAGCAACTGTGGTATCGCTTTGCGATTATATATAAATGAGGGTTGAAACCCTCCTAAATTAAACTAGCGCCCGCAGCTTGCTGCGGGAGGCCCCCAAAAAAAGGTCCCTAACAACAACAGTTAGAGACCTTTCTTATTTAAGCTTCTTGGATGAGCTCCACCACAGCCTCCACCCAAAGCGGATGATCATTCAGGCCTTCTACTAGTTGGAGATGTTCTCCGCCCATTTCTTCAAACTCCTCGGCATATTCCTCAGAGATTTCGATGGTAGTTTCTAGGCAATCGGCCACAAAGGCGGGACAAAAAACCAGGATCTTGCGGTCGCCTTTTTCATAGCGTTCCTTGAGCAAATCGCTAGTATAGGGTTCTAGCCAGGGGTCTCGGCCAAGGCGAGACTGAAAGCAATTGCTGTATTTTTCCTTGGGCAAATTTAGGGCCTCGGCAATAGCGCGGCTAGTGTCATAGCATTGGGCACTATAACAATGTTGGTTCTTAATGCTGAGCGTTTCGCAGCAATTTTCAGTTTGCATACAGTGGTTGCAGCGGTCGGCCTTGACGAGTTGGCGTTTGGGCAGCCCATGATAAGAAAAGAGCAGATGATCATAGTCCTCTATATTGTGTTCTTGGGCGCGGGCCACAAAGGCGGCAATCATTTTGGGATGATCGTGATAAGAATTGATAAAGCTAATTTCGGGAATAATTTGCTCTTGCCGGAGCAAACGCATCACCTCATCATGCACCGAGCCCGTAGTGGCCGAGGCATATTGGGGAAAGAGCGGCAGCACCACTAGCCGGCTAATTTGTTGGGCCATCAATTTATCAAGAGCCGATTTGATAGAGGGATTTTGGTAGCGCATCCCCAGTTCTACAATATAATCATCGCCCAATTGTTTTTGGACCTCCTCTTGTAGAAAATAGCCAAAAACCTTTAGGGGCGAGCCCTTATCGGTCCAGAGCTCTTGATACAACTTGGCCGAAGCGCCAGAGCGAAAAGGCGCAATAATGCCACGGACCAAAATATTTCGGGCAATAGGGTTAATGTCAATTACCCGCCCATCCAATAAAAATTCTTTGAGGTAGCGATAAACAGCCCCTCTAGTTGGGGCATCGGGTGTCCCCAAATTTACAAGCAAAACCCCTGTTTTTCCGGCTAAAGCCATAAGTTGTTCCTTCAGATCGTCATGAAAATAATAAATGTACCTATAAAGCGGTGCAAGGACTGTTTTGTTTAACAAAAGGCCCAAAAAAGCGCTGCAAACTTAATCATTATTTCTTTTTTTGCAGGGCTTTTCCTCAGTTTATAGCTTTGGGGGCATTTAGTTTTCTATCTTTAGGGACTTCTATTACTCTAGATGCTCAAACTATTGGCAGATGTTTTATGCAGTGGCCCAAAAGGCGGCACATCATTATGACTCGGCAGATTACCTCTCTTGTTTGGCCGCCCTACTAAAGGCCAGCAGTCTATATATATGGGAAGGAGAGGAGCAGCAGCCACCCAATTTGTTGGCGCTTCGCTTTTTAGGAGATTGTGCCCTGATGCAAAGCCGTTTGGCCCAAGCCCCTTTTATCGAACTAGCCGAAGCCAACCCACTATGGCCACTACTAGAAAAAGGAAAACAAGCCAGTTGGGCCGAGCAAATAGCAGCCCTAGAGGCCTTTAAAAAACAAACGGCCCTGCTTTATATTGCTTACCTCTTTATGCTGCAAGAACAAGAACCCCTAGATAGCCAAGAACTGCTCTTCCGCCTATCCATTAGCGAAGAAATTTCTTTCTTTTGTAGCAGTCAACATAAAAGAAAAGAAAAACTAACAGAAAATTTTCAACGACTGTTCAAAGAAAAGTTAAGAACGGCCTTATCTTTGACCGAAATAGAAAAGATGCCGGCTAGTTTAGAAAAGATTGCTATCTTAGAAAAAATGCTTGTCACAAAAGCAAAAAAAGAGCTGGTATTAGCCCTCGCTCAAACCTATATGGCATTAGAGCAGCAAGAAGAAGCCCTAGACTATTTCTTGAAGGCCCAACTTTATGGAGCCTCCAAACAAGAAGTCATAGCGCCTTGTCGGCAGCTGGCCGCCCGCTTGCTCAGAAAGGCCAAAACAGCCCAAGAGCGCAAGCATTGGATCAGTTTCCTTGAAAAAATCAGTTAGTTCGTCGAATTTATCTAAAGGAAATGAACCGATAAAATCCTAGTTTCATTATATTTATACGATGAATAAGATTTTAAACTGTCGATCTTAAGAAGAAATCGACTCTGCTAAGCGCTCCGAACAAACACTCCCCCCCCCCCCCCAGAAAATGTTCTCGCAAACAGACATCCAACTTCTCGACCAACACTATACGTTTAATCCGCAGGCTTATGGGGCAATTATCTCTACACACTTATATATTTTTCTTGAGTAGCTTTCTAGTTACGGTAAGCATACAGGCACAAACTCAAGATATCTTTGAAAGCCTAAGAAAACAAGCTGAATTGGGCAAAACTTACTTCATTGGCTTGGCTAATGCAAATAGCGAAGAAAGCTATGACCTAAATGAAGGCTATTACCTCAAGTTTGTTCCCGCCAAATACGAAACGACCCAAGATAGTATTCTCGTCTCGCCAGCCCTAAACGGCAATTTCGATACGACCAACTATTTTATGAGTACAGAAATTCTAACACTCCGAGAACCCGTTTCTGAGTGGAGACCCGCCGATGTCTCCGAAATTTGCCGCCAAGATGAAGAACCTAAACATAAGGTGGCCGCTTGCTTGGTCAAATTGGCCCCAGAATATAAGGTGGTCAATACCCGCTTTTATCCCTTCAAAGATATTTTGGATACTAGCCGTACCGATCATATCATCCCCGCAGTCTATGAAGTGATCAAAAGACAAAGCCTAAAGCAAAAAAGCCGCATCGAAATCATTCCAGAATCTGCCGGTAGACCCAGTCTCAAAGCTGGCGAAAAATTGCGCTATTTGCCCCCAGGCCAATGGCAAAGCTGGCAGGAAGTCGTCTGCCCCTTTGGCGTATTTAATGCCCCCACCGCCTACGAAATTCAAGAGGCTTTGCGCAAGCTCGGCTATAAATTACCCAAAACCGGAGACTATGATGAGGCCACCCGCCGCTTCCTCCGCCAGTTCCAAAAAGATTATGGCATCAACCCTGAAGAAGGCGAACTCTCTCAGGCAACTATAGATAAATTGGGCCTAGAAAGACGACCACTAATTAGCGTAGATTACTAGGACCAAAGTCACATAGGAAATTAGAAAACTTAGCTAGCTTAAAAGGCTGGCTAAGTTTTTTTTTAGGCTAATCAAATTAACAATTACTTAATGCTTTTATTCCCTTAGCCGCTAAATTATTATTGCATTTTGAGCCTCCTAAAGCCAAAGACTTTTTGATGCACTAATCTATATCACAAAATGCCAGAAATATACATCTATCTCGGCTTTGCCCTAGCGGCCTATTCGGTCATCGGCAATGATGTTATCCAAACCCTTGGAACATTTATCAGCTCTAATGAAAAGCGCCCCTGGTGGGTCCTTTGGCTATTCGCTGGCGGTATTCTTACTGTCACTCTTCTTTACGGCTGGTACACGCATGGCGGAGACGTTTCTTACGGCCGCCTAATCGGAGACCCCGATAAATTTAACCTAGAAAACCCCAAATACCCCTTTATCCAAGATATGAGCTGGTGGTATATCCTCCCACCGCTAGTCCTTTTAGTTGTTACCCGCCTAGGCATCCCCGTTAGTACCTCTTTCCTGATCCTTACTTTTTTTCTCCCCAAAGGGCTCACGCCCATGATTATCAAATCATTAATTGGCTATGGCGTCGCCTTCGGAACAGGCTTGGTTTTCTACTTGCTGGTTTCTCGATTTACGGAGCGCTACTTTTTGCGCAACCCCGAAATTAGCAAGAAGAGCCAAATTGTCTGGACCGTTCTGCAGTGGGGCTCTACGGGGTTTCTCTGGACCCAATGGCTAATTCAAGATTTTGCCAATATTTATGTCTACCTCCCCCGCCAAATTAGCGCCCTAGAAATGACGCTTAGCCTCGGCTGGCTCTTACTCCTTCTAGGCTATATTTTTAAGAAACAAGGAGGCGCTATCCAAGGTATTATTAAGTCAAAAACAAATACTAGCGATATCCGCTCGGCCACTTTTGTAGACTGTATTTATGGGGTGGTGCTCTACTTTTTCAAGGAGCTCAACCGCGTCCCCATGAGCACAACTTGGGTCTTTTTGGGCCTGCTCGCTGGCCGCGAATATGGCATCCGCATCGCCGTAGAAGGCCGGGCAGATGGTAATATGCACCGCATGGTTTTCCGCGATATCGGTAAGGCCGCTCTCGGTCTCGTGATTTCTGTGGTCCTCGTTTGGGCCATCCACGTTATCAAAACTGGCGAACTCTGGATGGATATTACTTAATGCCAGCTCTACTGAAATCGAAAAATAGCCTGCAATTGATTTTGTAGGCTGTTTTTATTTTGGGGCCTGCCGCCTGCGGCGGCCGCTACGTTTACTCCCTACGGTCGTCGAACTGGCGCCCCTATAGGGGCTGGTTGTCGCAGCTCGCTGTTCGCTCGGCCCTGCGCCGCTTTCAGCGGCTGGGTCTGGCCTGACGGCCACTGCTGCACATCGGTTACTCCCTTCGGTCGTCGAACTGCGGCCTAAAGGCCTTGTTGTGGCCTGCGGGCGCTTCGCGCCCTGCAAACCGCAAATGTAGACTATTGACTTAATAAGTTAGCCGCTTTTTGGCCCAATAAACTGCCTAGGGCTACGCCCATTCCTCCCAAACGCAGGGCATAATAAACGCCTTCCTCAGTTTGGCCCAAAAGGGGCTTTTTTTGTGGCCCTACGCCCAATATTCCCGACCAACTTTGGCTAATGCCTACTTTTTGGCCCAGTACATTATGCAAGTAATCGGCTAAAAAGTCCTGAATCTTTGCCGTTTGCCCTAGTTCATCGGTGGTTTCTCCAAGAGGGTCCAGATGTCGCCCACCACCCAATAATATCCGCCCCGCTATGGGCCGAAAATAAACATAGCCCGCCTGAGCATGGCAGGGCCGTTTTAGGGCCAAATTCGGAATGCGCTTGCTCAAAATTACTTGGTTACGAGCTGGCTGTAGAGCCAAATCAGGCAATAGGCGAGGACCAAAACCATTGTTGCAAATTAAGAGCTGCTGACTGTATAGCGCTAGTTGTTCTGGACCAAAACGAAGATGTAAACAAAGGCCCCTAGCCCCTTCTTCCCAATCCAAAAGCTCGGCCCCCCAACGAATACTAATGCCTGCCATTTCTACTCTCTGGACCAAGGTCCGCATCATTTTTCCCGTATCTATTTGGCCCTCTAAGCTATTCTCTAAAGCCCTAGAAAAATTTTGCAAACCTTCTTTTTTTAGCGCATCTTTGGCCAAGGGACTAAAAAGCGATCGGCCCTCAAAAAGGGGAGCCAAGCGCTTGTTAAAGCTGGGCAGTTGGTCCAATATAGCCTGATATTGGGCCTCTTCTTCGGCCCTAAAGAGTTCTAGGCTGCCCCCGCCCTGATAGGCGATATTTTGATCGCCTAGGGTTTCTCGCAATAAACGCAGGCCCAAATAACGTTGATATAAAAGCTCCTCTAGTTCTGCCCAACTATGCGATTTAAGGTCCTCATAGAGCTCGCCAGGGCTGCCAAAACATGCAAAACCTGCATTTCGACTACTGGCCCCAGCAGGCAAAAGTCCTTTTTCTAGGACCAATATTTTAGCTTTTGGCCGGAGCTGCCTTAATTTTAGGGCTGCATTTAGTCCCACTAAACCTGCACCAACAATGACGATGTCCTGCGGTGCAAAAAATTGTTCTTTCTCCCAGAAACTTAGCATAAATTATCTTTTAAATAGCTCGCCAGGAAGGACGCCTTTTGGCCTAGCGATGTGCAGCAGTGGCCGTCAGGCCAGACCCAGCCGCTGAAAGCGGCGCAGGGCCGAGCGAACAGCGAGCTGCGAAACGTAGCGCCCGCCGAAGGCGGGAGGCCCCAAAAAATCAAGATACTAAAAATGAAGAAAAACATCTTATTCTGTTTGTTCCTTTTAAGCCTGAGCAGCCTGAAGGCCCAAAAGCTGCTTTTGACGGAAAACTTTGATACCATAGAAGATCTAGAAGAGGTCAAGGGCCTGCATTGTCAGGGCTCTGCGGCCATTATTCCCTCTGGCTGTCAGGCCGATAATCCGGCGCTTTTGCTTTTGGGCAATGGCGCTAGTTTAGAGCTGCGCTTGCCCGAATCGCCTTATGGAATTGGGAGTCTGCGCTTTGATTATCGGGTACAAAATGTGAGCGTCGGCCGAGGCTTTCGGATTGTGTACAGCTATTATTCTGAAGAAGATAAAAAATGGTCGGAGTATAGCAGCCAAGACATCAAGAGCAATAGCAGCATTTGTTTTCCCAATCCCATTCAGTTAGATGAACTAAATCTGACCAAATTGAGCCGGGTGAAAATGAGTATTCAGGACTATGAATCTGGGGAGCTATTGCTGGATAATATCGAGCTAGAAGAATTGTCACAAACTGACTTTAATCGGATACAAACTTCTCGGATTTTAGAAGTGGAGAAAGTCAAGATTGAAGAAAATATTTTGGAGAGTATCCGCAAAGCAGAGCATCAGACTTATGCCAAATCGGCTAGGCGGCTAAAGGATATTTACTATAGTGAGGTGCAAACTATTGGCAATGTTTATAATTATGTGGGCCATATAGATATCTCGCTACAAATTTATGATATTTTTCATGAGCGCAGCGAAATGGCCAATCCTTTGGCCTATAAAGAATTTGACGACTGGTTGGGCAGCATGCAAGACCTATCTGATTTGGCACAAAAAGATTATATCAAGGATTTGCAAGCGGAGTTTGAGCTGCAAAGACAACAGTATAATACCGACTTGGTAAAGGGAAGGTCTAGAGCGGGCAAGGTGCTCAATTTTGCGGCCGATGTAGGCAATATTTTAACTGGGGGTAAGCTAAAAAGTGTGATCAACAGCTTTAAGGGGGTCTTTTCTAGCTTGTTTAGCCGAGCCAATATTGAGGCCAAGTACAAACCCTTTAAGGAAGTCGTTTTGGAAAATGTCCGTTTGGATGGCCTAAGAGGTAAGCATGATGTAAAGGTTTATCAATTGGACCCCCTTATACAGGCCAAAAATGATTCTTTGATCCAAACTGGGCAGAAGAAGTATCGGCATTTTTCGGCTTTCTTCTCTATTGTAGAGGCCGAGTATGCTTCTTTGGACCATCATGCTAATAGTTGGAAAAATGTCAATTTGCGGATGCGGGCCCTCAGCCAAGATGCCGAGGAACTCTTGGCCGAATATATTGCTTTGGTGGATCCCGAATTGGCCCAAGATGCCGATTTTATTCATCAGGTGTTAGATAATGAAAAAGGGGCCATGAAACAATTGAGCCGAGCTGTAGACCAGCATTTTGAGCAGCTCCTTAAGTTTTCGACCAATAAGGAAGAAAAAGAAGAGCAGATCAAGGCCATTTCGGCCAAAATCCAAGAGGTAGACGCGCTCTTAGAGCGCTACCGCCTGGCGAGCATGCTCTTTAAAAACCTCTTTGAGGGCTTGCGCCAAACCCTAGAGGGCCGAAGCAACCCCTGGGAAGACTGGATGAAGGACGAGAAATCTAAGGAATTTGAAAAAGCGGCCGCACATTGGAATGAAAAGCGGCAAAATTTAGTCAAAGGTTTGCTCCCCAAAATTATTGAGAAAATTGATGATGTTTATGTAAAACCCAATTTGAGAGAGGTGGAGCCAGTTTGGCGCCAATAAAAATAAAAAAAGGCCCCCAAGACAAAATGTCTTGGGGGCCATGCTACTCACTTAAAAATGAGTGAACTGCTTATCGCTGAATAACGATAGGCTCGGTATGCTGTGTACGGCTCTTTTCATCAATGATGCGGAGCATATACATAGCAGGAGCAAGCTCTTGCGTATTGATGCGCAAGTTTTGCTGCCCAACAACATTTAGGCTTTGGGTATAAACCACTTGGCCATTTAGGGCCACCAATTGTAGCTGAAGCTGACGGCTTTCCGTCAACTCAAAGCTAAGGTTTACATAATCTTGAGCCGGATTGGGGAAAATGCTCATTTGCTCCAATCCTTCAATGCCCGTAACGGCTACAACAATAGTAACCGTATCGCTAGCCGAGCAACCGTTGGCATCGGTAACAATAACAGTTTGTAGTCCTGCCCCCTGAATTGTGGCCGTAGTTGAGCCATTAGACCAATCGTAGCTATAGCTAGCTACTCCACCAGAAACGTTGGCCGTAGCGGTGCCATCATTGTTATTGACTGCATCTACGGTCAAAATTGTAGGCTCATTAACTTGAATGCTATTTTGCGTGCCACAACCAATACTATCCGTAATGGTCACATTATAAGTACCTGGATTGAGGCCTGTAGCTGTAGCCGTAGTTTGGCTGCCCGCATTGGCATCCCAAATATAGCTGTAAGGGGCAATACCCGCTTGGCCCATAGCCGTAGCGCTACCGTTTGCATCTCCATGACAAGCTACATCTACAGCAGAAACCGTAGAAACCGTATTAGAAATCGCCAATACCTGAGTATAGACATTATCACTGAGGTCATAATCGCCAGGCACCTCAATGCTCACCTCAAAGATTCCGTTTCCAGAAGCAGAAGGGAAGGCGGGTAGACTAATCACTACAGAATCATCCATAGGAATGTTGTAGGCCGTGTCTACAGCAATTGTAAAGGGTAGGGTGCTTAGCGTGACGGTATAAGGAACCATGGCCAAGTCGCTGTTTCCACCATTGTAGATGACCATTTGTGGACTAGGAATGTTGTTGGCATTACAGTAAGTCGTCTGTAGACCATTAACCACTACGGTAGCACTAACAGGAGGATCACAACGTACCGCATCAATGTTGAGACCATAATTTCCTGTATAAGAGTTATAACCTTCTACCAAAATGTAAATAGTATCTCCTGCATTATAATTCGGATCATTAACGACATCAAGAAGAAGAGCTGAAGTTCTTCCTTGCCCACCATCATCATTGAAATCCAATTGAGTAACACCATCAGCTGCATAAACACGGAGATAAGTATCAAAGTCAGAGCTATCCAAGCTAATGAATAGGGTATCTGTACAGCTGTCAAGAACGTGCTGGAACCAAACATCTGCAGAATTATGGCCAATAGTATTTCGGTAGCAGTTGCCTGTAGTTGATCCATAATTACTAAAAGGAAATCCATTGATGCTAATAGCTTCTTGAATGCTATTACCTACAAGAGGTGTATATATAGCATCTACTTCTAGCTGAAAGTTTCCGCTGGCTGTTGCAGCGCCTTCTACCAAGATATAAATAGTATCACCAGCATTAACGGCACCACCTACAGGAATATTAAGTGCTGCATTGTTATTGCCAGCACCATTGTCATCACTAAAGAGTAGGCTAGTGCTATCTGCAGCATAAATACCCAAATAAGAGTCATAATCAGAACCTGCTAGAGAAATAGCAATAGAGTCTAGACAGTCTTCAACAACATACTCAAACCATACATCAGCAGCGGCTTGACCTACACTATTGTTATAACAATTAGTAGAGTTACTTGTAGCAAAAGGAAGGTTACCTACATCGAATGCCGTATTCGCCCAATCTCCAAGAGGAGAACTGCTTGTGGTGGCCTGTACATCAAGAACGTAGTTCCCTTCATAGCTGCTATAGCCCTCTACTACAATATAAATTGTGTCGCCAGAACTAAAGTTGGCATTGTTCAAAATACTCAATTCTAAGCGAGAGGTAGATCCTGCACCACCATAATCATTAGTGGCCAAAGAGGTAGTTGTGTCAGCCGCATAAACACGAAGATAAGTGTCAAAATCAGAGCTGTCCAAACCAATGTATAGAGAGTCTGTACAACTAGGAATGACATACTGGAACCAAACGTCAGCAGAGCTATATCCAATAGAGTTGGTGTAGCAAGAGTCTGTTGCGCCAGCTTGGTTAAAGTTAGGCGTGCTAATGACAAAAGCATCATTGGCCACATCGCCTTGTACGCTCAAACAAGAGGTGGCAAAGCTAATTGGACCTACCCAGTTAGAGTTGCCACCACCGCTACAAAGGCTACGGATATAAATGTCATAGCTCGTTCCATCAGCCAAACCGGTAGCGCTAAATGGGCTGCTGCTTGTTACCGTTCCTGAAGTAGGGGCCGCAGCTCCCGCTGCCACTAGGGCCACCTCTGCCTGAGGCGCGCCATTGGCATCAAAGCTAATATCTGCCGAGTTAGTGGTAATGTTGCTAGCCGTCACTGTAACAGGATTCAAACAAGGAGGCGCTCCAATGCTCAAATCATCAATAAACCAGTTGTCGCCATTATTTTGCTCCATGACAAAAGCTACATAAATAGACTGTCCTACATAGGCGCTAAGATCTACTAACTTAGGGGTGTAGCTAGTTCCAAAATCAAGCTCCGATTGGGTGTCAATGGTCGTAAAAGTAGTCGTGTCTGTCTGAGATGTAGTTGATACCCGAATGGTGTAAATGTTCCCATAATCAAAAAAATCATAGGATAAACGCTGGTAAAAGGCTAAGGTGCTAGCCCCTGCACTAATGTTTACCGCTGGTGTGACCAGCCAGTCCGTAGAGTTTCCACCTGTTACACTCTCATAACGAACAGAAGCCGCTTGGGCTCCCGTATTGGCCGTGGTATCAGCTTGCCAAGATTGGGTGGTCCCAATCCCATTATCAAAAATAGCCCAACCCGTAGGCGGAACGCTGCCCTCAAAATCTTCTGTCAACTGGGCCGAGGCAGAGAAAGACAAAAAGCTGAGGCAAAACAGCATGAAAAATTGAATCGATAGTTTTTGCATATAAAAGTAGATTTCAAGCAGGTAGCCCCGCTTTGTGGTAAAAAAATGATTAACTCCAAAAATAAGCGTTATTTGATTGAAAAATGCAGCGTTTAAACGCATTTTTAGAATTAACTAATACTTAAATTAGTGACCTCCTATAAAAAAGGAACTAAGGTCTTGTCACAAAATAATAAAAATCACCCTATTATCTAGGGGCTGTCCCTCGCTTCGCTCGGGTCGCTATGCTGCGGGGCTCGCTGTTCGCTCGGCCCTGCAGGCAGGCACAGCCTGCCTTTGGTCTGGCCCTTCGGGCCACCCGCTCCGCAGCGCTCATCCGCTCCTCTGCAAAGCCTGCGCAAAATAGTCGGCTTCGGCCCTTTGGTCCTCAAATACGCATTAAATTTAAAGGGCCGAAGCGGGTAATTTAGAGCTTACTCATTGGATGAGCGGCCCAGCGCTGCGGAGCGGGTGGCCGTAGGCCAGACCGAGTTTTTTTGAGCCTAGCGAAAAAAAAACGAAGGGCCGAGCAGCCTTGCGAGCCCCGCAGCATAGCGGCGGCCAGCATAGCTTTAGCTATGCTGGCCGCGGGCCCCAAAATAATAAATCAAAAAGCAGAAACTAGAGCTGTAGACATTTTTTTAGAATCTGCACCATCCGATAGACATCCTCAAAAGAGTTGTAGATGGGGGCAGGAGAAATGCGAATAACATCGGGCTCTCGCCAGTCACCAATCACGCCATTTTTGACCAAATCATCAAAGAGGCTGCGGTCGGCCCCTTTTACCTGAATAGAGAGCTGAGCGCCTCGGTCCTTGGGATCTTTGGGCGTCAGGATACGGATGCGGTCGGTAGGCAGCTGATTGAGCAAGAACTCTAGATAGGCCGTTAGTTTTTTGCTTTTGGCCAGCAAACGGTCCATACCCGCCTCATTGAAGAGGGCCAAAGAAGCCCGCATAGGCACCATGGCCAAAATGGGCGCATTGCTAATTTGCCAAGCATCGGCATTGGGGGCGGGCTCAAAAGTAGCGGGCATTTTGAAACGGCTCTCTTTGTGGTGGCCCCACCAACCCTCAAAACGAGGCAAATCCTTGCGGTTGAGGTGGCGCTCATGCACAAAGGCGCCAGCAATGCAGCCAGGGCCCGAGTTGAGGTATTTGTAATGGCACCAAACGGCAAAATCCATCCCCCAATCATGTAGCTGAAGGCGGACATTACCCGCAGCATGGGCCAAATCAAAGCCCACCATAGCGCCAATTTCATGGCCTTTTTTCGTAATGGACTTCATGTCAAAACACTGGCCCGTATAATAGTTGATTCCGCTAAGCATGACCAAGGCAATACTGTCCTTTTCCCGCTCTAAGGCCTGCAAAATATCTTCGGTCCGCAGATGGTCTTCGCCCATACGAGGGCGTAGCTGAATCAAGCCATCCTGAGGATCAATGCCATGAAAACGCAGCTGCGAATCTACGGCATATTTGTCCGAAGGAAAGGCGCCACCCTCGATCACAATTTTGTAGCGGCTTTTTGTGGGCCGATAAAAAGAGACCATCATGAGGTGCAAATTGACGCTTAGGGTGTTCATGACGGTAATCTCTTTGGGCAAGGCCCCCACAATAGGAGAAAGCTGTCGGCTAAACTCTTCATGGTAGGTCATCCAAGGGCGCTCGGCCTTAAAGTGGCCCTCTACGGCCAACTCTTTCCAGACATCCATCTCGTCTTGCATCAGCTGCTGAGCAAGGCGGGGCTGTAGGCCCAAAGAATTGCCGCAAAGATAAATAATAGGGCTTCCATCAGCCTGTTTAGGGAAATGAAATTGGGGGCGAAAATGCGCTAGGGGATCACTGACATCCTGGGCTTTGGCATAGTCCAAAGCATCTTCAAATTGTACCTCTTGCATTAGATATGTTTTTTTAAAGGCGTTTGATCTTTAGGCCTGAAGTTACGCTTTATTCAGGGCAAAACAAAAGCGCCCCCAATATTCTTGGAGGCGCTCTCTAGGGCAGTCATGGCCCAGTTTAGAAGGGTAGACAATAGCCTAATTCTTCTTTTTCAATATGTTGGATTTTTACCGATTGGTTCTTGCTGTAGAAGACCCCACGGCTAAAATCAAGGATAATTTGTGGCGCTACTTGATACATCAGCTTTTCTTGCATGCTAGCAGGGTCAAAGCTGGCTACACCCCCCGCCAATTTAATTTCTTTTTGGAGGACCAAACGACCTTCTTGGTTCATATCTTTGCCCTCTAGGCTTTTGATCGATAGCTGCTCTAAGGCCCCGATTTGGTCCTGCAAGACATCGCCTAAGCCCATCTCTTTGCCTTTATATTCTATGATTTCAATTTCTGCGCTTAGTCCATCTACCTTGCCAGAAAAACTCATGCGGCGCTTTTGGTTTTGGACCCTGCTCCCCTGAGCAATATCAATCTGAATGGGGCTGTAATTTACGCCTTCAGCAGCGGCCAAAACAGGACGAATTGCATAGGGATAGTACTCAAATTGATGCGTCTTTTTGTTGTAGGCGATTAAGGCCAAAATCTTAAAGTCGCTAAAATCTGTGGGCTTTACTTCGGTCTTGGCCTCATGCTTTTCTTCCTCCATTGTTGTGGGGTTAAAAGAAAATACCTCATCATCCCGCTGCGGATAAGCCGCCATCCATTGGGCTGGATCGGGAGAATTAGGCAGGCCCGCAGAACTGATGTTTTTTAGCTCTTTTTTGCTTAAAGAGGCATGTAGCTTAAAGGCCAAACTCTTGACCAGCTCTGGCCCCGAATTTTGCTTCATCGAGAAGCTGCTACGGCCCATAAAACTAATTTCTTCTCGGTTTTTAAGCTGATCTACTAGCTTCTGAGGTTGTGCATAGGCGGCCTCGACCAAGAAAAGGCTAAGGCAAAGCAGAAGGAGATTACGCATAGGGTATTTGTTTAAGCGTGTTAAGAAAAACAAAATGAAAAATTCAAAGATAGGGCCAAATGGGGAATTTGTCGCTGCCCTTTGCTTGCTATTTGCTAGAAGCCCAATTTAGCTTTTTGTTACCAACTCATCGGAAAAAAATCTGGCTTGGGCGGCATAAAAAAGCATTATGTCCATTTAACTTCTTCGCTAAGCCCATTTTTTCGCTAAATTAGAAAGTCGTTTTTGACTAAACCCTAAGATTCTTTTATGCGTAATCTTTTTATTCTGGCCTTTTTGGCTTGGGCCCCCCTCCTGATGGCCCAGAAAATACTCATTACAGGGCAGGTAATTGATGATGATACCGAAGAAGGTGTCCCCTTTTGTAGTGTATTTATTCCTGGCGATATCCCCATGGGGGTCACCTCTGATGTGGAGGGCAAGTACCGTATCGAAATGGAACTGGCCAATTTACCCAGCGACACGATTATGGCGGCCTCGGTGGGTTACGATAATCTGATGAAGCGAATTGATAAAACGCAGACAGAACTCTCCATCAATTTTCGCCTAAAAAGTAGCTCTGTAGAACTAGAAACGGTCATGGTGCTGGCCGGAGAAAATCCCGCCAATGAGGTGGTCCGACGCATTGTGGCCAATAAGGAGCGCAATAAGCGCAAAAACTTTGATAATTATCAGGTGGAGTGCTATTCTAAAACCGAATTGGACCTCAATAATATTGACCCCAAAATGAAGGATAGCCCTTTGTTTAAGGACCTGCAGTTTATTTTCGAAAATATCGACTCTACCTCCGATGTTAAACCCTTTTTACCCGCTTATGTAGCTGAACGTATCTACGATATTTTCTATGTCAATGGCAAGGGCAAAAAAGAATTGCTCAAGGCCCAAAAAGTATCTGGGGTAGAAAATTCAACGGTGGTGGATTTTATTGGCCAAATGCACGATGAATTCGATCTCTACGATAATTATATTACGGTCCTCGGTAAGGAGTTTATTAGCCCCTTCGCCAATAATGGCCTCTTTTTCTATGAGTATTATATTATCGATTCTACCCATATCGAAGACGAATGGTCCTATAAGCTCAAGTTTAAACCCAAACGCCGTGGCGAAAATACCTTCTATGGCGACTTTTGGGTCTCTGTAGAAAATTATGGCCTCGAAATCGTCAATATGAGAATGAGCGAGGACGTAAATGTCAATCTGGTCAATCGCCTGCTCATTTATGCCGAATATAAACAGCAAGACAGTATCTGGCTGCCCTATAAGGAAAAAACAGTGATCGATTTTGCCCTCAGCAAAAAACGAGAAAAGATGATGGGGGTCATCGGCCGAAAAACCCTGATGTATAAGGATTTTCAAATTGGCCAAGAAGAATTAGAGAAAACCTATAAAAAGGTAGATCCCGAGGATATAGATTATATCGCCCTAGAAAAAGCCGATAGCTTCTGGTCCGAACAACGACACGAAAAGTTGACGGATAACGAAAAAGCGGTCTATAAAATGGTCGATAGTATCAAAACAGTCCCCATTTATCAAACGGCTGCCAAGCTCCTGTCTACCATCTCTACGGGCTTCCTAGAGGTCGGCCCAGTCTACCTCGGCCCTTATGGCTCTGTCTTTAATTATAATGATATTGAAGGAATCCGCCTGGGCTTTGGTGTCGGAACAGGCCCGCAGTTCTCCAAAAAGTTACGCCTCTATGGCTATGGGGCCTACGGCTTTGGCGATAAACGCTGGAAGTACCGCCTAGAGGGCCAATATGTTTTCAATCGCTTCAAAAGAAGAGAAGTTGGCCTAAAATATATTAACGATGTCCTTTTCGATAACCGAAATAGCGAACAAACTCCCAGTCAAGGCCTTTTTGCGGGCTTCCTCCGCCGAGATGTGCCCGCCAAAATGCTGGCCGTTAAGGAGTTTAAGGCCTATTACCAACATACCTATAAAAGAGGCTTCTCCAATCGCCTAGCGGTCATTCACCGAAATATGATCCCGCAAGGCGCCATTTTTAGCCGCTCCGATAGAGGCTTTAATTTCCGCTATTATCCCGATGCCAACGATTATACAAAAATCGATACGGCAGTTACGACCACCGAAATCCTCCTCAAGTTTCGCTATGCCTATAAGGAAAAACTTTTGCGTAGCTACTTTAGCGACCTTTCTATCGGGACCCAATTCCCCATTATCGAGCTCTCTTATCTGGCCGGTATCAAGGGCGTTTTGGGCAGCAAATACAATTATCATCGCATCAGCGCCGAAATCTCCCACTGGTTTAATGTTGGCCCGGTAGGCTGGTTTTCTTACCGCATCGAAGGCGGAAAAGTCTTTGGCCGCCTGCCTTATCTCTTGCTCGAAAGCCACCCCGGTAATGAGGCCTATTTCTATAATCCAGAATCCTACAACCTCATGAATAGCTTCGAGTTTGTGAGCGATATTTGGGTGGGCGTCCGCGCGGTCCAACATTTCGATGGCTTTTTCCTCAACCGTATCCCCCTCATCCGCAAACTAAAATGGAGAGAGGTCGCCTTTTTCCGCGGCGTTTGGGGCAGCCTGAGCCAAGAAAATCAAGAAGCCAATGCCCTAAACCATCAAGATAATGGCGGCCCCTATTACGGCAGCTTCAACCAGGGCCCTTATATGGAAGTCGGCGCCGGTATCGAAAATATCTTTAAGGTGATCCGCGTCGATGCCCTCTGGCGCCTCAGCTATTTCGATAATCAAGATGCCCAAAAATTCTCGGTCCGTGCTACACTAAGTTTCTATTTCTAAGGATTTGGGGCCCGCGGCCGCCCTTCAATTTGGGGCAGCCGCCGCTAGGCTCCGCCGCTCGCAGGTCTGCTCGGCCCTGCAGCCGCCTTTGGCGGCTTTGGTCTGGCCCTGCGGGCCACGGCTGCGCAGCGCTGGGCCATTTGGCCTGCGGCCAGGCTGGCTCCGCCAGCCCCAATCCTACCGCAATTGGACCAAAAAGGGACTCCCGATATCTTCGGAAGTCCCTTTTTCTTTGCCCCAAAATCTGGGCTGATCCTAATACAACTGACGGAAAATAGTCTGCATCTGTTTGTCGCCCACTCGGTACTGCTCCCGTACCTCCGCCGAAAATTGCTGGCTCAATACCCGCAAGTCTTGCGCCTTATCCAAATTAAATAGCTTCCAACTGGTTTTTGAACCCACTGGCCCCGAACGCTGAAATGCCCGCAATCCCCAATTATTAGCTCTTGTCAAACCCAAACAAAAGGGCTCCACAACTCGCCAATCATCTTGGTCATTATAACGAAAAGCAACAAGCAGCTGCTGAGAAATTGCATGATGTAGGTTGAGATGAAGTGCTGTGTTCGATTTCATAAGTCTAGCCGTTTTTATGATGATATAATTATTTTACGTACAAAACTTGATTTTGTTACCTTTTTGATTAAATAATTAACCTCAAGCCCCTCTTTTTTTGCCCCTCAGCTAATCCGCCTAACTCCCTGATTTAGCGAGCCCTATGCTAGGGTTTCCGTTTTAATTGTTGTTATGGATTAGTTAAAGTATTTAGTAAAGGAACTTAAGTAATTAGTCTAGGGAGCTAACTTTTTCCTAGCTCGACCTAGCATTTTGTTAGCTCGAGCTGCTGACTTCCTAGCTCGACCTAGCTTTTTGTTAGCTCGAGCTACTGGTCTCCTAGCTCGACCTAGCTTTTCTTTAGCTCGAGCTGCCGGCCTTCTAGCTCGACCTAGCTTTTTCTTAGCTCGAGCTGCCGGCCTTCTAGCTCGACCTAGCTTTTTCTTAGCTCGAGCTACTGGTCTCCTAGCTCGACCTAGCTTTTCTTTAGCTCGAGCTGCTGGTCTCCTAGCTCGACCTAGCTTTTCTTTAGCTCGAGCTGCTGGTCTCCTAGCTCGACCTAGCATTTTCTTAGCTCAAGCTACTGGTCTCCTAGCTCGACCTAGCATTTTGTTAGCTCGAGCTGCTGATTTCCTAGCTCGACCTATCTTTTCCTTAGCCTTTTTCAGTTGTTCTAGCAGTCTCTAGGCAGTAAAAGGGGAAACACAGAATTTTAAACAGACTGGCCGAAGCGAAAAGACTAGCTTGAAAACTATAGTTGAGCGGCCTAGCGATGTGCAGCAGTGGCCGCAGGCCAGACCAAAGCGGCGTAGCCGCTGCAGGGCCGAGCGAATAGCGAGCTGCGGAACGTAGCGCCTGCCGCAGGCAGGAGGCCCCAAAACAACATAAAAAAAGCCTAGCATCTTAAAGACACTAGGCAAACTGGTTAATGCTGAGAGCAGAATGGCTTATTCGGCAATTTTGCTTTCGTCATTCGTTTTGATGCTACAGCCAAAAGCGAGGGTGCTATTGGGGCTGGGTGCTTCATTCTTGAGCAAGGCCTCCAAGGCATCGGCCAAGAAAGTTTTGCTTACTTCTTCGACTTCTTTGCTATCGTCAAAAGCTCCTTTATAAACGAGCTTAAGCGCATCGCCCTCTTTGTTGAGCAAAAAGCAGTGAGGCGTTTTGGTGGCGCCAAAAAGAGGGAAAACGTTTTGGGCTTCATCAAACAAATAAGGGAAGCTAAAGCCTTTTTCTTTGGCTCGTTCTTGCATTTTGGGGTAGCTATCATCGGCATTAACCTCAGGGTCATTGGGGTTGATGGCGATAACGGGATAGCCCAGCTCCTTGTACTTTTTGTCCAAGGCGATAATGCGGTCCTCATAAGCGATAGAGAAGGGGCAGTGGTTGCAGGTGAAAATCACCACAAAGCCTTTGGCCTCGGGATAATCGGCCATGCTAACCATCTTGCCATCTACGTTTTTGAGTTTGAAATCGGCAACCGCATCGCCCAAGGCATAGCGTTTGATAGGAGTGGCTTCCGTTTTTTCCTCTGTGGCTTCGGCCGTTTGTGCTGTTTTTTCGGCTTCATCTGTGGCTGTAGTTTTGGGCGCCTCTGATTGGCAGGCGGTAAATAGGCCCAAAAACAAGAGCATAATTAAACTTTGCTTGATCATGTAATTATTATAAAATAGTCAGGAAATACGATAAACTATAGGGGCAAAATGGCCTTGAGTTCCTCGCTGCTATGGAAGCTTTGGCGGTGGAACTGATGTTGGCCCTTGCCTAAAATGAGGGTGGCGGGAATGGCGCCAGACCAATCTTTATCAATTTTGGGCAGCCATTCATTCACTTTTTTCTGGTCCAAGAAAACGACCTGCCCAATTTCTTCTTTATCTATAAAGGGCAGTAGTTTTTTCTCTAGGCTTTTGGTAAAATCGAGGCTAACATAAAGAAATTTGACCTTGCCGGCTAGTTCTTCTTCTAGGGCATTGAAGTAGGGCAATTCTTTAACGCAGGGGCCGCACCAAGTGGCCCAAAAATTAACGACATAGAGCTCTTCTCCATCTTTTAGGCTCAGAATATCTTTTTCGAAGCCTTCAAAATGGTAGAGTGGGAGCGACTTGCCTGTTTCGCTAGTTAGGATCTTATCGGCATGGGGAAAATCTGTTGATTCTTCAGCCGGTTTTTCTTTTTCTTCGGCTGCCGCCACGGTTTGGGCGGGTTGTTCGTTGGCTGTGCTAGCCGTTTCGCTGTCTGTTTTGGCCTCTTGGCAGGCGCCAAAGCTGAGGGCCAAAAGGGCGGTAAAAAGGAGTTTTTTCATACTGTTTTTTTTAGTCCTCCTCAATCAAGAGCAGGAAATCTTTTTGGAGAGGGTTGAGTTCTTGCAGCAATTGGTCCAGCCATTTTGGGCCGCCCAAACGCAGGTAGAACTCCATAAAATTACTGTATCGTTCTTGGAGTTTACTTTTGGGAAGAAGTTTATTTTGTAGCTTTTGGATTTTATTTAGTTTGCTATCCATTTTTTGTTTTTCGGCCCGCATCAATCGCTTTTGGAGTTTATCCAAGCTCTTTTGAATTTGGGCCTCTTGGGCAGCCACCGAAGCTTTTAGGGTGGGCTCTACGGCGGCGGTTTTCTCGCCAATTTGTTCAAAAAGGGCCTTAATTTGGGCCTGTTCTGCCTCAAAACTGAGCTCGTGTTCCGTTTGTCGGCGGACAAAATCTTGTCGGAGCGTTTCGGTCTCTTCAAAGAGCTGCGGCCAATCAAATCCTAGGGCCTGCCAATTTTTTGCCGAGCGGGCATCGATCAACTGCACAGAATTTCGGCGGACCAAAATGGGAAAAGGCGTTTGATAATGGGCAAATTGGGCTTTGCGCTCCATCCAATAGGCCAGCTCTCCGCCTCCGCCTACATAGGCTAGGTTGGGCAAAATCTGCTCTTGATAAAGGGGACGCAAAATGACATTGGGGCTAAATCGCTCTGGATGCTGCTCCAATTCGGCCAAGATTTTGGCTTCAGAAAAGCGCAAATCACTATCTAAAACAGCATATTCCCCAGCTTCATTTTGTATAATTCTGCTGCGCTTATTGGGGAGAAGATAAAAGAGGTTGATATCGCGGGCATAGGCTTGTGGACCAAAACCGGCGGCCTCTAGTTCCGCATAGCTTTTTTCCAAAATGGCCTTAGAACTTTGCTGCAAGAGCTCTTCTTTCATCACTTCGGAAAAGCTGGCTTTTAGAGCGGGGCTGCTGGCTCGCAGCACCACTAAGCCGTAGCGGCCAAAAAGGGCATGCACCCATTCCATAAAGGCTTGGCCATAGGTTTTTGGGCCAGAAAAAGCGGCTTGCAGGCTGGTTTTTAGCTCTTGGGCTTCTGGACTATCGCCCAAAATTTCAAATAATTCGCTCAATACGGGCGCTAGGCTGTCTATTTTATATTGGCCCAAAGCCCCGCCCTGATGGTCTTCCCAAACTAGGGGGCGGCCAAAAAGGTAGGTATGCTTAATTTCTTCAAAATCGTGGTCTTCTTCGCCCAACCAATAAATGGGCACAAAATGATATTGGGGGTAGGCAATTTTTAGCTCTTGGGCCAGACGGATAGTCCCCAAAATCTTATACACAAAATAGAGCGGCCCTGTAAATAAATTGGGCTGATGCCCCGTAGTCACCGTAAAGGTTTGTTCTTGCCCTAGGGCGGCCAACTGCGCTTTTAAAATTTCGGGCTGCTCCAAATGAGCATATTGGGCCTGAAGTTCTTGGACCAAAAGCGCACGGCGCTCGGCCGAAAACTGCCTTTGCTGAATGGCCGCAGCAAAATTATCAATTTCAGGTGCTGCAGCATAAAAGGGCCGCAGTCGCTGGTCGCCCCTTTGGTAGGCTTTGTCAAAAGTAGAAAGTTGTGGAATTTTATCGTAAGGAAGCGCTAGGCGTTGCATGGCAAATAAACTGTGTGTTAAATAATTTTTTAGTCTTCTTGGCTAAGAAGAGACAAATAAAAGGGCCGAGGGTTCATTTTTTTTGGGGCTGCCCCGCCCTGCGGGCGGGTCGGGCTGTCCCGGGCTCGCAGGTCTGCTCGGCCCATCGCTTTTTCGCTTTGCTCAAAAGCTCGGTCGGGCCTTCGGCCCCCCTTCCCATCCCTCAGCCGTTGGGCCTTCGGCCCGCTGGCGGCTGCGCCGCCTAAAAGGACCAAAAGCTGCCGCTAAAGAAGTTCAAATATAAAGGCTAGATATTGAAATTAGTGGTAGCTACAACAATTTAAGAAAACAAAAAGCCCCGCTGTTAAGATAACAGCGGGGCTTTTTGAGCAGAAAAAGAAGAGGATTTAGCGCATATCCACCTCTCTAATGCCGGGGTATTTACTTTTATCAAAAATAAAATCTTTGTCTTGCGGTTGGGCCGCTTTAAGCACCTTAATATCTAGGGTATAGATGGTGCCATCTTTGGCAAAGACCTTAATTTCATTGACCATGGGTTTGGCTCGGTCAATGGTGGCTCTAATTTTAAAGAAATCGGCTTCCTTATCATGCGGCTTAAACTCAATTTCGCAAATATCGCCTCTATCTTGGGTCATGGCATAAAAAAACTCATCTTCGGCCTCATAGATTTTCATAATTTTAGAGGGCGACATCATATCTTCATCTTCGGGCTCATAATCATTGATTTGCAGCTCGTTGTTGTTTTTCATGTACATCCAGAGCGTTTCGCCATCGCAGTAAATTTCGTTGCCATTATTATTGACATGAAACTTATCGCCTGCTTGGGTAATTTGGCCTTTTTGGCGTTCTTGGGTTTCTCGGTTATCAATCAGCAACTCATATTCTGCATAAATTGCCTTATATTGGGTGTACTTCTTTTTTAGTTTTTCCAGTACTTTTTTTGCGGCTGGATCAGATTTTTCCACATTCGCTAAGGCCTTTTTAAAGAAAGGCGTTTGGGCGTTTAGTTGGTTAAGGCCAAATGTCATCATTAGACAAAAAGCAAAAAGCAATTTCATTGTTCTCATATGAATAAAGTAGTTGTAGGTAGTTCTGAAAAACTATTGGTCTTTTGGAGTATTTACGGGCTTTGGAGGAGCCTAAAACAAAAGCGATTCCAACTTTTGTTTGTTCTTGCTCGTCTTCATGCAATTTGGTCTGGCCGAGCAAAAATTATTCCAAGGCGCCAAGATAAATTTTAATCAGCAGAGGATAAATATTTTGGACAATTTAGCAGCAGTTAGACAGTTAATTGGCAGTGGCGATATGGCCAATATTGAGTTAGCCTTTAGTTTGGCTGAGGGGCAGGGGCTTGCTTTGCAAGAGCTGTTGGCGCCCTACTATTTGCTTTGGCCTAGGGTCGAGCGGCCCAAAGAAATGGATGCAGAAGACCTTTGGGCCTTATTGCAGCGTCCTTTTCTCAATTTATCCAATAGAAAGTTGGAGGAGCTGCCCAAAGAAATCGGTCAATTTAGGGCCTTAGAACAGCTGGACCTTTCTGCTAACCAGCTACAGTCTTTACCTGAAGAACTGGCCGAGCTGCCTTATTTGCATAGCCTGAGCCTCAACAGCAACCGCCTAGAAGAATTTCCTTGCTTTTTGGGCCGCTTGCCCAATTTGCAGCAGCTCTTTTTAGGCATCAATAAGATAAAAACCCTGCCTAAAACAGCAGTGGGCTTTCAAAGTTTGCGCAATTTGCAGCTTTTTGACAATCAATTGGAGGAAGTTTCTTTTAGCTTTTTTCAGGCCGAGGATTTTGGAACGCTCAATTTGAGCCGCAACCCCCTGCGGCGGCTCTCTCTTTTTGGGCAAGGCCAATTGGGCCAACTGCGCAAATTGGAGCTAAGCGGCACAGAATTGGACCAATTGCCCGCTGATATTGGGGGCTTGTATTCCCTTACTCATCTGGACCTCTCCTATACCCCCCATTTAGAAGAGTTGCCCGAGCGCTTTGTGCAGCTCGAGCGCCTGCAAATTGTAGAAAGCAGAAATACGCCACTCAAAAATTTGGACCAATGGCTGCAACGAATGCCATGGGTCGACTTTTTGGTTTAGCTTTGCTTGGCCTAGCGATGTGCAGCAGTGGCCGTCAGGCCAGACCCAGCAAAAAACTTGTTTTTTTGCGCAGGGCCGAGCGAACAGCGAGCTGCGGAACGTAGCGCCGCAAGGCGTAGCCGCAGCGGAGGCCCCAAAATAAAAAAACAGAACCCTATGAAACAACTACTTATCTTATTTCCCTTTTTACTATTGAGCTGCTCCCTTTGGGGCCAAAAAGAATTGAAAACCGCCAAAAAGCTATTGAATCGAGGCGACTTTTATGGCGCGGTGGAGGAGTATGAGCAAGCCTTTAAGGAAGAGGCCTTTCAGGGGCAGTCCAAGAAAAAGCAGGCCGAGGCCTATTGGGGCTATGCAGAAGCTTGTCGACAGAGTTTTAACTTTGGCAAGGCGGAGTCTTATTACCGCAAATTGAGCCGAATGGGAGAGGAGCGGGCGGCTTATCCGAGCATGGATTTTTATTATGCCTACACCTTGAAGCACAATGCCAAATATTCGGAGGCAATTGTAGAGTTTGAGGCCTTTTTGGCCAAGGCGGTTAGGGGCCGGGAATTGCAGGCTTTGCAAGAGCGGGCCAAGCATGAGCTAGACGCTTGTAAATTTGCCGAAGAGATTTATAAAAAGCCCATTGAGGGGGTAGAAGTGATCTCTTTGGGCGAAAAAGTGAATACCGCTTATGCCGATTTTTCTCCGCATTTGGTGGGCGATGAATTGTATTTTTCTGCCCTGCGTTTTGAGCAGGATGCCAAGCGGAGAATGAGCGCCAAGGCCTCGACCAAGCAATATTTATATGGAAAAATTTTGCGTTCTAGAGACCGAGGGCAAGGAAATGCGGCCTTTGTGCCGGGTTTGAACCGCAAATACACCAATGTGGGTAATTCGGCCCTGAGTGCAGATGGGCAGTGGTTATATTATACACTTTGCGAGCGGAATCCTCAGAATGAATTGGAATGTGAAATATATAAAGTGCCCAAAAAAGGCAATGCTTGGGGCAAGCCAGCGGCTTTGCCTAAATCGGTCAATGCGCCTAGAGGCTATACCACGACTCATCCTAACCATAGTTTTGATAGTTTGCAAAACAAAAGCCTGCTCTTTTTTGCTTCTGACCGCAAAGGGGGATTTGGGGGCTTAGATATTTGGTGCGTAGAAGTTTTGGGCGATAACAAATATGGAAAACCCTTTAATTTGGGGCCCGAAATCAACACCAAAGGCAATGAGGCCACGCCTTTTTATCATGCCAAAACGCAGACGCTTTATTTTAGCTCTACTTGGCATTTGGGTTTGGGCGGCTATGATATTTTTAAGGCCAAACGAGAGGATGATAGCTGGTCGGCTCCTCAAAATGTGGGTGTGCCGCTCAATTCTGCGGCCAATGACTTGTATTTTTACATTGCGCCAGAGCTAGACACCTTTGGTTATTTTTCTTCTAATCGGCCCGGCTCTAAAATCTTGACGGGAGAATCTTGTTGCAATGATATATATGCCTTAACCTTGCCGGTGGAGATTGAGCCTGGAGATTTGATTGTAGAGCCCGAATTGAGTCCTTTGGATAGCCTTTTGGCCCAAGACCCCGTATTGACGGGTATAGAATTGGAGCCAGAAGTCCCAGAGGCGGTTCCAGAAACGCCCAAAAAAGATAGTAGCTTAACGCCTCCTGTAGCTGTTGTGGATCCTGTTGATCCGCCAGTGATGGAGTCAGATAGTTTGCCCAAGGAAGTCATTGAAGAAGCGCCTAGCATAGCCAATTTACTAGAGAAATTGCCCATTAGTTTGTACTTCCACAATGATAGTCCAGACAAACAAACTTATGCCACCACTACAAAAAAGAGCTATACGGAATCCTACCAAGCTTATTTGCAACTACAAGTGCAATATGAGGAGGAATTTTCGGCCCAATACGATGGGGTAGAAGTGCAGCAACGGGCCAAAGCTAGAGTGGCCAAGTTTTTTGAGCAGGAAGTAGTGGGAGAATATGCTCGTTTACAGCATTTTCTGGGGCAGTTGCTCAGGCTTTTGGAGACTGGCCAAGCCGTAGAGTTTCACTTGAGAGGCTATTGTAGTCCCCGTTCTTCTTCGGCTTATAATATCAACTTGGCCAAAAGACGGATTTCGAGTATGCGCAATGAAATGGAGCAATTTCAAAATGGGGCATTTCAGCCTTATTTGCGCTCTGGGCAGCTCAAATTTGTAGAGCTTTCTATTGGAGAAACGGAGGTGCCGGCTGGCGTTAGCGATGATATTAACGACCCTCGCAACTCTATTTATAGTGTAGAGGCTGCGGGCCAAAGAAAAATACAGATTGAGATGATTATGGCACAGCCAGAGGAAGAGTAGGTTCTGCAGCTAGAAGCCCTAATCCGGGAAAAAATCTTGTAGGCCGAGAAAAAAGGACAAAAAAGTCGATTTTTTTATTAGATTTGTGCAACAAACTACTTTCGTGCTGCTCAGAAAGGAAAAAGAGAGCAGTACACTTACCATCAATGCATTTTAGTTATGGCAACTATTACCGGAATTCCTCAGGTAGACCTGAGTCAGTTCGTAAAGGGTGATGCCTCTCAGCAAGCTGCTTTTGTTGAGGCCCTAGGAAAAGCATTTACAGAAATTGGTTTTGTGGGCGTCGTGAATCACGGCATTCCCAAAGAGTTAATTAAGAAGTTCTTTGAAGAGTCTGAGCGCTTTTTTGCGCAAGACCTAGAAATCAAAGACAAATATGAGGTCAAAAATGGCGCTGGACAAAGAGGATATTGCTCTTTTGGCCGCGAACATGCCAAACAATCTAATGTTGGTGACCTTAAAGAATTTTATCAGTTTGGCCAAGAGTTGCCCGAAGGACACGAACTCAAAGATGTGTACATGGATAACATCTACACCGATGAGTTGCCTGAGTTCAACAAAACAGCCCGTGAGTTGTACCAAGCTTTTGAAGCTTCTGGCGCTCACTTGCTAGAGGCTATCGCTATTTTCTTGGGACTAGACCGCAATTATTTCAATCCTCATATTGAGGGCGGAAACTCGATTTTGCGCGCTATTCACTATCCTCCCATCACGCAAGAACCCAAATCGGCTATCCGCTCAGAAGAGCATGAGGACATTAACCTCATTACCCTTTTGGTAGGCGCTTCTGCCGACGGACTACAAGTGCGTCCCTTGGGCCAAGATTGGATCGATGTGAAAGCTTTAGGTGACGGTATCGTCATCAATGTTGGAGATATGCTACAACGCCTCACCAACAACAAATTGAAGTCGACTACCCACCGTGTAGTGAACCCACCACGAGAGCTTTGGTACACTTCACGCATCTCTATTCCTTTCTTCTTGCATCCCCGCAGCGATATGGATTTGACTTGCCTAGAAGATTGCGTAACCGAAGAAACGCCCCTACAATACGAGCCAATTACCGCTGGCGAGTACCTAGATGAGCGTCTACGCGAAATCGGACTTAAAAAATAAACGCCTTGCTTGCAAGCGTTTTAAATAGAAGAGCAGTCTCGCTTTAGAGGCTGCTCTTTTTTTGATTTTTTTATAGATTTTTGTTTTTTGGGGCCTCCGCCTCCCTTCGGTCGTCGGCGCTACGTTTCAGGGCTCGCAGGTCTGCTCGGCCCTGCGCGGGCTTTGCCCGCTGGGTCTGCGGCTTTGCCGCCCCCTTCCACATCGCTAGGCCAGGGCCCAACCCTTTTGCCTATACATCAGTTTAAGGAGAAATAGCATCTTTGCTAGGGCAGGCTAATTATTTTTGGCCCAAAACTTGGCTAATAGACCATAAAGGGCCGCAGAAAAGGGCCAAAAGTCCCCACTACAGCTGAGCGGCTGAGGGATGGATAGCAGGGCCGCCAAAGGCGGCAGACCAAAGCGGCGCAGCCGCTGCAGGGCCGAGCAGACTTGCGAGCTGCGACACAGCCCGACCCGCCCGATAATTCATGAGGGTTTTAACCCTCATTTTGCATAAGTTCGCAAAGCGATACCGCTTTGCGCTGGGTTTCAACCCAGCGGAAGGGGCAGCCCCAAAAAATCAAATACTGAATAATTAAATAAATAGAAATGAAAAACCTCTTATTAAGCCTAACGCTACTGCTGTCTAGCATGAGCTTTTCTTTTGCACAAAGGGCCGCTTATGTGGATATGACCAAAATTATGGATGCTGTGCCCGAATATAAAACCGCACAGGCCGAATTGGACCAATTGGCAGAGCGTTGGCGGCAAGAAATTGCCAAAGAATACGAACAAATTGAACAACTCTATCGGGAATATCAGGCCAGAGAGGTCTTGATGAGCGAAGAGATGAAAACCCAAAAACAAAACGAAATTATTGAGAAAGAAAAGGCCGTTAGAGCCTTGCAAGACCAGCGTTTTGGACCAGAAGGAGAGCTCTTTTCTAAACGCCAAAGCCTAGTGAAACCCATTCAGGAAAAGGTCTACAAAACGATCGAACTACTGGCCAAGGAACGCAATTACGACTTCATTTTTACGGCCCCCGATGGCAGCCAAATGATTTATGCCAAAGCCGATAAAGACCTTACGGCAGAGGTGGTCAAGCGCTTGGGCAAATAAGTTCCTTAGATTTCGCCAAAAAAATTTATTTTTGTGCGCTTAATTCGTCAAACTTCAAAATTTTAAGAAATACTATGAAAAAGCTTATGCAGCTCAGCAGCATTTTGATGTTGCTTACTTTTATGGCCTTTAGCTCAGTGAGCTACGGCCAACAAAAAATTGCCTACGTAGATGCCGATGTCATCATTCCCAATATGCCCGAATACAAAAGAGCCAAAGCCGAGGTAGAATCTTACCGCAAGATTTTGGAAAAACAACTAGAGGGGAAGCAAGCGACTATGCAGCAGTACTATGCCGATGTAATGGCTAAGGTGCAAGCAGGAACAATGACGCCCATTCAGCAAAAAGAAGCGGAGCAGAAATTGGCCAAAATGCAGGAAGATTTGCAAAAACAGGCCCTCAAAGCCGATGAGGATTTGGTGCGCAAAGAACAAGACCTTACTAAGCCCCTTTATGAAAAATTTGAGTCTAAACTCAAAGAAGTGGCCAAGGAAAATGGTTATGCCTATATCCTAGACAAAAAGATGTTGCTCTATCACCAAGGTGGCAGCGATGCAACAGCCAAACTCAAAGCCAAGCTTGGCATTTAATTTCACCCCAAAACAATTAGTATTATGAAATTGGCTTCTTTTTTTAGCCTAATGGCCTGCTTGCTCTTTTTGGCAGCTACGCCACTATCGGCCCAAAAAATGGCTCATGTAGATGGCGACGCGATTATTCCCAATATGCCCGCCTACAAAAGAGCAAAAGCAGAGGTAGAATCTTATGGTAAAATTTTGCAAAAGCAACTAGAAGCAGAAAGCAAAAAGGTCCAGGATTTTTATACCAGCACCATGGAAAAAGCACAGCAAGGTTTGCTTTCTCCTGCACAACAAAAACAAGCAGAAGAACAACTGCAGAAAATGCAGCAAGCTTTGCAGCAAAAAAGCGCAGAAGCAGAGCGTTCTTTGGCCAAAAAAGAACAGGACCTCATCAAGCCGCTTTATGAGCAGTTTAATAAGGCCCTTACCGATGTAGCTGCCGAAAATGGCTATAGCTATATTATGGATGTAAAGCTTATTATGTACTCTGAAGGAGGCATTGATGCTACCTCAAAAGTAAAAGCAAAATTGGGCATTTAATCCATTTTGTTTTAGGACAAAGAAAAGGGAGTTGACCATTTGGTCAACTCCCTTTTTTACTTTTTTTGTAGCCGTTTCGCTTTTCTAAAGCGTTAATTAAGAAAACCCGCCCCTTCAAATCTGTATAATATGCGATTGTATTTAACTAGTTTTTTTCTGTTTTTGAGCAGCCTCCTTTGGGGCCAAGCGCAGCCCGGAGAGTATATTGTTTTGCTGCATAAGCAGGAGCAAATTCGCCAGCTCATGGCCGAATTGCCCGGCCAATGGGCGGCCCCAGAGTTGCTGATTCCCCAGAGCAGCTATTTTTTGCTCAAAACAAATTCAACTAGCGATCTTTTGCCCGAACTCTGGGGCCTGCCCGAAGTCAAAATGGCCCAAAGAAACCGCCGCCTCAAATATCGCCAAATTCCCAATGATAGTTTATTGGGCCAACAATGGCAACATCAAAATACAGGACAAGCTGGAGGTCCAGCCGGCCTAGACCATAATGCTTTTCCCGCCTGGCAATTGGCGGGCGGCGGCGATAGCAGCCGCCTTGGCGACCCCATTGTGCTGGCCATTGTTGATGATGGGGTAGAGAAAACACATCCCGATTTAGCCCCCGCCATTTGGCAAAACCAAGCCGAAATTCCCAATAATCAAATTGATGAGGACCAAAATGGCTATGTCGATGATTTTTGGGGTTGGAATAGCAACAGCCAAAATGACCAAATTCAAGGGGGAAATCATGGGAGCGCTGTAGCCGCCTTAGCCGCTGGCCGAGGCAATAATGCTACAGGTATCGCTGGCCTAGCCTGGAACAGCCAACTGCTGATCATCCGAAATGATTTTAATACTACTGAGGCCAATATTTTGGCCGCCTACGGCTATGTCTTGCGCCAACGGCAACGCTACAATCAAAGCAATGGACAAGAAGGGGCCTTTGTGGTGGCTTGTAATTCTTCTTGGGGCTTAGATCATGCTTTGCCCAATTCGGCGCCGCTTTGGTGTGGCTTTTACGATAGCTTGGGGCAGGCCGGGATTCTTAGCGTGGCTGCCACCACGAATAATGACGTTAATGTAGAAACCGCTGGCGATTTGCCCAGCCTTTGCAGCAGCGATTACCTAATTGTTGTGACCAATCTAAACCGTTTTGGGCTGCGGGCTGGGGGCTATGGCGCTCTTTCTGTAGATCTTGGCGCTTTTGGCGATGGGGTGTTTACGGCCCAAAATGGAGGAAGTTATGGTAGCTTTGGCGGAACCTCTGCCGCTACGCCTTCGGTAACGGGCAGTATAGCCCTAGCCTATGCGGCGGCCTGTCCCAATTTTATGCAATGGGCCAAACGCTGGCCTGCCGCGGCTGCCTTGGCCGTTAAGGCAACGCTTTTGCAAAGCGGAACGCCCAGCGGCAGCCTGCAGACGATTACCACAAGCTCCTCTTATCTCAATGCGGGCCAATTGGTCCAACAACTGCCTTGCCCCGCCGATAGCTGCCTTTTACCTCCCGATTTTTATTTGGAGGCCTTTGATGAGGGCTTTTATTTGCATTCGCCACATTATGAGGATAGTCTGCAAGTTTTGCTCAGAACCGATGCCAGCTTTCCCTGGGATACCCTCTACCTCTCTAGCCGTGATACCCTAGCTAATTTGGCCCATTGCCAGCGCTATGAGCTCAAAATCTATCCGCTTTGTGGCCCTCAAGATAGCCTTTTGCTGCAATTAAGTACTACAGATTGCTGTCTGCCGCCTCAGTCCGAAAGCTGGAGCCTCAATGCCAATCAAGAACGAGAATTATTGGCCCATTTGCCTAGCAATGCCTCTAGCTCGGCCCTGCGATTTCGGCCTCATAATAGCGGACAGTCTTGGCAGCAGCTGGCGGCTATAGATAGCCTTTTTGTTTTGCCACTGCTCGATAGCTGCCTCCTTTTTGAGTACCAGCTGCAGAGCCATTGCCTAAGGGGCGATAGCAGCGATTGGGGGCCCCTGCATTTTTTCCGCAGCGAAGGTTGCCCTGCCTGCAGCCCACAACAATACTGCAATATGCAGGGCCTACAAAATACCTTTGACTGGATCGAGCGCATTCGCCTAGGCCAATATGAGCAGCAAACGGGCAATAATGGCGGCTATTTTTGGCAAGATAGTCTGGTCTTGCATTGGCCTATTGGCCAGTCGATTCCCTTTGAGGTAGAACAGGGCGATCTCTATCAGGAAAGCCTCCGCATTTGGCTGGACCTCAATGGCGATGGCGATTTTGAGGATGCCGATGAGCTACTTTATGAAGGCCAATTTAATGGAAGCAATTTGCTTTTGGGCCAGTTGTATTTGCCACAGCAGGCGCAGCCTGGCCCCAGCCGCCTGCGGATAGCCCTGCGCTGGAACCAATATCCAGAGCTTTGTCAACAACATCAAAATGCCGAAACCGAGGATTATTGCGTTTATCTTACGCCTTATACGAGCACGGTGCTTAGCGAAAAGGAAGCGCTAAAACTTTGGCCGCAACCCAATTCGGGCCAATTTCAACTCCGTTTGCCCAAGGCGGGAACTTTCTCTTACCAGCTTTACAACCTACAGGGCCAAGTCTTAGAAACTGGAACCGTTCAAGGGCCAAATACTAGCCTGAATTTACAAAATAAGTATCCTGCTGGACAGTACTTTTTGCAGCTTGGTCTTTGGTCTAGCCCACTCATGTTAATCGATTAGAGGTTTTGGGGCTGCCCCTGCGGCCTTCGGCCTTGGGTCGGGCCATTTCGCAGCTCGCAGGTCTGCTCGGCCCTTCGGTGCAAAGCGCCTCGGTCTGCCGCCTTTGGCGGCCCTGCTACAGCCCCTCAGCCTGCGGCCCTGAGGGGCCTGTAGGGCGCCAAAAGTTACTCTTTGGGCTTTTGTTGTTGTGCGGGATGAAATGAGCGCAAACTTTCTTTTAAGTAGCGATTATCGAGTTGACTGTAGAGTTCGGTGGTGGTAATAGAGGCATGACCTAATAGTTGCTGGACCAATCTCAGGTCGGCCCCACCTTCTACCAAATGGGTGGCAAAGCTATGGCGAAAACTATGGGGCGAAATGTTTTTTTCTATGCCTGCATCGGCCACCGCTTTCTTGACCACCAAAAAGAGCATTTGTCGAGAGAGCTGTTTGCCTCTTCTATTCAAAAAGACAATATCTTCCGCTTTGGGGGCAATTTCTGTATGTTTTCTTTGCTCCAAATAAAAGAGCAGTTGTTGCTTAGCTGATTCTCCAATGGGGACAATGCGTTCCTTTTGACCCTTTCCCCAAAGGCGAATAAGGTCCATTTCTAGCAAAAGGCCCGATAATTTGAGTTCGCAAAGCTCGCTGGCCCTTAGGCCACAGGCATAGAGCAGCTCGAGCATGGCGCGGTTGCGGTGCCCCTGCGGATGCGAGAGATCGATGGCATTGAATATTTGGTCCACCTCATCAATACTGAGGTATTCGGGCAGTTTTCGGGCCTGTTTTGGGGCTTCTAATAGGACCGAGGGGTCTTGCTCTACCAATTGCTCTAGACGCAAAAAGGCAAAAAAGCTTTTAATAGAAGAGAGCATACGGGCCTGGCTGCTTTTGGCCAAGCCGAGCTTTTGTAGTTCTTGAATAAAGCTTCTTAGCGTCTGCTTATCTATATCGGCCAATTGTTCTAGCTCCTCTTGTTGCTTGAGGTAGCGGTTGAGCTGCTTCAAATCACTTTTATAAGCGGCCAAAGAAGCATTAGATAAGCCCTTTTCCAATTGCAAAAAGGCTTCAAAAGCAGGCAAATAAAGGTCTAGCATAGCATAAATTAAAGGGGACAAAAATAAAAAGGCTGTAAAATAGAAATTTAAAAAAGTTAAAAATTGTCTAATAAAAAAGCAGGAAAGGCTGCTTTGACAAAATTTATTTTCCTAAATTAGAAGCCTAAAGCGGAAATTTATGTACCGTTATTCTGAAAGTGTAGAGGTTTTTTTCCTACAAGGGGAAGAAAATCTCTTTTTTTTGCCCTATGCGGCTCTACAGGCGGCGAAGCCGCCGCAGGCTGAGGGATGGAAAGTGGTGGCCGCAGGCCAGACCCAAGTTTTTTGAAGCGAAGCGAAAAAAACTGCAGGGCCGAGCAGAGCTGCGAGCCACGACACAGCCCGACCCGCCCGATAATTCATGAGGGTTTCAACCCTCATTTTGTATCACTTCGCAAAGCGATACCGCTTTGCGCTGGCTTTCAACCTAGCGGAAGGGGCAGCCCCAAATAAAAAAAGCACAACAACCATAGCGGTTATTGTGCTTGTGTTTTGGCAAAAAGAAAAGCCTAGCCCAAGTCGAACTTGGCAAATTTCTTTTTGAACTTGTCGATACGTCCAGCAGTATCTACAAAAGTCATCTTTCCTGTGTAGAAAGGATGAGAGGCGCTAGAGATCTCCAATTTAATGAGGGGATACTCATTGCCATCTTCCCAAGTGATCGTGTCTCTGCTAGGAGCAGTAGAACGAGTTAGGAAGCTGTAGTCTGTAGAAATATCTTTGAACACGACAAGACGATAGTCTTCTGGATGCAATCCTTGTTTCATGGCCAAAAATTGGTTTTGAATGATGATTCATAATAAAGCGAGGGCAAAAATAAGCATAAATCTCAAAAAAGCAAGAGAAAAGCCAACTTTTATCGGAGCTGAGTGAGCTCTGAGCGCAAAAGTTTAATTTTCTGGTTGAGGTCCTTGAGTTTATGTTCCTCGCCATGTAATTCGATTAAGAGGTCGTTGCGAGTTTTGAGTAACTTTCGGTAGGCTTTATCGAGGAGTTTGTCATCCAGCTGAGATTCTTGGCGAATTTCTTTAGAGGCTTTTTTGACAATATCCTCAATTTTGATTTTGTGTGTTTCTCCTTCTTCGACCAGTTCCTTTTGGGCTTGGTCGTATCGATTTTGAATAAGTTGCAGTTCTTTTTCAAAGCTATTTTTCCAGTCTTCTAGCTGCCGAGCAATTTGCATTTCTTCGCTTTTGTCTATGCCTTCGGCTCCGGCCCAATAGGGCAGTTGCTGTAGTTTTTGCTCGGGGCTATGGCCCAGAATCTGGCTATAAGGCGCAGCCTGCAAGTAGTTTTGATACTGTTGGCGCAGCGCTCGGATTTCCTTGGCTTCGGCCCGCATCAGCTCTCTAGCTTTTTGGTCTTGCACCTTAATTTGGTAGCTTTCTTTGGCAATGTCAGCTTGAATTCTTTGGTTGGCCGAGCGAACATTTTTGCCATAGGTATTTTGGAAATTGCGCTCTCTTTTCTCCTTGAGCTTGAGCAAGGTGTCTAGTTCTTGGCGAATATCCTGTACCTTTTGCTTGAGCTTAACTCTTTCTGTAAACAGGCTATATTGCTTGTCTTCTAGGTATCGGCGGCGCTGAGATTTGGTCAGGGCCATTTGTTCTTGGGCAAACTCGAGCAGTTGACTTACTTTTTTGCCCACAAATTTCGTGATACTCTGGCCCGAACTAATGATCAGCGGGATAAGCACAAAGAGCCAGCTCGTCGGGCTCGTAACGAGGTTGAAGATCGTTCTGGGAATAAAGAAAAAGAGCTCGCCTAATACCTCAAAAGCGGTGGCAAAGTCAAAATCATTGGATACGGCACCAATAAGAAAGACAAAGGCCACAATCACCACAAAGACAATCCCAACAAACTTCAATAAGTTCAGGGCAATGCGTCCAGCAGTTTTGTAGAGCTTCACTGTTTTCTCTCTAAAGAGCCTTTGGTTCATGCCGCCATCTATCAATTGCTCTTGTAGCTCTTTGAGCTCTGGTGCGGCTAGCTTGAGCTCGGCTACGGCTCGGCTGACGGCTAGTTCGTACCAGTTTTGCTGCTGTTTATGTTCTACAGAAAGGACCTTAGAGGGCAGCGGCCGATCAATCAGCAAAAGGGGGCTATTCATAAAGGTGCTTCCCCATTCTTCAGCCGAAATGCGTTCTTCTGGCTGCTGATGGCCCGCAACAAAGCTTCGGTTAAAAAGGGCTTGGATTTCCTCTTCTAGCTCTTCAAATTGCCGATGCGGAGGCGGAATCACACTAAATAGCTCTTGCCGATGGTGCACATAGAGCCCCTGATGAATCTTATCGCCCAAAGAAACCATCTGGTCATAAGGCGGTAGGGCAGAGGCCGCAAAGGGGTGAATCCCTAGCAAAAGGCGATAAAAAATAACCGCCAAGCTAAACTCATCCCAACTTTTGGGGATACACTTTTCGCCGGGGCGCAAACCATCATAATACTCTGGGGGAGTATACTCTGGGGTCACCACCGTAGCGGGAAAAACAGTTTGCCCATTTTCCACTACCTCAATAGAGTCCATATCCACCAAAGCAATCAGTCCATTGCTCTGAATCAAGACATTATCGGGCTTTAGGTCTACTAAAACATAGCGACCACTGGCATGCAATTGAGAAACGGCAGCGGCAATATTATAGCAAACTTTCATCCGAAGGCGCCAGGCATCTTCATGTCCAAAAGCTAGGCGGTGCCAAGCACGGCCTAGGCGTTTGGGCAAATTGGGGGCACAGAGCACCTCCAATTTTTCGCCTTTGGCCTTGGGCATGAGGTAACCCACAAAATTATCCTGAGCATCATAGAGCAGTTGGTCCACCCAAATAATGGGCTGATGTTGGCCTTCCTGCTCCACATTGGGCCGATTATTAAGCATATAGCTCAGCTTCTCCTCTCGGCTTTCGCTCTTGCGCTTATGCGGATGATAAATTTTGGCCACATAATCCAAATAACGAACGGGATGCTCAATGGCATACAGGCCGCCCTCCCCTCCACTTGCAAAGGGTTTGTCGGGCAAACTGATGGCCTCTTTACTGCCGGCTATATAAAACTGTTGGGGCATAGTTTAAAAATGGGTAGAAGATAAAGGAGAACAGCGCATATATTTTTTCTTTGGGGCTTCCCCTCGCTGCGCTCGGGTCGGGCTGTATCGCAGCTCGCTATTCGCTCGGCCCTTCGGCGGCTTTGCCGCCTCGGTCTGGCCCTGCGGGCCACTGCTGTCCATCCCTAAGCCAAGGCGCTTCGCGCCTTTCTGGACCTTTAAATATTTTTTTCTTGGGGCACTTCGGCTAGACGAACGGCCAAAATCATACTTTTGTCGTCAATCTCATGTTTAAATTGCTTGGTGCCAGCGGTCAAAAAGCCGCTCCATAGTGTATTGATTTCCGCCTGGCTTTTTTGCTCTTTATGCAGTTGGCGAAGGCCAGGCACATTGGGCTCAAAAAAGCGGGGAAATGGTCGATTGGGATCGCTGTATTTTTTTGTTTTGGGGTCAAAGATATTAACCTCAAAAGCCGCTTTTTCGCAACCGTCGCTCATTAGGGCAAAGGCGCGAATTGGGCCAGTAGTTACCGAGCTTTCAATGTATTCCTCAATGCCGGCGGGATTCCAAATTCTAGAGGTAATAAAGACCGTTTCATTGGCTTCATTGCCTCGGTAAGGGGCAATAAGGGCCTTCCATTGGCCTGGGGCATCGGAGTAGGCGGCCCGGCCATCGCCAATATGTACGGTAAGTAGGGCCCCTTCACAGTAGAGGGTGGCCAAGACCGTACAAGCCAATTGAGGCAGCGGAATTTCTCTTTTTTCGGCAAACTGCATGAGGCGTTGCATGACCAGTTGCAGGGCTCTTTGGGCCTCTTTGCGCCAAGTTTGTTCATCGGGCAGTTGGCTGGGCGACCAAGCACAGCGCTGAATCACTTCCTCTAAACAATGGGCCGTATTTCGGGCCACAAAATCAGACCCAATATGTGATTGGGCCGCAGAACCTGCACCATCGCAGACCACCGCCACCCCCCAATCTTCATTGATGCGGTGGTGGGCCGTGCTATCTTGGCAGGGGGTGCCCGATTGAATATGTCCGTTGCCAATTACCGAAGCATAGGCTAAGACCCAAGGGCTTTTTTCTTCCTGATTCATAAGCAATAAAAAATCAAGGGTTGGCGCTTTTGGCCCACCCTTATTCTAAATTATAGGGAAGCAGTTCTTGGGCAAGGGCTCAAGAACTGCTTGGCAAAAAAATTAAAACTTCATTTGGGCCCAATCACTAATAGGAGGAAGCTCAATGGTTTCTCCTTCTTTAGATTTGGTAATAATGCCAATACTATTGCTCAACCACTTGAAGAACTCCGAGAACTTATAGCCTGCTAGAGGCATAGGCGGAGCGGTTGGGGGGCAGATGCGTTGTAGGGTAGCATGATTGTATCCTTTTACACCCAGGCCAAAAAAGGTAAAGCGCTTGCCTTCTACGGCTTCGCGGATTTCGGCAGAAATGCCATTGACATCCTGGTCTCTATCGGGTTCGCCATCGGTAATGAGGACCACAATAGGACGGTAATAGGGCTGCCCAGTTTCTTTGTACCATTGCTTGCGCTCTTCTGTTTTGCGCATCGCTTCTCGAACAGCATCGACTAGGCGAGTGGTACCACTAACGCCCAAAGTAGGCATATCAAAGCCCTCAATTAGTGAGGGTTCTTGGATTGTATTGATTCGGCTGCCAAAAGTAACAATACTTACCTCTAGGCGGTTGGCCGCAATGAGGTCCTCCTCAATAGCCGCATAAAACTCCTGCAAGCCACGGTTGAGCTCGCGGATAGGTTCGCCACCCATAGAGCCCGAAGTATCGAGGACCAAGGTGCACAAACATTTCTGTTCGTAATTGTCTGGGGTTTCTCCCTGAAAGTAGCTCATAATTATATAGATTATTTCAGTTGATGCATGAAGATTTTTATCTATTACTTAAGTGTTTTTTTGTTTTCAAGGTTCAGTAGAGGGCCATTTTATTGGTCCAATTGGGCGGCGAAGCCGCCCCTGGCCGCAGGCCAGAATGGCCTAGCGATGTGGAGCAGTGGCCGTTAGGCCAGACCAAGGCGCTGCAAGCGCCGCAGGGCCGAGCAGACCTGCGAGCTGCGCAACGTAGCGCCGTAAGGCGAAGCCGCAGCGGAGGCCCCAAAACAGCTTACAAGCGCTTTTCATTGATAATGGCCAGCAGCTCGTCGCGATAATTTTTGCCCACGGGAATACTTTTGCCATTGAGCTCCAGCATATTGCCTTCTAGCATCGCAATTTTGCTCAGGTTGGCGATATAGGAGCGGTGGACCCTTTTGAAGAGCTGGGCGGGCAGTTTGGCCTCTAGCAACTTCATGGTTTGCAGGGTAACGATTCGGCCTTGGGGTGTATGTAAAATAACATAATCCTTGAGTCCTTCAATATAAAAAATTTCGTCGAAACGGACCTTAATTAGTTTTTTATCTGCTTTGACAAAGATATAGTCGCTGCCTTTGGTTTGGGGTTCTGCGGCTTTTGTTTGTCGTTCTTGCCCTCTATTTTTTTGCAGTCCCATGGCCTTATTGATGGCCTTGACAAAGCGATCGAAAGCGATGGGTTTGAGCAGATAATCGACGACATTGAGCTCATAGCTTTCTAGGGCATAATTGGAGTAAGCCGTGGTAAAAATGACCAAGGGCGGCTGGGCCAATGTTTTGAGAAAATCGATACCTGAAATTTGGGGCATATGAATATCGAGCAGCATGAGGTCTACCTTTTGGCTATTGAGTTGCTCAAAGGCTTCGATAGCATTTTGGCAGCTACCGATTAGCTGAAGGCTGGGTATTTTTTCAATATAAGTTTGCAGAACGTCTCTGGCTAGGGGTTCGTCATCAACGATTAAAACATTCATAGTTCTTCCTTTGTCAGTGTTAAGAGGACCTGATAGCTGCTGGGGTCCTCCATAATTTGGAGTTGGTGTCGTTTGGGGTAGAGGAGCTCGAGGCGGCGGCGGACATTGCTCAGGCCAATACCTCCTTGGTGATAAAGCTCGCCTTTGGGCTCGCTACTTTTGCTATTTTCTATCCTAAAGTTAAGTTTTTTTTCTTCAATTTGTAATTCTATCCAAACATAGCCTTCCTCAATACTATTAGAGAGGCCATGTTTAAAGGCATTTTCTAGAAAGGGAATAAAGAGCAGGGGGGGCACTTCTACGCTTTGCGGAAGCGGCTGGGGGTAATGCAGGGCAATCTGGGCCTTGTCGCCATAGCGGATTTGTTCCAAGGCCAGATAGTTTTCCATATAACTAATTTCCTTTTGTAGGGGAACCATTTTCTCATTGCATTCATAAAGCATATAGCGCATCATGGCCGAAAGGCGGAGGACCAGCTCTGGGGCCTTATCCGATTTCTTTAGGCTGAGGGCATAGAGGTTGTTGAGGGTGTTAAAAAGGAAGTGGGGATTGATTTGCGACTTAAGAAAACTGAGCTCCGATTGCAGGTTCCGCTTTTCTAAATCTCTCTTGATGCGCTCTTGCCGCAACCATTCTTTGCCAATTTTTAGGGCGGTACTCAGACTGAGGACAAAGAAATTGAAAAGGAAATGAATATGTTGGTTTTTGAGCAGATGTTCTTGTGCCGCCGTATATTCGTCCATCACCCAATATAAACAAATCAGCTCTAGGGGTGTAATGAGAAAGGTGGCAAAGGTGGCCATCAGAAAGTAGCGGCCAATTTTCTTCTGGGCCAAATATTGGGGCAAGATTTGCCAGAGGTTCCAGTAGACCAAAGCCATCACAAAAAACAAATGGATGCCTAAGGTCTTTAGGGTAAAGGGCAGCTCTGCCCAGCCATTGTAGTTAATGGTGAGCATCAGGTTAAAATAGAGCAGCCACAATAACAAATGGTAGAGCCAGGGGCGCTCGACATAGCGCCAAAAGCGGCTCATCCAATTTAAAGGGACCGTAGCTTCCATAGGTTTTCGTTCTTCACTCCAAAATTAAGCATTGCTCATGAAGCTGTATCATCAATTTATATTAGTGGGCTGTTTGGCCCTGATTGCCCTCTATTTATATTGGGCCGAGCCTAGAAAGGGACCTAGCCCCAGCGAAAAAGCCGAGGCTTATCAAGAGCTCTTGGCCCAAATTGATCAAAAAAAGCGCATTTTCCAAAAAAAATATAAGGAGGACCAAATGCTGGCCATTGCCGAAAGCCGGGCCTTTGTCACAGATCAACTCAGTCAAAAGATTTTTCCCGCCTGGTATGGTACGCCTTGGGCTTTTCATGGCACTAGCCAAGAACCGGGGCAGGGAAAAATTGCCTGCGGTTACTTCGTCAGTGGCTGCCTCAAAGATGCAGGCTTTAAGCTGCCCCGAGCCAAAATGGGCCAGCAGGCGGCCTCGGTCATTATTAAGTCTATGGCCGCAAAATCTAGCATTCAGACCTATACCAAAATGTCTGACCTCCATTTTTACCTCAAGCGAGCTAGCCCCGGCATCTTTATTCTAGGCCTCGATAAACATGTGGGCTTTATCTGGAAAAATGAGGCGGAAGAATGCTTTTTTATCCACTCCTCAGGTATGTACCCCCGCCAAGTGGTCCAAGAACCGCTAGAAAAATCAAAGTCGGTCCTCAAGTCTAAGATCAAAATGGTGGGCGCTCTAGGCCCCAATATGGCGCTTTGGCAAAAATGGATGCATAACGAACAAATTAAATTGGCCTCTTAAGGTCCAAAGAATAAAGAAGTCTACTCTAGGCCCTAAACTTAGGTTTGGGGCCTTTTTTATGCCCAAAATTTACCCTTAGCGATTCAAAATAAACTGCTGTAGGAGGAGTTGGGGCCTCAGCTGCGGCTTCGCCTTGCTGCGCTACGTTCCGCAGCTCGCTGTTCGCTCGGCCCTGCGTCGCCTTCGGCTCCTTGGTCTGGCGCTGCGCGCCACTGCTGCACATCGCTAGGCCGTTTGGCCTTCGGCCATAGCTGCAGCTTGAAAGCCGCAGCCCATTTCGAAACAGCTAAGCAAGCTTTTGGCTGCCCTTTCCTGCGCCTAGGGACAAGCCCCTAGGCTAGCTTTTTCAGACAGCCCTCTAAAGAGGGCCTTTGGATGAGGTTTTTCTTTGCGATAACTACTTAGCAAAGCCCTGTACATAAGCCTTTGAAGCCCTTTAGGGCTGACTCCATTGGATTAGCCTAGGGGCTTGTCCCTAGGCGACTATTGGCTGAAGTCTAGCAAGCTAAAGACCCAAATTTTATTCTAATACACAAAATCCTGAACAGTCCCTCCTGCATTTGCGATAAGCTATTGGGAATTTGTGAAACGGCAATTGTAAAGCAGGCTGTGCTATTTGCAATTTGTGAAACGGCAATTGTAAAAGAGGCTATGCTATTCGCAATTTGTGAAACGGCAATTGTAAAAGAGGGTATGCTATTCGCAATTTGTGAAACGGCAATTGTAAAAGAGGGTATGCTATTCGTAATTTGTGAAACGGCAATTGTAAAAGAGGCTATGCTATTCGCAATTTGTGAAACGGCAATTGTAAAGCAGGCTAAGCTATTCGCAATTTGCGAAACGGCAATTGTAAACTGCGGTAAGCTATTCGCAATTTGTGAAACGGCAATTGTAAAGCAGGCTAAGCTATTTGCAATTTGTGAAACGGCAATTGTAAAGCAGGCTGTGCTATTTGCAATTTGTGAAACGGCAATTGTAAAAGAGGCTATGCTATTCGCAATTTGTGAAACGGCAATTGTAAAAGAGGGTATGCTATTCGCAATTTGTGAAACGGCAATTGTAAAAGAGGGTATGCTATTCGTAATTTGTGAAACGGCAATTGTAAAAGAGGGTATGCTATTCGCAATTTGTGAAACGGCAATTGTAAAGCAGGCTAAGCTATTCGCAATTTGCGAAACGGCAATTGTAAACTGCGGTAAGCTATTCGCAATTTGTGAAACGGCAATTGTAAAGCAGGCTAAGCTATTTGCAATTTGTGAAACGGCAATTGTAAACTGCGGTAAGCTATTCGGAATTTGTGAAATGGCAATTGTAAACTGCGGTAAGCTATTCGGAATTTGTGAAACGGCAATTGTAAACTTGGCTAAGCTATTCTTAAGAGGGCTGCTTTAGGCTAGAGCAAAAAGGGGAGGCATAAAATTTTAAACCCTCTGGCCTATTTTTAAAGCGGGGCTTTGTACCTTTGCGCAAAAAGCCATGCCCCGATATATCTACTTCTTATTATTTCTTCCGTTCTTTTGGGCCTGCCAATCGGAGCAGGCGCCCTCAAGCGAGGCGCCCACTCTAGCCGAGCCCGATAGTTTGCCCTTGCCCGCTGCCGCAGCTACCGATAGTTTGCCCATAGATTCTTTGATTAAGGATTGGTACAAAAAGGAATTGGGGCAGGGCTACAGCATTCGCTTCCCCAAAAAGCCAAGGCGCCTAAGGAACCGAAGCCGAAGCAAAACCCGCTACCGACTAGAGGCCAAAACTTATAGCTTACAACTTACGGTGGCCGATTTAAAAGAGGAGCAATCTTATGCCGATTACCAAAAAGATAAGGAGCGCTTTTATGACTTGGTGATACAGGACCTAATTATGGACCTAGATGCCAATAGCCGGGAGGCCAATAGCATTAACTTGCGGGCAGAAAATAGCTTTTTGTACCTAGATATTTATCCTGCCCACAATTTTCGCCTAGAAGGAGCCGATTTTCAGCTTTCGGGCCGATTGATTGTGATAGGCAGACATTTATACAGCCTAGCTGTGGTCTCTTTTAATGGCTGGACGCCCGATGTACAGGAAGTAGAACGCCTATTTATGGCCTCTTTGCAAAAAGAACTGTATATTGAATAGCTTTGGCTCGACTAAAGCAGAAAAAAAAGAACTTTCCCCATTAAAAAAGAAATCATGAAAATACTGACACTAGAACAACTAAGAGCGGCAGAACAGGCCGCCTTAGCCGCCGAACAAATTAGCAATTTGGACCTGATGCAACGGGCCGCTAAAACCTTTGCAGATTGGGTAGCCGAGCAGTTCCCTGCCGGAGAGTACCAATGGCTGAGCTTTCTTTGTGGCTCTGGAAATAATGGTGGCGATGGACTAGCCGCTGCCCGCATCCTCTCTGAAATGGGCTATGGGGTAGAGGTCTTTATTTATCGCTTACAAAGAGAAACCGAGGACTTTTTGGACCAATATGAGGCCCTTAAAGCTAGCGGCGAGGTAGAGATTACCGAAATCCTCAGCCTAGCCGATCTCCCCGTTTTTGATGAACGTGAAATTATTGTAGATGCGCTTTTGGGCTCTGGCCTTAACCGCCCTTTAGAGGGCGAATTGGCGGAAATTGTCGAAGCCATCAATCAATGTCCCAATATTATTTTGGCCCTAGATTGTCCCACGGGCCTACAGGCCGAACAACCTACGGTTAGCAGTAGCATTCAGGCCGATTATACCCTCAGTTTTGAGACCCCTCGCTTTGCTTTTATGTTCCCCGATAATTATGATCGGGTGGGCGAGTTTCATTTTCGCTCTATTGGCTTGCCGCAGGAGTTTATTGCCAATTTGCCAGCGCATAATTATTATGTGACGCCTAAAACCATTGCCAATATTTACCAGAAAAGAGGTAAATATGCCCATAAAGGGCTTTTTGGTCATGCCTTGCTCATTATGGGGAGCCACGGAAAAATGGGGGCGGCTATTTTGGCCACTCGTGCTTGTTTGCGGGCAGGGGCTGGCCTAGTGACCGTGCATGTGCCGAGCTGCGGCTATGAGGTGATTCAGGGCGCTGTGCCCGAGGCCATGGTCAATTTAGATGATGATCGCTATGTGTTTACCCGCATCTACGATCTCCAAAAATACAATACAATTGCCATTGGTTGCGGATTGAGCACCAAGAACAAAACCCGCAATGCACTTTGCTATTTGCTTAAGCACCGAGATACGCCCACGGTCCTAGATGCCGATGCTTTGAACATTTTGGCGCAGAGTCCAGACTGGTGGGAGTACATCCCCAAACAGAGTATTCTCACGCCGCATCCCAAAGAGTTTGAGCGTATGTTTGGCCGCAGCCACAACAATTTTGAGCGCTATGAATTGCTGCGCCAAAAGGCCATGGAACTAGAGGTTTACATCATTCTCAAGGGCGCGAATAGCTGTATTGCGACCCCAGAGGGCAACTGCTATTTCAACTCAACGGGGAACCCTGGCATGGGGACCGCGGGTAGTGGCGATGTGCTCACGGGCATCTTGACGGGCTTGCTGGCCCAACCCTATAGTCCCTTAGAGGCCTGTATTTTAGGGGTTTATGTGCATGGTTTGGCGGGCGATTTGGCCGTAGTGGAGAAGAGCCAAGAGGGCCTAATGGCAGGCGATCTGATTGATTATTTGGGTAAGGCCTTTTTGGCCCTAAACCCCAAGCGCAAAAAGATACAGAAGAAGGTCCAGAGCAAGCATCCTATTGTTTAGCTTTGGGGCCCGCGGCCGCCCTGTATAGGGGGGCGGCCGCCGCTATGCTGCGGGGCTCGCTGTTCGCTCGGCCCTGCGCGGGCTTCGCCCGCTGGGTCTGGCCTTCGGCCACCCGCTCCGCAGCGCTGGGCCATTTGGCCTTCGGCCAAGGCGGCTGCGCCGCCTTTTTGGTCCAACTTCTATAAATAAGCAAAAGCATGCAAGAACATTTAGAACGATATATAGAGGCGCTCATCTTCAGTGCAGAGCTGCCGATAAAATTGGGGGAAATAGTAGCTTGTTTGGAGTCGGCTTTTAGCGATAGCTTTAGCAAAAAACAGGTCCAACTGGCTATAGAGGGCCTGATGGCGCGCTACCAAGAGGAGCAATATAGTTTTGAGCTTTTAGAAATTGCGGAGGGCTATCAGTTTTTGACCAAAAGCAACTACTACGATTTGATTGGGATATATCTCAAGCAAAAGAGCAAGAAAAAGCTATCGCGTTCGGCCCTAGAGACCTTGGCCATAATTGCTTATCAGCAGCCGGTGTCTAAGTCGGAAATGGAGCGTGTGCGGGGCGTAAGCTGTGATTATGCCGTGCAAAAATTGCTAGAAAAAGAATTGATAGAAATAAAGGGGCGGTCTACAGATCCTGGTCGACCCTTATTATATGGAGTAAGTAGTAAATTTATGGAGCATTTTGGGTTGGCGTCAATGAAAGAGCTGCCCAAGCTCAAGGAGTTTAAACTGCCAGATAACGCCATTGGCGAGGCAGAAAAGTTAATATAGTCAAGATGAAAAAAGAAAAGTATAGGGGGCCATTTCGCAACAGACGAAAGGGGCAGCCCAAGGAGCAGAAAGAAGAGCAAAAGGCGCCGCAAGAGGAGCGCAGCGATATGCGTTTGAATAAATACTTGGCTCATTCGGGGGTGAGTTCTAGACGCAAAGCCGATGAGATCATCAAAGAAGGGCGAGTCACTGTAAACGGCCAGGTTGTTTTAGAAATGGGGCATCGGGTAGAGCCAGAAAAAGACGAGGTCAAACTAGATGGCAAAGTCATTACGCCCATAAAAGAGTATGTTTATTTGTTGATGAACAAACCATATAATGTCATCAGCACCGTTAGTGATGAGCGGGGGCGGCGGACCGTATTGGATATTGCCAGAGAGCATACGATGAAGCGGGTATATCCCGTAGGGCGTTTGGACCGCAACACAACGGGTTTGCTTTTGCTGACCAATGATGGGGATTTGGCCCAAAAAATGGCGCATCCTAGTTATGAGGTGACTAAAATTTACCGCATTACCTTAGACAAGCCGGTGGCGGAGGAGCATGTAGAGGCTATTCGCAACACCTTAGAGTTGGAGGATGGTCCGGCTCCGGTAGACAAAATTGAGTATGTGCCAGATAGTGATGGCCGTAGTTTGAACGTAGAGCTACATATTGGTCGCAACCGCATTGTTCGGCGATTATTTGAGCATTTTGGTTATGAGGTTAAGCGTTTGGACCGAAGAAAGTACGGCATGCTGACCAAAAAGGGCTTACGGCCTGGGCATTGTCGGCCTTTGCGGGCAGATGAGCTAGCCATATTGAAGCATTTGACCTAATGAAGGAAAAAGGAGGAAGAGGCGAATCTCTTGCTCCTTTTTTACGTTAAAGAAGTAGGCGGTTGGCGGCCTACAAAAGCGAAGAAGGGGGCAAATGGCCTAGCGATGTGGAGGGGTGGCCGTCAGGCCAGACCGAAGCGCGCAGCGCTGAAGGGCCGAGCAGGCTTGCGAGCCCCGCAACGTAGCGCCGCAAGGCGAAGCCGCCGCGGAGGCCCCTAAAAAAAAGAAGAACAGCAGCAGAAAACGGATAAATATTTGCGGCTTAGCAAGGTAAAACATTCACTAATAAGAAACAGGATAATCATGAAAAAGCAAATTTTGGGCATCATGCTCCTTTTGATGGGGGCGATACAGTTGCAGGCGCAGCTACAATGTTTGAGTGGGAACTGCGACAATGGGATTGGTCGGGCTCGAAAATTTTTGGGCGAGATGCCCCAGGGGACCTATGAGGGGGAATTTAAGAATGGCAAATTTGATGGCTTAGGCAAGTTTTCTTTTGTCAAAGGCGGCTTTTTTGAGGGGCGGTTTAAGAATGGTTTATACAATGGCGAGGGGGTATTGATTGACCCCAAGGGGAACATCAAGGCGGGGCGTTGGGAAGACAATATTTTGGTAGAGGTCAATCCAAAAATCCGCAAAGCCAGTGAGTGTTTGCAGGGGGATTGTGAGAACGGCTATGGTAAATCTAAGGACTATAAAGGTCGGGTTTATGAGGGGTACTTTGTAGACCGAAAATACGAGGGCAAGGGAAGCTTGACCTATAGTGATGGCAGCAAATACGAGGGAGATTGGAAGAATGGCTTGCCTCATGGAGAGGGCACGCATTACTACCGAAACGGGCATAAATTGAGTGGTCGTTGGGTAGAGGGGCGTTGTACGGAAAACCCCATTAAGATGTGGGCTGTAGTGGTAGGCGTTGCTGATTATGAGGACTTTGACAAATTGACCTACACCATTGATGATGCGCAAAAATTTTATAGTTTTTTGCGTAGTCCGGAGGGGGGCGCTTTGCCTAGTGATCAGGTTAAACTGTTGTTGGACAAGGAGGCCACGGCCAAAAACATCTTGAACAGCATGGGTGATTTGTATGAGCAGGCGGACAGCAACGACCTTATTATATTCTACTTTGCGGGCCATGGTTTGGAGGGTGGATTTTTGCCTGTAGACTATCAGCGCAATGGCAGCAACACCTTATATCATACGGCGGTGGCCAATATGTTGAACGACAGTGATGCTAAATTTAAATTGATCTTGGCCGATGCTTGTCACTCGGGCAGTTTGATGGCTACTTATGCGGAATATCGGGACAACGGCAATGAGTTGCCGCCGGCCAACAACATGAACATGGGCCGTGATGTAATTGCGCAATACAAAGAGAGTTTCAAGCGGGTAGATGGTGGCTTGGCCATGATTTTATCTTCTGCCTCGGAGGAAATTTCTTTAGAGACCAAAAAATTTGAGCAGGGCGTATTTTCTTACTTCTTGATTATGGGGCTTAAGGGGTATGCGGATGCGGATGGCAACTACATTATTACGGTGCAGGAGTTATTTGACTTTATTGCCAAGAACGTCCGTAAATTCACCTATGGTTTTCAGACTCCTAAAATGATGGGATTTTTGAGTGAGGACTATATGCCCAAGGGCTTGAACAGTGAGGAGATGGAGGAGAAAAACAAAGAATTTGTGGAGGAGATGCCTGTAGGCTTTGGCTCTAAGAAATAGGGTAGGAGAGGAGTTTATTTATTGAATACCAATAATTTGGGGCCCGCGGCCGGCTAGCCTTTGGCTAGGTCGGCCGCCGCTATGCTGCGCGGCTCGCAGGTCTGCTCGGCCCTGCGGGCTGCGCTTTGCTTGCCCTGGGTCTGGCCTACGGCCACCGCTGCGCAGCGCTGGGCCATTGGGGCCGGCATAGCTTCCTGCTTTGGGGGCTATTTTTTTGGCAGAACATCTATGGGGCGTCTTATTTACGTATTTAGTATAGAATAGTATCTTGACAAAAGAGAAAAAGGCTTTTAGGGCTTGTCATTTAATCGGAGTAGATTTATGCTGCCTAAAAACTGGGGTAAAAGTTAAGCGGCCAGCTAGACTAAATCTAAGTAATGGCTAAACTAAAGCTATAGTTTTTGTTTTAAAAGTTAAGGACTTAATAAAAAAAATAGAGGAGGTCTTGGCTATAAAGCAGCATAAAGCTTAGGTAAAACGCTTATAAAGTATTAGTTTTAGGAGTTGTACGCATCAAGTAAAAGCACTAACCAAGAGTAGAATATATGAGACAAATTATACTTAATTTTTTGTTGTTGTTTTTGTCGGTAACGACAGTATTTGGACAATTGGATGGCAACCTTGCGTGGTTGTTGCGGGATACGGATTCGCCGGAGCCTTTGATGGTGGGGAATAGCAATGGGTTGTTTACCAATGACCGCGGTTTGGGGGTAGGAAAGGACAGTGATGGGAATATATATACTGCGGGGATGTATAATAATTATAGTATTTACTTGTATAAGCTATCGCCTGCTGGAGAAATTTTGTGGGAGGTTAGTATACAGACAGATCGTACAATTTCTAATCCTTTGAGCATGGGGCCTTCTCAGGGGAACACCTTGGCTGTTGGGCATGATGGGATTTATGTGGCGGGATCATTTCGATCTACGAGGAATAATGCCACTTTAATTTTTTCGAGCACTAATAGTGCTACTCCGGTAACGGAAGTGAATCAGGAGCCTGTATTTTTTGTAAGCAAGTATGGATTTGATGGTCGTTATATAAAAACGGCTTATGTGCGTACAAACTCTAATGGAGGGACGGTTTATGCTAATTCTTCTCAGTTACAGGATATTGCTGTAGATGATCAGGGGGATTGTTATGTTGTGGGAATGTCTGACAAGACACTTCGTCCGGAGACAGGTTCTGAGCGTTTGAAGCGGGGGCGTTGTACTGGAGGAGGATCTTCTTCTGACGCACTTATTTTTAAGTTGGATATGAGTCAATTTGATGAATTGGTTTGGGCCAAGGCATTGGATGCGGAGGGGACGGCTATTTTTCGTGGAGTAGCTGTAGATGGAAGTCATGTTTATGCTGTAGGGGATTATATTGGAGATTTGATAGGGGAGTATAACTTGGAGAATAACCCGGGTACTTGTATAAGTGATTCGCGGGGGAACTATCCTTTTACTCCGGATGGAATTGCATTAAAGATAGATCGTTCTACAGGGGCAACAGTTTGGCGCAAGAGTATAGAATCTACGACGACCACCAACTCGGACCAACGTATTGTTGATGTAGCAATTGATGATAATTTGGGGCTGTTTTTTTCTTTTGAGTATGAGAGTACAGCTAACCTACGGGTAAATGGGTCTACGGTGAATTTACCAACATTAGATGTTAATCCAGGAGCAGTAACAGCGCATACGGTTGCTGTAGGTCGTGTAATAGATGACAGTGCTCCTACAGTTAATTTTTCTTGGTTACAGCGTTTGGGGGTACCTGTAAACTACCGAGACGTTCGTCTTCATGGGGGGAGTGGTTTAGTATTGGATGAGATAGGAAATATCAATGTATTATTCTATTCGGAAACGATAGAAGACTTAGCTGTAGGCAGTTCTCCTATGACAACGGCTACTGTGCCGGTTGTTCAGCAGATTGGTTTTCCGGTGACGGGAGGCAGTTTTACTGATGCGGGGATTGCTAGTTTTGATGCGAGTACGGGTAGTTTTAATAATCATATACAGTTTTGGGGAACATCTGCTGAGTATTTAACAGGAATTGTTTTTTCGGAGGAGGCTTATTATTTGTCTGGATATAGTACAGGCGTAACTAATTATTCTCCTGCGCCAGGATCTCCCTATACAGAGGAGAGTTCATATTATGATGGTTTCTTGGCCAAGTATGATTGTCCGACTATTGTATTGTCTGCAGAAAAAGATACGATATGTTTGTCAGAGTCTATAGAAATCACAGCTTGGACGGATAGTCCAGAAGGGAGTGTAAACTTTCAGAATACATGGACAGATGTAAATAATAATGTAGTCTTGACAAATAACTTGTCGACTTTTAGTTTAAATACAAACAATCTAGGGACGAATCAGGTGCATTTAGAGGCGGTAGAGGCTTATTCTGCTTGTGTGTCTCGGGATACGTTTAACTTTGTAGTTAATCCTTCAGTTACTGTTAGCACCTCATTAAGTAATGCCGTAATTTGCTTTGGTGACTCCACCACTTTGGGGGCATCAGCCTCACCTTCTGCGGGGGCATCTTATATTTGGTTGAATAGTTCTGGGGACACTGTGTCTATGGTACAGAATGCCTCTTTATTTGATGATGATATTTATACAGTAGAGGCAAATGTAGATGGATGTAAGGGGCAGGCTTCTGTCAATTTAGATTATTATCCATTTACGGCAGCCCGTATTATTCCGGATACGGCAAAAATTTGTGCAAATACGGGGGCTTTATTAACGGTAATAGACTGTCCGGGTTGTAGTTATGTTTGGGATCCGCCAACTACCTCTTTAGCTAGCTCAAATAATGAGCAAATTTTGGCAGATATAGCGGGTGTTTATGATGTGGAGATTTCTGATCAGTATGGATGTCCGACTATTCTTCAGAAGGATGTACAACCTGGTGCTTATCTGACTCCTCCTATTTATGCGGAAGATATTAACGGAGTAATTCGTCCTTCTATATGTAATGGGCGGCCGGTGGTTATTCGTTCTATTCCTCGAGCCTCTTGTTCGAGTTGTCAGTATAGCTGGAGTGATGGAACGACTGGTCCATTCACTTTTGCTATGGGGACAGGGACTTATAGTGTCACGGTTACAGATGTGGTGAGTGGTTGTGAGGGTCGTTCTAATGATTTGGTGATTGAGAGTAGCAGTTTGGCTGTGCCTCAGATAGATGCAGACCCTTATAATATTTGTGGGACGAATCCAGCTATACTGCAGGTTGATAATCCTTGTTTGGGTTGTACTTATAGCTGGTATGAGACAGATAATAATGGAACTATTTCTTCCTCTGTTGTTGGTACGGGAACTGTATTGAGTTTACCTAATGTTGCGGACACAGGTAGTTATATTGTTCAGGTAACAGATACGCTAGCTTGTGAAGAAGAATCTGCTGTAGCGGATATTGGGGTCGGAACGACAACTCCTCCAGTGATTACAGGGACAGGAAGTAAGTTATGTGGTACTAATACGATTACTCTGAGTACAAATAGCTGTGTAGATTGTCACTATCAATGGTATCTCAATGCTGCTGTAATTCCGGGAGCTACTAGTTCTAGTTATGTAGCGAATCAGGCTGGAGTTTTTTCTGTAGAGCTACAATATCCAAATAGTTGTATCCATAAATCTTCAGATTATACGATTACATTTGAAGCCTTTAATCCTAAAGTTGATTCAACTGACCTTTATTTGTGTAATGGGGCTGCTGTAAGTCTTGAGATTATTGGGAGTTATGAGTTACCTCCCAATTGGTCTTATCAGTGGTATTATAATGGAGTTCAAATTCCTGGTTCAAATGGGTATACTCATAGTGCATCACAGGCAGGAACATATTTCTTAGAGGTTGTTAATGCTAGTGGATGTCGTGCATTTTCAGATAGTGTTGTGGTGCGTTCATCTTCTGCCGGAGCCAATCCGGTGCTTAATGCAAGTCCATCAATTTATAGTTGTGGTGGAGACTCTGTTACTTTGTCTGTGCCGCCTTCTCCAAATTGCTTGTATACCTTTAAGTTGGCAAGTGGGGTTAATCGTCAACCTGACTCCATTAACTCTTATCGGACTAATGTTCCAAACGGTTATTCTGTAGAGGTAAGAGATACAATTTCTAACTGTGTTTACCAATCGCCAGTAATTGAGATTAAAGATACTGTTTTGCCCGTGCCGGCTGTAACTGTTGCTAGTGCTACAAATATCTGTAGTACCAGTCCAGTGATTTTATCAACTCCTGCTTGTGCTGGCTGTCAGTATATCTGGACCTATAGTGGTTATAATGAGCAAGGAGACACTGTAACTTGGCAAGAAACTGTTAGTCAAAGTACGTACTCGGCAGATACCACAGGAAGTTATGAGGTGCAAACGCTACAATCAGGTTGTGCCTCACCAGTTTCTAACTCAGTGCCGATCACTCGTCTTTCTTATAATGCGCAGCTGAATACAGCTCCTTTGGCCAATGTATGTAATCAGGATACGGTTATCATAGAGGCCGTGCCAGATACTACGCTTTGCCCAAATTGTACTTATGAGTGGTTTCAAGATAATGTACAGGTTCCTGTTCCCGATACCCAAGATTATTTCGAGGTGGTACAGGGTGGTGATTACTATGTAGTGGTTACTCAAAATTACCCAGGTTACTCTTCCTCTCCTTATACCTTTGGCTGTACCGATACTTCTGTAGTACGAAACTATAGTGATGTGAGTTTGGGAGTAGCTATGCGAGCCTCTTCGGAAGCAATTTGTGGTCCTTCTGGACAGGTTGTTCTAGAGGTAGACTCTTGTGTAGGTTGTACTTACAACTGGTACTATGATGGAGATACTACCAATGGATTTAATTATAGTAACTTAGGTGTAAATGACACCTTCTATTTGGTGAACGGTGTGGCCGCTACGGGGATGTATAAGGTAAGTGTTGGCCTTAATGGCTGTTTTGTAGAGGATTCTATTTATCTATATGATACTACCGCATTAGCGATTGCGATTGATACCTCAACAGCACTTTATGCGAATATTTGTAATGGTCAGCCTTTTGAGCTGTCTTCTAATTGTACAAGTTGTGATAGCATAAGAAATCTATCTTTGCACTATCAATGGTACCAGGACAGTATGCTTATTCCTGGTGCAATTGGGGCTTCTTACCAAATTGATAATGCAGCAGATTATCAATTGGTCGTCTCAGATGACTTGGGCTGTGTTAATTACTCACCAATAACAACGGCTATAGAGGTCTTGCCTCCAGCTAATTTTGGCCTAGTGCTAGATTCTGTTGCGGTGGTCCCCATTTCTCAGGGCCCAATTTTATTAGATAATTATTTGCAACCCGTTTTAGTGCACAACTCAGGGAGTTACCTTTCGGTCCCTCAGGCTACTGCAGTAACTACCGATAGCTTTATTCCTGCTTTGGCTGGTTCTGGAAGTCATATTATTAGCTTTGAGTACCAAAATCAAAATTGTTTCTTTGAAACTTTTGATACGATTGATGTTCTCTCTCCACCTAGCCTAGATGTAGCGAACCTCAATCCCTTGGCTCCAGCCGAAGAGGCTTGTGTTCAAGATAGTCTAGTCTTTTATTTGAGTAATATTACACTAGAACCTAACCAAATTCTTATTGCGACTTCAGCCACTACTTATGATACACTAGCTGTTTCTACGGCAGGCCTGAGCGAGTATGCAGGGGTTTGGTCTGGAAATATTCCCGTTGTGGTGCCTTCTTCTGCAGTGACAGGAAAAGTTGTTTTGAGAGATAGTGTTAGTGGAAATGAATATGTCTCTGATTTCTTCTTGGTGGTCCAAAATCCTTCTGTAGCCATTAGCTTAAATGGAGTGCCTCAACCACTCTGCTCTTCCGCAGATACTATTGCGCTTTCAGGCTTCCCTCAACCCGGAATCTTTAAGGCGGCTTATGCAGCTACCCCATCTACCTATGAGCCTAGCCTGATTTCTGGCAACAACTTATTGGTAGAAAATGTACAAAACTATACGCCTGTATCTGGTACACAACAATTAGAGGTGACTTATGTCTATCAACCTACTTATTCTAATAATGCAGCAGCTTGCCCCGACTCTGTGGTGGCCGTAATTCCTGTTAGCATTAACAATAATGAGGTGGATAGTATTGAGTTTACGCCTATCTCTGTAACAGAGACCAATGTACCTATGACGGACTTGACGCGCCTGATTTGGCCACTCGATAGCCGCTTCTTCCCTGGCTTTTATGTGGGAACCTATATCAATAGCGGCGAATTACTCGCTAATACGATTCCTCTAGCCGCTACAGCAAATCAAACGGTAGATACTGCTATTTACCGCTTTGTCAATGGAAGTTGTAGAAACGAAACTGAACAACTTATCGATGTTTGGCAAAAGCCAATTACTCTTGATTCTATTCCTAAGTTCCTCTGCCGCAATGCCGATACGATCTTTATTGGCCGTAATGCGAACTCGATGTACTTGGAAATTGATGGGATGACTTATTTGCTCGACTCTAATTATGCATATCAACCTAGCCTTGGCGTAACGGATAATGTTAATTATAGCTACGATGAGTTTATCAATGTGATGAGCCTTAGCTCTAGTAATGGTGGTCTTCAACCCATTAGCCTAACGCAAGGAGCAGAACGCTTTGCTTTTATTCCCGCTTTGGTGTCTGGAACTACTACTGATCTATCTATTAGCTTCCGCTATGAGCGCTATCATACCTACTTTACTCCTACGTTCTCACTGAATAATGTAGCTTATACTATTGCAGAATTGAGTAAGCAGGTGGTTATTGAAGATCCTATTGCCGCTCAAATTAACCCCGCTATTTTAGCCGATACCATTTTCTGCCAAGACAACAGTACTCAGCAATTTTCGGGTATTCCTAATGGCGGACAATATTATATCAATTATCAGCCTTTGGTCGGAAACCTCTTTAATCCTAACCAACAGGCCGCTAGCCAAGGCGTAGGTAGCCATTTACTCACCTATGTCTATCAGGGAAATGCTTGTGTAGATTCTACTTCTACCTCTATTTACATTCCCGATACCTTCTCGGTAAGTATTTTTGCACCAAATGGTCCCACTTACTGCCGACTTGATCCAGCCGATACTATTTCGGTTAGCTCTTCGGTGCCCGGCGTACTCGATACTGCCGCAGGGATGTTCTTGGTGGGGACTACCCGATCTGGACAGGTCTTTAATCCCGCTTTTGCTCCTGCTGTTGTGGGGGGGAATAATGTGGTTTATATCGCGCAAGATACCTTTGGTTGCGAAGCCAGAGATAGTGCCTTGTTTACGGTTTTTGCCATGCCCGATATCGCAATTACAGCACTAGATTCTGTCTACTGCCTAAATGCTGATACGACTATTTTAGACCTCTATGAGCATAATACAAGCTGGCACCTACAAGCTCCAATGGCTTATAACCCCGGTGATGTTGTACAACTGACTGGTAATGGCGTCTACAATGGCGGAACTAACCCAACTAACCCGCTCTATAATCCTTCTGCAGCTGGAGTGGGATTAGATACGATTACTTATGATTATACAGATGTGAATGGTTGTAATACCGTACTCACACAATATGTAGAGATTCTGCCCTTGCCCAACTTGACGCTGACAACAGATAATGGGGTGCCGCTAGATTCTTTCTATTGTGAAGGCGATTCTGTAGCGCTCTTTGCTAGCCCATTGGGCGGAGATTTCTTTAGCCTCTTTAGTTATGAGCAAGGAAACCCCAGTAATACAATTCCATCGAGCTTTGATACTTCAGTGAGCCCGCCTCTCTTTACTCCATTTATTAGCGGAACCGCTATTCCTTTTGGTGAAGAAGGTTTGGCCTATACTTACCAAGACCCTATTACGCTTTGTAAGGATACTATTGTGGACACCATCCAAATCAATAACTTCCTTACCGATGCAACGATTACAGGACTACCTACTCAAATTTGTGCCGATGATACTATTTATGTCTTAGGCGTGAACCCCAATGGCGGTCCAATGCCTACGCCCGGTTTGACAACAGGTTATTTTGGTGCCTTTGCCGCTATCGATACCAATATGATTGTCGATGCTGTGGCCGGACACTTTAATCCTGCGCTTTCAGGTATCTTCGATCGAGGTAGAAGTGCAATTGTAACTTATACTTACCTTTCTAATGGATGTTATAATACCGTCTATGATACAGCGGTCCTCAATCCACTTCCGCAGTTGATCTATAACATGCCCGGCGATAGTTTATTCAACCGAAATGATCCAACTATCCACGCCTGTTTTAGCCAGCCCGCTGCTACGCTACAAGCTTACAATCAGTATCAAGGAAATATTAACCCCATTCCGCAATATATCGGAACACAACCTAGCCTTAGCCAGTCAGGTATCTTTACGACTAGCAGTGGATTAGGCATGACTTGGAGTGTGACCTTTGGTAACTGGGCCTATGAAGCTCAACAAGCCAATGGCGGGGTAGATACTATCCATTATAGCTTTACCGATGCTCGCGGATGTAGTAATACCCGTTCAGAGGTGATCGTCATCGATACGGTGCCCGAACTCGGTTTTGCTGGCTTTGATAGCAAATATCTAGATACTATTACTGGACGCTATGTCTATTGCGAAAATGATCCTGCTAGCTTGATTATTCCTTCTCCTTTTGGTGGAACGAGCTACCTGAATTATTACGAAATTCCAACAGGTATCTTTGAGCTTATCCCCGATACGCTGGCTTATGGCGATACCACAAATATTCACCGAATTACTTATGAGTTTATCTCGGCCCGCTATCATGCAGGTGGCGTTTGTCTAGATTCTACAATTCAGATGATTGAGGTGCGCCCCACACCAGATTTACAGCTGGTCAATGCACCCAATACGTTCTGTGTAGCCGATAGCGCACAAAGAGTTCCGCTCTCTGCAACGCCTTATGGCGGAACCTTTGAGGATATTACGCTTGGCGCCATTGCCGGAATTGTAGGCGATAGCCTCTTCAATCCTATGGCCCAATTGGGTAGCCGACAAGTGATTTACTATTATACGGATACGGTTTCGGGCTGTACCGATACCATCCAACACCAAATTGATGTCTATAACGCTCCAGAGGTCCACTTCTTTAGCGAGGGGGGCTGCCAAGGCGATAGCGTACAATTTAACGCATCTCCTCCCGGCCTGAGCAATAGTGTCCCCGCTTTGGATAGTATTACGATGGTGGTCTGGAATTATGGCGATGGCCTGAGCGATACGCTCTTTAGTTTGGTCGATCCGGTTAATGTGCCCACGCAATACCATAATTATGCGCAGCCCGGAATTTACTTCCCCAGTTTGACTGTCGTCAACCGTGGACAATGTGATACCAGCTTCTCTCGCCGAATTGTGGTTTCGCCCAAGTATTTGGTAAATGATACTATGCCTTATTTCCAAGACTTTGAGGCCGATGCCGGCAACTGGTTCCAGGAAAATGAGGATAGCACCATCAACCTACCCAATGATTCGCTCTGGGCTTGGGGCTTGGCCGATGGCTTCCGAATTACCACTATTCAATATGGCAACCATGTCTGGGCCACCGCTCCCAACGGTCCTTATCCAGAAGCTGAGGCCGGATGGGTCTATAGCCCTTGCTTCGATATTTCTACTTTGGGCCGCCCAATGGTCAAACTGAATATCTGGAGAGATAGCCGCCAAGGCACAGATGGTGCCGTTATGCAGTATTTCGACGATTCTACTCAGACTTGGAGAAATCTAGGTATCCGAAATAAAGGACTCAATTGGTATAACCCCACTTATGTGGTGAGTGATCCCGGTAACCAAGATGGTACCCCCATCGGCTGGTCCGGAACGAGCAATAGCTGGGAGGATGCCCGCTATCGCCTAGATGTGAGCGGAGGCGATTTGCGCAACCGCGATAATCTTCGCTTCCGTATCGCCTTTGCCGCAGCAAATGGTAGTGGAGGCGCACTCTATGAAGGTTTCGCCTTTGATGATGTCTATATCGGTAACCGAAGTCGCTCTGTTTTGCTAGAGCACTTTAGCAACCAGAATTATGCGGGCATTGATGATATTGAACGCGATCTTTATAGCACCGTTTATAGCAACCTTTACGGAAGAGATGTGCAAATTTTGCAGATCCATACCAACTATGGCGGCTATGATTATCTCAATGTCTTTTCTGCCGATGAGTCGAGTGCTAGAGTACTCTACTACGGAATCAACGATGCCGATCAGGTCCGCCTAAACGGATCTGCCTTGGCCAATACCACCAGTAGCCTAGTGCGCTACCAACAGGAGCTAATGGATATGCAAATGCTGCAAGATGCAAAATTTGATATCAAGATGTTCCCCGTCAATGTGCAAAATGGCGTCTTGAGCACGGCCTTCGAAATTGAAGCTTTGGAGGATGTTATGCTTTTGACGGATAGCCTAGATGTTCATGTGGCCATTACTCAGGATAGTATTCCTAGCCTGCAGGCCCATACTATGATGTCGGTCCTAAAGGCAATGCGGCCCGATGGCGCTGGCGAGCAAATTCCAAGTGCTTGGGTGATGGGCGATGTCTTGCCTTATACTCGAACCTGGACCTTTGACCCCACGCAGATTGACCCCACACAACTCAAGGTGACTGTTTTTGTGCAAAACCGCCAAAGCAAGGAGGTATTGCAGGTCAATAGCTCAAGAAACCTCAATCTCTTTAATGGGCCAGTGGCTATTGAGGAGTTGGCCGATGAAGATGGAGCTGAAATTTTGGACCTCAATCTTTATCCCAACCCCGCCAAGGAGCAGTTCCAAGTAGACTTTGGCGCTCCCCTCAAAGGAGATTACAACTGGCAGTTGGTGGACCTTTTGGGCCGCCGATTGAAAGATGGACAATTGCAGCCTGGCTTGCAAAATTTACAGATCCAAACCGATGGATTGACTCCAGGAGTTTATATCTTTAGTGTATATAATGAGACGGTATACAGCCAGCGAAAGGTGGTCATTTATCGTTAGCCAATAGGCAAGTAGTGGGGCCCTGGCTCGGCTACTTGCTCTGCTATTCTTTTTTGTATAGTTGTTTTGGGGCCTCCGCCTCGCTTCGCTCGTCGGCGCTACGTTCGGCAGCTCGCTATTCGCTCGGCCCTGCGGCGCTTTCAGCGCCTGGGTCTGGCCTTTGGCCACTGCCTACCATCGCTAGGCCGTTTTGGCCCTTTGGGCCAAGGGCGGCCAGCCGCCCCAACTTGCAGCTAATTGGACCAATTGGTCCAGCAAGAAAGAAAAGCCCCCAAAAGGGCCGATAGCCGAATCATGGCTTAGGCTCATTGGCTGAGCGGCCTAGCTGCCTGAAAGGGTGGCCCGCAGGGCCAGACCGAGCCAGCGAAGCTGGCGAAGGGCCGAGCGAAGAGCGAGCCCTGCAAGGGAGCGCCCGCAGCAAAGCTGCGGGAGGCCCCAAAAAAAGAAAAAAGAAAAAAGACCATATCAAAACAAGCAATCTATGCTACGCAAACTTTTACAAACGGTTTTTATTTTCGGCTTGCTGCTGTGGGCTAGTTCCTCTTGGGCGCAGCAAACAGCATGTAATATTAGCTTGAGTGATTATGCCTTTGTTATTGTAGATACAAAGGGGAATTGTTTACAGACCATTCCGAATACAGTATTAGGGAATACTTATACGCATTCTTTTACTTATTGTCAGGAGGGGGCGTTTCAGATTATCCCAGGAGGCAGTACGTTTAATACTGCTGTTATGGCACATAATGGGGGAGGACCTGTAACACAGGCTAACGGGCAGAGTCCGTATACTGGAGCAGCAAATGCTTCTACGCCAATATTTACAGTGACTTCTTCGGGGTCGCCCTTAGGATTTGAAATTACGGTAACTTATAATCACACTCCTGCCTCTGGTCTCCCTCAGGAAACGCACACTATAACAGTAAGTGCGAATGATGCTGCACCAACGATCGATGCTTCTATTCCTAGTACAACAAAGGCTTGTGCAGGGACCGATCAGGTTTTTACGGCAAATTGTACGGCAGCTTGCGGCTCATCGGGGACAATTAGTTATGAGTGGCAGACTGCTTCAGGAACAGTGTTAGGCTCTGGGGGGACATATACGGTATCCTCACCGCCTGTCGGACCTATTGATTTGGTATTGGAAGCGACTAATGAAAACTTTTGTACAAGTAAGTATACGATAAACAGACCAATTGCTGATGGACCTCCGGTAACTGCCGTAGATGCAAAAGATAGTGTTTGTATTGGTGATACACCAGTCTTAGTTTCTGGAGGGGTTTGCTCTTCTTGTGGTTCTTCTGCGGTTTATGATTGGACTGTTACTAAAGGGAATGGTTCTGCTCATAATAGTTCTGGAGCGGCTACTCCTGATTTTTCGACTATTCCATATACGGCTGGAGATCAGGGGAATTCGGCAGTGATGCAGCTTGTTGTAACCAATAGTGCGGGTTGTACGACCACTACTTTTGATAATTTTGTGATTAGCCCTTTGCCTGATTTTACTGCAACGGTAGATAAGAGCACTATATGTTTGGGCGAAACAGTTGTTTTGGATATTAGTGCTACTTCAGTTACTGCTGACTATTTGGCGACTTGGGGGACTAGTAATTCGACAGCAGCTCCAGTGAATACTGCGGGTACCTTAAATACAGCGACAGAGTCTAGTACGCCAGTTGCTACAGCTAGTGGAGGAACTACCTATACTTATGATGTCACTATTTTAGATGACAATAACTGTCTGGCAACAGATAATGTAGATGTTGAGGTGAAGGATAGTATAGCCATTTCCTTGGGCTTGTATGCTGGGGTGACTGGTATTACGACTAGTCCGAGTGTAACAGGAGGGGCGACTAATCCGGAATATCATATTGATGACCATTTGACCATTAACGTTTGTAATGGTAAGTTTACAGATTCTGGTGGAGCGGGTTCAGACTATATCAGTAATGAGGATGAAACAATTACAATTTGTCCAGTGTCTTCTGGAGCCATAACCAGAATTGATTTTACAGCCTTTGAGCTAGAGGATGTAGGAGCGGCAGATTATTTATACATATATGATGGAAATAGTACTTCTTCTCCTTTGATTGGTCAGTATACGCAGTCACAGGCTTCAACTGTTTTGGCAACGATATTTGAATCTACGCATAGTTCTGGATGTTTAACTTTTAGGTTTACCTCTACTGCAGGACAAAACTACTCTGGCTGGGAGGCCACTATCAGTTGTGTAGAGCAGGTATTATCTGGGGTAAACTATGACAACAGCGCTAGCGTGACCAACATTTGTGTGGGAGAGGCTGCGGTTTTAGATTTAGCGAATCTTGATGGAGATTTTTCTTTGCCTGCTTCCAATAGCATTAACTGGACTTCATTGGATGGGGGAGCTATGGAGCTATATGATGGAAATAGAAAGGCATATATTGGACCATTTACTACGGCGGGTACTTATACCTATAGTGTGGAGGTTCAGCCAGTGGGAACAACCTGTCCTTCAACCTATTGGTTTGAGGTTGTTGTTCAGCCTACGCCTTCTGCTAGCATTAATGCTACGGCGGGAACAGGGCCATTTTGTTTGACCGATTCTGTTTTATTGGAAGGAGATCCTGACATAGGGACTTTTATTGGATGGGAAGAGAACGGAGGGAGTTTGACAGCTGCTTCGGTCAGTAATGTAGATAGTTTGTATACTACCTATAATAATACAACGACGACAAATCAAACGGTTCAGTATTCTTATATTTCTTCTTTGGGGACTTGTTCAGATACCGCAACAATAGATATTAGTTATTATCCTGCATTGAATGTGGTTATCCCTGCATCTGGAGGGAGTTATTGTTCGGGAAATGATTTGACGATTACCCCTTCTCCAGCGCCTTCGGGAGGGAATAGTAGTCCTTATACCTATAGTTGGACGGGGAGTACTACACTTACTAATGGCTCGGCCTATACTACTACATCGGATAGTAGTGAATTTACCTTTGTCAACCCAGCTATAGGGGCTATAGAAACCTTAGAGCTAACAATAACGGATGATAATAACTGTGTAGGAACAAGTACAAGAACCTTTGAATTTATAGATTGTGGAAACTATGCAATTACCTCTAGCACGGGAGCAACAAATAGAATTTGCTATGGAGAGAACATTAGCTTAACGGTTAATGATAATGTTGATCCGGCAAAATTAGCTAGTGGAGAACAGCGCATTGTTTATAACTGGTCTACTGGTTTTTCGGGGAACTCGGCCACAGGAGTGGGGCAAACCTTGGTTTATACGGTATTAGATAGTAATGTAGCGACTAAAACGATAGGAGTATTTGTTCGTTTAGAGCAGTATTATTGTGCGGATCCCATTAACCCTGCAAATTCTCCTGGACCGTATCCACCAGATACAGCATGTGCATTTGGATATTATCAGTTTTTAGATAACTCTTATCCAACTTACACCTTGGAAATTATTAGACCTAAGCCGCAGATTACTCCTGATACGGCAACTGCTGCATATTGTTTTGGCGATACCATTAACCTTCTAGCGGACTGTGCGGTTTGTTCTAGCTATCCAGATCCAGTAAACTATACATGGGATAATGGCTATACAGGAGTTGGGCCTCATTTTACTACCTTAACTCAAGATACGAGCTTTAAGGTAGTTGGAGAGATATATGGTTGTAAGGATTCTACAACGATTAGCTATAATGTTAGAAATGCCTTAAATCCTCAGATTAGTCAAGGGAATACGGCTTCGGTTTGTACGGGAGACTTTTTGACTTTATCTGCAACAGCATCTGGCTGCTCTAATTGTGACTACAGCTGGAGTACAGGGCAGCAAGGAACTTCAATCAGTGTGAGTCAGGCTGGAACCTATACATTCTTTGTGGAAGAGCAAGGCTGTATTGAAGAGGATAGCGTAGTGTTTACTAACTATACGCAGGTAAACCCTATAGTAGAGACAGCAGACTCTGTGGCTATTTCAGGTTTCTATTTGCCGCTTTGTGATGGGCAACCTCAGACAGTACATGTAGATCCCATTACTTGCCCTTCTTGTAACTTTACCTGGAGTAATGGTTCAACCTCAGACAATTTTGTAATTAATGGCTCTGGAGGTTACTATGTGGAAGTGGTCGATACGAATGGCTGTAGAGGTACCTCAGACCCTATTTTGGCTGTACCTTCTTTAGAAGGGCAGGGGGCTATTGCTACGGCCTCGCCCAACCCTATGTGTAATGACTCTATTGTAGAATTGACGGCTACGGCTTGCGCTTCTTGTAGCTATATTTGGTATGATAGCAATAACGATTCTATTGGAACAGGAAGAACGATTACCTTAACAGGACCCTCAGCAGCCGATACTTACTATGCGATCTTAACTAATGTAGATAGTTGTGAGTATGTAACTAATACGGTCGATGTGACATTTCAGAATTTGAGTTTCCCCCAAATACTGGCCAATACAGATTCTATTTGTTTGGGTAATGGAACTGCCGATTTATCTGTAGTAATAGAGCCTGATTATGTAAGTTATCAGTGGTATAAAAATAATATCCCACAGAGTGGGTATATCAACTCTACTTTGACTGTCTCTGATACAGGAAATTATTATATAGAGGTAACACATCTTAGTGGCTGTGTTTTGAGCTCTAATACAATACATGTAGATACTGCTATTTTTAATCCAATAGCGGTTCAATCAGGAGGAACTGTTTGTCCTGGAGAAACAGTAACCTTATCGACACCAACAGAAGTTGGCTGGTCTTATCAGTGGTATCAAAACGGTATACCTATTCCTACAGGTCAAGGGGCTGCTTATAATGCTGCTCAAGCTGGGCAGTATTATGTAGAAGTTGATGCTCCAGGCTGTTCAGCCATATCTGATATTTTAACAGTAAGCAGGGCGACCGTAGACAGTGTCAATGCTTCAACAGATAAGTTGGCTATTTGCCCCGGCGATGAAGCTACCCTTTCTGTTACGCTTTGTGTAGGTTGTCAATATCAGTGGGTAAATGCCAGCAATGGTCTAGACCTTACGAATATGGCCAATACCAACTCTAGTTATACAACGAATGTTGGTGGATCTTTTTACGCTAGAGTAGAAAGTAATAATAATGGCTGCTTTGTAAATTCGGATACCATTAACATCGCTTCTTTGGCGCTAGTTACTCCATCTATCAATATCAATAGTAGCTCGCCTTATGTTTGTGATGGGCAGTCTTCTACTTTGACGACTTCTCAGTGTAACTCTTGTAGCTATACTTGGATGAGAAATAGTGTGCCTGTTTTTGGCGCCTTAAATGATACCTTCTTCATCGTTTCAGATCCATCTGATGCGGGAACGTATAGCGTGGCCGTAACTTATGCCAATGGCTGTCGCGACACCTCTATTGTGGAAAGTATTTTAGATGGCTCTTATAATTTGGCCATTGAAATTGATCCTAATAGCCCAGACAGTATTGTCTGTAATAATAGTCCTGTAGATCTGCAGATTGATTCGGCAACTTCAGGAAGTTTGTATTGCAACTTAGGCTGTACCTTCCAGTGGTTTAGAGGGGGATCTCCTTTGGTGCCTTCTAATGCCAATGCTTATACAACTACTGAAGGTGGGTTTTTCAAATTGCGGATGACTGACTCTAGAGGATGTATTGAAGAGTCTAATACCGTAACTGTACGAGAAGTGGACCTCAATCCATTTGTCGCCTCTAATGCAACAGCTATTTGTGGTACTGGAGGAACCGTGGAGCTTAGTTATGCAGATTCTGCCAACTGTGTAGGTTGTAGCTATCAGTGGCTAAAAGGAGGTACTGCCGCTCCGCTTTATGGTTTAAATACAACAACGACTACTCCTTTCTATGAGACCGACTCTGTAGGGGTCTACTCTCTAGAAGTGACGCAGTTGGGCTGTGCTGCCTTGTCTAATCAAGTCGCTTTGAACAGACTCAACGGACTAAGTATTCCGGTAAGCTCTACTAAGGCCAATATTTGTGATGGAGATACGCTCACGGTTTACCGTATGGGCGGAGGTTGCGCTGGTTGTCAGTTCCAATGGCTACTTAACGATCAGCCTATCCTTTCGGCGACTACACCCAACTTTGTGGTGAATAACATTCCAGGAGCCTATACCCTAGAAATGGTAGATGCCGCAACAGGTTGTACAGATACCTCGGTAGCTATTACCTTGGCCAATGTTGCCGCCCCATCTAGTTTTGGTCTGGACCTTTCTACCAATGGTATTAGTCCACTGACCCCAACGGGTGCGCCAGTGAGTCTGTATGATGCCGTTCAACCATCCACTATTCGCCAATCATTAAATGATAGCTTCTACAGCCAACCTTTTGATGCGACTTTGGCCGCTAATTCAGGACTATTTGGCATTGGAAATGAAAATTTTGATCCCTCCATTTCTGGAGCAGGCTACCACCAGATTTATTATCGCTACGATACACTAGGCTGTAACTTTATTGCCGATGATATTATGCTGGTCTTTGAAGATCCTTCTGTAGATATTTTCAACGAAAACCCAATCGCCCCAAGCCTAGAGGCTTGTGTGGCCGATACACTACAGCTGCAAGTGAATAATATGCCTTTCTATGTAGATTCTATCTACTTGAGAGATGTTAGCAATAACTATATGTTGGTGCCCATAGACTCTAATGGCTTGCAAGCACAAACCTATGGCTCTGATATCGTCTATACCGGAACAATCCGCCTAGGTATTCCTTCTTGGGCTCAAGAAAGCTTTATGATGATGACTTCTGCAGGAAATGTAGATACTTTCTTCACTTCTTTTGTCCTCATCCATAATGAAAACCTAGAAATCTCAGGCTTGCCCGGAATTATCTGCTCTAATGGAGATTCTATTGAGCTTACAGGTACACCCGCTGGAGGTTTCTTCACGGCTGAGTATACTGGAGCTGCTGGTGGATCTACCGTAGCTGCCAATACCCTAATTCCTGGAGCATTTAATGGCTCTACCTTCTATCCTACAGCCGCTACTTATGGTAGTTATGGCAATGATCAAGTCCAAAATGTAAAAGTGATTTATAACTATGTAAACACCTATACAAATGGCCAAACTTGTCCGCTGACAGATACCGATACTTCTTGGGTGGATGCTAGAGGTGTCTTCCTCGATAGTGTTCAGTTTAACCCTATCGCTATCTCTCAGGATAGAGAACTACTGAAAAATCTTGTTTATCGTGTTTTTCCCTATTCTGCACAACCTAGCCAATGGGAAAGCGTAGGAACGATTGGCTTTAGCGGTAGCTTTACCTTCCCTGCTGGAGCTCCCGTAGATTTCCTACCCCCTAATGCAGGCCTAGGAAAACACGCAATGAGCTATGTGATTAACAATGGCGCTTGCCAAAACTCAGTAGAAGATTCTATTGAAGTTATTGAAGCACCTTTGTCTATTGGTATTCCAGATTCTATTTGTCGGACCCAAACCTTTGCAAACTTTGGCCGTGAAACTGGACGCTATAACTATTTTGATGGCCCCAATATCCCGATCCAAGCTGGCGTGAGCTTTAGCGATACGATCAATATTATGGTGGTCGGAAATACAGCAGGAGCAGGGCTGACTACCATCAACCCCGCTACAAACCTCGAAGAGTTTAATTATAATCCTGCAGCGGTTCCTGGAAACTACGATACGCTTAGCCTAGAGTATGTCTATCGCAAGGTGGAGTATGTCTTTGGTGCACCCGTAGATACCGTGGAATACGTACTGGGCTCTATCATTACCCCTATCTTTATCGAGGATACTTTCCAAGTGGAAATCATTGATAGTATTGTTAATAATATTTACTGTGAAGAGGATGAACTTTATCTTCTTGCTGGGGCACCTAGCGGTGGAGTCTTTACCCTTGCTGGTGGAACCGCAGCTTATGCCACTGCCGATACGCTTAGCAATAATATCTTGAATCCTTTTGATGTGCATAGTCCAGAATCTAACAATACCACCTATGACTTGACTTATATCAAGCAAGGGGCGGTTTGCCAAAATTCTGATACGAAGCAAATTACGATTCCAGAACCCTTAGATCCTAGCTTCCTTCCTGCTAGTATGAGCACAATTTATTGTGCCTCAGATCCTGTTGATCCAATCAATATCAATACACAAGGAAGCAACTTTACCAGCCTTTGGTTGGTCAATGGAGTGGCTCAAGGAGGACTCTTCTTTAATCCCGGCCCTCTAGTGCCCGGTAACCAAGTTGTTACGCATATCGCTACAGATACTATTTTTGGCTGTAGCTATGAGGCTACAGATACTTTTGTGGTCAATGCCTTACCTCAGCTTTCTGTAACGCCTTTGTTGCAGTCTAGCTACTGTACAAATGACTCTATCGTAACTATGGAGGTAGCGCCTACTCCCGTTTGTGCTCAGTTTGTTTCTGGTGGACAAGATATTCTCTTTGCCAACTTTGACTCTCTTGCCTTCCCTCCCGGTGGCTGGTTGGCCCTAAATAATAGCGCTAGCGGAAACCCCTGGGTGAGAACTACTATTGCTCCTTATTCTGGTACAGGTGCAGCCTATGTGAATAGCTCTAATGATGTGGAAGATGCTTGGCTCTTTACGCCTACGCTCAACCTCGTTACTGGACATACTTACCGCATTAGCTTCTTTGCTAAAGCCGATAACTGTACGCCTCCACCTTGCGACCCCGCCCAAATTAATGTGTATATGGGCCAAGGGCAAAGTATTAGCGCCCAACAAGCAGGAACGCAAATCGGAGATACTTCAATTCATCAAACTTTCTATAATCCTTACTCTTTTGATTACCTACATACTGGCGTAACAGGAGGCTTTAATTTTGCCCTCCAAAATGCCTCCGGTATCGATGCCCAAGGAATTACTTTAGATGATATTAAGATCGAAGATCTTTCTCAAACTGGCTGTATCGCTGGCGGATCAGGCTCTATGATTGGCCCCGGCATTAGCTATATTGCCGACTCTACTTATACCTTTAATCCGCAGTTGGTGACTCCAGGCTCTTATAATGTCCGCTATGTCTATACCGATGCAAGTACAGGTTGTACCGATAGCATCCAAATGCCTATCAAAGTGAAGCCTCACCCCATTGTGAGCTTTACCGATCTAGATTCTTTGTATTGCGCTAATGCCGCAGCCGTAGCACTTAACCCAAGCCCTGTTGGTGGTACTTTCACAAGTACTGGCCCCAACTTGGATCAAGCCGCTCTAGCCTACGATCCCGTAGCCGCACACAATAATGAGGTGGTGAGCTATAGCTATACAGATTTGAGTACGCTTTGTACTTCAATTATCCGTGATACCGCTACCGTAATCGCTATTCCCGATAGCGCTACCTTTAATGGCGTGGATACTTCTTACTGTGTATATGAGGACTCTATTCTTCTCGATTTTGTTCCCGTCTTTGGTGCTCCTCTTCCTGGCTATTTTGTCGGCGCAGGAGTCTATCCAGATTCTGCCGGAGCTGGTGTCTCTGCCTTCTTCCCAGATTCTGCTGTGATTCAATCAGGCCGCTATGGCGAGTTTGAACTCCGATATATCTATCCCACAAATAGCATTTGTGTAGATACAGCCAAGATTATTACTCGCGTAAATGCTCGACCCGATCTGAACTTTACCAATATGCCCGATAGCATCTGCTTAAATGCAGGAGCCGTGCAGATTCGAGTAAATAACCACGTGATCGAAGGACCACAAGGCCAAATCGAATACGATACCCTAGTCGGAATCGGCCCCGTCTTTGGCGGTAATTTCTTGCCTAGCTTAGGCTTGCAAGATACCTTGGTCGCTCGTAACTTTGGAGTAGGATGGCACCATATCGATTATAGTTATACCGATAGAAATGGCTGTAGCTCGTCTATCTCCGATTCTTTCCGCGTAGATACTATTCCAGAACTCTACTTTAGTGGCCTCAACCCCGATCGGGTGTACTGCGAAAATGAAGCGCCTAGCCTCTTACTCGCTTATCAACCCTATTATCCTGGTGCAGGTTATCTAGAAATTACTTCCGGAGCCGATACCTTTACCCTCGATAGTAGCTTCTATCTCATTCAACCTATGCAGCTAGTCGATACAACGAGCAGTACCCGCCTATATGATGTCTATTATACTTATACCGACCTCAATGGCTGTACGAATGAAATAACCGATTCTTTCGAAGTGAGACCCTACCCACGCATCTTTATGAATATCTCGCAAAGCTTCTGCTCTGCCGATACTATCGAAAATCTGATGCCTTATGTCTCGCCTCAAGGAGGACTATTTACCGATGATCTAGTAGTAACCGATATTCTTCAGGATTCTTTCCTTGTCCTTAATGGCAATTCAGGACCTAGAAATATTACGTACTATTACTATGATAGCCTAACTACTTGCTCGAATACTGATCAACAATTGGTGACGATGTACAATACTCCAGATGTAGATTTCTACGCCCTAGGAGGTTGTGTCGCCGCTAATATCACTTTCGTAGAAGATACTCTGGCCTCCAATTTAGTGGCCGGCGTAGATAGTATCTGGCAACTCGAATGGATCTATGGCGACGGAAACTCTACAGTTGTTAACCCAGCCTCTGGCGTGACCATCCCGAACCAAGTTCATACCTATACCACCGATGGAAATTATCAAGTACAATTGGTCGTGAATAATCAAGGCCAATGTATCGATACCATGAGCAATCAGTTGATTATTTCACCCTATGTGAATACGATCCACCAAACGCCTTATGTAGAGGATTTCCAAACTAATGCAGGCGGATGGTACCAAGAGGAAGCTAATGTCCTCTTACCCGACTCGCTGGCCCTCTGGCAACGTGCAGACTTAACCGCACCAGGAATCAATGATCCCGGAAACTTTGCCTGGGTTACCGCCGCCCAAACGCCTTATACTTACGGCGCAGGCGAACAGGCTTGGGTTTATTCGCCTTGCTTCGACTTTACGCAGTCTTGGCGCCCCATGATTGTGCTCAATACTTGGAGACATACGCTCAACGATATTGATGGCGCCGTTATGGAGTACTACGATAACGCAACTAACGAATGGATCCAATTGGGGGACCCTCACCAGGGAATCAATTGGTACCAAACAGACTTCCTGCTCGCTCGCCCCGGTAACCAAGCCGGATTACTCAACCCCAAAGGTTGGACCGATAGCAGCAGTACCTGGGATAATAGCCGCTTCCGCCTAGATCACCTAGTCGGAGAGGACTTTGTCCGCTTCCGTATCGCTTTTGCTTCTGATAGCAATACAGTAACTACCGACGGTTTTGAAGGCTTCGCCTTTGATAGTGTTTGGGTCGGAGAACGCAACCGAAATCTCCTCCTCGAACATTTCTCTAATTACTATCATGTCAATACCCAAGGCGATTCTATGGATGAGATCAATACTTATGTATACAATGACCTCGTCTATAATAATTACAATGGCCGCGATCTTAACCTGATCCAATATGCTACAGATTTCGAAGGCCAAGATCCTCTCAATGCCCTCAACTGGCGAGATAATAATGCTAGAATATCTTACTATGGACTAACGGAAAATAGCCGATATCGCCTCAACGGTACTACCCGAGGCGTTAGCACTACCGAGGAACTTGACCAATGGAGTATCGACTACGATATGATGCAGTTCGCTGACTTCAATATCCAACTCGACCCCATCGTCTTCTCAGGTAATATCCTACTACTCGATGCCCAAGGAGAAGCCCTCCGACAAATGGATTCTTCCGATTATGCCTTCTATATCGTAATCACCGAAGACCAAGTCTTTAATGACCGTGGCTTCCCCGAAATGGCTGTCATGAGAACGATCCTCCCCGATGCAGCAGGAGAACAATACGCTCAACCTTGGTCGGCTGGCCAACAGTTTAGCTATTCCGGAAGTTGGGTCTACACCCAGGGTACACTCAACCCTGCCAACCTCCAAGCTGTCGCCTTTATTCAGGATAATGCCAGTAAACAGGTCCTCCAAGTAGCCACTACCCGAGACCTCACGGTTTATCCACCCACTGGCGTACTCAATGAGGAGGCTATTCAGTCTATCGGTGAGGAACTAGACGGCATTACGCTCTACCCGAACCCCGCTACCGAGGCCTTCCAAGTAGACTTTACTAAAGGCCTTAGCGAGGATTGCCAATGGCAGCTAATCGATGTGCTCGGCCGCGTTCTTCAAGAGGGAACCGCCACAGCTGGCAGCCAGACAATTCAGGTCCAAACGCCTAACCTCAGCGAGGGAACTTACTTCTTTGTACTGAAAAATGGACAAGCTATGGCCCAACGCCAAGTAGTCATCGTTCGTCCTTAAACCAATTTTGATACTTTGATTTTTACTGGTCTAGCTCTTCTGGAGCTAGGCCTTTTTTATTTGGGGCCTCCCGCCTAGGGCGGGCGCTACGTTTCGGGGCTCGCTGCTCGCTCGGCCCTGCGCGGGCTGCGCCCGCTCGGTCTGGCCTTCGGCCACCCCTGCACATCGCTAGGCCGTTTGGCCTTCGGCCATGGCGGCTTTGCCGCCTGCCATTTATCGCCTAGGGACAAGCCCCTAGGCAGCAAGAAGGGCGCACACAAGATTTTAATATTAGTCCCTCAACTTTTTCTTGGGAGTTTTGAAAAAGGAGAGGGAAAGAAAGCGTCTTTTAGCGGTTGGGTAGTTTTGGGCTCAAGCTTAATGGACAGCTATAAGTAGAAAAAGCGAACAAGGACTTTCTCCTTCAGTTCGCTCAGTTAATAAGCCTAGGCTTTAGCCCATGAACCCAAAACTTTTCAGTCGCCAAAGAAGAATGCCAAGAGCAAAAAGACCGTGGAGCGGCAAAGGCCAAATGAAAGCCCTTCCACTTCTATCCTTTGCTTTAATTTCTTGCTATTTTGCCTTATTTTTCTCCCCCATAGCTAGGGCTATGCCTTTAAAAAATGCCTTGACTAGCCTGAAATTTTTATCAAAGGATGGCCGAAGCGCAGGACTTCCATTCGGCCTAGCGATGTGCAGCAGTGCGGCGCAGCCGCAGACCAAGGCCGTTAGGCCGCAGGGCCGAGCAGACCTGCGAGCTGCGAAACGTAGCGCCGCAAGGCCGCAGGCCGCAGCGGAGGCCCCAAAACAAAAAAGCCCCAAACTTTCGTTCAGGGCGCTAGATGTTAAAATAATATAAGGCAAAAAAGAGAGGCTATTTTGACTGCTGACAACGACTATCTCGGATTGCTTTTTCCCAGTTTTTTGCTGCTGCTAAGAGCACCCTAGCACTATCTGCTAATTGTTTAATCTCTTCTGCAGATAATTCCTTGAAAGGATCTAGTCGCTGAAAAGCTTTGTCTCCCAAAAACTTAGTCCAAACGTTTTTGATAAAATCGTTCATAGAAAGGTAGTCTTCATTGGGGTTTGTCTCATCTATTTTAGACAAAAAATAGTCTTCTAATAGAGGAATTTTCAACCCACTTCTCGTTGATGCTGAAAAAAGGCTGTGAATATGGGCCTTCCATTGCTTTTTGCTTAGGCAGTAGTTTCTAATATTAGGATCACTGATGCTAGGTTGTAGTTTTTTAAACCAGACTTTAATTTCTTCTTTAAGTTGTATAACAACTACTTCTCGGCGTACGCTAGTATGCCGTAGTTTAGCATCAAAGCAGCTATACAGCCAGTCTATAGGATAGAGCTCCTGAGGAGCAGGAGGGTAGCCGTTCATCCAGCGCTGTTTTTTTACGTCATAAAATTCTTGACAAAAGAGCTCTTTCCTAAAACTTGAAGAAAGGGATAGCTCAGTATGAATCTTAGCGCTCAACTCATCTATTGAGTAGTGTTTGTTACTATCTAATTGATTGGCCAATTGTTGAATCAGTTGTTTTCTAATAAGAGGATGCCCTGTATTTCCTTGTTTTAAAAACGCTATTAACTCCTTAGCTGAAATAGAGTATTTAAAGGCGGGGTCTAAATGCAGTTGCTCCTCTAAAGGAGCCATATTGAATAATTGGTTTAGGATTCTACTTTCACCATAGTTAAGGAGGTCATAGAATCTAGTAAGTTCTGCCAGGTAGGTAGAGTCGGCTTCTTTTTTCTCTCTCCACTCTTCTGTGGTCAAAAAGTCATCTTTGGCCAAGGCTTGGTCCAAAATGGGTTCTAGTTGGCTAGGCGAAAGGACATAAGGTGCAATGCTAGACTCAATAAAGTCCGATTTAGCACTATATTTCTCAATCTTTTCTACTGCATCATAACGCTCAAAAATTTGGGCCAATTCTTCTAAAAATAGACTGGGTGACTTGTTGTTCGCCTGCTTTACTAAGGCCTTAATATCTCTCGAAATTAGGCGACAAACTTTGAGCTTTTTACCTTGATAAAAGTTAAAATAAAGATCATCTAGGTATAAGGTTTCCTCCCATTGGTCCTTCTTAATACTATTTTTTAGGCTTCTTGCCTTATCGGCTACCGCTATCGCATTTAGGGCAAATTCCAAACAAAAATCAATTTTTGGAATAGCGGCCTCTGTGCTCATTCTTTCTTTACTACTATAGTCCTTAGTTCTACATTCTGCTTTGTTTTCTTGCAGCTCAATGGGAGCGAAAAGTCCCGTGAAAAGGACCAAAAAAGTCATAAGGGTGTTCATTGGTTTATTTTTTAATTACATAAAGTTAGCAACCTTTTCGTAAACTTAAAAAAAAAGAGGGTAATTTTTTGGACTGCCCCGCCTTGCAGGCCGCAGCGGAGGCCCCAAAACAAAAAAAGCCAACTGAAAACAGCTGGCTTTTTGAATCTTAGGCGCAAAAGACTAAGGATTGTACTTGCTAATGCGCTCTGTGCGGATAATATGACGGTTTTCATCAAGCATCCGAAGCATGTAAATGCCGCGGTTGAGGCTGCTGACATCAAATTTGTCTTGCTGCCCATTGACCTGAAATTGCAAAACTTTGCGGCCCACCACATTGTAAATCTCTAAATACTTGACCTGCTCTTGGGCGTCTCGAAGCATGAGGTGCTCTACCACCGGATTGGGGTAAACCGTAGGCTTTTCGGCCTTGGGCTGATACATTTTTTGTGCCGAGCGCTCATTTTTGGCTGAGGCAGAAAACAAAATGCGTTCGGCATCCTGCTTGAGCCCTTTTTCATAAATCTTGAGCTCTAAATTGCCAATTCCCTCCTTTCCATTAGGGCGAAAATTGACCCGAAAATTAGAAACCTCTTCCTTGGGGCCCAACACCAATTGCTTTTTTTGGACCAAAGAGGAGTAGCATTGTCGGTCGCAAACCGCTACCTCCCAGCCCTCGGGGCAGAGATTGCGGCTTTGTTCCCAAACCAAGGTGATTTTGCGATTGCTTTCATTTTTTAGGCTAATCCGGGGCCCTATTTCTGCCTGGCAATCGCCCTGAAGACTGGCATAATCCGCCGAGACCGAAAAGTTTTGGGCCGAAAGAAAGACCGTGAAAAAAAGAAAACAAAAAAGATGTATAGTTTGCTGCATAAGCGGGGGGTTGAGTTGGATGAATTTTGGTTGTTTTTAGCCTAAATTGGGCCAAAGAAACTACCTGGCCGCAAAAAGACTGAATTTCTATTTAATATACAATTTATCCCCATAAAATTCCCTGCTATAGCCCCGCTTTTAACGATTTCATCACTTTCCCGAAAGCTTAGGCTAAAAAAAAGCCCCTTTGCTTCTGGCAAAGGGGCTTTAAATTGTGGCGCTTAACGCTTGTCGTACTCTAAAAAGATGGGCACAATATAGCGCTCTGTAGAAGTGGCCGAAAACTCAATTTTATTATCCTTAAACTCAATATTGTGGTTGCCCACAATCTTCTCCTGATGGGCGGCATAAAAGCGCTGGAAAAGGTTCAGCTGCTCATCATCTAGCTCATTGATTTCTTGGAGAAAACGCTCTGGGAGAATCTGTTTTTTCGAGAACAAAATACAAATGTAGTTTTTTGTCCCATCTGGGTCTACCTGAAAATGATCACCTTTATTTGTAGGGACTCTAAACTTTTTCTTTTCATCCTTAAAATATTGCTGATCGCCAGCCTGCGGATAAAGCAAGTGAAAACCGCGGTCTTCATCGCCTTCAAAGACATAAATAAAGCCTTTGCGTAAATTCGTGATCTCAAAGAAGTAGGCGGTTTCTGGCAAAAAGGTACCCTGCACCTTATATAGGTTTTGAAGCAATTGGACATTCGCTTTGCTCGCATTGATGTTAAACACCAATTCGCCCTCTTGGCCATATTTCTCCTTCAATTTTTTGAGATACTTTTTGGTGGCATCGGCAGGAGGCGGAAACTTAATGTAGTTGCGAATATAAGTGGCCGTATAAAGCATCCGCTTGAGCTGCCCACGGCTAAATTTGGTCCGACAACCTTGGCGAGGATTATCCGACATGATATTATCGACCATCGGCTTGTAAAATTTGCGATTGGCATCTTTTAAAGTACCTACATAATCACAACGATCATCAATAGAACGACGGTCCAAACCGGGGTCGGCCGGGGTGTCACAAACTTGATCGCCCTCCATCTGGCAGTTTTCTCCAGAAACCAATTCTTCACTACGCTGCCCAGCAATAGGACCAGCAGTGGGGTAGAGGCCAAAAAAATGCCCCATCTGCCGCTTGAGCGTGGTGCCATTACTGAGGGCCTTTTTTGTGATAAACAAACGATTGACCGGCTTGGCTGAAGGCGGATGCGTATAACCCGAAAAACTATTGCGCTCGCCTTGCAGCTTGTTTACAATGTAAACGTTAATTACATTAGCCCGATCATGTGGCCGACAAAGCTTTTCTTCATCAACTACCGGAAAGCGATAAAGCGCATCATCCCGAATGTAGTTGTAGTCCTCTAAAGGCAAAAAACGAATGTTGGCCTTCAAAAAACTTTTGTTGAGCTCCCGTATTGCTGCCTGTACCTCGGCAATCTCACAACCATTACTGCCGTCACTCTTGGCCACAATATGAATCTTGAGCGGAAACTCTAATAAACCCCGACTTACACTGTCGTTAAACTGCTCTATGGCCATTACATGCCCCTTCATAAACTCAAGCTGCTCCTCATTATAGGTCGTCCCAGATAGCTTCTTCCCAAAGCCACCAAAACCACCACTGCGAGGACGCTGGGCCATTAAACTCGTGCTGAGCAAAAAAATAAAAAATAGTAAACTGAACTGAGCTTGCCTCATAATAAAAAAGTTGTAGTTTAAATTAGGAATTCATACAGAGGACTACAAAACTAAGGCCTAGCTAGCGTTTTTACCAAGGACTAGGCAAATTTTATAAGGCCAAGCCCATTATTTTACAAGAGGATCCGATAAGTTAAGCGTCTTAAATGCAATAAAAATTAGGAATACTTCTTTATGCGCTTGCTTAATTCTGCAAAACTCAATATATTCGACTCGTTAAAGCAAATACAATACATTAACCTGCCAATACATACTACCTTATGAAAACGAAATTAAAAGTTGGAGTTTTATCTGAATTGACTCAAGCCGCTTACGAAAAAGAATTTAAGCGCCTGAGCAAAGCCGCTTTTACTCAAGCCAATAGCGAAGATACCGCTGTCACACTTTACGTAAAACGTGAGCACAAATTTGCCTGCGGTGCCACTGGCCCCCTTATGCTCATTGCTAAACTAGATGCGCAATGGAAAAAACAAGCCAAGGAAGACCTCAAAGGCGATAAGAAAATGGTCATGATCGCTAAGGCTTTTGTTCAGGAAGGCGAAAATGGCGCTACCCTAGAAGTAAGCCCCATCAAAGGAAATGCCCCCCTAGCCAAAATCGCTAAGGAAGCTAAGACCATCCTCAAAAAAGTAAAATTGACTCTCAACGAATTTGTAGCCGGTTCTGCTGGTCCTGAAGTAAGCGCCGCCGGTGCTGCCGAAGAAGAGCAAGAGGGTAAGCAAGAAACTGCACAAACAGAAGAACCCAAGGCCAAAGAAGAAGCCAAAACAACAGAAGATAGCGCTTCTGATGATACCGCCTCTGCTGGCCCCGAAAGCACTACAATCGACCCCCAACTAGAGAAGAAAAAAGCCAAAGCCCGCCAAGTGATGGCCAAAATGCTAGAGAATCTTCAGAAAATCGAAAGCAAGCTTCAAAAATAATCCCTGCTTTTATCCCTCTAGCCCTTTTCGGCTAGAGCATCTTATCTATTCAACCTAATTTAACTTTTGAAGCATGGCTAACGTAGAAAAACTACAACAACTGCTCGGCAAATATCAAGATCAGCTTAAAACACTCAAAGAGCTGTTCATGGCCGATGGCAAAATCGATGATAAAGAACAAGCTACACTAACGCAAATTGAAGAACTGATTAGCTCTATCGGAGCATCTATCGGCTCTGCTGTAGAAGGCGCATCTGCCGCCGCAGCAACTCCCGCTAGTGTCAGCTCTATCTCTGGATCTGTCGGTAAAGGCGGAGATAATAAACTAGAAGATGTAAAATTGGTCCAAGAACTACTCAACAAAAAAGGCCAAAACCTTACTGTTGATGGAGACTGTGGCCGCAATACTATCGCCGCTATCGAGGCTTTCCAACAAAGCGAGTTCGGCTGGAAAGATGGCCGTATCGATCCAGGCGGGAAAAGCTGGGGCGCACTCTCTGGCGGAGCTAGCGCAAGCACCAATGAAGCAACTACCGAAGAAGGAGAGGACACAAGCAGCGAAGATGCCTCATCCGGCGATGATAGCAGCTCTGCTAGCTCCGATGCCGCCGCTTCTGGCGAGGTAGAAGAGGCCCTAGCCGCCAATTCTAAAATCTCTGCCTCTGTAGGCGCAGGTGGAAAAAATCAAGCGGAAGATGTGCTCCGCGTAAAACAACTCCTCAATAAATTTGGCCACAAATTAACCGAGGACGGAAATGCCGATGCCGCACTTACCGCAGCAATCAAAGATTTCCAAACTAAATATCGCGGAAGTAGCAAACCCGATGGCCGCGTAGACGCTGGCGGACGTACCTGGGGCTCTCTGCTCGGTATGGGCCGTATCCAAGGCCACCTAGAGGCTTTGTCTAAACAGTATGGCGTAGAACCCGCCGTCATTATGGCGATCCAAACTGTCGAGTCTGGCGGAAATGGCTTCTTCTCTGATGGCCGACCCAAAATCCTCTTTGAAGGACATATTTTCTGGAAGGAACTCAAGAAAGCAGGTAAAGATCCTAATGCGCTCCGCCCTGGAAACGAAAATATTATCTACCCCAAATGGGATAGTAGCCAGTACGCCGGTGGTACCAAAGAGTATGATCGCCTCGCTAGAGCTGAAAAAATTCATAAGGAAGCCGCCTATAAGGCCACTTCTTGGGGCGAGTTCCAAATTATGGGCTTTAACCACTCTACCGTAGGATACAGCGATGTTTTCTCTTTCGTGGAAGCCATGAAAGTACCCAATGGCGCTTCTCTCAAAGCCGTTATGGAGTTTGTGAAAAACAATAATCTTCTCCGTCACGTACAAGGAAGTAGCAAGGATTGGGCAGCTTTTGCCAAAGGCTATAATGGCCCCGGCTATGCCAAAAACCAATATGATAAGAAGTTGGCCTCGGCCTTCGCTCGCTTCCAAAATGTATAGCAGCCAGTAGTTCTGATCATCCAAATATTAACGTCTCGTTCCTTTTTTAGGAGCGAGGCGTTTTTTGTTTTGGGGCCCGCGGCCAGCGAAGCTGGCCGCCGCTATGCTGCGGGGCTTGGGTTGACCCACTTTTAAAAATAAGCTTAACTTAGCTCTAAATCAAGATTTATATGGACAGTACAAAGGTATCTTCATTTATGCTAAATAAGCAATCAGTGAGAGTATGTTATAGATTAGCAGAGAGTCTAAAAAATAATCCTAACCCACATTTAACAAATGTAGCAAAAACTGATGCAGACCGTAAGGCTTTCATGAGGTTGTTATCAAACAAAAATCTTACTGAGGAATACATTCAATTTGAGTTTATTGGCAAAAGTAGGGAGTCTATGAAGGTGGTTGAAGAAAAGCTTCTGGCCTTTCACGACACCTCTGAAGTTGTACTGAATAAGCAAAGAAATAGACTAACGGACAAAGAGGGTTTAGGCCCTGGAGGTCGGGAAACAAATTTGTCTGTATTTCTTCACATGGCTCTACTATATGGTCGAGAAAGCTTTCATTATCATGGCTTAGGAGGTGTTCAGCTTTATAATCGATATAAAAATAGAGTAACTTGTAAGGAGGCTGAAAATAGAAATACGGGTCATTTTAGAGGTGAAATTACGAGATGGAAAGTAAATGTAGAAGAGACAGAATCTGCGTTAAAAGTAATTAACGACCTAATTGATATTTTACATGTTTGTGATCGAGAAGGAGATGTTTATCCCATGATGGAAAGTTTTTTCAGACAGCATATTAAGTTCTTGATTCGGTCTCGAACAGATAGACGAGCAACGATTTGGGAGGATGGCAAAAAGATTCCATTATGTGATGTCTTTGAACATTATCCAGCAGACTTTGAGACGACAGAAACGGTCAAGAGTAGCCGTAAAAAACTTAACGGGAAGAAGCTAGTTATTCGATCTAAAAAAGTGACTTTTGCCGTTCCCAAATCTTGTAAGTATGTTCTTGGCGAACCAAGGCCTAAACCAATGACAATCAATGTTATTGAGGTCTTTGAAAAGGGCAAAGGTTTTTCAAAATCTGCCGCTAGAAAAAGAAGCCGAACAAAAAAAGATCATGATGATGAAACCATCAGTTGGCGCTTACTCACAAATGAAGAAATCAACAGCGAAGAAGAGCTCTTAGAGCTTGTTCTTTGCTACCGCAAGAGGTGGTTAATTGAAACATACTTTAAATATTTAAAATCAGATGGCTTTGATATTGAAAACATATGTTTAAAAACAGGTAAAGCTATCCGCAAAATGATACTTATGGCAATCAGTGCATCTGACAAGGTCCTTAAGCTTAAAGAAGCTGGACTTAACCAAGATAATGAGACTCCAGCAACCTCTATTTTCACAGAAGATGAAGTAGAAGTCTTAGATCTTATATTTAAACAATATCTAAAAGGCGAAAGCCAAAGCCCTTCTTTGCGTAACCCATTTACCTCTAAATCAATAGCTTGGGCCTATTGGATCATAGCAAGGTTGGGCGGATTTAATGGCGCAGTGAAGAAAACTAGGCATGCCGTATCCGTCAAGAAAATAGGACTAGGGTTAGAGAGATTCATATTTATGTATGATGGATATCGATCCCTAAATTGACACCGCTATAAAAAGTGGGTCAACCCAAGGCTGCGGGGCTCGCAGGTCTGCTCGGCCCTTCGGGCTTCCGCCCTCGGTCTGGCCTAACGGCCACCCGCTCCGCAGCGCTGGGCCGCTCATCAGCCTTCTTTGCCCAAAAAGAACATCTCCGGCCGCCTGATTTTTACTCTTTTCTAGGCTCAGCAAAAAAAATGCTCCCCAAGGCCTAACCTTAGCCAAAGCAGGGCATAAAAAATAAAAATGAAATACCTCTTCTTCCTTTGCCTGCTTTGGTCGCCTAGTCCCTACGCAAAAAAATATGGCCAGAACTACCAAAAAGCAATCGCCTTTTTGCAGCAGCACCAAAGCCTTTTGGAGCAAACCGCCAAGGAGTTAGAAATAGAACCCGCCGCCTTAAAGGCAGTGGTTTTTCCCGAACTCCTCCGCTATAACCAATTAAAGGATATGCTAGAAACCGAGGCCCTAGAACAAGCTTACCTCCGTGGACTAGCTGTCGATTTTTCTATCGGCCCTTTTCAAATGAAACCCTCTTTTGCCCAAACCCTAGAAGATAGCCTGGACTTAGCCATAGATAGAAGCCCTAAGGCCCGCTTGGCCCGCCTCAAAACCCTAGAGGGCCAAATTTTTTACCTAAAGTGCTTTTTGCAAATCTGCCAAAAAGAAAAATGTCCCCCCAATTGGAGCCCCCTAGAGCTTTGGAGCTGTAAGTATAATTCTGGCCTCAATAAATCATTAGAAGAACTCAGCTATTGGCGGCAGCAAAAGGCGTTTCCCTATGGCCCAAAACTAAGTCCCGATATCCAAGATAATTATAGCGATATCGCCCTAGATTACTACCAACAATTTGGACCAAAATAAGAAGTAAGGCCTGAAGGGCCTCATGGCCTAGGGATGGTAACTGGGGCGGCGAAGCCGCAGACCCAGCAAAAAAAGCTTCGCTTTTTTTGCGCAGGGCCGAGCGAGCAGCGAGCCAGTGCACAGCCCGGCCGCCATAGGCGGCAGGCCCCAAAAAATAATCAACAGAAAAAAAAAGAAGCCATGAAAACAAAAATCTATTTGGCCGCTCTGGCCCTGCTAAGCCTAATGGCTTGCCAAGAAAAAAAGACAACTGAAGTCCTTGCTAGCAGCCAATGGGAAGCCCAACGCCCATTTGCCAATATTGATATTCCCTTTGAAGACTATGAAATTGATGCAGATCGAGATACCGTTTTAGCCTTGCCTCAAGGCGGTGCATTTTACTTTAAAGGCGGGGCCCTGCGCAATGAAAATGGAGATCGCATTAGCGGAAAAGTTAGCCTGAAGTACCGCATTTTTCATGATGCGCCCAGCGCTTTTTTGGCCGCTATGCCCATGAGTTACGAGGCCCAAGGAGAAAAAAGATATATGGCCACTGCGGGCATGTTTGAGCTGCGAGCAGAACAAAATGGGAGCAAACTAAAGATGGCCGAAGCCATGAAAATTACCACCCCCTCTTTTCAAAAAGAAGGAAATTATAGCTTCTTTCATCTGAAAGATGAAGATGGAAAATGGGAATATTTGGACCAAGAATATGAAATAGTAGAAAATAAGAGCAAGCAAAAAGCCCTCAAAAAGGTAAATTATAAGGCCCAAAGTCTGCTTAAAATGCCCCTAGAGGCTAAGTATTTTTGCTTTGATTATTCGGCCATTTTAGATGCTACTTACAATAATAATTATGGCAAAATATATGAAAACCGAGAGAACCCTCTAGTAGGGCAGAAGGCCCAGCAGTACGGACTTTCTTGGCTAAATAGTCAATGTTATAAGTATATTGATTATCAGGGAAGCAAGCAGCCTGCGGCCATGATGGTTTGGAAAAGGTTGAGCGGGGGGCGCTTCCCAGCTTGGGCCAAAGATAAAGACTTTGATGCCCTTGATTTGCAGCCCATTCGGGGCAATATTTATCAGCTTACCCTAAACTCTAATGATGGGACCGAAGAATGGAGCGGTCGAATAGAGGCCGTCATGCCTTTGATGCAGTTGTATCGCTATAGTCCCCAGAGTTGGGCCAAAAATTATGAGAAAAATATGGCCGAAATTGAGGTGGAAATGCAACGCCTCAGCCAAGAGGCCGACCTTTTCCGCAGTTTTGAAATTAGCGACTTTGGCATTTATAATTATGATCGTTTTCTGAAGTGGGATGAAGCTCTACCCCTAGTGGCCCAGTTTGAAATAGAAGGCGGAGAGTTGCCTGCTAGTTTTCGTTTGGACAAAGTATTTTGTTTTCCACTAAATGAGGCCAGCCTAATTGATTTGCCAGCAAGAGACTGGAATAAGCTCCGCATATCTCCCGATCGTCCGCTCCGCTTTTTGGCCGTTTTGCCCAATGATCAAGTGGCGCTCTTCGATCTAGATGATTTTGCGGCTATAGATTGGAGTGAAATCAAGGACCGCCCAGCGGACCAACCCTATACGATTGTCTTGCGGGCCCAGCCAGGGCAAATCAAAACAGCCGAAGAGGTACAACAGCTATTTGCGCCAAAAATGGCCGCCCGCTAGGGCTGATAAGCAGAAAGCTGCTGCTCAATTCCAGCTTTCTTTTGTAGTGTAATTTCAATCTGGGCCATATTTTCGGCTTGCCAGTCCCGCAAACGATGGCGTTCTTCTTGTAGCTTTTGATGCAAGTTGTGCTGATGCAAATGGGCCAAGTTGTTGAGCTGCTCCTTATGTTTTTTCTGTAATTGTTTAGCCTCTTCTTCCAGTGCTTGGTAGAGGGGGCTTCTTTCTTCTAAAACAAGCTGCATTTCCTGACTAAAACGCTGCTGTGCTTGGCGTACTTGCTGCCGTTTTTCCTGATACTGCTGCCGTATATTTTGGGCCTTTTTAGCCAAAAAAGCATCTTGGGCCTGCTGTTGTAGGTCGGCTTTTCTTTTGGCAAACTTAGGAACGGCCAAGCGGGCTTTGGCTTCTAGCTCTTCCCGTTCTTTGGCATAAAACTTATCTATGCGTTTTAGCTCTAGTTCTGTCAGCCGCTCTGTTTTCTGGCAAGCTTGCAACCAGTGCATAAAACGGTGGGCCAGATTAACATCATTCTGGCTGAAGTCGGATAGATTCAAAACGCGGCCATCTCTAAAGATAAATTGGGCCTTAGGGATATTGATATCATCTAGCTGGCCCATAGAGTGAAAGCCGGCCTCATTGAGTTTAAGGATAAGGCTGAAGCCATCTCGAGCGCTTAGGTGCAAATGCTGCTTATAGCCAGCTTTGAGGTTCTTGAATCGGCTGAGGCTATTGTGTTGGGCCTGTATATCTTGCTTTTGGCGATCTTGCAGTAGTTCTCTTTGCTCCTCAATATAAGAGAAGAAGCGTTTTTCTTCGGCGGCTAGGCGCTCAAAGGCAAGGCGTTTTTCTGCTTGGGCCATGGCCTTAAATTGATGAAATTCTTGGCCCAGCTCTTCTTTTTGTGCAGCTAGGAGTTCGTTTTGCTCGGCTTTGCGTAAGATCTCTAGGGCCGACTTAAAATCATGGGCTGAACTCAGTTCGGGCAGTTCTGTTTGTAGCTGGGCCAGAATGGGCGCTATAATAACCGCTTTATGCTCCTGTTCCTGGGCCAGCAATTCCTCAAAGGCTAGGTCTAGCCGTTGCAAGCCCTCCTGATAACTCAGCTTGATGGCCTTACTTTCTCTTTCTAGGGCTTGGAAAGGGGGGAGTTCCGTTTTTAAGAACTCTACTAACTTGCTCTTAGACTTTTCTAGCTTGCTGTCCCATTGGTCCAGTTCGTTTTGCAGCTTTTGCGCATTATTTTTTAGTTTTTTCCACTTGAAGCGTTTGGGGTGGACAAGCTGGTGGATCCCCCGAATAATAACGGGAAAAATAAGAATGGGAAAGGCAAAAAAGCCTTGAATGATCAGCATGATTTGCCAGTAGGGGTATTGCAGTAGGTCCTTGCTCATCCAGTCGTAAATTGCTGGAAAGCTGCTGAGCAGGGCGACGGCCGTGGCTAGGGTCGCAATTAGGCTCAGAATAAAATTCCCCCAGCTATCCATATTGATCTCTAGATTGATTTGCTGTGCTGACTTAGGATATGACAGCTGCGGCATTTTCCAAGCTAGGGCCAATTGATAGTCTCGGGGAAGGTAATCGCTCCATTTTTTTTCTTCCTTTTCTAAGGGTGGCAAAATATCGGAGGGGCGGCGCAGCCGCTTAAACTGCAGGCCCTGTTGCAGCAGCATTTGCTGAAAGCGCTGTTTGAGTTCGGGGTCTTTTAGTTCTTCGAGCAAGGCCCAGCACCATTCTTCGGCTAGGGGGCGGAGTTCGGGCAGATTGTGGCCATCTACAAAACTTCTAATAAATAGGCTTTGTAGGGCATCGGAAAACTGTAGAAAACCCTGATGGGGTGGGGGGATGATTTTAAATAGGCGTTGAGCTTCTGAATGATGGACAAACAAACCGGCCTCAATTTTTTGGTGCAGGCTCACGAGTTGCTCGTTGGGAGAGGCTGCGGAGGCGGCATAAGGATGAATGCCCAGCAGGAGCTTATAAAGAATGACGGCTAGGGCAAAATTATCCCAGCTGGGGGCAAAGCTTTTGGGTTTATCTTGTTTGTAATATTCCGGGGCCGAGTATTCGGGAGTAGCCACAGGGGCCATAAATTTAAGCTCGCCATTTTCTTTTATTTGAATAGAGTCCATATCGACTAGGGCCAGTTGTCCGTTGCTTTGCAAAACAACATTTTCTGGCTTGAGGTCCACTAGGACATAGCGATCTGTTTGGTGGAGCCGATAAATGGCCAGGCTGAGATTAAAGGCTATGCGCAGTCTTAACTCTCGGCTATTTTTTTGGTCCAAGGCTAAGCGTTGCCAACTTGGATTTAGCTTTTTGGGGAGTTTGGGGAGGCAAAGTAATTCTAATTTTTTGCCCTGAACAAAAGGCATCACAAAGCCCAAGAAACGGCCATCTTGAGTAAGGAGGATATCTCTGGGCCAAACAAAGGTAGGCCATTGGCCGGCCCGCAATTCTTCTGGCGGATGCTTAATCAGTAGGTTGATTTTTTCTTCTCGCTCTTTTGTTCTTTTGGGGCGATGGTAAATTTTGGCCACAAGTCCTCTCCAATGAGAGGGGCTTTTGATGCGGTGCAGACTGCCTTCTCCGCCAGAGGCAAAGGGTTTTTCTTGGAGCTGGACCTTATCTTTGGTCCTTTTGGCATAGCAAATTAGGGACATAGTATAGAGGGGTTGTTGTGGCAGAAGAACAGGCAATCTACTGAAAAACTAGCTGATCTGCTAAGCCTAAAGCCCCTTTTTGGTCCAAATTTACGGTGGACAGGCGGCGAAGCCGCCGCAGGCTGAGGGGCTGTAGCAGGGCCGCCAAAGGCGGCAGACCTAGCGGGCAAAGCCCGCGCAGGGCCGAGCGAGCAGCGAGCTGCGGAATGGCCCGACCCGACCGTAGGGAGGGGCAGCCCCAAAAAAGCAGAATAGACAAAATATTTTTTATCTCTTTTAAATCCCCTACCTTTGGCCCGAACTTTCCGTTTTGTTTGGAAAAGGGGGCTAAGTCTGCTCCTCGATCTATGTTTTAAGAAAAAAAAGTCTGCCAAAAACGCATGAACTACAACTCTATACGGCTAGGCGTCTACCTAGCTTGCCTATTTTGCCTGAGCCAACCCTTATTGGCCCAAACCGATAGCCTGCCGAACAGTAATGCAGATACTAGTCTGCCTGTGATGGATTATGAACTGCCTCAAACCTATGAAATTGGAGGCATTAAGGTGGAAGGTTGCGAATATACCGACCCCAATGCCGTGATTGCCGTTTCGGGCCTGAAGGTGGGGGAGAGCATTAAGCTGCCTGGAGATGATATTGGTAAATCAATTCGTAAGCTTTGGGGCCAAGGGCTTTTTGTCGATGTGCAGATTTTGCTCGAACGCCGTTTGGGAGAAGCTGTATTTCTTAAAATTGTCCTTAAGGAGTATCCTCGTTTTGCTCGACATGCCTACCGTGGCGTACGTAAAGGCTGGCAAGATGATTTGAATGAGTTGCTCAACCGCTATTTGCTCAAAGGGCGGGCCGCTACCAAAAGTATGAAGCGCAGTGCTGTGCGAGAAATTAAAGATTTCTTTGCCACCAAAGGCTATCCCGATGCTAGCGTTACTGTAGAAGAAGAGGAAGATATCGTTTTGAAAAATAGTATCCGCTGGGTCTTTAATGTAGATCGAGGGAAGCGGATTCGGATTCAAGATATCAACTTTGTGGGCAACGAAAAGGTCTCTGATGCCAAATTGCGCCGCCTACTGAAAGATACCAAACGGAAACGCCCCATTATGGGCATTTTTAAGCCCTCTAAGTATATTGAGTACGATTATAAGGCCGACAAAGAAAATGTTATGGCCTATTATAATAAGATCGGTTTGCGAGATGCTAAAATTGTCCGCGATTCGGTTTATATCGTAGAAATTCCCAAGAAAAACGGAAAAGTCAAAAAGGCGATCCAAATTGATATGCACATTGATGAGGGGACCACTTACTATTTTGGCGACATTAAGTTTAGAGGAAATAGCTCTTATTCTGATGAGGTTCTGGGCCGCATTCTAGGCATTCGCAGAGGAGAGGTCTATAATGAAGAGCTTTTGCAGAGCCGTATTAGCTTTGACCGCAACGGCCGCGATTTGAGTACGCTCTATATGGATAATGGCTACCTCTTTTTTCAGGCCAATCCCGTAGAAAAAGGCGTGAAAAATGATACCGTAGATATCGAAATCCGCATCCAAGAAGGGCCTGTCGCCACCATTGACCGCGTAATTATTAAGGGGAACGACCGTACGCATGAGCATGTGATCCGCCGAGAGCTACGGACCTTGCCCGGCGCTAAGTTTAGCCGCTCAGATATTATGCGTTCTCAACGCGAACTAATGGCGCTCAACTACTTTAACCCCGAGGCTATGGGCATCAATACGCCTGTAAATCCGCAGCGAGGAACTGTAGATATTGAGTATACCGTAGAAGAACGTCCTTCTGACCAATTGGAACTCTCTGCTGGTTGGGGAGGCTATGGCAACGGATTGATTGGTACGCTTGGGGTCACCTTTAACAACTTTTCTTTGCGCAATCTCTTTAAGGCAGAAGCCTGGAACCCCCTTCCGCAGGGAGATGGACAGCGCCTAAGCTTGCGTATTCAAACAAACGGACGCTATTTTCAGTCCTATAACTTCTCTTTTACCGAACCTTGGCTAGGTGGCAAAAAGCGCAATGCGCTTTCTGTTAGCGCCTACCACTCTAGATACAATAATGGACAAACTCCAGAAAGTAGCAGTTTTCAACAGCTATTAATTACAGGGGTAACGGTGGGCCTAGGGACTCGCCTGCGCTGGCCCGATGACTATTTTAGCTACCAAATCGCTATGGAGTACCAAAATATGAATCTGCTCCGCCGCTACGACTTTACCATTCCTACAGGCATCTTTAATGATCTTTCGATCCGCCAAACCCTCTCTCGGAACTCGGTCAATAACCCGCTTTTCCCCGAGTCAGGATCTACCCTCTCACTCTCTATGAAACTGACCTTCCCTTATTCTTTGGTCAATGGCTGGGATTATACCGATACAGAACTTCCCGATACCGACCGTTTCCGTTGGGTAGAATATCATAAATGGGATTTTGAAAGCGCTTGGTATACCAAGATTGCCAAAAACTTGGTCATTAAGACAGAGGCCAAGCTGGGCTTCTTGGGGAGCTATAATAAGGATGTGGGCTTGTCTCCCTTTGGTCGCTATGAACTAGGTGGTGACGGTATTTCTAACTTTGTGGGCCTACAAGGAAAAGATATTATCTCGCTCCGTGGATACAGCGATCCCGTGACGGATGTGTCTATTGCCAACCAAACAGGGGCGGCGGTCTACAATAAGTTTACGGCCGAATTGCGCTATCTGCTTTCGCCCAACCCCAATGCAACGATCTATGTTTTGGGCTTTGTACAGGGCGGAAATGCTTGGTCTAGCTTCCGCGAATACAATCCATTTATGCTCAAACGTTCAGTAGGAGCGGGCCTTCGGGTTTTCTTGCCTATGTTTGGTACCCTTGGTTTCGATTATGGTATTGGCTTCGATAAGGACCTACCCGCAGGCTCTTCAGTCTTCGATTATGGTTCGTTCAATATCGTTCTTGGCTTCGAGCCCAAGTAAATAATATGAAGCTTAGCTTAGGGAGCAGCAGTTTTCTGTATAGAGAACTGCTGCTATTTTTTTGGGGCTGCCCCTCCCTGCGGTCGGGTCGGGCTGTGCCGTGGCTCGCTGTTCGCTCGGCCCTGCGGCGCTTGCAGCGCCTTGGTCTGCGGCTGCGCCGCACCACTATCCATCCCTCAGCCATGCCAATCCTCTGCAAAAGCGGTATTCCTCGCTTCGCTCCTCATTCATCAATATGTCCCCGCCCACCCTCCCCTCTACGGGATTCCCTAAGGAATCCCTTCGGGAGGGCTGGGCAAAAACCGAACAAAATAAGCCAAAAAAACTAAATAGACAATAGAAAAACAGAATATCAAAAAGGTTTTTTTCTTTTCCCAACAAGCTTTGAAAAACGGCCATAAAGTCCTTAACTTTCGGTAGTTCAAGAAAAAATCTGCCCGCCGCAAGGCAAAATACCTATCTAACATATATATATTATGGCCATCAGCAAGCAACAAAAAGAAAGCTTAGAATTGCTGCAAAAGAAAGCCAACGAATGGCTCTCTAACTACTATCAGTTTGGGCTGTCTTCCGACCCCCAAACCGCAGCCCAACACAGCCAAGTTCTAGCCACCTTGCATCAGACCCAAGCCGCCCTGGCCCAAGCCGATCAAGATGAGCCTAGCGTAGAGGAGCAAGGAACTATCCCCATGCCCGAAGAGGCCGCCGCCGCTCGCGAAGCCAAAAGCGAAGAACGCAGCGCCCAAAAAGCCGCCGCCGAAGAAATTGAAGCAGAAACGGAAAGCGATATCGCTACCCAAGCTAAAGGCAATGCCGACCTCGAGGCCACCCTCAACGGCTGGAAAGACCTGGCCGTCTCTTGGCTCGATACCGGCATCGATAAAATCCTTAGCTCTAAAGAAGGACTAGATAAAGGCATCCTCGCCACCGCTCAAGAGTATATCGGACAAGCCGAAGGCTGGCTCCGCCTCGCCTCCCTCTTTACCGGAGGAGAACTAGGCGATAAAGTAGAAAAGGTCCAAGGATGGATCGAACTTGCCAAATCTGTTATCGAAAAAGTAGAGGCCCTAGAGGAATACCTCGGCCAATGGAGAGATCTAGCCGTAAGCTGGATGGAAGGCGGTATCTCCTCTGTCATTAGCGGTACAGAAGTAGTCGGAGAACTCAGCAATGCCGTTGTGGCAGAAGCCATCGACTTTAAGAAACTAGCCCAGGATTTTGTCGATAAGGCCAAAGCCCTAGGCGACGCTTCCCTAGATGATAAAGTAGCTAGAGCCGAAGAATGGCTCGGCAGCACCCACAATCTCCTCGATAAGGCCGGCGATATCGTCGATAACCTCTTCGCCGATGCCGACAATAATAGCCTGCCCGATTGGTACGACCTACTCGCTCGCGAATGGGATAAACTAGCCGTTATGGATATTATCCCCGGTACCGATATCGATGAACAACTGTTGGGTAAAATCAATGGCTTTAAAACTAAAGCCGAAGAATGGCTGGCTAAGGCCACCGCAGAAATGAACCCTGCCGTCCAAGAGAAAATTGACTTGGTCAAAACTTGGATCTATAATATTCAGAAACTCCTTTCTTTGGCCGAAAAAGGAAAAGAGTTTGTCGATGCCCTCAAAAATAAGGATTTCAATGCCGTCTATGATCAGCTCTCTGCCCTTTGGACAGAGCTCGATGGCGCCAATGATATTTTTGCCGGCACCGATATCGATGATAAACTCCTAGCCAAAGTTCAAGAATACAAACAAAAGGCCGACGAATTTGCCCGCCTAGCCAACTCCCTTATCGCTAAGCTTCCCGCTGGCGAACATCTTGGAGAGGTCCAAGATTGGATCAAAATGGCTATGCAAATTGCTACCGATATGGCCAATGGCGAGGATGTGGTCGGAAAATATCTCCAACTCGCCAAAGAATGGGCCCAGGGCCAAATCAAAAGAGTATTGGATGGCCAAGAAGAATTTACCGCCGAAGTGGCCGGCCAAGTCTCTGGCTTTGTCAATGAAGCTAAACGCTTTGTGGCCTCCGCTTCCGCTATGAAAAATGGCGACTTTAGCGATAAGATTGCTGCCGCAGGCGAATGGATCCAGTCTTCTGAAGGCCTACTCGATAAAGCCTCTGACCTTATCGGCCTAGCTGTTGGCGATGCCGATGGCAATAACTTGCCCGATTGGTATGACCGCCTAGCCGCCGCTTGGGATGATATCACTGGTGGTGGAGACATTATCTCTAACACTAATGTAGATAACGAACTCATCGGTAAGGTCAATATCTTCCGCGCAGAAGCCGAAAAATGGTTGGCTAAAGCCGTAGAAGTTGGTGCCGAGATCCAAGAAAAGATCACTATGGTCAAACAATGGATCGAAGTAGGAGGCAACTTCCTCAAAGAAGTAGCTGGCTTTATTGAAGATATCAAAGAAGGCGACTTCCTCTCTGTCTATGAGAAGATTAAAGCCGCTTACTTTGGCCTTGGCGATACCGACGATATCTTAGAAGGTACTGAAGTAGATAACCGCCTACTCGCTAAAGCTAAAGATCTACAAGGCCAAGCCGAATCTTGGTTGGCTAATGCCCTTACCGGCGGCCGCGCCAATGGAGAAATGACCGATGAGGTTAAAGATATCCTCGGCGCTGTAGATAATGTACTTACTTTCGCTTTGACGAAGTACGAGGTCCAAGATTCTATGATGGAGTTCAATGAGGATAAAATCGTTATTGACTTCCCCAATGCAACAACACTCACAGATGAACAAGAAGCCGCCCTCATCGGAGAGTTCTCTGGTGGATTTGATGGCCCCTTGGTCAATACCCTAGGCGCAGTGCTTACTCGCCTCAACCAAGATATCCTTACCCTCGGCTCTCAAGTAGATGGTGCCTACCGCCAAACAATTGCTTCAGGTGGAGCTGCTGCTGAAGTCTATCTTAAGGCTAAATCAGACTATGAATCTGTAATGAAGAAGCAGAAAGACTTGATGAAGCTGCTAGAATCGGTGCGTAAGGTGGTCGTAAGCTCTATTGGCTTGGCATTGACTCCTGTCAATCCCGCTGTAGCTGCCGGTGTTACCGCTCTACTTAGTGGTAGTGTAAACGGTTTTGGCGATATTGCTAAAATGCTCCTTGGTGCCGCTAGCGAATCTGGTGGAACCATGGGCCAAATTGGTGGTTTCCTCTCTCTTGCCCTTCCTGGCGGAGCTGGCTTGTCTACGATGACAGAGGCCCAGAATGCTGGTTTGATTGACCTCGATGGATTGTACAAGCGTGGGGTCACTAGCAAGTATGAAGAGATGAAAGCCCTCTTGGCCAAAATCCAAGAACAACTGGATATTGTTTATACGAACCTCTATAAGCAAAGAGCCGATCAGCTAGAAGATGCTAAAGGCGCTATTGCTAGCGGTGCAGATCAATGGAAGCGCCTACGCGCCGAAATTATGAGCAAGTATGTCAATACACAGGAAACAAGAGTGAACGAAAAAGCAGCCTACTGGCTCCTTAGCCGTGCCCAATATGCCAACTGGTTGTCTAAGAAAACCGATACGGTGATTGTCGACAATGTAATTGATGCACTAGAACGCTTTGAAATCATGAAAGATGCCGGCGTTAAAGAATGGAACAAAGGCGCAGGTGGAAAAGTGGCCCGTGGCTTGGGTTGGCTACTCGGTGGCTGGGCAAGCTTCGGCTATGACGAGAAAATTGAACAATTTAATAAGTGGGGCCGCCAAGAAATTGGTCGTCTACACAACCAAGCCGTATGGAATGAGGCCTTTGCCTAATCCTCTTCCTACTATTTGAAGCTGTTTTATCTCTGCCAAGATAAAATACATTAACCTCAAACCAGTCTGCTTCTGCAGACTGGTTTTTTTATTTGAAGGAATATACAGTTTGTCCTTATGGAGGAGTTGGCCAAGCCTCCAAAGATGAAAAATAAATGTAGAGCTTAAGGACAAGCAGTCAATAGATGAAAAAACAAAACAGGAGCTAGCCCCCTAAGGAGCTACTCCTGTTTTTCTGTCTATACTGCTAGCTAGAGATCTATAGATAGCTGCTCAGCAGATGGGCTAATTAAAGGATTTCTACCTGAAGCTTGGCCGGGATGCCATGCGTATTATTCACAACCAAGAGTTGGTGCCCATCGGCTACAGTCAAAATAACCGATTGCAAGGGGTCGAGGTTATGCTCCTCCAAAGGAGTGTCTACCGCATTGACCACGGTATAATACTGTAGCTGCGCTCCCTCCAAATGAGTAAGGCGAATGTTTTGGCCCCCTTCCAAGAGGTCTTCCAATTGTCCAGAACGACTATTGGCCTCTAAGCTAATCTCAAAGCTATTGACCTCCTGATCAGGCAACCCATTGTTGTCATTGCTCGTACGGAAGTAATGAAGTTTGTAAAATTTCTCTACCTCATAGAGCTCCTCATAATAGTGGCCCTTTAGTCGGCAAAATACAGCATACAAGCCCTTGGCCAATTCCAAACGCTGCTCTTCCAAAGCTTTAGAGTTAGCCGAACGATAGACCTTTATGCCCTGCTGCTGCATGCGCAAACTTTGTAGCTGCAAACCATAAGCTTCTACGTCTTGGCCCAAAGCACTCAGTTGAGGGTCTAGGTTTAGCCGCTCCGCCAAACTTAAAATAGCCTCAATCCGCATTTCATAAGAGTTGGTCTGAAAAGGCCCCCTTCCGTCTGGCAATAGACGTTTGTATACATTGCTTCGCATGTCATAAACGCCCTGAATCTGAATATCCCACTGACGAATCTTGTTTGTAGAAAGCTCTACCAACATGTCGTTCAAATCGGCCGTCTTTTCCGCCAAGAGAATACGGTCCTGATTGCTCTTTCGATACTGCGCAATAAAGCTGTTGTAAAAGGGCAACAAAAAAGTAAGCAAGTCTTGCAAAAATGGGTCATGAACCGCCATCTCTTGCAGCTTGTGAAGATGATCGGTAGCCAAGAGATACATCTTGCGATGCGAGCCATCGGTAACCGAAATAAAGAAGTTGATCAGCTTAGACCAACGAACTAGATCATTCATAGGAAATGAATTTAATTATTATAAATAATTGATACGTTATAAACCTATGGATAAACTTTCGTAAAGTCAAATGTTTTGCAAATAAATCTAACTTTTTTAACTAAATAATGTACTAAATATTAGTTTTAGGCCAGAAATACTCCCTATTTTGCAGTTAAAGAGGGCTTTAGCCTACTGGCCTGCTGTTGCTAAAACTCAAAAATCATTTGGCTGATGATCCTATCTTACTGTTGAAAGAGAAGGGGGAACTGGCCTTGATGGCCAAAAAGAGCTAAAAGAGTTGGAATGGACCGTCATTTTTCCAGCGAATGCTAAGAATAAATCCCCCAGACCATTATTTTTCTAGCGAATGCTCTTTTTGAGTTGCAATGGACTGTTTTTTTTCCAGCCAATGCTAAGAATAAATCCCTCAGACCATTATTTTTCTAGCGAATGCTCTTTTTGAGTTGCAATGGACTGTTTTTTTTCCAGCGAATGCTAAGAATAAATCCCCCAGACCATTATTTTTCTAGCGAATGCTCTTTTTGAGTTGCAATGGACTGTTTTTTTTCCAGCGAATGCTAAGAATAAATCCCCCAGACCATTTTTTTTCCAGCCAACACTCCTTTGCAATGATTCAAGCTAGTTGCTTTTTCCTCCATGCCATAGATGTAGTTGTTTTCTTAAGGTATTTCTTAATTCTTATTAAGAATTAGTCTAGTTTAATAAGTTGGATTTTTTACTTTTGTGGCAGAACCACTTTATATCTATTTGTATGAAAAAATTACTGCCCATTATCATCATTTCTTTCTTGCTCCTAGGAGCCTGTAAAAAGGAAGAGGGGGCTTTGCAAGCAGAGGCTGGCGAAGAATATAGCGGTGGGGCGACCACCGTCTTTAATAGTTCTCGAAATGCCTTTGGTTTTCAAACTTCGGGTTTGTCTTCTATGGACGAATTGGCCTTTTTTACGGGAAATTCCTTCTTTAATCAATCTTGGGTCTCTTCTCCAGCTTCAACAACGGCCCGGGATGGTCTAGGCCCATTGTTTAATGCGGTCGCTTGTTCTTCCTGCCATTTTAAAGATGGGCGGGGGCGCTCTCCTGCTTTTAGTGGGGAGCTGGGACATGGCCTTTTGCTTCGTTTGTCGGTGCCCGGCGCTTCGGCTGGGGCCAAAAACTGGCCCGAACCTTCTTATGGGGGGCAGCTACAGGACCAAGGGATTAACAATGTTGCGGCAGAGGGGAAAATTAGCATTAGTTACGATTATATTCAGGGGCAATACCCCGATGGCAGTAGCTATGAGTTGCGCAAACCTACTTATGGGGTACAAGAATTAGCCTATGGCCCCTTGGCCGCAGATGTAGAAATATCGCCAAGGGTAGCCAACCAATTAGTGGGGATGGGGCTGATAGAAGCTATTCCCGAACAGAGTATCTTGGCCCTAGAAGATCCACAAGATATAGATGGAAATGGGGTGTCTGGACGGGCCAATTGGATTCCGAGCGCTAACGGACAACTGCTCGGCCGTTATGGCTGGAAAGCCAATGCTGCCACTTTAAGAGAACAGATTACTGCCGCTTTTCAGGGGGATATGGGCATTAGTTCCTCTCTTTTTCCCGAGCAAAATTGTAGTCCGGGCCAAACCGACTGCCAGCAAGCGCCTAATGGCAATAATGCCCAAGGCTACGAACTAGATGATCAGACCTTAGATAGAGTAGAACTTTATTTGCAGGCCTTGGCCGTGCCCGCTCGCAGAGATTGGAAAGACCAAAGGGTCCTTAAAGGCAAAAAATTATTTCTAGAGATGGGCTGTGGCGATTGCCATCGCCCGAGTTTTGAGACAGGAGTGCATGCCTTGGCCCCTCTGTCTAATCAAAAGATTTATCCCTATAGCGACTTTCTCTTACATGATATGGGCGCAGGCCTAGCCGATAACCGCCCCGATTATCTAGCCAATGGCCAAGAGTGGCGAACACAACCTCTTTGGGGCTTGGGCCTCATTTCTACCGTCAATGAGCATTCAGAGCTTTTGCATGATGGCCGAGCCCGAAATATAGAAGAGGCCATCCTCTGGCATGGGGGAGAAGCCGAAGCGGCTAAAGATGCCTTTATGGCCCTAAGCGCAGAAGAGCGCAGCCAAGTGCTCGAATTTTTAAACTCTCTTTAATCTGGCCCTACTTCCTGCGTCTTGCAGGCGGCGCAGCCGCCGCAGGTCACAACAAGGACTTTAGTCCGCCGTTCGACGACCAAAGGGAGTAACCGATCTGAAGGGGTGATTTGCGAGCTATGCCAACTAGGCCCTACTTCCTGCGTCTTGCAGGCGGCGCAGCCGCCGCAGGCCTAGCGATGTGAAAGGGTGGCCGAAGGCCAGACCGAAGCGCTACAAGCGCTGAAGGGCCGAGCGAATAGCGAGCCCTGTAACGTAGCGCCGCAAGCGTAGCGCAGCGGAGGCCCCAAAAATAAAACTACTATATATAATATGAAACGATTAGCTTCTCTATTGGCTATGACCAGCCTTTGTTTCCTTTTTGCTTGTAGCAAGCAGGACAGTTTTGATAAAACGGCCCTTTTGCAAGCTTGGCAAACAGAAGTTATTGCCCCAGCTTGGCAAGAGGTAGCGGCCCAGGGCCCCAACTTAGCCACTAAGGTTAATTTGTTTTTGGCGCAGCCCAGCAATGCCAGTTTGACCGATGCTCGTGAAGCTTGGCGGCAGGCCGCAAGGGCTTGGGGGGCTGCAGAACCCTTTGTTTTTGGCGAAATGAAAAGCCAATATTTGCATTGGGGCATAGGGCGGAGTCCCGCCAATGGCAGTTCTATAGAAGCCAGCATTTCGGATACGAGCCGAACGCTAGACAGCCTGTATATGCGGCAACAGAGCAGTTATGCCAAAAGCCTTTCGGCTATAGAATACCTATTATTTGCCGACAGTAGTCAGCAATTGCCTTTTTCTGCTCGTCGGGCGGATTACCTGCGTTTGGCGGTGCAGCATTTGGCCCTAGAGATGCAAAAACCGCAGGACATTTGGGAAAATCAGGGGGAGGGCCAGCGTTTTGCTGCTGCCGAAGGTTATGAATTGGGCTCGGCCATTAGTGAGCTGAGCAACGGAATGATTAACTTGGCCCAGGAGATGAGCCGCAAGAAGTTAGGAAAACCCTTGGGCAAGGAGAACGATGGGATTTTCCTGCCCGAATCGGTTGAACATCCCGATGCGCACTTTAGCATAGGCCTATTGAAGGCCAATTTTGAGGGTTTGGAAAATGCCTTTTTATTGGGCACGCCCAATTTGCAGGCCTATTGGGAATCGGAAAGCAGCAATGAGGTTCCCGCCCAGTTTTTGGCCAATTTGCAGGCCGCCATCAGCCTTTGCGAAAGCCTAGGCGATGATTTGCAGGCTGCTTTGCAGAACCAACCGGAGGAGGTCGAGCAGCTCTATGATTTGAGTCGAGCCATTTACCTTGCGCTCTCCAATGATATGGCGGCTGTTTTTGGCATCACGGTCTTACCTAGCGACAATGACGGCGATTAAAGCATACCTAAAGCAGGAGCGGGAAGTTCTTCCCCTTCTGCTTTTTCGCATTGTATTGGGGGGTCTTTTTCTTTGGTCGGGCATACGCTTTTGGGCCAAGGGTTGGATCGAAGACTTCTATTTATCGCCCGATTATCACTTTCGTTTTTGGGGTTGGGACTGGCTGCCTTTGGCTTCTCCTCAGCTTTGCTATTTCCTATACAGCCTGATGCTTTTGGCGGCCTTGGGGGTTTTGCTGGGCGCCTTTTATCGCTGGAGCATGGCGCTCTATTTTTTGCTCTTTAGCTACTTTGAGCTTTGGGAGAAATGCCTTTATTTGAACCACTACTATTTTGTGTCCTTATTGGCCTTTCTGCTTTGTTTTGTTCCCTTGCATTGCAATGCTTCTGTGGATGCTTTTTTTCGGCCCAGCCTGCGGCGGCGGCATTTGCCCAACTACTACTTCCTCTTGCCCAAGTTTCTGATCGCCATACTCTATATCTATGCGGCCCTAGCCAAGCTAGAGCCCGACTGGTGGTTTCGGGCGCAGCCCCTAAGCATTTGGTTATCGGCTCGTTCTTCCTATCCTATTTTGGGCCCTATTCTGGCTTGGGGACCTACGGCTTTCCTCATGTCTTGGGCGGGTTTTTTCTATGATTTGCTGGTTCCTTTTGGCTTGAGTTTCCGCAAAACGCGCCCTTGGGCCTATTTATTTGTTATCCTCTTTCATGCGATGACGGCTTTGCTTTTTTCCATTGGGCTTTTTCCCTATGTGATGATGGGCCTGGCCTTGGTTTTCTTCTCGGCGGAGGAATTGGGGCGCTTTCGCTTCATCTATCTGCCGCAGGAGCATTTGGAGCGGCCTTATCGCTTGTATTGGCCCAAATTGCAGGGGGCCATTTGGGTCATTTTCTTTAGTTGGCAACTGCTATTTCCTTGGCGTTTTTTGTTGTATAAGGGGCCAGTTTGTTGGCAGGAGCAGGGTTTTCGCTTTAGTTGGCGGGTCATGTTGGTCGAGAAAGTGGGGCAATTGCATTATCGCTTAATTGACCAAAATGGCCGTCAAAAATTGCTCTATCCGGAGGATAATTTAGAGCCCTGGCAATTGCAGCAGATGCGTTTTCAGCCCGACATGATTCTGGCCTATGCCAAAGATTTGGGGCGGCGGCATGGGGCTCGGGCCATCTATGCGGAGAGCTGGGTATCTTGGAATGGTCGGCCATCTGCCCGTTTGATTGACCCCAACTACAACCTTTTGGAGGCCGAGAATGGTTGGAAAAACTGGGATTGGGTGCTTCCTGCTCCAGATTAGGGCCATATATATAAGGGGGATTTGGGGCCCGCGGCCGGCTAGGCTATCGCCTAGGTCGGCCGCCGCTATGCTACGGGGCTCACAGGTCTGTTCGGCCCTGCGGGCTCCACTTCGTTTCGCCCTGGGTCTGGCCTTCGGCCACCCCTCCGCAGCGCTGGGCCGAGCCAGCCCTTGGCGGGGTTTTATAGACGAAAAGAGCGCCTATCCGATAGGGGATAGGCGCTCTTTATCATTATTTTTTGCGGTTGCCAAACATCTTTTGGAGATTACTTTCTCTTTTCTTTTTGGGCGTTCGCTTCATAATTTCGATAGGGCTTTGGTCATTGACCAGCACATTATTGGGGTCATCTTTAAAGACCTTATCGATGTATACCCAGCGGCCTTTTTTGAGTTCTAGGCCGCAGTAGCTACCGTCGGGCACATTAGAGGCGGGAGCGCCGGGGACGGCTCGGCCATAAATCAGGTGATCGAAGATCACTTTTTGTTGGTCGGGATTATAATTGAGCACAGCGGAGACGGCGGCAGAGTATTGGACAATATGGCGGCTAACGGTTCGCTTCATGCCACGGCCATCTTTAATATCGATAATATTTTGGCCAAACTTGGGGGCTCCTTTTTGGTCAAAATAGAGGATATCGAGCACCTTTCTACGGTCGAAGAAAGAGTAAGAATCTCGGCCAAAGAGCAGATAATACTGTTTTCCGTTCGACTCGAAGGGCTGTATATTATAATAGAGGGCACCATACCAATTATTGGCGGAGAGTCGGCCAAACTGTGGGCTTCTCATTTCGTCGGACTTATCATTGAGGAAAAACAGTTGGCCATCTGCTTTTTGGATAAAGCCGAATTGGGTGTAATGGTCTTTATCTACATATAGCTCCCAGCTAAAGATGCGAAAACTTTTATCGGGGGCATTGAGGAGGGAGACTCCTTTTAGTTGTTCAAAGGGGTAGCTATAGCTTTGGGTATCTTGCAGGGTATTTTGCAGTTCGGTTTTCAGGTTTTGGGCCAGCAAGCTTCGGTTGAAGCTATCTCTTTCTTGTTGTAGTCTTACGGCCAGTTCGGAGAGTTCAATTTCTTTTTGGGGATAATCATTTTGGGCGAAGAGCAGGCTCGGCAGAGCGAGCAGAAAAAAAAGCTTATAGTACATAAGTTATATTTTTTGAGAAGGAATAGAGGGGCCAAGGTATTTTTTTTTCTTCTTTGCTTGGCGCTTAGGGCAAAAGATTTTTCCAAAGTTGTGCCAAGCTGAGCGAAGCTTATTTTTGGGGCCTATTCTTTTGTGGGCTAAAAAAATGGCATTTATCAATAAATGAGTAGCCCTATCAAATTTTGATATATGCCTAAAAAATAAATTTATTGAAAATGAGGCCTTTAGCGCTTGGCCCAGTTTTTTGCCTTGCCCCCAGCTCAATGCCTCCCCTTGAGGCCCCAGCAAAGTTAGGGAAAAGAGAGTGCTTCAAGCAAGTACTCTTTATCCCTTTTTTTGATCAAAGTAAGTGGCCAAAAAGCCTAATATTATATTTTTTTTATTACCTTAAGATCGTAATTATACCGTAAACCTATCCCATGACCCAAACAAATGTAAAGCCCCCCTTTTGGGGGAGGCTGTTGTTGGCTTGGGGTTAAAAGCACATTATGGACGAGAACGTATATTTGTATGCTGCTGCAGTGCAGGGCATACAGTCCTTCATTTTTGAGACCAACAAGCTAAAAGAGATCGCAGGCGCCAGTGAGTTAGTGGCCAAGGTCTCTGACTCAGGAGAGTTTATTGAATTTTTGAAGTCTGTTGGTGTCAGCAACCCCTCTAAGAAGAACTTCCTGATTGCTGCCGCAGGAAATATCAAGTATATTTTTGATAGCAAGGAAGATTGTGAGAAAGCCTTTAGAGAGTTTCCCTATCATATTGCAGAAAAAGCGCCAGGCATCACTATTAGTCAGGCCGTTTTGCCTATTAAGAGAGAAACAATAGGGGAGCAAGACATTCATGAGCTAGAAAACCAATTGAAGGCAGAGCGTAACCGCCCTATGCGGCCCAATACCCTCTCTTGGATGATTACGGCTCGGGTGCCAGAGACCGGGCGGCCAGCTTTGGGAGCTTACCCAGATGGGGAGGTTGAAGAAAAAGACTCTTCTATTAGCAGATTATTCCGCTCTAAGAGTCTTAATTTAGGCCGGTATCGAAAACTCCAAGAAGTAGAATCAAGTACCAACTCTTTACTAAAGAAAAGTCTCAACATTGAGCTAAAAGATAAAGTCTGTGTCTTTGCTAAAGAGCTTAAAAGAATTTGTCCCAATGAGGGACATAGCTGGTTAGCTATGATTCATGCAGATGGCAATGATTTGGGGCGGATTATTCCCAAGCTATTTAAAGGGGTTAAAGGGCAAGCATTTAGAGATAAACAGATTAGGTTTTCAAAGGCATTAGATGATGCAACAAGGCAGGCTGTACAAAAAGCTTTTACTACGATATTTAGAGACGATAAGAAAGATGTAAAGTCTGGCCAAGAAAAAGGCAAAGCCCTCTTTGAACGCTATTATAAAGAGCAAGGAAATGCAGCACCTATTCTAGGCATTCGTCCGGTAGTGATTGGTGGTGATGATTTAAGCATTATGGTTCCTGCAGAAATAGCTTTAGATTTTACCAAGGCATTCTTAGAGGAGTTTCAAAAAGAAACGAAAAAAGAGTTAACGCAGGTTTTTGAGGAAGGAACAGAGGGCTATGATTACGTTAAAAACGGCCTTACGGCTTGTGCTGGAATTGCCTATGTGACGGAGAAGTTTCCTTTTCATTATAGTGCAGATTTAGCGGAAAGTCTTTGTAGTTATACCAAGAAGGTCGCTAAGGCTGCTAGGGCTAAGTCAGAAAAAAACAGAGGGGAGGAGGATAAAGAGACCATTCTAACGCCTGCTAGTTTATCCTTTTATAAGCTAGAGTCTTCTTATGCCAAGGGCTATAGTGATTATTTAAAGGAAGAGCTTTTGCCAGCTATTTATGCTAAAAAGTCAGAAAATAATAAGAACAAAGGTGTTGAGGGGATTTTGAATGACAGAGGTGCTCTAAGTCTCAACCCCTATTTCTTAGCAGAAAAGCCTTTAATGGGCTCGGAAGCTGTTGTACAACAGGCTACAGTAGACGAATTGAGCAATCGTTTAGAGATCTTAAGCAAAAGTGGGAGTCTAGCTAGCCGTCTGCGTAGAGTACTATCTATGCTTTATACGCATGCGCCAGGAGAGATTCAGTTTGAGTTGGAGCGGATTGCTACCTTCTATCCAAAAGAGCTAAAAGGCTTAGGCATCAACCTTCAGGGAAGCGAAGATGTGACTGACAAAATAGTTAAAAACTGTCAGCAGCTACACGACTTATTGAGTCTACACTCATTCTCTAAATTTACTCAAGAAGAACCCGCATAAATCACAAAATAGACATGGAAAACATAAAATATCAAATAGAGTTTTTCTCTGATTGGCATATAGGCAGTGGTTTATCTATTGCAGGAGATGCCGATGCTGCTGTATTAAAGGACAGTAAAGGCCAGCCTTATATTCCTGGCAAAACCTTAAAGGGGATGTTTCGAGATGCTGCTGAGCAATTAGAGGAGTTTAAAGAAAAAGATAGCCCTGAACATAAAGCATGGCAATCCTTTATTGAAGAGGTCTTTGGCAAGCGAGTAAATGCTGGTGAACATGAAGGTACTGCTGGGCAGTGTTTCTTTTCTTCGGCCACTTTGAGCAGTAATCTACAAGAGCTTTTTGATCAAGAGCCTTCGCTAAAAGAAGGCTTGTATCGCAGTATTTCTTCTACGGCTATTAGTTATGAGACTGGCGTGGCCAAGGAACATAGCCTAAGAAAGGTAGAGGTTTGTGCACCTATGGTTTTAGAGGGGGAGATAGAAGGGGAGATATTGGCCAAGCATAAAGACAAGCTAGAGCGCTGTAGCAAAATGATTAAGCAAATGGGCCTTAGCCGTCATCGGGGGCTAGGTCGTGTACAGTTCTCTTTTACTAAATAAAAGCCCAAAATATTATGATAAAACTTCATTTTAAATGTGAGCTCTGCTCTGACATTGTATTGAATGCTAGTGCGGCCACTTCATCCTCGGCCTCGGAGCGCTTAGATTATATTCCTGGCAATAAGTTCTTGGGCATATTCGCCAAGAAACAGTATGGAGCAGTTGATAAACTTGATGTAGACACTGTATTCCATAGTAAATTGGTCTGCTTTAGCGATGCGCATCCCATAGTAAAAGGACAGCGAAGTCTAAAGATGCCCTTAGACTTTTTTACAGATAAAAATGATGAGGAGAAAGGGATTTACCTTAATCATTTATTAGATAAAGGCCATTATGAAACCCTTAGGAAAAATGATGTCCAAACGCGGCAGATGCGTAAGGGCTATTTTATTGAAGCAGAGGGGGCAATCTATAAAGAAGACAGCATATACAGTGATGCCCGCTTTTCTGTGAAATCTGCCTATAATAGAAATAAAAGACGGCCTGAGGATGAGCAGATGTTCGGGTATTTCTCTTTGCCTAAGGGCAGTGTTTGGTCCTTTTATGTTACCCTAAAGGGAGCGGCTGCTGAATCAAAGGATCTAAAAGATCTGATTATTAACAGCCTAGAAGGAAAGGCCAGTATAGGAAAATCTACTACTGCTGAGTATGGTCGGGTTTGTATTACTCATAATAAGGAGTTAGATGTAGAAAATGTTTCGCCCGAATCTGTTACAGTAAGTAAAGATGAGTGGATCAAGGTATATGCAGCAAGTAACCTTTGTTTTCTGGATGATAGTGGGGAGTTCACGCTTAGTCCCAAGGCAGAGGATTTAGATAAAAACTTAGCTGGAATGGAAATCTGCTGGTCCAAAACACAGATTCGCCACCGCTTATATACTAGCTGGAATGGCCACCGCAAGGCTAGAGATGCTGATCGTTGGATCATTGAAAAGGGATCCGTCTTTTTTATCAAGGCGACCAAAGAGGTAGAGCTAAAGCAAAAGCAGAGAGTCGGCCTTTTCCAGAATGAAGGCTTTGGGGAAATCATTTTCCAGGATAAGGTTTTCGATAAAGAAGTACCTGCTATTGAGGAGCATAACTCTTATAATCGATACGAGAAGCCAAGGGAAGATAAGCCAGAAAAAGCCGATAGCTCCGAGACGGAAGGTGGAAGCAAGAAAGCTATTCCACTCAATAGCAAAGAGCAGCAGATCAAAAAGTACTTGAAGCGCATTAAGCAAAGAACGGAGGAAAACAGCACGGCTAAAGAGGTGCTTGATTTTATGAAAACACATCAGGCGGAGATGGTTAAAATATCTTCTAGCCAATGGGGGCAGTTGCACAACTTTGCAATTAACATTGAGGATGAGAAGAACCTAAAAGAATTGCTCTTTAACGACGACATAGGGTTTTTGAATACCGCTAGCCGTAAAAATACATGGAAGCGGAATTTAGTGAAAGGCTTAGAGCAGAAGTATAGTCGCTTCTTTATTATACAGCTTAGTAATGAGGCGGCAAAACGCAGTTAGTTTTGTTTTGGGGCCTCCTGCCTGCGGCAGGCGGTTACTCCCTTTGGTCGTCGAACTGCGGCCTAAAGGCCTTGTTGTCGTTTCGCAGCTCGCAAGCCTGCTCGGCCCTGCGGCGGCAAAGCCGCCTGGGTCTGGCCTTCGGCCACTGCTGCACATCGCTAGGCCAGCCAGCGTTTAGCCTTATTTTATACCCTAATGGGAGTACTCTCCCAGAAAATAAACCGAATTATGAGTGATCAGAAAAAGAACTATAGATATCAGGCTTTTTGCGTAATAGAAGCTCAAAGTCCTATACAAATAGGCAGTGGGGAAAAAGCCCTGACTGTCAGTAATAGCTTATTGAAAGATGCCTTTGGCTTTTATTATATTCCAGCTACAAGTTTGACTGGGGTGCTGCGTCATCTCTTTTGGGAGAAGGATGAAGGCCTAGAAGAAAGTGAAGATTTAAAATCTATCTTTGGCCATCAAGAGATGCAGAAAGATAAGGGCCAAGGAAGTCGCCTTATTTTATCTTCGGCCCATTTGCTCCTTAATGGGAAAAAAATAGCAGACGGACTCTCTGCTGTGGATTTGATAGAAGTAGATGAGCAACTAAAGGGTACAGGGAGCGGCTTTGAGCATATCCAGCCTGTACGCAGAGAGCATGTGCGCATCAACCATAGAGGAGTTGCGGATAAAGATCTGAAAGGAAAGTTTGAGTCAGAATTATTGCCCAAGGGCTGTCGCTTTGCCTTTGAGATAGAGCTAGTAGGAACAGCAGAAGATGCTAAGAATTGGGAAGCTATACTATCGCTCTTGCATCATCCGCTTTTCCGTTTAGGGGGCGGTAGCCGCAAAGGTTTTGGTCGATTTAAGGTAGAGCAACTAATAACAAGAAGCTTGGACCTAAGTCAAGAGGAAGACCTACAAATGTATTTGGCCAAAAGTAGCCAGTTGGCCTATAGAGAAGCAGGGCAGAATAAGTATGCCGCCTTTAAGCCATCTAGCAAATCAGAACAAGCATTTAAGCACTATCGCTTGAGCTTAAGCGCAGAAGACTTTATGCTGTTTGGTGGAGACTTTAATGTGGAGTTGGCAGAGAAAGCTTTGGAGAAAGCAAGAGCAGAGAAAGCAAAGAAAAAACAAGACGAAAAGAAGTCAGACGAAAAAAGTTTGTCGCTTACATCTGCTTTAGCCGACTTCACGCCAAAAACAGAGAAAGTAATCTACTGGGATGGGGGGGAGATGGCAACTACAGATTGCTATCTAATGCCGGCTAGCTCTATAAAGGGGGCTATTGCGCATCGCTTTGTTTATCATTTGAATAAGCTGTTGGGTATTTATGTGGACCAGCAAGAAGTTGATCATGCAGAAGTGGAACGCAAGCTAGCGGACTATGAGCAGCAGTTGGCGGCGCTGGAAAATTATCAAGCTGAACCATTAGAGGCGATAAATGAAGGACTAAAGAAATTGGAGAAACTAGAAAAAGAATTGGTCAAATTAACAGAAGGTCTACAAAATATGGGAAATGCTGAGACAGTAGAGCTACAGAAAACAGCACTATTTGGTCAGGCCTTAGATTCTAAAGCTGCGAAAGGGCAGAGAGGACGCATTCTATTTGAGGATATTTATTTGGCTAAAGATACAAGCGCTAAGAAGATCTTTAACCATGTAGCTATAGATCGCTTTACGGCTGGAGCTTTGGACCAAGCGCTATACAGTGAAGAGGTTTTACAGCCTAGAGAGTCAATGACGCTTAATATTTATGTAGAGCAAAAAGCTTTTGAAGCTGTTGAGGAGAATCAAGTCCAGCAAGCCCTAGAAGCTAGTCTAAAAGACCTTTGTGAGGGCCGTCTGCCCTTAGGTGGAGGCGTAATGCGCGGACATGGCCGAATGAAGGGGGAGATCCAAACTACGGAGGCTTAATGGCCCTTAAAGAGCGGGCCGAAGGCCCGCTAAAGCGGCAGCGCTGGTAGTGGGTGGCCCGCAGGGCCAGACCCAAGCCGCCAAAGGCGGCTGCAGGGCCGAGCTAATAGCGAGCCCACGGACATAGCGCCCCGAAGGGGGCCGCCCAAATCATTATTAGATCAAGAATAGAAAAGCAAAGATGAAAATAGCAGAACAGAAATATAAAAAGCGGGAAATAGCGCTTGAGGAAATCAAAGCGGGGACCTATGAAGGCTACATTTGGCGGAAATCAGCAGAGCGGCCAGAGCTGTATTCGGATGGACTAAAGAATAGCAATAAAAAATCAGCCTTGGATATTGAGGCCTTAAAAAAGGCCTTGAAAGCTGACAATGATGGCTTTATTGTAGAAGCGGCCTTTGTAGATCTTGCAAGCAAGGAAAGTCTGCACATTCGGCAGCTAGGTAAAGAGTTAAAGATTTACTGTGTGAATTTGGCGGAGGTAGAAGGAAACGAGGCTTTTAAATGTATAGATCATGAGCTGCGGATGGCCAAAAATAAGGAGCAAATAATTTTGTTTAAGGAAATCTGGGCATTAGTAGAGGCTGGAAATAATGAATTTAAGGCAGCAGCCTTTGAGCCAATGGGCTGGGCTTTTGCTGGATTTAAAAACCCAAAAAACGAACAATAAGATGAGTATAATTAAAGCGCCGTACAATTTTGTGCCTTTAGAGAAGAAAGTGTTTTACCCTGCTTGGGGACCATTGGTTTCACATGACCAGCCATTTAAAGATGGCCTTTCGGGAACCTTAGAGGTAGAGCTAAAGACACATAGTCCTATTTTTATTGCGAATGGAGTTTTGGGAAAGGATAAGGCTATCTACGACTCTAAGGGCAAAGAGCTAATAAGTAGCGAAGGTGGGCCGTTGGCTTTTTCTCACTATTATGATGCGAATGGGGATAAGCAGTATTTTATTCCAGCTACTTCTTTAAAGGGAATGTTGCGTTCTGTCTTGGAAGTATTGTCTTTTAGTAAGATGAATTTTTATAACGACCATCGTTATGCTGCCCGTGATTTGAGTTCTCATGACAACTTCTATATGAAGAAAATGAAGTATCAGCAATGTGGTTGGATGAAGAAGGAGGGAGATAAATATATTATAGAAAGTTGTGGAGAGCCCAAAAGAATTTCTCATAAGGAATTAGATGATTCTTTTGGTTTAAAAATGTCCGATTATTTTCAAGGTAAAGTTTCTTTAAAGTATGAAAAAACTACTGATGGGCAAGTATCTTCGGAATACAATAAGTATAACGAGCAAGATGATTATTTAAAGTCAGCAAAGCATAAATATGAGTTATATCCTAAAATAGGACTAAAAGATGTTTTTATAGCGAGAACAAAAGATGATAGAGGGCGGAAAGTTTGTACGCTGTCTGAAACAGAAACTAGGCAAAAAGGAAAGGTTGTTTTTACAGGTCAGCCATCTAAAAGGAAAGAGCCCAAGGGAGGGAAATCCTCAGGAAAAGTATTTGAGTTTATCTTTCCTGATATAGGGGGGGAGCAGTTTGTGGTTCCAGAGGAAGTAATTGCTGATTTTAAGTTTGCTTATTTTGATTTTGATGAATATCAACAATCTCATGATTGGAAATATTGGAAGAAACGCTTAGAGGCTGGCAAAGAAGTTCCTGTTTTCTTCATTGAAGAAAAGGGGAAAATTAAGAGCTTAGGTTATTCCTATTTATATAAGCTGCCTTTTAAGCATCGGATTGGAGACTATTTTAAGGATCAAAGATTAAATGAGCTTGATTTAAGTCAATGTATTTTTGGTAATGTTGATGAGGGAGACCAAAAGAATAGCTTGCTCATGCTTAAGGGACGGGTTCAGTTTTCGCATGCTAATTTTATTAAGAAAGATGATGATGACCTTGAAGGAGAGACAGTATCAGCTGTTTTGAGTAGCCCTAAGGCTTCTTATTATCCTAGCTATATTGATCAGGGGGGTGAAACGAAAGTTCCTTACAGACAGCCTTATAAAACATATATGGATGATCCCAAAAGAGTAAACCTAGCAGGTCGGAAGCGATATCCTATACATCAAAATTTTAGTTATGAAAAACTTCCTTCAACAAATGGTATAAATAGAAAAATACTAAGTCATTTTAAGCCATTAAAAGAGGACTTAACTGCAAAGTTTAAAGTGCATTATCACAATTTGCTTCCAGAGGAGTTAGGGGCTTTGATTAGTGCAATTACGATGCATGGAACGGATAGCTGTTTTCACAATTTAGGTATGGGAAAGCCTCTAGGCTTTGGGAAAGTAAAGCTACATCTAAAAACAGAAGAAATTGAAAATAGAAAGGTTGCAGCTTATATGGGGCAATTTGAGTTCTTGATGCAACAATTTTTCAGTGATGAGGGGTTTGAAAAAAGATGGTTGAATAGTGATCCCTTAAAAGAGTTATTAGCCATGACTACGGTACAAAAACAACTGTATGACTTTAATCCTAAGTATATGAAACTTAAGGATTTTAGAAGTGCAAAAAATGAAAATAAAAAGAAAGGGACAATGAAAGAAGCCCTCGTTCGCTATACGAAATTAGGAGCTGTGTCACCAGATAAAACCGAGACAAATGGGGGGCAAGCCTTAACTCCAATTACAAGGGGGAATGCTAGAATAGAACTTATAAAAAAGGCTTTAGTGCTAAAGACAAAAGCAGAGGCTGTGAAAAAAGGGTTGAAAAAAGAGAAACCTAAAGCGGAAGAGCGGCGAAAGCAAATTGAAAGGTTAGCGGAAGAGCGGCGCAAGGAAGAAGAACGGCGAGCAAAAGCAGAAGAGGAAAGGGAGCAGAAGCGTAAAGACGATGCGGCGGAAAGAGAAAAAAAGAAAAAGGAGCTAGATGATGAAATAGCAAAGAATAAACGCTCTTACCCATTCCCAAACCCTCAGGTAAAGGGGCTTTTCAGCGCGACACTTAGTTACTTAGACTACGATCCTATTCCAGAAGCGGAAGAGGAAAAATTCATGCAGTTGTTTAAAGACAGCTTTCAGTTAGTGCTAAAGGAAAACAAACGTACACAGGCAACTTGGATTCCTAGTAAGAAGAAGAAAATGGAGCACACAGAATTCTTTAAATTCTTGAAAAAGTGCTTTAAGGATGAAGCTAAAGCTAAGGAATGGTATGAGGTAATTGTAAAATCATAAACCAACAAAAAAGGCCAAGGACTATAACTGCCTTGGCCTTTATTTTTTACTTAAAAACTTGGAGATATGGGACGTAAGGTGTTGATTTCTTTTTTGGGAAAGGGAATTTTAGATAGAGATGCTCTAAATAGAGCTTATCTTAAGGCAACATATAAGATTGATGAAAAATCTTATGAAGGAGAAGAGTTTGTATCTTCTCCCCTATCAAAGCACTTTGCTATTGATACTAAGATTATTATTGGGACGATGGGCTCAATGTGGGATGCCTTGTATACGCATTATGCAAAAGAGTCAGATTGTTATGAGGAAAAAATTGATGAGAAATATTTAGAGATTTCAGAAAAAGCTGATTTTGATTCTGAACCGCAACAAGTATTTGCAGACTTAGAGAAGGCATTAGGTGTAGGCTCAAAAGTAATTCCTATTTATTGGGGATATAACGAGGTTCAAATGAAGCAAAATTTAGATATTATTATTAAAGGTGTTGATGGCACTTTGCAAGATGGAGACGAGCTCTATTTAGATATTACGCATGGGTTTAGATCAAGTGCTGTTTTTATAACCACTATTCTGAGCTACCTGAGAGAAGTTTCAACAAAGAATTTGAAAATTAAAGGTATGTTTTATGGGATGCTTGAAAGTGCTCGTTCTTTAAAACATGCACCTATCATCGATTTGGGATCAGTTGATAATATGTTAGAGTGGTCAAAAGCGGCATATAATTTTAAGAATCATGGCAATGGTCAATTGATCGCAGATTTATTAGAAAAAGATAATCAGCAGGTTCTTGCCCTAAAGATTCGAGAATTGACACAAGCAATACGATTATCTAGTGTTACACAAATTAAGGGACTTTTAGGACGGGTTCAAAAAGAAATGAATGACCTTTCTACTCAAGCACGCTTAATTTTGCCTCAGACATTTAAAGAGTTTAATGACATTATAACTAAATCAGGAAGTCAGGAATCTGCATTTCAGATTTTAATGGCGGAATGGTATGCCCAAAAAGACTTTTATGCTCAAGCTTATATTCTTCTTGTAGAGGCCGCTGTTACATATATTTGTGAGCAAAATGAGGTTGAGGATATTGCATCAGAAAATAGTCGGAGAGATGCAAAAAATCAAGCTTATGGGCATAGAGAGTTTAATCGAAATCAATTATTTAAGACCATCAACAATGTCCGTAAAGATATTGCCCATGCTTCTATTGGTGGCCGGAATTCATTTACTGCCGATATTCGAGATTTAGAAAGCCGGATAAATAGATATAAGGCAATTATTTTAAAGTAAATAATTTCCCTATCTTCAACCATACAAGTATTGAAACACATAAAAATACCACTATGGCGAAGAAATACATCAGCTACAACGAAGAGCTAGCCAGAAAGCTACAAAAGAAGTTTGGCCTTAAAGAGACAACGATTCGGGTATGGAAACACCGCCAAGGGATCCCCGAGCGATATGCCGACCCCAACTACCAGCCCCGAACCGTTGCCTCTAAAAGCCAGCTCAAAAATTGTCGCCATTTTTTGGCCCTCAGCTTTATCAATCGTAGCCAGTTTGAGGGGATTCCCGCCCATACCCTCAACGATTTTATGAACTCCGATAAGCATAACACCCTGGCCCTATTACAGGCCGAACAACTGCTCAACCATCGGAAATTCATCAAAAAAGAACTCAAAAAAATTATTCATAAACAAGACGGCGATGCCCTAGCGGCTATCCTCCAACTCCCCTTTATTCGCCCCACGATTCTGCTCGCTAGCCATTATGCTAGCCTGCGCCATCGCTTCGATAAGCTGAAAAATGAGGATTGGGAGACCATCAAACCCCTACTGCAAGCCGCCTTGGACCAACTTTAATCAATGAATCAGAAGAAAAAGGTTTTTATCTCGTTTTTGGGGTATTCTGCATACCGAAAAGTAACTTATCAATTTGAAAATACAGCTGTATATGGCGCTGAAAAACAGTCTAGCCACTATGCGTCAAGAGCAATTCTTGAGCTAAATATATTGAAGAACTGGGACCCTGAGATAGATGAAATTTACTTTTTTACAACAGAAATGGCCAAGACTCATTGCTTTGATAAACGTGTTGCAAAAATAAATTATGATGATTTAACGCAGAATATTTATGCTTCTGAAAATGAAGAGGGGGGAATTGGTGAAACTCTTGCACTTCTAAAGGAAGAAGGTAAAATAGGTCACTTTGAGGCCGTAACTATTCCTGATGGCTTTACTGAATCTGAAATGTGGGAAATATTCAAAGCGATAGAAGAAAAAGTAGATTCAAACTCAGAACTCTATATGGATGTCACTAATGGCTATCGCTTTTTACCCATGTTGGCATTAAGTCTCATTAACTACCTCGCCTCCGTTAAGGATTGTATCCCTAAAGGACTTTTCTATGGTAATTTTGAGGCAGGAAGAGGGAAAAGTATAACCCCTATTCAAGTGCTAAATAACATCATTGAATTAGGACAATGGACCGACGCCGTAGAAATGTTCACTAAGGCCTCTTACCCCGATGAATTGGCCAATCTGATTAAAAAAGAAAATCCCAAATTAGCTAGTGATGTACAAAAAGTTGCAGACGCTATATTAAACTGTCGTGGACATCAACTAACTCAAGAAGTTGATATTGACAGAATCAAGAATGATATCAATAACTTGGATGGAGATGAGCAGATTAGTCACCAACTTCGCCCTATCTTAAAGAAAATTGATGATAAATTAAGTACACTGGGCAACTCAACAACTCTAAAAGGTTTTCATGCTGTAGAATGGTGTATCGAGCATAATATGGTGCAACAAGGTTATACGTTTCTATTAGAAACAACAATTAGCTGGTTAATCGAGGAGACAGAAGGTACTCGCTATATCAATAGAGAAGACTATAGAGAAATTGCAAACGGAGTTTTAAATAAAATTAGTGCAAATCGCCTTCAGCTCAGATCTTCTAGGAGAAATAGCAACTTATCAGAAGATGAGGTCAAAGAAATCGCTAGAAGAATGGAAGGAACTATTGCTCCAAATAGGTTTCACCTAACGTCTAATTATAAAAAAATGACAGGAGCAGGTAAGCGAAATGATATTAACCACTGTGGATATAAGAATAATTATGCTACAGTTGGAGCACTTAAAAGAGATTTGAAAAACATTAGTGATGCAATTATTAACATTGTTTCATAACTAACCTCATCTGGGGCTGCCCCTCGCTTCGCTCGGGTCGCTCCCTTCCGGGCTCGCAAGTCTGCTCGGCCCTGCGGCGCCAAAGGCGCCTAGGTCTGGCCTTCGGCCCCCCTACAGGCAGCTCAGCCTGCGGCGGCTTCGCCGCCTGCAAAACCGCAAAAAGCGCATGGAAATCTCTTTCCTTGCGCTTTTTTTATGTCCCAAATACACTTTTTCTTTTATGCCTTGCCCTTACCCCCAAAATTAGGACAGTAGTTTAAGGTGGAAAAACGCAAGAAAAAAAGTCGTATAATGAAGCACTAAATTACAAAAGAGATGAGAAAGAAGCGCCGTAATTTCAGTTCTAAATTTAAGGCAAAAGTAGCCTTAGAAGCGCTAAAAGAGCAATTGACCTTGGCAGAATTAGCGACAAAATATGAGCTACATGCAAATCAAATATCGGCCTGGAAGAAAGAACTTTTGGCCAATAGTTTTTTGCTTTATGAAAAAAAGCGAGGGCCCAAAGTGGATGCTGATGAAGAAAAAGAAGCCCGTTTATATGAGCAAATAGGCAAGTTGCAGTTTGAGCTAGACTGGCTTAAAAAAAAATATAGAGGAATGTGATGAAGCTTTAAGACTGAGCCAAATAGCAGTATTAGAAGGACTTAGCATAGCTCGGCAATGTGAGTTAATGTCGGTTTCCCGATCAAAATACTACTATCAAGCTGTGGGCGAAAGTGCAGAAAACTTAAAGCTGATGCGTAAAATTGACGAGTTTCATCTGTCACATCCAGAATGGGGCTACCCTAGGATGACCGAGTATTTAAGGGCCTCAGGCTTGACTTGTAACAAAAAACGAGTTGCTCGCTTGATGAAAAAGATGAATATTCGATCTGTTTTACCTAAGCCAAACACCTCATTATCAGCTAAAAGCCATAAGAAATACCCTTATTTACTTCGAGGCCTAAAAGTGAGCCGTTCAAATGAAGTTTGGGCAACTGACATTACTTATATTCCTATGCAAGCGGGTTTTATGTACTTAACCGTTGTCATGGATTGGTATAGTCGATATGTTTTGAGCTGGCGGATTTCGAACAGCATGGATAAGCGATTTTGTCTAGAGGCTCTGGACGAAGCTTGGAAATGGGGGCAGCCAGAAATATTTAATTCTGATCAAGGAGCCCAATTTACTTCTCTAGAATTTACGTCTGAGTTGCTCAACAGAGGAATTAAGATCAGCATGGATGGAAAAGGCCGCGCCTTAGATAATGTGTTTGTAGAAAGATTATGGTGGTCCGTAAAATATGAGCATATTTATTTGAGAGCTTATGAAAATGGTTTAGATTTACACAAAGGACTTAAAGAGTATTTTAATTATTATAACAATCACAGGCTTCATAGTTCTTTAGGATATAAAACTCCTCAAGATATTTTTCTTCAGCATCTTCTCTAGGGAGGGGAGCTAGCTCCCCTCCCTGAAGAACCTCCACCTTAAACTAAGGGACTTTCTGTTTAAGCATTGGGGTAGGCGCACCTTGGCCAAAAATATAATGTTTCCAAAATATAGAGGATCAAAAATACCGTACTATAGAATTTCCTACGGCTATTAGTTACAAACTATTTTATTTTCTCAATTAAAGCCGCTATATTTAATTTTGTCTTAATAAATTTTTAACAGAATAAAACCTCTATGAAGAAAATGACTACACTGGGCTTGCTCTTACTGACGAGCCTGTTTTTTTCCTCTCTACTCTCCGCTCAATGCGCCTACATTTATGTAGATCCCGCAGGAACAGCTCTGGGAGATGGCTCAGAGGCTAACCCTATGGACCTGCAAACGGCCCTAGATGAAGCCTGCCTCCAAAATCGAAAACATATCCGACTGCTAGCCGGTACCTACAATCTATCCGATAAAATGGTGCTCGATTGCGATGGACTGATTATCGACGGAGATTGGGAAGTCCTCAATGGCGTAGGCCGAAAGAATTCTAGCCTAGCCACAACAATCAATATTAACTCGCCTCTAGAAACCGCTCCCTATGATGGAGCCACAGGAACCCTGGTGGGCTATCATATCGGTATCGAAGCCATTAACTTTAATGACTTCCAAATCCTAGACCTAGAGATTAACGTCAAAAATGGTGGCGCCGCAGGTACCGTCTCTGGCACAACCGGCAACCGCGGAAACTCGGTCTATGGCTTCTATTTTCGCAATGCCAATAACTGGCATATCGAAAGAGTAGTCATGAATACAGGACAAGCTAGCCGAGGAACAAATGGTACCCAAGGCGCTGCCGGAGCTAATGGTGTCGCTGGCGGTACCGGAACAGAAGCTAAGTGTGATGACGATTGTACCACAAACCGCGGTGGACGTGGTGGCTCTGGCGGAGGTGGCGCCTCTGGTGCCCCTACCAATATCGATGGAAGTTGCCGCAATGCTGGTCAAGTAGGAAGCAACGGTACCGCAGCCACAGGCCGCAACGGTGGTGGCGGTGGCTCTGGTGGAACCGGTGGCGCAGAAGATAATCGAGGGGCCCGTGGTGGCGCTGGTGCTGCCGGTGGTGGTGGCGCTGGCGGAACCTTTGGCGCTGGCTCTACTGGTTTTAATACCACAAACGGAGATGGAACTTGTAGCCAAGTAAATGCCCAGTCAGGCGCCCCCGGCCAAAATGGCACTAACGGAACTAATGGCGCCGCTTCGCCTATCTCTAATACCTTCGACCTCTTCTGGCTGCCCGCTGGCCAAGGAGCTACGGGTACTGCTGGTACCGGTGGTGGTGGCGGCGGTGGCGGCGGCGGCGGCGGTGGCCAAGGTTGCTTCTTTTGTACTGACGGTACTGGCGGCGCAGGCGGCGGCGGCGGTGGCGGTGGCCAAGGGGCCCTAGGCGGCACTGGCGGTTGGGGCTCTGGTAGCTCTTTTGGCCTCTATGCCTACGCAAGTAATGGCTCTAGCAATAACCTGAGCCTAAACCCAGCTGCTGCCGCTGCTGGTGGTACTGGCGGTGCCGCAGGTCTTGGCGGTAACGGTGGCGCAGGCGGCCTACTCGGCGGATCTAGTGGCGGCCTATTTAACTGCTCTACCTGTGAAGTAGGCGTCGGTGGACTCGGTGGCCGTGGCGGAAATGGCGGAAATGGCGGTCGCGGTGGCGATGGCGCTGATGGACGTTCTGAGACGGTCCGTAGTGTTAACGGAAGCGCTCTTACGGCAACGACTTCTGCAGGTATTACCCAAATTATTACCGCTCAACCTCTAGAAGGTTGTACCAATTCTGAAATCCTTATTACTAAGGATGGCGGTACTTGGTCTTTGCCCGCAGGCGCTAGCTTTATCAATGACCTAAATAGTACCACTTCTAGCTATGACAATAGCTCGGCGACCGCAATTATTAGCTATACAGCTACAGGTCCACAAAGCACAGGCCTTAATGGCACCGCTTACGATGCCATGGTCCAAATGAATACCAACCGAGCTTTACCCGCTTTTGCCTCTTCTATGCTGACCGATCTCTGTGAAGGAGAAACCTTCTTTATGAGTAGCTCGGCCCTAGGTGTAGAGTATCAATGGATTATTTTTGAGGCGGGAACCAATGTAAATACTCCCGTAGCAGCTTTTACCACTCAGGTGGCTAGCTGGATGCCCCCAAGCTTAGGAACAGTAACCAATTATAGCGTTCGACTGCGTGTGCGCACAGAATGCTGCGGCTGGTCCGCTCCCAATTATTTCGATTTTACGGTCAGAGATGCCGCTCCAGCCCCTACGGCTACTGGCGCCACGATCTGTGCCGGAGAAACAGCAACTATCTCGGCTACCGCTATCAATGGCGGAACACTGAGCTGGTATGAGGATCCCCTAGGCCAAATTCTACTGCAAACAGGCCCCGGCCCAGTAGATAATTATACCACTGATCCCCTTAGCCAAAATACGGTCTTCTATGTGAGCGAAGGCGCAGCCACTTGCCCTGGCGGAATCACTTCCGTTTCTGTGCAAGTAGAGCCACTTCCCGCTCAACCCGCCGCTGCGGATGTAGAGGTCTGCGCAGGTGCCGACGCTATCCTAAACGCTACAGGTTCTGGTACCGGCGACCTCGTTTTCTACGATGCTAGCCAAACTGAAATCGCCCGCCAAGCTATGAGCTTAACGGCACCTAATACTAGCTATAATCTAGGCGCTCTGACGGCTGGAAGCTATACTTATTATGTGGCAGAGGATAATGGAAACTGTGTTTCTCCTCTCCGCCTAATTGCTGTTACTGTAAATGCCCTGCCCGCTAGCCCCACCACGACTGGCGCAACTATCTGTGCTGGCGAAAACGCTACCGTAAATGCCACAGGCAATAGTATCGCTTGGTATGCCGATGCCGCTTTGACAAACCAGTTGGGCGCAGGCAATAGCTATAATACCGCTAGCTTGAACAGCAGCACGGACTATTTTGCCGTAACGACTTCGGCCCAAGGCTGTTTGTCTTTGCCCGCTACGGCTACTGTAACGGTAGAGGCTTTGCCCGCTGCACCCACGGCCACAGGCGTAACGATTTGCGCTGGCGAAACAGCTAGCCTTAATGCTACAGGCGGAACAGGTACGCTCAATTGGTATGCAGATCCCGCTGGATCTAGCTTGCTTGCTAGTGGTCCTAGCTTTACGACCGCAGCCCTTAACCAAAATACCACTTATTATGTGGGCGAAACTTCTAGTTCTGCCCAAGCTTGTGAAGGTCCATTGACTGCGGTAACAGTAACCGTAAATGCTCGTCCTTCTACGCCTTCTGTAAGTGCTCAGGATGTTTGTGATGGAGAGGATGTGATTCTCAATGCTACGGGTTCTGGTACTGGCGATTTGGTGTTCTACGATGCCAGCCAAACAGAAATTGGTCGCCAAACGATGACGGCTGGAAACGCCACGCAAACGCTAAATGCTGGCCCCTTTGCCGTAGGTAATTATAGTTTTTATGTGGCCGAGGATGATGGCCTTTGTACTTCTCCTTTGCAGCTGGTTGGCTTGGCTGTAAATGCCCTGCCCGCTAGCCCCGCCACAACTGGCGCGACTATTTGCGCTGGCGAAACCGCCACCGTTATGGCTACTGGCAGCAATATTAGCTGGTATGCAGATGCCGCTCTAACGAACCAATTGGGCGCAGGCAATAGCTATAATACAGCTAGCTTGAACAGCAGCACGGACTATTTTGCCGTAACAACTTCGGCCCAAGCTTGTGTTTCTTTGCCCGCTACGGCTACTGTAACGGTAGAGGCTTTGCCCGCCGCACCTATAGCCACAGGCGCAACGATTTGCGCTGGCGAAACGGCTAGCCTTAACGCTACAGGCGGAACAGGCACGCTCAATTGGTTTGCAGACCCCGCTGGATCTAGCTTGCTCGCTAGCGGTCCAAACTTTACGACCGCAGCCCTTAACCAAAATACTACTTATTATGTGGGCGAAACTTCTAGTTCTGCCCAAGCTTGTGAAGGTCCATTGACTGCGGTAACAGTCACCGTAAATGCTCGTCCTTCTACGCCTTCTGTAAGTGCTCAGGATGTTTGTGATGGAGAGGATGTGATTCTCAATGCTACCGGTTCTGGTACTGGCGATTTGGTGTTCTACGATGCCAGCCAAACAGAAATTGGCCGCCAAACGATGACGGCTGGAAACGCCACGCAAACGCTAAATGCTGGCCCCTTTGCCGTAGGTAATTATAGCTTTTATGTGGCCGAGGATGATGGCGTTTGTACTTCTCCTTTGCAGGTAGTTGGCTTGGCTGTAAATGCCCTGCCCGCTAGCCCCGCCACAACTGGCGCGACAATTTGTGCTGGCGAAACGGCTACTGTTTCGGCAACTGGAAACAATATTAGCTGGTATGCCGATGCTGCTCTAACGAACCAGGTTGGCGCTGGCAATAGCTACAATACGCCCGCATTGACGAGCAATACTACTTTTTATGCTGTAGAAACGAATGCTAATGGCTGTACTTCTTTGGCCGCCGCTACTTTGGTTACTGTAAATGCACCGCCCGCAGCGCCCAGCGCAACAAATGTAACCATTTGCCAAGGCGAAAGCGCTACCTTTAATGCTACAGGAACAGGCGCCATTTCTTGGTATGCCGATGCGGCTGGAAGCATGTTGTTGGCCCTAGGGAATAGCTATACAACGGCCAATTTGCAACAGTCTACTACTTATTATATGCAGGCGGTGAATGCCAATGGCTGTGCCTCTGCATTTACGCCCGTTACGGCTATTGTGAGCCCTTTGCCTTTGGCCCCCGCAGCTTCTGCGGCAAGCATCTGTGAAGGCGATGATTTGATCATCACGGCCTTGGGTTCTGGTACTGGCGATTTGGTTTTCTATGATAATAACCAACTAGAGATCAACCGCTTTAGTATGACTGCAGGAAATAATAGCGCTAGCTATAATGCAGGTGCTTTGGCTGCAGGCAACTACAATTTCTTTGTTCGAGAAGAAAATGCAGGTTGTAGCTCGGCACCCACGGCTGTTTTGGCCAATGTTCAGGCGAGCCCTGCCGCTCCTACGGCCTTTAACGATAGCCCTGCTTGCGAAGGCGAAGAGGCTTTCTTGCAGGCCAATAGTAGCGCTGGCGCTACTTACAGCTGGACCGGTCCCAACGGATTTGTATCGAGTAACCAAACGATCCAATTGACCGATCTGACTCCCGCTCAGGCTGGATTTTACTATGTACAGGCTTTTGTAGGCGGTTGTGCCTCTGCCTTTGATTCTACCGAACTACAGGTTTTGGCCGCTCCTCAGTTAGTGGGCCCGATTAGTAGTAATGCGCCCCTTTGCGAGGATGAAACCCTCAATTTGGGAATCAATGCACAGATGGGCTGGAGCTATGCCTGGACAGGTCCCAATGGCTTTACGGCCAACCAAGCCAGCATCAGTATTCCAGAGGTGAGCGAAGTAGATCATCAAGGGTTTTATACGGTAGTGGCTACCGATAATGTGACGGGCTGCCAATCGGCTCCTTTGGCCACTTTGGTCCAAATTAACCGCCTACCACAGCCCGGTATGGCCTTTAGCAATAGCCCGATTTGTATTGGCCAAGACCTTCAGTTGTCGGTGCCTGCCGTCCTTAATGCTAGCTATAGCTGGACCGGTCCCAACGGCTTTAGCTCTACAGATCGTACGCCCGAAATTACAGAGGCAACCGCCGATGCCGCTGGCGTTTATACGGTCCTAGTGACCGTAGATAACTGTAGTAGCTTGCTAGAAGTAGAGGTAGAAGTGAATACTTTGCCCAATACCAGCATCATCGCCGATACCACTATTGAGGAGGGCGAAATGCTCCAACTATACGCTACAGGCGGTATCCTCTACCAATGGAGCCCCGCCGATTATCTCAGCTCTAATGCTACGCCTACCCCTGTTTTCTCTGGCGCTCCTGTTGGTGTATATACCTATAATGTGAGCATTCAGGATGCTACAGGCTGTGCCGCTACCGAAAAGGTCGAAATTGAGGTGACTCCTCGTACCGATTTGGTGGTGGTAGATCTCTTTACGCCCAATAATGACGGAATTAACGATTATTGGCGGATTGATTTTCTCCAGAACTTTGAGCCTTACACGATTCAGGTCTTCTCTCGAGGTGGGCTAGAGGTGTTCCGCTCTACGGCTTACAATAATGATTGGGATGGCAGGCACTATAAAACGGGCCAAAAGCTTCCAGAAGGCACTTATTATTATGTAATCCAAGCCAACTTTAAGGAGTTTACTGGAGCAGTGACCATTAAGCGTTAATTTTTGTTTTTTGGGGCCTCCGCAGCTTGCTGCGGAGGCCCCAAAAAACATTATTTTAAAGGACAATAGAAATCTAACTATAGATGAAAGGAATTTATAAACTAGGGCTTTCTCTGCTGATGGCATTGGGCCTACAAACGGCCGAGGCACAGCAGTTGCCGGTTTTTGGCCATTATATTTACAACCCCTACCTCTATAATCCGGCACGGACAGGGGACCAAGGTTTGGGGAGCCTGAACCTGAATATCAAGCGGCAGTGGACCAGCCTGCCTTATGCGCCGCTTACCGCTGCTTTTTCCGCTGAAGCGCCTATCCAGAATAAGAAAATGGGCCTAGGGGGCATGCTGTATACCGACCAAACGCATATTATTCGGAAGGTGGGTGGTTTGGCCTCTTATGCCTATCATATTCCCTTTTCGGAGGATGGTAGCCATGGCTTGTCGGCAGGTTTGTCGCTGGGTTTGGTCAACCAACGCTTTGATTTTCAATCGGCAGATGTAGAAGATCAAAACGATCCCGAAATTTTGGGCGACCAAGCTCAGGGAACCGCTTTTGACTTTAATATGGGCCTAAATTATCGCTGGAAAAAGCTAAATATCGGCTTGTCGATGCTACAAGGACTCAATAACCAAATTCGCTTTTTGGATGCCCTAGAAAGAGAGGTCAGCTATGTGAATACCCGCCATTTTATGGCTTCTGCAGGCTATGAATTTGCCTTGGGAGAGCAGAAAAAATTCTTTATTCGCCCAGTAGTTATGAGCCGAATTGTGCCCGGCTTGCCCCTGCAAGTAGAAGGGAACCTGCTTTTTGGTTGGAAACAACTGCTTTGGGGCGGCTTTGCTTATCGTTCTAGCAATAATGAAACCGCTACTTCGGCCATTATTGCTACGGTTGGTGTGAATGTGCAAAAGCAAATGTTTTTTGCCTATAGCTTTGAGATGGGAGCCGATGCCAGCCTAAATAACGCCCTAGGCAATCAGCATGAGTTTATGTTGGCTTATCGCTTTAAGGAGCGGAAGCAGAAAAACGAAAAACTCGAAAGCGAAATCGAGAAAATGAAATCTCGTGAGCTCGATATGTTGCAGCGTATGGACCAGCAAGGAAAAGGCCTAGACAGTCTGCGTCAAGCACAGGCTGCAGCTGCAGCCGAGAAAGCCAGCATGCAAGAGCAGATCAAGCAACAAGCCAGCCTACTTACTGAACAGCAAAGAGTGATGGCCAAAAACAAAAAGGATATTGAGGAGCTTCGTCAAGCCATCAAGGAGCAACCTATGATGTATGATAGACTGGGCTCCATTTACTTTAAGCAAGGGCAGGCGCAACTTACTGGCGAAGAAAAAGCCAAGCTAGAGGCCCTAAAGCAAATCTTTGCCGATCAGCCCAAAGCGATGCTTTATCTCTTTGGAAATGCAAGCACCGATGGCGATCCCGCCAAAAATCTCAAGCTCTCCAATGAGCGTTGTATTGTGGTGCGCAAATATTTGATCAATTTGGGCCTAGACCCCATGCGCATTATGGTTTTGCCCATGGGAGAAGACAACAGCCTAAAAGGCGATGATCAGGTAAATCCCAATGACCGTCGGGTAGACCTCATTCTGTCTGAATAGGCCAAGGGCGCGCCCTTAATTTTTGGGCCAGTAGTGGAAAACTCCGCTACTGGCCTTTTTTTCTGCTCAATTGAGTATTTTAGCTAAAACCAATTTGCTATGTCTATTTTTCGCCTACTCCTATTCTTTCTCCTTTTTTCGGCCAGCCTTTTGGCCCAATATCCCGCCGCCCCAGATCCCATTGCTTATGTGACAGATTTAGGCGATTTTTTGACAGAAGAAGAGGAGCTCAATTTGTCTAGGGTGTTACTCAATCAATACCGAGAAAAGGGCCAAGTTCAGCTTGTGGTGGTTACGGTTCCCGATTTGGGGGGCCAAACTGTAGAACAGTATGCCCAAGGCCTAGCCGAAAGCTGGGGCATTGGCGAAAAAGACTGGAATAATGGGGTTTTGCTGCTTGTTAGCCGAGCCGAGCGAAAGGTCCGCATTGAGTTGGGCTATGGCATGGAGGGCCAAATTACGGACCTAGCAGCGAAAAGAATTATTGATAAACAAATTGTGCCCAAACTACAAGAAGCTGCCTACTACGATGCAATTTATGATGGAAGCCTAGCCATTGTCTCCTCGGTAGAAAAGCATTTTTTGCGAAAAGAAAAACGGGCCAAAGACCTAGAATATGCCCAAGAAAATGAAGCCATGCACAAACGGCTTCGGCAAAGAGAACGCCTCTATCGCAGCCTAATCTTTGGCGGCTTGGGGCTATTGGTCTTGCTGCTGGTTTATTTTGGGACCAAAGGTAAGGGCTCGGACAGTAGGGACCGAAATTATGGTTCCTCTTCTAAGGGCTCTTCCTATTCTTCCTCCTCTAGCTATAGCGATTATTCGGATTACTCCGACTATTCTGACTATTCCGATTATTCGGATAGTAGCTTTGGTGGCGGAAGTTTTGGCGGGGGCGGGGCTAGTGGAGATTGGTAGATCTTAGTCTTCTTTTATGGCCCCATTTTCAATCAAAAATAGCTTGAAATCGACTGCTTTAGGTAGCTTTTGCAGCAGCTCTAGCAGGCGGTTTTCATGGGCATCGCTAATAAAGACCTGCCCAAAGGCTGGGCCCATCAAAAGCTCGAGCAATTGGCCCAACCGCTGCGCATCTAGCTTATCAAAAATATCGTCGAGCAATAGAATGGGCAGCTTTTGGCTACTGTCCTTTAGGGCCTGATATTGGGCCAATTTAAGGGCCAATAAATAGGATTTGAGCTGCCCTTGAGAGGCAAATTGCTTGAGGGTTTGCCCCTTCATCCCAAAGACTAAATCATCCTTATGTGGCCCTACCGTCGAGCGCTGAAACTGTATGTCTTTGCGCCGATTTTCTCGCAAGAGCTCCGCAAAATCCTGCTCCAAAAGGGAAGAGCTATAGCGCAAACTCACTTCCTCTTGCCCCTTAGATAATTGCGCATAAACTTGCTGAAAAACGGGCTGCAGCTCGGCAATAAATTTTTTTCGGGCCGAAACAATGGCCTGAGCTGGCCCCAATAACTGCTGCTCATAGCTGTCGAGCAAAATGGGGTCGGGCTGGGCGGGATAATCTACCGATTTGAGTAGGGCGTTTCTTTGCTTGATGAGCTTGTTGTATTGCATCAATTGATGCAGATAGTTAGGCGACTCCTGACTCAAACTCAGGTCCATAAAACGACGCCTTAATTCGCTGCCCTCCAAGATGAGTTTATTGTCGTCGGGAGCAATGATGACCAAAGGATAACGCCCAACATGATCGGCCAAACGCTCATAGGGCAGGCGGTTGCGCTCAAATGTTTTTCGCTTGCCCTTGGCCGCCTTCACCACAATTTCTTCGCTTTCTTCTCCTCGCTCAAATTGGGCCTGTAGGCGAAAAAAATCTGCTTCAAAACCAATCAAATAGCGGTCTCTACTCACAAAGTTGCTTTTGCCCAAACACAACAAATGTATGGCATCCAGCAAGTTGGTTTTGCCCATGCCGTTTTGGCCCAAAATACAATTTAGCTTGGGCGAAAATTCAAATTGACTATCCCTATAATTTTTAAAGCCCTGCAAGCGCAGGGCTTTGAGCTGTTGGCTACGCATCTAGTTTTCCGATAAGGTCTTAGAAATATCTTGACTGTAGGCTTGTATGGCCGGAATAATACTGGCCAGAGTCCCCAAGCCCAAAACGGCAAAAAAGAGCCAAGTTTCTCCCGCCAAAATGCGCCAAGGGTCTACACTATAGCGGTAGGTTTCTTCTATATAACCCGCCAAAATACCCATGCCCAAATGACTAATCAAGAGGCCAAAGAGGGCCCCAAAGAGGGCCACCAAAATGCCCTCCAATAAAAGCATGACCAATAGCTGTCCCGCCGAAGCGCCCATGCTGCGCATTAAGGCCAATTCATATTTGCGCTCCTTGATCGAGTTGTATAAAGAGATGAACATGCTCAAGGCCGAAATAATAATGATGATGGCCGCCAAATAGTAAAGCAGCTGCGCCCCCATCCCCATATTGTCCATCAAGCGACGCAATTCAAAGGCGGGTACGGCATAACCGAGCTCTTCCAAACCTTCGGTTTCATCAATGATTTTAGGCAACATGGTAGAGGCCATAGCCGAGGTTTTTCCCTCCGAATCTTTGGCGTAGCGAATCAATACGGCCGTGATTTCTTTGCCCTCTTCGGAAATTGGGGCCAGTTCTGCTGTATGCTCATGTCCATGATCATGTCCTTCATGGCTGTGTTCATGCTCTTCATGATTATGCTCGGCTTCCCCATGATCATGTCCTTCATGGCTGTGTTCATGCCCTTCATGATTATGCTCGGCTTCCCCATGATCATGTCCTTCATGGCTGTGTTCATGCCCTTCATGATTATGCTCGGCTTCCCCATGATCATGTCCTTCATGGCTGTGTTCATGCTCTTCATGATTATGCTCGGCCTCCCCATGATCATGCCCTTCATGACTGTGTTCTTCGCCTTCTTCATGCTCATGATCATGGCTTTCGTGCACCCGCCAAACGGAGGCCACATTGGTCAAAATCAGCTGGTCCAAAACGGTTTGATTGGCCTTGAAAATGCCCACTACGGTATAAGCATACTCTTCATGCACATGCATGCTTTCGCTTTCTAGACCGTGGGCCCCAAAAAAGGTATCGCCAATTTTGAGCCCTAGTTTTTTGGCCACTTTGGCGCCTAGGGTTACCTCCAAATCTTGGCTAAATAGCTTTCCTTCGGCCAATTGGGCTTTATAATGTTGGCCCAGTTGCTCGTCGGTCCCTACAATCCGAAAGCCTTCATAGCTATCGCCTAGGGCCAGGGGAATGGCCGCCTCAATAAAGGGGTTTTTTTTCATCCAACGGACCTTGGCCAAGGGTATGTTTCCCGTGGGCACATCAATATGATAAACCGAAGACAAGATCATTTGCAGCGGGCTCCCTTTGGCCCCCACCACCATATTGATGCCCTCAATATTTTTATACAGTCGCTCTTCCATCTGCTGGTTGAGCAGCAGCAGCAAACTGCTTAGCCCTACGCCCAGGGCCACCAAAACCAAGCTCAGGCCCGTATTCAATGGGCGGCTCAATAGACTCTTCCAAGAAATCTTAAATATGTTCATAAACTAAAGTAGAGGGTTGCTAATGTTTTTTTGGGGCTGCCCCAGCCTGCGGCTGGGTCGGGCTGTTTCGCAGCTCGCTATTCGCTCGGCCCTTCGGCGCAAAGCGCCTCGGTCTGGCCCTAGGGGCCACTGCTGTCCATCCCTCAGCCTGCGGCGGCTTCGCCGCCTGCTAGACGCAAGTAAAAAACGCAATTTTTAAGGAAGTTCAAAGCCTTCAGCCCTAAATAACGACCAAGAGCTAGCCCTAAAGGACCAAAAGACCCAGCGGCCGCAGCCGCAAGCTCAAACTCTAGCCCCTCTGTTGAGCGGCCACAACAAGGCTGCAAGCCGCAGTTCGACGACCGAAGGGAGTAACCGATGTGAAGGGGGCCGCAGCCGCCAGCCCAAACTCTAGCCCCGCTGTTGAGCGGCCTAGCGATGTGAAAGGGGGCGGCGAAGCCGCAGACCAAGGCCGTCAGGCCGCAGGGCCGAGCAGACCTGCGAGCCCTGAAACGTAGCGCCCGCCGAAGGCGGGAGGCCCCAAAAAATAACTATAAAAAATACAAAATACTTGCGTTAACGAACAGGGTTGCATAACTTAGGTGTATGTTTAAAGTTAAAACCTCAATTTATGCGTAATTATTTACTGTATTTCTTCTTTCTCTTGCCCTTGGGACTTTGGGGGCAGGCTTGGCCCGCCAGCTCTTTTCCTCTTTCGGGGAGCAGTTATCGGCTTTGTCAGGGCAGTGTGTTGTTTGTTCTTCCTGCGGGGGGGAGTTTATATTTTCAGGGCCAGCATTTGGGCAGTGCGCCTGCTTTGGGGGCCGATAGTTTGCAGTTGCATCAGCCGGGCGCCTATTTATATATAGATAGTTTGGGCCAGCCCCTATTTTTTGAGCTTTTGTCTAGACGGCAGCAGCCTGATCCCTTGTTTTTTGGGCCGCTTTGTCAGTTAGATGCTCGGGCCCAGCAGCCGCCTTTTTTTCGCTATAGCTATGCCTTGGTCGACAGTCTGCCCGACCTCCGCCTGCGGCTCTATGCGGGCAGTCAGCTTTTAGAAAACCGCCTGCTGCCTCATGCGGGGCCAGGCCTTCATCAGGATAGTTTTTTGCTTTCTTTGTCCAGCAGCAGCCCTCAGCTTCAGCTTTGGCTCTCTTGGGAAAGCTGCGGGGGCCGCGACTCTATCGGCCGAGTCCTCCCCAATTATCAATCGCCCTTTGGGGGCTGGCAACTGCCGACTAGCTACGCCCTAGGCGATGATTCTCTCTATACTCCAGCGCTTTATAGCTTGCTAGATACGGGCTGGCAGAGCCAATTGCAATTGGGGCAGCAGCCCTTGGGCCTCTTGCAACAAGACTATTATTATCCGCAATGGGCCGGCCAAGATAGCCTGCTGCTCTATATAAAAAAAGCAGGCTGCCGCTATAGTTACGACAGCCTGCTGAATATTGAACCTGCCCCCAGCTTTGCTTGGCAAAATTTAGAAATTGGGGCGGCAGTAGGAGAGGCCTGTGTGGGGGATAGTCTGCGCTTTTATTGGGCCAATTTGCGGGCGGTTCCGGCCCAGATTTTATTGCGGCAACTTAATGGGGATAGTCTGCTTATTCCTTTAGATAGTTCGCATTTGCAGGCGGGATCTATAGCCTACAAAGCGGGGCAAAATTGGCGGTCGGCCAGCGTTTACTTATTGGATACGGCTGGGCAATATTTATTAGAAGCTCCGTCGATTTTGATGCCTGATGTTAATTTGGCTTTTAGTCCATTAAAGACACCTATTTGTGCCAATGACCGCTTATTGATTTATGCTCAGCCCTCGGGCGGGACCTTTTCTGCGGAGCAATTGGACACCCTAGGCGGGCGGTCGGGCAGTTGGCAGCCCAATTTTGCTTTGGTAGATGGAGACACCTTAAAGGCGGATGAATTTATTTTTTCGGATCCCAATCTAAATTATGGTCGGGCCAGTATTCGGCTGACCTACAGTTATTTGCCGACATATAGTAATCAGCAGTTTTGTTCGGACAGTATTCGTTTAGCTGTAGAATATCCAATTATAGACAATCGCTTGAGTTCGGCTTTTTTGCCTCCGCAATTAGTGGGCGAAAATATTTGTTTGGGAGATATTTTGCAGGACCTTCGTCCAGCGCCACAAACTGCTTATTTTAGCGATTTAGACAGCAGTTTTTCGGGAACCTATGTACAGACTTATGGGAATACGGACTCCTTTTTGGTCCATTTGTCGGGTAGTGGGGAATATCCCGTAAATCTAGAATTGTCATCTTCTGGTTGTCAATCAGAAATAGCGTTAAACTTATTTATTCAGCCAGAAGCTAGTATTCCTGATTTGCCCAGCGTTATTTGTACGGGGGCAGATACCGTTGTTTTTCATCGGGATAGTTTGTTTGCCTATTCGGATTGGTCCAGAGACACTATTTTGAGGCGAAATTGTGTGCAAATTAGTGCATCTTCAGCTGGCAGTTTGTTTAATCGGAGTACAGGAGCTGTTATTTACGATTGTCAGAATGTGCCTAGTGTCTTACGCAGCCGTAAGCGCAATGAGTTGATTAGCGTGGCGGCTTATTCGGACCAAGGCACCTTTAGTTTAAATGATATTTTGTCTGGAAGAGCTCCTATTGCTGGAGCTATAAATGCGCCTAATGCCTATAATGGGCAACCGGAGGATTTCTATTTGAATATGGGGGCGATTAACAACTTTTTGGCCTCCTCAAATGACAGTTCTTGTTATGTGGCCATGTTATTTAGGAGCATAGAAGAGCGGCAATATTTTAATGAGGAGGGGACGGCTTTGGATACGAGTCGGCAACCAACATATGATAGCAGTTATTTTGCAGCTATACAGTATGTAGAATTTGTGGATGTGGCCAATATTGGGATCATCGATAGCTTACTAGACCCTACTTATTGTTATAACCAGCAGGCTTTTTCCTTGGCGGTACAGCCTGCTTATGAAACAGGCTTTTCTAGAGTGAGTATTCGACCTTTAGGTGGAGCTACAGGAATTAGCTTAGTGGATGACATCATCGATATTTCGGGGGAGCCCTACTTTCAGGACAGCGTAGATAGAGAATATATTGTTCGTTATGAGTACAACAAATACTATGGTTGTCAGTCGGGTTTGCAGGAAGACACCTTTAAGGTGATTGCGCCCTTGCATTTAGATTTTACTGGTCCACAAACTAATAATACCTATTGCGAAAATAGCCAAGAGGTCTATTTGAATGCTTATCCTACGGCCAATATGGGTTTATCTGCTCAGTTTGTTGGGCCAGGTATGGGTTATTTAAATAATGGTCAGCCGGCGCCATTGGCCAATACTTTTTCGCCTGTTTTGGCCGATACGGGTCAGCATACGATCAGCTATATTTTTACAGATTTGGCGGCTTGTGAGCACCGTATAGACAAAAGTTTTCGGGTACAGGCTGCGCCTGTAGTCCGTTTGCAAACTTTGGCGGGATCGCAAGACTTTTGTGCCAATGATACGGCTGTTGCTTTAGTGGGGCAGCCTTTTGGTGGGCAGTATTTTGGTCCAACTATTTTAGGCGATAGCTTATTTCATCCCAATCAGGCCTATTTACTAGATAGTGCAGCGGCTTCGGGTGGGGTACAGCTTTGGTATAGCTATAGTGATAGTTTGGGCTGTCGGACTACTGATAGTTTAGTCTTATCTATTTATCCTCTGCCTACTCCAGAAATACTAAACTTAGCTCCTGCTTACTGTGCCAATGCTTCAGCTGTTTTATTGCAGGGGGGCGATCGTTCGGGCAATTTGGGGCAGGGGCAGTTTTTGGGGAGAGCTTTGACCAATAATGTCTATCGTCCTCAATTGGCAACAGCTCCTCAAGATACCGTTTATTATAGTCGGACAAATCAGTACGGATGCCAGCGAGAAATTATGCAATTGGTCCAAATAGATTCTGTGCCTCAGCCGCAGATTTTGCAGTTGGATAGTCAGTATTGCTTGGCCGAGCCATCTTTTGTTTTGCAAGGGCAGCCACAGGCTGGACCCAATGAGCAGGCTACATTTACGGGGGCTGGAGTCAATTTTATCAATGGCCAATTTCGCTTTTCTGCTCAGCAAGCGGCAAATACAGCGGGTATTTTACAGCCAATAGCACTTACTTACAGCTTTGTAGATAGTCGAGGTTGTCAGGGCCAAAATCAAGTGCACACCTTGGTCAATCCATTGCCTCAAGCACAATTCAGTTTGGCTTCGGCCTATTGTGTAGATGCAGAAGCAGATACCTTGTCTAATAGGGTACAAATGCAGCAGTATGCCCAAGCTTATTTTCAAGCTGCAGGTATACAGGATAGTAGTTTGGGTATTTTTTCTCCTGCTTTGGCGGCTCAGCAAGCAGGTTTTGGTTTGCAGCAGGTTCAGTTTTTTGTACAGGATAGTAATGGTTGTCAAAACAGCAGCACAGAGAGTTATATCTTAAATGATTTGCCTATAATCAATATTACGGGCTTGCCTGCTGCGCTTTGTAATCAAGGGGCAGAGGTAGATATTAGAGCTTTTCCTGCTGGCAGTATTGGAAGTCAAGCTCAGTATAGCCATAATTTCCCAATGGCCAGTTTTCAGATTCGTTCTGCTTTGCAGGCAGAAGCCAGTTTGAGTCCATCTCTTCTGGCTCCTCAGGCTTATTTTTTAGCCTATGCCTATACCGATGCCAATGGTTGCCAGAATCAGGATACGGTTTTTACTACTGTTTTTGCTCGACCGCAGGCCCAAATACAAGGGTTGGATACTAGCTATTGTGAGCAAGAGGATAGTATTTATATGCAAGGAAACTCCATTTATGGCCAGTTTTCGGGCCCGGGGGTTTTGCAAAATAGCAATATCTTTATTCCTGCTCGAGCTGCAGCTGGAAACCATCTAATTAGCTATTTAGTAGAAGAGCTACATTTGTTTCCTACAGCTCAAGATAGCCTGATCTGTAGTGATCTGGCCCAAACCCAAGTTCAGGTTCGGCCCAAGCCCAGACCCACTCTATTGCAACCTACGGCAAATAGTAGCTTCTGTCTGACTAGCCCTAGTGAGCAACTTATTGGGGGAATTCAAAACACGGCTTTGCTACTAGATGCCAACTATACTGGCAATGGCCTACGGCCCGAATATCTGCAAAGAGTAGATACGATGACCGTAAATGGCCAAACCGTTAATGTCATTGTTTTAGATACCATTTATCATTTTGATCCCGCTCTGGCTGGAGTAGGCCTGCATGAACTACAGTTTAGCGCAAGCAATGTTTTCGGTTGCCTAGATTCTGTTAGCCATTTGGTGCAGGTATTGGCTACCCCCAGCCCCAGCTTTGCCCTAGACAGCCAGTTTTGTGAGTCGGCTCCCCGCCAAATTCTATCGGCTAGCCCAGCAGGGGGGATTTTCTTTCTCAATGGCGATACGCTATTGCAAAATGAATATCAACCCAATTCATTGTATCCTCAGCAGCCACTGAGTCAAAATCAGCAAGATACACTGGTCTATCTAGTCAGCAACAGTAGTTGTGAGGCTAGCGATACGCAGTTTGTTACTGTTTTTCCCAATCCTCAGGTTAGTTTTAGCTTGGACCAAAATGTAGATGCTTTTTGTCTAGGCCAAAATGATAGTTTGCTTTTGCTTCCCCAACCTTTGGGCGGTCAATTCTACGGCAATGGGCTGGCTTTTGGGCAGTCTTTATTCTTGGCCGACAATGCCGGTTTGGGCGAGCATATTATTCGCTATGAGTATACGGATAGCCAGGGCTGTCAGGGGTTTTACTGGGATACTCTGAGGGTATTTAGCCAGCCAGAATTAGCACTGGATGCATCTGGGGGCTGTTTGAATGATGCTTATTTGTTTTGGAATAACCGTTCTTTGGGCCTAGGGGGCCTCTTTCAGAATCAGGTTTTTGATAGTATCAGTCAGGCTTATTGGCAGATAGGCGGGGGCGCAGCTATTGCGGCTAGCTTATCGGCTCCCTTCGAGCTGGACAGTCTGTCCTATCAGTTTACGCAAGCGGGCAGTTATTGGGCCAGTCTAACCGTCGAAAATCAGGGCGTTTGTTTGGCCAAGGATAGTATTCTAATACAGGCCTCGCCTAATGTTCAGCCTACTGCGCAACTCCCTTATGCAGAAGACTTTAATCAGGATGATGGCCAATGGCTAGCCGAAAGTCAAGCGGGTTATCCCGATAGTTTATGGGAGTGGGGCTTGGCCCAAGGTCAGCGAATCAACAGCCTACAAGATAGCGCCCATTTATCGCTTTGGGCCAGTCGTTTGTCTGCTCCCTATCCCGCCAATCAGAGTGCTTGGGTCTATAGCCCTTGCTTTGATTTGAGCCTTTTGGACCGCCCGATGCTCAGCCTCGATATTTTTGATGATACCGATGCGGGCAATGATGGAACCGTCATTGAGTTTTACGACCCTCAACTCGCACTTTGGCGGCCTTTGGGCGATTTAGGGCAGGGCCTAAATTGGTACAATGAGGACATTATTGCGGGCCGCCCTGGCGAGCAGCAGCTGGCCCCCAGAGGCTGGTCGGGCTCAGGTGCAGGCTGGCAAACAGCTCGCTATGCCCTAGATAGTTTTCGACAGCAGTCTTTTCGCTTTCGGATTGCCTTTGGGGCCTTGGGCGTGAGCCCCACGGCCTATGAAGGCTTTGCCTTTGACAATATATTTTTGGGCAATCGCCGCAAAAAGGTTTTGCTAGAGTACTTTTCCAATTTGGGGCAGGCTGATTTGGGGGCGGCTTATACGCATCTCAATCAGTTGGTTTATCAGCCGCCTTTGGTGCATGATTTGGTCCTCCTACAGTACAATACGGATTTCCCTAGCTACGACCCTTTTTACGCCCAAAACATGGCGGATCCTTCTGCGCGTTTGTTGTTTTATGGCCTATCGGAGGCGGGGAAATTGGTCCTCAATGGTCGCCGTTTTAGCCAGTCGGCTCCCTTGGCCCTACAACTGCAGGCTATGGATTTGGAGAAAGATCGCTTAGCCGATCCGCTGATGGATATAGAGGGGCAGTCTTTTATTCGGGCCAATGAGATAGAGCTGCAGCTCTCGCTAGAGGCTTTGGACAATTGGCAGCAGGCCAACCTCAAGCTTTATGTCGCCTTGGTCGAGGATTCGCTTTTTTATGATAATGGCCAGCCTTTGCATGCTTTTGTGCGCAAACTTTTGCCCGATGCAGCGGGTACAGAGCTGCCCGAAAACCTGGCTGCGGGACAGTCGCTAAACTATAGCTTTAGCCAGCCTTTATCGCCAGATTGGCAGCCGCAGCAGCTACAATGGGTGGCCTTTGTTCAAGAGCAAACCGCCGATAGTAGCTTTATTCATCAGGTCTATAGCAGCCGAGATATTTCTATTTATTTGGGCCAAGAAGAAGCCCCCGAAGAGGCTGTTGCGCCTCAGTTATCGCTTTTTCCCAACCCCAATATTGGGCAGTTTCAGTTGTTGTTGGAGCAGCCCGCGCTTCAGGCCGGAAGCTGGCAGTTGTACAGCCTTTTGGGCCAAACTATAGCTACTGGAAACTGGGCCCAAGGCCAAAAAGAACAGCAGATAATTATGCCGCAAACGGCTTTGGCTGGAACCTATATCTTGCGCTTGCAAATAGGCGATTGGCTGCTACAAAAGAAGGTCGTTTTTAGAGGGAATTAGGATTTGGGGCCTCCGCTGCGGCTTCGCCTTGCGGCGCTACGTTGCGGGGCTCGCTGCTCGCTCGGCCCTGCGCAGGCTGCGCCCGCTAGGTCTGGCCTTCGGCCACCCCTGCACATCGCTAGGCCGCTCAGCTGTCTTTTTTCTTTTGGCTTTCTTCTTCGGCGGCTGGGCGGTTTGGGGCCCATGGACTAAATCCCTTGTTTGCTGTTTATTATAACTCATTATGGGCCGATGGTTTTACCTTTGGCCCATTTTATTTCGCTGGGTTTATCTCTAAAAGTAGATATATCCATCTTAGCCAACTGCTTACCCTTCAAAGTTGAAAAAACTACCCCCTTAAACTTGAATAGCTGTTTAGTTTATGGCAAAAATGCAGTTCGCCTAAAATTTTTTAAAAAAACTTAAAAATAAAGTTCACAAAATGAACTTAGGTGACATTAAAGCATAAGTCGCTGTTTTAGTAGATGACCGACTTTAATAAAATGTTTTAACAGCTATGCCAAGAGTGGAGGCGCAAGTTGAAAATGGTTTTAATTGGAGGGCGTAGTTTTCCCAAAAGATTTTTTCCCAAACTCATGCTCTAGCTAGCATGGGGCAAAAAGACAGCATGAAAAAAAATGAGACCTTATTAACCGAACTATTTGAGCTAGATGAGCTGACGGCTTGTCAGGAATTAGCCGAAAAATTAATGGCTGCAGGAGCAAAAAGCTCGGCGCCATATTATTATTGGGTAAAGGTGGAATTAGAAAAAGAATCACCTAACTATTTGAATTCCAAGCGTTGTTTGCAGCTGGGCCAAAAGCGTTCTGCCGAAAAAGGGCCGCTGTATTTTTTATTTGGCCAATTGATGGAAGAAGAGGGGCGCTATGATTTGGCGCTTCATTATTATGAGCAGGGGCAGGGCGATGAACAGGCCGATTTGGCCCAAGCCAAGTTACTTTTTTTGTTGGAAGAAGATCTGCCCAAGGCCAAAATTTTACTCGAGAATTTGGCGATCCCCACCGCAGAAAGCTGCTATTTTTTGGCGGCCATTGCCTTGGAAGAAGGCGAATATCTGCAGGGAATTTCCCTCTTATCGCCAATTTGTAACACCGAATTTGAGGAGGACTGTTTTGAGCTGCTTTGCCGCTTGTATATTGCTTTTGGAGAGGGCGAAAAAGCGCTTCCCTATTTAAAAACCTTGACCGAAAAGGCGGCAGATCCGATCGGCTATATGTCGGAATATGCGCAGCTTTTGCAGGACTTAAAACAAGATTTGGCGGCGGCCCAGGCTTGGTGCAGCTACCACAATAGCTTGCAGTTGCCTCAGATGAGTCAGGACCGCATTTTTCTGGAAAAGGCCCAAGATTTTTATGCTTTGGGTTTGCATGAGGGGGCACTCTTTTTTTGCGAGCAGGCCAATCGCCATCAGTTGAGTGTGGAAGGCCTGCGGATGCAGACAAAATTGTATAAAGTGACTGGCGCTCTGGACAAAGTAGAAGATTGTCTGCAGGAGATGGCGCAATTTTATCCGGGAATGGATATCGCGGCTTTTAGCAGCAGTATGGAAAAAAATAATCCAGAGGATGAGTAGCCTAAATAACTAGACATAAAGCTAACCAAACTAAACAACCTAATTTTTTAACAAAAACACAATTTCTATGAAAAATTACACTGAAGATCCTGATCCAGATCAGGACACCCCACCCAATCCCCCTGCGCAATAAGCGGGCGGAAGAGGAGAAGAAGCTTGGCTTTTTCTCCTTTTTTTTTTGGCCTCCCGCTTTGGGCGGACGGTTACTCCCGTTGGTCGTCGAAGACGCCCTAAAGGGCTTGTTGTGGCCGTTTGGCCTTCGGTCATGGCGACGAAGCTGCCTGCCATTGATCGCCTAGGGACAGTCCTGGCTGGTTTTGTTTTTTTAGGGTTTATTAGTCCCTCAACTTTTTCTTGGTCCTTTTGAAAAAGGGGGAGAAAGAGTCTTTTAGTGGCTGGGCAGTTTTGCGCCGATGGGCTGAAGCTTAATGGAAAGCTACAAGTAGGAAAAGCGAACAAGGACTTTCTCCGTCAGTTCGCTCAAGTCAGCAAGGGGCTGTTGAAAAAGGACAGTTGCCCTAAAAATGCCAAAATAAAATTTTGAGCAGTATAGATTTTCTCCAAAAACGACCTTGAATAGACTCTTTTTAGGGCTAAAAATGCCTTTATCCGCCTACCATTTTTTATTTGTAGAACAATATTTTGAGTCGAAGAAGTGAATTTGACTTCTTCAACAGCCCCTGGTAAGCATAGCCGCTTATTAGTCCCTCAGCTTTTTCTCGTTAGTTTGGAAGAGAGGGAGGGAAGAGAGAAGAAGCCTTTTAGGAACTAGTTGGTTTTGGGTCCATGGGCTAAAGCCCATGCTTGTGGGGCTATGCAAACTGGCGGGCTAAAGCCTTTGTTTGCTGTAAATGATATGGGCCGATGGTTTTAACCTTCGGTTATGGCGGCTCTGCCGCTACCTGCAGCCTAAAGGCCGCAGCCATTTTTGTTGGGCCATCATTTTGCTCGCCGCAGGAGCTTAAAAGCCCCTGCTTTGTTTATGGAAAGGGAATATTTGGTTTTCAGGTCCTGCGGCTTTTAAGCTGCAGGCCAACTGTTGGTCAGGATCTGGCTCTGCTGTACCTAAATTGGCTGCTGGTTTTAACCTGCAGCCACAGCAAGCAGGCGGCGAAGGCCAAATGAAAGCCCTGCCACTTCTATCCTTTGCTTTAATTTCTTGTTATTTTGCCTTATTTTCTCTCTCATAGCTAGGGCTATGCCTTGACTAGCCTGAAATTTTTATCAAAGGATGGCCGATAAGTTAATTTTATGAGGGTTTCAACCCTCATTTATAGATTATTGCGAAGCAATACCGCTGTTGTATGGCTGCTGGTTTCAACCTGCAGCCACGGCTAGCAGGCGGCGAAGCCGCCGCAAAGGAGCGAAGCGACTTGGCCTAGGGGCCTGAAAGGGGGCCGCGCAGCGGCAGACCCAGGGCGAAGCCCGCAGGGCCGAGCAGACCTGCGAGCCCTGAAAGGGCCCGGCCGCCGCAGGCGGCAGGCCCCAAAAAATAAATATGGATATGCGGATAAAAAGATTCCTCAACTTATTCTTATGGCTATTGTTTTTGGGCCTATTATCTTGTCAAAGAGTGCCCGCAGAGCTCGATTTTGAGCAGGCTGCCAATGAGTTGATGCAGCAGCATTATCATGAAATCAAGCCCATTAGTCATTATTTGCATCAGAAGCAGTTTGCGGCAATTGCAGCGGCTATCTATAGGGCGAAAAGGAAAGAGCTGCGAGCCAAAAGCTTCTTGAAGGTCTTGGATTACCCTGAAGACTGGGATGCACTTAGCGATTTTGAGCAGTTGCTATTCTTGCAAAATAATGCTGATTTGAGGCAACTTATTGCGGAGGATTATGCCGTTTTTGAGCAAACAGTGTTTTTAAATAAGGTTTTGGCAGGCTCAAAAAAACGTTTAAAAGATTGGGGTAAAGAGGATGTAGCGGCCTTTAAGCGACTAATTTTACAGCTAGATTGGGGAAAAAGCAAACAAGCGTTTTTTGTAGATAATAAAGCAGATCCAAGGCTTTCGACTTATTATATAGATCCCTATGAGGCAGAAGCTGTTGTCTTGGCTGGTGGAGCTAATAAACAAGCTGTTTTTGCTCTATTTTTATTGGATAAGCTGCTTTTGGAGGAGGAGATGAGCAGGGCGAGCAAGCATAGCTATTTGCTTTGTTATCAGACTGTTCATCCGAAGAATCGAAAGGATCAGCAGTTGCATGATTATGGAGATATATTTTATCGCTATGAGCTGGAAGAGAAGGAGGGACAGCTACTGCTTAAAAAGCATTTTTTGAATGATTACAAGCTATTTATTCATTAAAAAAATAAGTTATGCGTTTTTTGCTTTGTGCTTGTGCTTGGCTGTTGCTCCTTGCTTGTCGGTCAGAGGTTAATCAATTATCGGAACTAAAAGAAATAGACCAAAGAATCATTGATGCAGTAATTCCGGCGCCAATAGGGACAGAAGCTGCCTTAATTTTTTATGAGACTCATTTGTCTAGTCGGCGAGTTTGCTACCTACAAAAGGCGGACAGCAGCTGCTGTTGTTATTATTTGAAAGAAAAAGAAAAAAGCGAGAAAGGCCGTTTAGTAGCTAGTTATGCAGATGAGCAAACTTATCGTTTGCGTCAGCTTTATTTGCTGCGGAAAGCTTGTTTTAAGTTGGATAAATTTAGCTATCGAGGCTTTTGGGAAAAGCTAAAATTAGAAAAAAGTCTATCTTTGAAGCCACAAGAAAAAGCAGCAGCCCCCTCAAATTATTTGGCTCGTTACGCCCTGATTGAAGTAGTGGATAAGCAGCACATTTTTGTAGAAAATTACTTTTTGGAAGAAAAGGTTAATCTAGAGCATATTCCAACTCGCTTTTTGATGCTTTATGATGAATTAAATCAGTTTTTGCGAAATGAGTCTTGGGAGAGGGACTAAGTTGTGTTAGTCCTTCAGCTTTTTCTGGATTTAGGCCTAAAATAGCAGTTTATGGAAAAGTTGATTGCAGGAGATAAGGTTATTCTTGTTCTGATGCTACATTTGGTTAATAGCAATTTTAAGATAAAGCGTTTTTATCTAATATTTAAGGCTTTCACTAAGATAGGGATATTTGTAGATCTACCTTTTTTCTTTCAAAAGCTAGAAAGTGAGGCCTATGTTCAGCTTTATGAGAAGACTTCAAAATTAGAATTAGGGGAGTATGAAATGACCGATAAGGGCAGAAAGCTTCTTGATGCAATGCCAACAAAAGAGTTAGTGAAATACCTTGAATTGTTTGAAGAATTTAATTTAGAGGGATTTCAGTTTTTTATAAAAGAGAAGGACGCTAGTTAAACTCGAACTTTAGTCCTCTAAAGTCTGACCGAAACTTACTTTTAGTATATTTTGAGCTATTTGTTTGAGATTTATGCAGCAAAGCCTATAAACATGGAAATAAAATACGGCGTAGTTGGCCTTATATTAAAAGGTGATGATCAAGCTAAATATGTTAAAATAGAGGATGATACTAGTGGTAGTACTGGAGGAATTTACATCTTAATTTCAGAGGACGAGTTTTTTACTAAAAATGTTTTTGATGACTGGCTTCCGAATAAAGATGATATCCTCGAATATGTTGAAGAGTCTAGATGGGAAATTCAATGGAGATAGAACAAAATAATATTATTTGGTAAGCCACAATTAAACAGGTATGATGGATGAAGAATGGATGAAAGTATTAGAGCTCATTGTGGATGAAAAGATAAATGCGTTATCGCAAGTCTTAAATCACAGAGGAGAAACCTATGGTTATAGATTTGTTGTCGTTCAAAAAGACAGTCGAATGGGGTATTTAGTTATATGGAAAGAAGATACATTACAAGCTGTAAATATTTCACGAATTAAAGTACCAATTACTTATCTAAATCAGAGACAACCTATTCCTGAAAATTTAATTTTCGATTGGTAGATAGGCGTTCATCGATACTAATTGCCCTTGCAGTTAGGGGCCTCCCGCCTTCGGCGGGCGCTACGTTCGGCAGCTCGCTGTTACTTGCTTCGCTGCGTCGGCTCCCGTTGGTCGGGTCGCTCGGCCCTGCGCAAAAAACAAGTTTTTGCTGGGTCTGCGGCTTTGCCGCACTGCCTACCATCGGTTACTCCCGTTGGTCGTCGAACTGCGCCCTAAAGGGCTTGTTGTGGCCGTTTGGCCTTCGGCCATGGCGGCAAAGCCGCCTGCTATTCATCGCCTAGGGACAAGCCCCTAGGCTAACCTAATGGAGTCAGCCCTAAAGGGCCTCAACTGCTTATATAGCTGGCCTTGTTCATCTGCTTTTGCAAAGAAGTGCTATATCCAAAGGCCCTCGCAGAGGGCTGTCTGAAAAGCTAGCCTAGGGGCTTGTCCCTAGGCAGCAGAGCAGGCAGATAGCTTCAGTAGTCCCTCAACTTTTTCTGTGGATAGAAGCGCGAAGAAAGTAAAGTGTCTTTTAACGGCTGGGCGGCTTTGGCCCATGGGCTAAAGCCCTTCATTGCTATTTTAGGACAAGCACATAATTTATAAAAATGCTAAATTTAAAGAGAGTAGCTAGTGTTGTCGCTCTTAGTATACCTTTTTTCCTTTTCTTTGGTTGCAGTAGTTCTCCTTCAATCAAAGGAGTAGTGAAAAGGATGACCATCTGCCACGATTTTAGAAATTTACATAACAGTGATTGCAACCTAGTATTTATTTTAATAGATATTGAGGCTGTAGATTTTCCTGAGGAGGAAATTATATTGTCCTATCCTTTTGGACAAGCCAACTGTAGGGATAGCGTTCTTCTAGCAGAAAATTTACGTATTAAGGTTAAAGATAAATTATATCCCCTCAGCTCATTAAAGGGGGGAGAGGCCGCCGAACTGCTAACAAAAGCGGAGAATGTATTTTCGGTTATGTTTACTGATAGTCTTATGTCTCCTCCACATTCATTAGAGGTTTTCTCTAATTACTATAAAACTGTTTTTGATGATGGATTTGAGGTTGTCTTAGATAGAGGGCAGCGAAGAAAGCCAGACTATCTTTCAATAGTCTGTGAGAAAATACCTGATTTTCAATATCAAGTATTAGAGGATAGTAGCGGATGGAAGGCGGTTTTTGAGCATTCTTCAGAATTTGATTATTCTCCCTTTGCTCCAGCAACTATAAAATAACGGCAATGAATAAATGCTCAAGGGGGTAAGCCAGTATACAGTTGTTTTGTCTTTCTGCACAAGCATCTTAAAAAAACCGTTCATTATGGATATACTTAAAATAATATTTTTTATTTTCAACCTACACTACAATGCTGCTTTTCCAGAAGATTATATTCCATTCCCAAAACCAGAAGCTGTTCCACAAACTGCCTGCTGGCTTGGGGGATATGATGGTGGAAATTGGCTGAATATAGACTCAATAGTTCAGAAGAATAACAATATGTACCTCTATGCTCAGGTTTATTCGGGGTATTATGGAGAAAGCTTAGCATCAGGAAAGTTTAAATTATCTTGTGAAGACAGCCTATTCGACTTTGATGAAAAAAATGTTGAAAGCGTACTTAATTTTTATCAAGAAGGAAAAATTTTTACTTTAGCCGTGAATCAGGATGGCCGTTATTGTGTATTTATCTTGGAGGAAAATAATTAGCTTTAAGGCTATTTCATCCTGCCTATATACAACTTTGATTTGGGGCAAAAATCTCCCCGAAGACGGAAACTAAACTCATATAGCATTAAATACAGTTGATAATGTGGGCCGATAAGTTGAAACAGATAAATGAGAAATTAAGCAACCATTTATGGTTAGATGTAGAAGTTGCTTCAATTATGGATGAAACATTGGTATTAAATCTAGGAGAAGATTTGACATATAGTCCTAGATATCAGCTTAAATTGGAGGGGGTGAATTATTTTAACCTAGGTCGCTGCTGGACTTGGGAGCCTACTAAGCCATTTATTGAATCCGTTGACTTTTCTTTTATCGAGCAAGTTAATCGTCAATATATACAGGAGAGTTTGACAGAAGAAGGCGTAACTTCATTATTTAAACTCGCCACAGATGAGGACGCATTTTTCTTAGTTATTGCCGCAGAAATCGAATTGTTAGCTATTGATTAAGTTGATGATCCGTTATCGCAATGATGCGACTCAAGCACTTTTTCTCTGAATGGCTCTCTTCGCTCAGCATCAAAATGCAGAAGCAAGAAGTCCTGATGCGTATTCAAATTTTAAATGAGTTTAATGCTGTTGAGTTAAAAGTTGTTGATAATTAATGGGGTTGTGATTTGCAACAAGGCCGGCCTAAAAATAGTGTTCATATGAAATATCTAATATTTGTACTTTTGAGTTTAGCATTATTTAGCTGTAAACCTTTAACTGATAATTCTATTACTACCATTAAGACAACTGATGACTGCACTATTTTAGTATACGAGAATGAAGGGCATGCAACAGCGCCATCTGGCTTTTTCCTGGTAAAGAAATGTAATGGTGAGGTGGTAAATAAAAGATTTTTTAATACTTATGACACCTTAGTTAGTGTAAGGGAGTCTTTTTTAGGTGAAATTGAAATTGTTTTAGGGCAGAAAATGAATGTTTTGGATAAAGGGTGGGTAGAAGAGGATCGGTTTTTATTAGATTGTACAACTTTAGAAAATGTAGATTAAGACAAAAGTTAAAGTAGTGATTCTTATAGCCTAATTCGCTTCTTTCAAAGTTATGGGGCCTCCGCCTCGCTACGCTCGTCGGCGCTACGTTCGGCAGCTCGCTGTTCGCTCGGCCCTGCGCAAAAAACAAGTTTTTGCTGGGTCTGCGGCTTTGCCGCACTGCCTACCATCGCTAGGCCGTTTGGCCTTCGGCCATGGCGGCTTCGCCGCTATCTGCAGCCTAAAGGCCGCAGCCATTCTTGTTGGGCCTTGGTCTTTCTTGCCGCAGCGGCTTAAAAGCCCCTGCTTTGTTTGTGGGAAGGATATATTTGGTTTTCAGGTCCTGCGGCTTTTAAGCTGCAGGCCAATTGTTGCTGAGGAGCGGGCTCTGCTGTACCTAAATTGGCTGCTGGTTTCAACCTGCAGCCACAGCTAGCAGGCGGCGAAGCCGCCGCAAAGGAGCGAAGCGACTTGGCCTAGGGGCCTGAAAGGGGGCCGCGCAGCGGCAGACCCAGGGCGAAATGAAATGAGCCCGCAGGGCCGAGCAGACCTGCGAGCCCTGCAAGGGCCCGGCCGCCGAAGGCGGCAGGCCCCAAAAAATAAAACTACTTATTGAAAGAAGAGGAGAAGGCAAACTTTTGCAGAAAGGCCTCTACCTCTTCTGTATGCTCTATTTTAGGGCTAGAGGGATGGTTTTCGGCTAGGGTGTAGAGCGCCTTCTGTTGGTCCTCAAAGAAATTGAGCCAGTCGCCGCTAATAGTGGTTGTTTTATCGGGATGGGCTAATAATTCCTTTGTTTTTTCTTGCCAAGCCCTGCTCAAGAGAGGGAGCAAATTGGTCCAACGCTGGCTGGCTAAACTGCTATTTTGGGTCAAAAGATACTGAGCGGCAAGCATAGGGCGCAAAACGGCCAAATAGTGACTTTGGGGGAGCTCCCAACAGCCAAATATTTCTTTGCGCAGAAAAGTAAAGGCCTGATCGAGCAGCTCTAGCGCCAGCTGCCGAGGACGAATTAGTTTTTGGGCCAATTCATAGAGCTCCTTTTGGACATCATCCTGCAAAAAATCGGCAGTTTCTAGCGCCCAAAAAGCTTCTGCTTTAGAGGCTTGGAGCAAGCGCAAAAAAGAGCTAATATTCTCTGCAGAAACCCTCACTTTTTCAGAAGGGCAATGAAGGGCTGGGTAACTAAATAAAAATGCTTGTTTTTGGCTAGACATGGCTTAAGGGATATGAGTAGGAGAAACCAAATCGGCTTCTAGCATCATCTTTTCTAGAAGCTGGCGTTGAGGGCTTTCGATATGGCCTCTGAGGTGTTTTTCAATGATGAGCGAAGAAATCGGGGCTCCATAAGTAGAGCCATAGCCTCCATTTTCTACATAAACGGCCACCACAATTTCAGGCTTTTCCATAGGGGCAAAAGCAATAAAGGTAGAGTGGTCTTTGCCATGCACATTTTCTACAGTTCCCGTTTTGCCACAAACAGAAATATCCTCAATATGCGCGCGGCGGCCTGTACCCGAGAGAATAACTCGGCGCATGCCATCGATGACGGCTTCAAAATGTCTTGGGTGGACCTTGGTATAATGTTTTTTCTTAAATCGAGCGAGGGTGTTGCTCGTATCGCCTTTGAGCTCTTTGGCAAAATGAGGGGTATAATAATAGCCTCGGTTGGCAATAATGGCGGCCATATTGGCCATTTGCAAAGGCGTCACTTCTAGTTCTCCTTGTCCAATACCAATAGAAACAGAATGAGAAAAGCGCCAGCGGCCCTCTCCGTATCGGCGGTTAAAATAATCTACGGTAGGGATGTTTCCGCTGGCTTCTCCACCAATATCAATACCCAGTTTTCTACCCAGGCCAAAGGCTTCTAGATGTTCGCTGAGGAGCTGCATCCCTTTAGCTGGAAAATCATAGCCATAGAGATTGACCATTTCTCGATAGGTTTGGCAGAAATAGTTGTTGCAAGAGTATTGAATAGCGGCACCTACATCATGTGTAGGGGCATGGCCGTGACAACCTACTCTTAAACTCCCCATCACAAAACCACCTGCGCAGCCCATGCCACGATCGGGTTGTAACACCCCTTCTTGCAGGGCAATAGCGGCCAAAACGGGTTTGAAAATAGAGCCTGGAGGATATTTTGCCTGCAGGGCGCGGTTAAAGAGTGGGCGGCTAGAATCTCTGACCAGTTCTAGGTAAGCTTTTTGTCGCTCTTGGTCTACGGTTAGTAACTGAGGGTTGTAGTTGGGAGCACTGACCATGGCTAAAATCTCACCTGTAGAGGGTTGAATGACCACTACGGCCCCTCTTTTATTTTGCATGAGTTCCTCAGCATAGCGCTGCAAGTTCAGGTCGATAGAGGTAATGAGGTCGCAACCTGAAATAGCGGGAACATCTTGGCTTCCTTCTTTATAGCTCCCCTTGATTTTTCCCCATTTATCTTTGAGGACCTGTTTTTTACCTTTGGTTCCTCTGAGTTGGGCTTCATAGGCTTGTTCTAGGCCAGAAATACCAATATAATCCCCTCTTTTATAGATGCCTTCAGAGGCTTTGATTTGCTCTGGATTGACCTCAGAAATATAGCCCAAGGCATGAGCACCTACGGTTACGGGATAACCACGGCTGTTTCGGCTATGTAGTTCAAAGCCCGGGAAATTGTAGAGGTGTTCTTGTAAAATGGCGAGGCTATCGGCACGCAGGCGGCTCATGAAAGTAATGGGCTTGCGTTTAGAAAAACGGCGGTCGCTCCAGTCTTTCTCCATATTTTTGACAAAGGTAGCCCTGTCGATGCCCAGCAGCTCACAGAAAAGAGCGGTATCTATATTGGCTCGGCGAACAGTTTCGTAGGTGGCCAATATATCGTAGGTGGGTAAATTATAGATCAGTAGGCTATCATTGCGGTCATAGAGCAATCCTCTGGAAGGGTAGAGGGTGAGTGCTTGTCGATAGCTTTGTTGTTGTTGATAGGAGGTATCTATAATTTGAATTTGGAAACATTTAAACAAGAGCGCTAAGGCGGCCAAAATGATGGCGCCTTGTAAAATTCTGAGCCTTGTTTGATATATATCTTGCATAAGGTAGCGTCAACTAGGAGGGCAGTGGTAAAATAGAGGCTTCATTTGTACTGCTTCAGTATGATGCCTTTAGCGAAAATACTGCTTTTGTGTAGGCTGGCCAACTAACAGCCTTTTTTTTTAACCTAATTTTTAGGGCGCGACCAAATTTGGCTGAGGGATGGAAAGGGTGGCCGAAGGCCAGACCGAGCTTTTTGAGCGTAGCGAAAAAAGCGATGGGCCGAGCAGACCTGCGAGCCCGGCACAGCCCGACCCGGCCAACGGCCGGGGCAGCCCCAAAAAAAGAAAAAACTAACGCAACACTCGACGCAACAGTTTGTGCATATCTTCAGCCGAAATATTGCGTTGGATATTGCCTTGGCGGGCATAAGAAATATGGCCTGTTTCTTCAGAAACGATGAAGGCTAAAACGGGGGTTTCTTCGGTAATGCCAATAGCGGCTCGGTGGCGAAGGCCCAGCGATTGAGGAATGCCAGGGCGGTCGGAAACGGGCAGCACGCAGCTAGCGGCAATAACTTCTTGGCCCGAAATAATGGTGGCCCCATCATGCAAGGGGCTATATTTATTGAAAATGCTGAGCAATAATTGGCTGCTGATTTTTGCGCCCAACATTACGCCCGAACTGTAGTAGCCGTCTAGGCTAGCGCCCGTATTGATGAGGATGAGCGCCCCTGTTTTTTCTTGGGCCATTTCTTCGGTGGCCCGGGTGATTTCACGGATAATCAGCTCTATTTGTGCATCTTCTTGGGCACCCGACTTTTTGCCCAATAGCCGCTCGATAAGTTGGCCCTGTAGGTAGCCTTGGCCCAAAAAGAGCAGAAAACGGCGGACTTCTGGCTGAAAAAGAATGAGCAGGGCAATCATTCCAACACTAACAAACTGTCCCAAAATGCTGCTGAGTAGGGGCATGCCCAGGGCCGAGACCAGCCACCAAAGGATGTAGACGAAGACCAGCCCCAAAAAGATATTGAAGCCCAGACTTCCCTTGAGTAATTTATAAATTTGAAAGAGGAGATAGCCAACAATAATGATGTCGACTAGGTCCCAGAGGGTTACATCCATAAACCCTATTTGTAACAGCCAGATGCAGTCCATGATATCTAAATTCAGTGTGGCACAAAAAAAAGGTCCTGGAAGGACCTTTTTTATATCTTCGCCTTTTGCAAGGCTTATTCGGCATGGATCAAAGCACCTCGATCCCAAATGCCCTCTTCTACTTCTCCAAGCTTAGAAATGTATTTTCCTCGGCCATGGAACTCATTTTCTCTAAAAAAGCCCTCATAATAGCTGCCATCAAGATAAAAATATTTTCCAAAACCTGTTCGTTTTCCATTGATCCAATTCCCCTCATAGCGGTCGCCATTATTATAATGGTAGGTTCCAAAGCCGTTGCGTTTATCATGTAGCCAATGGCCTTCAAAGATATCGCCATTGGCATAGAAGTATTTGCCAAAGCCATTCATTTTACTTTCGGCCCATTGGCCTTCATAGCGGTCATTGCTGGCCCACCAAAAAGTGCCTTCTCCGGTGCGGCTATCGCCGAGCCAGTCGCCCAAATATCGGCTACCCGTGGTTTCATAGACATATTCGCCACGGCCCTGCTTGAGGTCATTGACCCATTCGCCTTTGTAGCTATCGCCATTTTTATAGTAGTAGTTGCCTTGGCCGTGCATTCTGCCAAAGACCCAATCGCCATCATAGTATTCATTATCGGCCCAGACAAAAATGCCTCTGCCGTGTCGGCTGCCTCGGCTCCATTCGCCAAAGTAGACGCTATTATCACTAGAATAATAATATTTACCAACGCCTTCGCGCCAGCCTCCGAGCAGCTCGCCAATGTAGCGGTCGCCATTTTCATAGCTGTTCTGATGGCTTTCATCAGTGAGTAGTGACTCGATATTATGAAAATGGTAGCCATTAACTTTGAAATAGCTAAAGGGACCTTCTAGCTGTTCGTCAGAAAGCTCATTTTCATGAATATCTCTTTGTTTTGGGGGTTCCCAACCGCCACCATTGGCATCTCCGGGTTGCATAGGGGGCCCAGGGCCGTCGCCATTGTTCCATTCGTTATCTTTCATTGTATTTCGCGTTTTATGAAGGGATGAATTAGAGGTTAATAATAGTTAGCTCTCCATCTACATATTCAATATACAGTTTTTGTTTTTGAACTGCAACATCTTTTTGAAGTAACCAATTGGCTAGGGGGGCAATTAGTTCTCTTTCTAGGCAGCGTTGCAGGGGTCTGGCCCCATATCGTTGGTCAAATCCTTTATGGACCAATAGTTCTTTGAGGGCTGGCCCAAAGTCCAATTCTAGTTCTCTTTTCTTAAAGCCTTCTCTTTGCGCCAGTTGCTGCAGCTCGATGTCTAGAATTTTTCGAATATCTTTTTCTTCTAGGGCTTTGAAAAAGACAATTTGGTCCAAACGGTTAATAAATTCTGGACGGAAGAATTTATAAATGGCCGATTCATAGTTTTGCTGCTCATTTTGTCCATAACCAATGCGGCTTTGGTTGCTGGCCCCCAAATTAGAGGTCATAATAATGATGCAGTTTTTAAAATTGGTCACTCGACCAAAGGCATCCACAAAGCGACCTTCATCCAATAGACTGAGTAAGCTATCAAAAATGGCGGGATGTGCTTTTTCTACCTCATCCAAAAGTAATAGGGCAAAAGGCCGTTCTCGAACAGCCTGGACCAATTTGCCCGGCCGCCCAGCGGCCCCAATAAAACGTTCAATTTGGGCCGGATGTTGAAATTCACTCATGTCAATCCGAATCAAGGGACTTTTTTGCTGCCCTTGCCCAAAAAAGTAGTCGGCCAGCAGTTTGGCCGCCGCCGTTTTTCCAACTCCCGTCGGTCCAGCAAATAGTAAACTCCCAATGGGTTTGCTGGGGTTATTAAGCCCTACCTTAAAGATTTTAACCAAGTTGCAAAGGGCATCTACCGCTGGCTTTTGCCCAATTAAGCGACTAGAAAAATAGTCTTGTAGCTCTTCGGGCTGCAATAAAATATCATCCCGCAAAAATATTTCTGGCAAGCCCGTCTGCTTGCTAAAGCTTTCTAAAACTGCCTTACTATCTATTGTGGGCTGATTTTTATGGCTTTGCATGACTTTATCCAAAAAACGAAGGGCTTTGCCCGGAAAATGCTCATAAGGATAATAGCGATCTAAAAGACGATATGCCAATTGCCAAGCATCGGCCTGTATGCTTTGCTTAAATTGTTGCTCGGCATACTGGGCAAAACGCTCCAAAATTCTAAACACAGCCATTTCATCTAGCTGATTGAGCTGCACAAGCTGAAAATGCTGAACAAAACTAGGCAGTTTTTGACGCAAACTCTCCAGTTCCTTGGGCGTCAATTCTCCAATCAATTGCAGTTTGCCTTCCGCAATAAATCCACTCATAAAGGCCGCCAAACTATCCTCGGCCCCTTCGCCACCAATTTGTAACAAACGAATGCAGTCATTGACCCAAAGCACGCCCTGCACCGACTGCAGTTCTTCTACCAAACTTTCTACTTTCTGCTGCCATTCGCCCAAATATTTGGCCTGCGCCGTGATGCGCTGACTATTGATGCGCCAAAATTGCAAGCCCATCTGACTCACTTTCTGAATTTTTCGTAAGGCTTCTTGCAAAACCACCGTTTTTCCAGAAGAAGGCGGGCCCACTAATAAAATATTGGCTCTTTTGTTCAAAATTTTATCAATCAGTTGCTGCACCACATCTTCTCGCTCCCAAGCTTGCTCAGGCAAACGCTTTTTGCGAAGATCGGCCTGCTTGGGCGGATACAATTCGGCCAAAGCCGGCAATTCTTTTAATTGCGGACCCTGTTGCCAAGCCTGCCCAAAAGAACTGCGCTCTTCCACTTCCTTAATCCGCAATTGCAATTCACTCAACTGCGGCTCGGGCCGGTTCATCAAACGAAAAATACTTTTTGGCTGATACTGATTGAGCAAGTTGCTACAATAATACTGAAGCAAAGAAGACAAACTATTATTATCCTGATACCGAAAAGACTCAAAAAGATCAGGCAACTGACATTCATAGGCATATCCGTTCGAGCTGGGCCCATAAACGGTCCAAATCGGAATTTTTAAACTTTGCTCTACCGGAAAATTATGCTCCCCCAACTGATAACTGGGCCGAAACTCAATCTCAAAGCGCTTTTTCTTAAACTGCTCCAAAGTCTGCGGCGGATAATGCCCATATTTTTTATACTGCTTCTGCAAAAGCTGCACAAAAGCCGCCTTCAAACTTTTTAAATCCTTTTCTATCAAAGGCAAATGATTCTGGCCCAAAATAAAGCCCAACTGAGAACCATCCGCCAAATTATAACTCCACAAAGGGTAGGTCAATGTTTTCATGCTCATATTTTTATCTCGGAACGCATCAAATGAGTCCACGACCCAATTTAGGATTTTTTATTTTTCTTTTCCAATTGTTTTATTTGGGGCCTCCGCCTCCCTTCGGTCGTCGGCGCTACGTTTCGCAGCTTGGGTTGACCCACTTTTAAAAATAAGCTTAACTTAGCTCTAAATCAAGATTTATATGGACAGTACAAAGGTATCTTCATTTATGCTAAATAAGCAATCAGTGAGAGTATGTTATAGATTAGCAGAGAGTCTAAAAAATAATCCTAACCCACATTTAACAAATGTAGCAAAAACTGATGCAGACCGTAAGGCTTTCATGAGGTTGTTATCAAACAAAAATCTTACTGAGGAATACATTCAATTTGAGTTTATTGGCAAAAGTAGGGAGTCTATGAAGGTGGTTGAAGAAAAGCTTCTGGCCTTTCACGACACCTCTGAAGTTGTACTGAATAAGCAAAGAAATAGACTAACGGACAAAGAGGGTTTAGGCCCTGGAGGTCGGGAAACAAATTTGTCTGTATTTCTTCACATGGCTCTACTATATGGTCGAGAAAGCTTTCATTATCATGGCTTAGGAGGTGTTCAGCTTTATAATCGATATAAAAATAGAGTAACTTGTAAGGAGGCTGAAAATAGAAATACGGGTCATTTTAGAGGTGAAATTACGAGATGGAAAGTAAATGTAGAAGAGACAGAATCTGCGTTAAAAGTAATTAACGACCTAATTGATATTTTACATGTTTGTGATCGAGAAGGAGATGTTTATCCCATGATGGAAAGTTTTTTCAGACAGCATATTAAGTTCTTGATTCGGTCTCGAACAGATAGACGAGCAACGATTTGGGAGGATGGCAAAAAGATTCCATTATGTGATGTCTTTGAACATTATCCAGCAGACTTTGAGACGACAGAAACGGTCAAGAGTAGCCGTAAAAAACTTAACGGGAAGAAGCTAGTTATTCGATCTAAAAAAGTGACTTTTGCCGTTCCCAAATCTTGTAAGTATGTTCTTGGCGAACCAAGGCCTAAACCAATGACAATCAATGTTATTGAGGTCTTTGAAAAGGGCAAAGGTTTTTCAAAATCTGCCGCTAGAAAAAGAAGCCGAACAAAAAAAGATCATGATGATGAAACCATCAGTTGGCGCTTACTCACAAATGAAGAAATCAACAGCGAAGAAGAGCTCTTAGAGCTTGTTCTTTGCTACCGCAAGAGGTGGTTAATTGAAACATACTTTAAATATTTAAAATCAGATGGCTTTGATATTGAAAACATATGTTTAAAAACAGGTAAAGCTATCCGCAAAATGATACTTATGGCAATCAGTGCATCTGACAAGGTCCTTAAGCTTAAAGAAGCTGGACTTAACCAAGATAATGAGACTCCAGCAACCTCTATTTTCACAGAAGATGAAGTAGAAGTCTTAGATCTTATATTTAAACAATATCTAAAAGGCGAAAGCCAAAGCCCTTCTTTGCGTAACCCATTTACCTCTAAATCAATAGCTTGGGCCTATTGGATCATAGCAAGGTTGGGCGGATTTAATGGCGCAGTGAAGAAAACTAGGCATGCCGTATCCGTCAAGAAAATAGGACTAGGGTTAGAGAGATTCATATTTATGTATGATGGATATCGATCCCTAAATTGACACCGCTATAAAAAGTGGGTCAACCCAAGGTTTCGCAGCTCGCTATTCGCTCGGCCCTGCGCAAAAAAACAAGTTTTTTGCTGGGTCTGCGGCTTTGCCGCACTGCTGCACATCGCTAGGCTGCTCATCTGTATTTTTTTCTCTAAACTTTTTTCTTCGGCCCTCAAATCCCCCTTTCAATTAGCAACTGGGCCAAAAAACAATGAATTTTTTTCTGTGGTAAAAAACTGTGGTGGTCTGTAGGTTGAAACCTACAGCCAGGCAACAAAAAGGCATTTCATTTTAAATGGAGGTTTAAAAACCTCCATGAAAAAACAAGAGAAAAAAACAACCGCCCCGAAAAAAAAACGGTTTTTAGTTTAATTTTTTATGAGCCGATGGTTTCAACCATTGGCTCATTTTTTTGGAAGTAGAACGGCCTCCTTTTTTGCTGTGGGTTTTAACCCACTGGTCTAGAAATACTAAATAAAAATAATCTGCTCCAACCGCCGAAGAAAAAAACGGCCCTTGTTCAAAGCGGCGGAGGATTTTAATCCTCCCCGCACTATAGATGTAAAATGGCTTTGTTGTATGGCTGTGGGTTTTAACCTACAGCTATGGCCGAAGGCCAAACGGCTGAGGGATAGATAGCAGTGGCCGAAGGCCAGACCCAGTTTTTTTGAGCGCAGCGAAAAAAAACGCAGGGCCGAGCAGACCTGCGAGCTGCGACATAGCCCGACCCAAGCGAAGCGCAGGGGCAGCCCCAAAAAAAACGTATCTTTGCAAAAAAAAAATAAAAAATGAAGCGATTAGAAGCGGCAATAAAAGCTAGAGTAGATTTTCCAGCAAGTGATTTGGCCAGGCTCAAAGAAGAGTTTGTAGAAAAAAAATTGCCCAAAGGCGAATTACTTCTTCCAATGGGCAAGGTTTGTCGCTCACTTTTTTTTATTGAAGAGGGCTTGGCCCGCAGTTTTTACTATGGAGATTCGGGCACTGATGTTAGCTTGTGGTTTTTTAGAGAAGGAGAGTTTTTGACCAATAGCGAAAGTTTTTTCCAGCAAAAGCCCTCTATATATAATATAGAATTGTTGGAAGATGCCCGCTTGTATGAAATTTCGCATCAGCGTTTGGAGCAACTCTTTGAAGAATTGCATTTAATTGAGCGCTTTGGCCGATTGCTAGCGATTGAAATGTTGGGCGAAATGATTCAGCGTTGGCATGCCATGCAATTTAAATCGGCCAAAGAGCGCTACGATTTTATGTTGGAGCGTTATCCCGATCTGTTTCAGCGCTTGCGCCTAGGCGATATTGCTAGTTTTTTAGGGATTCGGCCCGAAACTTTGAGTCGGATTCGGGCAAAGCATTAAGTTTCCTTCTGCGCAAAAGGGTTTTTATTTGTAGCACCACAAAAAGTAAAACGAAAGCCGAAAGCGCCAAAAATTGTAGCTGTTTAATTTCGGGCTCAATTTGCGAAAGCTCTGCGCCATAGTAACTCAATTTTCTAAGGCCTTCAATAAAAGGCGTTAGGGGTATATAATTGGCAGCCTCGGCCAAAAGGGGCGGCATGCCCGAACGCGGCCAACTAAATCCACTCAAAACAAAGGCGGGAGTAGAAATGACCATCAATAATTCGGTGGCCGTTAATTGGCTGGGCAAAACAATCGAAAATAATAAACCGATAAAGGTAGCGGCCAAAGAAAAATAAATAACCAAAGGCAGCAATTTATCTAAGGGCATCAAAAAATCGATCTGAAAATATTGGAAGCCCCAATACATCAAGGCATAATTGAGGGGCAGAAAAATGGCGATGGGCAAAATTTTCAGCAATAAACTATAGCCTGCAAAAGGAGAAGCCTTGGCCAAGCGACTAAAATGACCATCTTCAAAATCTCGAGCAAAACTAATGGCCATGGCCAAAAAAATCACTTGTTGTAAAATTGCGGCCAACAAACCAGGCAACATATAATATAAATAGCTGCCGCTACTATTATATAACTTGTGAAAACTAATTTGAAAAGCTTCATAAGCTGCGGCAGCCTGAGGAGGCGACATCCCTTGTTTTTTTAGGCCTTCAATTTCAAAACCCGCATTTAAACTGGCCAAAACCAATTGCAAATTTCTGCTGGCGAGGTTGGCTTCCAACAAATTAACCATGTTGAGATCTACACGAACCTCTGGATGACGCTTTTGTAAAATATTGGCCTCAAAATCTTGGGGGATTTGCACCACCGCCATAAATTCTTCTTCCAACATTTTTTCTTTTAAATATTGTACCTCGCCCAATACTTCGGCCACTTTTAGACTTGGATTATCGGAAAGGGCATCGATTAAGAGAGCCGAAGAAGGCGTTTGATCGGCATCCACCACCAAAATGGGCAGGTCTTGCAATTGTGCTTTGCGATAAACGGCCTGAAATAAAAGGCCGTAAAAAACTGGCGCCATAAAAAAAATGGCCAGAATGACACGGTTGCTCAAAAAACGCTTAAACTCTAGGCCCAGCAATTGAAAAAACTCTTTCATTTCTCTTATTTTTTTGTAGCCTCAGCAAGCAGCAAAACTGTTGCATTGACATATTGCGGACTTTTGGTTTTTTGAATGGGCCAAAGTTGTAGCTCGTATAAATTTTCGGCCAATTCGTAGTTGGGGGCCGCAGAACTTTGGCTGGCATAACGGGCCAATTGTTTGATGCGACGCAATTCGCAGGGAATTTCTTCTTTGGTGTAAGGATTTTGAACATTTATTTTTTGTCCTTCCTCAAAGTTGTAAATTTCAGATTCGGCAATGCTAAAGCGGAAATACATGCTTTCTGTTTTGTAGCCATAAAAAAGGCTGTAACCGGGGCCAAGGAGCTCGCCTTCTTCTAGCGAAATGGTTTCGATTCTAAAATTGGCGGGCGAAATAATATAAATTTCTTCTTGGGCCACTTCTAATTCTTGTTTGGCCGCCTGCGCTCTGGCCAATTGTCCCTGCGCTTGCTGTACTAATTCGCTGCGACTTCCTTTTTCAACCTCTTTTCGCTTTTCTTTTAAAGCCGCTAGTTGTGCTTGAGCCAATTCTACTTTCATGGCTACTTCTTCATAAGATTGCGTAGAGAGTAATGAATCGGCATGCAAAGCCGCCAATCTTTTTTCAGAAGCTTCTGCAAAAGCGAGTTGTGCTTTGGCGGCTTCAATTTTTTGTTCCAATTGCGCTCTTTGTTCGCTAGTTGCCCCATTTTTTGCCATCTCCAATTGTCCAGAGGCCGCTAAAATAGCGCCTTCGGCCTGCGCCATCTTTGCAGCGATCTCCGGAATGTCGAGTCGGGCTAAAGTATCGCCTTTTTGGACCAGCTGTCCTTCTTGAACATAAATTTTTGCCAAGCGGCCGGCAATCTTCGAGCTAACGCCCAAGGTTTTATATTTTACTTTTCCCTGAGGAAATTTAATTTTTTCTGGCTGTTCTTCTGTCTGGCAACTAAAAAGGAGTAGGGGCAGAAGGCCCAAAATAAATAGTCGTTTCATTTGATTATTGTTGTTCGATGGTCTTAATTAACTGTCCTTTTGCTTGGATGAGGGCCAAATAGGCGCGTCTTGCTTGGTATCTGCTTTGCGCCAAGGAAAAAGAAATTTGTTCAATATCTTTTAGGGCCGCCAAAGGCTCACGCAAATCCGTCAATCCATTTTGATATTGTTCTTGCACTAGCGCATAATGTTCTTCGGCCAATTTTTTCTCGGCTTTTTGCAACTCAATTTTTTCTTGGGCCAAATCCCAGTCCGCCTGCGCTTTGGTCTCGGCCAAAAGCAGTTGTTCTTCTACTTCACGTATTTTTTCTTTGACTTTTTGTTGCTCCAAAGCTTTTTCCTCTGCTTTGAGATGGCCTTGCCGACCATCGAAGAGCGTCCAATTCATGCCCAAAGCGACATAGGCTTTGGGGTCGAGCAGCGATAAATCTTGCTGCAAAATTTCATAATGTCCTTTGAGCGCAAGTTTGGGAATAAAACTTTGGCGTTCCATTTTTTCTTGGGCATGCAAAGCTTTTTGGGCCGCTTCTAAGGCGTTTAATTCTACTCTTTTTTCGCTGGACCAGTTTTTTTCTGCAGGCAAAACCAATTGAGGGTGCAAATTGGCCAATTCTTCTGCGGGCAGTTGCGATTGCTGAGCTAAAAGGGCCAAAACAATTTTCTTCTTGCTTTTTTGCTCTTCTACTTTGAGGGCCAGTTGTTTTTTGGCCAGTTCAATTTTTTTGCGATCAATCGGAATCGCCAAACCGTTGGCAATAGCTTTTTCTACAAAATTTTCTTGCTGGGCCAAATAATCGCCTGTTTGCGACAATACTTTTTCTGCGGCCAGCAATAAACCCAACTGATCATAAGTTTGCAGCAAATTATTAAAGAGCGTTTCTTTTTGCATTTGTTTTTGGGCCAATTGCAGTTCGCCTTTGGCTTGCAAAGCTTTTCGGCCCTGCTTAATTTTTCCGCCACTATATAATAACCAATTCATATCGGCGGAGGCTTTCAAAATATTTCGCTCCAAAATGGGCGGAATTTCAGAAAGTGGTACTTGTTCGGGCAAAGCCGCATTAAATGGAATGCCCAAAGCTTCTTTGGCCAACAAACGTTGGCTGCCCATCAACAAACTTTCCATATCGCTATCAAAACGAAGGTCTTCGCCCAAGCGAGTATAACTTGCATTGAGTTCTAAATTGGGCAAAAAGCGATAGCGCAGCGCTTTATCTTGCAATAAAATTTGCTCTTGGGCCAAATCAAAACTTTTTAGGCCTGCGTCTCGCTTTGCTGTGGCCTCCCAAAGCCCCCAAAATTCTTGCGGAATAAATTCTTGGGCCCTTATAGGGAGTGCTGCCCAAAAAAGAAAAAAGGAAAACATCAATTTTTTCATGCCAGATCTATTTTTGTCTAAGGCAAAGGTCCTCTTTCCAAATTTCTTCCTTCTTGACCTAGATCAAGAAATCTACAGGGCTGCATTTTTTTGCTTTTTTTATGCGATTTTATTTGGGGCCTTACTCCTTTCCGTCGTCGAACTGCGAACTGAAGTTCTTGTTGTCGCAGCTCGCTATTTTTTTGGGGCCTCCGCTGCGGCTTCGCCTTGCGGCGCTACGTTCCGCAGCTCGCTGTTCGCTCGGCCCTGCGCAAAAAAACAAGTTTTTTGCTGGGGCTGCGGCTTTGCCGCACTGCTGCACATCGCTAGGCCGCTCATCTGTATTTTTTCTCTAAACTTTTTTCTTCGGCCCTTAAATCCCCCCTTTCAAATAGCGGCTTTCAATTAGCAACTGGGCCAAAAAACAATGAATTTTTTTCTGTGGTAAAAAACTGTGGTGGTCTGTAGGTTGAAACCTACAGCCAGGCAACAAAAAGGCATTTCATTTTAAATGGAGGTTTAAAAACCTCCATAAAAAAACAATAGAAAAAAATAACCGCCCCGAAAAAAGAAACGGTTTTTAGTTTAATTTTTTATAAGCCGATGGTTTCAACCTTCGGCTCATTTTTTTGGATGTAGAATGGTTCTCTTTTTTGCTGTGGGTTTTAACCCACTGGTCTAGAAAAACTTCAAAACAACACCCCCCCCAACAACAACCGCCAAGAAAAATCCCCTCGCAAGAGGGGATGACAATTTTTTCTTAGCCTAGGGCCTTGGCCCTGGGGTTCCTATGAAATTTATCTGGGAATAAAATCCCCCTTTCAAATAGCGGCTTTCAATTAGCAATTGGGCCAAAAAACAATGAATTTTTTTGGCGCTAAAAAAATTGCGCGGACCAAAACAATGAAGAAAAAAACACCCAACAATTTGCGTTTACAAAATATTAACCCTAACTTTAAGTACTAACAAAAAATACAAGATATTATGCAGCTCGATCAAAAAATGCAAGACTATAAATTGAGTAAAAAAATGCTCAAAGCTTTTTACGGCATTTCTTATCCTACTTTACGCAAACGTTTGCGTGCTGCGGGTTTGGACCATTTTATTGGCCGCAGAAAATTTCTCTTTGCAGAATTCCTCCTCATTTTTAAGGCTTTGGGCCAACCCACAGCCATTTTGGAAGAAGTTTCAGAATTAAACCTCATTTATGAGCAATTGATTAGCTTGGGCTTACTAAAAGGCCAAAGCCAAAACAACTTGCCGCAAAAGGACCAGAAAAAAACAGCGCAGTCCAAAAAAGTAAATTATTTAGCAGCTATCGCTTCGCCCCTAACTTATCTCAACCGCTTTATTAGCTTGTATTATAAAATTTACTTGGCAGGCTTGGCCGCCTTATACCCAAGCCCAAAAAAGAACAGGAACAAAATAGAGCTGGCCGCCGCTTAAGCCATTTTTTAATGGGCCCTTTTTCTATAAATCTTTATCTTGAGGCCAAGTTGTTGAACTCATTTTATCAAACTGTCTGAATTTTCCACTTATGCGAATTAGCTCTATTCAAGTTAAGGGCCTGCTCGGTCTATTTGACCACCAAATAGATTTAAATAATAAACTGACCATTATTTATGGCGAAAATGGAGTGGGCAAAACAATACTCTTTCGCTTGTTGAATAGCGTTTTTAACCCAGATCAGCCTGATTTCTTGAAAATATGGGACATTCCGTTCTCATTTCTGAAAATTGTTTTTGATGATGAAAAACAGCTCGAGTTAGATAACCGTCGTAAGGATAGAGTAGTCTTTACAATTTTTGATGCTAGCAGCGTGAAAGTTAAGAGATTCACTCAGTATAAAAATTTTCAAAAGAAAACAGAAGATCTTTTTGCTAATCTAGCAGACTATTTGCCTCTAGAAGCTTTGGGGCCAAATAGATTTTTTGAGTTAAAAACAAAGACTTTATTAAGTGCAGAGAAAGTCCTTAAACTTTATAATGATCAGCTTCTTCCCCGATTTAGAAATGAGTTAGAGCGTGAAATACTACCAGATGTGCTCAAAAATATTTTGAACAATGTCAAAATTCAATTTATTAAAACACAAAGGTTGTATTTGTTCCCTCAAGCTGAAAACACTGGGATAAAGAACTTTAAAGTGGATACAACTTCCACCAACTATGCGGCAGAATTAGCCGCTATTTTACAAGAAAAAACGGCCCAGTACCGTAAAAAATCGGATGATTTAAAAAACTCTTTGAGTCAACGCATTATTTCTGGAGAGATAAAAACAGACTATGAGGTAGAAGAGCTGCAAAAAATGGCGGCCAAAGTCAATCAAAAACGAAGAGAGTTACAAGAGTTAGGACTTTTGTCTAAGGATACCGCCCCTTTAGATATCCCCGACAGCCTAGACGATATTAAAAAAGCTATTCTGGCAGTCAATATTTTAGATATGCAAGAACAGCTTAAGGTCTATGAAGAAGATGCTTTTGACCAAAAAGTGAAATTGTTTCTAGAGATTTTAAATGAGCGTCGCTTTTCCTACAAAAAAATCTATCTCTCAGAAGAAAAGGGTTTTTACTTCAAAAATATTCGGGATAAAGATATTCTGCCAAAGAATTTATCTTCTGGAGAGCAACATGAATTAGTTCTACTCTATGAGTTGTTGTTCCGAATTCCAGACGCTTCCCTCATTTTATTAGATGAGCCAGAAATTTCTTTGCATATCGCTTGGCAAAAAGAATTTATTGAGGATATGCAGGATATTATTGCCCTCAAGAACTTCGATTTTATTGTTTCTACACATTCTCCAAGTATTATCAATGGAGAGTGGGATTTAACCATCTCTTTAAAAGGACCAGAAGATGCCTAGCCCCAAAGACCTGAAATATGAGCAAGATGATAACTATTTGTTCGGCGAAATTAAAATGTGTTTAGATCGTAGTCATCAAAAAAACTTGGCCGTTGTTGTAGAATCCAAATCAGATGAAAAATTTTATAAGAAGTTTTTCAACCGAAATACTTCTTTTTTTTCTAGCTCGGGTTGGGAAATGGCCCTTAGGTTAGTTGAGATGGCCAAAAAGCAGGCGCTAGAATTTGTCATTGCCATTATTGATGCAGATTTTAAACCTTTTTTGGGTTGGAGTCCTCCCGATCAAGTTTTTTTGACCGATGCACATGACGCAGAAATGATGCAGCTTCAAAGTCCAAGCTGCTGGGAAAATTTACTGGCTGAATATGTAGATGATGAAAAATTAGCCAGTTTTTGTGGGGATGGAAGCAAACTCTTAGAGGTGTTGATGGAAAAACTTTGGCCCTTATCTTATCTCCGCTATTTAAATGAGCTCAATCGCTGGGGGCTAAAATTTAAGAGCATAAAGAACAGTAAGTTAGTGCTTTTACCCTTCAAGGATTTTTTTAAAGAACAGGATTTATCTTTTTCACTGCCCAAATTATTGCGAGCCGTCGAAAACAAATCGAAAAAGCCTGGATTTTTTAAACGAAATCCTGAAATAGAAGAAGAAATAGCCACTACAACTATAGCAAAGGAGCTAGAAAAATGGACCAACGGTCATGAGTTCTTAGAGTTGTTTTCTTTTGCCTTAAGACGCTGTATTGCTAAATCTGGCAGCAGCAAAAAAATAGCTGCAGAAGATTTAGAAAAAAATTTACGCATTAGTTATCGTGTAGAAGATTTTAGAACTACTGCACTGTATCAGGCTATTGCTAGTTGGGAAGATGAATTTATAGGGGAAACTTTTCTTCGTCGAGAATAAAGGCCCAAAAAAGAACAGGAACAAAATAGAGCTGGCCGCCGCTTAAGCCATTTTTTAATGCCCCCTTTTTCTATAAATCTTTATCTTGAGGCCAAGTTGTTGAACTCATTTTCTAGTAGCGCTTTATTCTATGATAAAGAATAATCGGCTGTCGTTTTAATGCGCAATTAACCATAGCGCGAAATAAAGCAAGAAAATAGCGCCATCAACTTTTTTACTTAAAAGCAGGCCCTCGCCTAGAATATATAGTGATATGATTTACCCAAAATCTTTTCCCGCCTCAGAAAATACCTCCTATTTAGATGAGCAAATTTATTTGCGCCTCAAAGAATTGGTCGATCAAGGGGAAGAACTATCTGTTTCTTTTCATCATGAGGTTTATGTAAAAACAACTGAAGCTTTTGAAAAAGAAAGAGGAATAGTAGATATAATAGCGGTATTAGATTTTTTGATTTTTATTCCAACTAAAGGACTCTTATTGTTACAAGAGGATGCACATGAACTCATCCCGGCAGTTTTGAAACAGTTGTATAATTCTTTAAGAGAAAAATGGCCTAGTATACCTATTTATACTGCTTATAGTTCTGCATTTTCCAATAGTAGTTTGAATTTCAAAGACTGGTTGATGCAACAGTTTGCAGGGGAGACCATTTCTCTCACTACTGAAGAGCAAGAGCATATTGAGCACCACCTAAAAGAAAATAATCTTTATTATACCCCTTCTGGCCGCCTATCTGCATTTACGTTTGAAAATTTTCAGGGTATAAAAAGCAGTGGGCTCGAAAACCTACCCACTTCAGCCAACTGGATTTTTCTAACGGGAGAAAATGGCTACGGAAAAACTTCTTTGCTTCGAGCAATAGCCACAGCACTTTATGCTGAAATTCCTATGGCAGAAGAAAATAAGGGATTCTCTTCTCTAGATCAAAAAGACAAAAAAACAAAACTAGGGCTGCTGTTGCAATCTCCAGATGATGATGAAAAAAATTATTATGTCTATCCTAGAGAAAGGTTAAAAACGGTCTATAGAAATGTCGTTGCTTATGGTCCTGCTCGTTTAGAAACCTATGAACAGGATGAGCCTTCAAAAACAGTGGTAAAAAATCCCATTCTCAGTATTTACCGCAGCAGTATTCCCTTGCGCAGCATAGAATATTATTTAAAGCTTTGGAAATTGCATTCGGATGAAACAATCCAAGAAAAATTTAAGCAGACAATTGCCCTACTTGAGCAATTACTTGGCGCCATGGGAATGCAGATTGAAGTGACCAAAAGCCAAAGAGTTTTTTATCTGGAAGAAGGTAAATCGGCCATTCAGTTTAATCAATTAGCTTCGGGCTACCGTAGTTTAATCGCTATGGTTGGCGACTTGATTATTCGAATGTTTGAAGCACAACCAGATGTACTCAATCCAGTAGAATTTGAGGGTATTGTTATTATTGATGAGCTCGATTTGCACTGGCATCCTAAATGGCAACAAAAAATCCCACAATTATTGACCGATCTTTTTCCAAAGATCCAATTTATTGCGTCTACGCATAGCCCAATTCCTTTATTGGGCGCTCCCGAAGGATCGGTTTTTCTCAAAGTAAACAGAACGGCAGAAAAAGGCATTTGGGTAGAGCGGTTAAGCCAGCTAGAAAAAGAAATACATAAATTGACTCCTAATATTGTCTTAGACTCCGACATTTTTGATTTTGACTTTTTTGAAGGCAAAAGCAATGAAGAATTAGAGCAGATTTATGTAGAAGACGACTATGAAACCGTCCAAAAAAATAAAGAAATTGAGGAAAGGCTAAAGAATGTAAGCGTAGATATTTTCCCTAAGGATTTATTTTCAAATGAAGACTAGCTATGGTGCACAGAAATAAAAAATTTGATGCTGAGCCTGTTTTGCTTGTCGATCCTAAATGGAATGATTTAAAAGCTAAGCTACTAATAGAAAAGCATAATCATGAAGTGAAGAGCAGTTGTTACCGGGATACAACAATAGAAGCGCTACATACTATTTATGCCGGGAAATGTGCAATTTGTGAGCGAAAAAGAGGATTGGAATTACAAGTAGATCATTACCGACCTAAAAAAACAAGAAATAATAAATCCGAGCGAGAATATAATCAACCCGGATATTATTGGTTAGCTTATAGCTGGTCTAATTTGATTCCCCTCTGTTCAAAATGTAATAATGCAAAAAGGAATAAATTTCCGTTGAAAGGATGGACAGAAATATCTAGAGTAGATAGCCATACGAATACTAAAGGACTAGATCCTTTTGAGCCTTATAATTTAATCTGGTTACAACAGCAAGAGCAACCATTGCTCATTAACCCCGAAGTTGAAACAGAACCAGAACGTCATTTCAAATTTTTGAAGAATGGCTCTATTGTCGGGCGCACAGAGGAGGGAAAAGAGACAATAAAAATTTGTAACCTAAATCGAACAGATTTAAGAAGAGAGCGAATTGAAATTAGGGAAAAATATGCATCAAAGATTAGTGCAGCAATTCATGATTACATCTCAAGTCGCGACCAAGCTGAGCTGAAAGGCGCATTAAAATCTATTTTCAAAGAAATTAGAGAAAATACGCATAAAAATAAGGCACATTCCCTCTACCATATTTATATCTATCATTATTTTGATCTGTTTATTGCGCCTTATCTCCCAAATTCTGTTCGCGCCAGAATTAGCCATTTTTTTCAAGAATTTAAACGCCTTTAATAAAAGTGGCCAGCTCCAAACAGCTAGCTGAAAATGAGCCGATGGTTTCAACCATCGGCTCATTTTTTTAACACTAAATGCTTTTCTATTTCAAGACGCTTCATTTTTTAATGCGATTTTTTTGGGGCGTTACTCCTTTCAGTCGTCGAACTGCAGACTAAAGTCTTTGTTGTCGCTTCGGCTTCGCCTTGCGGCGCTACGTTTACTCCCTTCGGTCGTCGAACTGCGAACTGAAGTTCTTGTTGTCGCAGCTCGCTATTTTTTTGGGGCCTCCGCTTCGGCTTCGCCTTGCGGCGCTACGTTCCGCAGCTCGCTGTTCGCTCGGCCCTGCGCAAAAAAACAAGTTTTTTGCTGGGTCTGCGGCTTTGCCGCACTGCTGCACATCGCTAGGCCGCTCATCTGTATTTTTTCTCTAAACTTTTTTCTTTGGCCTTCAATCCCCCTTTCAATTAGCGGCTTTCAATTAGCAACTGGGCCAAAAAACAATGAATTTTTTTCTGTGGTAAAAAACTGTGGTGGTCTGTAGGTTGAAACCTACAGCCAGGCAACAAAAAGGCATTTCATTTTAAATGGAGGTTTAAAAACCTCCATAAAAAAACAATAGAAAAAAATAACCGCCCCGAAAAAAGAAACGGTTTTTAGTTTAATTTTTTAGGAGCCAAGGGTTTCAACCATCGGCTCATTTTTTTGGATGTAGAACGTTCTCCCTTTTTGCTGTGGGTTTTAACCCACTGGTCTAGAAATACTAAAGAAAAATAATCTTCTCCAACCGCCGAAGAAAAAAAATGGCCCTTGTTCAAAGCGGCGGAGGATTTTAATCCTCCCCGCACTATAGATGTAAAATGGCTTTGTTGTATGGCTGTGGGTTTTAACCTACAGCTATGGCCGAAGGCCAAACGGCTGAGGGATAGATAGCAGTGGCCGTCAGGCCAGACCCAGTTTTTTTGAGCGCAGCGAAAAAAAACGCAGGGCCGAGCGAACAGCGAGCTGCGACATAGCCCGACCCAAGCGAAGCGCAGGGGCAGCCCCAAAAAAAACTTCAAAAAAACAAAGCCTTTTAATAGCGCTACAGTTTTTCTGCACAAGTGAAAGTCCGTAACTTGGAACATTCTATTTTATTTAGCCAAGTTGTACATGAAGATCCTAAAACTCTATATCCAAAATATTAACTCTTTACAAGCAGAAGAGCCCATTTGCATTGATTTTGAAGCGGCGCCTTTAAAAGAGCACAGTCTTTTTTTAATTGCTGGACCAACAGGCTCTGGAAAAACAACTTTATTAGATGCCATGACTTTGGCGCTTTATGGAAAAGCCGCCCGTTTTAGTGGCACGCAAGGAAGCGACCACGGAAAAGAAAGCAATATGATTTCTAAAGGCCAAAAAAATGCTTTTTCGGCCTTAGAGTTTTCGGCCAAGGGCGGAGTTTATAGAGCGGAGTGGACAGTGCGCATCAATAGAAACGGAAAATTAGAGCTGCCCAAGCAACGATTGGTGCAAATTATTTCGGAAAAAAAACAGCCCATTTTAGCCACTAAAAAAAGAGAATTCCATAAAAAAATAGGAGAACTTTTAGATGGATTGGGTTTTGAAGGCTTTTGTCGCTCGGTGCTTTTGGCCCAAGGCGATTTTATTGCCTTTTTGCGCGACAAAGAAAATCGCTCAGATATTTTGGCTCGGATTACCTCGGCAGAGCAGTATAGCGAAATTTCTAAAGCCGCATTTCAAAAAGCAAAAGAGGAAAAAGAAAAGCTAGAAGCATTAGAAAAGCAATTGCAGGCCGTTGATTTATTATCGGCAGAAGAATTATTGGCCCTAGAAACGGCTTTGGTCCAAAAAAAGGCCGAAGCAGAAGAGCGACAGCAAAAAGTAAAGGAACTAGAGGGGCAAATTAAATTGGCTGAGCAAAAAAAAGAGTGCGAAACTGCCTTGCTCGAATTGCAGCAACAAAAAGCAGCTTGGGCCAAAAATTGGGCAGCCCAAGAGCCAGAACATTTTTTATTGGCCCAACACCAAAAGGCCGAAAAAGCTGGGGGCGAATTGAAGCGCCTAAGCCAGTTGGAGACAGAAATTAAGGCGCTTTTGGTGCAGCAAAGAAAAGATGAAGAGCAATTGGCCGAAAAAGAAAATGCTTTGGCCAAAGAAGCTACTATCTTAAAAGAGCTGGCCCAAAAACTAGCCCAAGAAGAGGCCCAAGAAAATGATTTGCAGGCGCAATGGCAGGCCTGTGAACGCTTGGATCAGGAAATTAAATTTGCGCAAAAAAAATTGGCCGAAACAGAAGCAGCCCTAGAAAAAATATTGGCCCAAGAAAAAAAACAAGCTGCCGAACAGGACCAATTGGCCAAGCAAAAAGAAAAAAGCGAGCAAAAAGCGGCTGCGGTAGCCTTGGCCCAAAAAGAACAGGCCGCCCTAGCCGATAGTCCAGAAATTATTGAACAATTGCAGGCCTTGGCCCAAGAAATTGAGCAATTGCATAAGGCCGGAAATGCGCAGCGAGCCGAAGAAAAAAAGCAAAAAAAGGCCAAAAAAGAGCTAGAGCAACAATTAGAACAACTTAAAAATAAATTAGCCGAAGAAGCTAAGGAAGAGCAAGCCCTTTCGGAAGCTTTGGCCAAAGAAGAACTAAGTTTAGCGGAGCTGCTTCCCAAAAAGACGCTTTTGGAAAAAGATTTGGCCCAAGCCCAAGAAATTCAAGGGCCTTGGCAAGAACATATCGATTTGCGCAAGGGGATTCAGCAAGCGGAAGAGCAACTGGCCAAAACTTTGGCCGAGAAAACAAAAAATGAAGAAGAATTACAGCCCCTGCAAGAAAATGAGGCCAGAAACAAAGAGCGTTTGACCGATCTGCAAAAACATATTGCTTCTCAAGAGCGCCTTTGTGAATTGCTCAAGCAACAAATGGGGGCGGCCCAGTATCGCCAATATTTAGAAGAGGGAAAAGCCTGTGCACTTTGTGGATCTACGGAACATCCGCATGCGCATGAAGCCTTTGACCAAGAAGGCAAGCAAAAAGAATTGCAGGCCGAACAAGAGCGTCTGGCCGATTTAAAAGCAAAACAGCAAGAAATTCAATCGGCGCAGAGCAAATTGGAACAAAAAAGTTCTGTTTTAGCTGATCGTTTAAAGCGATTGGAGCAGGAAAAAGAAAGCCTGAATCAATCGGTAGAGCAATTGTGGGCCAAACTAGATGCCCTGCCTCAATTGAATTGGTCCGAAAAAAACTTAAAAACCTTAGAGCTTGCAGAATTGCAGGCACTTTATCAACTTTTTGGCGAAGAGCAAGCGCAAAAAACAAAGCAACTCAAATTATTAGTGGACATTCAGCATAAGTGGGCCATTTTGGCCGAAAAAAAGAAGGCCACAAAAAATAATTATGCAGAAAAAGAGCAGCAAAAAGAAAAAATGCTCGAAAGCTTGGCGCAATTGGGGGCTGAACTGGCAGAAAAACTAGAGCAGGACCAAAAAATATTGCAGCAGGCGCAATCGGCTTTGGCCCAATTGGGCAGGGAATTGTCGAGCTCTAAACAGCTCAAGCAAGAAATTGCGGTTTTAAAAAGCGACTACAAAAATTATCAGGCTTTATTGGAGCAAGCGCAAAAGTTGCAACAAGAACTGGCCATTATGGCGGTAAATTGGGAAAAATCGAGCAAAGATTTGCAGCGTTGCCAAAAAGAGGGAGAGGAACAAAAAGAAAAGCAATTGGCTGAAAAAGCGGCCTTATTGCAGTTGGAAAAGCAGCGAAAAGAGCAGTTTGGCGATTTGCAGGTAGAAAAAGCCCGCAAAAAATTTGTCGAGCAATTGGCCCAATTAAGAAAATCGGAGAAAAAAGCACAAACTTTATTGGCCCAGCTACAAAGCGAAAAAGAGGCTTTAAAAGGAGGCTTGCGGCAGTTGGGGCAGCAATTGCAGGGCAATGAAAAAGAGGAAGCCGAATTGCGTTTGAAATTAGCCGATTTGGCTGGGCAGTTAGGGTTTGAAAACCTAGAAAAATTATCGCAGGCGCTTTTGCCCGCTAAAAAAGCCGCAGCTATTGCCGAGGCCAAGGAAAAAGCGGCCCAAGAAAAATTGCGTTTAGATGATCGAGCAGAGCAGTTAGAGCTACAGGCAAAAAATATAGCCGAAAATTGGCCCAATTTGGCCCCCTTAGCCGATTATTTGGCCGAAAAAGAGCGGTTGCAAAAAATAACAAAGGAAGAACAAGCCGAAATTGGGCGTACCTTAGAGCGATTGGACCGACAAAAAGAGCAGGAGAAAAAAGTGAAGCGCATACAGTTGGCCCATAAAAAACAAGAAAAAGAAACCGACCGCTGGATTTTACTTAAAAATGAAATTGGTAGCGCCGACGGGAAAAAGTTTAGAGATATTGCCAATGCGATCTCTTTGGAGCGACTACTCTATTATGCCAACCAACATTTGAGAAGTTTTGCGCAAAATCGCTACGAATTGGAAAAAGAAAGCTACGACAGCTTAAATATTAACGTCATTGATGCTTTTCAGGCTGGATCTAAGCGGCCACTCTCTACACTTTCTGGTGGAGAAACTTTTTTGTGCAGCTTGGCGCTGGCTTTGGCCCTCTCTAATTTATCGGCCAAACAACAAATGCAATCTTTATTTATCGATGAAGGTTTTGCCACCTTAGATCAAGAAACATTGGGATTTGCCTTGCAATTATTGGAGCGTTTGGAGCATGAAGGCAAACGCATCGGCTTAATTTCTCATTTAGAATTGCTCAAGGAAAGAATTCCCTGCCAAATTCAATTGCAGAAAAAAGGAGAAGGCCGCAGCGAATTGCAAATTGTTTAAGAACTTCTTAAAAGTAAAAAATGTATAGGATAGTCCTTATTTTTATTTCTTTTGTGGGCTCTATAAACTATAGCAGTTATTTTCGCTATAGCCTAAAAATCTTGTTATAAACACCTAGGAAATTAATATTTATTCAATGTTATTCAACTCTATAGACTTTGCTATTTTCCTTCCCCTTATGTTTGCTATTTATTGGTTAGCGAATAAATGCTCACTGAGGATACAAAATTTAGTTGTTCTCATAGGGAGCTATATTTTTTATGGTTCCTGGGACTGGAAATTTTTACTGCTCATTATTTTCAGTACGGTAGTCGATTACACTGTTGCTTTGGGCATAGAAAAAACGGAGCAAAAAATAAAGCGTAAGTTACTGCTGTTTACTAGTTTGGCTGTGAATTTAGGGCTACTGGGGGTTTTTAAGTATTATAATTTTTTCATAGAAAACTTTGTAGAGGCTTTTGCTTTTTTGGGTTGGCAATTGAAGGTTAGTAGTCTCAACTTAATTTTACCTGTAGGGATTAGTTTCTATACTTTTCAGACAATGAGCTACACCATAGATGTGTATAGGAAGCAACTAAAGCCGACAACTGATTTTATAGCTTTTGGAGCTTTTGTCAGTTTTTTCCCTCAATTGGTAGCGGGACCAATTGAACGTGCGACTCAATTATTGCCACAATTTTATAAAAGACGAACATTTGACTATGCGAATGCGATCAATGGTTTGCGGCAAATCCTTTGGGGATTATTTAAAAAGATGGTGATTGCTGATAACTGTGCTGAATTAGCGAATTCAGCTTTTAATTCGCCAGATATTTTACCTGCAAGTAGTTTAGTATTAGGAGCATTTTTCTTTTCCATGCAAATTTATGGAGATTTCTCGGGCTATTCGGATATTGCGATAGGAACGGCTCGTTTATTTGGGTTTAAGTTGATGCAAAACTTTGCTTTCCCATATTTCTCTAGAGATATAGCTGAATTTTGGCGGAGGTGGCATATCTCCTTATCCACTTGGTTTCGGGATTATGTATATATTCCGCTTGGTGGAAGTCGAGGAGGAAAATGGATGAAAATTAGAAATACCTTTGCTATTTTTCTGATCAGCGGCTTTTGGCATGGCGCCAACTGGACCTTTATTGTGTGGGGGGCTTTAAATGCGATTTACTTTTTACCGCTTTTATTGAGAGGACAAAATAGAAAAAATCTAAACGTAGTAGCGGAGAATCGTTTTTTGCCCTCTATTAGAGAGCTTTTTGCTCTAGCGCTTACCTTTAGTCTTACCGTTTTTGCCTGGATATTTTTTCGGGCCGAAAATATGCCTGCGGCTATTCATTACATACAATCTATTTTTGATTATTCATTATTGGAGATGCCTTATTTCATAGAAGAAAATACAGGCCAAAATATTTTACCCAAAATGATTTTTCTCCTTCTCATCTTTTTCTTTTCTATAGAGTGGCTTGGGCGTAGAGAACAGTATGCTATAGAAAAGATTTTGGATCCTTGGCCCTCGTTATTTCGCTATCTGTTTTATTATGGTTTAATATTTATGATTTTCTATTTTTCTGGTAAAGAGCAAGACTTTATTTACTTTCAATTTTAAGGCTATGAACAGGTTTTTACTTAAGCTAATTATTTTTATTACTCCTATTCTACTTCTTATGGTCGGCTTAGAAATAGCCTTGAGATCATTACCGAATGATTATAAAACTAAATGGAAAGGTTTGGAAGAAAAAGAAGAGACCTTAGAAAATTTAGTTTTAGGAAGTTCACATGCTTTTAATGGTATACGTCCAGCTCTTTTAGGAGATAATAGTTATAGTATGGCATACTACTCCCAGAACTTATATTATGACTGTATGATTTTTGAAAAAAAAGAAAGGAAAATTTAAGCAGTTAAAAAAAATTTACTGGAATATTTCTTATTCTTCTTTTTCGGATGTAAGTTACTCTTGGAGTAAGAATTATACAATTTACTATGGTTTTAGGCCTATAAGGTGGCAGTACTATTTTGAAATATTGAATACACCTTTAAAAGTAGCTTTTCCAAAATTATTTGATTTTAAAAAAAGTTTTAGTACTGTTGATTCCTTAGGAGGACTTATAGAAGGTCCTACAGCTATAAATAAAGATTTAAAAAAAACAGGGGTTTATGCTGCAAAATCACACACCTTATCTCTTGATAGTTTATCCTTGTCTAATGTAATTAACAAAGATCAATTAGAAGCAGTTGTAGAATATTGCGACGAACTTGGCATCGAGATTATTTTTTTTACAGCAGCGGCCAGCTCCTATTATACAGAAGAATTAGACCCTAAGCAACTGAGTAGAGTTTATAATGTAATAGGTGAAATTACAAGTAGTTGCAAGCATTGTAAATATTACGATTTTTTGAAGGCTGAAGAGTTTGAGGACAGTGATTTTTACGATGGAGATCATTTAAACGAACAGGGAGCTGAGAAGTTGAGCAAGTTGTTAGTTGAAAAAACAAAGAAATAAGAAGACTTATTTTACCTTTGCGCCTTATACAGCAGAAGGCGAGCGAAGCGAGCCTTGGCTGAGGGATGGACAGCAGTGGCCGTAGGCCAGACCAAAGTTTTTGAGCGAAGCGAAAAAACTGCAGGGCCGAGCGAGTAGCGAGCTGCGAAACAGCCCGACCCGAGCATAGCGAGGGGCAGCCCCAAAAAAAATCATCATCATCTTTAATATTAGAAAATGAGCAGCGAAAAAAAGAATCCCAATTATTTGGTGCAAGAATTTAGTTCTATTGACTTGATGCCCAAGAATCCGAAACAAAATGCAAAAAAACTGCAGGTAAAAACGCGGATGCAGCGAGCGGAGCAAGAAATTGAGTTTTTGAGCGAAGAAGTGCTTTATGATGAAGAAGGCCGCAGCAAACTGGTGCGTCATTTTGGTCCAGATAATGAACTGATGGAAGAATATCAGCATAATTATCCCGCGGCCAACCAACATGAGGTGCTTAATGTGCAGGAGGGCGAAGAAGCTGGCCATTGGTTGATTACTTATAACGAAGAAGGCCAAATTGTGCAGTCTGTTTTTTCTGATCTGCAAGAAGGTGGCAAAGATACCGACAGCTATTTTTATAATGAGGCGGGCCAACTCGTTAAAGTGGTGCAAGAAGTTTTTCCTTCTGATGAGCCGACCAGCTATGTCCTTTTGGACTGGGAAGGCGAGCGTTTGCTTAAAATTACTGAGCTTTTTGGCGATGAGTTGGAAGGCGAACATCGTTTTGAGTATGCTGAAGGCAGCAACTTGCCCAAAAAAGTAGCGCATTATGTGATGTTGGAAGAAGAAGGGGAGGCGCCCGACCTACAAATGGCGGATGTTCAGCAACCCAAATACAATGAAAAAGGCCAACTGATTTATAATGAAGTAGAATATTTGTTGACCGATAGCAAAATTGAGTTGACACAAGAATATAATGCGGAAGAAGTTGCCGTTCGCTTTACACAAAAAGAATATGTAGAAGGCGAGCTATTTTCTGACTTGCTAAGAATTGAAGATGGAAAAGACCGAGTGGTTTCAGAAGTCACGAAAATTCCAGCCGAAAATGTAACGGTAGAACAAATTTACGACTATATCTAAGTCAAATTTTTCTAGCCCAGCAAAAAAGCCAACTCCTTTTAAGAGTTGGCTTTTTTTATTTTATTTTTTCTTGGGCCAAAAAAATAAGCTAGCTTCATAGGGTACAAAAACGAATAGATTATGCAAAAACTCAGTGTATTACTCTTGTTCATGGGCTTGTCGGGCTCAATTTGGGCGCAAGCAGAAGCCATTTTAGAGGCAGAAATGCGGAGACGGCAGCAAGAAAAAATCAATCCGGCCATTTCTGTCGCTTTAATATATCCTGAGGGGCCGCTTGCTTATCGGAACTTTGGCGGCCCTGAAATCACGGAAAAAAGCCAGTACGAAATTGGTTCGTTGAGCAAAACCTTCACGGCAGAATTGGCTTTACATCTATTGGGCAAAAAACTTCGGCAGCCTTTATCGGAGCTGCTTCCGAAGGTCGATAATCAATATTTGGAAGAAATTCGGCCCTTAGATTTACTGCAGCATCAGGCGGGCATCCCTCGTTTATCGCCTAATTTTTCGCCGGCCAATTGGGCCAACCCCTATCAAGATTATAGCGAAAAAAAAATGTGGCAGGAATTGAGGGATTGGGAGCCCTATGAAATGGGGCAATGGGCCTATTCTAACTGGAGTTATATGATTTTGGGCCAAATTATAGAGCAGCAAACAGCGCAAAGCTATGAGCAACTCTTGCAATCGCTTTTTAAAAAAGCCAAGCTGAAAAATACGCATTTTGGTCCCACTGCCGAAGCCGTAGCGCCTCGAAATTTGGGCGTGCCGAGCGCAAATTGGGAGTTTTCTGGTCCTAGTCGCTATGCGGCTGGACTTTGGAGTTCGACCGAAGATTTAGCCACTTTTTTGAACTACCAAATTGAACATAATATTTTATTTCAGCCCGGCTGGGTGGAGGATGCGATTCCTACTGGCCTGGATGATTTGGGCCAAGGAAAACTTTATTACAAAGGCGGTTGGTTTATTTATCGACCCGATAAAGAGACCGAAATCCTCATGCATACGGGCCTCACGGGCAGTTATTCTAGCATCATGGCCTATAATAAAACCAACGGCAAGGGCGTAGTGCTGCTGAGCAACTCCCTACAATTGGCCGATGATATTGCGCTGGCCTACATTTATCCAAAAATGGAATTGGAGGAACCGCAGCGAAATTTAGCCTATGATTTGGCCGAAAAAATTGAGGCGGGCGACTTCAAAAACCTAGAAAAAGGGTATTGGAAAAACAAAAAGGACGATAACCAAGAGGATTTGCTCGATATTTATTGGTTGGAGCGCTACCATTATGGCCAAAAAAATTATGCGGCTAGTGGCCCGCTCAGCAATATTATGTACAAAATTTTGCCCGAAGACTGGGAAGCTTGCGTTATTCAAGCCGAAAACTTAGCGGCCCAGGGAAAATGCAAGGGGGCTAAAAAAATCTATAAAAAAGCCATGAGTTTGGCGCCAGAACGCCAAGAAATGATAAGCAAAAAAATGAATGCTTGTAAAGATTAGGGGTTGTTTTTGGGGCTGCCCCTCGCTTTGCTCGGGTCGGGCTGTGTCGCAGCTCGCAGGTCTGCTCGGCCCTGCGCAAAAAAACAAGTTTTTTGCTCGGTCTGGCCTTCGGCCACTGCTATCCATCCCTCAGCCGGCGGGCCTTCGGCCCTTTAATGGCCAGGGCTAATCCATCTCAAAATAATCTTGTACGGCTTTTCTATAAGTTTTAGAAACGGGAATAGCTTGTGGCAACTGCGGCAAAGAGAGTAAAATATGCCTTGCATTACTTTCGGTGGCGGTTACTCGGGCCAAATTGGCCCAATAAAAACGGTGCACCCGATGCAAAATAGTTTGTTGGGCCAGGGCTTCTTGAGTGTCTTTTAGCCGCATTTGCACTTTTATGTAAGCCAGTTGTCCCGCTTCGGCCCAATAAATCTCCAATTCTCCCTTTTGGCTATAAAGCGCCAAAATATCTTCTAAAAAAATGCTCTTGGCCGCTCCCTGATGATAAACCAACAACTTGGGCCCTTCTCGTTTTTGGGGAGCGGGCAAACCCAAAGGTCTTTGGGCCGCTTGCAAGCGCAGCAGTTCGGGGCCGGGGCCTAGGGCCAAACTGCCCCGCTCCTCAATTTTTTCTTCAATCTGTTTGGACCAAGCCATATTTAAGGCCGCATACTTCTGATTGCGCCAAACCACCATCAAACTAATAGGAGGGAGGCCCCAAGCCAATTGTAAAAACTGCTGCCAAAAAAAGCCAGACCACTGAAACTGCATCCAGCCCAAATAAACCAGCATTAGCGAATTGACGACCCCCACCACAAAAAACACCCAGCTACTAAACAGTAAATCTCGGCCAATGGTCCAACGGTCCGGACTAAACCAACTGCCAAACAAATAAGGCAAAATGCTGAGCTGCCCACTAAAGACCAAAATAGCCGTAAGTCCACAAATGGCAGCATCCGCCCACTCCCGATAAGCCGAAACCGGACTATCGGGCATTTGGCTATGGACCACAAGAGTGACCACTAGCCCCAAAAAGAGACTAAACCCAAGCTGATAAGAAAGCGATTCGCGCAAAGCCGAGGGCTGCCGAAATAAGGGAAACATAAACAGAAAAACTTAATGGGCCAGAAAATGGAGGTGAAGGCGATATTGGGCCGAATCAAAAGCAACTACTTTTTGGTCCTTATGTAACTGATAGCCCTTTTTGGGCCAATACCTTAGCTCGCTTTGGCCAGCATATACCGTATTGTTTTGACGGAGACTCAACTGCAGGCTTTGCAACTCCTTTTTTGGACCATATTCAAGGACTAAACGCTGTAAATTACGCTTTTCTATCAAACTTTGATAGCGAATCTCATAGCCATTTTCTAAAGTAATACTATCTCTTTGGTAATCTTCTCGCACCGCTGGCTCATGTAGCTGCTCTCGACCAAAAATGGCCAGCTCTTTTTCCCAATCTAGGGTTTCTCCAGATATACTATCTATTTCTCCCTTGGCCCAAATTACTTTTTGGTAAGCTGGCGCTTCTTCTTTCAAGCGTTGGGCTTCTGCCTTAAAATAAGCGGGTAGATTAAAATATTCGGCTCCTTTTTGGACCGCTCTAGGAGCTGTTTGACAAGCAATAAGGCCCAAGGCCAAAAAAAAGTAAACGACTAAGTTTTTCATTATGGTCATCATCTGATTTATTTGGACCAAAGGCCCTATATATTAAGTATTACTTTGAAAAGCATTGTTTGCTGATCGAAAGCCTAACTATCTTTGTCCTATTATCAAATACAAAGGTAGTCTAATGAAGAATAAAACTATTTTAGATCGGCTTAAAAGCGGAGAAATAATTCTACATTCGGATGCAGGTTTTGCTGAGCTAGGTCATGTCTGCAAAGAAAAACGCCAACTTATTCGCAAAATGAATCGAGCCACCAAAGATGAGGAAATCCAAGAACTCTGGGAAAAAATCACGGGCCAAAAAATGGCCGAGAATAGCTGCGTTTTTACTCCTTTTCATACGAACTATGGAGGAAACATCCAGTTGGGCGAAGGGGTTTTTATCAATCACAATTGTTCTTTCCTAGATCTGGGCGGTATCCGCATTGATAATGAGGTCATGATCGGACCAAATGTTTGCCTTAGCTCTGAGGGCCACCCTATAGCCCCCAGGCAAAGACAAAGTATGAAAACGGCTCCCATTCACATTAAAAAAAATGCTTGGATTGGCGCCAATGCCTGCATTTTAGCTGGAGTAACAGTGGGGCAATATTCTATCGTTGCCGCCGGCGCAGTAGTAACCAAAGATGTTCCCGATTATGTGGTGGTGGCGGGCTGCCCCGCCAAAGTCATTAAGTCAATTCCAAAAGAATAATCTGATTGGCCCAAAACAAAAAAGGACTAGCAATTTTGCTAGTCCTTTTCACTTTTTTAACTTGTCTTTATCTTAAGCCGAAAAAGAGGTGCCACAACCACAGGTTTCTTCCGCATTGGGGTTGTTAAAGGTAAATCCTCGGTTACTGAGGCCGTCCTGAAAATCAATCTCAATGCCGAGGAGGTAAATCGCATGGGCCCGGTCCATAAATACCGTAATGCCATTTATCACAAATTCATCATCATCGGCGCCTTTTTCATCAAAGCCCAAAATATAAGAGAAACCAGCACAACCGCCACCCTTCACGCCCACGCGCAAACCATGGCCCTCGGCAATGTTCTCGTTTTCCTTAATTCTAAGGAGCTGTTTTACGGCCCCATCCGTCAATACAATTGGGTTTTCCATCTGAGGGGTATTTTTTTCTGTAGACATAGAATTCAATGTAGTTTATAGCCAACAAAGCTAAGGCTTTTTTCTGAATTTGGCTGTTTATTTAGACAATATCTTAACAGCCCAGCCCCAAAAAGAGTTTAAGCCCCCTTAGTTTTCTTTTTTACTGCTGTCCCGAACTTGCTCTATTCGTTTTATGGCTTCTGTCGCCGAGCTTTTTTTACCTTTCTTAGTCCGTTCACTATGTTTCAACTCATGCGCCAATAGGGCCTCTACTACTTTTTCATAGAGCTGCTGCAACGCCTCGGGATTGCCCATATAGGCCTGCATGCTTTGCTGAAAATCAGTGGGGGAAATCTGGTGAATCTGAAAGAGAGTGGCATATTGCTCAGCCGCTAAACTATCTTTGGCCAAAATAGTCAAACTATTATATTCCGCTAGCTTGGCCTCCGCCAAATGAAGGTCCACCAAAAAAGGAATGATTTCTTGCTCTCCCAAAATGGGCGTCTCGGTCTCTAATGGCCGATAACAAGCCAACAAAAGAAACAAACAACTACTATAGATAAGGACTTTAAACATCTTATTTTTTGTTTTTGGGGCCCGCGGCCGGCTAGCCTTTGGCTAGGTCGGCCGCCGCTATGCTGCGCCGCTCGCAGGTCTGCTCGGCCCTGCGCGGGCTTCGCCCGCTGGGTCTGGCCCTGCGGGCCACGGCTGCGCAGCGCTGGGCCAAACTGACCCTTGGCAAAGTACAGAAAAAAATAGCAGGCAGACAAGCTTTCTAGCTCAAATGAAACCCAACGACCCGCATTTTTTGGTCCAAATAAGGCGGCGAAGCCGCCGCCGAGGAGCGAAGCGACGACCGGCTGAGGGATGGATAGCAGGGCCGCCAAAGGCGGCAGACCCAAGGCTTTTGAAGCAAAGCGAAAAAGCCTGCAGGGCCGAGCAAACCTGCGAGCTGCGGCACAGCCCGACCCGAGCGCAGCGAAGGGGCAGCCCCAAAAAAAAATGAATTTAAAGCCCCTGCTTTAGATCCTAATTTTTACCTTTAAAAAAAAACTCACTGTATGAAAAAATGGATAAAGTATTCTCTGATTGGATTGCTTAGCTTTCTCGTCATCTTTGTAGTTGCAGCCATTACGCTGCCCATGATTTTTAAAGAGGATATCGAAAAATTGGTCAAGGAAGCAGCCAATGAACAACTCAATGCGACCCTAGATTTTGAAGGGACCGAGCTTTCTCTCCTCTGGACCTTTCCCAATTTTGCCTTTGATCTTAAGGGCCTCAAAGTGACGGGCCAAGAGGAATTTGATGGCCTCAAACTAGCCGATGTCAAACGCATTAGCCTGCGCCTCAACCTCTTCCAAGTGATTTCGGGCAATTATGCCGTGAACTCCTTGGTTTTTGAAGAACCCAAGTTCTATGTGAAGGTCCTCAAAAACGGAAAGGCCAATTATGATATCATGAAAACGGATAGCAGCGCCACCGCCGAAGAAGAAACGAGCAGTAGCGAAAGCAGCGATTTTCAGTTTGCGCTCCGCTCTTACCAAATTATTGAGGGCGAAATGACTTATGATGATGCCCCCAATGCCGCCTTTTTGCAAATCAAAGGCCTTAATCATAAGGGTTCTGGCGATATGAGCCTAGAACAATTTGATTTTTATACCAGCACCCAAATGCAGTCGCTCCAACTCAATTATGATGGGGTGAGCTACCTCAATAAAGCGGTGGTTGATGCCGAAATCAATATTGGCGTGGGCATGAAGGAAGACGAAATGAGCTTTACGCTACTCGATAACCAACTTCAACTTAATGCCCTAAAGTTGGGCGCAGAAGGGGCCGTACTCATGAAAGGCGACGATATTATTTTTAAGGAACTTAAGTTTTCGGCTCCCAATAATAATTTTGCAAGCCTACTCTCTATGGTGCCCGCCGCCTATATCGAGGGTTTTGAAAGCGTAAAAACTTCTGGCGATTTTAGTCTGAGCGGAGCGGTAAACGGTACTTTCAACGAAAAGAGTTATCCCGCCTTTAATATGGCCCTAAAAGCCGCTAATGGGACCTTTCAATATCCCGATTTGCCCATGGGCGTGAGCGATATTGGCGTAGACCTCAAAATCAATAGCCCTTCTTCAGATTTGGATAAATTGACCGTAGACTTGAAGCAATTCGCCTTCAAATTGGGCCAAAATCCCTTTTCCGCCTCGCTTTTCCTCAAAACGCCTATGAGCGACCCCGATATTAAGAGCGCAGTAGAAGGCAAAATCAATCTGGCCGAACTCTCTAAGGCTTTTCCCATGGAAGGCAGCAGCATGGCCGGCCTCATCGAGGCCCAACTTAAGGCCAATACCCGCATGTCTTATGTGACCGAACAAAAATATGAGAAGGTCGATATGCAAGGAAAATTAGGCATCGAAAATATGATTTACCTGATGGAAGGCATGCCCGATATCCGCATCAAAAAGATGCTGATGCTCTTTAGCCCCAATGATGTGGACCTCCAAGCCTTTGACCTGACAATGGGCAAAAGTGATGTTCAGGCCCAAGGAAAATTAGACAACCTACTCACTTATTTTTCTGGCGATAAAATTATGACCGGAAAGCTCAAAGTGACTTCTCGTCTGCTTGATCTTAATGAGCTAATGGGCGATACCAGCACTACCTCCGAGGAGGAAATGGCCGCTACCGATATGACCGATACCACTACGGCCATCAATCAGGATGAACTCTTTGATCGCTGGGATTTTGCCGCAGATTTTAGCTGCGATAAAATGGTTTATGATGTCTATGAAATGAAAAATATGAAGGCCGTGGGCAAATTCTCGCCCAGCCGAGCCAAAATGAGCAACTTTGAGCTGCTTATCAATAAAGTAGATATCAAAGCCGATGGCCAGCTCGATAATGTTTTTGGCTATCTCTTTAAAAATGAGTTGCTCAAAGGGGAACTAAATATCTACTCTAATTACATGAATGTCAATCAGTTCATGACAGAGGACGGCAGCGCCACAGAGCCCGAAGCGGCTCCCGCTCCAGCCGATCCTAGCACCGCAGAAACAGCCTTTGAACCCATTTTGGTCCCGGCCAATATTGATTTTCACATGAAGGCCCGCTTCAAAAAGTTTATCTATGATGTCTATCAATTGGATAATGTGGCGGGCGACCTCCGCATCTATGAAGAGAAGGTAGAAATGACCAATTTGAGCTGTAATGCCTTTGGCGGAAGCATTGTCCTAAACGGAGAATACAACAGCCAAGACCCCAAAGCGCCCAAGTTCAACTTTGCCTATGATGTGGCCCAACTCGATTTTGCCAAAATTGCCGAGGGAGTGCCTCTAGTGGCCACTTTTGCGCCCATCATGAAGAGCATGTTGGGCAAGTTTAACTCTAAATTTAGCCTCAACGGGATTCTAGAGCCCAATTTGTATCCCGATATGGCCAGCCTCAACTCTGAGGGTTTGCTAGAAACCTTTGATGCGGTCCTTAAAGGCAGCACCCCCCTCAAGGGCCTGAGCCAGAAATTGGGCATCAAGGCTTTGGAGAATATCGAGATTCAAAATACCCGCAACTTCTTTAAAATTAAGGATGGAAAACTGATGGTAGAGCCTTTTGCCTTTACCCAAAAGGGAATTGATATGACCTTTGGTGGGGCCCATGGTTTGGACCAAACGATGGACTACGACCTCAAGATGCGGGTCCCTAAAGCCATGATCGATAATTCGGCAATTGGCGGGGCCACCCAAGCCGCTGGCAATCTCCTCGCTAGTCAGGCTAGCAAGCTGGGCATCAAGGTAGAAGAGGCCGCATTTATCAACTTTGCTGTAGATATTACGGGCAATTTGAGCAACCCCAAATTTAGTCCCAAGGTCCTTGGTGCCGAGGGCAAATCTGGCGAATCTATGGGGGACCAAGTTAAGGACAACCTAAAAGAAGAGGCCGAAAAACTCAAGGCCGAGGCCGAGGAAAAAGTAAAAGCCGAGGCCGAACGCCTCAAAGCCGAAGCCGAAGAACGCGCCCGCAAAGAGGCCGAACGCCTAGCCGAGGAAGCTAAGGAGCGTGCCCGTAAAGAGGCCGAGCGCTTGGCGGCTCAGGCCGCCTCTTCCGAAGAGGCCAAACGCATCCGAGATAGCATTGAGACGGCGGCCAAAGAAGCAGCCGACAAGATTCTTCAGGATAAGTTGAAAAATCCCTTTGGCAATAAAAATCCCTTTAAGCGGAATAAATAAGGGGAGGAGGATTTGGGGCTGCCCCAGCCTGCGGCTGGGTCGGGCTATGCGCTGGCTCGCTCTTCGCTCGGCCCTGCAGCCCTGCGGGCTTTGGTCTGGCCTTCGGCCACCAGCTACTATCCCTCAGCCAAAAAAGGCATCGCTTCGCGATAGCCGAAGAGGGCAGGGGCCAGCCCCTGCCCAATAGGCGGCTGCGCCGCCCAGCCAAGGCCCTAAAATATTGGGCCTTTCCTAGAATAAAGTGTAAATTGGGGCGGCCATGGGCCGCCCCTTTTTTTGCCCCTTAAATCGCTTTAGCAACTATGAAATATTTCCTCCTCTTCTTTTCTTTTTTTGCCCTTTTTTCTGCCCCACTTTTGGCCCAAAGCGATAGCTTGGCCCTAAAAAAAACCTATAGTAGTAGCCTTTGGCCAGAGGGCGAGGCACCTAGGGCTTGGGGCTGGGGACAAAGTATTTTACTAGAGTTTAGTGCCTATCGCTGGGACCAACAACGGCAAGAAGCGATTAGCCCCCAACCCCAAAGTATTGGGCAGGTACTCAATGTTTTGCCTGGCCTACACATGAGCGTCTGGGCAGGCAACCGAAAAAGCTTTCTCTTTTCTTTGGAGGGGGGACTGAGTTATTATCCCTTTAGTCTAGACATTGGACCGAAGAAAAATAAAATCCGCTCTACTTTGGCGGCTCCTCTTATGCTAAAAGGGCATTGGCTACTCGATTCTTCTTATAAACAAAACCGCAGAACGCCCTTTAAGAGCTTTTTGAGCTTGGGCTACGGACAAGAATGGGTGTATTTGGGCCATAATGTCAATGGCAGTAATGCCAAATGGCTGCATATCGTCGAGCTTTGTCGAGGCAGCACAGTAGATAGCTTTTCTCTACAAACCTTTATCAAGTTTGGTTGGGGCCAAAGAGATGCCCTGCTGGCCCAATTGGGCATCCGCTTGGGCTGGGATGGCTTTTAAGAGCTATTGTAGCTAGCCAAAAGGCGAAAAACTTAGGTTTTTCGCCTTTTTTTAAGTCCACATGTTAGGGTTTTGTTAAAAACTGAAAAAACGTAACAAAATGAAAAAAGGCAAAAGTTATGTCTGGAAGTAAACTAGTTAGGTCAGGAGGTAAACTAGTTAGGTCTGGCGGTAAACTAGTTAGGTCAGGAGGTAAACTAGTTAGGTCTGGCGGTAAACTAGTTAGGTCTGGAAGTAAACTAGTTAGGTTTGGAGGTAAACTAGTTATGTCTGGAGGTAAACTAGTTAGGTCAGGAGGTAAACTAGTTAGGTCTGGAAGTAAACTAGTTATGTCTGGAAGTAAACTAGTTAGGTCAGGCGGTAAACTAGTTATGTCTGGAAGTAAACTAGTTAGGTCTGGAGGTAAACTAGTTAGGTTTGGCGGTAAACTAGTTATGCCAATAGTTGCCTAGGGACAAGCCCCTAGGCTAATCCAATGGAGTCAGCTCTGACAAGGGCCTCAACTGCTGATGTATAAGGTCTTGCTCAGTAGTTGTAGCAGAGAAGAGATGATCCAAAGGCCCTCTTTAGAGGGCTGTTTGAAAAAGCTAGCCTAGGGGCTTGTCCCTAGGCAGCAAAAAGGAGAAACACAAAATTTTAAACAGACTCTGGAAGTAAACTAGTTAGGCCAACCATCGCTAGGGACAAGCCCCTAGGCAAAATACATCCTACAGGCCCGAAGGGCCGCAGGCCTAGCGATGCGAAAGGGGGCGGCGAAGCCGCAGACCAAGGCCGTCAGGCCGCAGGGCCGAGCAGACCTGCGAGCCCTGCAGCGTAGCGCCGCAAGGCGAAGCCGCAGCGGAGGCCCCTAAACATTAAACTTTATTAAAAAACAGTGGTCTAAGGGCTTCTTAAATATAAGAACCTCTATATTTGCACAAATTAGAAACAGTCTAAATTAAAACTTATGAAAAAGAAGTGGATAAAAAGGGGCCTTTGGGGCTTTTTGGCCTTGCTCTTAGTGGCTCAATTTTTCCAAATCCAAAAGGAAAACCCTACATTTGATGAGCAAGCGGATTTGATGGCCATTCATCAGCCGACGGCCAAGCAGAAAGCCTTATTGGAGGCGGCCTGTTATGATTGTCACAGTTATAAGACGGTATATCCTTGGTACACTTATGTGGTTCCGGTTGGGCAGTGGATCAACAACCATATAAAGCATGGGCGCAAGCATTTGAATTTTTCGGTTTGGGGCAGTTATGAGGCCAAGAAGCAGGCGCATAAATTGGAGGAATGTGTAGAGGAGATGGAAAAGGGGAAAATGCCTTTAAAGTCTTATACTTGGACCCATGGGGATGCCAAACTATCGGCGGAGGATCAGGCGGAACTGCTTGCTTATTTTAAGCAAATAGCGAAATAACCGTATGAAAGGACTTTTGAGTTGGGGGCTAGGCCTCTTTTTGATGACAGCAGCTTCGGGCGCGGCAGCGCAGAGCGGCTATTTATATTGGTCTGTGGGAGCTGAAAATGGCCTACCCACAGGCCTTTTTTGTGGAGAGCAGCCGCCTAAAAGCCTAGAGCTAAAAGGGCCAAAAGGGGGGCTTAGGCGGCTAGATTTGGAGCCCACCGCCTTGCGTTTGCCGGCCAATATGCAAGATCTTTGGGGGGCATCATTTTCTATTTTGCCGCTTAATCCTTTGAGTGAGTTGCCCAACTTTTTTATAGAAGAGGGAGAGGGGGATTATGTGGAGACCAAGAGCCAGAGGAGTTTTTCTTTATCGGGGCAGCGGGTGGCGCTTAAGAAGCTGGCGGCAAATTATTTGCGTTATAAGCAGCTGTTATTGACCCTTAAAAGTCAGGAATTAAAACTGCAGGCCCTAGAGGCGCAGCTCAAGCAGCAAGAGGAGGATTATGAGTTGGCGGAGGAGCAGGCCAAAGAGGCGGAAAAAGCCTTAGCAACTTGGGTAAATGCCCAGCAGATAGGGGGAGGAGCCAAGGCGATTTGGCAGGAGTTATTGGCCCAATCGGCCAAGATTGACCAGAGTTTGATGCAAGTATTTAAGCATAATGACATAGATGGGGCTCGTCGTTTGGCTGATCAGACGGCGGCCTATGAGCGATACCTGCGAGCGGCAAAAAAGGAGGCGGCTTTTGCTCAGATCGCCACGCAATTTCAGGACTACGAGCAAAAAAGGGCTCAAAAAATCAGTAAAAGGCGGGCGGCCGATATTCTGGCCCAGAAACTGGCTAAAAGTAAGGACCAAATTAGCCGATTAGAGGCAGAGATAGAAGCGCTAAAAGCAGAAAAAAAGGAAATAGAAAAAAAATAATTTTTTTATCTTATTGACAATTAGTCGATATTTAGCCTTTAACATCTAGCTAAGGACATATCGGCCAACTTTTAATCTAGCTCCTTGTTTAGATTCTGTATAAAAAATGATAGCTTCGCAAGAAAGGGCGAAGCGCCCGAAACATTCAATTACTTTACCCACAAAATAAGAAAACTATGGCTTTCGAATTGCCCAAATTGCCCTATGCGCATGACGCACTAGAACCACATATTGACGCCCGCACCATGGAAATCCACCACGGAAAGCATCATGCTGGCTACACAAATAAATTGAACGCTGCTATTGTAGGCACTGACTTAGAAGGCAAAAGCATTGAGGACATCCTCGCTAATGTTTCTGCTGCTGGCGCTGGCGTTCGCAACAATGGCGGTGGATTCTACAACCACAGCCTTTTCTGGTCGGTCATGTCTCCCAATGGTGGTGGCGAGCCTACAGGCGAAGTAGCTGAGGCTATCAAAGCTGCTTTTGGCGACTATGAGACTTTCAAGGACAAATTTGCTGCTGCGGCCAAAACTCGTTTTGGTTCTGGTTGGGCTTGGCTTTGCGTGAAAGATGGCAAACTAGAGGTTTGCTCTACGCCTAACCAAGATAATCCCCTAATGGATGTAGACACTGCAGGTTGCAAAGGTACGCCTATTCTTGGACTAGATGTTTGGGAGCATGCTTACTACCTCAACTACCAAAACCGCCGTCCCGACTATGTGGAAGCTTTCTTCAATGTAATCAATTGGGAGGAAGTAAATAAGCGTTATGCCGCTGCTAAATAATTTGGCAAAGATATAATTGTTTTAATGGGCCTATAGTTTTTTGCTATGGGCCTGTTTTTTTTTGGGGGGCCTCCCGCCTTTGGCGGGCGCTACGTTTCAGGGCTCGCAGGTCTGCTCGGCCCTGCGGCCTGACGGCCTTGGTCTGCGGCTTCGCCGCCCCCTTTCACATCGGTTACTCCCGTTGGTCGTCGAACTGCGCCCTAAAGGGCTTGTTGTGGCCGTTTGGCCTTCGGCCATGGCGGCTTTGCCGCCTGCTGTTCATCGCCTAGGGACAAGCCCCCTAGGCTAATAAATGGAGTCAGCCCTAAAGGTCCTCAAATTATGATTTACGGCTTTGCTCTGTTGTGATTGCAAAGAAGTGCATATCCAAAGGCCCTCGCAGAGGGCTGTCTAAAAAAGCTAGCCTAGGGGCTTGTCCCTAGGCAGCAAAAAGGGCGCAAACAAGATTTCAATATTAGTCCCTCAACTTTTTCTTCCGTTTTTTAACTAGGGTTCTAATTTTGGGGAAGGGCAGTGCAAACTAACAGATTAATATGAAGAAATTTTTTAAGCTACTGATAATTAGCTTGTTCGGCATTGGTTTATTTTACCAATGCAGTCTTTTTGAAACCAAAAGTTTAGTTGGAAGTTATCAGAATGATTATTATGACGAAATTACCTTAGAGATAGAAACTTCTGGATATTATATTCTTAGAAAGGGGAATAAGATTTTAAACGAAGGTACTTATGATTTTCGTGGAAAAACAGTTTACTTAGATAGCTGGGCGGCGACTAGAGAATTGGGTATCTGTAAGTCAAGTAGTTGTATACTTGGGTTCAGTTATGACGGTCGTTGTTCTCTAACTTTATTTGAAGATAATCCTAAATACAATTTCTCTCGAATTGAAACAAAATAGATGTCTACTTGTACTAGTGGCCGAATCCATCTTCAGATGAATAACCCCATCTATATTGATGTATAGCAGGGGCCTCCCGCCTTTGGCGGGCGGTTACTCCCTTTGGTCGTCGAAGACGCCCTAAAGGGCTTGTTGTGGCCGTTTGGCCTTCGGCCATGGCGGCTTTGCCGCCTGCTGTTCATCGCCTGAGATGATTAGCCTAATGGAAATGACCCTGAAACAAACTAAAGTATGGATAGACGGACTTTATTGGTTTTGATAACAATGGCTTTTTTGGGTTGTACCCAACCAAAAGATGATAAAACAAGCGCTAAAGAATCATTTATTGATAAACAAGGGGATAGAGATATATCTAGAGTTTATGAATATGATCTCAAGAGATTATTTGATGAAGGTATGAAAGCTGTTAAGGAGAATAATCAAGTCAAATATGATAGCATAGCAAGGTTGTTCAATCGCAGCAGAGCTCCTCAAAAAGGAGTTTCAATTTCACTGCTAATGGCCGTACAGAACAATTATGCCAAGGCTTATTTTGATATTGTTCGCCTATATCCGTATAAGGTAAAAGAATGCTATAAGCCCTACAGTGAGAAAAGGTTATTCTTTTTTTTGTCAATGGCAAAGAAAAATGGGTATAAATGGAAAGGAGGTGTACATCTGTTTGAAAAGTACGTAAAATATGAGGATGTGGGAATGCCTAATGAGTATATTGAATAGCCAGTGTTTTGGCAAACTAAGTACTTTTGCTAGAATTGAAATTTTACAAACTGTTGATGATAAGTAGTTTTGATTTATGTAGTTATGAGGAAATCGTTCTTTTGTCAAAAGAAAAGGACGCTATCAATGTCAAGGAGGACGCTTTCGTTCTTTTTTGGGGTATACAAAAAGCTGTTGCTAAAAAAGGAAAGACTTTTTATAAGTTAGGGCGACTTGAATTCTTTTTTTTCAAGTCCGTCTTAACTAGGATCTCGATGAGTTTTATGGAGTCTGACCAAAATAATTCATACACAAAGGTCTGCCGTTTTTTAAGTGATGAGCAGTTGCTTTTTGAAGAAGATTTTCGGTATAGAAAGTTAGGGCAAAAAGGGGTGCTTGCGGATAATTTGTTATTTATATTTGATGCTAAGGGGCTATTGAGAGAAGTTCATTTTTTTGTTTAAATAGGAGGGGCCTCCCGCCTTCGGCGGGCGGTTACTCCCGTTGGTCGTCGAAGACGCCCTAAAGGGCTTGTTGTCGTTTATTCCCTTTGGTCATCGAACTGGCGCCCCTGTAGGGGCTGGTTGTCAGGGCTCGCAGGTCTGCTCGGCCCTGCGGCCTGACGGCCTTGGTCTGCGGCTTCGCCGCCCCCTTTCACATCGCTAGGCCGTTTGGCCTTCGGCCATGGCGGCTTTGCCGTTATCTGCAGCCTAAAGGCCGCAGCCATTCTTGTTGGGCCTTGGTCTTTCTTGCCGCAGCGGCTTAAAAGCCCCTGCTTTGTTTGTGGGAAGGAGGTATTAGGTTTTCAGGTCCTGCGGCTTTTAAGCTGCAGGCCAATTGTTGCTGAGGAGTTGGCTCTGCTGTACCTAAATTGGCTGCTGGTTTTAACCTGCAGCCACGGCTAGGAGGCGGCGAAGCCGCCGCAAAGGGCCGAAGGCCCGTCGGCCTAGGGGCCTGCAAGGGTGCCGCGCAGCGGCAGACCAAGGGCGAAGCCCGCAGGGCCGAGCAGACCTGCGAGCCCTGCAAGGGCCCGGCCGCCGAAGGCGGCAGGCCCCAAAAAAAGAAGCTTCGAATAAACATCTAGAAAAGGGAGGAGGATTTAAGTGTAGCGTACGGCCTGAGGCGCAAAAAAGAGTAAGACCGCTGGCTATTCTCCTGATAATATTTAGCTTTGCAAAAAAAAGAACGTATGCAAATGCTCAAATCTATATCTTGTTTGGGGCTTCTCCTTTTAGGCCTAACGGCCTGCCAAGACCAACAGAATTTGCCTGCCAAAGAAGCGGCTAAACTCAATACAGAAGAGGGCTGGTTGCCCCCTAACTATGAGGCGAGTCCGGAAATGCTCCGCCTAAATGACCTTGGTATTCGCTATCAAACACAGGCCGAAACCGATCCCACAATCAACTTAGAACAGCGAGAAATTTATTTAGATTCGGCCCGCTATTATTATCAGCAAGCCTTGGCCCAAGATAGTAGCTATGGCCTTTTGTATAGCAATATGGCTGCCCTAGAAATGCAAGAAGGCCATATGGCCGAGGCCGAAAAATACCTGCGTCAGCGTCTAGCTCAAGAACCTGAATTTGCAGAAGGCTGGCAATCTTTGGGCTTTTTTAAGGACCTGCAAGGCGATAGTGTAGAGGCCTTTAAGTACTATGAGAAAAGTCTAGCTTTATTTGATGGCCGTTTGGCCAAAGGCAAAAAGTATCGACAGCCAGAAAATATTATTTACTACTATGATAATTGGGCCGGGAAATCGCATAGCTTGCTGCTATTGGGCCAAGAAGAAAAAGCGAGAGAAAGTGTTGATGCCCTGCTTAAAGAAGCCGCTCCTATTATGGGCCCGCAAAAGGTGCAAACCTATGCCGCCATGCTACAACTGAGCCGCCAAGATTTAATTCAAGGCATCCGAGATCGACAAAAAGCAGCAAGTACTCCAACGAATTAAGGAAGACGAGCGTTTTAGAGGAAAGTTTAAATGAGAAATTTATCTCCCCACTAAACAAGATAACTTATGTACTTAAAATCCTTTTTTTACCTCGGACTGCTGGCCCTTATTTTAGGCCTCGGAAGTTGTACTAAAGACCAATGTAAGACCACCACGACTTACATTAAGTATGATCCCATTTACCTAAATGGAGAGGATTACCGCAAGCCCCTAATGATGCTGCCCGCTCGGCCCCTCAAAAAGCCAGGCAAGCTCTATATCTATCGCAACTTCTTGCTCATCAATGAGCAACTAGAAGGGATTCACGTTTTTGATAATAGTAATCCTGCCGCACCCGTTAAAATTGGCTTTATCAATATTATTGGTAACCTAGATATGGCCATTAAGGGCAATATTCTCTATGCGGATAATTATACCGACCTGCTCACGATTGATATTTCGAACTGGCAAAATGTACAGTTGCTAGACCGAGATCAGGACGTTTTTCCAACTTATGGACAGGATGCAGAGGGGCGCTCTTTGGTGGCTTACCACAAAGAAGAAGTTACCGGAAAAGTAAATTGTAGCGAGCTAGATGCCTTGGCTGGCGGCTGGGGGAATCCTCAGCTAGAAGACCAGGGAGTTAGCCCTGTAATGGTGGGGAGTTCTAATGGAAGTAACGGAAGCAATGCCCGTACCGCCACCGCTGTAGGTTTGGGCGGCTCTATGGCCCGTTTTACCATTACTGGAGATTATCTGTATACGGTAGATGAAGCCAACCTTAGAGTCTTTAATATTAGCCAGCTCGATAATCCGAGCTATCAGGGACCACAGAATATTGGTTGGGCGACTATCGAGACGATTTTCCCGCATGAAAACAACCTCTTTATCGGAAGCAATAGCGGGATGTATATTTATAGCCTAGCCGATCCTGCCGCCCCTCAACTGACCGGAACCTTTGAGCATGCTACCGCCTGCGACCCCGTTTATGTAGAGGGCAACCGCGCCTATGTGACCTTGCGTGGCGGTGGAATTTGCGATAGCTACAATAACCAGCTAGATGTAGTAGATGTGAGCAACCTGAGCGATCCTCAGCTAATTACTAGCCACCCTATGCACAATCCGCATGGCTTGAGCCTGAAAAATAATCTGCTCTACCTTTGCGATGGAGATGAGGGGCTCAAAATCTTTGATGCCAGCGATGATTATGCTATTGGTAGCAGCCTCATGGCGCAGGATGCCAGCTTCTCTGCCTATGATGTCATTGCGTCTCCCTTTGATGACTTGGCCCTAGTGATTGGCCCCGACGGCTTTTATCAGTATGATATTAGCAACCCCAACCAATTGCAACGGATTAGTAGCATTTTGGTAGAAGAATAAGGAATTGTTTGATTCGGAGCAGCAAAAACACTTCTCTGTTTTTGCTGCTTTTTTAGCCTCTTTAAGCCCCTATTTCCAATTAACTATGCGAACTATATACCTTTTTTTGTTCTGTCTTTGTTTGTCGACCTATAGCTACGCCCAAGATGGAGCGCTAAAAGCCCCCCGCAGCGAAAGTCGCTCGACTAAAGAATACAATGGCTATCCCGATCTTGTTATTTTGAAAAACGGCAGCGAACTGCGCTGCAAGATTATCAATTATGGGGAGAACGGAAATATTCGAGTAGAGATTGAAGGAGGGACCAAACTGGTTTATCCTTTAAGCGAAGTGGATCGGATTGAACGGCCCTCTCTTGTTGCCAATGACCGAGGAGTAGAAAATCGTAGAGATAGTAGCTACACAGAACGCAGCTACTTTTTTCTAAATATGGGCCTGCCTGGAAGCATTACAGAGACAGGTTCGCCTGATGTAGGCATCTTTATGCAGTTTTCTGGAGGTTGGGCCAAAAACCCTAACTTGATGTTTGGCGCTGGCCTGTCTATGCTGCGGATGTCTAATGGCTTTATGCCCTCTAGCCATATTCCTCTTTTTGCAGAAATCCGTGGAGATTTTAAGACTAATCGTCCCTGGGCCTTTACTTACAATTTGGCTGTAGGCTATAATGTGGCTTTGCTAGACACTAGCGCCACTTCTGCAGGTTGGTGGAACGATAGCCGGAGAATGCTTGGCGCCAAAGGAGGGCTTTATGCCCGCCCCGAGCTAGGTATCCGCTTTGCGGGCAAAAGACATATTCGCTGGCATATGGGCTTTGGCTACCAATTTATTCAGGCCGCTTATGAGATGGAAATTAACAATAGCCTTATTGCTACTGAGCAATGGCTGATCCGTCCCCACCTTTCTGTAGGTATATTGTTTTAATGAAAGAAAACCCCAAGGGCTAAAAGCTGTTATGCTTTTGGTCCTTTTTGCGTCTAGAAAGGCGCGAAGCGCCTTGGCTGAGGGATGGAAACTGGGGCGGCGAAGCCGCAGACCCAAGTTTTTGAAGCGAAGCGAAAAAACTGCAGGGCCGAGCAGACCTGCGAGCCAGTGCACAGCCCGACCCGAAGGGGCAGCCCCAAAAAAAACTTAAAACTATAGCTAATGAAACTCCCCTTAGTCCTCCTATTTTGCTGCCTGCAAATGGCCAGCCTGATGGCCCAAAAATACACGATTAGCGGCCAAATTCAAGATGCTAACTCTGGTGAAGACCTGATTTCGGCCACCGTTTATGCCTCGCAGGCCAATGCCGGGGTGGTGAGCAATGTCTACGGATTTTATTCCCTGAGCCTGCCGGCTGGCGAATACGAAATCCGAGTAAATTATACGGGCTATACCGAAAAACGCATTTTGCTAAATTTACAAGCCGATACGACCATCAATTTTTCGCTCTCTAATGAAGAGGGAATTACCCTCGATTCGGCCGTAGTGGTGACCGATGTCCGCGGCGATGCCAATGTGAATAATACGCAGATGGGGACAATTGACCTGCCCATGGAGCAGATCAAAAAGTTGCCGGTATTGATGGGCGAGGTCGATATTTTAAAGACGATTCAGCTTTTACCAGGCGTTTTGGCCGCTGGAGAAGGCAATACGGGCTTTTATGTGCGTGGGGGAGGAGTGGACCAAAATCTGCTTTTGCTCGATGAGGCGGTGGTCTATAATGCCGGACATTTACTAGGCTTTTTCTCGGTCTTCAATGGCGACGCAATCAAAAATACTACCCTGATTAAGGGCGGAATGCCAGCTAATTATGGCGGGCGACTTTCTTCGGTCATCGATATCCAAATGAAAGATGGCAATAAGCAAAATTTTGGGGCCGAGGGCGGTATTGGTTTGGTGGCTTCTCGCCTGACTTTTGAGGGCCCAATTGTAAAAAATAAAGGCTCTTTTTTGGTCTCTGGCCGCCGAACTTACCTCTTTGATTTGGCCCAACCTTTTCTCAAAGGCAGCCCATTTGAAGGGACCAATTACTATTTTTACGACCTGAATTTAAAGGCCAATTATCGACTTTCGCCCAGAGACCGCATTTATCTTAGCGGCTATTTTGGTCGAGATGTCCTGAAATTGAATAATCCCGACCGAGACCTAGAGTTTGGCCTCAATTGGGGAAATGCCACTTCTACCGTTCGCTGGAACCACCTTTTTGGCGATAAACTCTTTATGAATGCCAGCTTTATCTTTAATGATTATGATTTTAGCAGCGGCGGAAGACAGGACCAATTTTCCTTTTCTGTCAATTCGGGGATCCGCGACTGGGGCGGAAAATTGAGCTTTGATTATTATCCCAACCCCAAGCATCATATCAAGTTTGGCGGCGATTATACCCACCACCAATTTACGCCCAATATTGCCGAGGCCGTTTCTGGCGAGGAGGCCTTTGATATTGCGCCCCCTATTAAGTATGCTCAAGAAGCAGGACTTTATATTCTGGACGATTGGAAAATCTCTAATCGCCTTTCCCTCAATGCAGGCCTGCGCTTTTCACTTTTTCAGCAGTTGGGTCCCTATACTTCTAGCCTAGATAGTACGGTTTATGGCCGCTTCGAGCCGGTCAAAACCTTTTATGGACCAGAACCCCGAATTAGTGGGAAATACAGTCTCACAGAACGCTCTTCTATCAAAGCGGGCATCAATATCGGCCGCCAATATGTGCATCTGGTGGCCAATTCGGCCACTACCTTACCCACCGATTTATGGGTACCCTCTGGCGAATTGGTCCAACCGCAATGGGGCATCCAATATGCCCTGGGCTATTTCCAAAACTTTAAAGAAAATACCTATGAGTTTTCGGTAGAGGCCTATTATAAGGATCTCCGACAGCAGCTCGATTATGCCGAAAACTATACGCCTACAATCGATCAAGTTGTAGAAGAACAATTTATTTCTGGCAAAGGCCAAGCTTATGGCCTAGAGCTGTTTTTGCGCAAGCAAAAAGGCGATTTTACGGGCTGGATCGCCTATACTTTGGCTCGCTCTACCCGCGACTTTGAAGGCATTTTGGGCAATCAATACCCCTCTCGCTTCGACCGCCTACACGATTTGTCTATTGTCGGTAGCTATGATTATAAACGCTGGAACTTCGGTGCTAGCTTCATTTTTGGCTCCGGCAGCCCCTATACGCCCATCAAAAGCATTTACCTGATTGGCAGCGACCCTGTCCTAGAATACGGCCTGCGCAATTCGGCCCGCCTGCCCGCCTACCATCGCCTCGATCTCTCGGCCTCTTTCCGCCTCAACAAAAAGAAGGAAAAACGCTTTAGTTCTACCCTCGTTTTCTCGATCTATAATGTCTACAACCGCAAAAATGTATTTTTCACTTACACCCTGCCGGAGGAAAATGCGGACTCTGGCAATTTAGAACTCAAATCTTATAAAGTCTCCCTCTTTCCCATCATTCCTTCCATCAGTTGGAATTTCAAATGGAGACAAAAGTAGCTGTTTTGGGGCCCGCGGCCGCCCTGATTATTGGGGCGGCCGCCGCTATGCTGCGGGGCTCACAGGCCTGTTCGGCCCTTCGTCGCTTCGCTCCTCGGTCTGGCCTACGGCCACCCCTCCGCAGCGCTGGGCCATTGGCCCTTCGGGCCCTGGGGGCTTCGCCCCCAGCCAAACAACAAAGCCCGCTGGCCTTCAGGCCAGCGGGCTTTTCCTTAATTTGGACCAAAATTACTGCCCCAGCAGGGCTTTGGCCTCTTCCTCTTGTTTTTTGGCCCAAATCTTCTGAAACTTCTGGACCAACTCCTTTACCCCCAAATCTCTTTGGTGCAATTTTCTATGATAAGTCTGAATAATAATCCCTACGGCATACTCTGGATGAGGAACCCCCATCTTCCTAAAATAATCAGACAAACGAGAGCCCTCCATCAATTGCCAACGGTGCTTCATCCAAAGCCCTAGGCTGCCATGGGTGCGAGCATCTACTTCCTCATCAGATAAACTCATAAAATACTCTTTAAAGTCATCTTCCATGGCCCCATCCAATACCCGAAAGCAATCATAAAGGTCTCTGGGGATATAAATCCCATTGATTTCTCTTTGGGTAATCCGCTGCTGATAAAGCGAATCCATCCGCTTTTCAATAGGTCCCACCTGCCGACGAATATACATCCGCTTTTCTGCCCCACTACTATCAGAGGCTGTTTCTATTTGACCCCAACTTAGGGGCAGAAAGAAAAGCGAGAAGATCAAAAACATAAATGGACGCATACTAGAATCTTGTTTTAGTAGAATAGAAATACAGGATAAGCTCAGCCTGTTACAGAATAGTGCCAAAAATCTAAAGAGGTTAGGAATAAAGACAGAAAAAAAGAAAAAAAATTTGGACCAAGGCTTTATTCCCCCATTTTAAATTTGCTAATTTAAACACCCTATCTGCCTCATTTTCTGAAGCCTAGACCAAAATCTCAGCCCCATTTTAGCGCTTAGCTTTGTTTTGATGTGACGACTGTCACCAATAAAGTATCAAGCATGCTTTAATTTTAGGTTAAGAAAAGCAAGAAGTACAGCCACTTTTTGCTCTCTTCACCCTCAAAAATAAAGATAAAATGGGATTTTTCGATTTTTTGTTCAAACCACAAGAACTCCCTCAGGAAGTCAAGGACGCCATTGAAAAAGGTTGCCCTATCGTTGATGTACGTACCCCTATGGAGTATGGCATGGGCCATATCGAAGGGAGCATCAATATGCCCTTGGGCAATTTGGCCGACTTTCAAGCAAAATTAAAACAACTTCCCGGTCCAATCATTACCTGTTGCCGCTCCGGAAACCGCTCCGGCCAAGCTGCTAACCAACTCAATGCTTGGGGCATCAAGGCCGTTAATGGCGGCGCCTGGACCAGTTTGAATAAACAACTCTAAATCTGTACAATGAAATATCTATCGCTTTTTGTAGCCGCTCTTATTTTTGTCTCTTGCAATGCCCAAGAAGCCCAAAAAGTACAAGAGCTCGATAAAAAAGAAGCCGCTAGCCCTGCTGCTACGCAACTAGCTAAAAATATCTCTGCTGCCGACTTTAAAGCCGCAGTAGAAGCCGCTGGCCCAGAGGTCCAATTAGTGGATGTTCGCACCCCCGGAGAATGGGCCCAAGGTACCCTCAAAGGAGCCGATAAAATCAATTGGAATGACTCGGCCTTTGATCAAAATATTGAAGGCCTAGACAAAACAAAAGCCGTTTATGTCTATTGCCGCTCTGGCGCTCGTTCTGGCCGTGCTGTGGCCCGCATGAAAAGCCTAGGATTCACAGAAGTCTATAACCTCAATGGAGGAATTATGGCTTGGCAAAGAGCAGGCTATGAAGTGGTCAAATAAATGGCCCTTCATGCGCATCCTCCGCCTAACTATGGCGATCTTCTTCCTAATAGATGTCTACTATAGTCATAGCCCCTGGATGCTAATTTTAGGCCTATTCCTTCTTTATCAAGGCGTTTTTCATAAACCCTGCCTAGGCAGTTGCCAACTGCCTTACTCTCCCAAAAACAATCACCTAAAAGAATCATAAGTTATGAGCAAATTTCAAGAAATCATTAGTGGCGACACCCCCGTACTCGTAGATTTCTACGCAGTCTGGTGCGGCCCCTGCAAAATGATGCCCCCCATCCTCAAAGAGGTAAAAGATAAAATGGGCGATGCGGTCCGCATTATCAAAATTGATGTAGATAAAAACCAAAAATTATCTGCCCAATATGGTATCCGCTCTATCCCCACAATCATGCTGTTCAAAAATGGCCAAGCACTCTGGCAACAGGCTGGTGTTGCATCAGCAGACCAACTACAAAAAGTAATTAAGACCCACAGCTAGGCCTTATATTATTTGTACTGACTATTCACCAATGATTGCCTGCTCTGCTTAGAGGAACGCCCAGTTTAACCGAGTCAGACAGTCAGCAACTATCCAATATATTATGAAACATTATCAGGTACTCGTCATCGGTGGAGGAACAGCCGGAATTATGGTTTCTTCCCAACTCAAAAAAGAAAATGCTAGCCTTTCTATCGGCTTAGTAGAACCCGCAAAAACACACTATTACCAACCCGCATGGACCCTAGTCGGTGCCAATACTTATAATTATGAGGATACCGCCCGCCCTATGGCTAGCCTTATCCCCGCTGGCGTAGATTGGATCCAAGATTATGCCACGGGCTTCGATCCCGATAATAATAAACTCCACTGTAAAGAAGGTGATTATACCTATGACTACCTCGTGGTCGCTCCCGGTATCAAAATCGACTGCTCTTTGGTGGAAGGCCTCTCTGAAGCAATCGATAAAGGGGTAGTTTGTAGCAATTATACCGACCCCAAACATACCTGGAAGGTCCTCCAAAACTTTAAAGGCGGTACAGCTCTCTTTACGCAGCCCACTACGCCCATTAAGTGCGGTGGCGCTCCCCAAAAAATTATGTACCTAGCTGCCGACCACTTTAAAAAGGCTGGCCTGAAGGATAAAACAGATATCGTTTTTGCCTCTCCTGGCTCTAAGATCTTTGGCGTGAAACCTATCGCCGAAACCCTGATGAAGGTAGTGGACCGCAACGATATTCATCTCCGTTTTGGGCACCGTTTGGTTAAGGTAGATGGCCCCAACCAAATCGCTTGGTTCGAAATGGCCGACCATAAAAGCCTTTATAATGAAAACTCTAATGCCAAAATTGAAGAAAAAGACGGCCTAGTGGGTATTCATTATGATATGATGCACCTAGCACCACCCCAAACCGCTCCCGATTTTGTCAAAAATTCTGTTTTGGCCTCCGAGGCAGGTTGGGTGGATGTGAATATCGAAACAATGCAACATGTCAAGTTTCCCAATGTCTTTAGCCTAGGTGATGTGGCCCAATTGCCCACCGCCAAAACAGGGGCCGCTATACGCAAACAAGCCCCTATCGTGGTAGAAAGTATTCTCCGCCTCATGAAAGGCCAAGATATTAGCGCCAAACGATACAATGGCTACTCTTCTTGCCCCCTCGTTACCGGCTACGGAAAAATGGCCCTAGCCGAATTCGATTATAAAAATAACTTTATTCCCGATCCCAAACTCAAGCAAATGCTTGTCTTTAATTCGGCTAAGGAACACTGGCGTCTCTGGATGCTCAAGAAGTATATGCTTCCCTATTTGTACTGGAATTACATGATGAAAGGGAAACAAGTTTAGGCGTTCCTCTTTTATCCATTCGCCTCTGTTTCCTCTTGCTGAATCATAGAAGAATTTAAGGATGGATGGTGTAATTGTCAGGATAGAAAGTCAGTAACTACGGTTGCTGGCTTTCGTTTTTTTTAGACCAAGCTTTATCGCTACCTTAGCCCAGAACTACAAGATTGTAGCTGAAAATCCCTAATAGCAAACTTCGCCATGTATCAATACTTTTCTGTCGCTATCCTAATCTTAGCCCTTTCTTGCACCAACTCCCAGCCCAAAAAACAGATCGAAATAGCAGGGCCTAAAGAAGAAATTAAAACAGAATTTCACCCAATTCTCGACTCCGCAAATGTTCGAGGCGCTATTTTAATCTATGAGCTGCAAACAAATACCTACTACTCCAATGAGTATCACTGGGCCCAATCAGGACGCCTACCCGCCTCTACCTTCAAAATACCTCACTCCATCATTGGGCTAGAAACCGCCCTGCTCAAAGATGATAGTACAATCTTCTATTGGGACCAAAAACCAAGGACCTTCGCTAGCTGGGAACAAGACCTTAGCCTCAAAAAGGCCTTTCACTACTCTTGCGTCCCTTGCTACCAAGAATTAGCCAGAAAAATTGGCGCCAAAAGAATGAAGAAACATCTCGCTAAACTGAATTTTGGCGAGATGCAGGTAGACTCATCAAATATTGACCTATTCTGGCTAGAAGGGAACTCCAAAATTAGCCAGTTTGATCAAATCGATTTTCTGAAAAGGTTCTACCAAGACCAATTGCCCATTAGGGCCCGCACCAAAGAAATCATGAGCCGAATGATGATTATTACCCAAGAAGAGGATTATATTCTAAGAGGAAAAACAGGCTGGGCAAGCCGAGATGGAGACCATAATGGCTGGTTTGTCGGCTACCTCGAAAGCAAAGATAAAACCTACTTTTTTGCCACGAATATCGTCCCAAAAGAAGGCCTAGAACTCGATAAGTTTACCGCAGCCAGAAAAGAAGTCACCTTAAAAGCTATCGATTTGTTATTATAATAAGTATCCTTTTTTGGGGCTGCCCACTCGCTGCGCTCGGGTCGGGCTGTATCGCAGCTCGCTGTTCGCTCGGCCCTGCAGCGCTTCGCGCTTTGGTCTGGCCCTTCGGGCCACTGCTGCCCATCCCTCAGCCGGCTCGCTACGCTCGCCTCTACATCCAGAATTTGGACCAAAAAAAGCAGAGGAAGATCTTCCTCTGCTTTTCTCATTTAGCCTTTCTCAAAAATGAGGCAACGCCACTTTTCTCGAGCTTTCTGCTCCAATAAACGGAGCCCTTGGCCCTTTTCTATAATTAAGGGAATATCTTCCTCCAAAAAGCCAGAGCAAATCAATTGCCCGCCAGGCTTTAAGGCCGCCACCATATCCAACATAGAAGATAAAATTACATTGCGATTGATGTTGGCCAAAATTAAATCATAATCTGTTTCGCCTTCCAATAATTCGCTTCCCCCCTGGGCCAAACGCAAAGGGGCCTCTGGGCAGTTGTTGGCCACATTCTCCAGCGAGTTTTCATAGGCCCAAGGATCAAAATCAAAGGCAAAAATATCTTTGGCCCCCAAATAGGCCGCCATGATGGCCAAAACGGCTGTCCCACAACCAAAATCCATGACCTTTTTGCCTTTTAGGTCCAAGGGACGCATGGCCTGCAAAACCATATAAGTAGTGGCATGATGCCCAGTACCAAAAGACATTTTGGGCGTAATGACAATCTCATGCTCAATATGTTTTGCCGCAGGTGCATGAAAATTGGCCCGAATAAGACAGAAGTCATCTACTTCAACGGGTTGATAATCCGACTCCCACTGGGCATTCCAGTTGGTAGGCGCAATTTCTGTAATTTGGGCCTCTGGCCATTTGGGCGCCAATTGGGCCAAAAAGCTTTTTAGCTGCTCATCTAGGGCAGACTGAGGCAAAAAGGCCGTTAGGGCCTCTTCCTCTTGCTGAAAACCCTCAAAGGGAAAATCGGCCAAAAGCGCAATTAACTGCTCTTGTTGGTCTTCTTCAGCTACTGAAAAGGAAAAAGAAAGGTAAGTTTGCATAAGTTTTTTATATGTTTGTAGGCCCAGCAAAATATCATAAATTGGAATGGCCCCGCTCTCGAGCGGGCGAAGCCCGAACGGCCTAGCGATGTGTAGGGGGGCGGCGAAGCCGCAGACCAAGCTGCTTTTGAGGCGAAGCCCAAAAGCAGCGAAGGGCCGAGCAGACCTGCGAGCCCCGAAACGTAGCGCCCCGAGCCCCTAAGGGCGAGGGGAGGCCCCAAGATAAAAAAAGAGTAATTTGGGCCCTTATTGGCCTGCAAAAATACACTTTAATTTTTCATTTAAGCCCCTTTACATGAAAATAGAACAGGAGGATCAGTCTTATCAGGCAGAAAAAGCCTATCCCTTGCCCTCTGTGATTGAGGACCTCAATAAATGGCCCATCAATCAATTGTATCGAGATAAAAAAGCGTTTATGGACCAGCTGGTGGCCTTTACGCAAGACCGCTTGATTGCCCAGAAAAAAGGGGGAGAGTTGGCCCAGAAAATTGCTGCCGTAGTCTATAAAGAACGACAACGAATTTTAGAAAACCCTTGGAAAGTAGACCCCCCAGATGAACTCGATTTTTGGGGCGATATCCGCCGAAAATTGGTTAAGGGGGCCAAACTGGAAGGGGCCGAGGCCCAAGCGCATCATGAGCAACTTTCTGAGCGAATTTTGAGACGTTACACAGAAGAAATTACGGGCAATTTTAAGATTTCTACCTATAAATTGGCCCGAATTCTTCTGCCCATGCTCTTCAACTCTATCCTTAATACCATGACGATCCGCAAGGCCGATTTGCGCAAAAAATTGCGGATTTCTGGGCATGTGGAAGAGCTGCGCTCTTTGGTCGATAAGGGAACGGTGGTCTTTGTGCCCACGCACTTTTCTAATCTAGATTCTATTCTGATTGGATGGGCCGCCGATAGAATCGGTATGTTGGCCTTTTCTTATGGGGCAGGGCTCAATCTGTTCAACAATAAAATTATGTCCTATTTCTTTAGCCGACTGGGGGCCTATACCCTAGACCGGCGAAAGAAAAATCCTTTTTACCTAGAAAGCCTGAAGTCCTTTTCTCAACTTTCTATTGAAAGAGGGGTGCACTCGCTCTTTTTTCCGGGCGGTACCCGCTCTAGAAATGGTGCCCTAGAAGAGCGCCTGAAGTTGGGCCTGCTCGGTACGGCCATTGATGCCCAAGGAGCGGTTTTGGAAAGAGGCGAAAAAAATAAGGTTTACATTGTACCTGTGGTCCTCAATTACCACTTTGTGCTAGAGGCTAAAAGCCTAATCGAACAGCATCTGAAGTATACGGGTAAGGAACTCTATATCCCTGAAGGTAGCGGATTTAGCGCTATGGGTATTCTGAAGTATCTACGGCAATTTGTCTATAATAGCTCCGAGATTTTGGTCAATTTTGGGCAACCCATGGACGTTATGGGCAACTTTGTAGATGAAGAGGGACGTAGCCTAGACCCCCAAGGCCGAGAAGTGGACCTTAAAGATTATTATACTTCTGCGGGGCAACTTTGCTATGATCGCCAACGCAATGAGGTCTATACCGAGCGCCTAGCCGATAAAATTGTTGAACGCTTTAGGGTGGAAAATGTGGTTCTCTCTAGCCATCTTTTGGCTTTTACGGCCTTCAATATTATTAAAGCAAGACAAAAAGAACAAGATTTATACGGTATCTTGCGTTTGCCAAAAGAAGAACGCCGAATTAGCCAAGCCCTGCTCTTTGATAACTTGAAGCTGCTCCGAACTGCCCTAAAAGAGCTAGAGGCCAAGGGAGAACTCAAACTATCAGAGATGTTGGCCAAAAATAGCCTAGAAGAATTGGTGGCCGATGGCCTGCAAAATATTGGCGCATTTCATGTCAATAAGCCTCTTTTTTGGAACAAAAAAGAGAATTGCTATGAAAGTGAAGACCTCAATTTGCTATATTATTATCATAACCGCATGAAGGCCTATGGCCTGCACCGATTGATTAAAATTTAAAACCCTAAAGATGTATTACCGTCTCCTATGGCTGCCCCTAGCCCTGCTGCTCTTTAGTTGCGGCCCCAATGTATCTCCAGAAGAAGAGGCCGCCTGGCAAACTGCCGAAAAAGCCAATAGCTTAGCCGCCCTCGATAGCTTTGTTAGCCAATATCCCGAGCATAGCTTTAAAGAGCAGCTGGCCAACAAAAAAGAACGCCTGCTCTTTGCACAGGCCCAAATGGAAAACCGCGTCTATTTTTATAAAAAATACTTGGCCGACTTTCCAGAAGGAAAACGAAAAGCCGAAGCCCAAGAAGCCCTCGCAAATATTCAAAAAAGTATTAAATTACCCTCCAAGGACATCTTAACCGCTAAGCCTTTTGTGGGTAAAGTAGAGTATGAACATGCCGCCGATAAGGAAATTCTCTCCATGAAGTTTGTCGAACTCAACGAAACCGATGGAAGCTTCCTGGCTGATGTGCACCTCTCTAACGATATCCGCTGCCAAATTACTGGCCGCATCGAACAACAAGCTCCCTATACCATCATGTTCCTCGAGCAAGTGGGAGAACAACAGGATTTTGTCCTCGACCTATCGCCAGCCCTGCCTTATCTGAAAAATGGCGAGCTGATTATCGAGTCAGTAGACCCCAAACAGTACTGGCGACTCAAGTAAAACCATCTATTATCATCACTTTCTAATGAAGTAGCTTTTTTATGCGCACCACCTACCTTTTTAGCTTTTTATTGCTCGCTAGCTTCCTTTTTTCAGCTTGCAATAATTATAAGTCAGAATATGAACAGTTGCTAGACGAAAATGCAGCTATTCAACAAAAACTCAATGCCATGAGCGAGGAGGACCGCCTAATTCGTGGCGAATACTCCGAAACAATCGAAACGCTTAACGCTATTGAGGATACTCTCCGTGCTATCGAAACCCGCGATAAGGAAATTCAGAAGCTGAGCCAAAGTAAGGAGATGTCTGGCGATATTTCTCAACGCCAAACGATTATCGCCCGCCTCCAAGCACTCAAAGATGCCAATGAGAAGTCTAATGGCCAAGCCCGCCAAATGCAGGCCCGCCTCAATAGCTTCCGCATCGAAAATGAACAGCTCCGCAAAATGATCTCTCAGGCCGAAACAAAGGTGATGGCCAAAGAGAAGGAACTAGAAGAGGCCCAAGGCGTAATCGATGGCCTACGTACCGCCCTCTCTAAAATGGAGTCGCAGCTGCTCGAAAGCGAAGGCAACCTGGCCGAAGCCTATGAGGAACTCAAAACTAAAAATGAAGACCTCGAAAGCACGAACCGCCAACTCACCACGACTATCGAGGAGCTTAACCGCAAAAATGTCTTTATCGATGAGCAAGCTAAGGGCTATGTGGCCTGCGGAAGTAAGAAAACCCTCCGCCGAAAAGGCATCCTTAGCCGCTTTAGCATGAAGCTGACCAAGCAGTACCAGTCTGCCGTCCGCGCCAATAGCTCGAGCATCAATTATTTTGAGAGCAACCAAATCGAATGTGGCACCGAAGGCGAGATTATTGCCGTGCTTCCCGCCCGCCCCGAAAGCTCTTATACCATCAATGGCAACCGCCTAGAGGTCAATAATGCCGAGGAGTTCTGGAAAACCGACAAAATCGTTGTGATTGTCAAAAAATAAGAGGATTTCTCTCTAATATAAAGGTCTAGTTCTGTAAGGAGCTAGGCCTTTTTCTGTTTTGGGGCGTTACTCCCGTTGGTCGTCGAACTGCGGCTTGCAGCCTTGTTGTCGCCTCGCTACGCTCGTCGGCGCTACCTTCCGCAGCTCGCTGTTACTTGCTTCGCTGCGTCGGCTCCCGTTGGTCGGGTCGCTCGGCCCTTCGCAAAAAACAAGTTTTCGCTCGGTCTGGCCTGACGGCCACTGCTTCACATCGGTTACTCCCTTTGGTCGTCGAAGACGCCCTAAAGGGCTTGTTGTGGCCTGCGGCCCTTCGGGCCTGTAAAACTGTAAAATTAAGCCTCTTGAGGGGATTTGTAATTCTCAGATTGCTTCTTGTCAGCTACAAGGTCCACTTTTTTATTGCGAATAGCTTCTTGTCAGCCGCATGGACCACTTTGTTGTTAAGAATAGGTTCTTGTCAGCTACAAGGCCCACTTTTTTATTGCGAACAGCTTCTTGTCAGTCACAAGGAAGTCTTTTCATGAGCTTATAGTTCTTCGCCACAATATTTACAGTAAATCGCATCTTGAGCATGGCCCTCTTTTAGGCAAGCTTTGCAAACCTGGGTGCTAGGGGCGGCGCCTTTTTCTTGTTGGATGATTTCGGCTGTAACCATGCCCGTAGGGACCGCGATCACGCCATAGCCCAAAATCATAATGAGGGCGGCCACAAATTGGCCCAAAGGAGTGGCCGGAGCAATATCGCCATAACCCACGGTAGTGAGGGTGACAATGGCCCAGTAAATACTGCGGGGAATAGAGGTGAAACCAGAGTCAGCCTGCCCCTCAATTAGGTACATCAGGCTGCCCAAAACCACCACCAATAAACTAATAAAGCTGAGAAAAACGGTAATTTTGGCCCTAGAGCGGTAGAGCGCGCCCAAGAGGAGATTGCCCTCATTGAGAAAGCCCCCCAGCTTGAAAATCCGAAAAATACGGATGAGCCGCAGCGCACGAACTGTCAATAAGCCCCCAGAAATAGGGAAAAACAGGCCCAAATAAGTCGGAAGAATAGACAACAAATCAATAATGCCAAAAAAGCTAAAGACATAGCGCCTAGCCTGATAAACCGCCATAATCCGCAAGATATACTCTAGGCTAAAGAAAATAGTAAAGACCCATTCTAGGACATAAAATAGGGTTCCGTAGTCCTTTTGGTACTCCTGTACACTCTCTAGAGAAACCGCCAAAACACTACAAAAGATGGCGATGAGCAGCAAGACATCAAAGGTTTTTCCGGCCAAGGTATCGGCCTCAAAGATAATCACATGCAGCCGTTCTCGCCAAGCTGCCCAATTTTTGGGGCGCTCTGTTCTCTTCATTTTAATTTTTGTTGCGTAGTTTTGAGCCCCCTTTTGTCAAACATATTCAGATGGGGGGCGTTTGCCTGAAGATAGCAAAAGCCAGTCATCTAAAAAAGCGTTCATTTTATGGAACTGAATAAACAAAAAATTATCGAGGCACTCCGAGAGGTCAAGGACCCCAAATCGGGGGAGGACATTATCTCGGCTCGAATGGTGGAGCAGCTTGAAACTGATGAGCAGAATGTTAGTTTTAGCCTACTTTTGCCCGCCAATATGGATAGTGGGACCAAAAACAGCCTCAACTTTGCCTGTATAGCAGCCGTCAATTCGGTTTTTCCAGAGGCCGAGGTGCATATACATGTAAAAACAACGGTGGTCCAAACGGCCCCAACTTCTATTGTGCCCCAGATTAAGAATATTATTGCCGTAGCTTCTGGAAAAGGGGGCGTAGGGAAGAGCACTGTATCACTCAATTTAGCTTTAGGCCTAAAGGCCCTTGGTGCTAGAGTAGGCATTATGGATGCGGATGTTTATGGTCCTTCTTTGCCGACCATGCTAGGCTTGCAAAAGCAGCGCCCTAGAATTAAGGATGTGGATGGACAGCCTAAAATTGTCCCCATTGAGAAATATGGAATTCCCTCTATTTCTATGGGCTATATTATTGAGCCCGAACAGGCGGTGGTGCTTCGTGGACCTCGTTTGGCGGGCATCATTAAGCAGTTTTTTCAAGATTGCCTATGGCCCGAGCTCGATTATTTGATTATTGATTTGCCTCCAGGCACCGGAGATGTGCAACTCACTTTGGTCCAAACGGTAGCCGTAACCGGGGCCGTGATGGTCACTACCCCCCAAGAGGTCTCTTTGGCCGATGCAGTCAAGGGCATGAATATGTTCCGTCTACCCAATGTGAATGTTCCCATTTTGGGCGTAGTGGAAAATATGGCTTGGTTTACGCCAGCCGAACTGCCCAACAATAAATACTACATCTTTGGACAAGGAGGCGGCAAGCAATTGGCCAAAGAATCGAATAGCGTACTTTTGGGCCAAATTCCCTTGGTGCAGGCTATTCGGGAGGGGGGCGACAATGGCTTGCCCGCCATTCTAAATGAAGACCCTATTACTAAAGAAGCCTTTATGAATGTGGCCCGTCAGACCTTGCGGCAGGTAGCCATTAGAAATGAGGCGATGCCGCCCACTTCTATGGTGAATGTTCAGTCATAGCCGTTGGTCCAATTGGCCCCGCAGGGGCCAATTCGGCTGAGGGATGGACAGCAGTGGCCCGAAGGGCCAGACCCAGCCGCCGCAGGCGGCGCAGGGCCGAGCGAGCAGCGAGCTGCGATACAGCCCGACCCGCCCGCAGGGCGGGGCAGCCCCCAAATAAAATTAGAAATAACTCAACCTTTATATGAAAGCCTTTATTTTTCCGGGCCAAGGCGCCCAATTTGCAGGCATGGGCGAGGAGCTTTACCAAAGTTCTGAGCAGGCCCAAGCCCTTTTTGCTCAAGCCAATGAGATTCTTGGATTTGATATTACGGAAGTCATGCGCAAGGGTAGCGAAGAGGATTTGCTACAGACCAAAATTACGCAGCCAGCGGTATTTTTGCATGCCATCATCACCTATTTGACCAAGGTAGAAGAGGCGGATCGTCCCCAAGCGGTGGCGGGTCACTCTTTGGGCGAGTTTACGGCCCTTGTTGCCTGTGGCGCACTCTCTTTTGAAGAGGCCCTTAAGTTGGTTTCTGAGCGGGCTTTGGCTATGCAAGCGGCTTGTGAAGCGGTAGAGGGAACCATGGCGGCCATTATGAGCCGTGACATCGAATTGGTGGAGAAGATCTGCGCAGAAGTGGAAGAAGTGGTGGTGCCAGCCAACTACAATAACCCCGGCCAATTGGTGATTTCGGGTTCTGTAGAAGGGGTGGCCAAAGCCTCTGAAGCATTGAAGGAAGCGGGGGCCAAGGTGATTCCCCTCAAGGTAGGTGGGGCTTTCCACTCTCCCTTGATGAAAATGGCCCAAGATCGTTTGCAGGCGGCTATTGAGAAAACGCAGTTTAATGCGCCCTTCTGTCCCATTTACCAAAATGTGACAGCTAGTCCGAGCCAAGATCCAGAAGTCATCAAGCAGAATTTGATTCAGCAATTGACGGGGGCGGTGCGCTGGCAGCAATCGGTAGAGAAAATGATTGCGGACGGTATGCAGGAGTTTACCGAGGTAGGTGGCCGTGGCCGCATTTTGTTGGGTATGCTTCGCAAAATTGACCGTAGCGTAGGCATGGAAATGCTCAAGTAATTGCGCATTTTGGACCGATAAAAAAGGCCAGCTCTGAAAAGAGCTGGCCTTTTTGCTTTATTCATAAATTTCGATCCATTCTTCCTTCCATTCGAAGGTAATGTTATTGCCGAGGGCCAGAATGTCTTGCAGGCCATCTTCTTGGAGTAGCTTAAAGTATTCCTTAGAATTAAAGGCCACTCGACGTAGGTTTTTGGGCGCCTTATCGAGTAGTAGATAATTGGCATCTACCCAATTATTGCCTTGGCGGTAGAGGGCACGGCCAGAGCGGTTGACAATAGCCGAGGCATTATCTTGAGCCAAGTCTTTATTGTTTAGTTCGGCTCTTTCTTGCTCCATTTCGGCCATGTTTTGGGCCTGATTCATCTTTTTGAACCGTCTAGAAGCACGGACGGAGGCCGTTCCAGAGCTCTCTTTGAGTCCTTGGGCGGCATCTCTCTGCAGCTGATCGTCTAGTTCTTCCTGAAAAACCTGAGGGGCTCGTCTAGGAATAGGACGAATACCTGGATTTGTCGCAATCGGTTGGTCCTCCACAATCAAATAGCTGGTGTAGGGGGTAATAATGCCGTGCTTTTTGGCTAGGCGGATGACCTCTTGTTTGAGCTCTTCTTGTTCGCCATTAAAGCGGATTTGGTCCAAGAGATAGCCTACGGCTCTAAGGGCCCAGAGGTCGGGAATAAAGCTGTGTTCCTCCTGCTTTTTCTTGAAATCCAGTTGGAACTCAAAGGTTTTTTCCTCCCCATTGACCAAAGCTTTGAGTTGGAGCTTAGCGGGTCCCTCTCCCTTGTAGCGGCCCATAATATTGAGGCTTTCGCCACGGAAGAGGTCCTCGGTTTTGCGGGGATAGAGTTGTTCTACTTTTACATTTTTATCAAAGACCAATTCGATATTGCTGAGGACGGGAGAGGCGGCCTTGAGGTAGAAGTTAGAGAGTTTGAGTTCTAAATCTTCATCTTCTAGGGCATAATCGCGGTAGCCTTTAGACATCTCGGTCATTTGGTCCAATAATTTAGTATTGATATCGCTACCAATGCCAAAGGTAAAAATGCGCACCTGGTCTTTTTGGTAGCCCGCCAATTTATCTAAAAGAGCTTGGGGCTCAATTTCGCCAATAGTGGGTTTGCCATCGGTCATGAAGATGACAAAAAATGGACGTTTGGCCTTTTTTTCTTTGCGGTCGAGGGCCATTTGCAGGGCTTCTTCGATATTGGTGCCGCCAATGGCCCGCAGCTCGTCAATATATTCTTTGGCCTCTTCTCGGTTGGTTTTGCTATTGCTTTTGAGCTGCCCAAAAAGGCTTTGGGCCTCGGTAGAATAGGGGATCAGCTCAAAGCGATCTTCTGGTCCCAGATTATCGACGCAGAATTTTAGGGCTTTTTGGGCTTGCTCCATTTTTTTGCCTGACATAGAGCCCGATTTGTCAAAAACAAAGACGACATCCTTGGCCATCACGGCTTTGGGATCGGTCCAGCCCGGACTCAAATTGAGGAAAAAATAGCCATCTTCTTTGCCCTTTTGGTATTGCAATAAAGAGCTGCTAATGGCCTTATCTTCGGCTCGCCAATAGAGCTCAAAATCTCGATCGGGCCGTACATTTTTTTGCTCAAAACCTACGCTAGCCGCCTTTTCGCCTTTGCGGATGAGCTCAATTTCATGGCTAGGACTATAGACATTTTTGATCGCTTGCTGGTTTTTGAGTTTTAATCGCAGGCTGATGTTTTGGATGGGTTTGGCCGAAAATTTAGCGCTATTCATGGGCAGTCTATAGCTCAAACCGCCATCATCTTTTTTGAGTGCCTGATGGTAAGTCAGTTCAATTTTTTGCTCGGAGCGGGGCTCAATCGGGAAAATTCGGACCTTAAATAGTTCTTGATTATAATATTCGAGCAGGGCGGGATCTTTGGCCTGCCGCACAATTTGCTCATAAATTTGCTTGGCCTTTTTGGCATCTAGTAGCTCGGCCTCCTGCATTTTTCCGTTCACCGTCATGGCAAATCGCTGAATCACGACCTCCTTGGGCACAGGAAACAAAAAATAAGCTTCTAAGCGGCTGTTTGTTGGGTTATAAAAGCTTTGTTTAATGGAAGTAGAGGCCATAAAATCGCTAACTTCTACTTCGACCTGCGTGCTGCGGTTTTCTAGTGGAAACAAAACTTGTCGGCCATTGCCACTACCGTCGGGCATTACAATCAGAAAGCCGCTGGCCCAAATAGGGAGACTGAGGAGCAGCAGACAAAAAGACATCAATAATTTCATAAGGATAGCAGTTAAGTGAATTGAATCTATACCTTATAAGATGCAATTATGGCCATTTTGGCGCAGCGCAGAACGATTTTAAGATTGTTTTTTTGGGGCTGCCCACTCGCTGCGCTCGGGTCGGGCCATTGCGCAGCTCGCAAGTCTGCTCGGCCCTGCGGCGGCTTTGCCGCCTGGGTCTGCCGCCTTCGGCGGCCCTGCTACAGCCCCTCAGCCTGCGGGCCTTCGGCCCTGCTAGACGCATATGTCCCGTCCTGAAAAACTGATACAGAATTTAAAGCAATAAAATTCTGATTAAATACGGGTGAAAAGTTATTCTGGAAGATTTTGACCTCCTTCAAAAAGGTCAAAAAATCTTACGGAAATAACTTGTTGTCAATTTAACAACTCTGGCTTAAGATGATCTTGGGCTAGAGTTGTTTTCTTTTTATAGCTCTTATATTCGAGCTCTTGTTGTTGGTGCATTTCAGCAGGCGGCATAAATTGACAAGACCAATGTGGCCGCGCTTGGTTGTAAATATCAATACTTTGAGCCACTATTTTCTTCATCGCATCTAGCCCTAAATGGAAAAAATCTGCAATAAACTCTTGCTTTAATATTCCATTTATTCGCTCTGCTACGGCATTTGCATAAGGGTCATAAGACTCAGTCATATAACAACTTATGCCTAACTCTTTGAGTACTTGCTGATAATCATTTGAGCATTACTGAATGCCCCGATCAGAATGATGAATCAGCTCTTCGTTAGGATATAAACGACGCTTTGCAGCCTGTTTTAAGGCTCGAATAGAGCCAATACTGCTCAAGCTGTCAGAGACATCATATCCCATTATTTGCTTAGAATAAGCGTCTGTGACCAAGGCTAAATACATTGGATTTTCTCTCGTTCCAATGTAAGTAATATCTGAAACCCCAGACTTGCTCTGGCCGATAAATTTTCAAATCAGCTATCTTGTTCTTATGCTTTCTGTAGTGGTGGAAGGAATTTGTCGTTGTATGATAGTTCTTTCGAGGTCGAACTAGCAGATTGTTGGCCCGCAAAATAGTAAAAAACTTATCTCGGCCTACTCGCAGAGCCTTCAACTCAGATTGAAGTAAATGGTACAATTTGCGGCCTCCTAAGCGAGGCATTTTGTTCCGTACTTCTTGAACTAAGGCAACTACTTTTTCTGCCAAACCCTGATTAGATCTATGTTTCGCCTTCGATCTATAGTACTGCTGACGATTTATCCCGACCAATCGACATAAGCCACTTAAGCTTATTTTTTCTTCTTTTTGGAATTTATCAACTGTTCGGGTAAAGACTTTTTTCTGATTGGAATTTCAAACTCTTCTTCCGCTATATCTATCATCATATCAAAAAACAAGGCCTTCTTATCTGCCTGATTTAGCTCCTTTTCCAAGCGACGATTTTTCTTCTCTAAAAGCTTCAATTGCTGACGCAACTCCATCAATTCTTGTTCTGGACTCTTCTTCATACTTCTTAATTTATAGCTTTTATCGTATTGGCCATGTTTCTCGATCCATGTCCGAATTGTACTGTCTCCTTGTATCCCATACTTCCGTTGAGCCGCCCTTAATCCAATCTCGCCATTTTCTACTTCCGACACAACTTGGAGCTTAAAAGCTAAGGTATAATCTTTTTGCGTCCGCTTAACATACTGACCTTCTTTATTTTCCATCTATCTTCTGTTTTTGTTGTATCAGTATATCAGGACAAGACAATAGGGCCAAAAAAAAAGAGAGCCAGAGCTCTCTTTTTTTTTTCTTTCTCTCGGCTTAAAAATTAAGGCCATCGGCAATTTTAGCGACTCGGCGGGCGTGGCGCCCACCCTCAAAGTCGGCAGATAAAAAGCTATCTAGAATATTTTTGGCCGCCTCTAGCTCAATAAAGCGAGCGGGCAGGGCCAAAACATTGGCATCATTGTGTTGGCGGGCCAGACTAGCTAGCTCTGGCAACCAGCAAAGGGCCGCCCGAATATGTGGATATTTATTGGCGGTAATGGCCACCCCATTTCCGCTGCCGCAGACAATAATGCCCAGCTTAAAGTCACCTTCTTCCATGGCTTGGGCCATGGGGTGAATATAGTCGGGATAATCTACAGAATCACTAGCATTTGGACCAAAATCTTTTACGCTATAGCCTTTTTCAATCAGAACCGCCTTGAGGGCTTCTTTATAATCAAATCCGGCATGGTCGCCTGCCAGGGCAATAGTACTGCTTAGCATGGGATATATTTTTTTAGTTTTAATAGAATAAGCGGCAATTTACTGGCAAAAATACCTAATTTATGCTTTGCAACGGATTAAAAAGAAGAACTTAATTATTATGGCAAGTATAATTGTACTCCTGATTGTCTACCTCTTGGTCGTTTTTGGCATCATTGCGGGCAGCTGGAAAATTTTTGAGAAGGCGGGCAAACCCGGCTGGGCGGCTATTGTGCCGATCTATAATATTATTGTGGCTTTAGAAATTGCCGAAAAGCCCCTTTGGTGGATTATCCTGCCGATTATTCCCATTTTTGTGGTGCCCATAGAAATTGCCAAGCGTTTTGGGAAGGGAACAGGCTTTGCCATGGGGATGATTTTTTTACCCTTTGTTTTTCTGCCTCTGCTGGGCTTTGGCGAGGCCAACTATCAGGGAACACTAGATGAGTTGGACCATTTTGGCTAGTCGGGAAGGCGCAAAAAAGGAGCAAACAGAATTTTCTGTTTGCTCCTTTTTCTTTTGGCGGCATCGCCGCCTTTTCGATTGGCTTAGGGATGGAAAGCAGTGGCCCGCAGGGCCAGACCGAAGCGCTTTAGCGCTGACAACAAGGCTGAAAGCCGCAGTTCGATGACCGAAGGGAATAACGGCCGAGCAGACCTGCGAGCTGCGACAACCAGCCCCGAAGGGGCGCCAGTTCGACGACCAACGGGAGTACCCAGCCCGGCCCGCCCGCAGGGCGGGCAAGCCCCAAAACCCATTAATAAGCAGGGCAATGCAAAGGCATAAAACGGTAAGAAAAGCCCACCGTAAGCATCATATAGCTATCTTTGGTGCTGCTGTCGCCTCTTTGTCGGCCATTGCCACCTAGGCGAACATCTGAAATTTCGATCGAGCGATCGGAGAGAGCGGCGGCGATGGTCCCATTATAATCGCCAACGGTTTGCACATTGGCGTAGCTGCCGCTGACATCATCGAGGTAGTCGGTAAAAGTAGCCCGATGGCCCAACTCTACATTCCAGCTCCAGTGATAATCGACATGGAATTTGAGGCCGATGCCCAGAATCACGACCGGGCTAAAGAGGCTATATTCTTGGCCGGGAGCTTGGCCCTCGGTGCCTAGTGGTTGTAGGTCGTAGAGCACATCATTGTAGCGGGTTTGGGGGTTGAAATACATCATGCCGGCCCCTGCAAAAAGGTAGGGCGAGATATCGGCATCGTCTCGGCTATCGCCATGAAAATCTTGGAAATTAAACTCAATAATTGCCGAGCCTTCGAGGACCTTAGATTGAAATCGGAGGTTGCGGGCTTGGGCATAATCGCTAGCCGATTGGGCATCATCGGCCCAAACATGGGCAAAGCCAGCATTGAGGCGCAGGCAGATGCGGCCATCAAAATTTTTGCGGGCGAGCAGGTTAATGGCTGGGCCGGGGTGTTTGACCGTAAAAAAGGGGTTGAGGTCGCCAAAATAGGAGGCGGCGCCAACGCCAGCACCTAGTTCCCAATTGCGTTGGGCGGATAGGGAGCTCAGAGAGAGCGCGGCAAAGATAAAAAGCAATGCAAATCGTTTCATAATAGTTGTTTAGTCAGGCTTGCGCAAGGGCTAAATTAGGGCTTGGCGCAAAGGCGCAAAAAATATGCAAGAAAAGGTAAAATTTGAATCGATCGCTATTGTTTTTTAAGAAGTGAGGGCAAAAAACGATTGGCTAGCCTTCATAGGGGCCTATATTACAGTTGAGTAGGCGGTTTTTTAGGGTTTGTATTTTAGTGGGCTCAAACTGATCTACATTTAGGATGAGGTCTTTGAGTTGGCGCATTTGGTAGAGCACCTCTGGAAAAGCCTCAAATTCATTATCGCTAATATCTAAACGGCGCAGGGCGCTTAAATCTTGTAAATAGGGGGGCAAATTGCGGAGTTCGTTATCATAAAGGATCAGAAACTCTAGGTTTTGGAGCTCTTGAATTTCCTCTGGAAGTTCTTCTATGTAATTCCCTTCTAGGTCTAGGGCGATTAAATTTTTGATGCCAGAAGCATTTTTTGGGAAGAGGTAAATTTCATTATTGCTCAGGTTTAGGCTAGAGAGTTTTTTGAGTCTTTTGATAGATTTGGGCAGGGCCTCCAACTTATTTTCGCTGAGCTGCAGCTCTTCTAGCTGGCTCAATTTACCAAAGTTTCGGGGCAGGGCTGTCAACTTATTTTCTTGCAATTGTAGTTCTTGCAAGTTTTTGAGCTGGGCAAACTCTGCGGGCAGTTGCTGCAGTTCGTTTTCTGTAATAAATAGGCTTTTCAAGGCTTGGAGTTGGCCAATTTCTGGGGGCAGTTGCTGCAGAAAGTTATCCGAGAGGTCTAGCTCTACTAGGCTTTGGAGTTGGCCAATTTGGGCAGGAAGTTGGCCCAGGTCATTATCTTGGAGTTCTAATAGTTCTAGTTGTTTTAGTTGGCCAAGAGAGGCCGGCAGTTGGTCCAGTTGGTTTTCGGCGAGCACTAATGTTTTTAGGGCAACTAATCCGCCAAAGTTAGAAGGCAGAAAAGAGAGCAGGTTATTTTCTAGGGCCAGTTCTTCTAGTTGGGTCAGTTGGGAAAATTCATTGGGCAGCTCTTGCAGGCGGTTGCTGCTTAGGTCGGCCATTTTTAGGGCCTGCAATTGTCCAATGCTAGGGGGGAGCTCTTCTAGTTGATTAGCCGACAGATTAAGCGCTTCTAGGGCTTGGAGTTGGCCCAGCCCTTCGGGCAGCTGCTGCAGTTGGCAATTGCCTAGGTCCAATATTCGGAGGTTTTGGAGCTGCCCAATGCTGGCGGGCAAGCGCTTGATCCCTGTACTATTTAGGATTAAGACTTCTAAATTTTGTAGCTGGCCAATTTCTTCGGGCAGCTCTTCTAGCGCTTCTTGCCCCCAAAGCGAAAGGTAACGCAGCTCGCTATATTGGCCAATTGTAGCCGGCAAGCTGCTGAGCTCTTCTTCTTCTAGTACAAGGGCCTGGTAGCTAATATCTAAATCAGCTAAACGCTCGGCCTGCAAAAGCCGACGACCGTCTTCTAGGTCCAAATACTGTTCTTTGACGGCCTTGGCTTGGCCCGATGGCGCTGCGCTCATGTTGAGCTGGGCCAATAAAATAGAGTTGCTCAATAGCCAAAGGCAGAGCGAAAAGATTAGTTTCATCTTAGTGAATTTGTATGGTTTATCCACAAAGATAAAAAACCTTTTCTACTCTTTTTCTTCCTTTTTTCGGTAGTCATTCCAATAAGAAACTTCTCCCTTTAAGGCTGCCCCATAGTCGGGAATAATGAGCCACTCCTCGTAATCTGCCGTTTTTTCGGTCCGTAAAAAATGATCCCAATAGGTCTTTTTCGACATGCTGTCCCAGTGTATAATGCCCTCAATGTATTGCCAAGTCTGAAAGATACTGAGCGCTAAAAATGCCCCTAGTACACTGCCTACTCCCCAACGCAATAGCTTCGACCAATTAAAAAAGGCCTGAAAGAAAAGCGCAAAGCCCAAACTTAAAAAGGGATAAACATCAATAAAGGCCCGATGCCCAAAGCTGCCCCCATACCACCAACACCACCAAGATAAAATGATGTAGCTGTTGAGCAGTAGATAGATCGGAAAGGCCCAGCGCAGGCCTTTGGGCAAGCGAAATAAACCCAAAATAGCCACCAGCATCAAGGGGCTGTAGAGCAACCAACCTTTGGTATAGGAAAATAAACCCAGGTAAATTCTAGGCCGATCAAAGAAGAAGCCCTCTGTATATTCGCCGTTTTTGTAGGAGTAGCAAATCCAGTCGCCAGAAACGTATTTCCAGTAGAAGAGCTGAGGCAATAGGACCAAAAAGGCCAAGGCTAACAATCCCCCCAGCTTGGGGGCATTGTTCCAAAATAACTGCAGCTGCGCCTTCAAGCTCTGCCAATGATATACCCCAAAGAAGATAAAACTCAGGCCAATCAAGACGTTATTGGGCCGAACCAAAACGATGAGGCCAGACAACAGCCCCAGCCAAATCGTATGTTTCCAGCTCTGCTCCCTAAACCAAAGTTGCGTTCCCCTTAAAAATAAACTAAAGAGCATGAAGTTGTGAACATGCGGCATTGGTCCATCATTAGAGGCATAATAGGCCAAATTACTGCCCAAAACAATAAATATAAAGGTCCAAGCCACCACTTTTTCACTTACATAGGCCAACAAGAATTTTCGCAAACTCAATAGCCCAATGAGCAAATGAATTGGCCCCGCCAACATCAGCGTAATCTGATAGGGCTGAGAAAATCCATTGGCCGCCATACCCGTATGCAAATGCGCCCAAAGATGCCCCAAGAAAAAATAAGGCGAGTAAATAACCGCCAGCCCCATGCTCATCTTAATGATCCGCTCTCCATCTTCGGTATAAACAGGCTGATAGTATAAGTCAATGTATTCCGGATGCTCATCCAAAAAACTTAAGCTCAAATCGCCCTCTATAAAAGTGGCGGGCAAATAGGCATAATAAGACCAAATGTCAAACATAATAGGAGAGGCCATCAGCCATTTCTGACAACTGAAAACAAGGACCATCAGTGAGATAGCTAGGCTGTAAGCAACTATCTTGGCCCAAGGCCGAGAAGAAGAAAGGGAGGGAGAGTGCATGAATTTCTTATTTTAGGGCCCAAAAAAGTAAAAACTATGCAGAAAATAGAACGTCTGACCGTTAAAAAAACCGCTCACTACCACACTTTAGGCAAGCTGAATGCTCAAACTCAGCATATTTACCTGGCCCTACATGGCTATGGCCAAGATGCTAGCCGCCTGCCCCAAAAGTTTGCCGAACTGCCCCATACCTTTGTCATCGCCCCCGAGGCGCTCTCTTCTTTTTACTGCAAGGCCAGCAGCGGCCAAATTGGCCATTCTTGGATGACCAAAAACCACCGAGAAGACGAAATTAAGGATTATCTAGCCTATCTAGATCAACTCTATGCGCATCTGCTTCCCCAGTTTCCACCCCAGGCAAAGTTCCATCTGCTGGGCTTTTCGCAAGGAGGCGCCACGGCCCTCCGCTGGGCCTTGCACCGCCAACCCCAAAGGCTAAATAAATTGATCATCTGGGCCGCCGATGCCCCGCCCGAGCTAGATGTTCAGAGCGAGTTTTTAACCCAGCTTAAGTTCCATTGGGTCTGTGGCCAGCAAGATGCCTATTTCCCAAAAGAACGCCTAGAACAACAAATCGCTTTCTGGAAAAACTTGCCCCAGCCTCCCCATATCCAACTTTTTGATGGCCCGCACCGCATCGATAAAAGGGTCCTTAAGGCTATTCATGAAGATAATGATTAAGGGGTGGGGCGTTACTCCTTTCAGTCGTCGAACTGCAGACTAAAGTCTTTGTTGTCGCTGCGGCTTCGCCTTGCGGCGTTTACTCCCTTTGGTCGTCGAAGACGGACTAAAGTCCTTGTTGTCGCAGCTCGCTGCTGTTTTGGGGCCTCCTGCCTTCGGCAGGCGCTACGTTTCAGGGCTCGCAGGTCTGCTCGGCCCTTCGCCAGCTTCGCTGGCTCGGTCTGGCCCTGAGGGCCACCCTTGCACATCGCTAGGCCTGCGGCGGCTTCGCCGCCTGCTAAACCGCCTAATGGGCCAATTGTTAGCAATAAGTTAAAGTACTGACTTACTGAACTTATTCAAAGAGCTAGAAAATGACCTTTTTAGTATCGTTAATGATACCCCAGATATCATTGATGATAGTTCAGCGGTCGTTAATGATACCCCAGACATCATTGATGATAGTTCAGCGGTCGTTAATGATACCCCAGACATCATTGATGATAGTTCAGCGGTCGTCGATGATACCCCAGACATCATTGATGATAGTTCAGCGGTCGTTAATGATACCCCAGATATCATTGATGATAGTTCAGCGGTTGTTAATGATACCCCAGACATCATTGATGATAGTTCAGCGGTCGTTGATGATGGGACGACTGTTCAGAATTTTGGGGACTGTTCAGGATTTTGGGGACTGTTCAGGATTTTGTGTATCAGAATAAAATTTTGGTCTTTAGCTGCTTAGGATTTGGCCAATCGTCGCCTAGGGACAAGCCCCTAGGCAGCAAAAAGGGCAGGCACAAAATTTAAAACAGCCCTAAGGAGGCAAAAATAGCCTTGAGGGCAAAGGACAGTTGGTTTTAACTAAGTTCAAGCTTATATTTAGGCCCAATGAAAGAAAAACTTAAATCTGCAGCACAAACGGGCATTCGCCCAAAATCTTTTTATATTCTTTATGGCAACAGCTAAACATGGCCCTATCGGCATATTTGATTCGGGTATAGGTGGACTGACCGTTGCGGCGGGGATTAGCCAGGCGCTTCCTCAGGAGTCTATTATCTATTTGGGCGATACGGCTCATTTACCTTATGGGGAGAAGAGTCCAGAGGCCATCGCCAACTATGCCCTGCACATTAGTCGCTTTTTGGTAGAGCAAGGCTGCAAAATGCTGGTCATTGCTTGCAATACGGCTTCGGCTGCGGCTTTGGGGCGGCTCAAAGCCTATTGGGGGGACCGTCTACCGATCGTGGATGTGATTACGCCTTTGGTAAAAAGCATGGCCCAAAAAAACTACAAAAAAGTGGGGGTAATTGGGACCAAAGTCACTACTCGAATAGACCAATACCCTCAGCAATTGCAGGCCCTAAGGCCAGATATTGCCGTTAGTTCTTTGGCTACGGGCATGTTGGCCTCTATGATAGAAGAAGGTTTTATTAACAATGCGGTGAGTCAGGCCGTTTTACATCAGTACCTCAGCTATCCTGATTTTCAGGATATCGAAGCGCTTTTATTAGCTTGCACGCATTATCCGCTTATTCGGCCAGAGATAGAGGCCTTTTATGAGGGCCGAGTGGCTGTTTTTGACTCTATTGCGGCAGTAGTAGAAGAAGTAAAGGCGCAGTTGGTCCAAAATGATATGCAAGCCAAAACAGATCTGGCGCCCTTGGCCCAGTTTTATGTTACCGATTATACGCCTTCTTTTGAGAAGGCCACCGCACTTTTTTATAAGCGCAAACTGCATTTACAAGAATTGGATTGGAAGGAAGAGGGCTTGAGCTTTGCCAAAACATAGGTCCTACAGGCCGCGAAGCGGCCGCAGGCTTAGGGATGGATAGCAGTGGCCCGCAGGGCCAGACCAAGCTTTTTTGAAGCGATAGCGAAAAAAAGCGAAGGGCCGAGCGAATAGCGAGCTGCGACAGAGCCCGACCCGCCCGCAGGGCGGGGAAGCCCCAAAAAAAGAAACAAAAAACAGTATGAAATACAGAAAATTTTGGCCCTTAGGGCTACTGCTTTTAGCGGGGCTGAGTTTGGCCAGTGGTGGTCGGCTGCTTCGTTTGGCCCAGAGCATGGAAATATTTGCGGCCGCCTACCGCTCCGTGAATCGCTATTATGTAGAAGAGCCTGAGCCGACGGCCCTGATGCGCATAGCCATAGACTCGATGAATGGCAGTTTGGACCCCTATACCAACTACTTTTCGGAGGCCCAGATTGAGCAATTTCGCATCAACTTTAAGGGCTCTTGGGATGGGGTCGGCATGGAGCTCATTGAATATAAAGGGAAAGTATTGGTGAATGAATTGGTGGATGGCTCGGCAGCTAAGGCGGCGGGCATTCAGATTGGCGACGAGCTTCTGCGGATAGATGGCAGCGATATTTCGGGCAAAAAGCTAGAGGATATCGAGCGGAGTTTGCATGGAAAAGCGGGCACGCAGGTATTGGTAGAAACCCGTAGGGGAGTGGCGGCCTCGAAGGAACACAACCTGACGCGGACCAAGGTAGAACGAAAAAACGTCCCTTATTATAGTATGTTGGACGATAGTACGGCTTATATTGTGTTGACCACCTTTACGGAGCGAGCTGGGGGCAATGTCTCTAACGCTTTGCAAGAACTGCAGGAAAAACACAACCCCAAGCAAGTCATTTTAGATTTGCGAGACAATGGCGGGGGGCTTTTGATTGAGGCGGTAGCGCTTTGCAACGTCTTTTTGCCCAAGAATAAGCTGATTGTCTACACCAAAAACAAGGTAGCCAATTGGGACCGTTCGTTCAACACCAGAAATCAGCCATTAGACAGCCAAATCCCTTTGATTGTGTTGATCAATGGACAGTCGGCCTCGGCCTCGGAGATTGTAGCGGGGGCCATACAGGACTACGACCGAGGGGTTTTGTTGGGGCAGCGATCTTTTGGTAAAGGTTTGGTGCAAAACACCTATGATATTGGTTATAACTCTAAGGTCAAACTGACCACCGCCCGCTATCATATTCCCTCGGGCCGTTGTATTCAGGCCCTAGCCTACAAGGGAGGGACGTCTAAGCGGATGGACGACTCTTTGCGGAGCAGCTTCAGCACCGAAAATGGCCGAGAAGTATTTGATGGAGGCGGTTTGGAGCCGGACCATAAAATAGCTTTGGCCGAAACCAAATACTTATTGGATGCGATAACGGAAAGTCGCCTACTCTTTGAATTTGCCAATGATTTTCGGCAGAAAGTAGACAGCATTGCTCCCGCCTTGGATTTTCAGGTATCGGAGCAGTTGTATGCGGACTATCTGCAGTTTTTGGCCCAGAAAAACTATGCTTTTGAGTTGCCTTCGGAAAAAGAATTGGCCAAGCTAGAGAAAACGGCCAAAGAAGAGAAAAAATACGCCTCGGAAAAGGCGGCTTTTGAGGCCTTGCGGGCCAAAATCCAAGCAGAAAAAAAGCGGCTATTGAATCAAGAAAAAGAGGCCTTATCTATTCAGCTTCGTCAGGCCATTTTGCGTCGTTATTATAGCGAGGACCAAGTTATTATGGCTCGATTGAAAGAGGATAAAGAAGTAAAGGCCGCCATTGCTCTTTTTGGGGATGCAAAGGCCTTCGATCAGCTTTTGGAAGCGCCAGAAAAGTAAATTCACTCCACATTAAAACCGATTACAGAGATGTTTGCCATACAATCAGCCAAGAAACTGTTTTTCGCTTTTCTCATTTTGGGGGGCGGGATAGGTTTGGCCACCACCCTAACAGATGAGTTTGAAATTGCTAAGAACCTAGAGCTCTACTCTAATGTATTTAGAGAGCTCAATACCTACTATGTAGATGAGGTGCCGCCTGAAGATTTGATGAAATCGGGCTTGGATGCCATGCTCAAGAGCTTGGACCCCTACACCACTTATATTCCAGCCCAAGAAGTAGAGCGTTTTCGCTCTTCTATTACGGGCAGTTATGCGGGCATAGGAACCCGAGTGCGGGCCACGGCTTCGGGCGGCTTAATTACGGCCATTTGCCCTTACCCCCAAAATTAGGACAGTAGTTTAAGGTGGAAAAACGCAAGAAAAAAAGTCGTATAATGAAGCACTAAATTACAAAAGAGATGAGAAAGAAGCGCCGTAATTTCAGTTCTAAATTTAAGGCAAAAGTAGCCTTAGAAGCGCTAAAAGAGCAATTGACCTTGGCAGAATTAGCGACAAAATATGAGCTACATGCAAATCAAATATCGGCCTGGAAGAAAGAACTTTTGGCCAATAGTTTTTTGCTTTATGAAAAAAAGCGAGGGCCCAAAGTGGATGCTGATGAAGAAAAAGAAGCCCGTTTATATGAGCAAATAGGCAAGTTGCAGTTTGAGCTAGACTGGCTTAAAAAAAAATATAGAGGAATGTGATGAAGCTTTAAGACTGAGCCAAATAGCAGTATTAGAAGGACTTAGCATAGCTCGGCAATGTGAGTTAATGTCGGTTTCCCGATCAAAATACTACTATCAAGCTGTGGGCGAAAGTGCAGAAAACTTAAAGCTGATGCGTAAAATTGACGAGTTTCATCTGTCACATCCAGAATGGGGCTACCCTAGGATGACCGAGTATTTAAGGGCCTCAGGCTTGACTTGTAACAAAAAACGAGTTGCTCGCTTGATGAAAAAGATGAATATTCGATCTGTTTTACCTAAGCCAAACACCTCATTATCAGCTAAAAGCCATAAGAAATACCCTTATTTACTTCGAGGCCTAAAAGTGAGCCGTTCAAATGAAGTTTGGGCAACTGACATTACTTATATTCCTATGCAAGCGGGTTTTATGTACTTAACCGTTGTCATGGATTGGTATAGTCGATATGTTTTGAGCTGGCGGATTTCGAACAGCATGGATAAGCGATTTTGTCTAGAGGCTCTGGACGAAGCTTGGAAATGGGGGCAGCCAGAAATATTTAATTCTGATCAAGGAGCCCAATTTACTTCTCTAGAATTTACGTCTGAGTTGCTCAACAGAGGAATTAAGATCAGCATGGATGGAAAAGGCCGCGCCTTAGATAATGTGTTTGTAGAAAGATTATGGTGGTCCGTAAAATATGAGCATATTTATTTGAGAGCTTATGAAAATGGTTTAGATTTACACAAAGGACTTAAAGAGTATTTTTAATTATTATAACAATCACAGGCTTCATAGTTCTTTAGGATATAAAACTCCTCAAGGATATTTTTCTTCAGCATCTTCTCTAGGGAGGGGAGCTAGCTCCCCTCCCTGAAGAACCTCCACCTTAAACTAAGGGACTTTCTGTTTAAGCATTGGGGTAGGCGCACATTTACCCCGATGGTCCAGCCCATAAGGCGGGCCTTATGGCCGGAGACACCCTTCTTTTTATTGATGAGGTATCTTTAAAAGGCAAAGCCCTTTCAGAAATCAGCCAAGAGTTGAGAGGGAAAATGGGGCAGGCCATGCAATTGACCGTACATCGGCCGGGGCAGAGCAAAAAGCTAACATTTAGCCTACGCCGCCAAAATATCCTCATCAATAATCTTCCGCATTATGAGGTTTTGCCAGGCAAAATTGCCTACTTCTCGCTCACTACTTTTTCAGAAAAGGCGGGGCAGCATTTGGGGGAAGCCCTAGAGGCCTTGCAAGAAAAAGAAAAGCTCAATGGCGTGATTCTCGACCTTAGAGGCAATACGGGCGGTTTATTGAGCGAGGCCGTCAATGTCATCAATGTCTTTGTGCCCAGAGGGCGGGAAGTCGTTTCTATTCAGGGCCGAGAGAAATCGCAACAGCAAATTTTTAGAACCCTTAATATGCCTATTGATAGCAGCATTGCCTTGGCGGTGCTCATCAATGAGCGTTCGGCCTCTGCCTCAGAAATTGTGGCGGGGGCAATCCAAGACTTAGACCGAGGCGTTATTGTGGGGCAGCGTTCTTTTGGAAAAGGCTTGGTGCAAAACACGGTAGATTTACCGCATGGGGCTAAGCTCAAGCTCACCACCGCCCGCTATTATATTCCCTCGGGCCGCTGTATCCAATCGCTAGAATATGAAAATGGGGCCCCAAAAGTGATTGCCGACTCTCTGCGCCAAGCCTTTAGTACCCTGGCGGGTAGAAAGGTCTATGATGGCGGTGGCATTCGCCCCGATTTAGTACATGAGAATCAAGAATGGTTGAGCTTGAAAAAACAGCTCTTGGCCAGCCCCGCTATTTTTGACTTTGGCGTAGCCTATCGCAGCCAGCATAAACTGCCCGAAGATTTGGATAACTGGAGCCTTCAGGCCAAAGACTTTGATGATTTTATGGCCTTGATGGATAAAAACGCTTACCTTAAAAAGAGCAAAACGGCCTTGGCCTTCGAGCAGTTTGAGCAAAAGCTCGATCAGGAAGGAGCCCTAAAAACAGCCCTTGATAAAGAAATAAAGGCCCTAGAAAAAGGACTCCGCAGCCAAGAACGCAACAAACTACTGGCCGCCAAGGATGAAATTCTACATCTCTTAGAGGTCGAAATTGTGGAGCAAGAAAAATTAAGAGCTGCAGCTATTGCCCATAGTCTAAAGGCTGATCATTGCCTCGATATGGCCCTAGAATTGTTGGGGAAAAAGAAAAAATATCAGCGCTTGCTTATGCCTTAAGTGGCTGACTTTCTTAGAACTAATGAAAAGAAAACGATGAAATACCTCTTTTTTCTCTTACTATTGGCCCTGAGCAGCCCTAGTTGGGCGCAAAGAACAGCCAATATTGCCCCCCACAAGCTCCCCAAAAAGGTCCAAACCGCTTTTGAAACTAAATACCCCCAAGCCCAGGTCAAACAAGCCATCTGGCAGGAGGTAGATAGCAGCTATCAGGGCCAATTTTGGGATGAAGCCAACGGAATCTATGTCTTGGCCTACTTTGATGAGCTCGGCAAATGGCTCAAATCAGAAATGGAGGTGGACCCCTCTTCCTTTACCCTGGCCATTAAGCGCTTCTTAGAAAAAGAATATGCCGACAGAACCATTAGCTATGTCTTGGCCACCCAACACCCCCTTGGCCATTATACCTACTGGATTGTTCTCGAAAATGAAACTGAAATTCTCAGTTTGGAGTTAGACGCTTATGCCAAGATCCTCTACCAAGAGGTAGAGCAAATTCAGATCAAAGCAGGCGAAGGATTACGACCTTAATTTTTTTTGATTTTCACTTGAGGATTTAAGCTTTTTTTGCAAGTTTTGCGGCCCTAAGCCAATAGGCCCAATAGACGGATTTAAAAGACAAGAATAACAACCTTATACACCACCACTTAAATTAGCAAGTTGTGAACAGCAAAAAACGCATTATCAAGGATTATGATGCCCTAGCAGAAGAAACCCTTGATCAAATTAAACTCCGCTACCCCCGGGGTTTTGCCCAGCACCTCGTCAAATATACCGACCGAAACGGTAAGCTGGTTTCTGCACTCCCCTTCGAGTGCGAAGATGTTTACTATTTGGTCCGTATGACAATTCGTGAAGCCGAACAAATCATCGAAGATGATGACGATTACGATGATGACGGAACTCTCCGCGATGACTTTGGCTTAGACGATGAAGATGATGCCGCTATCCTCGATGAAGCTAGCCAAAACGAGGAGGAGGAAGAAGAGGCCGAACGACTCAAAAAAGACGATTAGACTGGCCGCCCCCGCTTTTATTGAACTTACTCCAAAAAATATTATGAACTTTATCATTTATGATCTAGAAGCTACCTGTTGGAAAACCGATGTGGAACGACGGGGGCGCAGCCAAGAAATTATCGAAATCGGCGCTCTTCTCTTTAATGAATACGCCGAACTACAATCCAGATTCGAGAGCTTTGTCCGCCCAAGCGAACATCCTAAACTCTCCGATTTTTGTACGCAACTAACCGGAATCAGCCAAATAGAGGTCAATCAAGCCGACGAATTTCCTACCGTAATCGAGGATTTCCAAGATTGGATCGGCCTAACAAAAGGCGAAGACTACTTGCTCTGCTCTTGGGGTTTCTTTGACCGCAAGGCCTTAGCCCGAAATTGTAAGCTACACGATTTACCGGCCGATTGGACCGATAAACACATTAGCCTCAAACATCAATATCCCCGCATTAAGGGCATCCGCCGAGAAATTGGCCTCAAAAGAGCCGTCGAACGAGAAGGCTTTGAGTTTGAAGGCGCCCACCACCGAGGTATTGATGACGCAATCAATTTGGCCAAAATTTTTGTTAAGTACGCCAACCAATGGCGCTTTTAATCCCTTGAATGGAAGAAAAATACGAATCCCTAATTACTGGGATTATTGAGCAGGGCTACGGGCTGGTAGATGATTTTCTGCCAGCCCCTTTTGTGGCCCAAATCCGAACTTATTTGCTGGCCCAAAAAGCCCAATCTAAGTTCAAAACCGCTGGCATCGGCCAACAAGCTGCCCAGCATACCACTATCCGAAATGACCAGATTCTCTGGATAGAACCCCATAGCCCAGAAACCCTAGAAGCCCGGTACCAACAGGCCCTAATGGGCTTTCTGCACTACCTTAACCACAGCTGCTATACGGGCCTGCGCAGCGCCGAAATGCACTACGCTTTCTACGATATAGGCAGCTTTTATAAAATGCATGTCGATCGTTTTCAACACGATAGCCGCCGACAGTTTTCTGCCATTTTTTACCTCAATGAAAATTGGGCAGATACCGATGGGGGAGAGCTCTTGCTCCAACTCCCCAATGGCCAAGAAGTAAAAATTGCCCCCAAAGCTGGCCGATTCGTCTGCTTCAGAAGCCATGAGTTACCACATGCCGTCCTGCCCGCCAAACGAGCTCGACTCAGCATTACCGCTTGGATGCTCAAGTAATTACTCAACAGTTAGTAGTTTTCTACTAGCTGTTTTTTTATGCTGTTTTGGGGCCCGCGGCCGCCCCAAATAGGGCGGGCGGCCGCCGCTATGCTGCGCCGCTCGCAAGTCTGCTCGGCCCTGCGTCGCTTCGCTCCTTGGTCTGGCCTTCGGCCACGGCTGCGCAGCGCTGGGCCATGCTGGCCTGCGGCCAGGGGCGGCTTCGCCGCCCATTTGGACCCAAAAAAGCGCAGCCCTCCCCAATGGAAAGTCTGCGCTCCTCTTCTATTCAGGCCTACACCTTATTTCAACATCTTACGAACAAAGGGAGGCAAAGCAAAAGCCGCCTGATGTACCCCCCCATCATAGTAGCTCAAGCCATGCTTCTCAGAAAAAGCATTGGCCGCTGCCTGATCGAGCTGAGGCAATTTGGCCTGCCCATCTTTGCTCGCCATGGTAAAGCTCCAAGTCCCTGTAGGATAAGTAGGAATCTGAGCCAAGTATACCTCTACGGCCTCAGCACCAAAAATGTCCTTTAGACAGTGGTTGAGCTCAACAAAGGCTTTTTGGTGGAAATGCGGGCTTTCGCTCTGCAATACCAAAATACCATCCTTCTTAAGGGCCTTTTGTACATTTTTGTAGAAGGCCTCAGAGAAAAGTCCCTCTGCTGGACCAGCGGGGTCACTGCCATCTACAATGATAATATCAAAGCTTTCTGCAGCAGCTTCGGCTACATAAGCAATGCCGTCGGCAATTTTGAGGTCCAAATTAGGATGATCAAAAGCCGCCGCAATCTGAGGCAAATGCTCCTTACAAGCTTCTACCACATTGCCGTCAATTTCTACCATGGTCACCTTTTCTACCGAATCATGACGGAACAACTCGCGAACGGTTCCTCCATCACCACCACCAATCACCAAAATGTTTTTGGGAGCGGCATGACTCAACATGGCGGGATGCGTAATCATCTCATGATAGATGAATTCATCCTTTTCTGTAGTCATAATGAGGTTGTCAATGGTCAACATCTTGCCAAAGGCATGAGATTCTAGAACCTGAACAGTTTGGAACTCTGACTTTTTGCGGTAGAGCAAATTACCAGTATGACGAAGAGAAAGCGCTAGGTTTTCATCCTTATCGGTAAACCAAACATTGCGGCTAAATTTAACCTTATGCTCTAGCTGCGACTCAGTGCCCTGTCGCTCTTTGAGGAGGTGGTCAATGTTTACTCGCTTGAGCAAGTCCGCTTGACCGCGGTTGATCTCCATGGCCGAACCATAATCTGCCTCAAAAGCGGTTTTGAGGTAGTCATACGAAATCCAAGGGTTTACCTCATCGCCACAGGTGAAAAGGTCTACCGCAGCATAACCGTACTCTGGCCAAGTATGAATGGCCAAGTGGCTTTCTTGAATAACGACAACGCCAGAAACACCATAAGGAGAGAAGTGGTGAAAAGTCGCATTGATGACCGTTGCTTGGGCCTCAAGAGCGGCATTTACCATAGATTTTTCAATGGTGATAACATCGTTGAGAATGTCAGGTGAACAACCAAAAAACTCAACCAAAATGTGTCTTCCTAAAGTCTTGCTCATCAGCTAAATGTGAAAGTTGTGCGCAGCAAGAGCTGCATGAAAAAAATGAATTTTGCTTGGGGCGGCAAAAATAGAACAAAGTCTCAAGTTGCAAACTTTTTTTGCTTTTTTTTTGAGGGCCGCTATTGATTTTTTTGCCGCCAACCATAAGTTGAGGAAAAACTTTAGAATACCGAAAATATTTTAGTTCTTTTAGGAAAAGCCTTTGCTTCGCTTTGTACTTTTGAGCGCAGCTAAGTCGCCCCTATTGGCCGTAGGCCAAAACGGCCTAGCGATGTGTAGGGGTGGCCGCAGGCCAGACCAAGGAGCGAAGCGACGCAGGGCCGAGCGAGCAGCGAGCCCCGGAACGTAGCGCCTGCCGCAGGCAGGAGGCCCATCATCATCATCTAGTCTAGCATCATCATGAAACGAACCATATTTTGGCCCAGCTTTATTTTCCTTTTGGGTTTACTGTTTATCCTCTCGGCAAATACCTTAGAAAATTGGGCCTATCGATCGCCAGATTTGCCAGAAGCAGCCCAAGAGTTAGCTAGTCAATTGGCCTTTTGGGAGCAGGATTTAGAGCAGCGAGTTGAACGCCGAGAGTTTCTGATGCGCTCGGTAGATAATGAATGGTCCGAGGATAGTTTGGCGGTTTATAATGCTCTGCCCTATACGCTTTTGATTTATAATGAAAGCGATTCGCTGATTTATTGGAACAATAATAAGGTGGAGCCCTACCAGACCGATGTGCGTTATAAAAGTAAGCCAGAACGCCGTATTATGGATATGGCGGGCTCTAAGTACCTGATGATTAAGCGCCCTTTTAAGGTGATTTTGAACCAACAGGAGTACCGCTATACTTTATTGGGCCTCTTGCCGGTCTACCTGCGTTTCCCGGTGCAAAATGGCTATCTAGACAATAATTTTCCGCTGATGTCAGAGGAGTTTGGAGAGTATGTTCGCCCAAGTACCGATAGTTCGGCGCAGCTAGTCCTAGATGATTTGGGCCTAACGTATTTGCGCTTGGAGGAACAACCCAATTTTCCCTACCGAGACTCGGCCTATGGGGCTTTGGCCCTTTATTTATTGGGGGCTTTTTGCTGGATCGCCCTGCTTTTTCGCCTAGCCGCCCAACTCACTCGGCAAAAGGGGCAGTTGTTGGGCACCCTTTTCTTCTTGTTCGGTAGCCTCAGCCTACGCCTGCTAGGGGTTTATACCGAGCTGCCTCGACTAACCCACGATTTGCCGCTCTTTAGCTTTAAATTATCTGATAATGACTCGCTTTGGTATTATGCCTTAGGCGATTTACTCCTCGATTTGGGCTGGATTGTGGCCCTGCTGATTTTTATTCTAGCCAACTGGAAGGAACAAGCGATCAAAAGCTGGAGTAGCTGGCGGAAAAATGGTCTGGCCCTCTTTGTCTTTTCGGTTTTGGTGGGCGGTTTCCTTGCTCTAGAGCTTACGCTCCGAGATATTGTGCTCAATGCCAATGTCTATTTGGAGTTTGAAAACTCGACTAGGGTGGATGCCCCTTCCTTTTTGGCAATGCTGGCCCTAGTGGTCCTTTTCTTCTCCTATTTTCTCTTGGTCAATAAGCTGTATCGCATGCTGGCTAACTTAAATTGGAGCTACTTACAGCAAGCAAGCTATCTGTTAATCTGTCTGCTTTTTGGCGCCGCCCTAGGCCTGAGTATGGGCCTGCCCATTTTCTATGTTTTGGCCCTGGCAGCCTTTGTGATTGCCTTTGGCATTTTGCTGCTTTGGTTTGTGCAGGAAAAACAACTGACCTTTATGTGGATCACCGCTTGGCTGCTCTTTTTTAGTGGGGTAGGGACCCTGCTTATCGAACAGGCCAATCATGAAAAAAATCTGGCCCTCCGCCAAGATTTTCTTAAGGTCCTTACCTTTGAACAAGACCCAAAAGTAGAAGAAGCTTTCTTGGAATTAGAGCCCAAATTGCTCAACGATAATTTCTTTAAGGTCTATTTTAGCTCGCTTTATATCCCTTATAGCCAAGTGGTCGATCGCCTGACCTACCTTTATCTGGATAATGCCTTTTTTGGCCGCTACGATTATAATATCTATCTCTACAATAGCCTGAATTTGCCCAAAAAAGGAGAGCAACTCCCTTATGGCCAATTAAAAGATATTTTTGAACGCTCGCAGAAAATGGCTAGCCCCAACCTCTATTTCTACTCAGAGAAATCAGGCCGCTTTGTCTATTATGCCGACCTAGAACTGCGGGAGGGCAATAAGCTCTTGGGCCGAATTGTCCTCGAACTCCGCCCGAAGGAGGAGGATAGCCAAAACTCGATCTATGTCGAACTGCTCTCTCTGCCCAAAAGCCGCCTAGAACAAACCTACGGCAATTTTGAGTATGCACTCTATAAGGGCAACCAAAGGGTGCTGAGCAAAGATGGCGATTTTGCCGCCTATCTGGCTATTGATGAGGAGTTGCCCGAACCCAAGCAATTTTTACGCAAGAAAAAAGGCGATAAAACTTATCTGCTCTACCAAGATGAACGGAATTATCTGGGCTTGGTGGCTCTGCAAGCAACTTCCTGGCTGCAACCCTTTAGCCTCTTTTCTTATATCTTTTGTATTGGCTTTCTCTTGCTTTTCTTGCTCTTTATTAGCCTAGCCGCTATGAAGTATTTGTTCCAATGGCAACCTATTGTGATTGAGTTTAAGGCCTCTTTGCGAGAACGCATCCAACAAGGGATTGTCTTGGTGAGCCTTTTCTCTTTTATCGCTATCGGGGTGGTCACGATTTTCTATTTCCAAAATGAATATAATGATTACCACAAACAACGCCTAGAACGAAAAATTGCTAGTACAGCCAAAACCGCCAGCTGGCAAATTGTCAATCGCCCCGATTCTAGCCAACTGATTCCCGATGCAAAGGACCTAGCCAATATTCACAAAATTGATGTGAATGTCTATGGCCTCAATGGCCAGCTTTTGTCCTCCTCTGAAGATGCCATTTTTGAACGCCGCCTACTCAGCCGACAGATGGATCCCCTGGCTTACCGAAAAATGCGCTTCGAACAACTCGATAATTATCCCCAAAGAGAAACGATCAATAATCTAGAGTATCTCTCAGGCTATGTGCCGCTACGAGATGAGGAAAATAATATTATCGCTTTTCTCAATCTGCCCTATGATTTGGCGGGTAGCAATAATATTCGCTCGCAGGATGTGGCGGAGTTCCTCGGGGCCCTGCTCAATGTCTATGTGATTTTCCTAATTTTAGCCGCTGGGGTGGCTTTCCTAATTGCCAATTCTGTAACCCGCCCCCTTTCCCTAATTGGCGAGAAGTTGCGCCTGATTAAGGTGGGTGAGAAGAACGAACAACTAGAATGGAAGGGCCGAGATGAGATCGGCGATTTTGTCCGCCGCTTTAATGAAATGCTGCAGGCCCTAGAAGAAAGCTCCGAGAAATTGGCCCAAAGCCAAAGGGAGTCGGCCTGGCGAGATATGGCTAAACAGGTGGCGCACGAAATTAAAAATCCCCTGACTCCCATGAAGTTGCAGCTGCAATTGCTAGAAAGAGCCGCCCAAAAAAGCCCCGAAAAAGCCCAGCAAATGATGCCCCGCATCTCTAAGGCCCTAGTGGAACAAATTGATAATCTGGCCCGCATCGCTTCCGAGTTTTCTAACTTCGCCAAGATGCCGCCCCCAGAAAATGAGGTGATCGCCCTAGACGAAATGCTGCAGTCTATCCAACAGCTCTTTAAGGAAAATGAAAGCGAAACCGAAATCGAACTGCTCTCCCCCTTGCCCCAATTAGCCGTTTGGGCCGACCGTAGCCAGATGCTGCGCATCCTCAATAATTTGGTCAAAAATGCAATCCAAGCTATTCCCGAAGAACAAAAAGGACGGGTGCAAATCCAATTGGAACAGGCCGGCGAAGACGCGCTGGTCCTTGTCCGAGATAATGGCTGCGGCATCCCTGAAGAACAACGCAAACGCATTTTTGTCCCCTATTTTACGACCAAATCTTCGGGCACGGGCATCGGTTTGTCTATGTGCCGCAAAATGATCCAAGCGATGCAAGGCGAAATCTATTTTGAAACAGAAGAGGGCCAAGGCACAGATTTCTATATCCGCCTCCCGCTTTTTAAACAAGATTAACAAACTGCAGGATTTGGGGCTGCCCCGCCCTGCGGGCGGGTCGGGCTCTGTCGCAGCTCGCAGGTCTGCTCGGCCCTGCAGGCTTTTTCGCTGCGCTGCAAAAGCCTTGGGTCTGCCGCCTGCGGCGGCCCTGCTTTCCATCCCTCAGCCAGGCGCTGCGCGCCTCTACACCCAAAAACTTTTCCCTTTCTCTTAAAATCTATCTATGAAGTATTTTCTCCCCCTCTCTCTTTGTTTGCTCCTCTTTTGGGCCTGCGAACCCGCCCAAATTGTAGAAAACCAAAGGACCACTAAGGACAGTAGCCAGGCACCTCCGCCCCCCCTAGATACCTTTGTCAACTTTCGATTCCTTGCCGTAGGCGATTTCATGCAGCATGGGGACCAAATCCGCGCCGCTTATGATCCCGCCTCTGGGCAGTTTGATTATGAACCCGCTTTTCGCTATCTCCGCCCCCTCATCGATTCGGCGGATTTGGCCATTCTGAATTTGGAGCTGACCCTAAACGATAAGAATAATTTTAGCGGCTACCCCATGTTCCGCTCGCCCGATACCCTGGCCCATTTTATTAAGGCGGCAGGCTTCGATCTGCTCTCTACTGCCAATAATCACACAAATGATAACTTTGATTATGGCCTACAACATACCCTAGATGTTTTGGATAGCCTAAATTTGGCCCATACGGGCAGCTTTAGAGATAGCATAGAACGAAAAGCGATTTATCCGCTTCTTTATGAGCTGCAAAAGGATAGTGTAGCGCTGCGCCTGGCAGTGCTCTCTTTTACCTATGGGACCAATGGCATCCCAACTCGCAAACCGGGTATCGTCAATTTGATGGATAGCCTAGAAATTAGGGCCGACATTGCCAAAGCAAAGGCCAAAAAGCCCGACTTAATTGTTGCGCTAGCTCATTGGGGCCTAGAGTATCAACTACAGCCCAACCGAGAACAGCAAAAATGGGAGGCTTGGCTAAGAAAAGAAGGGGTGGACCTTATTATTGGGGGACATCCCCATGTTTTGCAACCTTTGGCCCGTGATAGCAGTAGCGGACAGTTTACCGCCTATTCTCTCGGTAATTTTATCTCTAATCAGTTTCGCCCCAATACCGATATTGGGCTGATCCTAGAGCTGGATTTTCAGAAAAACCGCTTTACGGGAGAGCTACAGCCCAAAGGAGCCAATTATATCCCCATTTGGCGACATATCCACCACTATAAACAAAAGCCCGTAGCCGATTGGATCTATACTTTACTGCCTATTTCGGCCCTTTTGGCAGATAGTAGCAATTTTGCCCAGTTGCCTCAGGCGGAATGGGCCAGAATGAAAGCCACTTATCTCCGTAATCAAAAGAATTTGGCCCAAGGGGCCGGCCAAGAGCGCTTTTTGCCCGCCACTTACTGGCAGGGCTTCCCCCCCATTGATTCGGTCCTTACGCCCCTGCCCGCCAGAAAGCATAATTTTCGGCCAAGGATCCGCTAAGCTGGGGGCGAAGCCCCCACTGGCCGCAGGCCAGAATGGCCCAGCGCTGCGCAGCCGTGGCCGAAGGCCAGACCCAGTTTTTTTGAGCAAAGCGAAAAAAAACGCAGGGCCGAGCAGAACTGCGAGCGGCGAAGCATAGCGGCGGCCGCCCCAAATTGAAGGGCGGCCGCGGGCCCCAAAAGAAAAGAAAGGTCTAGTCTGTAGAGATTAGGCCTTTTGCTTTATCTATGCCTAAAAAGTTGCCCTTCTGCAAAGGATTGATAAGGGCGATAGTCCTGTTTTAGGGCCTCATAGCCATAGGGCGCATAGATATAGTAGAAATCGAAATGGGCTTGGGCGTCAAATTCTGCGCGATAGTTCATCAGTTGGATGCCTGGGTAGCAGCCCCTTTGCTGGTAGTAGCGGAAACTGGGCAAATTGAGCCAGTAGGTCCCTAAGCTATAGGTTTTTTGCTCCTTTTGGGCCAATTCAGAGACCGCAGCAAGGATGGCTTTATTGTCTTGGTCATAGGTCCATTCTCGAAAAGCATGGGGCTGCCAGCTTTGCGCAAAGATGTAGAGCTGCAGCAAGGCAAAACCGCCCGCTAGCCAGCTTTGTAGCCGCCATTTTTGGACCAAGGCCGCAAATAGCGCAAAGCTGAGCAGTTGGATAAAGGGCAGGTAAATGAGGGCCGTACGATCGATGAGGAAGCGGACCCCAAAGAGTTTGTGGGCCAAAATATGGCCGATGCTCATGAGGCTGAGCAAGAGGCTACTCATAAAGATGAGGCGGTAAATGGGGCTATTTTCCTTTCGTTTTAGGACTAAAAAGAGCAGGCCCAAAAGCAGCAAAAGGGGATAGGCATAGCAGAGCAAGAAACTATATTGTTCTAGCCCAAGGCCCTGCAATTGATGCTTGGCCAAAGAGCCGATCGTGTCTTGTAGCAGCCCTTTTTCTCCCCCAAAATAGAGTTCTTTGCGTTCAATTAGGCCCGAAATAGGGCCAGCAATAGCGGCGCCAAGCCCAAGCAGTGCCAAAACCATCAGGCCCAATTGGGCAAAAAGATGGGCTTTGCGGTTTGGACCAAATAATAACTGATAGAGGGTATAACTGGCCAAAAGGGCCAAAAGGGGCACCAGTTGAGAAAAATTGGCATAAACCGAAAGGCAGGCCAAGAGCAGGGCAGCCGCCAAGCCTTTTAGGCTAGACTTCAGGAGGAATAATTGGGCAAAAGCCAGCAAGAAAAAGCCATAAGAAAGGCCGTAGCCTCTGGCCAAAGAGAAAAAATCATTGAAATAAGCCTGGCCCAAAAGCCAACTGCCGCCCAAGAAAAAGAGCGGAAGCGAAAGGCGAGGCAAAGCCTGTAGAAGCCGCCAAAGCGCATAGGCAAATAGGGCTCCCGCTAAGAGATTGGGCAGCCGCAAAGCCCATTCTGCAGCTCCAAAAAGGGTATTGCAGCCCTTCATCAACAAACTGTTGAGCGGATGATTATTGGCCGAAGCATTATGGGCAAAACTAATGACCTCCCAGCTATTGCGGCCAATCACATAGTCTAAATAGCTAAGGCTTTCATCATGGGTGAAGGCCAAAAAATAGGCTTTATAAGCCGCCAAGGCTAAAAAACATAGGGCCAAACAGCTATATACAAAGCCTTTGGCCCTAGTGGAAGAGGGGGAATACATGAAGTCTAGTTTTCTTGGGTCGTTCCGCGGAGCAGTTTGCGAATTTGCTTGTGTAGGGCCTTCCAGTCGTCTTGCTCACTTAGCTCTAGCTGAGGAACCTCGGGAAAAATTTGAAGGATGCCAGGTAAAAGCTTTACAAAATAGTCTTTGATTTCTTCGGCAGCAGTTTCTTTGTCCTCATAATCGGGGACCTCCGCCAAGAGGTTTTCGGCAGTGGCTTGCCCAATGATAATGGCATCTAAAGGGTGGTTGAGTTCTTCCAACAACTCCTTAAGGGCCTGTGCTTCCTCCAAAGAAGAAATGCAATCGGGGTCTAGCAACCAGCCCGCCTTAATATTGCGGGGGAGTTTGCGCAATTTGCTTTGCATCAGCTGCTTATAACGGTCCTTGGCATCTAGTTCGCCCAAGCTTTGGCCCAAAGCCGACTTACTTCCCGCTTCTTGCATAAACAAATCGCTAAGCGAGAGGTAGTAATAGTCTTCTTGCAAGGCCAATTCTTCTACTTCTAGGCTGTAGACGGCATAAGGGGGCTCTAAGAGCAATAGTGTTTTCATGCTTTTAAAATTCATAGGCACCAATATCGGGCTGGGCGTCTCGCCCTTTGCTCTCTGCATCATCGGCTAGGCTCGGATTGAGCGGCATGCCGGCATTGATAAGGGGAGAGGCGCTGCTGTCAATTTGGTACTCATACAGTTCTAAATCTCTAAAATAAGGTTCTTGATTGATGAGGCAATTGAATTGCCCCGTTGCAAAGGTATCTACCTTGAGTAGGCAGTGTTCAAAGGCGTAGTCCCATTGGGCGCCGCCACTAAAGTCTTCTAAAGAGCCCAGCTCAATCTCTTCGGCCTGATTGCCATAAACGATAGAGTTTTGGAAGCGAGCGCGAAGATCCGCCGTAACTGGAATTTCATTTCCATCGGCATCATAACGGATTTCAAAGTCACGCATACTCAAAACGGCTTCATTGCGGCCCACAAAGGGGTTGGTCCCAAAGTTAATCAGATTACAATGCCTAAAGGTATAATCGCCGCCTAAAATATTGATGAAATTATATTGGTTCGAGTTGGCCAGGATACAGTTTTCGGCCCAAAGGCTACTAAAACGGGCCAAAATGCAGCTGCGGTCTACATTATAGATCATGCTTTTCTTAAGCTCTAACTTGACCGTAGGGTGGTTCGGGGCCAAAGAATCAATGACGATTCCATCTACCGCATTGCGAATAATGCAACCATGTATTTGGTTGTTCACGCTTTGGGCAGTGAGGTAAATTCCCCCATGCTGAAAGGGTAAATCCTGATAATCCTCCTCCAATCGATGGGTTTTGAACTCGGCGGGCTGGTTGAGATCGCCGCCTACATTCACTTTGATCGAGGAATTATGCCCGATGACAATGGTTGCTCGGTCGCCGGGGCGACTTGTTGGTCCCCCAAACATGAATACCTCTGTTCCGGCAGGCACGGTCAGTACCGAACTGCTGTCAAAGTAGAGTTGGCCCAAAAAGATATAGGGGGTATCGGGGTTTAGCTGGATTTGCTCATTGACAAAGCGGGTTTGGTAGCCTCTTCGGCCAAGATAAATAGCGTTCCAGCCATAGGCCTCTAAGTAGACCTTTTGTTGGCTGCCGTTGGTCTCAAATAAAATAGAGTCTAGCCGTATAGCGTCCCCATTATTGGGGTCAATTCGGGCAGAAGCGAGGATATACAGGCTGTCGCCTCCCGCCAATTCGATGTCTTCCACCGCCAAGGCATTTTGGCCGTCAATGTTTAAACTGAAATCAGAGCTTCCGCCTCCAGCTAGCTCAATCCGACTAATTTTTAGGGTTTGGCTGTGTGGGTTATAGACCTTAAATCGCCTACTGGCCGAGCCCATATCGGTAAAGACGGTATCAAAACTGAGGGTATCCAGTTCAAAGCGAAGATCTGCTCCCGCTTGCGTTAAGAATTGCTCTTTTCGGCAGGCGCTAAAGGGCAGAAGGAACAATAAACAAAGGCCCAAACAGGCCCAGGAATACTTTTTTAATCTCATATCGCTAGCTATTCTTTTTATACTAAACGCAGCTCATCGCTTTTTGGCAAAGCTACAATTTTTTGCGCATAATATTTTTTCGCCTTTTTCTTTGGGCCGCTTGTCTGGGGCCGCCAGCATATTATTTATTGTCCTTTTATTTTTTTTGATTTGAGGCTGCCCCGCCCTTTGGGCGGGTCGGGCTGTGCGCGGGCTCGCAGGTCTGCTCGGCCCTGCGCTTTTTCGCTGCGCTCAAAAGCTGGGTCTGGCGCTTTGCGCCACCCGCTACCATCCCTCAGCCGCGGGCCTTCGGCCCTTTTGGGGCAAACTCTTGCTTGATGCGGCTAGAGAATCGTTTTAGGTCCTTCTTGGTCCAAGGCGGCAGCTAAACGCTAGTCTAGCAAGTTTCGGATGATGCAAATACAGCCAAAACGGCCGCATCTTGTTTATTTGCATTTGCAAAACAGCTCTGAACGATGCCCGGAGCTAATTTGCATTTGCAAAACGGCTCTAAACGATGCCCGGAGCTAATTTGCATTTGCAAAACAGCTCTGAACGATGCCCGGAGCTAATTTGCATTTGCAAAACAGCTCTGAACGATGCCCGGAGCTAATTTGCATTTGCAAAACAGCTCTGAACGATGCCCGGAGCTAATTTGCATTTGCAAAACAGCTCTGAACGATGCCCGGAGCTAATCTGCATTTGCAAAACAGCTCTGAACGATGCCCGGAGCTAATTTGCATTTGCAAAACAGCTCTGAACGATGCCCGGAGCTAATCTGCAGTTTACAAACTCCTCCGGGCGTATCTAAAATGCGCTATCTTTTTTTTCTGGACCGACCCTACTACAGTTTAACAATAGGCGATTAGAATCGAAATATGGAAGGCAGTTGTATTTTTGGGCCAAATATCCTGCAGCCTAAAGGCCTGCTGGGCCGAGCTGTAGGTTTCAACCTACAGCCAATTAACGAATGCAATTTAATATAGTATGCAGGGTTAAAACCCTGCATAAACAAACATCTTCTAGGCTGACTAAATCATAAATGAAGCAGTTCTGAGGGCCGTTCAAAGCGGTAGAGGATTTTAATCCTCTCCGCACTATAGATGTAGCATATAATTGTTGTATGGCTGTAGGTTTCAACCTACAGGCTTCATTGGAGATGGGCGAAGTTATTCGGTTTTCAGGTCCTGTGGCTTTTAAGCTGCAGGCCATGGGAAGCTAAAGCGCTAGCGTATTGGGTATGTATATGGCTGCGGCTTTCAAGCTGCAGCTATGGCCGAAGGCCAAACGGCCTAGCGATGTGCAGCAGTGGCCCGCAGGGGCAGACCGAGCAGGCTTTGCCTGCGAAGGGCCGAGCGAACAGCGAGCTGCGCAACGTAGCGCCGCAAGGCGAAGCCGCAGCGGAGGCCCAAAAAACAGCAATAAAAAACAGCGGCAGAAATAGGTGGATAAATACTATAGATATTTGTACTTTTGCGGGTCAATGATTTAACGACCAAGCTGGACTTTCTCAAAGCGTATTTAATGGTATTTGCTAGCCTCATCTTCTTAACGGTCTTTCTGCCCCTGCATTTAGTGCTCTACTATGCGGTAGACAACAAGACCTATCGTAATATTCTGCTGACTTTATTCTCTTTGGCTTTTTATGCTTGGGGGGAGCCTGTCTGGATCATCTTGCTGATTATTTCAGCCTTGGTGGACTATGGCAATGGGCGTTGGATTGAGCATTTTAGGGGGACGGCCCATGCCAAATGGGGGTTGATTTCTTCTTTGTTGGTCAATTTGGGTTTGCTAGCCACCTTTAAGTACAATGTTTTCCTTTATGAAAACTTCAATGCCTTGTTTGGGACCGCCTTTGAGCCGACCAAATATGCCTTGCCCATTGGAATTTCCTTTTATAGTTTTCAGACCATTTCTTATACCGTAGATGTGTATAGAGGGCAGGTCAAGGCGCAAAAAAGTTTTCTGCGTTTTCTGATGTTTGTCAGTTTGTTTCATCAGTTGGTGGCTGGTCCGATTGTTCGTTATTCGGATATTGAGGACAACATTAACAACCGAAAAGAAACGGCCTATGATATTAGTCAGGGCATCTTGCGATTTTGCATTGGGTTGTTTAAGAAAGTCTTCATTGCCAATGTGGCGGGTGGTTTGGCTGTTTTGTATTTGGGCGAGCCGGGCAATCCATTAGATTTGAGTACCATTACCGTTGCCGAGGCCTGGTTTGGGATTTTCATGTTTGCTTTGCAGATCTACTATGACTTCTCGGGTTATTCCGATATGGCGATTGGTTTGGGGAGAATGTTTGGCTTTCACTATTACGAGAACTTCAACTATCCATATATAGCGAAGAGCACCGCAGACTTCTGGCGGCGTTGGCATATGTCATTGGGGAGTTTTTTCAAGGACTATATATATATACCCTTGGGGGGAAACCGCAAGGGGAAGCTAAGGGGCTACCTCAACCTTTTCATCGTTTGGTTTTTGACGGGCCTTTGGCATGGCGCAAGTTGGAACTTTGTCTTTTGGGGCTTATATTTTGGTGTGTTGATCTTATTGGAGCGTTTGATTTTGAATAAAATCTTTAAGCGTTTGCCGGCTATTTTCAGTCATGCTTATTTATTGATAGCGGTCATGTTTAGCTGGGTGCTCTTTTACTTTGAGGACAGCAATCAGTTATTCCAATTCTTTGAAATTATGGTAGGCGCCAGTGAAAATTCGCTTTGGAACTTTAAGCTGGGCCTTGTCTTGAAAGAGCATGCCTATTGGTTGGCTTTGGCGGTACTGCTTTGCTTGCCCATTTATCCGCCATTTGGGAGATGGTTTGAGAACAAGCTGCGTTTTCAGTCGGGTTTGCTTTATTGGTGGTCCTTGGGAATTATCCAGTTAATTTTGCTTCTTGTATCTATGGCCCTTTTGGTTGGCGATTCCTTCAATCCCTTCATTTATTATCGTTTCTAGCTTATGAACACCCCTTATCCATATCGTTTGAATGCTATTTTATTTATGATCCCCTTGGGGGTTTTAGGCATTTTGTTTTTTGTTTTGCCCAAGCAGCAAGTTTCTGAAATTGAGAAGCGGGAGCTGGCGCCTATGCCGTCTTTTTCTGCCGAAAAATTATTTGCGGGGGGCTACACCGACAGTTTGGACCTTCATTTCTCTGATAATTTTCCTTTTCGGGAGCGTTGGGTGGCTGTTGCAAAGTTTATTGAAAACCACCGAGGCTTTGCGAATGAAGATGTAAAGTTTTATGCCGAGGGAGTAGATATGGATGCGGGTATAGATGCCATTGCTGCGGCCAACGATAGCCTACAAGGCGATAGTTTACAGCTAGTTGGGGGCGATTCTTTGGCCCAAGACAGCAGTGCCAATAATCTATTTGAAAATGAGGGCTTCGCCTCTGATGTACAGCGCCTTAGCCGAGGTCTACTTATCTATGAAGGCATGGCGATACAGATGTTTGGCGGTAGCCGAAACACCGCTAAGCTTTGGGCCAGAGTCGTGAACGAATACCAAAAGAAGTTGGCACCCAAAGGGATCCAATTGCATTGTGGGGTTACGCCCACGCATGGCGAATTTTACCTGCCTTCAGAATACATAGAGGAGGCGGTTTCAGAGCGCAAAAACATTGATACCATCTATCATTATTTGGACTCTGCCGTGCATGCCTTTGATGTGACCACCGAGCTCTTTAAGCATAAAGACGAATATTTGTTTTTTAATACGGACCATCACTGGACGGGCAGAGGGGCCTATTATGCCTACAAAGCCTTTTGTGATGAAGCTGGCCTGAAAGCGATTCCGATTGAGGAAATGGAACAGGGGACCATCCCCAACTTTTTGGGTTCGCTCTACCTCAAAACTAGAGATAAACGCCTCAAGGAAAAAGGCGATTCGGTAGAGTACTTTAAAATCCCTTTCCGCCACAAAACTTATCGTTTGGTGGGGGCCGATTATAGCCGTTTGGCGGGCAGCCGTCTGTATATTGAAAATGCCAAAGGTGGGGCTGCTTATGGGGTGTTCTTGGGGGGAGATTATCCCGCTATCTGCGTATTTAGCGAGCAGGATACCTCCAATCATCGCCGTGCTTTGGTGGTTAAAAACTCTTATGGGAATCCATTTGCCACTTATATTCCCTCACATTTTGAGCGGACCTATGTGATCGATTACCGCTATTTTAAGGGAAATTTGATGGACTTTATGGAAAAGAACAAGGTAACCGACCTGATCCTTTTTCACAATAGTTTTTCGGCCAATACGCCTTCACATGTCAAAATGATTAAGCGTTTATTGACGCAGGGGGGCGTTTGTGCGCCTCATGCAGTGCCCGCCCGCAAAAAAATGTTTCCGATGGGCGATTTCCTTTCGCGTCATTTGGGTAAGGCAGAAAAATACAATGAGCTCTACCTGAAAAAGCAAAAAGAATTGGCAGAGCAAGCCGCCAAAGCCGCCAAGGAAGAATGGGACAGTTTGCCCCAGAATTAGAAACTCAGCGCACTGTTTAATTGTTTTGATTTGGGGCTTCCCCTCGCTCCGCTCGGGTCGCTATGTTGCGGGGCTCGCAGGTCTGCTCGGCCGTTCGCTTTTTTTCGCTTTGCTCAAAAAAGCTCCGTCTGGCCTTCGGCCACCCCTTCACAGCGCTAAGCCGAAGCGCATGCTTTGCGCTTGCTTTTCGAGCTTAAAAAATAACTGCTCAACCGCCTAAAATAGAAGAATTCATGTTTGGACGAATTAGTTTTTTTGCCGTACTCCTCCTCATTTTTGCCCAGCAGGCCTGTCAGGCACAGCCCGAAGCTGTAAAATTTACGCCGACCACAAAGGTGGATCTGTCTGAATACCCTTGGATGCATCCCGAGCTCAATATGCTGCAGTTTTATAACCGCGAAGCCTTAGAGACCTTGCGCCAGAAGTGGAAACGGACCGATAAGGAGAAATTGACTGTCATTCATTTTGGCGACTCTCATTGTCAGAATGATGCCTTGCCTGGCCAAATCCGAAAGCGGATGCAGGAAGTACATGGAGCAACGGGCCGTGGGTTGATGTTTCCCACTTCTACCGCCAGAACTTACTCCTCTATAGAGTATAAAACCAAGCATACGGGAAAATGGATTGCGGAGCGTAGCTTTCGCATGCGCCTCAAATTGCCTTTGGGGATTCGGGGCATGAGTTGCCGAACCGAACAGGCCAACAGCAGCCTAGTCTTTGAGTTTAAAAAGCCAGTACCCAAAAACTACCGCCAGCTAAAAATCTTTTGCAAGCGAGATATTCGCAGCTTTGATATTGTGGTAGAAACCAGCGGTAAGAGAATTCCCGTCATTGTGGATGCGTCTAGCCGTAAGCCTTACATTGAGGTAGAACTGCCTGCTATTACGGACCAAAAGTTAACCCTACATATTGTTCGCCGCAATAAATATGAGTCGGAGTTTGAGTTTTATGGCATGAGCCTAGAGGATGAAGCCGATAAGGGCGCCGTGGTCCATAATGCTGGAGTAGGAGCGGCCAAGTACAATTCTTTGCTCAATCAGATATTGCTCTGGGAGCAATTGCCCCATCTACAGCCCGATGTAGCGATTATTGATTTTGGGACCAATGATTATCTATATTATGATAAGATTGAGCCCGAGCTAGAAAGCGAAATCAAAACCATCATTGATAAGATGCGCAAGGCGGTGCCCGATATCTGTATTATTCTGACCAGTACGCAAGACCTTTTCTGGAAGAAAAAGAACTGTATGTCTGGAGAGCCTTTCTCGGATATGATGCACAAAATTGCCTATGATAAAAAATGTGCGCTCTTTGATTGGTACTGGATTTCTGGTGGCCAACGCAAAATGTTAGATTGGACCAAAAGCCGCTTGGCCCAGCCAGATATGGTCCACCTAACCGTAAAAGGCTACCGCCTAAAAGGAGACCTCTTCTTTGAGGCCCTACAAAATAGTTTGGCTTGGTTGGATGAAAACCCCAAGGAAAATGAGTTCTTCTTCCGCATCGATAAACTTAAGGAAGAACAGGCCGTCTTAAGAAATGGAGGAAAGCCCAAGTCGGAGTCTATGAGCCAGAAAACGACAAAAAGTAATCAAAAGCCTGCGGCAGCTACTGGCAATTACCGCACACATATCGTTAAGAGTGGAGAGTCCTTGTATTCCATTAGCTTAAAATACAATGTGAGCATTCAGGAATTGAAAAGATGGAACAACAAAAGCAAGAACACCATCTATAAGGGCGATCGTCTTAAAATTTATAAATAACTTGGCCTTTAGGCCCAAAAACTAACAAGATGAAAAGATTTGCATTTTATTTCCTTGGCCTTTTTCTAAGCTTGGGCCTTTTGTCTTCTTGTGAAGAAGCCGAAAAATTGACACAGTTTAATATTGACTACAATACTACTGTTACTATTCCTTCTACCTTTGGGGTGCAAGTTCCTTTTGATGTGTCTACTCCTGCTATTAACACTAGCTCGACTTCTACCTTTGAGTCGAATGACACCCGTAAGGACCTGATTGAAGAAATTCAATTGACAGAAATGACCTTGACGATTAACAGTCCTTCTGGGGCCGATTTCTCTTTTCTAGAGTCTATTGAGGTCTTTATTTCTGCCGATAGCTTGGATGAAGTACGGATTGCCTACCAAGATTCTGTAGATGTAGCGGCTGGAGAGTCATTGAGTTTGACCACCACCGGCGTAGATCTTCAAGAGTACATCAAGGCCGATGAATTTAGCCTAAGAATCAATGCCGTAACCGATGAGGCGATTAGCCAAGACCATGAGCTAAATATCTACACTAAGTTTTTTGTAGATGCCGAGATCTTTGGTATTTAGGCGGATGAGCTGAATGGCGCCAAGCGAAACTTGCTGAATAGCAAGTTTCGCTTTTTTTTTGGCCCAGCGCTGCGCAGTGGTGGCCGTAGGCCAGACCCAGTTTTTGAGCGCAGCGAAAAAACGCAGGGCCGAGCGAATAGCGAGCCGCGAAGCATAGCGGCGGCCGACCGAAGCCGAAGGCTGAGTTGGCCGCGGGCCCCAAAAGCTCCTCTAGATAAAAATCTTCTGGAAAAATGTTTATCTTTTCGGCAAATCGAAGAAAATGATCAAAGCAGTAAATATTCGTAAATCTTATCAGCAATTGCAGGTGCTCAAGGGCGTAAGTTTAGAGATTGCCAAGGGCGAGCTGGTGAGTATTGTTGGAAAATCGGGGGCGGGTAAAAGTACGCTGCTGCATATTATGGGCACTTTGGACCAAGCCGATGAGGGGGAGCTCTGGATTGATGGGCAGAATTGTGGGGAGATGAAGAAAAAGGCGCTTTCTCGCTTTCGGAATGAGCAAATTGGTTTTGTTTTTCAGTTTCATCATCTTTTGCCAGAATTTACGGCTCTAGAAAATGTTTGCATGCCGGCTTTTATTAAGAAAACGCCAGAAAAACAGGCGCATAAAAAGGCCAAAGAACTGCTAGATTATTTGGGCTTGGCAGATCGTATGGACCATAAACCCCAACAGTTGTCGGGCGGAGAGCAACAACGAGTGGCGGTGGCCAGAGCCTTGATTAACTCGCCGGCGGTAGTCTTTGCCGATGAACCTTCGGGGAATTTGGACAGTCAAAACTCGGAAGAATTGCATCAGCTCTTTTTTAACCTGCGTAAAGATTTTGAACAAACTTTTGTCATTGTGACGCATAATATGGAGCTGGCCAAAATGAGTGACCGCTGCTTGCGGATGCAAGACGGATTGATTGTAGAAGAACTCTCTTAACCCTAATCCTATGGCAAATCCCTTTGAAGAAATCCCTGAATTGGCCGAGGCGCAGAAAAAAATGGCCCAAAAAGTAGCGCGTACTGCTTATTCTCCCCAAAAGGGAGATTTGATTTTTAGTTTAGACATACAGTATGTAGAAGAGGATGCTTTTGTGGCCATAGATGTTTTGCGTTGGCAAGAAGGAGCCGAAAAAGTATATTTATCGCTACAAAAGGCGGGCATGGAATATCGGCCTCGTTATTTTTCTTTTCGGGAAGGACCGCCCTTATTAGCGGCTATTTTGGCCTTAGAAGAAAAATTGGGCGAAAAAGCCAGTTGTTTATTGGTCGATGGGCATGGCATTGCGCATCCTCGGCGATTGGGGGTGGCTAGTTGGTTGGGCGTTCAGTTAGATCGGCCTAGCATTGGTATGGCCAAGCGCCCATTATTGGCTGTTGATGATCCGGCAGGAATGGAAAGAGGAAGTGTTTCGCCCATTATGCAAAATGAAGAGCTTTTGGGCTATGCCTTGCGGACGCAGGCGGGCGTCAAGCCTATATATATAAGTATAGGCCATAAAATAGATTTGGAAACGGCTCGAGAAATGGTTTTGCAGTTGGCTGATCAGGGCTATCGGATTCCGGAGCCCATCCGAAGAGCAGATCATGCGGCCCGAGCATTTGCCAAGGGCCAAAGCCATTTAGGGCAAGTTTTTTAGGAGTAAAGTTTGGCCGTCCCTTAAAAAAGTAGCATTTTAGGCGGCGAAAAAAATATCGAGAAGCTATGCAAGATAAACTACAAACGCTGCAAGATAAATTGGCCCAAGCGGCTCAAGGTGGCGGAGAAAAACGAATTGAGAAACAACATGCCAAGGGCAAACTTACGGCCCGTGAACGTATTCATTTTTTCTTGGATCCAGGTTCTTTTGAAGAAATGGGCGCTTTGGTGACCCACCGTTGCAATGACTTTGGAATGGAAAAGCAAAAAATTTATGGCGATGGCGTCGTGACGGGTTATGGAACCGTAGAAGGACGCTTGGTCTATGTTTTTGCTCAAGATTTTACCGTTTTTGGTGGTTCTCTTTCTGAAACTCATGCAGAAAAAATCTGCAAGTTGATGGATATGGCCATAAAAAACGGGGCGCCTTTGGTGGGCCTCAATGATTCTGGTGGAGCGCGCATTCAGGAAGGCGTACAGTCTTTGGGCGGTTATGCCGATATTTTTTATCGCAATACTTTGGCCTCTGGTGTAATTCCACAAATTTCGGCCATTATGGGCCCCTGCGCGGGCGGTGCGGTTTATTCTCCCGCTTTGACCGATTTTATTTATATGGTGGAGCAAAGCTCTTATATGTTCATCACGGGGCCCAATGTGGTAAAAACCGTGACCAATGAAGAAGTAAGTGCTGAAGAATTGGGTGGAGCGATGACGCATGCCGTAAAATCTGGCGTGACGCATTTTACCGCTCAAAATGATATGGATTGTCTGCTTCAGATTAAAAAGTTGCTTTCTTATTTGCCCCAAAACTGCGAAGAAGAAGCAGCCATGCTGCCTTATGAAGCTGGCCAAGAGGAACGTCCCGCACTAAATACAATCGTGCCCGAAAATCCCAATCATCCTTACGATATGCGTGCTTTGATCGAAGAATTGGTAGATGCTGATTCTTTTTATGAGGTCAATAAAGAGTATGCAGAAAATATCGTAGTTGGTTTTGCTCGCCTTGGCGGCAGAAGTATTGGCGTTGTTGCCAATAATCCCATGGTCTTGGCGGGTTGTTTGGATGTCGATTGCTCGAAAAAAGGCGCTCGTTTTGTGCGCACTTGTGATGCCTTTAATATTCCTCTTTTAGTTTTGGAAGATGTTCCTGGCTTTTTGCCCGGCACCGATCAGGAATGGAATGGCATCATTAGCAATGGGGCCAAATTACTTTATGCATTTTGTGAGGCTACCGTTCCTCGCATCACGGTCATCACGCGCAAAGCCTATGGCGGAGCCTATGATGTGATGAACTCTAAACATATTGGCGCCGACTTGAATTTTGCTTGGCCTTCTGCAGAAATTGCGGTGATGGGCGCTAAAGGCGCTTCAGAAATTATTTTCCGCCGAGAAATTATGGAGGCCGATGATAGCGCCGCCAAATTGGCCGAAAAAGAAGCTGAATATGCAGAAAAATTTGCCAATCCTTATCGCGCCGCTGCGCTTTGGGGCTCGCTGTTCGCTCGGCCCTGCGTTTTTTTCGCTGCGCTCAAAAACTTGGTCTGGCCTGCGGCCACCCCGCCGCATCGCTAGGCCGCACAACCTTAGTTTTTTCTCAAGGCTTTTTTCTTTGGCGGTTAAATTCCCCTTTCAAATAGTGACTTTCAATTAGCAAAGAGCAGAAAAATCAATTTGATTTTATCTGTGAGTAAAAACTAATGCCGCCAGAATAACAGCTTGAGACTAGCACAAAAAAAAGTAGCCAAGGATTAAAATCCTCAGCTACGATCAAGATATTTTTTGTTGTCGGCATTTTATTAGACCATCGTTATAATATCTTCTAACTCCAGTCTTGATTTAGGTGTTGTTGCATTGAAATCGCTTGAAGATCTGTACCCTAGAGCAATAACAGCAACAGAAGTATATCCTTTTTCGCGTAAAGAAAACTCTTCATCAAGAGCTTTTAAGTCAATTCCTTCCATAGGAAGGCTGTCAATTTCCATAGCAGCCGCTCCCAATAAAAGATTTCCCATATTCAAATAGACTTGCTTTTCCATCCAATGCTGAAAATCTTTGAAATCATAGCGGTGCAAATCTGCAAAGTATCTTCGCCCGCCATCTACCATATTTTTAATCTCTTCATTCGGGAAGCGCCCATCTTTATCTTCTTGTTCTAGCACTTTAGTCATGAACTGATCATCTGCATCCGTTCTTGAGCAAAAAAGAATTACATGTGAGGCATCCAGGACCTTCTTCTCATTAAATTGAAAAAAGCCTTGCGTTCCTTTAGCAATACGTTTTTTCCCCTCTTCATTATCCGCAATAATAAAATGCCAAGGCTGAATATTTGTGCTTGAAGGACTCATTCTCAGAAGCGCTTTAATCTTTTCAACATCTTCTGCAGAGATTTTTTTCTCAGGATCAAACTCTTTGGTTGAATATCTCCAATTTAATGTCTTAATAATATCCATTAGTCTACTTTTATTTTGTTACGCCAATTTTTGATTGACTTCAATTAGATAATTACTTTCTATCAGGGCTTAACAAGCTTTTTTATACAAAATATATACAGCTCACTAGCTCAATTTTTTATTGGCTAATAGCAGCTATAATTTTTATAGTAACAAATGTAAGTATAGTTTGCTATCTTTGCAATAACGGTCAAAAAGGATAGTATCAAGTTTTTTTAAAAAAAAGAGGCAATATGTATAAAGTGAAAGGCGTGGAATACCCCTGCTGTACAAGTGTTACGATGGGAATTATTGGCGGAAAATGGAAAACGGTTATTCTTGCACATTTAACTATTGATGGGACATTGCGGTATAGCGAATTACGAAAAAAAATGAAAGGAGTAACGGAGCGTACCCTTAGTCTTCAATTAAAAGCTTTGCAAGAAGCCGGAGTGATAAACCGTAAAGTATATACTTCTAAACCACCATTAAAGGTAGAATACTCCTTAACTGAGTTCGGAGAAACTCTTGTCCCGCTCATCAATGCTATCATTGATTGGGGGGAAATGGTAATTGATAATTATTCAGATGAATAGTTTTTTTGGGGCCTCCGCTGCGGCTTCGCCTTGCGGCGCTACGGTCCGCAGCTCGCAGGTCTGCTCGGCCCTGCGCAAAAAAACAAGTTTTTTGCTTGGTCTGCGGCTTCGCCGCACTGCTCCCCATCGCTAGGCCAAAAGGCTCGCTTCGCTCTCCTTTTTTGCACAACCTTAGTTTTTTCTCTGGGCTTTTTTCTTCGGCACTTAAATTCCCCTTTCAAATAGCGGTTTTCAATTAGCAATGGGGTAAAAAAACAAGGATAAAAATTTCTCTTGGAAAAAAACTGGCCTAATGGCGATGAATAATTTTCTACCACAATTTTTTCTGTGACATTTCATGGGCCGATGGTTTTTACCATCGGCTCATTTTTTTGGATGTAGAACGGCCCTCCTTTTTGCTGTGGGTTTTAACCCAGAGGTCTAGAAAACCGTCAAGAAAACACCCCTTTCAATTAGCGGCTTTCAATTAGCAATGGGGTTAAAAAACAAGGACAAAAATTTTTTTTTGGAAAAAACTGCGGTGGTCTGTAGGTTGAAACCTACAGCCAGGCAACAAAAAGGCATTTCATTTTAAATGGAGGTTTAAAAACCTCCATAAAAAAACAGGGATGAAAATTTCTCTTGGGAAAAATCAATGGACCAAAAACCATCATGTTCAAAGCGGCAGAGGATTTTAATCCTCTCCGCACTATAGATGTAGAATGGAATTGTTGTATGGCTGTGGGTTTCAACCCACAGGTTCAAAACAACAACCGCAAAACCGCCGAAGAAAAAGCCCAAAGAAAAAAAATTAGATGAGCGGCCTAGCGATGTGCAGCAGTGGCCGTTAGGCCAGACCCAGCAAAAAACTTGTTTTTTTGCGCAGGGCCGAGCGACCCGACCAACGGGAGCCGACGCAGCGAAGCAAGTAATAGCGAGCTGCGAAACGTAGCGCCGCAAGGCGAAGCCGCAGCGGAGGCCCCAAAAAAAAACAACAGAAAAAATCCTATTTTAAGGGGCCTAAAATGAAATAGATAAAGCATAATGATGTGGAGACAGATTAAGCCATTTTTTAGTTATCATTTTGCTTTGGAATAAATAAAAAATAAAGATGGAAACAGCCTTGAAACTAGCAGAATTAAAAGCAGCCTTTCTAAAAGAATGGCCCTTAGAGCGGCTCGAAAAAATGAGTTTGGAGGAATATAGTAATACGGAGCAAACCTCTTTTTGTTATTGGTTAGAATATAAGACTAGACCTTTGGGCAGTGCTGGAGGAGGCTCTTCTTTTAATCACGGTATTTATAAAATGAAAAGGCCCACAAAGTCGAGCAAAGAGAGCCAAAAAAATGATGGAGAATATGCTTGGCAGGCAAAATATGGAGAAACAGCAGCAGAGGCCTTTAAAAATGTTCGTCAAATTATTTATGCAGCAGCCTTGGCTGGAAAAGAACATCGCTTAGCCGATTTGGCAGATTTAGATTATGGAGAAGCTTTGCGTAGAAAAATTGCTTTCTTATACAGTGATTATAAAGTGGTAAACACCTTCAAACAAGAAGATCTTGTTTTAGCAGCCCAAGCTTTTGGTTATGATGGCGAAGATTTAAGTTATAGTAGTTTAAATAATTATTTGTTGGCTCAGAAAGGGGAGCAAGATTTTTTTGCTTTTGGCGAAACGCTCTGGGATTGGAAAACTAAAAATCCAAATCCTTATCCTAAGGCAAACATAGAAGCCGAAAATCGATTGATTAAAATGCTTCGAAAAATTAGTAGGGCAGAGGCCAGTTTGCTTTTTAATTTGATGGAGCAAGTAATTGAAAAATTAAATATAGATCGGAACGACCCTAGAGTGATGTACTCTTTGCCTAAAAGTGAGCCTGTATTAGCATTGATTATTGGGCAAAGACAAGTACTTATATATAAGTATGAAAAAGGGGCTAAAATCTATCAACATATTGATACGAGAAACTTTATGGAAAACTGGCTACATCCTGTAGCAAATATAGAAGAACTTCAAGCACAACTGCCCGTAATTATCGCTTCTTCAGCTAAGGAGTTAGAGCGAACAAAGAAAACAAGTTTTGCAAAATATAATGTAGCGGAGTTAGAGGAAGCAGTATATAATGCGGCCTATAAAGAATATATATTTGATTTGGCTTATGCTACAGAGGAAGAAAATTCTAAACAGCTTGAAAAATTGCCTGAACAAAGATCGCACTTCCCCAACAACCAAATTCTTTTTGGCCCTCCCGGCACCGGAAAAACCTACAACAGCATCAATTATGCGCTGGCCATTTTGGCGGGAGTAGATTTGGAGGAGCTAAATGCAATAGAAAAGGAAAATAACTTAGAAAAAGCCCAGCAGATTTTTTCTGAGCTTGATTTAGAAGGCCCTTTTACTACTGGTCGAGAAATTTTGCGGGCTGCTTATGCGCAGTACAAAAAGTTGGGACAAATTCAGTTCACTACTTTTCATCAAAGTATGAGCTATGAAGATTTTGTAGAGGGGATCAAGCCTGTATTGGAAGAAGAAAGTGAGGGAAATTTATCCTATGAAATTAAGGCGGGTATTTTTAAGCAGTTGGCCCAACTTGCAGCACAAAATTACTTGGGCGAAAATCGTCTGCATGCCGAAAGTAGTTTTGATGCTGCCTTTGCAAAATTTTTGGCGGCTTGGGAGGCCGATCCAAATATGGCCTTTTCTTTACGTCGAGCAAATTCAGAATTTCAAATTTATGCAATAGATCAAGAAAGGGGGCGGATTCATTTTGAAAAAGCTAGTGGTAGCCGAACACACTATTTGAGGATAGCCACGCTAAAAGAAATATTTACCAGCCAGCGAGACTTTAATTTAAAAGAAGGATTGGGGATTTATTATCAATCCATTTTGAATGCCTTAGAGCAATATGCTACGGATTCAAAAATAGAGGCGCCCAAAAACTACGTCCTCATCATTGATGAGATTAACCGCGGAAATATTTCAGAAATTCTGGGCGAACTCATCACTTTATTGGAAGAAGATAAACGTTTGGGCCAAAAAGAAAGCCTAGAAATTGTCTTGCCCTATAGCAAAGACGAATTTTCGGTGCCACCCAATTTATATATTATTGGAACGATGAACAGGGCGGACCGCTCCGTAGAAGCTTTGGATGCCGCTTTGCGCAGAAGATTTAGTTTTGTAGAAATGCCGCCTCGTCCAGAATTGCTTGAAAATACTTTGGTTTATGGCTATGCGATGGAAAAATTGCTATGGACCATCAACCAACGGATAGAGCGGCTACTGTCTAAAGATCATTTGATTGGCCACAGTTATTTTTTGCCCATAAAAAATGCGGAAGCGCCAGAAAAAGAGTTGGCACTGGTCGTGCAGCATAAAATTCTTCCACTTTTGCAGGAGTATTTTTATGGCGACTTTGGAAAAATTGGGTTGGTTTTGGGCCAGGGATTTGTCCGCAAAGAAGAAGAAACCCAAATTTTTGCCGCTATGGATTATGAGCCCTTGATGGAAGAGGAGCGTTTTCAGTTGATCCCTTGGGCCGAAGTAGATTTGGAAATGGCTTTGGCGCAGCTTGGGCTAGAAAAAGAAGCATAAAATAAGGCCTTATGAACAAGCAATTTACTGTTTATGAGCATGAAAAATTGTATTTGGGTGAAAATGGCTTGACGAAAAAGCAGTTGGAGCAACTACAAGTTTTTCATGAGCGGGGCGGTCATCCTTATTTTTCTTTGGGCCATAAATATGTCAAGTTTTGCGAGCAGGTAGGTGTTTTGCAACTGGCTGATTTTAGCATCGAAATTTTGCCCAAGGCCGATAAATCAGCGGATAAAAATCACTGGCGAAAAATGTTGATTGATATTTTGCGTGCTGTGGATAGTTTGCCCATTCAAACGCCCAGCAGCAGCCAGTTGAAACTCAAACCCAATGCAATTTTATCGCTTTACTTTGATTTATATATCAAAGAGTTGCAGTATTTATTGCATAGAGGATTGATTAAGCGCTACAAAAAAGTGGAGCGAAATCAAACGGCATTAAAAGGGAAGTTAATTTTTGCCAAGCAGCTTCAAAAAAATATTTGTCAGCAGCAGCGTTTTTACGTTCGCCACAGTCAATATAATAAGGAGCATTTTATTCATCAGATTTTGTACAAAGCCTTGATTTTATTGAGTAAAGTTAATCGAGAGGCAAATTTGAAGAGTAAAATTGGCTCGCTATTGCTTGATTTTCCGCCCATGCCCGATCTTTTTATTTCGGAGGCCAGTTTTCAAAAAATTTCTTTTCATCGCAACAATGAGCATTATCGGCGGGCGCTGGCCATTGCGCGGCTATTATTATTGCACTATCATCCAGATTTGCAGCGGGGACAGCAAGAAGTTTTGGCCCTGATGTTTGATATGAATGCTCTTTGGGAGCGCTTTATTTTTAAGAGTTTAAAAAAACAGTTGGGTCCTACTGATCGCATTTGGGCCGAGCCGCGAAAAAAGTTTTGGCAATTTTCGGATCAAAATTCATCCGTTTACATGAAGCCCGACATTATTTTGCAGCTCAACAACAAAAAGTATGTGTTAGACTGCAAATGGAAGCGATTGGAGCAATCCAAACCTTCTCCGCATGATTTGCGGCAACTTTATGTCTATCTAGATTATTATGAGGGCCAAAAAGCGGCTTTAATTCACCCCAATGGAGTTTCTAAAGCAGGTTTTTTTCAGTCACAGAAAAAATCGGCTGCAAAAGACTGTAGTATTTTAGGCGTTTCTATTCCCCACGATAAAAATATAAGGGCTTGGCAGCAAGAAATATTTAGGCAGGTGAAAAACTGGGCGGAGGAATAATTCTTTGATTTTTTGGGGCCTGCGCTGCGGCTACGCCTTGCGCCGCTGCGGTCCGCAGCTCGCAGGTCTGCTCGGCCCTGCGCAAAAAAACAAGTTTTTTGCTTGGTCTGCGGCTTCGCCGCACTGCTCCCCATCGCTAGGCCAAAAGGCTCGCTTCGCTCTCCTTTTTTGCACAACTTTAGTTTTTTCTCTGGGCTTTTTTCTTCGGCGGTTAAATTCCCCTTTCAAATAGCGGCTTTCAAATAAGCTCAAGCCTAAAAACAACAAAATTTTTCTTCGGCGGAAAAACTGCTGAGGTCTGTAGGTTGAAACCTACAGCCAGGCAACAAAAAGGCATTTCATTTTAAATGGAGGTTTAAAAACCTCCATAAAAAAACAAGGAGGAAAATTTCTCTCGGCAAAAAATCAATGGACCAAAAATCATCATGTTCAAAGCGGCAGAGGATTTTAATCCTCTCCGCACTATAGATGTAGAATGGAATTGTTGTATGGCTGTGGGTTTCAACCCACAGATTCAAAAAAAACATCCCCCAAAAAATCCCCTCGAATGAGGGGATGACAATTTTTTCAATAGCCTAGGGCCTTGGCCCTAGGGTTCCTATGAAATTTATGGGGTAGAAATAATAGCAATTGTTTTTACCCCTGAATTTTTTTGTGGAGTTATTTTATGGCCATGGGCTGGAAAATGGAAAACATTTTTGTTGCAAGAAAAACAACAACAGCCGCAAAACCGCCGAAGAAAAAAGCCCAAAGAAAAAAATTAGACGAGCGGCTGAGGGATAGATAGCAGTGGCCGAAGGCCAGACCCAGTTTTTTTGAGCGCAGCGAAAAAAAACGCAGGGCCGAGCGAACAGCGAGCTGCGCCATAGCCCGACCCAAGCGAAGCGCAGGGGCAGCCCCAAAAAAAGAAATCCTAAAAAAGGGCCGTGATTTGCCAAATTGTTTATTCTCGCTTAGTTTGGGGAAACGTTTAAAAAAAGAACTCATGAAAGAACAAAAATTAACAATTGTCGCTCAACTAGAAGTGAAAGCTGAAAAAGTTGAATTTATTAAGGAAGAATTATTTAAATTGGTAAATGCCACTCGATTGGAGGAAGGTTGTATCACCTATGACTTAAATCAGGACCTTAAAGATCCGAATTCATTTTTAATTTATGAGCTTTGGGAAAGTCGCGCGCTTTGGGAGCAGCATATGCAAAGCGAACATTTGTTGGCCTATCGAGAAGCTGCTGCGGATGCGCTTGTTCAGTTTTCTGTGCAAGAAATGCAGGGCTTAGAACCATAAACAACAGTAAATGCACAGCCTTTATTTAAGTAAACGCAAAGACAAAATTATTTTGGCCAGCAAACCTTTTGCGGCTGGGGGAGAAGGGCAGTTGTTTAAAATTAGAACGCCAAAAAACTATCAAGATCGGGTAGCAAAAATTTATCATCCGCATAAATTGACGGAAGAAAAAATAGCCAAGATCAGGCTTTTATTAAAAGATCCCTTGGCGCATTATCGGCCAGAGGAGCAGCCGAGTTTTGTTTGGCCCGAAGATATTATAGAAAATGAGCGGGGCGAGGCCATTGGTTTTATTATGCGAATGGTCAGTGGAAAAAAGCTAGAGCTCTTTTGTTTGCCCACTTTGCCCAAAAAAATGCGTGAAGAATGGGGCCGTTTTGCTTTATCGGCTAAAATGGGCCGAGAATTTCGCTTGCGCATTGCCTTTAACCTAGCCAATGCGCTTTATCGTTTGCAGCAATCGGAAAAATATGTTTTGGTCGATTTTAAGCCCGAAAATGTCTTGTTGCAAACCGATGGGCAAATTTCTATTGTGGATGTAGACTCGCTGCAAATTTTGGAAAATGGAAAATTGCGCTTTAAAGCGGCGGTAACTACGCCAGAATATGCCGCAGCAGAATATTATCGGCGACCAAGAAGTAATTATTTTTCTCCCAGCTGGGATAATTTTGCCTTGGCCGTTATTATTTACAAATTATTATTGGGCATTCATCCTTTTGCGGCCTCGGCCAAGGGGAAATGGGAAAACCTAGCGAGTTTGCATCAAAAAATTGAGGCCGGCTTATTTGTTCATCATCCCAAGGCGGATCAACTTTTTTCATCTGTTCCGCCACCGCATCAAAATTATCATAGCTTTTCGGCAGAGTTTCGAAATTTGTTTCAGTTAGCTTTTGTAGAGGGACATAAATCGCCCGAACTTCGCCCTAATGCAGAGAAATGGTGTTGGATGATCTTGCAAGAAATGCAAGATGGAAAATTGCGGACTGCTTTTGAGAAAAAAATGAGCGCGCAGACTTTTGCCGCCTATCGCTTGCCCGCTTTAGAAAGTATTTTGCCCAATTTAAATCAGTATGCAAGCGGAGAGTTGTCTTTATCGCCGACTTTGCGCATGGCTATAGATTGGAAAACGCCCATTCATTTTAAGCAGTTTTTGGAGGCCGATCCAGCAAAGAAGTACTCTGCTGTTAGTGAAGTTTGGCTGTTGAATATTTTGATTGGTCTATTTATTACCTTTTCTCTCCGCATGTTGTTGATTTTCGTCAGTTCTTCTTTTGCCAGTTGGTTAGAAGAGATGGGGCAAAATCGGCTTGCTTTTTTGATCTTCTTATTTTTTGTGGCCTGGTCCATTATTTCTCTGTTTATTGGGCTGCTATTTGGGGGGGCTTATCCGCGTCAAAAATTACAAAATAGCATACACGATCTTATTCAAAGTTTGGAGCATCGAGAAAAACAAATGCTTAGAGAGCAGGAGGTTTTGCAAGAAAATATTAAAAAAAGCATGCAAAAGCATCGGCTAAGTTGGCAAAAGAAGTTTGGAGTGGCTCTATTGGATTGGGAAGCAAAGGAAGAGGCCTTAGCTGCAACTTATCAAGAACTACTGACCGCAGAAAAGGAGTTTGAAACTGCGGCTAAAAAAGAAGTGGTCCATTTAATTCAGGCGGTGCATCCGGCCTTGCAAAATGTTCGGACTCTTTGGCGGGCGGAAGAAATTTTGGATAAAATAGAACAGCAGGCTGTTTTGGCCCAAAAAAATAATCCAGAGGAAAAAGGACGCATTAAAAAACAGTTTGCTGCTTATCGAGCGGCTTTAAAAAAGGTTAATCTCAAGCTGCAAGAAAAAATGAAGGCCTATAAATTATCGCAAGAAGAGCGTTATCAGGAATTTCGCGATCGGATGCAGCTTGAATATGAGAAAGAAGAGCAAAAAATGAAAGCCCTTTATAGAGAGACTTATGCCAACATTTGGAAAGAAGAGGAGCGTTTTCATCGAAAAAGTTTAGCCTTATGGTCGCCAGCAGCCTTAGAAGAAATTGATTCGGATATTGTTAAGGCCAAAAAACTAAAGGATAAATTGACAAGATGGTAGTGATCTCTGTTTTTTGGGGCCTGCGCTGCGGCTTCGCCTTGCGCCGCTGCGGTCCGCAGCTCGCAGGTCTGCTCGGCCCTGCGCAAAAAAACAAGTTTTTTGCTTGGTCTGCGGCTTCGCCGCACTGCTCCCCATCGCTAGGCCAAAAGGCTCGCTTCGCTCTCCTTTTTTGCACAACCTTAGTTTTTTCTCTGGGCTTTTTTCTTCGGCCCTTAAATACCCCTTTCAAATAGCGGCTTTCAATTAGCGATTGGGTTAAAAAACAAGGACAAAAATTTTTTTTGGGAAAAAACTGGCCTAATGGCGATGAATAATTTTCTACCACAATTTTTTCTGCGACATTTCATGGGCCGATGGTTTTTACCATCGGCTCATTTTTTTGGATGTAGAACGGCCCTCCTTTTTGCTGTGGGTTTTAACCCAGAGGTCTAGAAAACCGTCAAGAAAACACCCCTTTCAAATAGCGGCTTTCAATTAGCGATTGGGTTAAAAAACAAGGACAAAAATTTTTTTTGGAAAAAACTGCGGTGGTCTGTAGGTTGAAACCTACAGCCAGGCAACAAAAAGGCATTTCATTTTAAATGGAGGTTTAAAAACCTCCATAAAAAAACAGGGATGAAAATTTCTCTTGGGGAAAATCAATGGACCAAAAATCATCATGTTCAAAGCGGCAGAGGATTTTAATCCTCTCCGCACTATAGATGTAGAATGGAATTGTTGTATGGCTGTGGGTTTCAACCCACAGATTCAAAAAAAACAACCCCCAAACCACAACCGCAAAAAAAATCCCCTCGAATGAGGGGATGACAATTTTTTCCTTAGCCTAGGGCCTTGGCCCTGGGGTTCCTATGAAATTTATGGGGCAGAAATAATAGCAATTGTTTTTACCCCTGAATTTTTAGTATGGAATTATTTTACGGCCATGGGCTAAAGCCCATGGTTGATTGTCTATGCAAATTGGCGGGCTAAAGCCCTTGTTTGCTGGAAAATGGGAAAGGTTTTTAGTTTAATTTTCATGGGCCGATGGTTTTAACCATCGGCTCATTTTTTTGGATGTAGAATGTCTTCCCTTTTTGCTGTGGGTTTTAACCCACAGGTCCAAAAAAACTTCAAAAAACAACCCCTAAACCACAACCGCAAAAAAAATCCCCTCGAATGAGGGGATGATAATTTTTTAGCTAGCCTAGGGCCTTGGCCCTGGGGTTCCTATATATTTTAAGAACATATAATGTTTTCAATCCAATTCCAAATATCATTTTGATCCTTAAATCCTTTTTTTACTAGCTCAAAAATAGTAAGGTTCCCCTCTCCTGAAGGGGCTGAAAAAGACTGGTTAATACAATAGGCAGGAATGTTTAGTTCTTTGAAATCTTCCAATATGAATTCATGTTCATTTATAGAAGCTAAGTTTTGTGAAGGTTTTGGAAATATGACTCTATTTTCGAATATTTGACCTTCTGGTATAGAAATACTTAGTTGTTTACCTGTGAGGTTGGATATTTTTAATGCGACACTGTGAGAACTACCATCAGAATTGAAATCTAAAGAGTCAATTCTTACTTTATTTGTTTCTACTAGCTTTAAAAGGGAATTAGGCGCTGTAATTTTTCTATAGTTAAGTAACTCGGGGGATAAAAGTTGGGCTGAGCTGTTAGCAGTGTCTTCAACGTACTGTAAACTAGATTGAATGATTACATTAAATCCACCTATTCGTTTTGCTTCTAGATTATCTGTGTTAATCTTTTTTAAATCATCATCTATTTGTGCTAAATAATCTTTTTGTATTTCTAAATCGATAGGTACCTGTTGTGTTGCATCAACTGTGAATGTTGGCGGAGTAAACTTACGCTTAGCATTTTTTAGCTCTCTGATAAGAGTTCGTACTTTCATTTCACCAATATAGGCTTCGTTAGACCAACTAAAAATACCATATCGACTAAAGTGCTCTAGAAAAGCATCTAATTTTCCAGTGGTTATAAAATCAGGGTTTTCTAGTTTGTTAAGAGCTTCATTAAATTCAAACTCATCTTCATCATCTGAGTAATAATCAATAAAACGCTTTTTCCCATCAGTCTTTAACCAATAATACATTATAGTATATCTATGCATAATGTACTGTAATTCTTTCTGATTCGTGAAACTCATATAATTTTTTTAAAGGTAACAAATTCCCCTACTCCATAAACCGCCCAACAAATCCCTCCAACTCTTCTCTTATGCCCTGGGCAATTTTATTTCGCTCTAATAATTTAGGTTTTTCTTTTCGGCTGGCGAGTAATTGATCGCTAGAGGGCATTTTCTGGCTATACAAATAGTTTTTGACCAGCTGCTCAAATTTTTCTTGGTCCAAATCATATTGCTGACAAATCGCCTGAAAACTAGCGGCTTGCTCCTTGCGCATAAATTCTTCAAAGGCATCGGGAATATCATCGGCCTCTTCGATCTTTGGCAGGTTGTCCCGAATAAATTTCTCAATTAAATCTTTTTTGCTGCGCAAACTGACTTCTGCCTGCAACTGCTGAAGCAGCCGCTCAATGGCCAAGCTTCTTTTTTCTGCCGAAGCTGAAGCAGCCTTTTGCAAAAGCTGCAAAATATAAACGACATTGATTTCATCGCGCTGAATCAATTCCAACTCAAAATCAACCTCTTCTAAAACAGAAGTTTTATTGAGCTTCCGATTTTGCCGAACTTTTTCATAGAGGTCCAAATATTTCGATTTATAATCCGCAAACTCCTGCTCTTGCATGGCCGTTTGCTCCAAATCAAAATCGACAAAGGCCGAAAGCATGTTCTGCAAACGAATTAACTCCCGAAAACCCTGCACAAAAGCCAGCTCTTCCTCTTCCGAAGGTAAAAAATCTACCGAATCTACAGTCGGAACCAATTTTTTTAAGGCCATGACCTTCTCGTCAAATTTTTCTCGCTGTTCTTCATAACTGGGACTATAAGCCAGCTCCGGAGCGTCTTTGTCCGAATATAAAAGAAGCGCATCATCGGTGGCCTGCTTTAAGTTGCGAAAACAAACAATATTTCCTTGCGATTTTTCACTGCCCATCAAACGATTGGTCCGAGAAAAAGCCTGAATCAAACCATGATAGCGCAAATTTTTATCTACATATAAGGTATTGAGCCGCGGACTGTCAAATCCAGTCAAAAACATATTGACCACCAATAAAATATCGATTTGCCCATCGCGCAGCCGTTTTGCAATGTCTTTATAATAATTGTCAAAAGATTGACTGCTCTGGCTGTTGTAGTTCGCATTAAAACTCGCATTATAATCCATCATCGCTTCTTCTAAACGATCTCGACTATGCCCCCGATAAGTATAGCCATCCTGAGTTTCATCCTGTCCTTCAGGCGATTCATTGCTCCCATAACTAAAAATGCAAGCAATATTTAAGTCATGCGCGCCCTCGGCTTTTTTTCGCTTGAAAATTTCATAGTACTTATTTAAAACGGGAATGCTGGGCAGACAAAAAATGGCATTGTACTTTTTATTTTTGGTTTTAATGGGGTGGTACTTAATAATATAGTCGACAATTTTTTCCAAGCGATATTCATGCTCTAGCAATTCTTGGCGATCAATATCCTCTACTTCAATGTCGATTTCATTGGCCGTGGCCGTTTTTTTATAGCGCCCCACATATTCCACCAAAAAACGAAGCACATTTTCATCTCGAATAGCATCCGTGATGATGTATCTATGCAAACATTCATCAAAAAGATTTTTTGTGCTTTGTTTGCCCCATTTGGTATCCATAGCGTTTTTTGCCTGAATGGGCGTGCCGGTAAAGCCAAAAAGCTGCACCTTTTTAAAAAAGTCCTTGATTCGGCGATGACTTTCTCCAAATTGCGAACGATGGCACTCATCAAAAATGAAAACCATTTCTTCCTCTTGTAAGGGCAGGAGTTGTTCTCGCTTATTTTTTTTATGAATGACGGAATTTAGCTTCTGAATGGTCGTAACAATCAATTTGTCTCGGCCCAAAAAACGTTGAATCAGTTGCTTGCTATTTTCTGTAGCCGACACACAATCTTTAGAAAAACTATCAAACTCTTTGATCGTCTGATAATCTAAATCTTTGCGATCCACAACAAAAACAACTTTTTTCACTTTGGGCAGCTCTTGCAAAAGTTGGCTGCTTTTAAAAGAAGTCAATGTTTTTCCCGAGCCTGTTGTATGCCAAATATATCCATTGCCCCCATTATTTTTCACTCGATTTACAATAGCTTCTGTAGCATGGCACTGATAAGGTCGCATCACTAAAATGCGCTTATTTGCTTCGGAGAGCACCATATAGCGGCTAATCATTTTAAAAAGCTGAGGCGGAGCCAAAAAATGCTGCGCAAATTCTTCTAAGCGACTAATTTTCTGGTTTTCTTTATTGGCCCAATAAAAGGTCTGCTTAAAATTGAGCTCGCCTGTTTTGTTGTTCGCAAAATATTTAGTGTTTACGCCATTCGAAATCACAAAAAGTTGTGTGTAAGAGAACAAAGCTTGGCCCATCAAAAAAGATTGATGGCTATAACGATGAATCTGATTAAAGGCTTCTTTCATCTCGATGCCTCGCCGTTTTAATTCAATATGCAGCAAGGGCAGCCCATTGATCAAAATATTCAGGTCATAAATATTTTTATAGCGTCCATCCATCCGCATTTGTCGAATCAATTGGAATTTATTTTCCGCCCAATTTTTTTGATCCCACAAACTCAAATAGATCGTTTCTTGATCATCTTTTTGTAATTCCAGTTTTTTGGCCCGCAAGCGTTTTGAGCGCTCAAAAATACTTCCCTGATTCAATTGCAGGAGCAAACGTTGCATTTCTGTTTCCGACAAAGAAATTCCATTGAGGCGCTCCAATTGCCGCTTAAAATTGGCTACTAAATCACTTTCTTCCTTAATGGGCAGATATTCATAGCCCAAGCCAATTAGTTGCTCTACCAATTCATTCTCTAGTATTTGTTCTGTTTGCGTCGTCATTTGTTTTTTTATTAGATTTTTTTGGGGCCTCCGCTGCGGCTTCGCCTTGCGGCGCTACGGTCCGCAGCTCGCTGTTCGCTCGGCCCTGCGCAAAAAAACAAGTTTTTTGCTTGGTCTGCGGCTTCGCCGCACTGCTCCCCATCGCTAGGCCAAGGACCGCTAAGCAAAATAGATTGCTTTTTGGCTTGGGGCTTATCTTTTGCTTGTTTAAAAGTAAAGAAAAAAAGGAAGGTATAAAAAAAAGAGATTTGTTTTCTATGCTATAGTCCTTAAGCCCTAAAAATGAAAGCTAATTATTTTTTTGGACCAAAAAAAGGGCGGCAAAAAACAAGTCGTTTTTTGCCGCCCTCACTAATTGAAAGCTGCTAATTGAAAGGGGAGGAGCAGCCCCAAAAATAGTTGGAGCTAAAAAATGCATTAGTGCTCTATAAACTAAAGTTTTTTGACTCAAAAAGCTAATAATTTAGTGCTCAAGCTATAAAAACTAAATATTATTAGGTTGATAACTTGCATATACAAAAGTTTATCTATAACTTTATCTAACAACAAAAACGAAAGACTATGCAGCTCGACCAAAAACTTCAGGACTATAAGCTAAGCAAAAAGATGCTCAAGGCGTTTTACGGCATTTCTTATCCTACTTTGCGCAAGCGTTTGCGGGCGGCGGGTTTGGAGGAGTTTATTGGCCGCAGAAAATTTTTGTTTGCAGAGTTTCTCCTCATTTTTAAGGCTTTGGGCCAACCTCAAGAAATTATGCAGGAGCTGCAAGAATTGGCCTATTTATATGAGCAACTTTTGGCGCTGGGCCTATTGCAGGGACAATCTCAAAAAGAGTTGCCCCAAAAAGCAAATATAAAAGAGGAGGCGATGAATAACTTTAGTTTATCGGCTTATGAGGGACCGCTAGCCCTGCTCAATAAATTTATTGGCCTTTATTACCGTCTATATTTAGTTGGCCTAGCTGCTTTATATCCTAATGCAGAGGAAGAGGGCCAAAAAACATTGGCCATGGCCGCCTAAATAACTGGCAGGCAAAAAAAAATTATTTTTTTTGGGCTTTGATGCAATTATTTTGTTTAGACATCAGTTATATACTTAAGTCGCAACGAAAAATGATTTTCAGTTTGTAGCTGACCCATACTACAGACTATTATTTTTGCTCTACTATATAACATATACCACTATTTTAAAGCAGAAAATATTGGCCATTAACATAAAAAATAAATTTTTTTGGCTTTTGATGCAATTATTTTGTTGAGGCCTCAGTTATATACTTGAATCGCAACGAAAAACGATTTTTAGTTTGTAGATGGCCCAGAGCTGTGTTTATCGCACAGCATTATTTTGGCCCCACTATATAACGTATAATACATTTAGAAAAAGTTCTTATTGAATTATGTAGTAATCCCCATAGCGAGAGCTACAATTATTTTACCTTTAAACCTATAAAATTATGGTTTATGACTTTTCTGTCATCACGACTACTGATGAGTGTGATGAATTGGAAGCCCAGCTTCAAACCGAATTGGATGCTGTAAACTATCGTTTGCAGGGCCGCATTTTGCGCCGCGAAAAAAACAGCGACAAGGCCGTCAACCTCAAAGTAGATGAGCAAAGCTTGTTGAACGAGCAGCAAATGTTGGATAACTTTCTGCCTACGCTTCAGGCGGGTACTCCCCAGCATGAAGAAATGAGCGACCGCAAAACCACTGTAGATTATCGCCTCTTTAAAGTGCGCGACCAGATGGAGCGCTTTGGTCCTGTTGCCCAACTTATGTTGGATAGCAATATTGATCAGCTCAGCCGCAGTCAAACTTCTTTGCAAGATATGATTGCTCAAGTGCAAGCGCATCGCCTTACGCTCTAGTCCATTTCTTACTGATTTACTGCTGAGGTAGTAATTTTAAAAGCAGCCCGAAAGGGCTGCTTTTTTTTTGGCCAAAAAATATTTTTCAATTAGTGGCTTTCAAATAAGAAGTGGGGGAGAATTTTAGGGGGTTTTTCTGCTGTTTTTTTTGTTGGGGGGCTAAATCTAGATACTTTTTAGTAAAGAGATGTGCATGTAGTTATTTTTTTATTTATATTAGAAATAAAAAATGAGTTTAAAGATTAAATTTTTACCTGCAGGTGGAGGTGATAGTATTTTTATTGAGCACAAATTTAATGGAGCAAAAATCCATATTTTGTTAGATGGAGGGAGCTTAAAAACTTATAGAGGGGGTATAAAGCCAATTTTGAAAGGATTTTCAGAAACTGATAAGTTAGATTTGGTTATTGTCACTCATCTTCATAATGATCATACTGGAGGAATTAAAGGCATGTTAGAGGATGAAAATTTTGATATTTCTTTGATAAAAGAATTCTGGATGAACAATTCAGATAAAATTTTGCTTAGTCCAAATGAAAATAAAGACTACATGGGGCGTAAACAATATTTAAATATTCAAGATAAGCTTGGAAAGCATAATATAAAACCAAAAACAATTATAGCAGGTCACCACTATACAATTGGAGATTTAACTATTGATGTAATCTCGCCATCCCAAGAGCAGCAAGATATTGTCGCTGATGAGATTTATAAATGGGAAAGAGGCGCTGGATACTCATCTAATAAAAAAAGTAGGGATCATAATAAAAAAATAGACGACTTTGATTTGAGTGCTTTTGAACCTGCAAACTTTAAAGAAGACAATTCAATTTGGAACAAAAGCAGTATAGCTTTTCTATTATCTTATAAAGAAATAAAGTTTTTATTTACTGCTGATGCAGTGCCATCACAACTTATATCTGGGTTGCAAACACTTTTAGAAAGAGCTGATGCCAAAATCGATTTAGAATTATTAAAAGTTTCTCATCATGCTTCTCAGCATAACACCTCAAATGAATTCCTAAAAATGATAAATACAAATAAGTTTATTATTTGTACTAATGGTATTTTACAAGAATTACCAGATAAGAAAACTATAGCAGGAATTGTAAAATCACCTTATCGAGAAGGTATTGAAAAAAAGAAAATTGATATTTTCTTTACAGAGGATACAAAGTATTTAAGAAAAATATTAGACGTTGATCCGGAAAGCGTTCAGGATGATCACAATTTTAAGCTTCATTTCCCTGAAAATGGGGAAGTAATATGTTTTGAGTATGATTAAACAAGAGCAAATATTTAAGATTTTCTGTAATGAAATAAGTGGAACAGCATTCGTTCATGAGTCGATAGCAAATGAGGGATATATTTATGTCGTTACCTGTAAGCACTGTTTAGTAGGGAAAGATTTTAGTGAGGATCTTCCTTCTGAGATAATATTAGAAAGTTACGATGGTAAAAAAACGAAATTATCTCCCAAAAATATATTGCTATATTCGTCAGAAAAAGGGGGGGGAGAGAAAGATATAGCAATATGTTTATTGGAAAAAAAGAATATTAACTTTGATTTTGGATTGCTTGACTTAATAAAGTGGTGTAGTAGTAAAGTGGCTAGCCTATTCGAGACCATAGAAACAAAAGGATACCCTGCAGCATTTAAGGATAGCAAAAATAGTTCTATTGATTATGTAGAATTAAAGTATATAGATGTCGGTGCAGAAAATATCTTATGTAGAAGGCTGACATCTTCAAGCCCTAGTGATAGTGGTCACGTTGACCAATCAGGTCGGCTTTCTCAAGGGTTTTCAGGAAGCCCTTGTTTTATAGCAATAAAAGAAGAAAATGCTTTAGTCGGATGCTTTTCTATTTTCGAGGATTTTGAACGAGTTGGAATTGTTCCTATTACTTTAGTCAATCAACTTTTAATTGATAATGGATTAAACGCAGAACCTATTTGGAGTTTAGACCATCTTTTTTTCATTGAAGAGGGGATGAAAAAAAATTTAATATTTAGGTCTTTAAGTGCTTGGTCAAACTTTAATATTATTGCATATGAGGATAATTCTTTGTTGAAAGAACTCAGGGATAAAATTTTACAGACATTAGCAGAGAATAGATATCCTAGAGTTGTAGGTTTGTCAGGACTAGGTAAAACGCGTCTTGTTTTTGAATCTTTGAAAGCTAGAATAGATACCCCAAAAGACAATATTGTTTATTTTGATGTGGAAGGCGATAGCTATAATGCTCCAAAAGCTCAAAACTTAATGGTGCTAGTGGCTGAGGCAACTAAGAACAACTTAGACATCACCCTTGTTTTAGACAACTGTGAGCCCGATCTTCACAAGAAAATTGCTGAAACAATAAGGGGGGGGAGCATTAAATTGCTGACTATTAACAACGAGGCAGTAAAATCTGATATTGATCCTGAAGTCTGTACTCCTATTGAAATGAAACCAGAGATTAATGAGGGAATTTTGAAAGAGATATTAAGAAGTAATCTACAAAAGCACAATCTTCCTGAAGATATCATTAGAAAGTATATAGATTGTGCCGATAATTTCCCTTTAATGGGATTGAAAATAATAGAATCCTGTAACAGAGATGAAGGGGAAGTTAATAGAGAGGTGTTAATTGATAATGAAGTTCAGAGAAAAATAATTTTTGGAAACGATAAAGAAAACAAAGAAGAATTAAAAGTTCTACAGGCAATAGCGCTTTTTGATAAAGTTCTATACGTATCAAGATCTATAGAAGAATTTTTGCCTGTAAACGAAATAGAAGAACTAGAAAAAGTAGGTGTTTATATTGCAGAAGAACTATGTGGAGTAACATATGACTCTTTTCAAAAAACTTGTGACAAATACTTAAAGAAAGGGCTATTAGAAGCAAAGGGTAGATATATCTATCTAAAACCCTTGCCTTTAGCTTTGAAATTAGCAGTTAGATGGTGGAGGGATGCTAGAAATGCTAAAGTAAAGTCAAGGTTTCTGGAATTTCAAAAAATAAAAGATTTAGGCTTACAAGCTGCACAGAGATTAGAGGATTTAAGTAATCTAAAGAACTCAAAATTACTTGTTAAAGAATTATGGGGACCGGGTTGTCCTTTTTCTAAAGCGGAATTTTTAAATACTTACATGGGCTCACGTCTATTCCGCTCTATTTGTGTTGTGAACCCAGAAGTAGCAGTGGAAGCCTTATGGGACAATTATAGAAATTATACCATTGATCAACTATTAGAAATTCAAGAAGGAAGAAGAAACTTAGTTTGGGCTTTGGAAAAACTCTGTTACAGAAAGACTAGCTTTCCTAAAGCTGCAAAGTTAATGTTGATGTTTGCTGTGGCAGAAAATGAGCGCATAGGTAATAATGCTACGGGACAGTTTAAGTCATTATTTAAAGTTTTTTTAGCAGGAACCGAAACTCCTTTAGCCAATCGATTAGCTATTATAAATTGGGGGATTGAGAAAAGCCAAGATTTTAGAAAAATATGTTTAGAAGCTTGTAGTTCTGCTTTAGAGACTATCCGTTTTACTAGAATGCTAGGAGCAGAGAAACAGGGAAGCAAGATTTTAGTAGACCATAAACCATCAATAGAAGAAATAAATGATTACTGGGCTTCTATTTTAGAGATACTAAAAATAGAAATAGACAAGAAAGAAGAGCCCTACTCAGCTATTGCTCTAGATATTGTTGAGCATAGAGTTTTATATCTATTAGTCCCATATTTTTTACCCATGCCTTATCCACCAGAAAGGATAAAAAAATATATTTTAGATCTTTATTCTTTTAATAATGGAAATTGGCTGTCAATGTATGAGGAAATTCAGAGGGTTAGTACATTTAAGGATATACCAAGCGAATCAAGGATAGTAATAGATGACTTACTTGTAGAACTAGCACCCCAAACATTTGAGTTAATGCTAGTAAATACTGTGGTTAGGCCAACCTGGCGAGGCAGAGTTTTAGATGAAAAAAATAATAAAGTAAGTGAAAATGAAATTTTGATTGATGAGTTAATTGATGAAATAGAGAAAAAAAATATCGACCTAAGTCCATACATAGATTTACTATTCGTTGGGGAACAGCGATATACCTACTACTTTGCTAGTAAGTTGGCTAAGACTAAAATTTATGCGGGGGATAATAATTTTCTAAAAAAAATTATAGATAAGTTTATTGAAATAGAGGATGAGAGTAAGAACCCTATTTTTTGGTTAAATTTTATTAGAAATCAAAATGATATAGATTTTAAAAGGTCAGCCTATTATTCAGTACTAAAAAATGACAAAATAAATATCTATGCATCTAACCTTTTACCCTGGCTGCTGCCTCCTTGTAAGGAGGATGTAAGCGCTTTATTAGAAGTTGTGCGTAAAAATCCTTCGTTAGTTGATAGTTTGGAGGCATTAACCTACGCAAGATTTTTATCTAAGCTTAATAAAGATGATGTCAAATGGCTCATCTATGAAATAGACTCACTGGGAGATAAAGGAAATAAATTAGCGATTCAGTTTTTAGGAACGCTTTGCTACAACAATTCAGAAAATTGGGGGTACTACAAAGAAGACTTACTAAAATTATTGATGAAGAGCGACTATCTATTAACAGTTGATGGACCTCAAGACCTCAGTCGCATGAATTTTATTGATAACTCTATTAAACTCTTAGAAGAATCCTCTCAGTTAGCTTTTGCGTTAAAGCTAACCAAGGACATATTAGTAGTGTGTAGTGGCCAATCGATAGGGCAAGAGGATGATTTAAGAATGTTATTAAAGGTATTGTTGAAGGAGTATTTTAATGATGTTTGGCCTTTATTAGCTGATAGCCTTTTGGGAAAAGATTTTCGACAAAAATTTAATATTAAAAACTTATTACATAAAACAAGTATTTTTTACTGTGATAGTTTTTTGTTTGACGACCGCTCGAATTACGCTGAAATACTAAATTGGTGCACTAAAAATCAACCCAAAGCTCCACTTATAATAGTAGGTATTCTGCCAATCTTTCAAAAAGATAATTCAGTAACTTGGCATGAGTTTACAATGTCTATAATTGATGAATTTGGAACTCAAGAAGGCGTTTTAGAGGCACTTGCGGCAAGAATGGAAACATTTTCTAGTTCAGGTTCAATGGTGCCTTTAATGGAGGATCGAAAAAAAATATCAGCAAAATTACTTGATCACCGAATTCCTGAGGTGCAAGAATGGGCTAAAGGACGGGTGGAATATTATGAAAAAAGGATAAAAGAAGAGCAAATCCGTGATGAAGAGCGAAATTTACGTCGTTAGATTTTCTACCACTTAGAAGTGGTGAAAAAAGGATAGGCTATTAGGCGATGAACGGATTTTTCCACCACAATTTTTTCCACCACATTTTATGGGCCGATGGTTTCCACCATCGGCTCATTTTTTTGGATGTAGAACGGCCCTCTTTGTTGCTGTGGGTTTTAACCCACTGATCCAAAAACACTTTCAATTAGGCTCAAGCCTAAAAAACAACAAAATTTTTCTTCGGCCCAAAAACTGCGGTGGTCTGTAGGTTGAAACCTACAGCCAGGCAACAAAAAGGCATTTCATTTTAAATGGAGGTTTAAAAACCTCCATAAAAAAACAGGGATGAAAATTTCTCTCGGCAAAAAAACAATGGACCAAAAACCATCATGTTCAAAGCGGCAGAGGATTTTAATCCTCTCCGCACTATAGATGTAGAATGGAATTGTTGTATGGCTCTGGGTTTTAACCCACTGATCCAAAAACACCAAGAAAAAAAACAACCGCCCAAACCACAACCCAAAAAAAATCCCCTCGAATGAGGGGATGACAATTTTTTCCTTAGCCTAGGGCCTTGGCCCTAGGGTTCCTATGAAATTTATCTGGGATGAAAAACACCCCCTTTCAAATAGCGGCTTTCAATTAGCAATGGGGGGAAAAAACAACAAAATAAAAAGAGGCCCTCTTTAGCGGGCTGATAAAAAAACTTAGCCTGGGGGCTTGTCCCTAGGCGATGAACGGATTTTCCCTCGGCGAAAAAACCGTTGTAATTATTTTTCTTCTAGGGCCTGTTTTTGAATCAAAATTTGTTTTTTCTGATCTTGGAGCTCATCTAGTTCTTCTAAAAAGTCATTTAAAGCTAAATCTTTAAATTTAGCTTGCGTTTCAATTTCTTTTTGAGCAGAGCGCAGGTAAACGGCTCTATCTTTTTGGTATTGTTGCTGCTTTTCTTTTTTCCAATTGGCTACATCTTGAAGTAGTTGAGCGTATTTTTCTTGCATTTTATGAAAATAGGCCAAATCGCTTCTTTCTTTTTCTTGCAATAATTCTTGTAGCCTAGTTTTTAGTGTTTCTCTTTGAGCGGGGGAGAGCATTGCGTTTTTTTCAAGAGCTGTAATTTTTTTGCTGAGGTCCGAGAGGCTGCTTATCTGTTTTAGCTTTGGAAAATCGGCACTAATTTGTTCAAGCAAATGATTTGAGCTTCTATTTTGGGCCTGCGCAGCATCTTCTTGAAGTGCATCATAGCGTTTTTCGAGATTTTCATTGCTTTCTAGCGCTTTATTTTTCCAGTGGGCAAAAAAGCGCTCTTCTTTTCCTTTCTGATTTTGCAGTAGTTGTTGCAAATTTGCTTCTAATCCGGTATAAGCTTGTTGTAGGCGGCTCATTTGGAGATTATAATCTTCTATCAGGCTATTTACATGAGTGGAAGAATGGGAACTTCGTTTTTGTCTGCTAATGAGCTCTAAGAGGTAGCCTACAAAGTAAAAAATTGCAATTAGAGCGTTTGCAGGCAAATAATCTTTAAAAATGGACCAAAAAATAGTGTATTCCCCCTCCATATAATTCGCCATACTCAGGTCCAAGATATCAAAAGCATTTATGGTCCAAACTGTTAGCGTAATCATTTTCAAAAAGACAGCTAAACTATCTAAAGAAAAAAAATGACCTTCTTCTTGTTTAGAAAATAGTTTAGCTACGCCAAAAGTACTCAGCGTCCAGATACTCCAATAAAAGGGAGCATACATATATAGTATGGAGTGAATGTAAAGGGTTTTTACTCCGCCCCAAATAAGTAGAGCGACTGCTCCCAGTCGACCAGCAATTTGCAAGAAGTTATTAAAAGGAGGGGCAATTTGTTTTGATTTTTTCCAATGCGCTCCGAGCATCCATAAAGTTAGGGCGCCGGCAAAATACCAAAAGAAAGAAAGCCAGCCATCTGTGGCCATAAAGAAAGCAATAGCACTAACAAAAAGTAGAATGTAAGCGGCTATATAGATAAAAAAGCCTAGAGCAGCCAAACAGCCTTGATTTTCCTCGATTTGTTTTTCGGCCAAAAAATTATTTTTGAGCGCCATTAGCTCTCTTGCCGCATTGGGCAATACTTCTTTGATTTCTACCTCTTGAGGTTGAAAAGCGGTAAAAATTTGTGTTTTATCAGCTAACTGCAAAGCCTTGCTTCGTTCTAATATTTTTTGCTCTTCAAAAGAGATAATGAGTGTCCAGCCACCAATTGCTTGAAGTAATTGGTAGCAAAAATCTTCCGGACTCGCTCTTTTTTCTGGCTGATCTAGCCCTTCTACAAAAGTTTTGGCGAATAAATTTTGCAGCCCCTGCGGAAGTTCATGGTATTTTTTGTGGGGTGGCGGCAAAAATTGCAACCATTCTTTAGCTTTTGGATGATGCACATATAATTTGGCTTCAATTTTTTCATGCAAACTGACGCGCTTGGCATATTCTCCTTTGGCCGAGGCGGCAAAGGGATGAATTCCTAAAAATAATTTATAGAGGATAACGGCCAGGGCAAAATTATCCCAACTGGCTTCAAAGCGTTTTATTTTTGGCGATTGATAATATTCGGGGGCAGAATATTCGGGAGTAGCTACGGCGGCCTTAAAAAACTGTTCGCCATCTGAAACCTGTAGAGAATCAACATCCACAATAGCGATTTGTCCATTGGGTTGGACCAAAATATTTTCGGCTTTTAGATCGACCAGTACATATTTTTTTTTCGCCTGCAGTTGTCGAAGGGCATTGGCCAAATTAAAGGCAATTTTTAAACGAAGTTTTTGGTTGCCTTCCTGATCAAAAGCCAAGCGTTTCCAGGCCCCATCAATTTTTTTGGGCAATTTGGGCAAGCAAAGTAATTCTAGTTTTTTTCCTTGGGCCAGCGGCATCATGACGCCAATTTGCTCCTCTTTTTCATTTTGCAAAATGGCTTGGGGCCAAATAAAACTGGGCGCAAATCCCTCTGCTCCTTGGCCCAAAGGATCTTTTATCAAGAGCTCCAATTTGGCCAATTTTTCGGCTGTCCTTTTATGCGGATGATAAATTTTTGCTACCCGATCACTATACTTTCCTGGCGATAAAATGCGGAACAAGCTGCCTTCGCCACCCGAGGCAAAAGCTTTAGGGGCCAAAGAGAGAGTTTCTTTGGTCTCGCTCAAAAAAAGAGTGGTTTTTTGCTCGGGGCTGTTCTTTTCTTCCATAATCTTGCAGTTGGGACAAGATAATGAACTTTAGGAAAAAATAATTTTTTGCTGATAAACTGCTTTTGATTTTTTTTGGGGCCTGCGCTGCGGCTTCGCCTTGCGCCGCTACGCTTTGGGGCTCGCAGGTCTGCTCGGCCCTGCGTTTTTTTCGCTGCGCTCAAAAAACTGGGTCTGGCCTACGGCCACCCCGTCGCATCGCTAGGCCGTTTGGCCTTCGGCCATGGCGGCTTTGCCGCTATCTGCAGCCTAAAGGCCGCAGCCATTCTTGTTGGGCTTTGGTCTTTCTCGCCGCAGCGGCTTAAAAGCCCCTGCTTTGTTTGGGGGAAGGATATATTTGGTTTTCAGGTCCTGCGGCTTTTAAGCTGCAGGCCAATTGTTGGTCAGGAGCTAGCTGTGCTGTACCTAAATTGGCTGCTGGTTTCAACCTGCAGCCACGGCTAGCAGGCCCGAAGGGCCGCAGGCCTAGGGATGGACAGCAGTGGCCGTTAGGCCAGACCAAGGCGCTGAAAGCGCCGAAGGGCCGAGCGAACAGCGAGCTGCGAAACAGCCCGGCCGCCGCAGGCGGCAGGCCCCAAAAAAAGAACTAATCTCTCCAAAGAAAGGGGAAGAGCAGCAAGACAATACTGCCCAAAATGAGATCAATGGCCAAAAGGATGAAAATGTCTTTATAATACATCGTGTCGGTCATTAGGCCCAGGGCAATTTTGCTGAGGCGCAAGAGGGTCATCAGGATCGGAATGACGATCGGAAAGCTGAGAATGGCCATCAGGGTGGCGGCCTGCTGGGCCTTGGCGGCAATGGCAGCCACAAAACTAAAGGCAATAGAAAAGCCAAGGCTGCCTAAAAACATCAGGAGAAAAAAGAGGCCCTGAAAACGGATGGGATTGTCCATAATGAGCGAAAAACTGCCATAGGACAAAAGACAAACTACAAAAAGTAGGAGCGTATTGTAGAAAATTTTGGAGAGAATGAGGGCCGCGGGCTGTAACAAAGAATAATAATAAAGCTGTCGCTCTTGGTTCTCTTGCACAAAGCTTTTGGCCACGGCATTGACCGAGGCAAAAAGCACGATAATCCAGTAGAGGGCTGCCCAAACCACCCCAGAGGTTTTTTCGCCGACAATGCTATAGACCACAAAAGTGGTAGATAAAACATAGAGCAAAATGCCGCCAATAGCTTGTCGCTTTCTCCATTCGATGCGGGCATCTTTCTTAATCAGGGCCCAAGTTTGTTGCAAGATATTCATGGGGGCGAAATTAGTAAAAAGGGAGCGCAAGCCGCCAAAAAATCAGCAAAATTCTTCCTCATTTAGGCCTTTGACAAAGGCGTAGCGGCAGTGGTCCTCCCATTTTCCATTGATGCAAATAAATTGCTTGGCGGTGCCTTCTAGATCAAAGCCCAGTTTTTCGATTAGGCGTCTGGAGCCCTTATTTTGGGGCATAATATGGGCCTCTATGCGCTGCAAATCAAAGCGCTGCATGATATGGGGATTGCTCAGTTTTAGGGCCTCTGTGGCCACGCCCAAATTATTAAACTGCTGATCTACCTTATAGCCCAAAAAACAAGAGCGCATGGCCCCATAAATAAAGTGGCTATAAGAAATATCGCCAATGATGCGATGTTTTTGGCTGTCGCTGCGATGAAAGATATAATAGCGAATAAAACGCCGCTGCTGATACAGCCATTTTTCTTCATTCAGACGCTTCTGAATCTCTTCGATTTGACAAAAAGCTTGAGGCCAGCGCGGCATATAGCGCTGAAAAAAGTAACGATTTCGAACCAAATACTCCTGTACCTGCTCGGCATATTCACTGCTCAGTTGGGTGAGGCCCAAACGCTGGCTTTCAAGCTCAAAAAGCATATAATGACTTATTTAAATTGCATGGTATATTCGGCTACCGCCTTGATGGCCGCCTCAGAAAGTACCCCCTCATAGGCTTGCATGGCGCCTTTTCCTTTTTTGATCTGCATAATGCGCTCTTCTAGCGTCATGGTTGATTCGGGAAGAATTTTAGCGCCATTTAGGGCCATGCGGCCATTGGCCCCATGACAAACTACACAGTTTTTCTTATATACCATCGCTCCATTAACGGCTTTGGGTTTGGCGGGCGTTTTTGTGCTGCTGCTACTACTGCTGCTGCTACTGCTGCCGTTATTGCTGTTGTTGTTGGGGCCCCCACAGGCCACAAAAATAGTGGCGAGGAACAAACTGCTGATAATTAGTCTTTTGCTCATAATCTACATTTTTGATAGCTGGAAAATATGTTTTTTCGCTCTAAAGCTGAACCCTTAATAAGACTTTTTGCCTTATATTGTATGTGCAAGATAGCACAAAAAGCAACCCCGATTTCTTTTTTAGAACCAATACAAACTAGAAGTATGGAATTTATCCCCTTAATCGCCTTAGGCGCTATTTTATATGTGCTCTTCTCCTCCTTCAAAATGGTCCGAGAACGTTCCGCCCATATTGTAGAGCGTTTGGGGAGTTATAATCGCATTTTGCATCCTGGGCTCAACTTTGTGGTCCCTTTCTTAGATAAGGTCAGTAAGCAGATTAACCTCAAGATCCAGCAGATGGAGGTGCAAATTGAGACCAAAACCAAGGATAATGTATTTGTCAAGCTACAGGCTTCGGTGCACGTCCAAGTCATGGATACCAAAGTAAAGGAGGCCTATTATGAACTAGATAATCCCTATAACCAAATTTCTTCCTATATCTTTGATGTGGTCCGGGCCGAGGTGCCCAAAATGGAGCTAGATGATGTTTTTGCCCGCAAAGATGATATCGCCACGGCAGTTCGTATGGAACTAGCCGAACATATGGAGAAATACGGCTACCGCATTGTCAAAACCCTAATTACAGATATTGACCCCGACCAATTGGTCAAGGATTCCATGAACCGCATCAATGCCGCCCGCCGAAATAAAGAAGCCATTGCGGAAGATGCCGAAGGGCGCAAAATTTCTAAGATTAAAGATGCCGAAGCTGAAAAAGAATCTAAACGTCTGCAAGGGGAAGGGGTGGCCGAACAACGTCTGGCCATTATTAAAGGTTTTGCCGATTCGGTAGAAGACTTTAGCAATACCCTTAGCGATGTCTCTCCCTCCGAAATTATGCAGTTTGTGCTGCTCACCCAGCATTATGACACGGTTAAGGAAATTGGAGAGAAAAATGCCTCTATTTTAGTGCCTTATAGCCCAGGTACGCTCTCTGGCCTCCAACAACAAATTATGGAGGGTACCCAATTGAGCGATAACCTCAATAAGCTGAAAATCTCTTCTCTAGAAGAAGAGGCCATCAAGAAAGCAGAGAAAAAACACTAGCCTAATACTAGGAAATGAAAAAGCGGATCAGGGAGTTAACTCCTTGATCCGCTTTTCTTCTTTAGCCCTTCCAAAATGGAGGACGCTGCAGCTTGGCCGCAAAGCGCTTGCCTCTAATCTCTACCAAAACTTCAGTATCTTTTTTGGCCCAATTCGACTGAATATAAGCTAAGGCAATAGATTTTCCTAAACTAGGAGAGGGGCCACCAGAGGTGATCCGTCCAATCTCTTCTCCCTCTACAGAATACACCAAATAGCCTTGTCTGGCCGGACGTTTCCCCTCCATAACCAATCCATAAAGCTTTTCGGTAGGCTTGTTTTCCTTAACCGCAGCAATTTTTTCCTTGCCCACAAAATCGCCTTTTTGCAATTTGGTGATCCAACCTAAACCCGCTGCAATAGGAGAGGTGGTATCATCAATGTCATTGCCATAAAGGCAATAGCCCATCTCCAAACGGAGGCTGTCGCGAGCACCTAAACCCACGGGCTGAATATCATAAGCAGCTCCAGCTTCAAAAATAGCGGTCCAAAGAGCTTCCGCATCTTCATTGCGAATGTAAATCTCAAATCCACCAGCTCCCGTATAACCCGTTGCCGAAACCAATACGTTTTCCAAGCCAGCAAATTTTCCTTTCTGAAAGCTATAGTATTTCATCTCGCCCAAAGCAATTTCGGTCAATGACTGTAAGGCCTCGGCCGCTTTTGGACCTTGCACGGCCAATAAAGTCGTTTTATCCGAAATATCAATGAGCTCACAGTCAAAGCGATTCTGAGATTGCAACCAATCCCAATCCTTTTTCATATTCGAGGCATTGACCACCAACATAAAGGCTTGCTCTCCTGCCGCGCATTGGTCCTCGCCCAAACGATAAACCAAAAAGTCGTCAATAATTCCCCCTTCTTCATTGGGCAGACAGCTATATTGCACATCGCCCATCTCCAAACGACTGGCATCATTAGAGCTTACCCACTGCACCAAATCCAGCGCTTCTTTTCCACGCACAATAAATTCGCCCATATGCGAAACGTCAAAAACACCAACAGAGGAACGTACGGCCAAATGCTCGGCTTTGATTCCGGCATAAGAAACGGGCATATCATAACCCGCAAAAGGAACCATCTTGGCCCCAAGTTCTTCATGGATATGGTGTAAGGCTGTTTTTTTCATGATCTATAGTTTTGTTGTGCAGCCCTAAAGCTGCCTGCGGTATAGGTTGTTTGTTCTTGCGGCACGAAACTACAAGTTTTTATGTTTTTGTCGAGCTTCTCTTCCCCTTTAATTTTTCTTTTCTGCTGTTTTGGGGCCCGCGGCCGGCTAGGCTTCGCCTAGGTCGGCCGCCGCTATGCTGCGGGGCTCACAGGTCTGTTCGGCCCTTCGCTGGCTTCGCCAGCTCGGTCTGGCCTGCGGCCACCCCTCCGCAGCGCTGGGCCAAATAAAACGCCCGCTTTTTGCAACTAGCTGTTAGTCTATCAATTATATATAATAACTATCATTTTTTGATGAGTTGCTTTTGACTTTTATCCTGATATTCAGTCTTTTATGTTTTTGCACGCTTTTCGGAAGCCTCCAACTCATGCAATTATATTTAGACTCATACGGAGCCTTTTTAGGCGTAGAAAATGGCATGTTTTGGTTCAAACCCAAGCATTCAGAAGGCCGTGCAATCGCTTGTCAGCGAATCAATTGTATCTTTTTAACCAAAGGGGTGCGCATCAGTAGCGATGCCATTCTTCTGGCCCTCTCTCATAATATTCCTATGGTCTTTACCGATCAAATGGGCCGCTCGCAGGGCTATCTCTGGTCGGGCCAATATGGCTCTATCTCTACGGTCAGAAAAAAACAAGCCCGCTTTGCCGACCATCCGCTGGGTATGGATTGGGTGCGAGACCAATTGCTCCAAAGGGCCAAAAATCAACTCACGACCCTAGAGCTTTTGCAAGAGCAACCCTATGCCCGCAAAGATAAACAAGGCCAAAGCGATTTTGTCAAGGACCAAAAATCCCTGAGCAAACTGATCCAAAGATGGGAGAAACTCCCCATTTCTCCCCGAGCCAATTTGAAAGAATTAGCCGCCTCTTTCAGAGGCTGGGAGGGCGGCGCTAGCCGAACTTATTTTCAGGCCTTTGCCAGAGTCTTGCCCGAAAAATGGGGCTTTGCTGGCCGTATGCGCCGCCCCGCCTACGATCCCTTTAATGCCCTACTCAATTATTTATATGGAATGCTCTATCCCTTGGTCGAACTCAGCCTCATCAAAGCAGGCCTAGATCCCTATATGGGCGTCTTGCATACCGACCGATATAATCGGCCTACCCTGGTCTTTGATTGTATCGAAATTTATCGGCATTGGGCCGAATGGACCGCCCTGCAATTGGTCTTCGAAAAAGGCTTAGATCCCCAACAGCATTTTGAAGAACGCTCTATCCGAGAGGGCATCCGCCTAGCCCCCTCTGGCAAGAAAAAGGTGATTGCCGCCATGTTGGGCCATCTGGAGGAACGCACTATTTATCAGGGCCAAAAAAGAAAAAGAAAAACCCAGATAGACTTAGGCCTCCAAAGCTTAGCTAGCTATCTGAAAACCCTCGATTTTTAACCAAACTACATACAAATGTCAACATTTAAACTAGACTGGTGGAAGCTGCTGAGCTATTTTTTGGGCCTAAGTACTTTGGGCGGAACGCCTCTGCTCCTCTGGGAGGTTGGCGAATGGATGGAGGAACCCCAGACTTCTGCCGCTCCATTGGCCCTCAATCAAGGCCCCGAAAAAAAAACCTACCCCCTAATCGATTCTATAGAGGCCGATGAATGGGAGGAGGAGCTGCGCTCTTCCGATTTGGAAAAAGAACGACCCGTCGCTCCGCCTGCTGATCAACCCAAAACAGCCCCAGCTACACCCAAATATGTGCAGTCCAATCGCCCCGAACCCGATAGAACAAAACGCCTAGGCTGTATTTGTATGGATGAAGAACAACAGGACCTCAAAGGAAGGGGCGCCTGTAGCGGCCATGGCGGGGTGCGCTATTGGGTCTATGCCCAAGCCAATTCCGATGTCCTTTTGCGCTATCCTACCGAAAGGCACGAACTGCACCCTCAGGCCCTCTCCACCGATGAGCTAAGCCAGTTGGCCGCTCATCAGGAAGATTTGAGGCAGCCCAAGGCTTCTCCCGAAAAAATTAGTCCTAAAGATGCACAGGATTATTGGCAAAAGAAGAGAAAGCAGCAAGAAGGACAGGCCGCCGCCGCAACTCCAAGATTAGAAAGGTTGCAGATAGAACCGCAGCAACAACAACAGCAGCGGATGGACCAAGAACGCTGGAATTTTTATCAATTGGTCATCATTTTTATGGTTTGCGTGACCATTGCTTTTGTTACCTACACCATGTTTAGAGCCCGATGAAGAAGAGTCACTACATTATGTCCTACGATATTTCTTCTAATCGGCTGCGGCTGGCCGTTTGCAAATTGTTGCAGCGCCAAGGGGCCGAGCGCCTACAAAAGTCGGTCTTTTTTGCCCCCAATATGCTGCTAGAGGAAATCCGTGAACTAAGGGCCGACCTCCAACAACTGATGTTGCACCACCCCGAGGCCCTGCCTCAAGATAGCCTCATTTGTTTTCCTATCCGCAAGCAAAGCATAGAGGAAATGGTCTGGGCCGGAGAATCAGAAGACCTCCGCCGTTTATTAGATGAACTACTATTTATTTTATTGTGATTTTTGGGGCCCGCGGCCGGCTAGCCTTCGGCTAGCTCGGCCGCCGCTATGCTGCGGGGCTCACAGGTCTGTTCGGCCCTGCAGCCGCCTGCGGCGGCTTTGGTCTGGCCTTCGGCCACCCCTCCGCAGCGCTGGGCCGCTCCACCTTCATTTCTTCTTGGGGCGCTCTTCTTTGGCCGCTAGTTGCTCCCTTAAAATGGCATTCGTCGCTTCGCTCCTCATCCCTGATGACGACCCCGCCCAGCCGCCCCTCCTCGGGATTCCCTAAGGAATCCCTTCGGGGGACCTTTGGCGGGGCGTTTTATGGACCAAAAGCTAAAGATCAAAAAAGTCAGTAGAATAGATAAGCATTTCTTTCCACTAGAGCCAAGGCCGCACCGCCTTGGCTCTTTTTTACTTAGTAAATAGAAGCAAATTAGCTTAGAAAAAGCCTAATTGAATCTGGGGAAGAGCAGGGGCATGCCCCTTAAAGGAAACTAAAAACTATTGTCGGTCCAATAAAAAAGCTGTACCTTAAAATGACCAACCATTTTTTCAGTTACTTAAATAGATTTATGCGAAGCATTAGATTATTCATGACTGTTTTGGCCCTTTTATGCTTTGGGCAAACGGCAGTAAAAGCGCAAATTGTTAAAGGAACCTATAAATTGCGCATTGCGGCTATGAGTCAGGCCATAGATAGTAGTGTATTTGCGCCCTTAGCCAAATATGGAGTGCTTAGTTTTGAGCCAACAGATAAAGGCCTAACTCGGGTATACCTAGGCAAGTACATGGGCAAGGCCACAGCGGCCAAGGTGCTGGCCTTGGTCAAAAAATCTGGGTTTAAGCAAGCCTATATTGTGCAAGAAGACGTCTTATTTGAGTCGGTAGATGGAGATGCACTCACGCATAGCTTGCAGTTTTCGGCAGATCGCTTACTAGATCTGTCAAAATTGCAAGCGAAGGCGGCTTGGAACGAAGCCTTGGCCAAGCAATTGCACATCAGCTATGCGAATGGGCATTATCGCTTATCCTTTGGTCTATTAAACCCTAGTTTTCAGGCCGTAGAGGTAGAGAAATTTCGGAATGCCTTATTGAGTTTGGGCTATAAAGAGAGTTTTCTGCGTCGCTTTTCTAATAAAAAGACCGCCAACAAATAATTAGATGACTCGTCTTTTAGATTATTGGGAAGAAGAGGAAGAGCGCAGCAACTTGATGAGTTTCTTGTTGTTGGACCTGCTCTTTTTCTTTTTGATGGAAGCTAGTCGCCAGCTATATAGTTCTTGGGGCCTAGCTCATCCTGAGCTAGTCTATTTATACTTGCTGGCCTTTTTGCTCTGGAACAGTTGGCGGGGCTTATCGGTCTTTGTTAAGCGGCCCAAATTTGATGCTTATTGGATCTGGACGGGCCCGCAACTGCTGGGGCATTTTATTTTGTTGCTAGCGGCCCTATTTTGGTATTGGGCTTGGCCAGCTTTGGACCGGGCCATTTTGTGGGCCACAGCTAGTTTGTTATTTTCGGCTTTATTTCTGCCCCTAAGCAATTTGATTCGGCAACCGAGGCCTGCCCTTTTGATGTCTCCTTTATGGCTCTATTTTTTGGCCCATTGCTTTGGGTTAATTGGCCTGAGTTATACCCTTTTGGGTTGGGCAAAAGGAGGCGTATTTATTGATTTGGGGTTTATCTTATCTGCGGCAGCGGGGGCATTATTTTTTGGATTATATTACTTTAATAAAAAAGATTTTGGGTATCTGCTCTATTATTTGGGGCCTTTATGGGCCTTGACATATTATTGTTATTTGAGCGAAGAAAAAGCGATTGTCAATTATTTGGATTTGATTCCCTTGAAGGAGCTCATCCACTAAGCGCAAAATTGTAATTTTGGGCAGGGAAGGGGCCAATGGCCTAGCGATGCGAAAGGGGGCGGCGAAGCCGCAGACCAAGGCCGTCAGGCCGCAGGGCCGAGCAGACCTGCGAGCCCTGCAGCGTAGCGCCGCAAGGCGAAGCCGAAGCGGAGGCCCCAAAAAAAATAAAAAATAAAAAAGAGATGAAGCAATTAACAGTATTGATGGGCCTGCTATTTTTAGTGGGCAGTCTTTGGGCGCAGGGGGTAAATACCGACCCTTTTGAGCCGACAGATCGGGATAAATTATATAAGGAAATTGAGGATGTATTGACTCAATTTAAGCGAGATGACTGTGAGCAGACGCTCAAGCGCTTTAAGAAAGCGATCAAAGAGCGGCGGGTAACCGAGCAGCACTATGAGGGTTTTTTGAAGCTAACTAACCAAATGGTGGGCTTAAAAATGAAGCGATACAACTACATTCGGCCCTTATTAGAGACCATTGTGTCCTTTGCGGAAGATGATGGTTTGACCCAAAAATACTTTGATCGTTGGATTGAGATTTCCTTGAAAGTATTGGAGGGAAAAGAGATTCGGGACAACTACCTATTTGAGAACTACCTTAAGTGGTCCTTAGGGTTTTGGATTGAAAACAACCTCTATAAAGTGAGTCGAGGCAGCCATACTTGGAAGGCCGACAGCCGGAACTTTGTGATTAAGTTTGAGAACAATGAGTTGGGGATACAGTATAAAAACACCACCTTATATTGTTTTAATAAGGATGACTCTTTGACCATTGAGGAGGCTTCTGGAGTTTATTATCCTTTGCGAAAAGATGCGGTATGGGAAGGCGAGTCAGGAGTTGTTCATTGGCGGCAGGAGGGGGCTGAAGATGCCCGTTGTGAGATTTCGGACTATGATATTTTGGCCAAGCAAACCTCTTATAAAGTAGATAGTTCTACCTTAATTTACCCCTCGGTATTTAAGGAGCCGATGGTGGGGATTTTTGAGGATCGGATTTCGAGACGCTCCGAAGTATATACCTATAAGGATGAAGAAACGGGCAAGAAAAAGGAGGGGATTCGGCAGCCGGCCAATCTATCTTACCCTCGTTTTTACTCTAGTTCTAAGCGGGTAGCCATTGATGACATTGGAGAGGGAGTAGATTATCGGGGAGGATTTAAGCTAGAGGGGAACTACGTGCGGGGGTATGGCGATAAGAACAACCGTTCGGTTATTGAGATTACGAATAGCAAAGGCGACTTAGTGGTCCGGGCCTTTGCCGAGACTTTTGATATTGCCAAGGGGCAGAAAGTAGAGTCTTATTCTGCGGAGGTGAGTATTTACTTTGAGACCGAAAACGGGATTGACTCTATTTATCATCCGAACATTTCGATGCGTTATGACATTAAGAAAAAGTACCTCAGTTTGGAGCGAGGAAAAGACAAGACCTCTAAGGTACCTTTTTACAACTCCTTGCAAGATGGAGAAATGCGGACCAACTCGATTCGTTGGCAGATTGATAGTGATGAAATGGAATTGGGCGATAACAAAGAGAACATGGAAGTTACCTCTGATGAGTACTTTGATGATGATGTTATGCACAAATACCAATTGATTGGGACCATCAACCCCATTATTAAATTTGCCCTGATTTCGGAGGCCCTAGGCAGCAGTTTGGAGCAGCGCGCCAATGGCGAATGCCCAGATGACGAATTGGCCAATTGGGATATGGAATTGAGCCTACAGGTAGATGACAGCAAGCGATTACCCCCAGAGTTTTTGTTAGGGATGTTGGATAAGCGGATGGAAAAACTGCATATTATGGACTGCAAAACCATCCAGAAAGCGAAAATGAACCCCAAATTTAAGATCATTAGAAATTATGACGATTGGAACCAGTTTGAGAAGGGCTTTCCCTCTGTCTTTTCTCAGGGAATGATCGATGCCTATTACTACTGGGACTTTATCAATGATGTGCGTTCGCCTTCTCATAATCGAGACAATGGCTCTACCTTGATTCAGGAAATGATTGCCGATGGTTTTATTACCTATGATCCCGAAGAGGATTTGATCGTTTTGCGTAAAAAGCTATTTCACTATAAGGAATCGGCCCGTAGAAGTGACTTTAATGTACACAACTACGACCAAATTAAAATCAAATCGGTCCCTTCAAAGGCCAAGAAACGTTCTTCTAATGCCACCTTTAATTTGAAAGATCAGAGCATGGAGACCATGGGCGTTATTGCCTTCACCCTTTCTGATAGTCAGCAGGTCTATGTATCTCCCTTGGAGCAAAAAGTAGAGATGTTGGCCAATAAAGATATGCTCTTTAATGGGGTGATGGAAGCAGGCTTGCTCAAGTTTACAGGGCAAAACTTCCGCTTCTTCTATGAAAGTTATGAAGTGGCCATGGACAGTATTGACTTCATTGACTTTTATGTATATGAGCGGGAGAAATACTCTTCTGGTCCTTATGCTGGTTTTAATAGCGATGCTAGAGCAACTACCGACGAGGGACAACCCTCTAAGAAAACCCTACTCATCAATAATCAGTTGCGAAATACCAAGGGCGTATTATCTATTGATGCCCCTAGTAATAAGTCGGGTAAGCAGGAGAGCCCGCCCGATATGCCTTCTGTCTTTGTGAGCGATACGGCCTATGTTTATTTTGAACGGGAAAGCCGCCTGAATGAGATTTATGGCGAGCAGGTTTATCCGCAAGAAGATTTCTATTATCAGGTTTATCCAAACTTTGAAATACACACCTTAAAAGATTATGACTCGGATAATTTGCGCTTGCGGGGCTGTTTGACTCCCGCCGATATCTTTCCGAAGATTTATGAGCCACTAAAGATTATGTATCTGGACCTTTCTCTGGGCTTTGAGTCGGAAACCCCCGGAGAGGAAGGTTACCCCATTTACCTAAGAGAAGATCCTGGAAAAGGAAAAGGCCAATTTAAAGGCGCCTTTGGGATCAGTAACCAAGGGTTTTTGGCCAATGGTACCCTTGATTATTTGGGGGCCACCATCTCCTCGGAGTATATCGAGCTCTTGCCCGAGCGCTTTGTAGCCGATAGCGTAAAAGACTTTGCCCTAGAGGAAGAAGTAATTGATGGCGTAGAGTTTCCTAAAGTAGATGGACAATCTGTATTTATTGATTGGGCCCCCTATAGCGACTCTATGTATATTGAGTCGGATATGGAAGAAGGGGTCCCTTTTCAGTTCTTCGAAAGCGGAGAATATGTCCTAGATGGCTCGCTAAACTTAACCCCCAACGGCTTGTTGGGTAGAGGAATCTTTGAATGGGATGAAGCGACCCTGAAATCAAACCCTGGCGGAGACTTTCAATTTGGGCGAAATAGCGTGACTTCCCCCTCTACGGCCGTCTCCATTAAACAACAAGGAGAGGTGGCCTTTGCCTTTGATAACAACAATGTAGAGGCAGTAGTCGATTTTGATAAACGAACAGGTGACTTTATTGCTCGAGAAAAGGACCTCAGTACCGACCTGCCCTATAACTCTTATAAAACCTCTTTGGACCGCTTCCACTGGGATATGGATAAACGCAATATTCATATTGATGCCACCGAGGGGAAAGCCGGCTTTTTCTTGGCCACCGAAGAAAGCCAAGACTCACTTTACTTTATGGGAGTGTCTGCAGATTATGACCTCAATACGGGGCTCTTACAGGTAGATGGCGTAGAGTATATCCGAGTAGCGGATGCCTTTATTTACCCCATCAATGAGCATATCGAAATTGAAGGACATGCCCATATGCGTACCCTCGATAGCTCTAGAATTGTGGCCGATACCTTTAACCAAAATCACCAAATTCTAGATGCTACCATTAACATTATTAGTAAGCGAGAGTATACGGCAGATGGCTTTTTGGAATTTAATGTAGACAATTTTAAGGACCAAAAAATTAAGTTTGATAATATCCGTGTAAAACAAAATGAGGCCCAGTTTATTACCTTTGGTAGTGGCGCCTTAGATTGTGCCCGAAAACCAAGCCTTTGATAAGCTGTGGAAAAAAGTGGCCAATGATAACCGCCTCGTCTTGCCCAAAGATTTAAAACATACGCTTTTCTTCTCTCAGATGATTATGAAGTGGAGCCCCAAAACGCAGTCTTTTGTCTCTAATGGCCGATTGCAGCTGGCTTCTATGATGGGCACCCATATTGGCCAAATTGTTAAAGGAGCGGTAGAAGTACAAATGGATCCCGCTAGAGGAGATGTACTGAATATTTATTTTGTTTCTCCCAACGGAGAGTGGTATTATTTCCAATACACCAATGGCGTGCTCACTACGGCCTCTTCTAAGCCAGAGTACAACAATGCGGTGGCTGGTCTGAAACGAAAGTTTGCCAAGGTGAAAATCAATGGCAAAACTTATTCGGTTGAGGCTGGAAACTCTGGAATGTATTCTCAGTTCCGTCTACGTGCCAATTCGGCATTCTAATGTATAGGGGGCTTTGGCCCCCTTTTTTTTGGCCCAAACACAGCCTCAAATGCTTCAACTTATATTTGCCTATTTTATTAGCCTTTTGGCCATTTCTGTCTTTAGTAACTTACTGGCGCTACTGATTAAGATCGTCTTTAGCTTTATGCTTTTGCTCTTGGCTATCCCTTTTGTCAAGGCCGGAGACCGTAAGTTGTTTAGCGAAAACACGCTGCTGATCCAAGGCATAGAGTTTTTGGCGGCCTTGGCACAGGGCGCAATTATGTTGCCTATCGCTATCTGGATTTTTGATTATTGGGAGGTCGATTTAACCAGAAGTTTCCCTTTTGTTTTGGCTATTTATCTGGCTTGGTATAGCTGGCAGCAGTATGCGCAAGCCCGCAAAAAAATTAGGGCCTTAATTGCCGCCAAACAACCCCCAAAAAAGGGCCAAAGCTATGAGGAGTTGCTCAGAGGAAAACTCAATAGTAGCCTCACAAGCCTTTTTGGCCAGCTAACAGGGCTTTTCCTTTATTATATTAATTATTATTAGGGGCTGCCCGCTCGCTTCGCTCGGGTCGGGCTATGCGGCAGCTCGCTGCTCGCTCGGCCCTGCGTCGCCTTCGGCTCCTTGGTCTAGCCCTGCGGGCCACTGCCTACTATCCCTCAGCCTGCGGCCCTTCGGGCCTGTAGGACGAATAAGAGCGGTATTCCTCGCTGCAGTCCTTATCCCCGCCCAGAAGATGCCCTAAGGAATCCCGCAGGCTCTTCTGCGCAAAGCGAAACTTGCCCCCAGGGCAAGTTTCGCTTTTTTCTTTTGGCCCAGCGCTGCGCAGGGGTGGCCGAAGGCCAGACCAAAGCCGCCGCAGGCGGCTGCAGGGCCGAACAGACCTGTGAGCCCCGCAGCATAGCGGCGGCCAGCTATGCTGGCCGCGGGCCCCAAAACAAACAACAATAACAAATAGTATTTATTCTTCGATCAGCAGATCAATAACTAGCAAAATAAAAAAAGCTATTGAGCAGTACTCAATAGCTTTCTTTTTAAAAGGCCTTAATTCTTTAAGACATCAGGATATTTTTTGGCTTCTGCCGTTGGGCTCAACCAAGGCGGAATCGTATGGCCTTTGTCACCCTTGTAAGAAACTTCACCACCTTCATCAATGGAAAACTCCCAGCGATGCACCTTCTGACATTGATTGACACAGTTACCAAACTTCACGCTATAGACCAAGTCCCAGCCTTCTTTAGTTCGCTCAATGCTAATGTCATTGCCATCTCCATAGGGAAGCGTCTCTTCAATAGAACCAATCCCTTCTTCCGTATAGAATTTCATGGCCAAAGCCGCCATATTGATAAACTCGCGAGACTGCAAAACAAGGCCTGCACGCTCTTCATCCAGATAAACCATATTGGTCATGACTAGATTATACTTGCGAATAATGTTATTGATACTAGGGCTAGCCGTAGTATCGGCACGTCGCTTAAGTGGCTCTAGCCAGTCGGCATCATGCTCGGCAAGCAAAATGATATTCTCCACATTGGGCTGCGGAAAAGTACGCACATAATATTTAGAGGTAATGTCCTGAACGGCCCCATAATCACTTAGACGAACCGCCACCAGTGCATTATAAATAGCTTGGACCAATTCTTCGGGGACAATAATTGTTTGCTTAGACATCCGCTGCTCGCGGTCAATCAAACGAAGAGCTAGGCGAGTCGCATCGCGGCGATATACCATTTTGAGGTAATCGGGTAGGCGGTTATCGTTCACGAAAAACTCAGGAAGGTTTTCCATGATTTCCAAACGGCCACTATTTCTACCTTTTCTGCGTCTTCTTTGGGCATCTGCGCTATCGACAATCATGACGAGCAGCAGAGCGATCAGCGCAAAAAGCTTTAACTCTTTAGGGAGGCGAAGATTTCTCATAGAATAGATTGGTGTTTTACTTTGCAATTGAATTTTTTTGGCGACCCGCAAACTGCATAAGTTTTGTTTCGAAATAGTCGCTAGCACTCAGTGGATGAGTTAGGGCCAAAAGCATTGCCTGAAACTAGTTCTTTTAATAGTAAAGATAAAAAAAAATCTAGAGATCAACAATTTTAGTTAAGGACCTAAGCGACTTATCTGGCTTTTATCTGCTGCATCAATGCTTTAGCTTGTTCAATATAGTAACCTTCTTTAGCAGTACGTAGCAAATGCTCCAATTCTTTTTCGGCTGCGGTCCACTCTTCTGTTTTTACCAAAGTCAGTGCCAAGTACCAACTTGCAATCTGCTGTTTTTCTAAAGAAATAGATTGTTCTCGACTAAGTTCCCGAAAAATGGCTTTTGCCTCATTTTCTTTTTGGGTTTCTAGTAGGGCTACGCCTTGCATCAATTGGCAGTCTGTCTTTGGGCATTGGGCCAAAAGAGGAATCGCCTGAGCGTATTTTTTTTCCTTATAAAGCGTCTGGGCCTTCAATATGAGCTGGCTGTCTAAGCCCCCTTCACCCCCTCTAGATAGTAGGTTTAAGGGCTTGTAGGCCTCATAAAAATGAGCATAGTTGGCTGGGCTGCTCGTCTGTTGCTGAAAGAGATAGGCCCCTAAGGCAATAAAGAGCGAAACGCTAGCCGCTACCGCCAAATGTTTTAGCTGGAAAAATTGGGGGTGCTGCTGCTCTTTATCCCAACGTTCCATATCAGCGCTGAGCTTGTCAATCTGAAAGCCCTGATAAAGGCGAAGATAAGCCTTGGCTTCTTTTTTATAGGCGTGATCTTCTTTCATGCGCTTTTCAATGGCCTTGCGTTCGCTAGAAGAAAGACGGTTGTACTGATAGTCTTCTAGTTGTTGGATGTCGTTTTCTGAAAGCATCTTAGGTTAAGCTTTTAAATGAACTTGTTTGTAAATGAAAGCCTCTCGATTTTGGCAATAAGGGCTTTTTGTTTTCTAATTGTTGGGCTGGCCAACAACAAGTTCATCAAGCTATTTTAAAGACAGTCTGGGTTGATCCCCAATACATACTTTTTAACAACTTCAATCTCTGCTGCGGCCTCGGCCCCTAAGAATCCGTGGATGTCTTGATCCTTAATGTACTTTTTGTACTGATTTGTGAACTCTTTAGCCAAAGGAATATAAGACCAATGCCATTTTTCTTCCTGATAACCGTAAGGACGGCCCGCAGAATAGACCTGACAAAAACCAAATTCGGCAGCATGAGCCACTAACCAAGCGTACTCTTTAGCCCCCTGCCCCTTGAGCCAATAGGCTGGGTTTATGTTGTTTATGTCAATATCAGTCCCCCAATGATGCCTAGATGTACTCGGCATAGAGTTCCACTCCAAAATTTGTTCGGCCTTGGCTTTCTGAGGCGCATCCTGAGGAACAAATTTTCCGTTCACTCTTTGCTCTCCTCGCCATTTTCGCTCCCAAATGGCTTTTTGTACATTAAATGGACGGGTAGCCGACATGATTTTTAGCGCAATCCCATCTTCCTTGGCCCGAGCTTGCATCTCCTTGAATTTGGCCATGGCCTCCTTCCGAATAAAGATTTTTCGCTCTGGATAGACCAAATACTGACGCTCGATCCGCTCAAAACGTTGGTCTGTGGCCGGATTAAACTGGCCCATCAGGTATTCCTTGCTAATGATTTCCATAATCTTGGCGCGTTCTGCTGCACTAGCCTTGGGCGATATCCGCAGCCCACTGCTGTCCAATTGCTCCAAAAGGCTAAGGCTGTCTTGTTCTTCTTTTTCTGCACTGCTGTCTATGGCAGGCTGAATCAATTCCTGAGGCTGCTGCTCCTCTTCTGGGCCAACCGTAGGGGTACAGGCTACCAATAAACCTATGCCCCCCAGTCCGCTAACTATTCTCTTTTTCAATCTCTTTTATTTAACGATGTTTGACCAGTTTTGGCTCACTGCCGACCAGTTAATAATATTGAAAAAAGAGTTAATGTAGGCTTTTCGTTGATTCTGATAGTTAAGGTAGTAGGCGTGTTCCCAAACATCTAGGCCCAAAATAGGCTGACCCGCCTGCTCTACAATTTTAGCCATCAAGGGGTTGTCTTGATTAGGCGTGCTGCAAATATAGAGCTCTTTTTTTGCATTTACAGCCAACCAAGCCCAACCCGAACCAAATCGACTAGCGGCTGCGGCCTTAAATTCTTTGGCAAAGTTCTCAAAAGAGCCAAAAGCCTGAGCCAACGCTTGCCCAAATTCCCCCTCTGGCGTTCCTCCGCCCTCTGGGCTCATATTGGTCCAAAATAAGCTGTGGTTGTAGTGCCCACCGCCATTGTTGCGCAAAGCCGTATGCTCCTCTTTATCTTCCAAACGACCCAAAAGGTCCTCCAAATTATTGGCCTCTTTCTGCAAGGGATTATCCGCCAAAGCCGCATTCAATTTCTTTACATAACCCGCATGATGCTTGCCATGATGGATGTTCATGGTCTCCGTATCAATATGGGGCAAAAGGGCATCGGCTGCATAGGGCAAAGCGGGCAATACAAATTCTGATAAACCGCCTGTGGCCTCTTCTTTTTGGGGCTCCCCCTCTTTTTTTGGCCCTTCTTCCTGACAAGATTGCAAGAATAAAGGACTCAAACTAGCCCCCAATGCCAAGGTGGCCGAACGTTTCAAAAATGTTCTTTTATTCATCATTAGATAGAGATGTTTTGGTTATATGTATAATGTCTTTGGTCTAGCTATGTTTATTTCTAGGCCTTAATTTTCTGCTCTCATTATACAGGATATATCCGAAAAATTAAAGTCTTTAAGTTTTCTTTTTTTTGGGGCTGCCCCTTCCGCCGGGTTGAAACCCAGCGCAAAGCGGCATCGCTTTGCGAGCTTATACAAAATGAGGGTTAAAACCCTCATGAATTATTGGGCGGGTCGGGCTGTCTCGCAGCTCGCAGGTCTGCTCGGCCCTTCGCCAGCTTCGCTGTCTCGGTCTGGCCTGCGGCCACTGCTGCCCATCCCTCAGCCTGCGGCGGCTTCGCCGCCTGCTGGACCTAAAAAGCAAGTAAAAAGCTAGCTCGAGCAAGTAAAAAGTTAGGTCGAGCAAGCAAAAAGCTAGCTCGAGCAAGTAAAAAGGGAGGTCGAGCAAGTAAAAAGTTAGGTCGAGCAAGCAAAAAGCTAGGTCGAGCAAGTAGAAAGCTAGGTCGAGCAAGTAGAAAGCTAGGTCGAGCAAGTAAAAAGCTAGGTCGAGCAAGTAAAAAGTTAGGTCGAGCAAGTAGAAAGCTAGGTCGAGCAAGTAGAAAGCTAGGTCGAGCTAACAAAAAGCTAGCTCATTGCTATCAAATAATAAGTTCGTTAAATCCCTTAATTAACTTGTCCTTAACAATTGGTGCTAAAAAAAGGAGGGTTTAGGATGTTGTCTGCCTGTATAAAATTTGGGCGTTTAGCTGGCTAGGATTTGGCCAATAGTCGCTTAGGGACAAGCCCCTAGGCAGTAAAAAGGCGAAACACAAAATTTTAAACAGCGCATAAAAAAAGGATCAAAACTTCAGTTTTGATCCTTTTGGGTCCATGGGCTTTGCCATGGGCCTATAGCTAACTGCCTTTAGAAGGAGCTGGTCACAGCAAGGACTTTAGTTCGCAGCTCGACGACCAAAGGGAGTAACCGATGCGGCAGTAGAGGAGCGAAGCGACTGGCCTAGCGATGCGGCGGGGTGGCCGTCAGGCCAGACCAAGCAGGCGAAGCCTGCGCAGGGCCGAGCAGACCTGCGAGCCCCAAAGCGTAGCGCCCGCAGCTTGCTGCGGGAGGCCCCAAACCTCCTTTAAAAACAACTACTTATTGGCTAGCTGGCCGCAGGCGGCATCAATATCTTTTCCTCTAGAACGGCGGACAGTGCAGGGCACCCCTCTGCGGTTGAGGTATTCTGAAAAGCGGTCAATTTTTTCGGCAGCGGCTTTGGTTAGGGTGACGCCCTCTACGGGATTGTACTCAATAATATTGACCTTCACCTTGGGCAATTGTTGGCAGAGAGCCAGTAATTTTTGGGCATCCTCTATGCTATCATTAAAATCCTTGAAAGCGATGTACTCAAAGGTCAGTTTGCTGTCTTTGGTCTGCTCATAGAAATATTGCAGGGCCTCGATGAGCGTTTCTAGATTATTTTGCTCATTAATAGGCATAATCTCATTTCGCTTACTATCATCGGCGGCATGCAGGGAGAGGGCCAGATTGGATCGGATGCCATCATCGGCTAGGCGCTTAATCATTTTGGCAATGCCCGCCGTGCTAATCGTGAGGCGGCGAGGGGCCATATCCAAGGCCCAGGGAGCTGTCAGCAACTCCACACTTTTGAGCACGGGCCGATAGGCGAGTAGGGGTTCGCCCATGCCCATATAGACCACATTGGTAATAGGGTGGCCGTAAGTTTCTTCGCATTGGCGGTTGACCAAAAGGACCTGATCATAAATTTCGGGGGCATCTAGATTGCGCAGGCGTTTCATTTTGCCCGTAGCGCAGAAACTACAGCTCAGGCTACAACCCACCTGAGAAGAAATGCAGACCGTAAAGCGGTTTTGGCTAGGGACGGGAATCAGCACCGATTCGATGAGGTGGCCATCATGTAGGCGAAAGCGATTTTTGATGGTGCCATCATTAGAGCGCTGCTCCATATCGAGCGTAATGGGGCGGATACAGAAATCCTCCTCTAATTGTTCGCGCAATTTTTTAGAGAGGTTCGTCATTTCGGCAAAGCTGTGAGCGCCTTTTTTCCACAGCCATTCAAAAACTTGTTTAGCTCTAAATTTGGGAGCGCCTTTCGCCTTAAAATAGGCGAGTAGGTCCTCCATTTCTAATAGTCGAATATCTTGTTGTAAGCCCATTGTAGTTAAATTTGAGGCCCAAAGGTACGGATTATTCTTGGGGCAGACTAGCTTTTTACTGATTAACTCTAGAGGAGAAATAAGAAGGCCATAGTTTTCATTTGGCCTATTTGAAAAAAAAATATTTTTCAGAAGTTATTGATAAATAGATTTTTGTGTTTTAGGTTTTCGCTTAGCTAAAAAAACTTTTCCCCAGCTTGGAACTGAATCCCATCCGCCGCAGTTTGGCAATCGTAATTTATCGGGATCACCCCAAAAAATTAACTATGCTTCATTTTTCTAACCTTATTCAGGATGCCGCCACAGCCCTAGCCGGACAAAGCCCATGCTTTGCCCACTATCCCGCTATGCGCCAATTTCACCTCAGTTGGAAAAATAGCAAGCACGCTAATTAAGTAAGCCCCGGCGCTTGCTTAGGCAATCGCCAAAATATACCATCCTCCATATATTTAGCTTTTGTCTACGCAAGCGCCAAATTGACAGCCAAACCAAGCGGCTATGTGTCAATTTGGCGCTTTCTTTTTTGAGCTTTCTTTAACCTTTTTCTAAATGCCTAATAATAAGGAGCTTGGCGGCCAGCACTAAAAAAATAAAACAACTGGCCCAGCTTTTGACTTGCGTCAACTAGCAAAAGTTCTTTTAAGCCCTTATACTTCCATAGCATTTTATGTAAAAGAAGTTTTAGACAAAATATTATTTCACCCAAAAGCTGAATATTATGAACAAGCAGCGCATTCTTCAAGCAGGAATTACCACCAAAACGAACAGCCTAGCACAGGCCGCTCCTGCTCTACAGCCTCATGCAGTAAGCCTTACTTTGGTCCTCGATCAGGGCAAGCAGCGCCAGCAGCCTTTTGGGCAAATGAATGCTCATTGGGCCAGCCAAGCCGTCAAAGGCCGTCAACGTTAAAATTATTCTGTTTCTTAAGTAAGTATATTTGCTCTTGGCCCCGCCAAGGGCTTTTTTTTTGCCCCCAAGACCCAGACAGAATCCGCCTTTTTTCAAGGAGTTTCTTATATTTAGTAGGTGTTTTGGGGCCCGCGGCCAGCTTTGCTGGCCGCCGCTATGCTGCGGGGCTCACAGGTCTGTTCGGCCCTTCAGCCGCCTGCGGCGGCTTCGGTCTGGCCTTCGGCCACCCCTCCGCAGCGCTGGGCCAAGGCCCCCTTTTCCACCCTTGTTCTCCTTAAAATGGCTTTGCATGAAACAGTTCTACCTACTTATATTTCTTTTGGGCCTTGGGCCTTGGCTCTCTGGCCAAGATTTGCACTTTAGCCAATTTGACCGTAGCCTCTGGACCGCCTCGCCCGCAGAAACAGGCGCCTTTGATGGCCGCTACCGAGCCAATCTACAGCTCCGAGAACAATGGTCGGCAGTGCCCGTGGCTTACCAGAGTTTGGGCCTAGGGTTGGAGCAAAAAGAGGCCTTGGCCGGCTTTCATTGGGGCCTCTATCTCCAAGCCGATCAGGCTGGAGATTTGGGCCTAGGACAATCGCTCTTGCGCCTGAGCTTGGCCCGAACACAGCCTTTAGCCGCAAATTGGTCGCTGAATATAGGAGGCTATTTGGGGGCTGGCCAGCGCTTTCTCAATTATAAGGGCGCTAGCTTTGATGAACAGTTTCAGGGCGATCAGTTTGATCCCAGCTGGCAGCTGCAAGAACCCGCTTTAGCCAGGGCCCAAAGCTTTTTGTTTAGCGATCTGGGCGCTGGCTTGGCCCTAAATTATCAAGGCAAAAAATGGCATCTGAAATGGGGACTGGGCCTCTTTCATTTGCATGAACCCAAGCAGAGCTTTTTAGGAGAAGAAGACCGCTATCTGCCTATCCGACAATTGCATTATATCCAATTAGCTTATGGCTGGGGCCAAAAATGGAAGGCCCAAACGGCGCTTCAGTTCCAACAACAAGGACCTTATCAGGAGTGGAGCAGCAGCCAGCTCTTTTTTTATGCCCTAGATCAACGCCCCGGCCGAGAACTCAGTCTGTATACCGGCCTCTCTTGGCGCTTCCAAGATAGCTGGCAGCCCCGTATTGGTCTGCAGTATCAAAATAACTGGGAGCTGGGCCTGAGCTATGATGTCAATTATTCCGATTTTCAGCCAGCAACTTTGGGCCAAGGCGGCTTTGAACTCTTATTTGTCTATATTTGGCGGCCCCTACCCAAATTTCCTAGCAAAAAGAATTGTCCTATCTTGTAGGCCGCCAAGCGTTATCTTGGCCCAGCGCTGCGCAGCCGTGGCGCAAAGCGCCAGACCAAGGAGCAAAGCGACGCAGGGCCGAGCAGACCTGCGAGCGGCGCAGCATAGCGGCGGCCGACCTAGCCGAAGGCTAGCCGGCCGCGGGCCCCAAAAAACAGCTAAATTTTTATACATAAAAAAGAATCAATTATGAAAACATTTTGGAGTCTGCTACTCCTACTTAGCCTAACTGTTGGGCAAACTATGGCCCAAGAAAAAGAAGCCTACCAACTTTATGATAGCAAAGGCAAAAAACTGAAGTACAAAAAAATGCTTAAGCAATTGAGCAAGCAGGATATGGTCTTTTTTGGCGAACTGCATAATAATACAATTAGCCACTGGTTGCAACTTGAGCTCAGCCGCGACCTTTACGCCCAAAGAGGAGAGGAGCTGGTGATGGGGGCCGAAATGTTTGAGGCCGATAATCAGGTGATTATGAATGAGTACTTTTTTGGCTACATCAGTAGCTCCAATTTTGAAAAAGAAATGCGTCTTTGGCCCAATTACCGCACCGATTATAAACCATTAGTCGAGTTTGCAAGAGAAAATGGCCTGCGCTTCGCCTGCACCAATGTCCCCCGCCGATATGCCTCTATGGTGAGCCGCCAAGGCCTAGACCAACTCGATAATCTGCCCGAGTATTCTAAGGTCTTTTTTGCCCCCCTGCCCATTGCCACCAATATGGAACTAGGCTGCTACCAAAAAATGCTCGATATGGCCGGCGGAGACGAAAGTTTTCCGCATGCCCAAATGCTAAAAGATGCTACTATGGCCCATTTTACCCTCTCTAACTGGAATGAAGGCGAGCTGTTCTTACACTTCAACGGAAGCTTCCACTCCGATTTTCATGAGGGAATCGTCTACTATATTAAAGAGGAAAAACCCGAAATTAAACTGGCCGTAATTACTACCGTAGAACAAGAAGATATCTCGAAATTGGACCGAGAACACTACAAAAAAGCAGACTATATCCTTGTCGTCCCTAGCCGAATGACCAAAACTTATTAGAAAAATGGGGAAATAGCTGTTATCAGAGATATAAAGTAGGCGAAAAACTAAAAAAAAATAGTAAATGCTTGTTTAGGCAATAAAGATGCCTTATCTTTAAGTCAAGATAATTACAGAACAGCAAAGTTTTGTATCTTTAATGAGTGCCTAACTCAGACAACTTATTTTTTTACTTAAAATCTCCTTGTCCAATGGATGCAAGTCAAAAAGTGACCACACTTCCCGGTGAAGTTTGGCAAAAAGTAGATTTTGGTCGCCCAACTCTACACTTCGAATACTATATCTCTAATATGGGCCGCATTAAGAGCTATCATAAACGCACCACTGGTGAGCGTTTGTTGAAAGGCTCTGTAGACCACCGCGGTTTCCGCCGTTTGCATATTCGCTTGGCAGATAAAACTTATGGCGAGCTAGCTCTACATATTTTTATCGCTACTCATTTCTGCGAAAAGCCCTCTGATGAGTTTAATCATGCGGTGCATGTAGATTATGACCGTTCAAATAATAAATGGACCAATATTAAGTGGCTCAACCATGATGAATGGAGAGAGTACATGCAAAATAGTCCTAATTATAAGGATACCCGTAGCCGCAAAGAACGTCACTACCGCATGAGCCCCGCTAAGGTGCGCTTGCTCAAAAGTGCTTCTAAGCGCAGCAAACTCAAAAAGAGAGAATTGGCCGAGGCTTTTGCCATTACGCCTATGCAAATCTATCGTATTGAGCGTGGCCTAAACTGGTCTCATGTTCATCCAACAGAAGAAGATTTGGCTGCCGCTAAGGATATTAGCTTAGAAGAGTTGAAAGAGCGCGTGCTTCAGCTAGATACTGAAAAACAGCGCCGCCTAGCCGAGGAGGATTAGGTTTTAGCCTGCTTTTTTACAAAAGAGCCCCTGAATTTTCAGGGGCTCTTTTTTTATGGCAACCAAGCCAAGGCCGCTAAGCCTAAGGCCATATATATTTTGAGTAACAGACTGAGTTGGCGCCAATCTTTTTTAGTTTTTGCTCGGATTAAGACAAAAATAAGCAAAAACAAAAGTGCTGCTAGCAACAAAAAATGACCCCAAAAATAGCCTGAAAATAGCCTGAAATAAGGCCAAACTAAACCCACTCCTGTACCCAAACTGCCCAAAAGAAGAAAAAAGAGCAAACTTTTGAGGGCCCAGCTAGGCAGATAATAGGCTAAGGTAAAGGTCCCTTTGGCTTGGTCGCCTGCTAGATCTTCTCGGTCTTTGGCTATTTCTCGGACCAAATTGCTGCCAAAGGCAAAAACCAAATAGGCCTCAAAAAAGGTTTTGGCCCAGCGGTTTTCTCGCAAATAGGGTAGGGCTTCTATATAATAGAGGCCCAAACTCGCCAAGACTAAAGCCGCCACCAATAAATTTCCAACCAAAGGCCAAGCCTTAAGATGAGCAGAATAGGCCCAAAGCAAAAAACTAATGCCCAGCAAAATGGGCAAAAGAAAGCTTGGCGAATAAATAGCCGCCAAACTTAAGGGCAAGAGCTGTAGCCAAGCATAATGAACAAAGCCCCAAAAAATAGAAATTTCTTGGCCCAATGGCCCTTTCCGCTCATTCAAACGATCTATTTCCAAATCGTAATAGTCGTTGATGAGGTAGCCCGCAGCAGCCAAACTAACTGTTGCCAAAGCATAAAGTAGATAAATGGACCAATTTTCTTCGCCTAAGGGGCGTAAAAGTAGGAGGTAAAACAAAGCTTGCCCAATCCACAACAGAAGTAGATTGGGCCAGCGAATCAGGCGAAAAAAAGCGCCTATTAGAGCTCCGTAATTTTTTCCTGCGGCCATTGGTCCTGCACTTTTAAGACTCGCTCAATGACATCACGCACAGCACCCAAGCCCCCTTTTTTAGGCGAAACATATTGGCTAACGGCCTGAATTTCAGGCACGGCATCGGCTGGGCAGCAAGCCAAAGCCACCAAGCGCATAGGCGCATAATCTGGCAAATCATCGCCCATATATAAACAGTGGTCCAAATTGATGCGCTCGGCTTCAATCAGCTCTCGCATACAAGAAAGTTTGTCGTGCTGTCCCGCAAAATAATTGCCAGCAGGCAGGCCCAAACCCTCAAAACGGCGCCAAACGCCCTCAGAACGGCCGCCCGTAATGATAAAAATCTCATAGCCTTTTTCTAGGGCCAGCTTAAAGGCAAAGCCATCTTTAACGTTCATGCTGCGTAGCAAACGGCCATCTTCCTGCACCAGCAGTTCGCCATTCGTAAAAACGCCATCCACATCAAAAATGAAGGTCTTAATTTCAGATAAGTAGTTTAGAAAACTCATAAGTAGTAGTTTATTGATTTTTTGGGGCTGCCCCAGCCTTCGGCTGGGGTCGGGCTGTGCGGGGCTCGCAGGTCTGCTCGGCCCTGCAGTTTTTTCGCTGCGCTCAAAAACTTGGGTCTGCGGCTGCGCCGCCCCCCTACCATCCCTCAGCCGATAGGCGCCGGGCGGGGCGGGGAAGGCTGGGCAGTCATTAACATGCAGCTATTTTTTGTCAAAGGCGGCCCAATCGGAGGGGGAGATATGTGGGTAGTTTTTGCCCGCTTCTAAATTTAGGATAACTGGCCGATGCGACTTGCAATTTGGTCCTTCTCCGCAAAGCATATATTCTGAGTAATAGGCTTTTTGGCCGGGGCGACTTTGAGTGAGCGAAAAAATTTCATATTGGCCTGCGGGCAATTTTAGCTCATACTCTAGGGTAGAGCGGTCAAATTCTCTAGTGGTCATCATGGCGCCTGTTCCAATATTGCGGGCCACAATGGTGAGGTCCTTGGGCAAATGCCCCGGATAAGCCAGTTTTCCAGAAACAGTAGCTTTTGGCGCTGCGGCCTGACCCTTAGTTTGTTCTTGTTTTTCTGTTTGGACCGGCTGCTCTTCGCTTGCGGTTTGGCAGGCCCAAAAACTCATAGAAAGGAGAAGAAAGAAGATTGTTTTTTTCATAATGCTGATTTTGGTCGTGCAGGCTTAGGGATGGAAAGCAGTGGCCCTCAGGCCAGACCCAGCCGCCGAAGGCGGCGCAGGGCCGAGCGAACAGCGAGCTGCGACACAGCCCGGCCCGCCCGCAGGGCGGGCAAGCCCCAAAAAAAATAAATAAAATTAGGGATCCCCTTAAAAAAGGGCTTTTTTTGCAAAAAAAAAGAAATGCAGTTACCAGAGGACTTTTGTCAGTTGATGCAGGAGCAATTGCCTGCGGCGGATTGGGCCAATTTGCAGGCGGGGCTAGAAGCCGAGGAAAAGCCGCTTTCTCTGCGGCAAAATCCGTATAAAAGGACCAAATTGCCTTGGGCCGAGCAGTTGCAGCCCCTGCCTTGGTCTGCGGATGCCTATTATTTGTTGGAGCGGCCAAACTTTGCCCTAGATCCGCTTTGGCATGCGGGAGCCTATTATGTGCAAGAGGCCTCTTCGATGTTGTTGGCGCAGGTGATTCGGCAGCATTTACCACAAAAAGAAAATCTGGCGGCCCTAGATTTATCGGCAGCACCGGGTGGAAAAACAACTTTATTGGCCGCTCAACTGCCTGCTGATGCCTTATTATTGGCCAATGAGGTGGTCAAATCTAGAGCCCATATTTTGGCCGAAAACCTACAGAAATGGGGCCGGCCGAATGTTTGGATTTCTTGTAACCGCCCTGCTGATTTTAAGGACCTAAAGCATTGTTTTGACTTCATTTTGGTGGATGCGCCCTGTTCTGGAGAGGGGATGTTTAGAAAATTGCCGGCTAGTCGAGGCGAGTGGTCTTTGGCCAATATGCAGCATTGTGCGAGTCGACAAAATGAGATTTTGGACCAAATTATTGGTTGTTTGGCGCCGGAAGGGGTTTTGGTATATAGCACTTGCACCTTTAACCGACATGAAAATGAGGAGCAAATCGAGCGGCTTTTGGCCGAGCGGGAAGATTTGGAGCTATTGCGTTTGGCGCTAGATGAAAACTGGGGCTTTATCGAAAGCAATTTGGGCTATCGGGCCTATCCGGGGCTGGTTTCTGGAGAAGGCTTCTTTTTGTCGGTAATTCGGAGAAAAGCGGGGCGAGCCAAAAAGCTCAAAGCGCCTAAAAAGCCTAGTTTTAAGGCCGTTAAGGAGTTGGATAATTGGGCCAAAAAACTGGATGTGGCTTGGGGGCTAGACTTTTGGTCGAGAGGAGAAGAAATTTTAGCCTTTCCCAAAGCGCATAAAAAACTGGGCGAGCAATTGGCCCAATCCTTATATCTTTTGCAGGCGGGGGCCAACTTATTGGAGCAAAAAGGGGCAAAATATCGCCCATTGGCGAGTAGTGGGCAGAGTTTGGCTTGGGCCAAATCTGCTTTTCCGAGCATAGAGTTAGAAAAAGAAGCGGCCTTAAATTATTTGAGAGGAGAAGTTTTATCCTTAGAAAACATGCCCAAAGGCTGGTTTCAACTCCATTATCAGGGCTTGCCTTTAGGCTGGGCCAAGGGCTTGGCAGGGGGGAGAATGAATAACTATTACCCCAAACATTGGCGGCTCAGACAGCGTTAATCTCAATGTTTACGATTTCTTAATAGAAAATGTCTATAGACAAGCCCGAATAGTCGCCCTGCTTTTCTCTAAAAAAGCTTAACTTTGCGCAAAACAAAGCTGCCTGTTATGAAAGACCAAAAGGACTACAAAATTCTAATTGCAGATGATGAGCCCGATATTTTGGAGTTCGTTACCTACAATCTCATCAAAGAAGGCTATCAGGTGAGTACGGCCAGAAACGGCATGGAAGCCGTAGAAAAGGCCAAGGAAGTACAACCTCACCTTATTTTGCTCGATATTATGATGCCTGAGCTAGACGGGGTAGAGGTTTGCCGAGAATTGCGTAGCCAGCCCGAATTTGAACACACCATTATTGCTTTTCTCACGGCCCGAAGCGAGGATTACTCGCAGATTGTGGGTTTTGAAGTGGGAGGCGATGACTACATCACCAAACCGATTCGCCCTAGAGTGCTCATCAGCCGAATTGCGGCCCTTTTGCGACGCTATAATAATAGCCCGCAAGAAGAAGGGGACCAAATTCGGGTGGCGGACCTCGTCATTGATAAGGAAAGAGTTTTGGTGATTCGAGGAGAAGAAGAAATTGCCTTGGCCAAAAAAGAGTTTGAACTGCTCTGTTTGTTGGCCTCTAAACCCGGAAAAGTCTTTGCTCGCGAAGAGATTTTTAAGAATGTTTGGGGCAATGATGTGATTGTCGGTAACCGAACAATTGACGTGCACATTCGCAAAATTCGAGAGAAGATTGGCGAGTATTATATCAAGACCATTAAGGGGATTGGTTATAAGTTTGAGTTTTAATTTTTGAAGAAATAATAAAGAGGAGAGTACTTAGCTGACTCTCCTCTTTTTTTGCCTTTTGTTAAATTTTGACCCTATGTTATTTTTGGCGCCTAAAAATCCTACGCCCCAATTATTGGCCTTTCTCACGGCCCTACAAGCCAGTTTGCCGGCCTTAATTGGCTTGATTGCGCTCAAGCTGTTGCTGCCTAGCTTACTCAGTTGGTGGGCACTTTTGCCCGCCTTCCTGATCTTTTTGGGCACGGGCTACTATGCTAGCCATCGGGCTTTGCGCAAGTTTATCTATAACAAAGTGAAGTTGATTTATAAGTCGATACACAGCCTAAAGGCCCCTAAATCAAGCAAGCCGCTTAATATTGATATGCGCAATCATATTATTGACCGAGTAGAAAAAGAGGTGACCGAATGGGCCAAAGACTGGACCCAAGAGATTCGTTACCTCAAAAAAATGGAGCAATACCGCCGAGAGTTTATTGATAATGTTTCGCATGAACTCAAAACGCCTATCTTTAATATGCAGGGCTATTTGTATACCTTGGCCGATGGCGGTTTGGAGGATGAAATGATCCGAGATAAGTATTTGCAACGGGCCATTGATAATGTGGAACGCATTGCAGAGATTGTCCAAGAGCTCAATCAGATTTCTAAATTTGAGTCTAGTGCAGTAGAGCTAGAAATGCAGCCTTTTGATATTCAGGAGTTGGCCCAAGAGGTGGTGGAAAGCATGGAGATCAGTGCCGAGAAAAAGCAGATCGATCTGCGCTTCAAGGACACGGCCAAAAAACCTTATATTGTACAAGCCGACCGCGAGATGATTCGGCAGGTTTTGGTCAATTTGGTCTCCAATTCGATCAAATATGGCCGCCCAAAAGGCCATACCCTCATTGGTTTTTACGATTTGGACCAAAATGTTCTGATCGAGATTTCCGATACGGGCAAGGGCATTGCCCAAGAGCATCTGCCCCGCCTTTTCGAGCGCTTTTATCGGGTAGACAAAGGCCGCTCTCGACATGAGGGGGGCACTGGTCTGGGCCTTTCTATCGTTAAGCATATTGTGGAGGCGCATCAACAGACAATAAATGTGCGCAGCCGCCTAGGTGTGGGCTCTACTTTTGGCTTTACTTTGGCCAAATATAAGGGCTAGGATAATGAGGATTTGGGGCCCGCGGCCGGCTAGCCTTTGGCTAGCTCGGCCGCCGCTATGCTGCGCGGCTCACAGGTCTGTTCGGCCCTTCGCAAAAAAGCGGAGCTTTTTTGCTCTGTCTGGCGCTTCGCGCCACCGCTGCGCAGCGCTGGGCCATTTGGACCATTCTTCATGCTTTAAACTAAACTGCTAATGAACAAATTTCTCTTATTATTTGCTGCTTTGCCCTTGCTTTGGGCCTGCAAAAAAGAAACGCCCGATCCTCAAACAGAAGAGGCTAAAGTCATTTTCCGCATTTCGGTAGACCCTAGCCAAGAGCGGCTAGATAATTTGGGGCAGCCTGCAGCTATGCCCGCAGGGCATGCGGGCCAAGATCCCGATTTTTACGAAATTACGGCCCATTATTTAGAGCTGGCTCCCTCGGCTTATACCCAATTGGGCGATGGGGCAGTTTTGTATCATGCTCCAGAAGTGACTACTGGCGGCGATCAAGCTATTGATTTCTCGCAGCGGAAAGCTACCGCTTCTGGTGATATTTTTTTGGAGGTCCCCATTTCTCAATTTCCTCTGGGCGACTATGAGTGGCTCCGTCTTTCTTTGGCCTACCAAAACTATGGGGTAGCGTTCTATTATAATAACCAGGCGTTTACTGGCCGTTTGGCTAGTTTTGTGGGCTATAATACCTATATCGATACGGTAGTGGTGGACCAACAATCTTTGGCCGTTAATGCCAATAAGTTGCAGGGATTTTGGGCCTTTGAAACGCCCTTTAATTTAACTTCTGGTCAGGCCGCAGGGACCACCGTGCCCAATCCTTTGGCAGCCAGCTCGCCTATTCCGGCCGGTAGCTGCATTGTCACTGGTCAATTGGACCAAATTCTGAGCATTACAGGCAATGAAACCGAAGATATTGAAATCAACATGAGCTTGTCGACCAACAAAAGCTTTGAATGGGAAGACCTCAATGGCAATGGAAAATGGGATGTAGGGCCCAATAATCCAGAATCTGTAGTGGATATGGGCTTGCGGGGATTAAAAGCTTTTGTTGATTAAGCTTTCCTTAGATGTCATGCAAAAAGCGCCTTCTGTTCAGAAGGCGCTTTTTTGTTTGTAGGTCCAAGATTTTATTCCTAGAGTTATTTCATAAGATTTTCAAGCCAGAGGGCTATATATTCATCCTACAGGCCCGAAGGGCCGCAGGCCTAGCGATGCGAAAGGGGGCGGCGAAGCCGCAGACCAAGGCCGTTAGGCCGCAGGGCCGAGCGAACAGCGAGCCCTGAAGCGTAGCGCCTGCCGCAGGCAGGAGGCCCCAAATACCTAAAAAATGGATGGTAAAAAGCTGTAATTTTTGTGAAAAAATCACAAAACAGAAGTATATTGCTGAATTGAATAAAGCGAAATCCTTTAGGAGCTATGTTAATACAATTTGCAGTAGAGAATTTTTTCTCTTTTAAAGAAGAAGCTATTCTGAGTTTTTTGGGAAATAAGACGACCAAAGAGCATGAAGAAGAGAATATATTTTACTTGGAGGGGCACAAAATATTGAAGTCTTTGGCTATTTATGGGGCCAATGCTAGCGGAAAAACCAACCTTTTTTTGGCCTTAAGGTTTATGCTAGACTGTATGAGACATGGTTTGGACACTATTTTTAAGGAAGATGCGGGGAAAAGTACGGCCTTTTTGTTTTCTCCTACTACAGCCCAAGAAAGCTCTTTTTTTGAGCTCGTTTTTGCTGCAGAGGGGCAGTTTTATCATTATGGTTTTGAGATTTTTGAGGGCAAACTGCAGGCGGAATGGCTGTATCGAGGTTGGAACAAAGAAGAGGAGCTTTTTCAGCGGGAGAAGCAGCAAATTGATTATGATAAGGACTTGTTTTCAGAAGGCGATCGCTTAGCCGAAAAGACGAGGCCCGATGTATTGTTTTTGCTTGTTTGTGCGCAGTTTAATGGAACAATTGCTAAGTCTATTTTGGATTATGTTGCTAAGGTGAATGTATTAACGGGTCTAAAGGGAGAGCAAATACTGGGATTTGGGCTGAAAAAGTTTGAGGAAGATGAGCGATTTAGACTTTGGCTACAGCAGTTTATGCAGCCTTTGGGCATTGAGCGAATTTCTTTAAGTAAGGAGTCTGGAAAAAGAGAATATTGCTTTTGGCATCAGGTATTTGATGAGAGTGGACAGGGGATAGAAAGTCAAGGTTTGCCTTTAGCGCGGATGTCTACAGGAACTCGAAAATTGCTTTGCTTTTTGGCCCCTATTTATGAAGCGCTAGAAGAGCAAGAGGTTTTGTTTATAGATGAGCTAGATGCTAGTTTTCATCCTTTACTCTTAGAGCTTTTGTTGAAGCTATTTCATCAGCACAATAAAAAAGGGGCGCAGTTTGCCTTTAGTTTACACAATCCTCGTTTGCTAGCGCAAAAGCTTTTGCGTAGGGATCAAATTTACTTTGTCGAGAAAACGCCCAGAGGGGCTTCTCAACTTTATTCGCTACTAGATTACAAGGTCCGAAATGATGAGAAACTAGATAAGAACTATTTGAAGGGGAAATATGGGGCTTTGCCAGAGCTTCAGCTGTTAGAAGAAAAATTATTGGAGTATGGGCAAGAAGAATAGACGAGAGAGAAAAGGCCCTAAGCGGGAGTCTAAAGATCTTGATGAAAGGGAAACAGGCGATGGGCAGCTGCTCAAATTTGCTTTTGCTTATTTTTCCAGAACGCAATTATATCCCTTTAAATATTGGGAAAAAAATGGCCTATTAGCAGATGCATTGGATAGCTTGGTTAACTTAGCTAACTCTAGTGTACATGAGTTGAAAAGGGATCAGCGACTCAAAATTTATGGGCCAAATATTCCCAAGGGCTCTGCTTTTAAGCAGCCCCGCAATATTCCTGGAACTGCTCGTTGGGCTTCTTTACGCCTGACTGGAAAGCGTCGGCTAATCGGATTCATGGAACAACAATGCTTTCAATTAGTCTTTTTGGACCCTGAGCATAAATTCTACCCAAGCCCAAAGAAGCACACCTAGGCCCCAAAAATCAACAAAGCCCACTACTATACAGTAGCGGGCTTTGTCTATTCAGCGCAAAAGCTTAAGCATTCATCAAGCTTTCGATTTCTTCCACCTCAATTGGAATTTGCCCCATGAGGTTATCCACCCCATTTGCCGTGATGAGCAAATCATCCTCAATGCGCACGCCCAAGCCCTCTTCAGGGATATAAATACCGGGCTCGCAAGTAAAGATCATCCCCTCCTTAAATTCGACATAGCGGTTGGCCAAATCATGCACATCCAAACCAATATGATGTGAGGTGCCATGCATAAAATATTTCTTATAAGCAGGCATGGCCGGGTTTTGCTGGGCCACTTCTTCTTGGCTAAGCAAGCCCAAACCAATGAGCTCTAGCTCCATAATATGCCCCACTTCCTGATGGTAATCGGTCAAGTTATTGCCCGGACGAAGCAATTGCTGGGCCTCATTTTTTACCCGCAACACCGCCTCATAAACCGCCTTCTGGCGCTCTGTAAAACGACCATTTACCGGAATCGTACGCGATAAATCTGCCGCATAATTGCCATATTCTGCCCCAAAATCCATCAACATCAAATCGCCATCCTGCAAAATGGCATTGTTGTCATTATAATGCAAAATACAAGCCGCTGGCCCAGACGCAATAATAGGCGAATAAGCATGCCCAGAAGCTCCAGAGCGAATAAATTCATGCATGACCTCCGCCTCTACTTCATACTCTTTTAGGCCCGGACGAGTTGTTTGCAATACTCTGCGAAAGGCCCGATTCGTAATTTCACAAGCCGCCCGCATCAATTTAACCTCTTCCTCCGTTTTCTGCATCCGCAGTTCCTTCAAAATAGGCTGAGCACGCAAAAACTCATGCCCCGAATACTGATGCTTCAACTCCAAGGCCTTGCGCTGGTTGCGGTTAGGCACCTCAGAAGCCGCCCGATCATTCTCATTGCCATTAACATAAATCGTATCGGCCAACAAAATCATCTCATTGAGCATGGCCGGCATACTGTCTAACCAAGCCACCGTAGATACCCCCGAAGTCTGAGCCGCATCTTCCTTGGTGTACTTATAACCCTCCCAAATTTTAATATATTCACTGGTCTTTTTCGTAAAAATTACCTCCTCAAATGCTTTGCCTTTGGGGCAATTGGGGTAAAGTACCAAGACGACCTCTTCCTGATCTAAACCAGAAAGATAAAAAAGGTCGCTATCTTGCCGAAAAGGAAAAAAACAGTCCCCATTACGCGGCAATAGGTCCGCCGCATGGAAAATCGCAATGCTGTTGGGCTTCATTTTTTGCATAAATCGCTGCCGATTCAATTGAAAAAGCGCAGCGGGAATATCTTGGTATCGTTTCATCATGATGTGTTTTAAAAATGCAATCCCGAAAGCTAATTTTTTTCTCTTAAAGGACCAAATCAAGCCGCCTTTTAGGTTTTTTTTAGAAATTTTTGGGGCCTCCACAGAATATAATGTAGCGGCGGTTACTCCCTTCGGTCGTCGAAGACGCCCTAAAGGGCTTGTTGTCGTTGCGCAGCTCGCTGTTCTTTTTGGGCGTTACTCCCTCTGGTCGTCGAACTGCGGCTTGCGCCTTGTTGTCCGCCTGCGGCGGGCGCTACGTTCCGCAGCTCGCTGTTCGCTCGGCCCTGCGGCAGCAAAGCTGCCTGGGTCTGGCCCTGCGGGCCACTGCTGCACATCGCTAGGCCTGCGGGCCTGACGGCCCTCTAAGCCCCCATAGCACTTAACAAATTCTTTACTACCTTTAGATTTCCTTAAAAACTATTGGTCTTCTTCTTGTCTTTTCCTAAAAAAAGACTTTCTTTTAAGTGCTCCATGTCCCTGCTATCCCCTTTTTAGTACCTACTGCTTTAGGAAGTCGCTTCCATTAAAAAAAATGCTAATCAGGATTTTATGAATCAAACTATTGGTCTTTGTTTGGGCCTGCTATTTTTGGCCCTTCCCAGCTTCGCACAACAATATTTATTATCTGATAAAGAGCTGGAGCAAACACAAATTTACCGCAATCTAGATGAGGCCCTAGCCAACCCCGAGTTTGTCTATATATTAGATCTTCGCTCTCAGGGAATTACCGATCTACCCAAAGAAATTAGTAAGCTCTATAAACTCCAACGCCTATATCTGCAAAATAATAATCTTCATAAGTTGCCCGCCTCGGTGGCCAAACTCGAAAATTTGCAGCTTTTGCAGTTGGAGAAAAACCAACTGACGGATATTCCCAAAATTGTAGGCAAACTTGCCAACTTAGAAGAGTTGCGCCTGCGCTACAATAGTATCAAAGATATTTCTAAGTATTTGGGTAAATTGACTAAACTTAGAGTGTTGGACCTCAGAGATAATCAAATTAAACGCTTGCCCGAAACCCTGGGTCAATTAGAAAAATTAGAGGAGCTCCAGCTAGGCTATAATAGTATCCAACGGCTGCCCAAAAGTATGGGCCAATTACAGTCACTCTATTTTCTAGATTTGGCCGGCAATCCGCTTTATCAAATCCCTATGGACCTCTACCGAAATGAAAAAATTACGCACCTCAATTTGGGCTATTGCCAAGCTTTACACCCCGTTTTTGTAGCCGAATGGGCTTGCTATCTGCCCGCCCTAGAAGAACTACATTGGGAGGGCTGCAATTTTGAAAAACTCTCCGAAAAAGAACGCTTCGAGGTGCCTAAACTAAAACGCTTGTACCTCAGCCAGTCTAGAGGGGCTAACTTGCCTTCTTTCTTTTTGCGTTTAGGCCAATTAGAAGAACTAGAGCTAGATGAGGGCCAATTTAAAACCCTCGATTTTTCTCAGGCCGAACTCCCCAATCTCCAAAGGCTTTCTCTCAAAAAGGGCCTGCTCGAAGAGCTGCCCAAAAATATTGAAACACTAAAGAGCTTGAAAAATCTTAATCTAGAGGAAAATGCTATTCTGGCCTTTTCTGCAGATTTGGCCCAATTAAGCGCCCTGCAAACGCTCTCTTTGCAAAAGAATAAAATTGAAAGGATTCCCAATAATCTCGACCAATTGGTCAATTTGCGCCTACTCGAGCTACAGGGCAATCCAATCAAAGAATTGCCAAGCTGTCTGGGCAATATGCCGCAGCTCTCTGGCCTCTACCTCAATAATACCGAAATTCCCCTAGAAGATATTCAAGCCCTAAAAGAGCTCTTGCCTTATACGGCTATTCAGTATTAGAAAAAAAGCGCCCGTTCTTCAAAGAACGGGCGCTTTTGCGTTCTGCAAGGCGGCAAAGCCGCCGCAAAGGCGCGTAGCGCCTCGGCTGAGGGATGGATAAGGGGGGCCGAAGGCCAGACCGAGCAAAAATGCGCAGCATTTTTTGCGAAGGGCCGAGCAGACCTGCGAGCCCTGACACAGCCCGACCCGCCCGCAGGGCGGGGCAGCCCCAAAAAAAGATCCTAATACTCAGGAGTATCTAGACTTTTGGGATCGGGCAAGAGTTGCCATTCCTCGGCGCTAATGGCTCGGCCAACGCCAATTTCAGTTTCTGTGCGCAAATCTAGCTCAAAAACGGGATAGGCCCGCAGATAGGCCGGATGTCCCTCTGGAATTTTGGGCAGGGGCAAGGGCATAAATTCCTGCTCATTAAAGAGGCGAATACGGTCTAGCCAAAGGCGATTATCGGGACCTAAATTGGGGCCCGACCAAGTCTGAAGCTCCGGGTAGTAGTCGACCTTAGTGATGATATATTCTCGGCCAGCCCAGTTTTTAGGATTGAGCTGGTTTTTTTTGTATGCTCCTTCTTCATCATAGCCCCGCAAACAGTAGGTATCCTTGGCCAAATGTAGGCGTAACTCGATATGGATGCACTTGCGTTTTGGACCAATATTTTGCCCGATAAAACGATCCAAACTATCCGATAAAAAGCCCTCTAAAAAAGGCAGCGCCCGCCGATATTCTGAAGGCACCAGCTGCGAAAAACGCTGCAGCAAGGCCTCTCGAACCCCATTGAGCAAGGGCTGGTCAAATTGTGCTAAAGAGAAGGCCGGCGGCCGCTGCATCAGATCGGCGGGGGCGCTGCTATAGCCCAGTTCTCTCAAAATTCTGAAGCTGCAGTAGGCCGCATAACGGGCCTCATAGCGACTAGCCGCCTCCGAGGCAAAGCCCGCAAAACCCGAAAGGCCCAAACCGGGCAGCTGAAGCAGGCCATAGGGCTCTTTTTCCGAGCGGTAAAAGTCAAAGGGGGCAATGCCCACAATTTTGGCCTTTTGTTCTTTGGCCAGCAAGCCCAGCCCTAAATCTAGGCCCAAAAAGCTCAAGGCAAGGTCCCAAGCGGCCTGCTCTTCCGCCTTGATTTTTTGCTCCTCTACATAGGCATAAAGGCTGTCCCAAAGCGCCTGCGCATCTTGCCAGGGCAATTTATCGGCAAAAAAGGCTTGCTCCTCACTTAGGATTCGGCTGAGCTCTTGGCTCAGCTGCAAATAGGCCGGCGGCAGGTAGAGCCCCTGACGCAATTGGGCCAGCTTTTCTTCTATAAATTGCCGAAGGACCTGCCGCTCTTGGGGCGGAAGCTGTTTGCCCGAATACTGTAGTTTTTGATACTGTCGGAGCTTTTTGCGCTCCTCAAAACGATCCACCACCGCCTTGATTTTGCGCCATTCTCCCTGCTGAGATTCATGCAAAAGGGCCGAGACTAACTTGGGCAATTTGTCGCCAATTCGGGCCAAAGGCGAACGTGCGCCCCATTTGGCTCGACCAGTCAACCAAGAACGCTGCAGCCCCAATACCTGCGTAGAGCCCTCCTGAAAATCCTCCTTAATTTCGCCCACAATAGGATCGACAAAAAGCATCAAGCGGTCGTAATCTGGTCCGCCCTTATGCAGCTGGTCCAAATAACTACCCAGCCGCATGGCCTCTCGAATCGGCTCATTATTAAACATTCCACCATCTACATAGGTAAAAATATGGCTGTCTTCTGCCGCCAAGGCTTCTGGCCAGCGGTCCTGCAATTCATGCCGATACCGACGAAGGCGAACAGGCTCAAAAGCCAAGGGAAAAGCCGCCGAGGCAATACAACTAGCCGAGAGCTCTTGCCAATAGGCCATATTGAGCAAACTGCCCATTTCTTTTTGTTGCCCCTTATTTTCATAGCAGTAGGCTGGCCCCAAATGAAATTGCCGCCAAGGAATAGGGTAGTGGTGGAAAAACTCCTCTTTGACCTCCCCAAAGTTGAGGTCAAAGCAACGCAGTTCCGCATGAGATTTATAGACTTCGGCATCATTGAGGGCCGAGCCAAAAGGCGATCCCTTTTGACTGCCTTGCAAGTTGAGGGCCTGCAAATTACTTAGGGTACAGGCAAAAAGAACCCTTGGGGCCAAGAGCCGCCGCTGACTGACTACGGGCTGCTGCTGCGGAAAACCAAAGTAGCGATGACCCATTTCATCTATATAACTGCGGTCCAATAAACCGGCCTGCGTCTTTACTTTTTCTTTGTTCTGAGCCAAGAGTTCGCCTAAATTGACCTCCTTGGCCCAGATGTGCTCTTGTAGCTTCTGAACGCCCTGAATGGCCAGCAAATCCTCAAACTTTTCAGGCTGCTCGCCCATCATTTTATAGGCGGCCTCCCCAAATTGACCCAGCAGTTCTTGCTGCAATTCCTGCCGAAAATGAGGGTAGGAGTTATAGCCCAAAAACTGATATTGATCTCTAGGGCTGGCCAAACCCCTAAGCATAATTCCCAAACTAATGGCCCCCGCACTAGAGCCCGTGAGCACATCAATTTCAATGCGGGTATAAGGCCGCTTTTGCCCAGCAGTATCCTCATATTCCGCATAAACTAATAGCTGCTTAATCGATTCGCAGAGCGCAGCCGAAGAAAAACTGCCCAGAGAGACGCCACCTCCCATAATAAAACCTAGGCGCAGAGTTTTAGACATCATCAATCTTGTTTTAAGGGGATCGTTTGTTTGTTATTCAATGTAGGCATTTCAGGCAGAAAAAAGGAATTTTATTTTTTTCTAAACTATGTGAGTTGCTTTTTTGGGGCTGCCCCTGCGGCCTTCGGCCTTGGGTCGGGCTGTGTCAGGGCTCGCAGGTCTGCTCGGCCCTGCGCAAAATTTCGCTAGGCTCATTTTGCTGGGTCTGCGGCTGCGCCGCCCCCTTATCCATCCCTCAGCCAGATTTAATCGCGCTGCTTTAAGTGAGTGCGTTTAAATTTGGCTATTGCCTGCGGGCCTCTAGGACCACCAGAAAATAATAAGATGTTATTTGATTTTATTAGGCCGTCACTTATTGGGCCTAAGATGGATTAAATTAAGATGCCTTCCCCCATTTAGCTATTTATTTTTGATGTCCTGCTCAATTAACAGTATTTAAGTAGGTTTACTTTGAATTGAGCAAAATGTTTTTTAATAGATTAAGCTGTATACTTTAAAGTTCATCATTTTTACTGAAAATATTTTTTTGAAGAAAGGAACCAAAAGCTATAGATTTGCATCTAGTACAAAGAAATTTATTTTAACACTTTTTTTAGAACTAGAACCATGCAAAAAATGCAATTCTGGGCCCTTCTTCTGTTCCTGCTTATTGGACAAAAGGGTTGGGCGCAAGATTTTGACGATTACCGCTGTCTGTCGGCTAGCGGTGAAGTCCCCGAACGTTTTCTACTCAGCTCAGCACAAAAGTATGAGTTAGGATTGGCCCAACTAGATCCGGGCTTAAGCAACAAAGACCGTAAAACTCAGGCAAAGTTTCAACAACAAACTATTTACAGCATTGATGATTTGCTCCGCTCGGGCAAGGTCCTTTTTGGTACGCCCGTCAATGATTATGTGAATAAGGTCGGAAACCGCCTGCTAGAGCATACTCCAGAGCTCAAAGGCAAGGTAGATTTCTTTGTTATTCGCTCTTCTGCAGTAAATGCTTTTGCTACCGCCACTGGGGTGGTTTGTGTCAATATGGGCCTTTTGGCCCAGTTGGAGAATGAGGCCCAGTTGGCCTTCGTGCTTTCTCATGAATTGATGCACGTACAAAAACAACATAGTCTAAGCCAGTACGAAAAAGACTTGGCGATTCTAAAAGAGAGCAAGCAAAGAAGTCTGTTCAAGAAAACAGACTTTAATAGCGCCCTCTTGGAGTCTAACTCTTATTCTAGAGAGCTCGAATTTGAAGCGGATAAAGGGGGCTTAGATATTTTCCTGAAAACCCAGTACAGCACAGCAGCCCTCAAGTCGGCCTTTAGTCTACTCAATTACGCTTATTTGCTGTATGATACCACCGCTTTTGATCTTCAATATTTTAATGAGGGAAGCTGTCAGCTAGATCCCTCTATCTTTTTGCCCGAGGATAGTTTGAATGCTATTTCAGCCTGGGTCGATGATTCGGAAAATACCGATACCCTCAGAAGCACTCACCCCAGTACGCTTCGCCGTTGGGAGGTCGTAGAAGAGGCAATTTCTGGAAAAACCACTGGCGATCAATTTTTTATTGAGCCCAAGGCAGAATTTGAGCGCATCCGCAAAATTGCTCGCTTTGAGCTAGCCTCTTACTATTTACATAACTTCCGCTTTGAAGATGCACTCTATGTGGTTCAATTGCTACGCAAAGAAGAGCCCAATAGCCGTTACCTTAGAGAAGTAGAGGTTCAGGCCCTGCATGCTATCTCTCGCTTTAGCATGTATGAAGCAAGCAGCTTCATGAACAGTGATTATCGTCGCCAGCTAAAAACCTATAGCAAAATTGAGGGGGGGCAACAGCAGCTTTATTTCATGAGCAGTAACCTGCGTGCTGTAGAACTAGCTAGTTTGACCCTTTACAAGGCTTGGAAGTTGCAGAGAGATTATCCAGAAGATAAATACTTTGAGAACTATTATCGAGATGCGATCTATGTGCTGCAACAGCATGTTCCTAGCTTCGATCAATTGCCTGAGGCGATGACAGCGGCTGAAATTAAAGCCTATCTAGCCAAGGCCCCCGCCGAGCAAGAGTATGCTGTAGCAAAAGTGACCAAAGATAGTCTACCCAAAGCTTTGCAAGACGTAAAGCTCAAAACGCTGTTCAATAGTTATCGCAAAAGCTATGGCTATAGTGATTTGAATAAGGGCTATAATATTGCTCGCTATCTACTTTCAGACCTCTTGGTCGATGAGGCCTTTAAAACGGACTACGAACAGGTAGAAGACTATCATCAGCAATTGATGCAAAAAGATTCAATTGATCAAGCTCAAGCCCGAAAAGCAGATAAAAAAGCCAAAGCGCCAGGTTTGGGTATCGACTCTGTTCTTTATGTTAATCCGTATTTGTTAGCAGTTAAGAAAGCTCCCAAGTTTCTCGGCGAAACAGAAACAAGCCTAGATTTTGAAAAACGAGATGAAATCTTAACAAAGTTCTATGGCGAAGTGAATAAGGCTGCAGAAAAAGAGGGATTACATGTTCAAACATTGGATAACCGCAATGTAGAAGAGCTAGATGCAGAACGCTATGCCGAAGTGGCCACGATTAAGGACTGGCTTCGCTTCCGTATGAATTTAGACAGCCGCCATCACCCTATCTTTAACCAAAGAGAAGTAGATAGAATCTGTAAAAAATACGGCACTCCTTATATCGTTACCGGAGGATATATTCAACAGGGATATAATCGTAAAATCAATACGCCTATTCAAATTGCTGTTGCAGCTGGAGCAGTCTCATTTATTGCAGGAGCTATTATGTTAAATGCAGAAATGTCAAAAGAAGAGGACAGAAGTTTCGGTTTAAGTTATGCTTTATTGATAGCAGGGGGGGCAGCAATTGGTGTTGCTAGCTATGTCAATGCTGACCTGAAATTGGGTGTTGTTAGTGAGCAGCTTTACTTTAGCTCTATTTTTAATACCGCTAATTCGACCTATGAAACTATTGGTTTTTATAATAAAATAGGAATACCCAAGCTAGGTAGCCTGCCTAGAAGAATAAAAAGTCAAATTCGCAAAGACATCAAACGCATCAAAAAGCAAGACTAATAACCACCAAATATGAAATCAATAATTTGCAGCTTTTTGCTGCTATTTATAGGCCTTAGCCTTCAAGCGCAAGGCACTTACTACAAAAATATTGAGGCCTTACTAAAAGATGAAGGCCAAACCATTAAGGAAGTCAAAAAAGCTCGACTAGTTAGGTTTACCCTAGAAAAAAAAGAGTGCTTTGCCTATAACATTAAGGCTGAACTAGCCAATGGGGAAACACTCAAATCTATTTGGGACGTTAATCAGCTCGCCTTTTATAAAAAGGATGGACAACTCTATTGCCTAAAGCGTACACAAGTAGGCCTAAAGGTTAGAGACAAGAAAGTTACCCCTATCTATCAAGATGATTTCTTTGAGCTACAGACTATTGGCAACTTTTTCTACTTCAAGTTAGTCCAAACTCATCCTTTCATCAATGACTTTAAGAAAAACGCACAATTCAAGATCAAATCCTTTGAAAGCCCGCACTATAACAGCATGCTTTTCATGGGGGCGAACAAAATGACTTGGGGCCTAATTAAAAAAGATAAAATAATTGAAAGCCTTGAAGATATTGCCGAAATCAGCAATGTAGGCCGTGGCCTTTACCTCCGCTGCCTCAACTACCTAGAGCAAAAGGCCGAAAATGAAGGCCTCTCTATCGATGAAGTTTCTTTTAGCCTAAAAGAGTTTGAGGATATCCTCTTCAAATTTGAGCGCGGAGAAATCTAATCCTTTAAGCGTCCCTTTTGGGGCGCTTTTTTTTTGCTTTTTTGGGGCTGCCCCTGCGGCCTTCGGCCTTGGGTCGGGCTGTGTCAGGGCTCGCAGGTCTGCTCGGCCCTGCGCAAAATTTCGCTAGGCTCATTTTGCTGGGTCTGCGGCTGCGCCGCCCCCTTATCCATCCCTCAGCCAGATTTAATCGCGCTGCTTTAAGTGAGTGCGTTTAAATTTGGCTATTGCCTGCGGCCCTGTAGAACGCAAATGAAAAGCGGGCTGGCTTCAATACTGAAGCCAGCCCGCTAATTACTTAAAGCGCTCTATAATAATAGCATTCATTCAAAACTTCTCGCTCAAAACTGGTCCCCTTATACTGTTTAAGGGCTTTGAGGTAGTCTTTGTGTTTGCTTTTCTTGACATTATCTTCCCAGTCCCAATAATGCCCCAAAATATGCGGACGGCTAAGCTCTATCTGCGCGCCCAAATAATTCAATTGGGCCGCAAGTTCGTCATTGATGTCTGCCGCCTTTAAGCCAATTTCTACATACTTAATGGCTAGGTCGGGATTATAATATCGCTGCCGCTCCCAACTCGCTCCCGCAAAGCTTTTGGCCAACTTCTCCTCTTTGCCGAAGTCGTACCAGGCCGAATGCCCCCCATTATCACTACTGTAATAAATGGCCGGACGATGCCAGCCCGCTGGACCAATATTGTAAAGGGCTTGGGCCAAAATATAGGCATACTCTCCCCGCTGAGGAATATTACTCTCGGCTTTTTCCTTCAGCTTTTTGAGCGTCTTTGCAAAGCTGAGCAAATTGTAGTCCTGAGCCAAAAAAGCATGCTCCTCATACATCCGATAGATGTTCTGCTGCTCAATATCAAAATAGTAGGCGGCAGGATTTATCTTGCTGCTAAAAATAGACTTATCCAAGTAACTAGAGTTAAAGCTAGGGCTGCTGGCCTGAAAGGCTTTACTACAACTACTCAGGGCCGAAATAGCCTTGTCCAATTCAAAGCGCTGCAAGTGATAAACGCCACGCATTTCCTTAATCTGGTCTACAGCATTTTCCCCAATGCGCTTTTCTAGCAAGTAGTTGTCAAAGTAGTTGGACCAACGGGCCTTGTTCACCAACTGCTCAAAGCTGCGGAGCAAAGGCGCACTGAGCTGGTCCTTGGCGGCCCGCAAATTGTTTTGCACCAAAAAGGCCCGAGCATAATCGCCTTGTTTGTAGAATTTTCCAGCAAAGACCTCTTGGGTAAATTGCTTCAACTGATATTGGTCCTTAAAGAAGGGGTTGCGCTCTAGTTCTTTCCAGAGCTGCGCAGCAGCGCCCATGTCTAAGGTTTCCAAACTAGCCAATTGGGCCACAAAATGAATGCGTGCGGCTTCGGCTTGCATTTGGTCGCTATAGTTTTCTTTGCTGGTCAAACGCATGGCCTCATCAAAGTTGCCCCCAAAGAGCTGTATATAGGCCATGGCCAATTGCCAAAGCTGTGGACGGTCTAAGTTGGGTTGGGCCAATTGCTGTTCCAATTGTTTTTCTAAGCTCGCCAGCTCTTGGCGGTGCTGGGCCTGCATTTCAGGGTAGTTCTTGTATTCATTGTAGCCATACTTAAAGGCTTTGCCCTCCAAATGCTCAAATAAACGGCTCAAAAGCAGCTCGGCTAAGGGACTGTTGGGGTTGATCTTGAGTACACGCTCTAGCTCTTTGCTAATATTGCCCCCATGAACCAAGGCCCGCATGCTATAAAAGGCTGCTTTTTCTTCTTCGGTTTCGCAAAGGGCCAAGCCCTCCTCCCAATTGGCGGCCAGCTTTTGCGCAAAGCTATTGAGACTAGAGGCCCGGCGGTCGGCACAATGCGTAAAAACAGCCGCAAAGCCATGGCTGGCTTTGGCCCCCTCTTCGCCTCCAGCCTTATATTCTAGGGCGCGGTAATAGATGTAGTTTTTTGGTCCTTGGGCAAAATAACGATCAAAGTATTCGGCGCAGCTTTTTGGTCCTAAGGTATAAAAGGCCAAACGAACAAGCTGAAAGCCATAGCGCTGACGAATAAAGTCTAGACGAGCATTATCTGCCGCCTCTTCGCCAGTAGTCAATAGGCGAGTTTGCTTTTTGCGCTCTTTCTCATTAAGGTCCCAGCTATAGGTTTTTTGTCCTGTATGTAAGGCGGCCTCTTTGGCAAAGCAAAGGTAGTCGGCCATCTCTTTTTTGAGCTGTCGGTCCTTTTGCCAAGCTTGCAAAACAGAGTTGCCCGCAGCCGCTAGCTCCAAACTCCTGCGGTCTCGGCCATACTTATAAATGGTCTCTACTGGGGTTTGATAGATGAGCTGCTCTAAATCGGTAATCGTAACTTCTTGGCCAATTTGCTGCTGCCAGTCGCTTAGGTTGTGATTGAAGTTTTCATTGCGGCCCCGCCAAAGTCTGGGCTCATAGTCTAGTAAATAACGAACGCCCAAATCAGTGGATACTCTGGGCTCGAAAAAGCGAAAATGATAGTCTCCATCATCAAAATAACAGAGCTGGGGCCGTTGATAGAGCCCAAATAAGCACAATAGGGTTAGAAAATAACGCATGGGATAGTTTTATGTATATAATGAGTAGTAGTGGCCTTGGCGGCGGGCTTGGCCCAGCGCTGCGGAGTGGGTGGCCGAAGGCCAGACCAAAGGCAGGCGAAGCCTGCCTGCAGGGCCGAACAGGCCTGTGAGCCCCGCAGCATAGCGGCGGCCGAGCTAGGCAAAGCCTAGCCGGCCGCGGGCCCCAAAATATTATTCAAAACAACGAATATATAAGGGTTCTGACTCGATCTCATTGCTCCAATTACCCGCTCGGTCTCGGATCATAATGGTATAGCTTAGTGAGTCATAGACATTGGGAATATTGCTACAAAGGACAGGGAAGCCCGGAACCATACAGCAAACTGTGCTAATATCCACTTCCACCTCTCCAGAAATGCCATTGGCCACCCCTTGTTGCGGAACATAGGGCATGACGTAGTAGATGCTGTCTTGGGTCCGATTGTCAATGATAATCATGTTGTAGGTAGTATCATTACCCGATTTCCCAATGTCGCCATCGCCATCGGTAAAGTTGACGATGAGTTTCATCTGCCCAGTAAATTGTTGTAGGGTGTCTACCGAAAAACGGTTCCAGCTAATCTGAGGTTCTTCTGGAAAAATGGGGGCTGGCTCGCAGGCCCAAAATAGACTGAGCAAAAGCCCAAGGCTAAAGAGCGCAAAAACAGATTTATTCATAATGCTAGTTTATTGGCAAAGCAAACGAATGGGGGGGCAAAGCAGGCGATTACTCGCTTGGCCCGCCTGATCGATCAATTGCAGTTCATAAGAAAAGTCTTCATTAAAGACGCTAGGATGTGGCCCGCAGTTGGGGACCGTATCCTGGTAGATACAACAAGCCGAGTAGACAATCAGTTGCAGCTCGCCCTCCTGCGTTTGGGGCGAGTTGGGGTCTAGCGGAAACTGATAGCTGGCCAGCCGTTGGCCCGTTCTGGGGTCGTAGATAAAAATATTGTCGCCTGATTCATAGCCCAAATCTCCTTCCAAATCTTGGTAGGCAAAACGAAGTAGTATAGAATCTTGGCCATTTTGAACTAAACTCTCTTTAGAAAAGCCTAGAAATTCTATTTTTGGCACCGAAGGCAGGTTGTCGTTCTTTTGGCAGGCCGTAAAGAGGGCCAGAAAAGCGATAAGCAATAGAAATCCTTTCATAAAAAATAGGAAATAGTTATGAGTTCAGCCGATGCTTGGCGAGAGGAGTTATGGACCGCAATTGGGCAGATGCAGGCCCCTGATTTGCCCGAAGTAGCCCTGGCGGTTTTTCGCTATCAATATACACATAATTTGATCTATCGGCAATGGGTAGATCTTTTGGGCCGAAAGCCCCAAAACGTAAAGCAATTAGAGGATATTCCCTTTTTGCCCATCTCTTTGTTTAAAACGCAGCGGATTGCGGCAGGGGATTGGGCCGAAGAAGAAGTATTTAGTAGCAGCGGGACCACAGGGCAGCAGCGCAGCCAGCACTTTGTTCGAGAACTAAGCCGCTATGAAGAGCAATCGGTCCGCTGTTTTGAAGAACAATATGGCCCGCTCTCCGATTACCGCATTCTGGCCCTTTTGCCCTCTTATCTAGAGCGGCAGGGCTCTTCCCTAATCTATATGATCGAACATTTTCTCAAGCAGGCCAAGAGGGGCAGCGGCTTTTACCTCTATAATATAGAGGAGCTGCGCAGGCAGATGCAAGCGGCCAAGGCTGCCGGCGAAAAGGTTTTGCTTTGGGGCGTGAGCTTTGCCCTGCTCGATTTTGCCGAGGCTGGGGGCTTTCCTTTAGGCCCTCAAGATATTGTGCTAGAAACTGGGGGCATGAAGGGCCGCCGCAAGGAGATTTTGCGAGAGGAGCTGCATGCTATTTTGGGCCAAGCCTTTGGCGTCAAGCAGATTCATTCGGAATATGGCATGACCGAGCTTCTATCGCAGGCCTATTCTCTGGGGCAGGGCATTTTTAGTCCCCCCGCCCAAATGGGCATTTATATCCGTGAGCATAGCGACCCCCTACATATATATAGGGAGCCGCAGCGCAATGGGGCCGTCAATATTGTGGACCTCGCCAATCTGGATAGCTGCGCCTTCATGGCTACCGACGACCTAGGCCGAAAATATGCCGATGGGCGCTTTGAGGTCTTGGGCCGCCTCGATCAGTCGGATCTTAGAGGTTGCAATCTGTTGGTAGAACTCTAGGAGGATGTTTTGGGGCCTCAGCTGCGGCTTCGCCTTGCTGCGCTACGCTTCAGGGCTCGCAGGTCTGCTCGGCCCTGCGGCCTGACGGCCTTGGTCTGCGGCTTCGCCGCCCCCTTTCGCATCGCTAGGCCGTTTGGCCTTCGGCCATAGCTGCAGCTTAAAAGCCGCAGCCAGATTAGGATCCAATCAGCTAGCTCTTTATTGCCCCTTGGCCTGCAGCTTAAAAGCCGCAGGTCCTGAAAAACCTAAGCCCCTGCCTTCTATCCTGGAAGCAGGGGCTTTTAAGCTCCTGCGGCGAGCAAGATGATGGCCCAACAAGCTTGGCTGCGGCCTTTAGGCTGCAGATAGCGGCGCAGCCGCCATGGCCGAAGGACAAATAGCCCAACAAAAGAGACTGTTTAAAATTTTGTGTATGGGCTAAAAAAGGGGTAAAGATTAGGAGGTTTAATATCAATTTAATTACTTAGAAAAAAAGTACCGCTATGGACAAGAAACAAGAAGAGTTATTAAACCGCCTACTAGGAGATGTGAAGAACATTGAGGAGCTAGACAAGCTAACAGATGACCTCAAAAAACGAGGAATTCAAAGTTTGTTAGAAGGAGAAATGTCAGCGCATTTAGGGTATGCTCGTGGCGAAGAAGTCCAAGGAGAAAATCGCAGAAATGGCCATTCTTCAAAGAAGATCAAGACGGAAAGTGGCAAATTACAAATAGAAATACCAAGAGATTGAGAGGGTAAATTTGACCCTGTAACGGTCCCCAAACACAAGTCGATGACGGCTAAGCTAGAGAGTGTGATTACACTATTGTATGCTAAAGGTATGAGCCTGTCTGATATAGTAGAGTATATGGATGAAATTTATGGGCAGCAGTACTCTAAGAGTCAAATTACAACCATTACCAATAGCCTCTTAGATAGTATTCGAGAGTGGCAAAATCGGGTTCTTGATGAGAAGTATGCGATTCTTTGGATTGATGGGATTCACTATAAAATTAGAGAGGATGGGCAGATTAAAAGCAAGGTTTGTATGATTGTACTTGGGGTTAATTTAGCAGGCTATCAAGACATTATTGGCATGTATCTCTTTGAAAAAGAGACTGCTGCAAATTGGGCCACAACTTTGAATGACATTAAAACAAGAGGGGTAAAGGATGTTTTATTTATCTGCTCAGACAATCTAGCTGGCTTGGACCAAAGCGTTGAGGCCGTCTTTCCTCAGGCAGCTCATCAAATTTGTGTGGTCCATCAAATTCGCAATTCTATGAAGGTTGTCGAAGCCTCTAATAGAAGAAAAGTGGCCAAAGATATTAAGCTCATTTATACAGCTCCTAATGAAGCTGAGGCCAGAAATCGGCTTCAAGATTTTGAAGAAAAATGGGGTGATCGCTATCCTTACATCATTAAATCTTGGGAGAAAAACTGGGACAATCTCACTGTCTTTTTATACTATCCTCAAGAAATCAGAAAGCTTATTTATACCACAAATATTATTGAAGGCTTTAATGCTGGCCTGAGAAAATATACCAATAACAAACGCTCATTTCCAAATGATGCTGCGGCCATAAAATCTATCTATTTAGCCGCTATGCAAATTCAAAAACGATGGAAGGTCAAACGAGCTGGTTGGACCAAAGTTTTCAGCCAGCTTTGTGTCTGTTTCCCTGACCGGGTCATCTAAATTTTACCACTCGCCTCCTAGTCTCTATTGACCAAATTTTATTCTGATACACAAAATCCTGAACAGTCCCCAACAAAACCTTTACGCCCTATTCTGCAGCTGCAAAACGGCATCCTACAGTTGCGCTAAGCTATTCGCAATTTGTGAAATGGCAATTGTAAAGCGGGGGATGCTATTGGGAATTTGTGAAATGGCAATTGTAAAGTGGGGTATGCTATTCGTAATTTGTGAAATGGCAATTGTAAAGTGGGGTATGCTATTCGTAATTTGTGAAATGGCAATTGTAAAGTGAGGTATGCTATTCGCAATTTGTGAAATGGCAATTGTAAAGTGGGGTATGCTATTCGTAATTTGTGAAATGGCAATTGTAAAGTGAGGTATGCTATTCGCAATTTGTGAAATGGCAATTGTAAAGTGGGGGATGCCCTTCGCAATTTGTGAAATGGCAATTGTAAAGTGGGGTATGCTATTCGTAATTTGTGAAATGGCAATTGTAAAGTGAGGTATGCTATTCGCAATTTGTGAAATGGCAATTGTAAAGTGGGCTATGCTATTCGCAATTTGTGAAATGGCAATTGTAAAGCAGGGTACGCTATTCGCAATTTGTGAAATGGCAATTGTAAAGCGGGCTATGCTATTCGCAATTTGTGAAATGGCAATTGTAAAGCGGGGTATGCTATTCGTAATTTGTGAAATGGCAATTGTAAAGCGGGGTATGCTATTCGCAATTTGTGAAATGGCAATTGTAAAGTGGGGTATGCTATTCGTAATTTGTGAAATGGCAATTGTAAAGTGGGGTATGCCCTTCGCAATTTGTGAAACGGCAATTGTAAAGTGGGGGATGCTATTCGCAATTTGGCCAATAGTCGCCTAGGGACAAGCCCCTAGGCTAATCAAATGGAGTCAGCCCTAAAGGGCCTTAAAGACAGATATATACGGCTTTGCTAAGTAGTTGCTGCAGAGAAGGGCCATATCCAAAGGCCCTCTTTAGAGGGCTGTCTGAAAAAGCTAGCCTAGGGGCTTGTCCCTAGGCAGCAAAGAGGAGAAACACAAAACTTTAAACAGTCTCTGTACCTGCAGCCTAAAGGCCGCAGCCAATCTAGTTTGGCCATCATTTTGCTCGCCGCAGCGGCTTAAAAGCCCCTGCTTTTAGGAGTTAGGGGTAGGTTTTGTTTTCAGGTCCTGCGGCTTTTAAGCTGCAGGCCGTGGGGCTGCCAAAATCTAGCTTAATTGTTCCGAAATTGGCTGCGGCTTTTAAGCTGCAGCTCCCTAGGCGCAGAAAAGGGCAGGTATAAAATTTTAAACAGCACCCAATAGTTGCTATTGAAGTATTATTTAGATATATTTAGGATGTGATATTTTTGTACCCCATAATTATACACCTATGTATCAAACCCCAAACTGGATAGCCCTTAGAAACTTTTTTTATACGGATACGAGAGGGTCCATCAAAAAAATGTATCAGCTAGCTACGGATCATTTGAGCAAGCTTCGAATCAAAGCGGCTACAGATCCTGCTATTCAAGATATCTTGACCTTCTTTGAGCCTTTCTACCTTACTTTTTTGGAGCAGTACGAACGTTCTATTGATGGGCGTACGGCTTATCATGCAAAAACAGCAGAGTTTAAGGAGTTGCTAGGAGAAGTGACGGGGCCTATGCTTCGTCGTTGGGCTGCTGAGATTCAGATGATTTATGATAGCAAGAGTCGTCAGTACAAAAGTTTTTTTCCGCAAGGGCGCACTGTTTTTAGCAGAGCTAAGTTTGACGATCGGATTCAGTTGGTTAAAACCTTGGGGCGAAATCTATTGCAGGATCCTCAATTGGTCCAGCTTGGCAGGACCGTAGCGGCTTATGGCCAGCAACTAGAAGATCTCCGAGATGAGCAGCAGGGGCTAGAATACAGCTATAGCAACAACTCTACTTTACTGGAGCAGCATCGGGAAGAGCTGTCTTTGGGGCTTTTTGCAAGTTTTGCTCGTTTAGAGTTTCATTACTATCGAGACATTAAGCAAGTGGCTGACTTTTATGAGCTCAAGTACTTTCGCACTGCTCCTGTGGTAAAACCATCGGTTCAGTAAATGCAGTCTAAAAGCTGCGGAAGTTGAAAACCTAAGCCCCTGTCTTCTATTATGGAAGCGGGGGCTTTTTAGTTATATTCATCCTACAGGCCCGAAGGGCCGCAGGCCTAGCGATGCGGCGGGGTGGCCGTCAGGCCAGACCAAGGAGCCGAAGGCGACGCAGGGCCGAGCAGACCTGCGAGCCCCAAAGCGTAGCGCCGCAAGGCGAAGCCGCAGCTGAGGCCCCCAAAAAAAGAACATGAAGCTCTTTTTGCAGAGGGGCTTAATTAGTTTTAAAGAGAGCTTGGTGGATATAATTTTGTTCTTTGGGGGAGAGATTTTGGAGGCAGGGCCAGTCCTTTTTGGCTAATTGTATAGCTTGGTAGGGCAGGAGTTGGTGCTGGGCGAGGCTATCTTTAAGGGCGAGGAGGAGGGGATCTTGTTGGCGCCATTTATAGAGTTGTTTTGGGCCATATTGGGAGACCACAAAAGCGAGAGTATGGGGCCAGAGCGAGTCATTTAATTCGCTTTTTTGCCAAAGATGTTTAAATTGAAGGAGGCGTCGGTCTGCTTGATGTTTGGGACCATTTTTTTCGGCTTCAAAAAGCTGAAGGAGCGCTTTGTTCGTATCAGTAGTTTTGGGCGCTTGGCAGGCCGAGAGGAGGGTGAAAAAGAAAAGGAAAAAAAGGGGGAGAGGCGGCAAACTCATGCTAAGATGCGTTAAATAAGTATAAATTAAACAAGCGAAAGAGATTGGGCGGATTCTACAAATTTATTGTAAATTTGTCGGCAAAGTGGTAGGAAAAGATGCCATTTAAAAAAAGCAACCTAAGTAATATATGAGTAACAGACCTTTACAACAGTTAATGATTCTTGCGGTCTTTTGTCTGTCTGCTGTAAGCATACCGCTTACGGTTTGGGGGCAAACGGTACAGCGATGTGTAACAGGAAATACGGTAACAGCTTCTGGAACGGCTAGTTCTGGGGCTGTTGTTTTTAGTTCTCCGGGAGATTTTGCGCCGGGTCAGCAGATTGCTGATGTGGAAGTAGAATTGACCTGGTCGGTAGCGCCCAATGCCTGCGGAAGTGGGGTAGGGGGAACAGTTGATTTGTCGGATATAGGTTTTGAGTTAGTTTCTCCTACGGGGACCGTGGTACGTTTGGTACAGACGGCGGCGCAGGGGGGATCTACTTATAGTGGAACTACGGCGGTAAATAGCTTAGTGACGACCTTTGCCTTTGGTGGGGCGGTACAGGGGGCGACTCCTGCTGCTGGAACCTATGCAGCGGCCCAGCCTTTATCGGCATATTGGGGCGAGAACCCTGCGGGGAGTTGGAGCTTGAACGTCATTCATGATGGGGGGGGGAGTTCTCCGGTTTGTGTAGAGAACCTTTGTATTCAGCTTTCGGCTTGTACGCCGGGTAGTTTGGCGGCACTTTGTCAGGCTACGGCTTCGGTTGCTTTGGATGCTAGTGGAAACCACAGCTATGAATTTATAGATGTAGATAATGGATCGGATACGACTTGTTATTTGCAGTCGGCGGTATTCTCTCCGGCTACGGCTAGTTGTGCTGATGTAGGGGCTGGGCCGGTTACGGTACAGATGACTTTAACGGACCGACTGGGCAATACTGATTTTTGTTTTACTGATGTAACGGTACAGGATGTTACGCCACCGACTATTGATGCCTGTACGGCTTATCCGGCAGTATGGGACACCATTTATTTGGACAATACGGGAGTGGGGGCCTATGATGCGGCTGCGGCCATTGTGGCTACAGATGCTTGTGGAGTGAGCAATGAATTAGTTTCTCAGCAGGTGAACTTTCCTTTTACCTTTGGGCCAGTTCGCAACTTTGATTGTTCGAACAAAGGGACCAATAACATTTTCTTTCAGGCGCCAGACCCTTCTGGAAACGTACAGACCTTTGGGCCGATTAATGGTTGCCGGGCCAGAGTTGTTGTTTTTGATACGATTGCGCCTACGGCTCTTTGCCAAGATACTACTGTATACTTAGATAATACGGGTAATGCAACCATTGATGGTAGTTTTATTGATGATGGCAGTAATGATATTTGCACCCCTTCTAATCTGTTGCAATATCAGGTAGATGGGGCCACAACAGTAACCTATAATGCGAGCAATATTGCCGCCTCGCCGAATAATGTGACCTTGACAGTTGTAGAGGCACAGTCTGCGGCGCAGGGGGGAACTAATACTGCCACTTGTTCGGCTTTGGTGACCGTTTTGGATACTACAGCGCCTACGGCCATTTGTAGAAACCTTACAGTAGATCTTGATCCTGCGGGTAATGCGACCTTATTGGCCGATAGCGTAGGTATTTTGAGTACGGATAACAGTGGTTCTCCTTTGAGCTTTAGTTATTCTGGGGGGGCAACTACAATAAATTATGATTGTAGTAACCTTGGGAGCAATACGGTAACTATTCTTGTGGCCGACCCTTCTGGTAACCTAGACTCTTGTACGGCTACGATTACGGTAAGAGATACTACAGCACCCACGGTCATTTGCCAGCCCGCTACCATTTATCTAGACAATAACGGACAGGCTAGTTTGGCTGCGACAGATGTAGACAATGGTAGCTCGGATGTTTGTGATCCTGCGCCTACTCTTTTGATTGATGGGCAGGCGACTTTAAACTATGGTTGTGGGCAATTGGGGGCTGGAAATACAGTGACTTTAAGAGCAGAAGATGCTTCGGGCAACATTGACTCTTGTCAATCTGTGGTGACTGTTTTGGATACGCTAGCTCCTGTAGCCAACTGTCAGAACATTACGGTATATCTAGATGCTTCGGGTCAGGTCCTTGTCAATGCGGCAGATGTAAACAATACGGGAGCGCCTTCATCGGATAACTGCGGTATTGTCAATGAATACATTAACAACCAGGCCAGTCTTACTTTTGATTGTTCGGCGGTAGGAGCGGTACAAACAGTATCTTATTTGGTAGAGGATGCCTCGGGGAACTTAGATTCTTGTCAGGCAGACATTACCGTGCTAGACACGATTAGTCCGGTAGCGATTTGTCAAACACAGCCGTTAAATGTTAGTTTGAATCCTTCTGGTCAGGTTGCTGTATTGGCAACGACCATAGATAGTGCAAGTACAGACAACTGTGGAACCACCAACTTGCAGCTCAATGGAGCAGGTCAAGTTACCTTTGATTGTGATGATTTAGGATCAAATACGGTTAACTTGGTGGTTAGTGATAATGCGGGAAATGCAGATTCTTGTACGGCAACGGTAGTCGTTAATGATAATCAGTTTCCCTTAGCGCTTTGTCAGGCCGACACGGCTATTTTGGATCAGAATGGGGAAGCCACCTTATACCCTATAGACATTATAGACCCGGCTAGTGGAGACAACTGTGCAATTGTAGATAGCACCATTAACAATGCGGCTAGTCAGTTGTATAATTGTGGTAACTTAACGGTTTTAACAGGGGTACCTGCTTTAGCGACCTTAGAAATCACGGATGCTGCTGGTAATCCTTCTAGCTGTCAGTCTCAGATTACGGTATTGGATACTATTGCGCCTAATGCGATTTGTAGAAACATTACGGTGGTCTTGAACGCTACAGGGCAGGCGGTAGTGAGTGGGACCGATATTGATGGCGGTTCTACAGACAACTGTGCGATTACGAATTACTTTATTGATGGGGCCAACTCAGTAACTTATGGTTGTGCTGATATTGGGACCAATAGTGCTCAATTGATTGTAGAAGATGCCTCTGGAAATAGAGATACTTGTACAGCTACGGTAACGGTAGAGGACAATCAGTTGCCTACAGCGCTTTGTCAGAACATCACGGTATATTTGGATGTGAATGGTCAGGCTGTGGTGAATGCAGTAGATATTGATGGGGGGTCTTCAGACAACTGTAGTCCTATTACCCTACTCATCAACAACCAGCCAAGCTTTACCTATACTTGTGCTCAGGCGGGCTTGACCGTAAATGCTCAGCTATCGGTAGAAGATCCTGCTGGAAATGTTAGTTTCTGTACCGCACAGGTGACCGTAAGAGACACGATTGCCCCACAGGCCAACTGTAATAGTCCGATTGATATTTTCTTGAACAGTAGTGGTACGGCTACCGTAACGGCTGCTCAGGTGAATGGTGGATCTACTGATAACTGTGGAGTAACGGCTGTGAGTCTATCGGGAAGCAACTCTCAGACCTTTGACTGTAGTCAGATTGGGGTAAATACAGTGACCTTGATTGTTCGTGATGCAGCGGGTAATATAGACAGCTGTGTAGCGACAATTAACGTTTCGGACCAATTGGCTCCTACTGCAGATTGTAGAAACATTTTGGCTTATTTGGATAACAACGGCCAAGTGGTGGTGAGCACCTCTGATGTAGACAATGGTAGTGATGACAACTGTGGTACTCCGACCTTGAGCTTCTTGAATGGTTTGGATACCGTTATTTATAGTTGTGCCAACCTGGGTAGTCCTAACCTCTTGTCTTTGGTGGCCACGGATTCTACTGGAAATGCGGATACCTGTCAGTCTTTGGTGACGGTATTGGATACCCTAGCGCCTGTTGCTCAATGTCAGAACATTAGTGTTCAGCTAGATGCGGTAACTGGACAAGTTACTGTTCAGGCTATAGATGTGGATGCTGGATCTACGGACAACTGTGGAACCTTGAGTTACCTAATCAATGGGCAGAACAGCTTGAGCTATGATTGTAGCAGTTTGGGCCAAGATACGGTAACCCTTAGCGTAACAGATGGACAGGGCTTGAGCAGCAGCTGTCAGGCTATTATTACGGTAGAGGACCTAACGCCTCCAACAATGCAGTGTCAAAACATCAATGCTTATTTGGATGCGAATGGTAGTGTGACCATTTTGCCTTCAGATATTGATAATGGAACAACAGATAACTGTGGACTACTCAGTTTGACTATTAACCGTCAAGCTTCGGTGAGTGTGACCTGTACAGTAGCGGGGCCCAATGTCTTTACGCTTTATGCTACAGATGTAAATGGCAATGAGGATTCTTGTCAGGCTACGGTAACCATTATTGATACCATTGCCCCAACTGCTATTTGCCAGAACATAGATGTTTATCTAGACATCAATGGCGATGCTCGGGTATTGCCTTCAGATGTTGATAATGGATCTAATGACAACTGTACGATTGTGAACTATCTCATTAACGGCAGTTCTTTTGTGGACTATACTTGCTTAGAGATTGGTAGCAATACAGTAACCTTAGTCGTAGAAGATGCGGCTGGTCTACAGGATAGTTGTCAGGCTACGGTAACTGTACATGATACTCTTCCGCCCACAATGGTTTGCCGTACGCCGCTCTTCCGCAACTTGGATAACAACGGAGAGTTGGTGATTCAGTACTTTGCCTTAGACAATGGTTCTAATGATGCCTGTGGTATTCAGAACTATGCGCTGTCTCAGGATACTTTTGACTGTAGTCATATTGGGGCCAATACGGTTACGCTTTATGCTACAGACTTTAATGGAAATACAGATTCTTGTAGTAGTACCTTGAATATTCAGGATGCTACAGCTCCTACAGCTTCTTGTCAGAACGTACAGTTGTTGTTGGATAGCAGTGGTACGGTGGTGCTTTATCCTCAGCAATTGGATGATGGTTCTACCGATAACTGTGCAGTAGCCTATTTTGAGGTGAACAACCAAGACAGTTTGATTTTAGACTGTGCGGCTATTGGAAGTCAGTTTGTGACCTTGACGGTTTATGACTCTTCTAATATTCAGGCAAGTTGTTTTGCCAACGTTACTGTTTTTGACTCTATGCCTCCGGTAGCGGTTTGTCAGCCTATTACGGTGCAATTAGATGCAGCGGGTAATGTTACTGTAGGCGCTAGCGATTTGGATGGCGGTTCTTTTGATAACTGTGGCATCAACTCTATTCTTTTTGATGATGGTACGGCTAGCCGCAGCTTTGACTGTAGTCAAATAGGTGCTAATACGGCAAGTATTGTTGTAATAGATTCTAGTGGTAATCGCGATACTTGTTCTGCTATCATTACGGTAGAGGATGTTACTGCTCCCATTGCAAGCTGTCAGGCGGCGACAGTATATGTAGATGCCAATGGATTGGCCCAGATTGATCCAGCTGTTATTGATAATAACAGTAGTGATGCCTGTGGTATTGATAGTATGCTAGTATCTCCTGCTCAACTTAACTGTAGTAATATTGCTGCTCCAGTATCAGTTACACTGACAGTTTTTGATCCTAGTGGCAACAGCAATAGCTGTACGGCCAACGTAGCGGTTCAGGATACTTTGCCGCCCACTATGATTTGTCAAAATGCTACTGTTTATGTAGACCAAAATGGCTTGGTTAATGTGCCAGCCTCTGTGATTGATGGGGGATCTATTGACGCCTGTGGTCCTGTTAGTTTAGCGATCAATGGAGCGAGTAACCAAATTTATACTTGTGATAGTTTGGGCCTACGCACGGCTATCCTAACGGCTACCGATATTTATGGTAATAGCGATACTTGTCAGGCACAATTGACGGTTTTGGATACGGTGGCTCCCGATGCTATTTGTCGTGCTCCATTTGAGGCCTTCCTAGATGGAAACACTGGCTTGGCTACGGTCCAAGCTCCTCAGGCAGATAGCGCAAGTAGCGATAACTGTAGCTTAGATCCTTCTAGTTATTTGCTAAATGGTCAAACGGCGCTTACCTTTGATTGTACCGATGCAGGAACAAACCAAAACGTAATCCTTACGGTAACTGATAGCTCTGGAACCTCTAGTACTTGTTCTACCGAAATTATTGTTCGAGATACAACGGCGCCTGTGGCCAACTGTAGAGCAACACTTTCTGTTAACTTAGATGCCATTAACGGTTTGGCTACTGTAAATGCAAGTACACTCAATAACAACAGTACAGATGTCTGTGCACCACCACTTAGTTATCTAATCAATGGACAGCCTTCTTATCAGTATAGCTGTTCTGAAATTGGAAACAATACGGCTACCTTGACAGTAACTGATCCTACTGGTAACTTTAGTATTTGTACCACCCAAGTGACCGTAAATGATGTGACCAGCCCCAATGCACAATGTAACTTCAATGTGCAAGTGCAACTAGATACAAGCGGACAGGTAGTAGTTCAGGGAATTGACCTAGATAATGGTTCTACCGATAACTGTGGAGTAACTACTTACCTGATCAACGGACAAGTCTCGGACACTTTTGATTGTACTAATATTGGAAATACCTTGGTGACCCTAACGGTACAGGATTCTAGTGGTAACCCCAGTAGCTGTTCTTCTGTGGTGAATGTTCAAGATACTATCGCTCCCGTAGCGATTTGTCCCACTACTCCAGTAGATGTCTATCTAGATTCTTCTGGAATTGTACAGGTGGCCGCAGCAACAATTGATAGCGCTAGCTATGATAACTGTGGCATCCAAACCTATTTGATTAACAACACCAGCGCACAAAGCTATACTTGCCAAAATATTGGCCTAAACGAGGACACTCTAACTGTTAGGGATCCCTCTAATCTACAGGCGATTTGTGCTGTTGAAGTTAATGTACTCGATACGATTGCTCCTGTGGCGATTTGCCAAGACGTAACGGTCACGCTAAATGCAACAACAGGCCAAGGCACAGTAGATGCTACTAGCCTCGATAATGGTTCTACCGATAACTGTGGAATCAATAGTTACCAAATCAGCGGACAATCTCAAGCCACTTTTGATTGTAGTAATACTGGTGTAAATGTAGTGACACTTACGGTAACAGATGACCAAGGAACTTCTAGCCAATGTCTATCTAATGTGACGGTGGTCGATAATAGCCTACCTACTATTAGCTGTACAAATGGTAATGTTTATCTGGACCTCAACGGAGATGTTTCTGTTTTGCCTACAGATTTTGCTACTGGAAACGATGCTTGTGGTATCCTTTCTTGGACCATCGATAGCTTGCCACAACGACTATATGATTGTTCCGCTATTGGCCAAACTTTCCAAGATACTATTCGCGCTAGCGATCCTTCTGGAAATACTGCCAGCTGCTTGGCCCAAATTACGGTGCTCGATACAATCGCTCCTCAAGCCAATTGCAGAAATATTACGGCCCAATTGGATAGCTTCGGCAATGTGAATATTGCTGCAGTACAGATTGACAATAACAGCAATGATAATTGCTCGATTACTACTTACTTGATCAATAACCAACCCTCTGTTAGCTTCAACTGCGCCGATACTGGCCAAAATGTAGCTACCCTGACGGTGGTAGACCCCGCCGGAAACCGCGACTCTTGCCAAGCTACTATTACTGTAGAAGACAATATCGCTCCTGTGGTGATCTGCCAAAATATTACGGTTCAATTGAATGCAAACGGTACGGTAACGGTTCCCGCTACTAGCGTGGATAACGGTTCTTCCGATGCTTGCGGTCCTTTGAGCTATACGATTAACGGCCAAACGGCCATTACTTACAACTGTACCAATATCGGAAACAATCAGGTGCAGCTAGAAGTCATTGATGCAAATGGGAATGCCTCAACTTGTCAGGCTACTATTACGGTAGAAGATAATTTGGCCCCCACGGTTAGCTGCCAAGCCTTTACGCTTTATCTAGATAATGGCGGAAACGGAACGGTTCGCCCTGTCGATCTAATCGATATGAGCAATAGCAGCGACAACTGTAGCATTTTCTCTTATACTGTAAATGGTTCTACTACTGGAGTGAACTATAGCTGTGCAGATGTTGGACAAGATACGGTCATGGTGATCGCTAACGACTTTAGCAGTAATGCTGATACTTGTTATGCTGCTGTGACTATTGTCGATACAACCGCTCCTGTGGTAAACTGTAACAATATTTTGGTTAACCTCACGGCTTCTGGTGTAGATACCCTAACGGCTCAACAGCTAGGCGTAAATACCAATGATGCCTGTGGTATTGATACCGTACTCATTAACCCACAAGTGATTACTTGTGCCGATATTGGGGTGGTGCCGGTTACGGTAACAGCCATTGATGTGAATGGCGTGTCTAGTGTTTGTATCTCTGATGTGACGGTGGTCCTCGATGGTCCACAACCCACGAGCAACGACCCACTTTGTGAGGGCCAAACCCTAACGCTCTTTGCCAACCCGCCAGCTACTGGCTTTAACTACAATTACCAATGGACCGGGCCCAACGGCTTTAGCTCTACCTTAGCCAACCCGACTAGAAGTAATATGCAGGCCGCCGATGAAGGCTTCTATATCGTAACGATTAGCCCGCAAGGCGCTCCCGGTTGCTCTTCTACCGATAGTGTGTTTGTAGATATGAATGTAGTGCCACCTCCCGTTATTGCCGTAAATGCTCCGCTTTGTGCTACCGGCCAAGCTGTGTTTACCCTCGATAATCCTGGCGATTATAGCGGGACGAACTTTGACTATCAGTGGTTCTTTAATGGAACTTCTATTGGTCCAAATAACGATACCCTAATCATCAATAACATCGATACAGTGAATTCTGGCGATTATACGATGATTATTACTGTAGATGGTTGCCGCGATACTTCTGCCGCCCCCTTGGCCGTAGTCGTTAATCCGCTTCCTCTACCCTTTACGCCTTTGGCAAGCACGCCTTGCCAAGATAGTACCCTAGATCTAGATGCTAATGCGGATCCCGCTTCTACTTATACCTACCAATGGACGGGCCCCAACGGCTTTAGCTCTACTTTAGGTACACCTAGTATTAGCCCCGCGGGCCTAGCCGCCGCAGGTAGCTATGTGGTTACGGTTACCGACCAAAATAGCTGTACCGCTACTGGTTCAGTTACGGCTAGCATTATTCCTACTCCACAAACGCCTAGCTTGTCTTTCAATGAGCCGCTTTGCTTGGATGATGTCCTAGAATTGACCGATAGCACCATCTATAACCCCACTGCGGTTTATAATTGGTTCTTGGCCGATAGCAGTACGCAACAGACCTTTATGGGACAGTTGGTGGTGGTCGATGCCCTTGAAGGGTTCTATAGTTTATCGGTAACGGAAAATGGTTGCCCCTCTCGCCTAGATAGTATTGAGGTGCTCTATGAACCCGCTCCCGATGCCCTAGATGATGCCTTTACACTCAATTTCCGCGACTCGATCACGGGAATGGATGTGACGCTCAATGATGCCGTTCGACCAAATGCTAGCGTTCAGTTGGTGAATGCGCCACTCAACGGAATCGCTACAATCAATGCGAATAATACCTTTGATTATGTGCCCGATCGCCTCTATTTTGGTATCGATTCTTTCACTTATGAGGTCTGTGACGCCACTTGTCCCACCATCTGTGATACGGCCCTAGTGGTCCTCGATATCCAATATGAAGAGCGCTGCCTCATGCCGAATGGTCTTTCTCCAAACGGCGATGGAATCAATGACGAAATCTTTATCGTCTGCGATGAAGAGTATCCCAATATGCAAATCCGCATTTACTCTCGTTGGGGCAATATGGTCTATGAAGGCGAACCTACCGGCTTTAATGGCCAGTTCAAGGGCGCCGACCTACCCGATGGTACTTATTTCTATGTCCTAGATTATGGAGACGGCACTGACCCCTCTACCGGATATATTATTATTCATCGATAGGCCTACAGCCAACAGAAAAAAGACCGCTACGCTTTTGTAGTGGTCTTTTTTTATGCCCAAAAACAGACTAATGATATATTTTTTTTGGGGCCTCCCGCAGCAAGCTGCGGGCGCTACGTTTCAGGGCTCGCAGGTCTGCTCGGCCCTTCAGCGCTGCGCGCTTCGGTCTGGCCTTCGGCCACCCTTGCACATCGCTAGGCCGCCTAGGGGCGCCTAGGGCCAAGGCTCTAGGCTTCGCAGTTTTTGGACCTAAAACAGTTTTTTGCTCCTAAAGAAGAGGACCAAAATAATAGAAATAAGCACGGCAATACCCATCAAGGCCCAAAAGGCATGTGGATGATGCATCATGGGCAAACTGACGTTCATGCCATAAAAACTAGCCACTAAGGTGGGCACCATCAACACAATGGTAATGACGGTGAGCCGCTTCATGACTTCATTCAAGTTATTAGAAATCATAGAGGCCAGGGCTTCCATGGTGCCCCCCAAAATATTGGAGTAAATATGGGCCATCTCCAAGGCTTGGCGGTTATCAATGAGGATGTCCTCAAAGAGGTCTTCTTTTTCCTCATCGCCACGAATGCCCAAAAAATTGGTCCGCTGGATCTTACTCATCAACTGATTGATGGTGGTGAGCTCGGTGACAAAATAAACCAAAGACTTTTCTAGATTGAGCAACTTCTTAAGGTCCCGATTTTTAGAAGATTCATAGACCTCTTGCTCCACTACATTTCTACGGACGTTAATATCTTTGAGGCAGCGCAAATAGGCATAGACGTTTTGTTCCAAAATTTGCAAAACAAATAAAGAAGGGTCTCTAGGATCAAAGTCTTTGACCTTTTGGCCCAAAAAGCTCTGCAAGACCGAGTTTTCATAAGAAGAAATAGTAATAAAATAGTCGGGGGTCCAGATAAGGCCCATGGGCACCGTAATATAAAGGGTGCGCTCTTCGGTGCTATGATCATTGAGCACCGGCGTATTTAAGATAATGAGCTTGCCCTCATCGCTAAACTCGAAACGGGTCCGTTCATCAATATCCAAAGGGTCGGTCAGATAATCGAGATCGAGCTCTAGCTCTTCGGCTAGGGCTTCTATGCTGGCAATATTGAAGGGAGGCGAAATATTGACCCAGCAAGGCGCCTGCATTTCAGGAAGCTCTTGCAATTTGCGGTCTTTTAGGCGGTAATAACGAATCATTTGGTCAATTTTTTCAGAAGGCCTAAACTTAAGGATAAACTTTAGGCTCGGGCTTATTTATCCATTACTTTTTAAACAAGTTTTAAGGGAAAGCCCAAATTTTTAAATACATAGAATAGTTTGTACTTTTAGCTAGTTGTTTTCTTGGCTTAGGCGGCGAAGCCGCCGCCAAGGCGCGTAGCGCCTCGGCTGAGGGATGGACAGCAGTGGCCGAAGGCCAGACCCAGCTTTTTTGAGCGTAGCGAAAAAAAGCGCAGGGCCGAGCAGACCTGCGAGCTGCGAAACAGCCCGACCCGAGCCGAAGGCGAGGGGCAGCCCCAAAAAAGAATCAAAAAAAATCAGTAAAAAAAAGATAGATGTCAAAAAGTTGGATGTTTTTGCTCCTACTGCTTGCAGGTAGTTTGAGCGCACAAAAAAAAATGAGTTTGGAAGTGGAGCTAGCCGCTGATTGTGAGCTAGAAAATTTGCAGCTCTTTCAGTGGACCGGCACGCAGGTGGAGCCTTTTAGTGCGATGGAATTGACGAGCTCAAAATCGGAAAAACGCTATAGTTATAGTGGGAGTTTGGAGGAAGGAAACTATTATTTGGGGACCTCGCTCAACCAGATGCGGCCGCTTTATTTGGGCAATGAAAAAAAGGTAATTTTGACGGGCGTTTGTGAGGACATTAACGCCTATGAAATAAAAAAATCGAAGACGAATCAGGCTTTTGTGGCCATGTTGGATAGTATTCGGGAGCAAAGTGCTAGTTTTTTTGCCCTAATTTCGGCCTATAAGCAAAATGTAAATGAGCCCAAAGTGCTAGCGGATTTGGATAAAAAGCTGGAGGCTTTGGATTATCGCCGCAAGTCATATTTGTTGGAATTGAAGAAAGAGCAGCCCGAATTGGCCAAAATTGTGGGCTTGTATACCTATTTGTCTTATCAGAACAACAAAAGTTCGGCGGAGCAAAGAGAGGGCGATTATTTGGCCCAAACTTATTTTCAGTTTACGGACCTTTCTGATGGGACCTTCAAGCGGATTCCCTTCTTTTATGAGGCGATTAAAAGCTATGCGACGAATGTGAGTCGGGTGGGCTTATCGGCGGAAGAAGTGCAGGCTTATTTGGACAAAACTTTGGATGCGGTGGGGCAGGAGAGTCCTCATCATCAATCGGCTTTGTTGGGCGTGGCCTTTGGCTTGTTGTCGGCTCAGCAAAAAGAATTATTTGTGCAATATGCCGAGCGTTACCAGAAAATTCATGGCGGAAAATCGGAAGTATTGGACAATTTTATTCAGCAGCAGATTATTCAGGTTCGTGGAGCTGCTCCTATTGGTGGTTTGGCGCCTGATTTTGAGGTGGCCACGCCAGAGGGCAAAATGCTCAAGCTATCGGATTTGCGTGGAAAAGTGTTGTTGGTTGATTTTTGGGCCAGTTGGTGTGGGCCTTGTCGCCGCGAGAACCCGAATGTGCGCAAAGTCTATGAAAAATATAAAGATCAGGGCTTTGAAATTTTGGGTGTTTCCTTGGATAACAATCGCGATCGTTGGCTGAAGGCCATTGAAAAAGACGGTTTAGACTGGTACCATGTTTCTGATTTGAAGGGCTGGAGTTCTGCACCGGCAAAACTATATGGCGTTCGGGGCATTCCCTTTACCCTTTTATTGGATGCAGAGGGCCGAGTATTGGCCAAAAATTTAAGAGGTCCGGCTTTGGAAGCCAAGTTGGCCGAACTTTTTGAAAAAAAATAGGATGTTTCAATTTTCAAATTTAATTCCGCTCCCCTTAGCCGAAAAAGATTTATCGAGCTCTGAAGTTTGGGGCTGTGATTGGGCCTTAGTCGAGGGCACCGCTTATTTTTTGGAGGCCCCATCGGGGCGGGGCAAAACCACATTTCAGCATTTGCTCTATGGTTTGCGTCAGGATTATAGCGGTCAAATTTCCTGGAAAGGTCAGGATATTCGACAATTTTCTGCGGAAGATTGGGCGCTTTTGCGGCAAAAGGAATTGGCCATTATTTTTCAGGATTTGCGTTTGTTTCCCCAGCTGAGCATGGCAGAAAACCTCATCCTCAAGCAGGAATTGAATCCCGCCATGGATCTGGACCAACTCAAAGCTGCTGCTGAAGAACTGGACATGATGGAGCATTGGGATCGGCCCACGGGTCTTTTATCTTATGGGCAAAAGCAGCGGATTGCGATCATTCGGGCGCTTAGTCAGCCTTTTTCCCTTTTGTTGATGGACGAACCCTTTGCGCATTTGGACCAAGAAAATATTCGCCGGGCTTGCCAATTGATTCAGCGCCGTTGCGAGGAAGAAAAGGCCAGCTTTTTAATTGCCAGTTTGGGCGACGATTATTTTTTGAACTACGATAAAAGCATTCGCCTTTAGGGGCCAAGCGGCAGGAGAACAAAAGTTTTTCTGCCGCTTTTTTAAGCTAAGAAAATGAACTATTTAGATATAGAAAACTGGAATCGAAAAGAACTTTTTGATCATTTTCGGAAATTTCAGGACCCTAGTTTTGCGCTAACTGTAGAGATGGATTTGACAAAAATCTATGCTCGGAGCAAGGCCGAAAAGCAATCTGTTTTTTTATTGTATTTGCATGCTTGTCTGCGGGCCATCAACCAAATAGAGCCCTTAAAATATCGGATAGAAGGGGATCGGGTCCGAATTTACGAGCGCATAGATGTTTCGGCCACCATTGCTCGGCCCGATCACAGTTTTGGGTTTTCTTATGTGGAGTATACGGAGGATTTTGCGCTTTTTTCGGAGCGTTTTCGTTTAGAAAAAGAGCGGATATTTAATTCGCGAAATTTATTTCCGCCTCGCAGCAGTTTGGGCTGCATTTATTGTTCTGCTGTTCCTTGGGTGCATTTCAAGGCGCATAAAGAGCCTTTTTTTGGCGACAAAGACATGAGTGTTCCGCATTTATCTTTTGGTAAAATTTTGGCGCGGGGCGAAAAAATGATCATGCCCTTAGCCATCAGCGTCAATCATGCTTTGCTCGATGGCTATCATATTGGGCAATTTATAGAGCGCTTTCAATTATTTTTGGATCAGTAATTTTTGGGGCCCGCGGCCAGCAAAGCTGGCCGCCGCTATGCTGCGGGGCTCACAGGTCTGTTCGGCCCTTCAGGCTTCACTTCGTTCCGCCTTCGGTCTGGCCTTCGGCCACCCCTGCGCAGCGCTGGGCCGCACAACTGTCTTTTTTCTCTACTCTTTTTTCTTCGGCCCTCAATTCCCCCTTTCAATTAGCGGCTTTCAATTAGCCATTGGGGCAAAAAACAATAGAATTTTTTTGTACTGGAAAAAAAACTGCGGTGGTCTGTAGGTTGAAACCTACAGCCAGGCAACAAAAAGGCATTTCATTTTAAATGGAGGTTTAAAAACCTCCATAAAAAAACAAGTCCAAAAATTTCTTTGGGGAAAAAGCTAGCCTAATGGCGACGAATGGATTTTTTTATCACGTTTTTTCTACTGCACTTCATGAGCCGATGGTTTTAACCATCGGCTCATTTTTTTTGCTGTAGAATGGCATTCTTTTTTGCTGTGGGTTTTAACCCACTGGTCTAGAAATACTAAAGAAAAATAATCTGCTCCAACCGCCGAAGAAAAAAAACGCCCATGTTCAAAGCGGTGGAGGATTTTAATCCTCCCCGCACTATAGATGTAAAATAGCTTTGTTGTATGGCTGTAGGTTTCAACCTACAGCTATGGCCGAAGGCCAAACGGCTGAGGGATAGAAAGCAGTGGCCGCAGGCCAGACCCAGTTTTTTTGAGCGCAGCGAAAAAAAACGCAGGGCCGAGCAGAGCTGCGAGCTGCGCCATAGCCCGACCCAAGCGAAGCGCAGGGGCAGCCCCAAAAAAAACAGAAAAAAATAAAATATTCTAGATAGGCTGGACAGCGACTTCCTTTTTTGTGAAAAATAAAGGCAAAACTTGCTTTTTTTGCTTTGGAAAGTTAATTTGGGGGAACCTAAAGACAAAACAGATAAATCGTGGTGGGAAACCTATATTAAAAATAAAGACCTATAGACCTACAGCAATTATAAATTGATTGCTGTAGGTCTCTTTTGTTTATACACTAGAAAAATGATGGAGCATCAAATGAATAAGGAGCAGGCGTATAAGTTATATATAGCAGCACTTTTAGAAGATATTCCAGGAATGGAAGCGAAACGGGCTGAATATATAAAAGGACAGGAAGAACTTTATCAGCAATTTTTGGCTAGAGCGAGTAAACTGGCTGCTGCTGGAGCAGATGTTCATGCAAAGCATGAAGTTTTGATGTCTCCAATGGAAGGCTTGAAAAATCCAGAGAAAAAAAGAGCTTATGGTATTTTTCCGTCTGTACAAGAATTAGATAGCAAGGGTTTTCCTTTGAAAAAGTCGGAAATAAAAGGTGCCGAAGCAGCAAAAGCAGAATTGTGGAAGGACTTTAAAAAGGATGTGGATGAGCTGCCTACTACTGGGCTTAAGGATTTGAAAAGGTATAGCATAAAACTGCATACCTTATTAGAGCACTATGCTTCTCGCTTACCTTCAGTGAGTCAGGCGCATGCTGATGTTTCTTTCTTTGACTTCAACCGTTTGCGTGCTGCTGTTGTGTATAGCCTTTGCCAATTGGAGCAAGAAGAACAGCAAGAGGAAAAAGCCTTTGCATTAGTTCGAGCGGATATTTCAGGTATCCAAAATTATATTTATGGAATTGCGAGTAAGAATGCCTCTAAAAACCTAAAAGGGCGGAGTTTTTATATTCAGTTGTTGGGAGATGTTGTTTTGCAGCTACTGATGAAAGAACTAGAACTTGTGGATGGGCAGGTAATTTATGCTTCTGGAGGAAACTTCTTTCTTTTGCTCCCACATACAAAAAAGTTGCAAGCTACCTTAGATCTTGAAGGAGAGGGAAGTTTTATTCAACGTTTGCAAAAAGCTTTATTTAAGCAGTATGCTGAAAAGTTATCTGTGATAATGGCTTATCAGCCAGTAGCGGAAGCCGATTTGAACCAGTCAAAACCAGAGGGCTTAACTCAGGCTATAGAGGAGCTTTTTCAAGAAAAAATTGGTCGAGCAAAAAAGCGGCAACTTGCTTTTCATATAAAAAATACGGCTCATTTTTTTGACCCAATAGAGGAGGAGATTTCTGCTCAACGGCATGATGTTATGACGGGGGATATGATTTCAGCGAATGAGAGGAGGATTTGGTCTTGGGACAGAACAGAAGATGAAACTGAAACTATAGAGCCCAGCTATTTTCTAAAAGATGAAAGCAATTTAGAGTCTGATGAAGCTGAGGGCGATAGTTTTTTGTCTGAAGATAGCGCCATGCAGATTATTGCGGGGCGAAGACTACGAGAAGCTAAGTATTTAGTTTTTTCTGTAGATGAAAAAATAGAGGAGTTGGATGAAGTTCTATTTGTAAAGAAAACGGATAGAGGAATAACTAGGTATTCTCCTCGCGAGTCTTCTGCACATCTTCAGCCTTTGCGCTATGCTAAAGAATATGGTTTAGCTGCGGTAGATGTATTTATTACAAAGGGAAATGAGCTTTGGAATAAATTAGACAGAAGTAGGGTGCAAACTATTTGGGCCTTGAAAAAAGTAGATGAAAAAAGTAGTTCATCTATTGGGGCGGAGCTTAAAACAGTAGACTTTATTACTGTTTATGGGGGAAACTCTATTGCAAAAATCAAGGATGCATCTAATCCTAAACCTAATCGACCCTACCAAATTCGACCAAAAACTTTTGAAGAATTAGCGAGTAACCTACTTACAGAGCAGCAGGAAGAACAACTTAAAAATAAGAATAGAGAAAAACTAGAGGAAGGTTTGTTTACCCGCTTAGGTGTTTTGCGTATGGATGTAGATGGTTTGGGCGCAACCTTTCAAAAACATATTCCCTATATCAATGCGGAACAGAAATCAGTACGGCCCCATTTAAGTTTGGCTTATTATAGTGCTGTTTCACATCAATTAGATTGGTTTTTTAAGGGCTGGTTGAATCGCATTTGGGAAGATGAAGAAACAGATGAAAAGTCTGGGGAGAAAATCAGCGAGTACAGTCAAATTATTTATGCTGGTGGTGATGATCTTTTTATTGTGGGGCGTTGGAACATCTTAATGGAGATGGCCATAAAGATTAAGGACGACTTTGAACGCTTTGGTTGTGCACTAGCAGAAAAAGATCGCTTGACTTTGTCTGGCGGACTGGCTATTGTGCGAGAAAAGTTTCCCATTTTGAAGGCTGCTGAAATTGCTGGGAAATTAGAGGAGCAGGCTAAAAAACATAAGTTTGAGGAAGATGGCAAGGAAGCTCTTCGAAAGAAAAATAGTATTGCATTTTTTTCAAAGCATCCTTTGCATTGGGATACAGAGTTTAAGTTGGTATACCACCTCTACAATAATTTAACGGAAGTCGAAGAGGATAAGCTGGCTAAGCAAAAAGGAAAGTTACCCAGAAGTATCTTGGGCCGGATTCAGGGCTACTATAAAATGATGGAGGAATATGATGGAGAAAAAAAATCTCCTCGTTGGATATGGATGGCTGCTTATGATTTGGGCCGCTTGAGTAAAAGCTATAATGACTCTGGACTAGAAGCCCCAGAAAATAAAGAAGAAATACTAAAGGCTAAAAATGCACTAGAAAAAATTAAGGCAGGAATATTTACGAATAAATATACTGGAGTAAATGGAGATGATAATTTTGAGCATAAGTCTCATTATCATTTTCTAGAGTTATTGAATGTGGCTGCTCGTTGGGCAGAGTTTGAAACTCGAGCAGAGGATGCTAGAGAAATGAACCAATAAATAAATATTTGTTATGATTAAATTTAATGAAGATTGGATTAAGGGGAAGCTAACTAGTCTGGGGATCAAATATGCAGAGCAACTAGGTGCGGCCTTAGTTGAGCACGAGATGACAACTTCTCAAATTCGAAATGTGTACTCTGAAGTGAAACGGATTCAGGCTACAATAAAGGGAGTCTCTTTGAGAGAGTCGATTGCTAAAGAAAAAAAAGGAAAGGTTGAACAAGAAAAAATAGATAAGGCGTATAGATCTTTTCTATTACTTCGTCCTAAGGTGGCTTATGCAGCTCACCGAGAAATCGGGAAATGGAAAGGGCTTAGGCTTTTTAGGGAGGCGTTTGAGGAAATGCACAAAGCAGTGGTAGAGCACGGAGAGCATAATGGGGTGCTTGACACAAAAAAGTTTAAAGAGGCATTTTGGCGTTTTTGTGATTTGTTTGAAGCTGTTCTGGCATTTCATAAAGCAAGTGGAGGCCGAGCTTAAGCTTTTTAATCTAAAATTGTGGATCACTTTTAATACAAAGAATCATGACATATAAAATTAAAGAAAAACAGGTTTTAAAAGGTAGTATTATTTTGCTAACAGGATTACATATTGGAGGGACAAATAACAGTCTTTCTATTGGAGGGGTTGATAATTCAGTTGTTCGCCATCCAGTTAATAATCAGCCTTATATTCCAGGAAGCTCATTAAAGGGAAAGTTACGCTCTTTACTCGAATTAGCAATGGGGCAAATTGGGAATACGTCAATGGGAAAGGTGAAAAATGGGCCATCCGAAAATTCTGAGAATATTTCAGTAAAGCTATTTGGAAATGCAAATGGGGAGAGGAGTCAAATTCCTTCTCGTGTATTAGTTCGGGATGCTTACTTGGATGAAGATTCTATTGATGAGCTTGACCAAACTGAAGCTTTATTTGCTGAAATCAAAACAGAGGTAGTAATTGACCGAATCACTTCTGCGGCTATGCCAAGACAACTAGAACGAGTTCCTGCTGGAGCCAAGTTTAATTTTGAAATGGTGCTTAATATTCATGAAGGAGATGAAATTAGTAGTGTACATGAGTACGAACTACTTTCTAACCTATTTGCGGCTATGGCTTTACTACAAGATGATTATTTAGGAGGGCATGGCTCAAGAGGAAGCGGCCAGATTAAAATTCAGCTGCAGAGTATTACTAAGCGATCAGTAAAATTTTACTTGGGAGGAGAAGAAGAATCTGTAGACCTTGATGCCTTGAAGAATAAATATGCTGTACTTGAGCAGTTAGTCTAGTCTTAGCATTTTACTTTAATATCCTTTCAATTGATAGATCACTACTTCTATGTACTACCGATTTTATTTGAAAAATTTTAAGGGCGGTTTACACCTTTCTAGAGGAATTCCCAATCGCTATGATCGTTCAGAAAAAGATTTAAGTTCTGATCGCATACAGTCTGCGCTCTTTGCTGCTGCACTACAACTTTTTGATGAGTTGGCCGATCCTGCCAGAGGTTTAGCTTTTATGAATAGTTTTCGTCTAAGCTCAGCCTTTCCTTTTTGGGAGGATAAAAAAGAGGGGACTAAAATTAGGCTTTATCCTAAACCCGCTTCTTTTCCCTATGAGTTGCCCTTCAAGCTAGATAAATTAAAGGAGTCATCAGGGCTTACAGAAAAAGAGCTGAAGAAAATAAGCTTTTTGGAAGAAGGTTGCTTTTTTGCTTTGTTAAAAGGTGAGAAATTAAATGATTTAGCATTAACTGCTGATTATAAGCTGTTGTACTCTAAGTCTAAATGCACTTTGGCGGTAAGGAAAAAGTTGGAGGAATTAAAGGCAGAGAATAAAGGCCTTAAAATTAAGAAAACGGATATCGTAGATCATGTGTATTTAGAGCAGGGAGCTCAGGCTACTCCTTACAGCATGGATAAGATCTTTTTTGAGGAAGAAGGTGGGCTGTTTTTTATTTTACAAACAGAAAATGAAGACAGTTTAAAAAAGGTGAAAGCTGCTTTTCGTTTGTTAGCGGATCAAGGAATTGGTACTGACAGAAGCACTGGGCATGGTCACTTTGAAGCGGAGGTAGAGGCGCAAAGAATGAATATTGAAAAAGCAGGCGCTAATAGTCAACACTACATTAGCCTAGGTACTTATTCTCCCTCAAAAGAAGACTTAAATCAAATTGATTTAAAGGATAGTTATTATCAGCTGAATAAATTAAGAGGCTATATCTCTACAGTAACGGATTGTGAAGCAGAAAGTAATGCTGTGGGTTTTCGAAAAGCAGGATTATATGTTTTTGGACTTGCTGCTTGTTTACGAACTGAGGTCGAACCTCAGGGGCAAGTACATAATTTAAACCCTAAAGAAACAAAGGTTTTTCATCCTGTTTGGCGAGCGACCAATCCTATTATGCTGCCTATTTCTCTATCAAAAACAGAAGCCTAATGAATAATGATCGCTATCAAGCCGCAAAGAATAAGGTTTATGAATTGCAGATTCGCTGTTTAAGTCCACTACATATTGGCAGCGGCCAGTTTTTAAAGCCTCCTTTTGATTATATACATTTTCCTCAAGAGCAAAAATTAGGGCTAGTTGACTTAAATAAGTTAGCAGAGGCGCTAGGTATTTACCGTATTACGGAGGTAAATGACTTAGTCAATGTTATTGATCAAGGGGCAGGTGCTTTAAGCCAGTTCTTAAAGCAACGAGATGTTTTTGATTCCAGCCGTATTTGCAGCCGACAAATTGATTTGCCCGATAATATTCGGGATTTAGATTATCGGCCATCGAGAAATGAGTTAAAAGAACAGCTGCATTTGCTTCATTTTGGTCAGCTTTTTCCGGCACTACCAGGATCATCTTTAAAAGGAAGCCTACGTACAGCGCTTTTTGCTACAGCTATTCTTAATGAAGAGGTTCACCTTTATGGAGATTTACTTAAGAATCGTCGTGGACGAATGTCTGACCGCCAGCTTCAAAAAAAGATCTTTGGCAAAGATCCTAACAATGATCTCTTGAGACTTTTACAAGTAGGAGATGCGATATTTAAAACGAATACGACAGTCATTAAAAGTCGAATTATCAACTTATATCGAGATAAGTGGGGCGAAAAGTTTCGTCAGTCTTCGTTTTGGGAGGTAGTACCTACAGATTCAAGAGCCCGTGCGGAAATTCGCATTCCCAGTTCTTTAATCAAGGCAATTCAAAACATGCGGACTCCTATTATGAAGGCCTCTAAAATAAAGTTGCTAGAAGATCATCAGGCCTTATGCCTACTGATTAATAAACATACATTGCGCTTGGTTCAGAATGAACTGGACTTTTGGGATGCAGAGGGAAACCCTCTTCCCATTGGCGACTATATGCCAGCATTAGAAAAAATAGAACAAAGGCTTTTAGATTTAATTGATCAAAAAGCTAGCAGTTGTATTCTTAGAGTGGGAGCTGGCTCAGGTTGGGAAAGTATGACAGGCGGCTGGGCCGCAGCTTATACTAAAAATGATGAAGAGGTGCTTTCTCAAAGAGATTGGATAGCTGTTAAGCGGAATTCTCGTAGAGGTCGATATCCTGATGAACTACTCTTTCCAAAAACTAGAAAATTAAATGAAAATGGAATTCCTACAGGCTTTTTAGAGCTCAATTGGGAATTGAAAAAATAAATATGTATTAGTCTGAAAACCTAACTTCTAATCGAACAAATTCAAAGACTTATGGCTTATCAACTGCAAAAATTAAAACTGGAAAACTTTAGACTTTATAAGGAAGCTGAATTAGACTTTAGCAAACTGAATCTACTGATTGGAGGGAATAGCTCGGGTAAAAGTACTGTTTCTAAGGCTTTGCTTTTATTGGAAAATAGCTTAAGATATCATAACTGGACCAAGCTTACTTTTGGTGAGGGAATAGATAGTTTAGGAAGTTTTAAGTCTGTGTTGAACAGAGATTGTGATAGTAGTAGTGATAGCATTCGCTTTGAATTGCTTTTTTGTAAAATGAGAAATAATGAAAAAAGAAGAGAAGATAGTATTTTAGAAAAAATAGAGGAGGTCTCTTTATGTTTGGGATATGGAGGGGAGAGAGATAATCGACAGGAATATAAGAATGGGGTCCTAAATGAATTTAACCTTAGTATTAAGGATACGGATGGATTTAAATACAATATTATAAAAGGAAGTTTAAGCACTAATAAATTAGAAGTGCATCCAAAATTTATCATAGACTCTATTTTTAAAGATTCATCGTTTCAATTTCCATTGCTAGTTTACCCGATTTGGGATGGATTGTCTAAAGAGGAAAAGCAACAAGTAGTTAACACTCATAAGGAGAATGTAAATAAGATGTATTCTTCTTTTATTGACATGTTGATGAAAGATACATCAAATCAAACGGAATTTAAAAAGCATTATTTATGGCCTCATTATAAAGATTTTTATAAAGAAGATTCTTTGGAGGAGTTAAGGAATAAAATTCTTGATGATGGAACTTTAGAATTAAGTTCAATCAATGAAAGTACATTGAGATCGGCTGTATACTCTCAATTATTAAAGGCCGTAAAAAAATTTTATAGCGAAGCTGCATTTCAAAGGACAGGAGTTCAATTTAGTCAATCTAACATAAATCAGAATCAATATATTTTAGGTGAGTTAATAGATAGCTTTGCCTTTTGGAAGGATTTGTTGGGGACTGGAATTGACTATGACGAACTTTTAAGCACTGTGTTTTTTGAAACTAAGGGAGCTAATGGTTGGGCTTTAGCACTTAATGAGTTACAGGATAGTACTACGTTTAAAAAATTAACTATTCGTGACATACTTAAAAGTGGGAGGAATAAGATCAAATCATTTTATTCTAAAATAGAAAAACAGTATGATTTGTTTTTGGATAAAAGCGGTGAAGACTATGAAAACTATGTTTTTGATATAGGTGAGGTATTAGAAGAACTTAGTGATGAGCATGTTTTAGAGTTTGAGAACTTAAAGAGAGATGTAAATAGTCATGGATTTGATCCTGAAATAACAGAATCAATAAGAGTAAATGGCGAAAATTATTTTGAAAAAATAATGTCAATGCTAAGTCTTGATTATATCTCCTCTAAAAGAGGCTACCAGCAACATGTATATTTCGCTTCAGAAGAAAATGAATATCATATAGGTCAAGCCTTATCGTCTATGTTAAAAGTTCAGAATAAAAGATCTGGACGATATAAAAGACCTAGACAAAATAGAAGGTCGGTAACAAATGAATACGATTTTATTCAAAAATGGGCGAAGAAATTTAATTTAATTGAAAATGGTCAAGAATTTTTTGTTAAGCAGTTAGAGGGAAGTTATGTTCAAGCCTTAATTGGCAACCCCGCAAAACCAGAAGAAGCCCTCAACTTAGCCGATAGAGGTTTTGGGCACACTCAGTTGGTTCCCCTTATAATACAGACCGCTATTTATGCTTTTTCTGAAAAAAAAGGAATGCTGATCATCGAAGAGCCTGGAATTCATTTGCATCCTGACCTTCAAGCTAAATTAGTGGACTTTATGGTAGATGCTATTAGCTATGGAGTACAATTTTTAGTAGAGACACATTCAGAGTATTTTATACATAAGCTGCGGGTAATGGTCATCAATGACAATGAAACAAAGGCGTTATTAGACCCTAAAGATGTATTTATTCATAGTATTGATCAGGGAAAAACAGACTCTATACGTATTTTTGAGAATGGAGATCTAGATAAAGAACTTCCAGAAAGTTTCTATAACCAATCTACATATTTGCTGAAAGAATTAGAAAAAAAGAAAGAGCAAAGAGCATGGATAAAATCTATGAATGATATTGGTGGTATTGATAAGCCCACTTTATTTGTAGAGGGGCCTACAGATCAACAAGTGTTAAAAGCTGTATTTAAAAAATTAGGGTATGATGATGAATGTATAAATGTTATAGATTCAAAAGGTTCTTCTAAGGTGCTAAATCAGCTATTACAGTGGGAATACTCTACTAGAAAGAGCAAAGCGGTCGGGTTAATTGATTACGAGGAAGAAACTATTAAGCAAAAAAAAACATATGAAGAAAAGAAGCCAAAGCGCAATAACTATAAGGTGAAGCTTATTTACATAAAAGACTATTCTTCTTCAGAGTCTATTGTTTCTACAATAAAGAAAATTACGCCACAGTGCTCAATTGCATTAGAAGAGTTTTATCCTCTGGACGTTTGGATGTTTATAATAGGCAAAGGTTTAGTAGAATATAATGAAGATGCTGAGTGGGGATTTGAGAAATGCTTTGATGGGAATGGACATAATATTAAGACTATAAATGAAGTTATAAAGGTTTGTAAAAGAACAAAAAAAGATTTTGTAGAGGAGCAATTGGGAAATTTAAATTGGATAGATATAAAAGCAGCTAAGATTATATATACAGCAAAAGTAAGTAATGATGGGAAAGAAGAAGCAGCTAAGTTTTATGTAAAAAACATAGATAAAGAGGGATTTATAGACGCATTTAAACCTCTTTGCGAACATATTGCAAAAGAGTTAGGGCTCAAACCAAAACCGCAGTAGGCTACGGCTTTTTCAAATAACCCCTTTCAAATAGCACGGCAGAAAAATCTGGATGATTTTTCTGCCGTTTTTTTTTACTTACGCTTGCAATCCCCAAAAAATAAACTTAACTTTAAAAACAACAAAAAAAAATACAGCCCCATGATCCATCTCCAGCAAAAACTACAGGATTATAAACTGAGCAAAAAAATGCTCAAGGCATTTTACGGCATTTCTTATCCCACCTTGCGCAAACGCTTGCGTGCTGCGGGTTTGGAAGAATTTATTGGCCGAAGAAAATTTTTGTTCGGGGAGTTCCTCCTTATTTTTCGGGCTTTGGGCCAGCCCGAGCAAATTTATGCGGAGCTGCAAGAGCTGGCGCAAATTTATGAGCAACTTATTAGCTTGGGCTTGTTGGCAGGGCAATCGCAAAAAGATTTGCCGAAGAAAGCAGCAAAAAAGGAGAACCCGCAGACTACTTCTTCAAATTTATCTTTGTTGCAGGCCCCCTTAATTTTGCTCAACCGCTTTATTGCCCTTTATTATCAGGTTTTGCTAAAAGGCTGGGAACTGATGCAAACCCCAAAAGCGCATCCCATAATTTTGGGACAGGCGGCTTAAGTTTTTAGCGAAAATTATAGTAGGTTTGCAAAAAAAAATATGAAGATATATAAGGATATCGTCCAAATTAGAGAGGCACTACTTAATGGCAGTTTTTTTAATCCAAAGAAGTTAGTCGCCGATAGTGTAGAAGATGTAGATGAGGCCAAAGCAATAGTAGATCAGCTTGGGGATGCTGTAACGGAAGAGGGCTTGATCCTGCTACAAAAAGCTTTGCGTTTAGATCCAAATAATCCAGATATTTATATAAGGCTTGGAGAATATGAGAAGCGAGTCGAAGCAAGAGTTTATTATTGGAATAGGTTAGCTAACTCGAAATATGAAAGAGCAATTAAGACTCATTTAGCAGAGAGTGGTCAGGATGTCTGGGAGGATGAAGATACACGTGCTTATTTAAAGACAAAGGCCGAATATGCCAAGGAATTAATAAAGGAAGACTATACTGATGCCGCGATATTAGAATATCGAAAAATATTGGAACTTGACCCCAAAGATCATTTAAATCTAAAAGTTGCTTATGGAATCCTCCTGTTGGAATTTGAAGAGGAGGAGGCTTTTGAGGAGTTGTTGCAGATGTATGAAGGACAAGAGGTAGAAGCAGGATTCTTGTTTAATCATGCCCTCTATTTGTTTAAAAAAGAAAAAGGACGTAGTCCAAAAGCAAATAGTCTATTAGTAAAAGCCGATCAGTTGAATCCATTGATTACTATATATCTAATGAATGCTAAATTATCGCTTAGTTGGGAAGATATGGAAGCAAACGGTATTTTTGCTCTGGATGAGGAAGCACAGTCTTATGTCAGTGCGGTAAGATATCTATGGGAGGAGACAAAAGGAACCCAAAGATGGCTGCATAATTTTCACCGCAAAATAACAACAGGAAAGTAGCTTCCCCCTTTCAAATAGCGGCTTTCAATTAAGCTCAAGCCTAAAAAACAATGAAATTTTTTGTGCTGGAAAAAAAACTAATGGATCCAAAACCATCAAGAAAAACAACAAGCACCCAAGCACAACCACCAAGAAAAATCCCCTCGGATGAGGGGATGACAATTTTTTTCTTAGCCTAGGGCCTTGGCCCTGGGGTTGCTATGAAATTTATGGGGCAGAAATAATAGCAGTTGTTTTTTATCGCTGAATTTTCTGTAGAATTGTTTTATGGCCATGGGCTGAAGCCCATGGTTGTGGGTCTATGCAAACTGGCGGGCTGAAGCCCTTGTTTGCTTGAAAATGGAAAAATTAGCTTTTTTGCTGTGGGTTTTAACCCACTGGTCTAGAAATACTAAAGAAAAATAATCTGCTCCAACCGCCGAAGAAAAAAACCGCCCATGTTCAAAGCTGCGGAGGATTTTAATCCTCCCCGCACTATAGCTGTAGAATAGCTTTGTTGTATGGCTGTAGGTTTCAACCTACAGGTCCAAAAAACCAAAACCAAAACTGCCGAAGAAAAACAATGGCCTGAAAAATTTAGATGAGCGGCTGAGGGATAGAAAGCAGTGGCCGCAGGCCAGACCCAGTTTTTTTTTGAGCACAGCGAAAAAAAACGCAGGGCCGAGCGAACAGCGAGCTGCGCCATAGCCCGACCCGAGCCAAAGGCGAGGGGCAGCCCCCCAAAAAACAGAAAAAAATAAAATATTCTAGACAGGCTGGACAGCGACTTCCTTTTTTGTGAAAAAAATAGTACGTTTGAAAAAAAAATATGAAGCTATACACAGACGTAATTCAAGTTCGGAAAGCAATAATTGAGGGCAGTTTTTTTAACTCGGAGAAAATAGAAGCCGCTAGTCAGGAAGATCGAGAAGAAGTTGTTAGAATAATAGCACAGCTTCCTGATTTTTTGGAAGATGGCTTTGAGGATAATATTTTTTTGCTCCAAAAAGCCCTGCGTTTAGATCCAAATAACCCAGTTGTTTATCAAATGCTTGGGGAATATGAGGATAATAGTGAAGCTGAGCTCTTTTTTTGGAATAAAATCGCCAACTCAAAATACGAAAGTATTATCAAAACTCTCCTAGAAGAGGAGGGGCCAGATATTTGGGAAAAAGAAGGTGCGCGCAAACTTTTAAAAGACAAGGCTGCCTACGGAGAACTTTTACTAAGAAGAGGCTACCCAAAAGAGGCGATACCTGAATACCAAAAAATATTTGATCTCGATCCCAAAGATCATTTAAATTTAAAAGGATTTTATGGGGCTTCCTTATTAGAAGAGCAGGAGTATGAGGCCTTTGAAGAATTATTAGAGTGCTCTAAAGGAGTGCAATCAAGAGCTGAACATTTATTTAATCATGCGCTCTATTTGTATAGAAAAGAAGGAGGGCGGAACCCCAAAGCAAACCGTTTGCTAGTAGAAGCCGATAAACTAAATGAATATATCAGTTTGTATCTTATAGAATATGATATGTCGGTTGATTTGAAAGATTTCTTAAGAAAAGATCTTCTTGGACCACAACGAGAAGCAATGTCTTATATACGCTATGCGGGCTATCTTTGGCGGGAGACAAAAGGAACCAAAAGATGGCTGCATAATTTTCACCGCGCAATGAAAAAAGGAAAGTAGTTTCTCCCTTTCAAATAGCGGCTTTCAATTAGCCATTGGGCTAAAAAACAATGAAATTTTTTGTGCTGGAAAAAAAACTAATGGATCCAAAACCATCAAGAAAAACAACAAGCACCCAAGCACAACCACCAAGAAAAATCCCCTCGGATGAGGGGATGACAATTTTTTTCTTAGCCTAGGGCCTTGGCCCTGGGGTTCCTGTGAAATTTATGGGGCAGAAATAATAGCAGTTGTTTTTTATCGCTGAATTTTCTGTAGAATTGTTTTATGGCCATGGGCTGAAGCCCATGGTTGTGGGTCTATGCAAACTGGCGGGCTGAAGCCCTTGTTTGCTTGAAAATGAAAAAGATTTTTAGTTTATCTTTTATGGGCCGATGGTTTCAACCATCGGCTCATTTTTTTTGGAAGTAGAACGGCATTCTTTTTTGCTGTGGGTTTTAACCCACTGGTCTAGAAATACTAAAGAAAAATAATCTGCTCCAACCGCCGAAGAAAAAAAACGCCCATGTTCAAAGCGGTGGAGGATTTTAATCCTCCCCGCACTATAGCTGTAGAATAGCTTTGTTGTATGGCTGTAGGTTTCAACCTACAGGTCCAAAAAACCAAAACCAAAACTGCCGAAGAAAAACAATGGCCTGAAAAATTTAGATGAGCGGCTGAGGGATAGATAGCAGTGGCCGCAGGCCAGAGCCAGTTTTTTTGAGCGTAGCGAAAAAAACGCAGGGCCGAGCAGACTTGCGAGCTGCGACATAGCCCGACCCGAGCCAAAGGCGAGGGGCAGCCCCAAAAAAAACGTCAGAAAAATGAAAAAGTAGTATCTTCCCAAAAAAAGCGCTATGAAATGGATCTCTTTATTTTCTTTGCTTCTATTTTTATCGGCCTGCCAGCCTTTGTCTACAGAAGAAAGCTCGACAAAAAGTCCGATTTGGGAGGAGCAAACGGCCGCCCAGCAATTATTGACGCCCATCAAAGGAGAGGAGAAAAAAAGTTACCTTTCTGTTTATCCCGCCGTTTTTTCACTGCATGAGGGCCGCCAACATCAATTGACCGTGACTTTGAGTTTGCGCAACCGCTCGCCCAAAGATAGTTTGTACATTTCTCAGCTCGACTATTATAATGGAGAAGGCGAATTATTGCGAAATTATTTGGAGCAACCCATTTTTTTGCGCCCTTTGCAAACCCTTTCTTTAGTTTTGAACGAAAAAGATAAGGAAGGCGGAACGGGCGCTAGTTTTATCATCAACTGGGCGCAAGAAGCTGGACCAAGGCCCATTTTTGAAGCCATTATGATTTCTACTTCGGGCCAACAAGGGCTGTCTTTTCGGACCCAAGCCGAGCAAATTGATTAAAATAGAAGCGAAAAATAAAAAGAGCGCAAAAACAATTCGTTTTTGCGCTCTTTGCTCTAGAACAAGAAAAAAAATGGCTTAAACCAAATCGCTCAACCAATCGAGCAGTTCTTTTTGCAAGCTCTGCGTTTTATCCTTGGCATACCAAAGCTGCATATCTTTTGCAAATTCTGCATAAGGCGGTTTTTCTTCCAAGGCTTTATAATCGCGGACTTTTTGCTGGGCTTCTGCCGGACGAGGACCCCAATGGCCCAAAACAGTTTGCGTATCAGCATCAATCAGCAAAACTTTGGGAATCCCAATGCCGCCATCCGTTTTATAATCTTCCATCAAATCCAAATGCTCATCTCGCCAAAGCGTTTTCATCTGCCAATTGGGCTGTGTTTCCACCAATTTATAGATGGGCGGCAAATTTTGCGCGGCATCTCCGCACCAAGCCTCCGTAAGGACTAAAAAAAGCAAATTTTTCTGGCTGTTTTTCGCCAATTCAAGCAGTTCGGGCCAAAGTTTTGTCGTTTTTTCCAAACGCTTCATGCGCTGCACATTCATTTTTGTAAAATGCAGATACATTTCAGAATGATTTTCGCCTGAGGTTTTATCTTGGGCCAAAGCGGCTTCAATCCAAGGCAAATAATCGGCAAAGTCTTTTGCGGCAGCTATTTTTTTCGCCAAATCGTAAGACATTAGTAGTTGTTTTAAAGGTCCAGTAATCCTTCTGGAAGCTGCATGATAATTTGCTTTTGGGCTTCCAAAATTTCTACAATCAGATCCTCATGAAGGGGGACGAGCACCTCTTTTTCTTCAATATTCAAGACGGCCATTTCTTGCTGAGGCAGCTCAATTAAGTCGATAATTTCGCCCAAATCGCCCAATTCCTCATCAAGGAGATGAAAACCGATCAAAAAGTCAAAAGCGAGGCCCGAAATCGGGGCGGCTCCTTCCAAAAGGTCTTTTTCTCTGAGGTAAAGCGTTTTTCGGCTCCATTGTTCAGCCTGATCGCGGTCATCAATGCCTTCTAGCTTGATAATCCAGGTTTTTCCGCTTTCCAATTCTTCTAAAAAAAACGGAATTTTTTGGCCTTGATGCTCAATAAAAACGGCTGCAGCAGCCTCTAAACTAGGGACATATCCCTCTTCTAGCTGCGCTTTTAGCGCGCCTTTAATATGGTGTGGTTTGAGCGTTTTGCCCAATTCTACAAATCCTGCTGACATCTTTAATTTTAAGGATATTTAACAACTGAGGTCTTTTTTGGGGGCTTCCCCTGCGGCCTTCGGCCTTGGGTCGGGCTCTGTCGTGGCTCGCAAGTCTGCTCGGCCCTTCGCAAAAAAACAAGTTTTTTGCTTGGTCTGGCCTTCGGCCACCACTTTCCATCCCTAAGCCGTTTTGGCCCTTTGGGCCAATTGGGCCGAGCCTTTTTGCTTTATTCTTCTTCCGATAGAATTTGGGCGGCGGTTTTGCCAAATCGTCTTTGTCTAGACTGAAAATCGGCAATGGCGGCATAGAGTTCTTTCTCTCGGAAGTCGGGCCAAAAAACGGGCGTAAAATACAGCTCGGCATAAGCAATTTGCCAAAGCAAAAAGTTGCTAATGCGGCTTTCTCCGCTGGTTCTGATGAGTAATTCTGGATCGGGTAGGCCAGTGGTACTTAGGGCATTGGCCACTACTTTTTCATCAATATCTTCTAGTTCGAGTTCGCCTTTTTTGCTTTGGGCGGCAATGCGTTTCACGGCCTCTACAATTTCCCATTTGGCGCTATAACTGAGGGCCAAGATTAGGGTCATTTGTTCATTATGGGCGGTGGCATCAATGGCCTCTTGCAGTTCGTCACGGGTAGCCTGGGGCAAGCTCTCCAAATCGCCAATGGCCTGCAGCCGAATTTTATTTTTTTGCAAAGTAGGGAGCTCTCCCTTAATCGTTTGGACCAAAAGGGCCATCAGGGCGGCCACCTCTTCTTTGGGGCGGTTCCAGTTTTCAGTAGAAAAAGCATAAAGCGTTAAATACTCAATGCCCAATTTGGCCGCCGTTTCTGTAGTCGATCGAACGGCTTCTACGCCATTTTGATGGCCAAAAACACGGGCCTTTCCCTGTTTTTCGGCCCAACGGCCATTTCCATCCATAATAATAGCAATATGCTTGGGCAAACGGCTTTTGTCAATTTGGGCCAAGGCACTGGCCGCTTCTGGCGATATTTTGTTGGTCATAACGGAAGTTTTTTGGCTTTTCTGCAACTTAACAACAGTTTAAACAATGATGCGGGCCTTTTTTGTTACTTTTGCCCCTTGCAAATTTAGCCTGCGCAAAAATAGGAAAAACTTTCTTTTTCTACGTGACTTATACCATCAAGCTTCCACAATTCGAGGGGCCCTTTGACCTCTTGCTCTTTTTTATCGAGCGCGACGAGCTCGATATTTACGATATCCCGATCTCTTCGATTACCAAAGACTTTTTGGCCTATACGCAAGAGCTCGAGCGGATGAATATTGACCTAGCCAGCGAGTTTATCTTGGTGGCCGCTAGCCTGATGCGCATTAAGGCCAAAATGCTTTTGCCCCGCAAAGAATTAAATGAAGAAGGAGAGGAGATTGACCCCCGCCAAGAATTGGTCGAACGTCTGCTCGCTTATAAAAGCTATAAAGAAATTTTTGCCCTCCTCCGAGCGCAAGAACTCAAACGGCAAGAACAACAAGCTCGGGGAAATTTGGTTCTAGAACTACAAACCGTAGCCAATCAAGCCCTAGCCGATGCCGAACTAGAACATCTTAATCTTTTTCGCTTACTCAAAACCTATGAGCAACTTTTAGAAAAATTAGAAGAACGAGAAAATCGCCCTGTGCATAAAATCGTTCATTATCCCTACACCATTGAAGGGCAAAGACATTACCTCAAAAGGCAGTTGCAAAAACTAGAACGCGCCCGCTTTGAGGACCTCTTTTTGCCGCTCGATGGACAAATGCAGGCCATTTTTACCTTCTTGGCCTTACTCGAACTCCTCCAACAAGAAAAAATCAAGATCTTAAGCCTCTCCGAAGAATACAATGATTTTTGTATGCTTTGGGCCGAGGAGGATTAAGCTCATTTTATCATCGAACTCCCCAAAAGAGTTCATCTTAAAGTTTGCCAAGCATGTCTGTGCAACCTTCTTCTACAGAAGAACAATCTACACCCAAAGATAAACAAGATGAAGCCCTAAAATCAATCAGCCCCGGCCGTATCGCTATTGCCGTGGCTGCTGGCCTAATCGTTATCGTTTATCTTTTTATCCAAGATTTTAGCTTAGAGGATTTTCAGAAAATTTCATGGAACCCCAAAACGCTCTACTGGATCGCCGGCGCCTTTTTCTTTGTGCTACTTCGCCATTTTGCCTATATGTTTCGCCTCAGAACAATTACGCAGGGCTTTTTTAGCTGGCGAAAATGCTTCGAAATGATTTTTGTCTGGGAGTTTAGCTCTGCCGTTACCCCCACTTCTGTGGGCGGCTCTGCTGTGGCTTTGGTGGCCCTATCTCAAGAAAAAATTTCTCCCGGTAGAACCACCATGATTATCTTTTATACTATTGTATTAGATACCTTTTTCTACCTCTCTTCGCTCTTACTGCTCTTCTCTATTTTTGGTTTTCTGATCATTTTGCCCGGCACAACTAGCTTTTCCGAAATGATTAACCAGTATTTTGGAGCTGGCTTTTTTGGCGCCTATTTATTTATGTCTATTTATGGTAGCCTCTTTTTTTATGGGGTCTTTATCAATGCCAAAGCTGTGCATCGCGTACTCATGGCCATTACGAGTCTTCCCCTTTTGCGCCGCTTTAAAGAAGGAGCCAATAAAATGGGCCAAGATATGCAGCTGGCCTCTGGCGAACTCCGCCGCCAAAAATGGCAGTTCCACCTCAAGGCGTTTGGCGCCACCGCTGGCGCCTGGGCCTCCCGCTTTATGGTCCTCAATTGCCTGATTATGGCCTTTATCGCCAATTCTACCGACCCCGCCGTGCAAGCACATTATAATAGTGTACTGATCGATCAACAAGATTTCTCGCTCTTTGTCCAACAGGTATTTATTGTGGGCCGACAAATTGCGATGTATGTGATTATGGCTATCGTCCCCACTCCCGGCGGTGCCGGAGCCGCAGAGTCTTCTTTCGAAAACTTCCACTCCGATTACCTGCCCGCAGGCGGTACGCTCTTACTTGTCATGACGATTTTCTGGCGCTTCTTTACTTATTATCTTTACCTCTTTATCGGAATGATTGTGGTCCCTAACTGGATTCGCAAACTCATCAACCGAAATAAACAAGAGGCCGAAGCCGCTCAGCCCACAGAATAAGAACAGAAAAAAAGACCGCTTTTGGGCGGTCTTTTTTTTGAAAATAAAGGCCCCAAAAAATCTAACTTTCATGGAGATGCCTTAATTTTAGACCCTTATGATGGAATATATACAGATTATACTCGACTTCTTTCAAGTCTACTATATCGACCGATTTAGTTGGTGGGTGCTGCTCATCCCCATAATTTCGGCGGTGGTGGGCTGGGGGACCAATAAATTGGCCCTCAAGATGACCTTTTATCCCCTAGAGTTTGTCGGCTGGAAAAGCAAAAGCGGCCAGCCAATTCTAGGCTGGCAGGGCATTATTCCATCCAAAGGCGTGAGTATGGCCGATACTTCCGTAGATATGATTACGGATAAACTCATTGATGTGGAAGAACAGTTCGACCGCATCAACCCCAGAGTCATCGCCAAAGAAATGGAGCCCCGCATGCTCGATCTTACCCGAGAGATTATCAATGAGGCCATGCGCGAAGAACTTCCGCTCTGGAAGTTGCTGCCCGAAAAACAAAAGGCCGCCGTTTTTGAACGAGCTGCCCGAGAAATTCCTAAGGTGACCGAGGAAATTATGCAGGAGGTAAAAGATAATATTACCGAAATCTTTAACCTCAAACAAATGACCATCAACCACCTGAGCAACAATAAGGAATTGATGAACCGCATGTTCTTAGATGTGGGCGATAAGGAATTTCAGTTTATTGAATACTCGGGCCTCTATTTTGGCTTTTTGTTTGGCCTGGCCCAAATGTTAGTCTGGATTCCCTTTGGCGCTTGGTGGCAACTCCCCCTAGGCGGCTTGGTAGTCGGTTACCTGACCAATGTTTTGGCCCTCAATATGATTTTTAAACCGGCTAAAGCTTATAAACTATTCGGCTGGAAAATTCAGGGCCTCTTTATCCTACGCCAAAAAGAAGTGGCCAAGGAATACGCCAATATTGTGGCCAACGAAATTATTACTATGCCCAATATTTTTCGGGCCATGTTTGAAGGCGATGCCTCTGACCGCCTGCTCCACATTATCGAGGAACATGTCAATGAGAGTTTTGACCATACCGCCGGCTTTTCTAGCGCCCTCATTCGCATCACTTCGGGCAGCAATAGCTATGACCGCATCAAGGAAATTGCCTGCCGCCGCCTAGTGGCCGAGGTGCCCGAACATATCCACCTGATTTTTGATTATGCCCAACAGGCCCTAGATATCGAGCATACGCTCAGCGATAAGATGAGTAGCCTCCCCCCAGAGGACTTTGTCGATTTTCTGCGACCCGTTTTCCAACAAGATGAATGGAAACTGCTTTTAGTGGGCAGTATTTTAGGTATGATTGCCGGTTTTCTACAAATTCTGACCGTTTAATTTTTTTGGGGCTGCCCCTGCGCTTCGCTTGGGTCGGGCTGTGCCAGGGCTCGCAGGTCTGCTCGGCCCTGCAGGCTTTTTCGCTTCGCTGCAAAAGCCTTTGGTCTGCGGCTTCGCCGCCCCCTTTTCCATCCCTCAGCCTGCGGGCCTTCGGCCCTGTAGAACGCAGAAATCCAACCCAGAAGGCCATTTTTTCGTCTTAGCAAAGAAGGACGCCCAAGCGGGCGCAGCCCGCCCGGCCTAGCGATGTGCAGCAGTGGCCGTCAGGCCAGACCCAGGCGGCAAAGCCGCCGCAGGGCCGAGCAGACCTGCGAGCTGCGAAACGTAGCGCCCGCCCTAGGCGGGAGGCCCCAAAACAGCAGCATACAATTAGAGAACAAAATCCCCAGAACGCCATGCCAAAAGATGAGTTTGCAAAATTGACCGATGAGGAGTTAGTGGCCCATTGTATTAAGCATAAAAGGCGCTATCAAGAGGCCTTGTATCGTCGTTATGCCGATGATTTATATGCCGTGGCTTTGATTTATTGTAAATCAGACCAGGATGCGGCGGATGTATTGCAAGAGTCTTTTATTAAGATATTTAAGAACTTAGAACGCTTTAAGTTTCAGGCCGCCCTAAAATCTTGGATGCGTCGCATTTTGGTCAATACCGCTCTGGACCATTATCGGAAGCGCAAGAGGGAAAAGGCGCACTCAGAAAATTATCAGCAGCAGCAAGAGCTCAAAGTAGACGATATTTTGTCGAGAATCAATGCGGCAGAACTACTCGAACTATTGAACCAATTGCCCAAAAAGGCGGGCATGGTGCTTAAGTTGTATGCCATAGAAGGCTATGCGCATAAAGAAATTGCGGAACAGATGCAGATTTCGGAGGGCACCTCTAAGTCGCAGCTGAGTCGAGCCCGCAGCCTATTAAAAGAATTATTGGCCAAACTTCAGGGAGATGTTTAGAGAAGAAGAGAAGGACCTTTTGGGGCAGCGTTTGCGAGATTTACCCAAGGATTTGCAGGCTTCGGCCCCAGCTGGACTTTGGGATAATTTGGCCCAAGAACTAGATGATTTGGCCCTAGATGAGCAACTAAAAGATAAATTATCTACGCAAAAAGCAACAGCACCCACAGGGCTTTGGTCGGCCATCTCTGCCGATTTACCCTTGGACCAAGATGCCCTTTTGGATGAGAAAATACGGCAGGCTTATGCAGAAAAAAAGATGCCTAAAGCCCCCGCACAGCTTTGGTCGGCCATTGACCAGCAATTGGAATTGGAGGCTGTTTGGACCAAAATGCAGCAGCCTTTGGACCAACTGGCTTTTCGCTATCGGCTGCGGCTATGGGGCCGCCGCCTGAGCTGGGCTGCCCTGCTTTTGCTATTCTGCAAGGCTTGTGGACCAGAAATTACGGAAGGCTTTTGGCCCGAAAATAAGACGCCTTTGGTGCAAAAAACGAGCTATGAACAGCCTAAAAAAGAGCAAGGAAAAGCCCTTGGGCCAACTTCTTCGGCTGAGCAAAAAGAAGGTCCTGCCGCGGCAGAAAAGAAAGCTGAAAATGCGGCTAGATTAGAACAAAAGGCAAAACCTCAAGCTGAAAATGAAGCTGGCCAAAATGGACCAAAAAGAAAGCTTGGAGCTGGACAATTGCCGCCTAGCTCGCCCTTAACCCCTGCTGGAAAAGCAGGAGAGGAGCAGCCCAAAAATAAGGTGAATACTTTGGCTACTGTAGAAAAAGAGGAGGCATTTGCTTTGGAGCAGGCTGGGCAAAAGTCGCTAGCTCCTGAAATCGAGCAGTTGGCTAAAACTGCTGCTCCTTTGCTTGAAGAAGCAGCATTGGCTAAGCCCCTATTGTTGCCCACTCTTTTGGCAGCGCCCATTGCTTTGGAAGAAAACGCAGCGGAAGAAACTGGACCAAAATCCCCAGTTTTAGCATTAAAACGGCCTTATCGCAAGCATTACTTGGGGCTGCGGAGCAGCCTAGAGCAGCAACTCATCACCAATGATTTTCAGCAAAAGAAAGTAGAATATCAGCATTTGAGTTTGCTCTTGGCAGCAGAAAAACCCGAAAACCCCTATAGTTTGAGTCAGCCTAGTTTTAACTGGGCCTTAGACTATCGTTATGCATTTAGCCGAAACCAGCAGTTACAGTTTAACTTTTGGTGGAGCAAAAATATGGTGAAAACTTATGATTATAGCTATGGCGGACGCATTGGCGAGCAGCGGCTCAGTCTAAACTATATGACAGTAGAGCTGGGCCTAGAACAGTCGCTTTATCGCCTTTGGGAGGACCGTCTACAGGGATTTGTAGTGCTTGGGGCCTATGCAGGAAAGCTCATGCAATTTAAAAGCAGCCGTAGTTTACAGTCTTCTGGTTATTTTCTTTTAGACTATAATGATTGGGAGTACGGTTTGTCATTTGCTTTGGGCCAGCGGCATAAGCTCAAAGGAAACTGGGAGTTGCAGTACGGTTTTCAAAGCCGGCTGGGCTTGGGGCCCTTATTGGAAGACCCCAAACAAGATCAGCGTGCTTATGCCCATGCTTGGGGCCTTTATTTGGGCCTAGGAAAAAAGTTTTAGTGCCCAAGGCAACCTTGGCCCCCCTTCTGGCGTCTAATTTTTGGATGTCCGATAGGATGACCACCTAACAATCATGAAAATGGGGATTTGCTGCTACAAATCCAAGACTGCAAAAGAAAACGACTAGCTGGCGAAACTGCTTGCTAGTCGTTCTTTTTTTAATAGTTAGGGGGTAACTCTAAGCGCTTTTCAATTTTGCCCGCCTCACAGTAATAGAGCTCAAATGCGAGTTTTGTTTTGGCTGGGCGGCGGTGAGTACTATAAATAACCGTACAATCTTGGCTGCTGGCATAGGCCTGCAAGAGCTTAAAGAACCCCTGGGCATCTATTTCGTTGAGCTCGGCGGTGGGCTCATCTAACAAAAGGACCTGTGGATGATTGAGCAGGGCGCGAACCAAGCGGTAGAGCAGGCGCTGGAAAGGCGGCAATTGGCCCAAGGGATTAAAACGGAGGGCATCCAATTGGAAAAAATGCAGCAATTGGTCGATACGGTGTTGTCTTTGGCTCTTGCTGCTCCAATCCGTAGCCAAAAGCAATAAATCGAGTTGTTCTTGCATTTTTTGCTGAGGCAAAAGCGGCTGTTTAAGCGACAAAAGGGCCACCCTTCTTCGGACTGCCGAGCGCTGCAAATCATCTAGATGGCTTAAATCAAAGTCTAAAATACGGCCCTCGCCCTTAGTGGCGGGCAACTGCCCATGCAAAAAAGCCAAAAGTACAGATTTGGCATTGCTCAGCGGTCCATACAAGATATTAAAGCTACCCAAAGGAATTTGCCAATCTAGAGGCCCTAAGATTAACTGCTGGTTTTGTTCTAGTAAGAGGCCCCTTAACTCTATGGCATAGTCTTTTTTATTCCACATAAATTGAAAATCCTGTCTTTTTTGTATAATTTTGGATGCTATGCCCAATAAAATAAAAATTTTATTTATTTGAGCGTTATTTTTATTGGCTAGGCTTGGTTTTTGTCAAGCTTAACCAGAGCCGACTGAGTTTTGGCTGTCACATTTTTTGTTTTTTAGCCAGAACAGCTTGACCTTAAATAAAGGGCGGGTTTACGCTTTGGCATCCATCTCCAATATAGCATTCTCTTGTTATTAAAAAAGGTATTTTAACCCTGATGAAGCGAATATTTTACAAACTAATGATCGTTTTTTGTCTTTTCGCTAGCTCGGCATTGCACGCCCAGGCCAGCAAAATTATTCATCAGAGTATGACTTTGGATGGGGCGCAGACAATCAATATCAATGTAGTGGGGGCCAAGGTAGAGGTTAAGCCCTCGCAGGGGCATCGGCTAATGATTGAAACCAAAATCGAAATTGCGGTCCCTAGTCCGCGCCTATTAGATTTTATTGTGAACCAAGGGCGCTACAATTTGGTCAAAGAAATAGATTTGGCGACCAATGAGCTAACGGTTTCCTCTAAAAAGACAAATAATGTATTGATGGTAAAGGGCAAGGAATGTATGGAAACCTTATCTTATATCTTTTATGTGCCCGAAGCTGTTAAATTTGCCAATAACAGCACAATTCAGGACCTTTCTACAGAATAAGTTTAAATAAGATTTGGGTATTTAAAATTGCTGCCTTACCTTTGTAGCCGCTTTTGAACTAAGAAAAATACCTACGTACTAATGCAGATTTCTAATTCTATGATTTATAGACTACTATTTGTTATTTTTTGCTTTATTTCTTTTGCTCAGCTCAAGGCGCAAAGTCAGAAAAAACTGTATCAGTCTTTTGCGGTACAAACGGCCACTACGGTAGCGCTTGAGTTAGGAGATTTTCCTGTAGAGGTTCGGGAAACGGAGGGGCCTTCTATTTTTATTGAGGGCGAGCTTTCTGTTACAGAAATTGACGAGCAGTTGTTGAGCTTTTTGGTCCAAAAGGGCCGCTATAAACTAAAGGCAAATTATAATGCATCTTGCCAAGAAATCAAGTTGGCTTGGGCCAAAGAATTGTCTACCCTAATGAAGGCGGGAGAAGTTTGCGAGGAGCAAATTAAGTTTGTGCTTTATTTGCCCAAAGGCCTAAAAATTAACGATAGCCAAACTATTTCGGCTAGTCGCTAGATGAAAATACTGCAATCATCCAAGAAGGAGCGCTATTCCCTAAACTGAGGGCATAGCCTTTTTTTTGGTCCAAAATAAAAGCCCGCTAGAAAAGAATTCTAGCGGGCTTTTTCTGGCCTAGCGATGTGCAGCAGTGGCCCAAAGGGCCAGACCCAGGCAGCTTTGCTGCCGCAGGGCCGAGCAGACCTGCGAGCTGCGAAACGTAGCGCCGCAAGGCGAAGCCGCAGCGGAGGCCCCAAAATAGCAGCGAGCTGCGGAACGACAACAAGAACTTTAGTTCGCAGTTCGACGACCGAAGGGAGTAACCGCCGCAAGGCAAAGCCGCAGCGGAGGCCCCAAAAGAAAAAACTAAAACACTCTATTTTTCTTCTTTTCCAGATCGATCAGGCCAAATTGAAGACCCAGGCCCAAATGCGCTCGGAACTCCGTGAGCGAATAATCATCGGGGACTTTCCCGCCTCTTTGTTCGGCCACAATAGCTTGAGCACCAGCTGATAAATGTAAGTATTTGCTGATGTAAAAATTGACACCAGTTTGGAACTGAATGGCTGGCGAAACTTGAAAATCGCCATATTGGGCATAGACAAAACCGGGTTTTTCGTAGGTGGTTTGGCTAATGTGCAGGCCCGCTTGCAGGCCAATATAGGGGTCCCAGATGGGTTTATCGACAAAATGCCAGAAGCCGCCCAGATAAATGCCCGTATTTTGCTTAAGGATACTGGCTTGGCTGGGGCTAGACAAAAGCATAGAAAAATCGGCTCGGAGGGCCACTTTTTTCTCTGGAAAATAGGCCAGACTGCCTTGCAAATAGTGGTTATAAATAATTTGATTGGGCATAAAGCCAGAGGCAAAAGCGAGGTTCAGTTTGAGAAGGCCCTCGGTAGATGCAAAGGGCGCATCCTTCTCATAATCCTCCAATTGATCGTATTGCGCAAAGGTAGTTTGCCCCAAAAAGAGCAGGGCCAGCGCAAAAAATATTCGGTTTACCATAGGTCTGCAATTTTGTAGTTAAGGCTAAGGCTAAAGAGGAAGCGCTGCTCTACTTTTTCGCTAGGCTGGCTGAGGAGCAAGAGGCGGCCATTATTGTTTTGCCAGCTCAATTCCTCGCCAAACTCCAGCATATATTGGGTCGAAAAGCTGAGGTCAAATTTGGGTGTTAGGTTGAGGTGGGTCCCCAAACCCAAGGCTATAGCGGGGTTCCAGCGATCTACCTGATTGCTAGGATTGGCATTGGCCTCTAGGGCGCCATAATTCATACTGCCGCCCAGAGAGATGAATGGGCGCCAGCTTTCCTCAAAATCTTCATTGCCTGGAAAGGGGTAAAAAAGGGCATTGGCCGAGATAAAAATATCTGTTCGGAAGGCCTGTTCGCCAAAATCGGCTTGCATATAATGCAGGGCCCATTCGGTATTGATGCGGTTATGCAGTTGCAGGCGAAAATTTGCGCCTACGCCAATTGGCGCTTGATAATCCTCTTGATGCAGTAGGCTAGCGGTTTGTCCCGCCACGCCCAAACTCAATAAACCAGCTGCCGAATTATCAAAACTCGCCTTGCTGTCTCGCTCATCGGGCCATTGGGCCCAGGCGGTTTGCCCTAGAGTTAGAAGCAGGGCCAAAGAAAGTATAAAAGATCGCATGTTCTAAGTAGTTTGCCCTAAGTTAGGTCTATTTTGTCCTTTAGCAAAGAATTTTTAACAGTTCGCTAAGATGATTTTTTGGGGCTGCCCCTGCGGCCTTCGGCCTTGGGTCGGGCCATTGCGCAGCTCGCAGGTCTGCTCGGCCCTGCGTCGCTGCGCTCCTTGGTCTGCCGCCTTTGGCGGCCCTGCTCCAGCCCCTCAGCCGGGCGGGGCGGCCCCAGCTTATTCTTTTATTATAGGGCTTGGGGCTAAAGCCAGGGGCAAAGTTGGCAAATTGGGTTAAAAACTGTAGTTTAGAAGGAGCAAACATAAAAAATAGCGCCGAGGATGTATAAGAAAAAATTCAACAAGATACAACAAGAAGAAGAGGAGGAAGAGCAGCTTAGTCCGGTCAATGAGGAAAGTCAAAAAGGCTTGATAGATGAAGAGGAACTTGTTTCTGTCAATCGGGCCATGGCTCAATTGGAGCGGCAGCTTTTGCCTAGTCCCAAGGAAGAGGAGCAAAGCGAAGAAATGAGCGAAACGCCCGAGCAAGTTGTTGCCGAAGAGGAAGAGGAGTTCTTGGCAGAAGAAGAACAGCTTGAAGGGCCAGAGGAGGAACCCCTAGAAATAGAATTGGAGGAAGAAGAAGAGCTAGAAACAGAGGAGGATTTGACCGAAGAATTAGCGGAAGCTGCCGAGGAGCAGGAAGAAGACCCCTTGCATTTAACGGAAGCCTTGGAAGAGGAGCAGGAAAGTCGAAAAACCACGGCCAAAGGCCGCTTGGCCCCAGTCCCTGAAGAGGGCCGAGACCCTAGTATGGATGAAGACCCCTTGGAGGCCGAAGATTTGGGCTTGCCAGAAGATAGTATTTTGGTCGATCGGCGTTTGCGCAAAGAAGAACTACAACTACAAATGAACGCCCAAAGCAAAGACTTTTTGGGCTCTAATATGCATCGCACAAGAGATTTTGCGGCCATTTTTGCCAAGGGGAAAAGCTCAAAAGAAGACCCAAAACTCGATTTGGCCTATGAAATTGATCAAAATCTAGAGTATCGCAAAGAGTTAGTGGCCCAACAGCTATTGCGCAACTTTCATTCGGCAGATAGCAAAGAGTCTTATCATGCGGGCCTCATCTTTAAAGAATTGGGCCTAACCGACAAAGATGATGAAGACTTTGCAGATGATGTATCTGCTGACTCTGCAGCCCATGAAAATGAAGAATTTATTGAGCAAATTCGGAAGCGCTTGCCGAATTTGTAGTGTTCTCTTTTTTATTGATTGGGACTTTAGGAAATTAAGTTGAAACTCAGAAATAGCAATTATGTTGAGTAGGCCGCGGATCTCGCTAATCAGCTTTTTAGCTTGGGGTATTAGTAGTTTAATGTATGCCTTATGCTTTTGCCGAGAAAGCAATTTTGAGTTAGAATGGCAGGCCGTTTTGTACTACTTTTTGGTATTTGGCGTAGTGGCCGCCCTCTTTGCTTATATTCCAATAGTTGCTATTTTATTATTATGGCAGCGCAAATTGACTGTCCTCTCAATAAATGGGATAATTCTATTGTTTTCAGTAGTTGCCGCAGCTGGAATTTCCTATTTTTTTATGGGAAAAGACCTTTTTGAGGCTATTGAGCTCTTAGGCTATTATTTATTGCCAGCACTATTTTTAGTGAATATCGCTTTAGGATATCAGCATGCGGTTACTAAATGCTTACTATTATTGTTAATGCCGATATTGATAGTCGCTTGTAAAACAACGGAATGTATATATAGTGATAGTGGCGGATTTACCTTAATGAAGGTTGATTCCAATACGGTTTTTATCGAAAAAATGTACCCTATTGGAGGCTTGGTTATACTCCCTTTTTTTCTGGAAAAAGAAAAGGGAGATAGCTTGATTTTTAAATCAATTGATGAGCTAAGGAATATTACATACCTAAAGCGAGTTGATAGAGAAAAAAGCAGAGAGGTAAATTTTACTATTTTAGACTTAGAGTTAAAAGACACTTTTTTGGTTAATCATTTGTTTATCAATGATAAGCTGTATCAGACGAATAGAGAGGGAGTCTTTAATATTTTAATCGATTCATTAGCAGCAAGTACTCAAGACTCTTTTGTAGTTAAATTTAACCTTCTTGGAGAGTTTAAGGTTGATTTAGATTTTGATTCAAGGTTTAATTATGTTATATATGCACACAATAATATGTATGTGAATAAATGGGCCGATGAAGTTTCTTTTTTTAAGAATAAGTTTTACATAGATGGATGTCAAGTGAAAGGCAGATCCTGTAGTTCTAAAAATAAGATATTGCAGAACTAAAATTAACCTTCTTCTAAGCTGCTCCATGATGAGTTTTCTAGCTTAGATGCCCTTTGTGCCTTGAGCATGGACTAAAGTTTTGCCTTTGGCAATTTGCTTAGAAAGCGGATAGTTGCAATAAATTTTTTAGCTTGCGGCATTATCCCTATTGAAATGCAAAGAAACCCTATGAGTCCAGCAGCCAAGAAAAAAAAGATCCTCAAATTTATTCGCTGGTTCTTATACAGCCTGCTATTTTCCTGCTTGGCAGTGGCGCTTTTTGTTGCCTATGTAGTATTGGCTATTATTTCTAATGTGGATCAAAGAAATGTAAAAGTCGAGGGGATTGTTATGGATGAAAACACAAATCAGCGCTTGGCTAATACCGCTGTAGTCATTTATAGTTATCGATTTATGTCAGATAGAGGCACTCAAAATTATGATTCTTGTCAGGGCTTTGATACATTATATTTACAAACAGATCATCGTGGGTATTATTCCGTGAGTATAGATTATAGTTGTGCTGTTACCATAAGGGTAGGAGGAGAGAAGTATAGAAGAAAAGTATATTATCCTCCTCTGAGAAAAAGAATTATTCAAAATATTTATTTAGAAAGTACTTAAGGAACAGCTCTGAGCTCGAGCTTCTATTTAAAAAACGCAAGACAAGGGGCAAGACATAAATTTTTAGAAAATGGGAACAAGGCTACTTTTACTATTTTTACTGCTAACATCTTGCTTAAATGCTCCTGAAGGCATAGATAAAAAGGAGGGTTGCGGTACTCCTCGCAACTTACCAAAAGCATTTCAAAATGCTATGTACACAATTAAAGCAGCTCCTGTAGACAGTTTGAATTTTTGTTTCGAGATACACTATGATGATAAGACGACTAGCCTAGCTGAGTTTTGTTATCCTTTCCAGGAAAAATATGAAGATCTTGATAGATATATAGAAGTATTGTGGTCAAATGAAGATCTTATTTGTATACGATCTGTTTACCTAGAAACAGACAATGCGTTTAATGCTTACCTAAAACAAGATGATTTTAAAATCAGCTACAAATTTCTAAATCCCTTGGCTGTAGATAGTTCTCATAATAGGGTAGTTACATACAGAATGAATCCAGAGGAATATGTTTTAACTGTAATTGAACTGACAAAAATGGATACGCTAGTTGAGTATGATTTAACGCAAACAAATTGCCTTTTTTTTGACAGATGCTTGGAAAATATCATCTTTTATGAAGATGAAATAGCTGTTGTTTACAGAAATGAGGGAGATAAGCCAAATTCAAAGTTTATACTGAAGTGGTAAATACCTATATGTCAATGTTGATAAGATACTTCACTTTTACATGAGTAGCCCCATCTATATTGATGTGTAGCAGGGGCCTCCCGCCTTCGGCGGGCGGTTACTCCCGTTGGTCGTCGAACTGCGGACTAAAGTCCTTGTTGTCGTTCGGCAGCTCGCTGCTCGCTCGGCCCTGCGCAAAAAACAAGTTTTTGCTTGTGTAGCCTACCCGTAAGGTGCAACCAAAAAATACTATACATCTAACATCGTCCTTTCAAAGTCATATGGGCTAATATTTCCCAAACTTTGGTGGGGACGATTAAAATTGTAGTGCTGAGACCAGTTTTGAATTTCCTCATTTAGTTCTTCTAAGGAGTGGAACCAAGATAAATTTAAACACTCTGTTCTCAAAGTTTTATTTAATCGCTCAATAAATGCATTTTGAGTAGGTTTTCCTGGCTGGATGAACTTCAATTCAATATCATGTTTTTTGGCCCAGGCAGCTAGCTTTTTAGAGATGAATTCTGGCCCATTATCGCAACGAATATAGTCAGGTTTTCCTCTGTAATCCAGTACTTTATCAAGTACATCAGTAAGCTTTTTTGCAGAGATACTTTGATGGGCTTCTGTCCACAAAGCTCGCCTTGAGGTCTCATCCATAATGTTGATAATTCGGACCGATTTCTTATCTGAGCTCATGACCCAATCGCTTAAAAAATCCATAGACCAACCCTTATTTACCTCCTTGGGCAAAGAGATAGGTTCAAATTTTCTGCGAATACGCTGACGCTTTGGCCGCTGTCTCAAGTTTAATTTTTCTCTCTTCCAAATTCTATACACCTTCTTAATGGTTGAAGGTAACACCCTTGATTTCTAATGTAATGAAAAACCTTCCAAAAGCCCCAAGCTAAATATTCTTTCGTGACTTCATGCAATAATTTAGCAATTTGATCATCAACTTCTTCGGGCCGATGACCTGATTTTCGTTTATAATATGTTTGACGACGAAACCCCAAAACGACACAAATCCGACGCACACTGTACTTCTTGGACAGCTCGTCTATGACTCTTTCTTGTCTTTTGGGGTTAAGTACTTTTTTGCCATTGCATAGCCCTCTTCTAAAATTTCATAATTCATGCTTAAGTCTGCATACATCTTTTTTAAACGAGCATTTTGGGCCTCTAATTCCTTGATTAAACGCTCCTTATCGTCAACTTCCTGCTCTTTAGATCTTTTCCATTTATAGAAAGTGGCTGGGCTTATTTGGTGCTTTCTACACAAATCTGCTACGCTAAGGCCGCTGTCGTGCTCAGCTAAAATTGATAACTTCTGCTTTTCCGTGAATTTACTTTTTCGCATCCTTTTAGTTTTTGTTCTTTAAGATAATTATTTTCTATAACTAATGGTTGCTTTTTTGGGCAGGCTACACTTGGTCTGCGGCTTTGCCGCACTGCCTACCATCGCTAGGCCTGCGGCCCTAGGGGCCTGCTATATGGGCCTGTAGGTTGAAACATACAGCCAATTAACGAATGCATTTTTGTGTTCAATGGAGGGTTGAAACCCTCCATAAATAAACATTTTAGCTCTTCTTTGCTGATGGAGCCTATTGGAACAGAAAATCCCCTCGAATGAGGGGATGGGTTCCTATGAAATTTATGGGGAATAAAAAACAAAATTAAACTACGGAAGAAAAAATACCCCTTGTTCAAAGCGGTAGAGGATTTTAATCCTCTCCGCACTATAGATGTAGAATGGGATTGTTGTATGGCTGCTGGTTTTAACCTGCAGCCACGGCTAGCAGGCGGCGAAGCCGCCGCAAAGGAGCGAAGCGACTTGGCCTAGGGGCCTGAAAGGGTGCCGCGTAGCGGCAGACCAAGGGCGAAGCCCGCAGGGCCGAGCAGACCTGCGAGCCCTGCAAGGGCCCGGCCGCCAAAGGCGGCAGGCCCCAAAAAAAGAATATCCAAAAAGAACTAACGAATCAAAGACAAATTGCCTTTGAGGACCTGCCAGGGATCTTCCTCGCTTTGGCCCAAACAACGATAGCGCAAATAATAACCATAGACATCTGGGGGCAATTCTTGGTTCCGAAAACGGCCATCCCAGGCCTCATCCTGTGATTGGCTGCGGAAAATCTGCTCCCCCCAACGATCAAAAACCAAAAGCTCAAACTCCTGAACGACATTGGAGCGCAAGCGAAATACATCATTATGCCCATCGCCATTCGGGCTAAAACTATTGGGTAAAAAGACATAGGGCGGTCCACAAATATAGCTTTTGGTATAGACCCAAATGCTGTCTGTAGTCTGGCAACCCATGGCATCTTGGGCCGAAACAATATACAACTGCGCACTATCGGGCCGAGCCAAAGGGTCAGCAATATCATTAGCCGATAAACTGGGCTGGGGCTGCCATTGGTAGCTATAATCGCCTTGGCCCAAGACCGTCAACTGGCTTTCTTGGCCCAAAAATACAGTATCTGGACTAGCTTGTAGCTGAATGCTCGGCAGTTGTCCCGATACCCGCACCCAAGCCGATAAGCTATCCGTACAAGCATAGGCATTTGTGAGCAAAACCTGATATTCCTGGTCTTGGCTAGGCGACATTTGGACCCTAGCCGTTCCTTGTCCAGCCAATAATAAACTATCTGGCGACCAATAATAGCTCAGACTTTGCTGCTGCAAATCGAGGACCTCCAACTGAGCTGGGGCATTGGGGCAAGCCAAGGCGGTATCTACTAGCTGCGCCCTAATTCCTCTTTGGTAGAGCCAAAAACTATCGATTTGCGGGCAGCCAAATTCTGTTAGCGTTTGTGCATAAAGCAAGAGGCTATCGGCAAAAAGGCTATCTTGGTAAATAGAATCTTGGCCCAAGATAAGAGAGAAATCAGCCTGGCTGCTCCAGCTAAACTGCTGGCCCAAATTAGAGCGGGCGACTAGGCTAAAGGCAGGCGCACATAAATCCTCTTCTCCCAAAAGCTGTAAATCGGGAAGCGGACGATGGCCCAAAACGACCTGTCCACTATCTACACAAGTTCCTATAGTTTGCCCCGCCAATAAAATAGGCGATTGGGCCAAAAACTGATAGTTTCCGGCTAGGAAAGTCCTAGGATTGGGCAAACTAGGATCACTTAAAGCGGCTGCAGGCGACCAACTATAGCTCCAAGCCGTATCGGCCAGCGGATAAAGCTCCGCAACTTCTCCAGAACAAACCCAAATGCTGTCTAAGGCCGACTGCCCCGCCAAAAAAAAATGAATAGGCGCTTGATCCTCTGCTGCACAATTGCCTGGCCCCTGCAGACGAACTTGCAAGAGATAGGTTCCGCTGCTGTCATAACTGATCTGCCCCGAGTCCAAACTACTCAATTGTCCATTGCCAAAATCCCATTGCCAAACTAGGGGAGATAGCAAGTTGCTATCCGCAGATTGGGCCGAATAAGATAGACTCAGGTTCTCTCCACAACTATCTAGCAATAACGCCCATTGCAAATCTAGCGGACGGTTCAATACCGCCAAATCGACACTGTCTATTGCCTTACAGCCCAGACTATTTTGCGCCCGAAGATAAAACCTACGTCCCTGATGTAAATTGATGTTCAAGGGATTAGACTGGCCCAAAATCAATTGGAAATTTGGATCTAAGGCCCAATCATAACGGCTGCTGCTGTCATTGCTATAGGCCCAAAGCGAAACATTATTCCCACAAATTACTTGATCCTCAATAAGATTTAATTGCAAACTGTCGGCAAAAATATAGAGGCTGTCCGTATACTGGCAGCCCGTCGAGGGGTCGCTAATCAATACGGTATACAACTGATTGCCCGCAGGCGTATAATAAGGACTTGGGCTGTTTGGATCCGATAAACCCAAAGCAGGACTCCATTGATAATTTAGCTGTTGGTTGGCATTGGGCTGTAAAACAAAGCCTGAGGTATCTCCACAAAGTCCCAAACTATCGGGCAGGGCCAAACCCAAGGCCCGAACGGCCAAACTATCTACAAATATTCCCCCACAGCCATTTTCTAAGGTAACTTCCAGCTGGAAGATATGCGTACTATCGGCCGGACCATAAACAAAACTAGGATTTTGTCCGCTAGCCGTTTGCCCTGGCCCAAATCGCCAGTTCCAACTGACTATACTTGCCTGACTAGTATCTGTCGTTAAGTCCTGAAACTGCACTGTTACAGAATCTGTGGGACAAGCTGGATAGCTAGCCTGCGCCTGTACCTGAATGGGGGCCGTTTGATAATGCAATTGGGCCGTATCATAAACGGCACAGCCAAACTGGTCCTGCCCCCGAACATAAAAGGTCAAATTGGAGGGATTGCTGCCGTAGTTGAGCGTAAAACTCGAACTATTGGCCAGGAAAATAGAACTGAAGTCGGACGTTAAAGACCAATCTATATCCGAGACATTATAACTGGCATTGGCCGAAAGTGTAAACTGACTAATGCAAAAGCTAGTATCCTCCACCACCGAAATGCTCAAAGGGGCGCCCTGCGATACTGTCACCGTTTCTGTTCGACTACAAGTATCCCAGCTGTTATAGGCCGTAATTTGTACCTGATAACTATAAGGGAAACTTGGCGGTTGGGCGATGGGGTTGGCACTATTGGGGTTAGATAAGCCAATGGCGGGGCTCCAACTATAGCTTAGGCCCGTTGCATCGCCTCCAGGGTTTAGGGCCAAAGAATCTTCATTAAAACAAAGCGTTCGGCTATTGGCCCCAGCTAAAGCGGGAATATTAAGGTCTAAAATTTCGGAATAGCTACCGGTGCAACCATTGGCTAAAGTAATGTCTAAACGGACCAAGACCGGCCCCGAGCGATTGAAGCTGAAAAGAGGATGCTGCTGATTAGATTGTTGTCCGTTGGAGGTCGTCCATTGCCAACTGACAATCTCGGCCAAAGAAGTATCACTCAAATCTGTAAACTGCAATTGCAAGGGGAAGTTACAGCCCAAACTAGACCAAGAAAATTCCGTATTGGGACTGCTGTTGATCTGCTGAACAATCGCAAAATCCGTCGCCTGACAACCATAAACATCTGTCGCTTGTACATAATAGGCCCATGGGCTGCTAGGCGGACTAAAACTAATTGGGTTGCCCTGCCCCAAGACCGTGAAAAAACTAGGATCCGAGGACCAAATGTAATCTACAGCGGTTGGACTCTCCGCATTTAGGCTAACACTATTCCCACAATATTGCTGGTCCTCCAAATTGACGGTAACCGCAGGCGGAAAGCCTAGAAAAACGCTATCTACTGCCGTACAACCATTGGCTGCCGTGATAGTTACCCTATAAGTGGTCGGACTACTCGGATTAGCGCTAGGAGAGGGGCTGCTGGCATCTGATAAACTGCCCGCAGGGCTCCAACTATAGCTCAAACTGCTATCTCCTCCCGCATTCAAAACCACCGAACTCTCTCCCTGACAAATTCCTACTGTATCTGGCCCAAACAAAATTGGCAGTTGGATCTGTTGAAGCGTATCCTGAACAAGGCCCTGACAGCCTTGCTCAGAAGTGACCCTTAGTTGCACGACATAACTGCCCGATTGCGTATAATTGACCGCAGGATGTTGCTGATTAGACTGCTGCCCATTGCCAAAATCCCAATCCCAAGCCACTATAGGCCCCTGACTGCTGTCTACCGTCTCATCGCTAAATTGTATTTGCATAGGCGGCCCACAATTCGTCATATTATAACTAAAGGCGGCCTGTAAAGGAATATCTTGACCTTGTAAAATAATGCTATCGATGAGGGTACAGCCCCAAGCATCCTTGGCCCGAATATAAACGGGAAAGGCAGGCCCAGGCGGAGGCATGATAATCTGAGCAGGATTACTGCTAGATTGTAAGGGGATAAATGTAGGTAAGTAAGACCAACTAATGTCTGCTGGCACCGAAGTTTGTACCCCCAAGCTGAGCGTATCGGCACAACTAGCCGTATCACTGACCGCCAACAATTGAATGGGCGGCGGAACAATCACCCAAACCGTTTTTATTAACTGACAACTATCGCCACTGCTGCTATTGGCCGTTACCGTGACCTGATAACTGCTGCTGCTTGTGGGCCGTACCCAAGGACTAGCCGCCTGAGGATCGGAAAAAGCAGCCGCTGGTCCCCATTGATATTGTAAGTTGGGGTCTCCGCCCTGATTTAATTGTATGCTGTCTTGCCCCGGACAAAGCGGAATGCTGTCCGCCATATTGAGTTGGGCCAATTGAATGTCTATCGTATCGTGTAGGCTGCGCTCGCAACCATTGAGGGCCCTTAAAGTCAACTGAATGGGGTAGCTGCCCGATTGCGTATAAACGGTAGAGGCAAAAGGCGTTTGGGCCGTATCTCCATTGCCAAAATCCCAGAGCCATTGCCCAATAGCCGAAATACTATCAATGCTAAGGTCGCTCACTTGCAGCTCGATGCTGTCACTACAAGGCCCCAAAACAAAATCCGCATCCAAAGTAATAGATTCATACTGCAAATAGATTTCTTGCTGGGCCGTGTCTGCACAACTGCTGCCCGGGTCGGCTATTAAAGTGATGGTATAACGGCCCGTATCGGGGTAGATAAAGACTGGATCATCCAAACTGGAGCTGCTCTGCAAACTATCGCCAAAATACCACTGAAAACCAGAACCTAAACTCTGGCTATTGTTCTGAAATTGGACCATCAAATCATTATCGCACTGAATCTCTGGCGCAAAAAAGGCCGAACTGACCAACTCCCCACAAATACCCACCGCATACTGAAAGTCCCGCCGCATGGTCGATATTAATTGCCCATTTCGATATTCTTCTACCGCTACACCCACCACAAATACCCCCAAAATGGTCGGCGTTCCCTGCAATAAACCCGTCTGCGGATCTATCCGAAGAGAATCTTGGCCGCCCATCATGTTGGTCTCAGAAAAAGCGCCCAGCCAATTGACAGGCGTATAGGGCGGATTATAAGGCGGCTGCGGCATGGGATTGAGCGGAGCCGCCCCATCCAAAGGCGTAGACAACCGATAAACTAAGGAGTCGCCATCCGCATCTGTGGCCGAATGATCAAAGCGCAAAGGCTTGTTGGCACAGACGTAAACTGGGGGCCAATCCCGAAACTCCGGACTGCTATTGCAGCCTTGCAAGGCCGCCTCCGTAATCAAACAATAGTAAGTGGCCCCCGTATTCAAAGGGCTCACAATGTTCACAATGTCTTGGTTCCGACAACAACGCTGATAAACCAATTGATAGCCCCCAGCACGAAAGGGAAGCTGCACCGTATCTCGATAATAGGTCGTATGAATGCAAACATTGGGCGGCACGACCAAGCAAGGATCTTCTAACTCTGGACTCAAAGTATCATTGCTAACAGGCCGCGTCCGCAGGTCAAAAAGAAGCTGGTCATTATCATCAAATACCCCAATAGATGCGGGGTCGTCAAACCAAGGTACGCCCGTATCACAATCCCGAAATACCCGAAGATTGATCTCATAAAGCTCATTGCCCAAACAACGATAAGATAATTCGCCCCCAACAATATGCGTGGCCCTCAGGCTGGCCAATGTCAAGAACAAAAGAAAGAGGATGCTGTAGAGTTTTTTCATTTCTTGCTGTTTTTTTGGGGCTGCCCCTTCCGCTGGGTTGAAACCCAGCGCAAAGCGGTATCGCTTTGCGAAGCTATACAAAATGAGGGTGGAAACCCTCATGAATTATCGCTCGGGTCGGGCTGTTTCAGGGCTCGCAGGTCTGCTCGGCCCTTCGCTTTTTTCGCTACGCTCAAAAAGCTCGGTCTGGCCTTCGGCCACCCTTGTCCATCCCTCAGCCGAGGCGCTGCGCGCCTGCAAAACCGGAAATAAGGACCAATGGCCGTCCTCTAAAATATACTTTATTTAGCCTTTTCCCTAAGGATGAGGGGCTAAGCTCGCTTTGCCTGAGCTCAATACGCTAAATAGAGGGCCCTTAGATGAAGCTGGGGGCCTATTTTGGCGCCTCGCTGGGCCGCCCAAACTTGAATAGCTCCCTAAAGATGCCTATCTTATGGCCCTAAGATAACGAATCATTATGCAGACAGAAGAGATTGACCTAAATGCCGACTTTCAGGCTTGTTTAGAGGATATAGAGGCGGGGACCCCAGCCATGTTTATTACGGGAAAAGCAGGAACGGGAAAATCTACCCTGCTCCGAGAGTTTGTCCGAAGAACCCAGAAAAAAGTAGTGGTGCTGGCGCCTACCGGCATTGCCGCCCTTAATATTGGGGGGCAAACGATTCATTCTTTTTTTGGCTTTCCGGCCCGCCCCTTACAAAGGAGCGAAATTAAGCCCAGAAAAAACCACCGCTTATATAAAGCCATCGACACGATTATTATTGATGAGATTTCTATGGTCCGTGCCGATATGATGGACCAAATAGATTTCTTTATGCGCATTAACGGAAGAGATCGCTATCTTCCCTTTGGGGGCGCTCAAATTATTATGTTTGGCGATCTCTTTCAGCTGCCGCCCGTGATTAGTAGCCCAGAAGTAAGACAACAGCTGCAAGAGCGCTATGAAAGTCCCTACTTTTTTTCGGCCGAGGTCTTTTTCCAGATGGACATCATCATGGCCGAACTCCGAGAGGTGTACCGACAGGCCGACCGCCGATTTATTGGCCTTTTAGATGCTGTTCGTCAAAGTACTATGGATTATGATGAATTTATGGAGCTCAATGAGCGGCATATTCCCGACTTTCCGGAGCAATCGGATTTTTATATTACCCTAGCGGCCAGAAATGCCCGAGTAGATGAGGTCAATCGGGCGAGGTTGCGGGTTTTGCAAGGGGAGGAGTACAGCTATATTGCGGAGGTTTCTGGGCAGATGAATGTACAACCGGCCCCCTCGCCGCTACGGTTAAAGTTGGGCGCACAGGTCGTCTTTTTAAAGAACGACCCCAAAAGGCGTTATGCTAACGGGACCATTGGCAAGGTGGTTTATCTAGATTTTGATGAAATACAGGTGCAGGTATATGGTCCTTTTGGCGATCTACAAACCATCAAGGTAGAAAAATTTGAGTGGGAGATGATGACCCATGAGCTCAATGATGCTGGCGAGATTGAGACCAAGGTTAGCGGAAGCTTTACCCAATATCCTTTGCGCTTGGCCTGGGCCATGACCATTCATAAGAGCCAGGGCAAAACCTTTGATCGGGTATTGTTGGATATGCCGAAGGGGGCTTTTGAGTTTGGGCAAACCTATGTGGCCTTGAGTCGCTGCCGTACTTTAGAGGGCTTAGTGCTCAAGCACCCCTTAAAGCCCCAAGATATTCGGGTAGACCCTAGGGTAGTCGAGTTTTACCAACAACATTTTTAGGTCCAAATTTGCGGATAGCAGGCGGCGAAGCCGCCGCAAAGGCCCAAAGGGCCGCAGGCTGAGGGATGGACAAGGGTGGCCGAAGGCCAGACCGAGCTTTTTGAGCGCAGCGAAAAAAGCGAAGGGCCGAGCAGACCTGCGAGCCCTGAAACAGCCCGACCCGAGCGAAGCGAGTGGGCAGCCCCAAAACAGCAGTCAGAATGGTCTGGGTTTTATTTTTATAAAAGGGAAAAAACGGCTGAATTGGAATTTTTTTTGATGAATAAGCGATGATATAAATAATATGATTTACCCATAGCTCCCCAAAGGGCCAAAACTTTAGCCTATGCGACCGCTTCCCCTGCTTTTACTTTTTATGCTCCTGCAATTTCCGCTTTGGAGCCAAATGATGATTTCTACTTCTTTGCGCGAAGACCTGCGATATAGTGAAGAAACTGGCGAATGGAAACTGATGTCTTCGGATGAGGAAGAGCTTACTTTTTTTGAATTTAATGCGGAGATGAGCATGTTTAAGCATACAACTCCTAGCATTAGTTCGGCTTATTTGATCAAGGAGGCCCGGCAGGATGAGGAGAATGAAATCTTTGAGTTTTCGGTGGTTTCCGATGTGGGCAACCACTACGAAATGGTTTTGGACCCCAATGCCGATGAGGTTCGTTTTTATAAGGATTATGAGGGCATAAAAATTATGGTGCGCCACAAAATCAAGCGAATTTGGTTTGAGAATGAGGAGGCTGAAGAGGCTCCAGCGATAGAGGAAAATGTATCGCCAAAACGGAATAAAGCGCCTACTTATATAGAAGAAGAGGGGACCAAAAGAAGTTAAGAAAACAATATATTGCTCCGGCAGTTTCGCTAAAGAAACTGTCGGTTTTTTTATGGGGCAATTATCTATAAGAAAGGCGGCTTAGTCTAGTTTAGGCCTTAAAAGGGGGGAGAAAATAGATATTTGTGTATAAACATCAAATTTATGCAAAAAGAAGACTGCGGTTTTGACTTTTCTCCGAGCTGGCGCAAATTTATTTTTCATTTTCTGCCTTGGCTTATCTTGTTGATTTCTCCGATTTTATGGATTGATTGGACGCATACGCATATCCCTTGGCAAAAGTTTTTGTTCAAGCACACATTAAACCTAGGGTTTAATGTAGTCGTCTTTTACCTGAACTTCTATGTTTGGGTGCCGCAATTACTCATCAAGCGAAAGCATCGGGCCTTTTTGGGGCGCAATTTGGCTTTTTTGCTGCCGATGTTGTTCTTTTTGCACTTTTGTTATAGTGAAATAATAGGGAGCTATATGTTGGTCAATGAAGGACACTTACATAAGCCGCCCATATTTTTGTTGCTATTTGGTGATAGCCTGGCTTTTTCTTTAAGTGTAGGCGTAGCTAGTGCCATTCGGGTAACGCAGCGCTTGCAAAGTGAGAAAGACCGTTATCAGGAAATGGAGAACGAGCATTTAAAGTCGGAGTTGCTTTATTTGAAATATCAGTTGCAGCCTCATTTCTTTTTCAACACCTTAAATAACATCTATGCGCTCATTGATTTGGCGCCTAAAATGGCCCAAGAAAATGTGCTTCGTCTTAGCCGCTTGATGCGCTACATCTTATATCATTCTGATGAAATGGCGGTCCCTTTAGCCGATGAAATACAGTTTTTGCAAAACTATGTCGAGCTAATGCGCCTGCGTTATGCGGAGCATGTACAAATAGAGATGGAATTTCCGAAGGAAGAGGGTTTGCAAGTACCTCCACTCTTGCTCATTCCGCTTTTGGAAAATGCCTTTAAGCATGGGGTGGATGCTCGTCGGCCTTCTTTTATCCAGTTATCTTTGCGGCTAGATGAAGAATGGCTTTGCTTTGAGGTGAAAAACTCCTTATTTCCCAAAACTGAAACGGATAAAAGTGGTTCGGGTATAGGCTTAGAAAACCTCTGCAAGCGCCTAGAGCTTTTTTATCCAGAACAAGACTATCAATTTGAGCAAGGGCCCCAATCTAATTATTTCTTGGCCCGGCTTTGCCTTCCAAAATAATCCACTTATGCAAACCTATTCTGTCCTTGTGGCCGATGATGAGCCTTTGGCGCTTTCCTTAGTAGAAAAATACGTTAAGCAAATTCCCTTTTTGCAGCTGATTGGCAGCCACAGCAATGCCTTATCGGTGCTAGAGCAACTAGAAGAAGAGTGGGTAGACATACTCATTCTCGATATTCAGATGCCCAATCTTTCGGGTATGCAGCTGGCCCAACAACTGGCTGGGCAGGGGCATAAAATTATATTCACTACGGCTTTTGAGCAGTATGCCATTCAGGGCTATAAGGTCAATGCTGTCGATTATCTGCTCAAGCCCTTTGCCTTTGAAGAGCTGCTCTCGGCGGCCCAAAAGGCCAAACAGCAACTGCAGGCGGTTACGGTAGTGCAGGAAGACTACCTGATCCTCAAGTCCGACTATAAACTGCAACAAATTGCCCTAGATGATATACTCTATATCGAGGGTCTAAAAGATTATGTGCGCATTCATCGCAGATCTACTGATAAAAGTTTGCTCAGCCTATTGAGCATGAAAAGCTTGCAGGCCCGATTGCCTCGGCATCGCTTTATGCGGGTGCATCGCTCCTATATTGTCAATTTAGACAAGATATCCACCATTGAAAGGGGGCAATTGATTTTTGGCAAACAGCATATTCCCGTTTCAGACAAATACAAAGAGGCCTTTCAAGGTTTTATTGATCGCCGATCGGTCTAATTGATCGCCTGGGCCTTACCCTAGCCGATACCATCATTTTATCTAGTTCATTAATCCTGTACAATGAAATATTATTTATCTCTGGCCGTTTTGCTGCTCCTCAGTTGGAGCCTTTCGGCCCAAAACCAAAGCCAGCTCAATGGGCGCATTTTTGATGCGCAAACTCAAGAGCCGTTGATTGGGGCCAATGTTGTTTTGCAGTCGACCAAAGACAGTACAAAGCAATTTGGCACAAGTACCGACTTAGAGGGCGGCTTTCAATTGGCCCTGCCTCAGGGCCCCTACCAGCTCAAAATTTCCTTTTTGGGCTATGAAACCTATGAGCAGCCCTTGCTTTTAGACAAAGCCGCCATTGATTTGGATCCGATCTTGCTCAACGTTTCGGCCCTAGAGGAGGGGGTAGTAGATGTGGTCGGCAAAACGCCTCCCGCAGTGCTCAAAGGCGATACGGTAGAGTTTAACTCTAAGGCCTTTAAAACCAACCCCAATGCTACTGCCGAGGATTTGGTGGAAAAAATGCCGGGTATCGAAATCGAAAACGGAACCGTAAAGGCCCAAGGCGAAACCGTGCAGCAGGTGGTCATTGATGGCAAACCTTTTTTTGGACAAGATGCCAAAACTACCCTAAAAAACTTGCCTGCCGATATGGTGGATAAGGTCCAAGTGTATGACCAAAAGAGCCGCCAAGCCCAATTTTCTGGCTTTGAAGATGGCGAAGAAAGCAAAACGATCAACATTATTTCTAAGCCAGCTTATCGCTCGGGGACTTTTGGTCGCTTTTATGCCGGTATAGGCCATGACGATGGCCAAGAAGCCGACGACGATTGGCGCTATCGCCTAGGTGGGGTCTACAACCGCTTCAATGGCAATGAACGCATCTCGATTTTGGGCCAACTCAATAATATCAATGAGCAGAACTTTAGCTCTGAAGATTTGGCCGGAGTGGCCGCTTCGGGTGGAGGTGGTCGCCGCCGCTGGCGCGGTGGTAGCCTCGGTAACTTCTTGGTCGATGATAATGGCGGAATCAATGAGACCTATGCCGGGGGAATTAACTACAGCAACGAATGGAACAAAAAATGGAAGCTCAACGGAAGCTACTTTTTTAATCAAACCAATAATATCGGCTTCGATTCTACTTTCCGTAGCTTTATTTCGGAAGAAGAGGCGGGGCAGTATTATCTAGAGTCGCAAAACCAAAATAGTACGAATATCAACCATCGGGCGACCTTTCGACTAGAGTATGAAATCAATGATCGCAACCAGATTGAAATTGAACCCAACCTGAGTGTGCAAATCAATCAGGGCGAGCAAATGAGCCAGTCCGAAACCTATAATATTGAGCAAACGCTCAACCAAAGCCAAAGCCTCTTTAATAGCGAGCTGACGGCCTACAATTTTCGCAACCGTTTGCTCTATCGCCACCGCCTAAAAAAGAGGGGCCGAACCTTTTCGGTCCGTATTCAACAAGAGCTTAGCGGGCAAAATGGCAATAATCAGTTGCAGTCTGAAAATAATTATTATAGCCTCAACCAAATTGATTCTATTGACCAATCTTCTGATTTGGACGAATACGAACGCAGCTACTCGGCCCGCCTAGAATATAGCGAACCGCTAAACAAACAAATGCAACTACAGTTTCGCTACGATCCCTCAATTAGCTACAATGAGGCCGAGCAGTTTACCTTTAATTTTGATGGCCAAGATTATAATTTGCTCGATACCTTTTTGTCTAATGAGGCCGATAGCCGCTATGAGCGCCATCGTGCTTCTTTGGGCCTGCGCTACAATAAAAAAGGCTTCCGCTTTTATGTCCGCGCCTCGGCACAATGGGCCCAATTGTCGGCCACGCAGGTCTATCCACAAAGCTTTGAAAATAGCTACAATTTCTTCAATATCTTGCCTTTTGCCGTCATGCGCTACAAGATTTCGAAGACAAAAAATTTACGCATTTTTTATAGAGCCGGAACCGATGAGCCTTCTATTGGTCAATTGCAGGAGGTGGTCGATAATAGCAACCCCATCCAATTGTCTATCGGTAATGCGCAGCTTGGCCAAGAAACCAATCACCGCATTAACTTTCATTATGCCAGCCCCAATCCGAGCAAAAATACCATGTTTTTTGTCGGTTTCAGTGCACAGTATAATAAAGATTATCTGGGCGAAAGTACCTTTATCGCTTATCAGGATACTAGCTTTTTGGGCGTAGATTTGGCCCAAGGGACGCAGCTCACGCAAGATGTCAATTTGGACCGCCAATATCAGATGGATCTCTTTGCCGATTATAGCTTTCCGCTCAATTTTCTTAAGTCAAATTTTGGAATTAAATTTGGCGGCTCTTTCTCCGAAACCCCCAGCCTGATTAACAATCAGCTCAACTATTCTCGACAGCCTTCTGGCCGTTTGGGCTTTAAACTAAGCTCGAATATTAGCGAGAAAGTTGACTTTACTCTGAGTACGGACGGAAGCGTCAATTATTCGATCAATAGCCTCAATACTAGCTCGAATAACCGCTACTATAACCAAACTACTCGCCTGCGGGCCTATTGGAACCCCTGGAAAACTTTGGTCCTACAAACGGACCTCAGCCACCAACATTATGCGGGCCTTTCCGATGGCTTTAATACCGACTTTTTGCTCTGGAATGCCAGTCTTTCGACGCAGCTTTTCAAGAACCAACGCGGAGAACTTGGCCTTTATGTCTATGATATTTTGGGCCAAAATACTAGCCTGAGCCGAAACTTTACGGCCAGCTATATTGAGGACCAAATTGGGCAGGTGTTGGAGCGCTATTTTATGCTCCGCTTTAGCTACCGTTTTGTGCCCAAAAAGGGAAGCCTAGTCGATGAGGAAAAATCTAAGGAAATGATTGAGCATCATCAACGTCGTCGCAGCGGTCGTGGTCCCGGTGGCCCTCCTCCTCCTCCCCGTTAGGCTAAAGAAAAGGCGATCGATGAAAAGTCGTTTTTTATGAGGGGCTACTGTTTTGGGGCTGCCCACTCGCTTCGCTCGGGTCGGGCCATTGCGCAGCTCGCAGGTCTGCTCGGCCCTGCAGCGGCAAAGCCGCTTTGGTCTGCCGCCTTCGGCGGCCCTGCTACAGCCCCTCAGCCTGCGGGCCTATCGGCCCTTGGGTTGACCCACTTTTTATAGCGGTGTCAATTTAGGGATCGATATCCATCATACATAAATATGAATCTCTCTAACCCTAGTCCTATTTTCTTGACGGATACGGCATGCCTAGTTTTCTTCACTGCGCCATTAAATCCGCCCAACCTTGCTATGATCCAATAGGCCCAAGCTATTGATTTAGAGGTAAATGGGTTACGCAAAGAAGGGCTTTGGCTTTCGCCTTTTAGATATTGTTTAAATATAAGATCTAAGACTTCTACTTCATCTTCTGTGAAAATAGAGGTTGCTGGAGTCTCATTATCTTGGTTAAGTCCAGCTTCTTTAAGCTTAAGGACCTTGTCAGATGCACTGATTGCCATAAGTATCATTTTGCGGATAGCTTTACCTGTTTTTAAACATATGTTTTCAATATCAAAGCCATCTGATTTTAAATATTTAAAGTATGTTTCAATTAACCACCTCTTGCGGTAGCAAAGAACAAGCTCTAAGAGCTCTTCTTCGCTGTTGATTTCTTCATTTGTGAGTAAGCGCCAACTGATGGTTTCATCATCATGATCTTTTTTTGTTCGGCTTCTTTTTCTAGCGGCAGATTTTGAAAAACCTTTGCCCTTTTCAAAGACCTCAATAACATTGATTGTCATTGGTTTAGGCCTTGGTTCGCCAAGAACATACTTACAAGATTTGGGAACGGCAAAAGTCACTTTTTTAGATCGAACAACTAGCTTCTTCCCGTTAAGTTTTTTACGGCTACTCTTGACCGTTTCTGTCGTCTCAAAGTCTGCTGGATAATGTTCAAAGACATCACATAATGGAATCTTTTTGCCATCCTCCCAAATCGTTGCTCGTCTATCTGTTCGAGACCGAATCAAGAACTTAATATGCTGTCTGAAAAAACTTTCCATCATGGGATAAACATCTCCTTCTCGATCACAAACATGTAAAATATCAATTAGGTCGTTAATTACTTTTAACGCAGATTCTGTCTCTTCTACATTTACTTTCCATCTCGTAATTTCACCTCTAAAATGACCCGTATTTCTATTTTCAGCCTCCTTACAAGTTACTCTATTTTTATATCGATTATAAAGCTGAACACCTCCTAAGCCATGATAATGAAAGCTTTCTCGACCATATAGTAGAGCCATGTGAAGAAATACAGACAAATTTGTTTCCCGACCTCCAGGGCCTAAACCCTCTTTGTCCGTTAGTCTATTTCTTTGCTTATTCAGTACAACTTCAGAGGTGTCGTGAAAGGCCAGAAGCTTTTCTTCAACCACCTTCATAGACTCCCTACTTTTGCCAATAAACTCAAATTGAATGTATTCCTCAGTAAGATTTTTGTTTGATAACAACCTCATGAAAGCCTTACGGTCTGCATCAGTTTTTGCTACATTTGTTAAATGTGGGTTAGGATTATTTTTTAGACTCTCTGCTAATCTATAACATACTCTCACTGATTGCTTATTTAGCATAAATGAAGATACCTTTGTACTGTCCATATAAATCTTGATTTAGAGCTAAGTTAAGCTTATTTTTAAAAGTGGGTCAACCCAAGCCTATCGGCCCTGTCCGCCGCAAAAATGGACCAAAAAAAGGCCTTAGCTGCTTCTGCAGCTGGGGCCTTTTGCTTTTCTGGGCAAAAAACTGTTATTTAAGAGATATCTTAGTATATTCGGATTCAAAATATCCCCAGTATAAGCTATGGAACCTATACTCAACTTAAATTTTATGCATCCGCAATACGGCACGCTCATGAATGCCGAGGTGGATCTTAGTTTCTCTGCTGCCGAAATGATTGAGCAGCTGGAACTTAGTGGCTTCCTTCCCCGAGGGGGCAGCTACCAACTGGCTTTTGGCGAGCAGCTTTTGCAGGCCGAACAGCAGTTGCAGCAACTTAGTGATTTGTATGAGGGCAGCATCTTGCGCATTGAGCAAGAAGGGCCAGCGGCCAAGCATTTTATTTATATACAAGACCCTTTGGGCCAAACTTATGCCCCCTTAGCCTTTGATGAGGAGCAATTGCCCCAGCAGGCCCTGCAGCAATTAGTCGATCAAGGCTTTTTGAGTGACTTGCCCGGAGATTTAAACCTTTACTTTAAGGGCGAGGCCTTGTTTTTGGACCAAAGTTTTGGAGCGCAGGGCTTGGCCGCTGGGGCCTACCTTCAGCTGCGCTCAGTTTCGCAAGCTTCTATAGAGGAAGAGCTAGAAAACTTGCAAAAGCGCCTGCAAGAATTAGAAGCGCAGCAAAATCAAAAATTAGACTTGATTATTGAGCAATTGCCGCCCCCTTCGGCTATTCCGATAGACCCCAATTATGCGGTTCGACCAACGGCAGATCCCTATCAAAGTATAGATAGCTTGTTGTATGCGCTGCGGATGGAAGAGGGCTTGCCCGTACTAGAAAAAGTGCGAATTTGGAGCCCTATTCCCCTTGCTATTTACATTGTTTTGGCTGCTGCGGCTGTAGTGGGTCTTCTCTTTCTTATTTTATCATTCATTTAATCCCCTATATATATGAACTGGGACGAATTTGTCGAGCAGTTGCCTTTTTATGCCCTGAGTTTTGCGGGCTTGTTGGCCTTGGTGGCGGTAAGTTGGTTTTGGGCGCGTAGTCGCTTTATGGGCGAGTTGGCCAAATACCAAACTGAAATTGCCAAATTGCAATTGGGCCGAAATGACCAACTTTTTGCTTTGGAGGATGCCTGCAAGGCAAAAAACGAGCGTATTCGCTTAATCTTGAAGGACCTCAAAAAGCAGTTGAGAGAAAAGAATGGGGAAATGGTTCGGGCGCGCCGCAACGAGCTGAGCAATGTCTTTGTGCTGGATTATTGTCCGGCCATGCAGGCCTATTGTCGTTTGGCCCAAGAAATCTTTGAGTTGGACCGAGAGAAGCGCCAACAATTTATCGAAAACCATTTGAATCCCTTTTTGCAATTGGCGGGCGATCTGTTGCAGGTCCTCAACCAAAAGAAACTGACGGATATGGCGGGGCCGGGTGCCTTGCCTATTCGCTATCAGTATATGGATTTTGACTTTGCCTTTGACTTTTTGCGGGCGCAGATTCGCTTTCAAGATTTTGACCTCAAGCAGGTGCGCAAGGCCCATTTGGAGCGCTTGGGCTTTGAGCGGGCCGTAAAAATCCACAACTAATGAAGAATACTGCATTTTGGCTGGGCTTACTCTTAGGGATGTTATTGAGTTTATTGGGGGCGGGCGCTTTCTTTTACTTCTATATCTATAGTGAGATAGAAAGTTTGAAGACAGAGACGAGAACCGAATTTAAGAGCTTTAAATCTTTTTGGGAAAGCGAATTGAAGGAAGAGGTACTGGATGTTAAGTCGGCGGCTTGGAAGCTAGCCGAGGAGAAGTGGAAGGCTTATAAGGCCGAGCAATTGGCCAAGGACAGTTTGGCTGCAGAAAACTAGTATTGGAGGGGACAGGGCGCGGAGCGCCCGCAGGCTGAGGGATGGACAGCAGTGGCCCGAAGGGCCAGACCCAGCCGCCTTTGGCGGCGCAGGGCCGAGCGAACAGCGAGCTGCGAAACAGCCCGACCCGACCGATAATTCATGAGGGTTTCAACCCTCATTTTGTATAGCTTCGCAAAGCGATACCGCTTTGCGCTGGGTTTCAACCCAGCGGAAGGGGCAGCCCCAAATAAAAATAACTAAAAACAAGAACCAAGAATGAATGCTAAAGAATTGCAGGTAGTCAGCTTTTTGAAAAAGCGGGACATACAGTTTGTTATTCCTATTTATCAGCGGAATTACGATTGGGGGCAGAAGGAGTGTTCCGATTTATTTAAGGACATTATAGATGTGGTCAGTCATCATCGCAGCTCTCATTTTATAGGGAGTATTGTGTTTATTTATGATGGCTTATTTAGTAGTAGTGAGATTAGTGAGCTGGTGATAATTGATGGTCAGCAGCGTCTGACGACTTTAAATATTTTGTTGGTGGCCTTGTATCGTTTTGCTTTGGAGAGTGGTCAGCAGCGGGATGCGGCTAGAATTTACAATAGTTATTTGTGTAATGAGTATGCGGAAGAGGAGAACTACAAATTGAAATTGAAGCAAACGGATAAGAATGCGCTTGCTTTTGAGGCGATACTTTTGGGGGAGGAGGATAAGGTAGAGGGGGGGGCTAAGGTCCTGGAAAACTACCGTTTTTTTAAGGGGCTGGTCAATAAAGACAACTTTCAGTTGATCGAGCAGGGTTTGAAACGCTTGATCTTTGTAGAGATTGCTTTGGAGCGGGGGAAAGATGATCCACAGCGGATCTTTGAGAGTTTGAACTCTACGGGTTTAGATCTTTCGCAGTCTGATTTGATTCGGAACTACATATTGATGGATTTGGATCCTAAAGAGCAGGCGCGGGTTTATAAGCGGATTTGGTATCCGATAGAGGAGAATGCTAGAAACTGGGGCGAGGATAAATCTATGGTTTCGGCTTTTATTCGGGATTACTTGACCTTAAAGAACAAGACGATTCCCAAGAAATCTAAGGTATATCAGACCTTTAAAGAGCAGTGTCAGGATAAGAAGGGGGAGGAATACTGGAACGATTTGGAGCAGATCAAGAGCTTATCATATCATTATCATTTGTTTATCAATCCGAGAGCAGAGCGAGATAAAGACATTCGGCAGGAGTTAGAGTACATTAACCAACTGGATGTTAATGTAGTATATCCTTTTTTATTGCAGCTTTTTGAGGATAAGGAAAATGGGGTGATTTCTAAGTTAGATTTGATTGCGATCCTTCAGTTTTTGCAGGCATATGTCTGGCGTCGGTTTATTATGGGTTTGCCTACTAGTGCCTTGAATAAGATTTTCATGGTTTTATATGCAGAGGTGGATAGTGAGGACTATTTAAATTCTATTTATCAGGCTATCTTGAAAAAGCGGGGCGCTGGGCGTTTTCCTTTGGATGCGGAATTGAGGCAGGCCTTGAAGGATCGAGATCTTTATCATATAACAGCGAGAAAGAGAAACTATCTTTTTGAGAAGTTAGAAAACTATAACAACAGAGAATATGTAGACACTAGAGATGAGCGCATTAGTGTAGAGCATATTTTTCCGCAGAAGCTTAGTGAAGATTGGCGAAAAGAACTAGCTGAAGAGGACATACAAGCCTTTGAGCATCGTTATTTGCATACGATAGGGAATTTGACCTTATCGGGAAATAATGGGGCTTTGGGGAATAAAACCTTTAGGGCAAAAAAAGAGATGAATATTCAGGGGAAAGAGCAGGGTTATCAGTATAGTCGTTTGTGGTTAAATAAATACTTGAGTAGTTTATCTTCTTGGGATATACAGGCCTATCAAGAGCGGACAGTTATTATTACCGAGCGTTTTTTAGAGATATGGCCTTATCCAGAAGTAGAGGTTAAGGAGGAGTTTTTAGAGCCAGAGCTTCATATCATGGAGGCGAGTTTGCCCAAGAACAAGAAATTGGCCTATTTCATCTTTGAGGGGGAGAAAGTAGAAGAAGGCCGATTTACGCAGATGTATCTGTATGTTTTGCGAGCGTTATATGAAAGGAATGCTGCTTTGCTTTTGAGTCAGCCAGATCGGCTTAAAGTTAGTGAACGGGCTGAGGATTTTCGGGCTCCACAATTGCTTGTCGGTTCCTATTATGTAGAGACAAACTCAGATAGCAATAGTAAGTTTACTACCCTCAAGAGCTTACTGCCTTTATTTGGTCTAGAAGATGCTTTACTCCTTAAGTATCGGGATAAGCAAGAGTTGGGAGAAAAAATAGCAGCGACAAAGAAGGACCGCTTTTTTATGCGGAAGAAATACTGGACGCAACTATTACCTCAAATAAAGGATACGACTCTTTTTCAGCGGGTATCTCCGTCTAAGGATCATTGGCTGAGTTGTGGAGCCGGAACGACTAGTGTGTATTATAGCTTAATCATGACAAAAGACGAAGCTCGAATCGAGGTTTCTATTACTGGCGCAGAGAAGACAAGAAACAAGGAGATATTTAGAAAGCTATTTGGGTATAAGGAAGAAATAGAGGCAGTATTTGGGCAGCCTTTGGTTTGGCAAGAGATGGCAGACAACAAAAAGAGTTGTATTCGCTTTGATTTGAAGGGCGTTAGTTTAGGGCGTGAAGAAGATTGGCCAAAAGCAAATCGTTTCTTTATTGATTACCTTCCCAAAATGGAGGAAGCTTTTAGCCCATACCTTAAGAGAAGGGGCGGAAAGAACTAAACTTTTCGTTCTTAAGTTTCTTTTAAAGATTGGCTTTTCTCATTTTGCGATGAAAGCTGTACTTTTGTTATCCGCAGGATTTGCGGACAGATTACTTTAACCAAAATTTCTCTTTAGAAGATGAAAAGATTTGCAGCCCAATTTCTCAGCTTTGCATTCATTGGCTTGATGGCGTTTACCTTTATGCAGTGTGGCGGAGGAGTTTCTGCCGCCGAGGTGGAAGCAACCAAAACCGATGTTGCTGTTCAGAATAACAACACAGTAGGACCTACTGGAACGCAACCCACTCAATCCATCCAGGCTCAACAGTCTGGCAACCCACAAGAAGCCGTAGACCCCGCTTTGGCCACAACTATGAAGTTTGCCGAGGATGCCTTTGATTTTGGCACCATTAAGCAAGGCGAAAAAGTGACACATACTTTTAAGTTTACTAATGATGGCGACAAGCCCTTGACGATCACCAATGCCAAAGGATCTTGCGGTTGTACTGTGCCTCAGTACCCTAAAGAGCCTATTGCTCCAGGTGAATCTGGCGAAATTGAAGTAGAGTTTAACTCTGCAGGCAAGAAAGGTGCACAAACTAAATTTGTGACACTAACCGCCAACACCAACCCTGCTCAAACTCGTCTGACCATCAAGGCCGATGTAGTAACGACAGAAACAAAATAAGCGATTAAAGCGCTAAAAGAAAGGAGTTGCAGCCAGCGGGCTACAACTCCTTTTTCTATTTTTGGGGACCTATAAATTAGGCTTCGCTTTCCTTATAGGCTAGGGCTGCGCGGATAAAATCGATAAAAATTGGGTGGGGACTTTCTACTCGACTTTTATATTCGGGATGAAATTGAACGGCCAAAAACCAGGGGTGGTTTTTGAGTTCTACGGCCTCCACTAGTCCAGTTTCTGGGTTGCGACCAGAGGCGATCAGGCCGGCCTCCTCAAAGGCTTGCAGATAATTATTATTGAACTCATAGCGGTGGCGATGGCGTTCAGAAATCTCTTTTTGGCCATAGATTTGGGCCATTTTGCTACCTTCTTGGAGCTGGCAGGGGTAGGCGCCTAGGCGCATGCTGCCGCCCAAATTCTCAATACTTTCTTGTTCCTCCATTAGGGAAATTACGGGCTCGGGCGTTTGGGCCTGCATTTCGGTAGAATTGGCTTGTTGGAGGCCCAAAACATGACGGGCAAACTCAATCACGGCGCATTGCATGCCCAGACAGATGCCCAGAAAAGGGATATTATTTTCTCGCAGATAGCGAATGGCCGTAATTTTTCCTTCAACCCCTCTTTCGCCAAAGCCTGGGGCCACCAGCACGGCAGATAGTCCCTTGAGTTCTTGGGCCACCGTACTTTCATTGATATGGGCCGAGTGAATATGGCGAATATGCACCTTACATTCATTGCTCACGCCGGCATGAATAAAGGCCTCATGAATCGATTTATAGGCATCTTGGAGCTCGATATATTTGCCTACCAGCCCAATTTCGATTTCATGCATAGGATTTTTGAGTTGGCCCAAAAAGCGCTTCCAGCGGTCTAATTTGGGCTCATGTCGGTCTAACAAGCGAAGCTTTGTGAGAATATTGCTATCCAGTTTTTCCTTGAGCATCAGCATGGGCACATCATAAATACTTTTGGCATCGCGGGCCTCAATCACCGAGGGGGCATCGAGGTTGCAAAAGAGGGCCAATTTCCGTTTGATTTCCATACTGAGCGGATGCTCGGTTCGGCAGACCAGAATATCGGGTTGGATACCTGAGCCGAGTAATTCTTTGACCGAATGTTGGGTGGGTTTTGTTTTCAGTTCGCCGGCTGCACGAAGGTAAGGGACCAAAGTGAGGTGGACCGTCAGGCAGTTTTCTCGACCGAGTTCCCAGCGCATTTGCCGCATCGCTTCCACATAGGGCAGAGACTCAATATCGCCCACCGTGCCACCAATTTCGACCAAGACAATATCGTAATTACCCTGATTGGCTAGGGCCATGATATTGCGTTTAATTTCATTAGTAATATGGGGGACCACCTGCACCGTTTTGCCCAGATAATCGCCAGCTCTTTCTCGGTTAATCACGCTTTGGTAAATTCTGCCCGTGGTCACATTATTGGCCTGCGAGCTATTTTGGTTAAGGAAGCGTTCGTAATGGCCGAGATCGAGGTCCGTTTCGGCCCCATCTTCGGTCACATAGCATTCGCCATGTTCGTAGGGGTTCAGGGTACCGGGGTCCACATTGATATAGGGGTCTAATTTCAGGATTGTCACTGAAAAGCCCCTAGCTTGCAGGAGTTTACCCACGGAGGCGGCAATAATCCCTTTGCCCAAAGAGGAGCTCACTCCACCTGTAACAAAGATATACTTGGTCATAATATTTTTCATATCGTACGGATTTAGACAAGCGGTAATGGGGGCAAAAATACGGTTTTTTTGCTGGCTCTTTGGCTTATAAAATCAAATTACTGTTAAGGACTGGGGGAGGGGCCTCCGCTGCGGCCTGCGGCCTTGCGGCGCTACGTTTCGGGGCTCGCAGGTCTGCTCGGCCCTTCAGGCTTCACTTCGTTTCGCCTTCGGTCTGGCCTTCGGCCACCCCTGCACATCGCTAGGCCGTTTGGCCTTCGGCCTGCGGCGGCTTTGCCGCCTGTAGGTCGCGGAAAAAGGGGCCAAAATTAAATTAGGAAGTATAGGAGATAAGTTTTATATTGTGAGCAGGAAATGTCTTTAGATAGTGGGAAAATCCAAATCTTAAAACTTTCTTAAAATGAAAAAAGAGCATTTGGGAGCTTTGCGGTATATTTTAGAGTTTGGTGGCTCTAATGTCGGTGAAAGCGTTCTTATGGCTTTTTGAATTATATGATAGTTTTGCTATACTAAACCCTTTGCAGGCGAAGCAGCATTGAAACATTTCTCAGTTAGTAGGTTTGGTAAATATTGGCCAATACTAAACCCTTTGCAGGCGAAGCAGCATTGAAACCCGACTTGAGCGGACAACCAACGACCCCACAGGAATACTAAACCCTTTGCAGGCGAAGCAGCATTGAAACGTCACTTTTAGCTTTTCGCCTTCAGCCCATTCTATATACTAAACCCTTTGCAGGCGAAGCAGCATTGAAACTAGCAGAGGCTTCCCACTTGACTGACCTGTTATGGATACTAAACCCTTTGCAGGCGAAGCAGCATTGAAACCTCAATTTTAATTTCGGGCATTACCATGCTTTGCATACTAAACCCTTTGCAGGCGAAGCAGCATTGAAACGCCACTGCCAAGAAGCAGAAGTCTCTGTATAAAAAATACTAAACCCTTTGCAGGCGAAGCAGCATTGAAACTTCAGCGTGGAAGCTGGCAACCTTTGACCCTTTTATACTAAACCCTTTGCAGGCGAAGCAGCATTGAAACTTAAAAGAGCCCTCTAGGGCCTCTTTTGTTTTTATACTAAACCCTTTGCAGGCGAAGCAGCATTGAAACATTCCTGGCAAACTCTCATATGAGTTCCCAGCCCTATACTAAACCCTTTGCAGGCGAAGCAGCATTGAAACTATTATAAATTCATAAGTCTATGAAATCCGCATCTCAAATACTAAACCCTTTGCAGGCGAAGCAGCATTGAAACTCATAATGTAATAAATTTAGAGTTAATTAAATATAATACTAAACCCTTTGCAGGCGAAGCAGCATTGAAACATTTCTTCATTGAAATCTCAGCAGCAATCTTATCAAATACTAAACCCTTTGCAGGCGAAGCAGCATTGAAACTACTTCGAATGTGTAGAAGCTACACATGGAAAGTTTATACTAAACCCTTTGCAGGCGAAGCAGCATTGAAACATCCTCTCCATCAATGTAGTGGGGAGGAATAGTTCATACTAAACCCTTTGCAGGCGAAGCAGCATTGAAACTGACAGCTTTAGAATATTATAAGTTTATAAATGTATACTAAACCCTTTGCAGGCGAAGCAGCATTGAAACCCCCTTGCCGAAGCGATGGCTATGGCCCTAAAAACATACTAAACCCTTTGCAGGCGAAGCAGCATTGAAACAGTTCTTCCAGCTCCTTATCCGTACTCGTGTGCAATACTAAACCCTTTGCAGGCGAAGCAGCATTGAAACAGCTCTTGTTTTAAGAGAGCTTTGAAGTCATTTCTAATACTAAACCCTTTGCAGGCGAAGCAGCATTGAAACCCCATAGGCAGGTGGCCTGTTGACCATACTGTATAATACTAAACCCTTTGCAGGCGAAGCAGCATTGAAACTACTGCAGGCTCCTTGTATTTTCGGGCTTTGCGCCTATACTAAACCCTTTGCAGGCGAAGCAGCATTGAAACTCTTCAATCTCCCCTAGATTTTCTAGTTCTGTTTCATACTAAACCCTTTGCAGGCGAAGCAGCATTGAAACAGCCCAGATTGTTAAGCTACTTCAAGCAGCTGAATACTAAACCCTTTGCAGGCGAAGCAGCATTGAAACTCCCTTTGTGGGACTCTATAATTCGAGAAAGCGGAATACTAAACCCTTTGCAGGCGAAGCAGCATTGAAACTAGAATATTTAAGCCCAGCCGACTTCGAAACCAAATTATACTAAACCCTTTGCAGGCGAAGCAGCATTGAAACTATATGTATTCATTTACTACTTTTTTAACTCTATATACTAAACCCTTTGCAGGCGAAGCAGCATTGAAACTTGTAAGTTTAGTAGAGCCCGAAGAAGACGGCTCATACTAAACCCTTTGCAGGCGAAGCAGCATTGAAACGGTTCTTTTACCGAAACCCTAACTAAAAATGACGTATACTAAACCCTTTGCAGGCGAAGCAGCATTGAAACAGCAAGGCTTACATCAGGTCCTCCAGGAAGTACAATACTAAACCCTTTGCAGGCGAAGCAGCATTGAAACTATAGAATGGCTAGTAATGAGATTATGTCAAGTGCATACTAAACCCTTTGCAGGCGAAGCAGCATTGAAACAGTGCACTCTTATTGTTAAATACCTACCTAAAAAAATACTAAACCCTTTGCAGGCGAAGCAGCATTGAAACTAAGTATACTTCCTTATTTACTTTGTAGCTTTGTATACTAAACCCTTTGCAGGCGAAGCAGCATTGAAACTGTTTATTGTCTCTCCAGACATACGTACCTACACAAATACTAAACCCTTTGCAGGCGAAGCAGCATTGAAACTCGAAAGAACAAAACCCGCCGTGGTTACCGAAACTAATACTAAACCCTTTGCAGGCGAAGCAGCATTGAAACTGTTTTATTTGCTCGGTTTTGGGGTTGAAACTCCATACTAAACCCTTTGCAGGCGAAGCAGCATTGAAACGTTATTATGGGTAAGAAGTTCAAAGAATTTGAGAATACTAAACCCTTTGCAGGCGAAGCAGCATTGAAACTGTTTACCTTGGCAACAAGGCGGTTCTTGCCAGAAATACTAAACCCTTTGCAGGCGAAGCAGCATTGAAACAGGTTGTTTTTCAACCTTTTCTCTTAACAGAGCGTATACTAAACCCTTTGCAGGCGAAGCAGCATTGAAACTTTGCAGGATAACCCAAATTACCGCTTCGAGCAAGATACTAAACCCTTTGCAGGCGAAGCAGCATTGAAACTAGAACCAAACGGCATAGCCGCGGTCCATATCGAATACTAAACCCTTTGCAGGCGAAGCAGCATTGAAACAACCTGGTAGCATTGGTTTCCAGTCCCTGACTCTGATACTAAACCCTTTGCAGGCGAAGCAGCATTGAAACAATTCAGAAAAATAACTTCCACTGAAAATTGTGTATACTAAACCCTTTGCAGGCGAAGCAGCATTGAAACAATATATTTACATTAGTTTGTGTAATGATATTATTTATACTAAACCCTTTGCAGGCGAAGCAGCATTGAAACCTGTCAGCCTCAATTAAGGTATCTAAATGTACTTTATACTAAACCCTTTGCAGGCGAAGCAGCATTGAAACTACGTCTCACAGTAGAAGCAATCAAAGAGCTCGAATACTAAACCCTTTGCAGGCGAAGCAGCATTGAAACATCCAGAACAGAGATTTGGTTTGACCAAATTCTTATACTAAACCCTTTGCAGGCGAAGCAGCATTGAAACTGTTAATTTCATATAATTAACTTAAAAAAATACATAATACTAAACCCTTTGCAGGCGAAGCAGCATTGAAACGGCTGGCAAGTGTGCCATCTTGGTATAGGTCCAAGATACTAAACCCTTTGCAGGCGAAGCAGCATTGAAACCGCTTTAAAAAATTTATTGATCAGCTGGCGGCCATACTAAACCCTTTGCAGGCGAAGCAGCATTGAAACATTCTAGTTCACCTAAAATTTATACATTATTATAATATACTAAACCCTTTGCAGGCGAAGCAGCATTGAAACTTTTAAAAGATGTTTGCTAGAAATGTACCGGGCCGAATACTAAACCCTTTGCAGGCGAAGCAGCATTGAAACACTACAAATGCTCCATTTAAAAAGTCAGTTGCTGTATACTAAACCCTTTGCAGGCGAAGCAGCATTGAAACTGTTATCAGAAGCAACAAAGCTTCTGATCGTAGAATACTAAACCCTTTGCAGGCGAAGCAGCATTGAAACAGCTTCTTTTCTTTTTCCTTTTTTATCCAGAAGCTATACTAAACCCTTTGCAGGCGAAGCAGCATTGAAACTATGAGAAATATGCAGTACAATATAAGAAAGGTAGATACTAAACCCTTTGCAGGCGAAGCAGCATTGAAACTATCTCCAGAAATACCTTTCGAGTTATTTAAAGAATACTAAACCCTTTGCAGGCGAAGCAGCATTGAAACGATGCTGGAGAAGTATTCCTCCAGATCATCTTTCATACTAAACCCTTTGCAGGCGAAGCAGCATTGAAACTATTCTATTTTGTTCTCAACTGAGATCAGATAAATACTAAACCCTTTGCAGGCGAAGCAGCATTGAAACAGTCTTATTCAAAGTTTCAGATTCTGCCATTGAATACTAAACCCTTTGCAGGCGAAGCAGCATTGAAACTTTATAGTTCTTAATGAGAGACATTCCTTCACCTATACTAAACCCTTTGCAGGCGAAGCAGCATTGAAACGGCCCAAAATAAAGGCCTCGTGTTCGGTCTTAAAATACTAAACCCTTTGCAGGCGAAGCAGCATTGAAACTTCTCAAGACTTGTGGTCCAGAAGAAGGCTTTGAATACTAAACCCTTTGCAGGCGAAGCAGCATTGAAACTGGCAATGAACTCGACCTCGCGGTCGAACTCTCGATACTAAACCCTTTGCAGGCGAAGCAGCATTGAAACGGCTTAGGAATTTAGCCTTGCTGGCTTTAGGGCATACTAAACCCTTTGCAGGCGAAGCAGCATTGAAACTGCTCTTTTCAAGTTGGCACAGCAATACAATAGTTATACTAAACCCTTTGCAGGCGAAGCAGCATTGAAACAACAAGCTTAACCGTGACATTCATAAACGGTAGCATACTAAACCCTTTGCAGGCGAAGCAGCATTGAAACAACTCATCTAATTCTAGTGGGTAGTCCAAGTTAATACTAAACCCTTTGCAGGCGAAGCAGCATTGAAACAACCTTAAAACGAAGCTATGTTTAACGAAGAATTTATACTAAACCCTTTGCAGGCGAAGCAGCATTGAAACCATTTTGCAAGAAAAAAATAAAAAAACCTAGGAAAATACTAAACCCTTTGCAGGCGAAGCAGCATTGAAACCGTGGTAGAACACGCCATTTTTGAAATCGTAATAGCATACTAAACCCTTTGCAGGCGAAGCAGCATTGAAACGTTGTACGAGATTACTCAAGCTGTGAGTTGCGTATATACTAAACCCTTTGCAGGCGAAGCAGCATTGAAACAGTCATCTGTAAGTCTATTAATATCGGAGTCAAACTATACTAAACCCTTTGCAGGCGAAGCAGCATTGAAACATTTTTTTCCTGCAATAGCTCACGGATCCGAGAAAATACTAAACCCTTTGCAGGCGAAGCAGCATTGAAACTTTTAAAAGATGTTTGCTAGAAATGTACCGGGCCGAATACTAAACCCTTTGCAGGCGAAGCAGCATTGAAACTACAGGTGCTGCTAGCTTGGTTTGGAAAAACCTGAATACTAAACCCTTTGCAGGCGAAGCAGCATTGAAACATTTTTTTCCTGCAATAGCTCACGGATCCGAGAAAATACTAAACCCTTTGCAGGCGAAGCAGCATTGAAACTTTTAAAAGATGTTTGCTAGAAATGTACCGGGCCGAATACTAAACCCTTTGCAGGCGAAGCAGCATTGAAACTACAGGTGCTGCTAGCTTGGTTTGGAAAAACCTGAATACTAAACCCTTTGCAGGCGAAGCAGCATTGAAACTGTTTAAGAGCAAGCCGCCCTTCCTTGTTGCAGAATACTAAACCCTTTGCAGGCGAAGCAGCATTGAAACCGTCAGAAAGCTCTTTTCCTCGAAATTCGTCGGGGAATACTAAACCCTTTGCAGGCGAAGCAGCATTGAAACCGTCAGAAAGCTCTTTTCCTCGAAATTCGTCGGGGAATACTAAACCCTTTGCAGGCGAAGCAGCATTGAAACCTCTCGACAGAAGAGTGGAAATCCACTATAGTGTAATACTAAACCCTTTGCAGGCGAAGCAGCATTGAAACTCATGAGAAATCTACTTATTTCAGAGCGTTTTAAATACTAAACCCTTTGCAGGCGAAGCAGCATTGAAACATCGCTAGAGAACTTTGATGCGAAAACGATGGGAGTATACTAAACCCTTTGCAGGCGAAGCAGCATTGAAACAAAAGGCGTATCATCTCCAAATTGGCCTCCCTACGAATACTAAACCCTTTGCAGGCGAAGCAGCATTGAAACCTCAGACATGTACTGGGCTACAGCAAACGAAAGCATACTAAACCCTTTGCAGGCGAAGCAGCATTGAAACCACGTTCTTCTTCAGGGAGTTTACTGAACCAGTCTATACTAAACCCTTTGCAGGCGAAGCAGCATTGAAACCAGTGACCGAGAGAGAAATGCTCCCTCGGTACAATATACTAAACCCTTTGCAGGCGAAGCAGCATTGAAACACTCGACTGAGCGAGTATAAACAGCCATTTAGGCTATACTAAACCCTTTGCAGGCGAAGCAGCATTGAAACAGATGAAGATAGAGGGCTGCGATGAGTTGGTGTCTATACTAAACCCTTTGCAGGCGAAGCAGCATTGAAACTTTTTGACCCCCGGGGGTGTCTGACAAAAAAAAGTTATACTAAACCCTTTGCAGGCGAAGCAGCATTGAAACTTCAAAAAGAAATTAAAAGAATTGAAGCTACTTTAAATACTAAACCCTTTGCAGGCGAAGCAGCATTGAAACCTCTATCAATGCCTTAAGAACTAAAAGGGCTCAAGATACTAAACCCTTTGCAGGCGAAGCAGCATTGAAACCTCCTTGAGGTCTCAATCCGAAAATAGATGCTACATACTAAACCCTTTGCAGGCGAAGCAGCATTGAAACTTGCGTAAGTCGGATCCTAAGCGAGTATTTACTCGATACTAAACCCTTTGCAGGCGAAGCAGCATTGAAACCTCCTTGAGGTCTCAATCCGAAAATAGATGCTACATACTAAACCCTTTGCAGGCGAAGCAGCATTGAAACTATTCATTCAAAATTTCAACAGATATAGTTTCTAATACTAAACCCTTTGCAGGCGAAGCAGCATTGAAACCGTGAATTAGAAGAATTAAAAAACAAAGTAGTAGATACTAAACCCTTTGCAGGCGAAGCAGCATTGAAACATTCACGGTAGGCCTCTTTTTTTCGGTAAGCACCAATACTAAACCCTTTGCAGGCGAAGCAGCATTGAAACAACATGTAGTGATCTACCAGAAGATTTCTTAGAAATACTAAACCCTTTGCAGGCGAAGCAGCATTGAAACATTATGGGCAATACAAGGGATCCATCGTTAGAGCATACTAAACCCTTTGCAGGCGAAGCAGCATTGAAACAGCTGACATATTAACAGAAGCTGTCAAAAGAGGAGATACTAAACCCTTTGCAGGCGAAGCAGCATTGAAACTTTCTCTAATTTGCATTGAGTTCGTCTTTACAGTCATACTAAACCCTTTGCAGGCGAAGCAGCATTGAAACTCTCCGAAAGTAATCAAGATTCTTTTCACAGGTTATACTAAACCCTTTGCAGGCGAAGCAGCATTGAAACTCTAAAGTTTTTGGGTTTGACTTAAAACTGTCTAATACTAAACCCTTTGCAGGCGAAGCAGCATTGAAACTGTATCCAATAGACGTACAACTGCGGAGATCTGTAATACTAAACCCTTTGCAGGCGAAGCAGCATTGAAACTGTATCCAATAGACGTACAACTGCGGAGATCTGTAATACTAAACCCTTTGCAGGCGAAGCAGCATTGAAACTATTTGAAGATACTATAATGGTGGAAGATAAAAAAAATACTAAACCCTTTGCAGGCGAAGCAGCATTGAAACTTTACCGTAAGAGTGATCAGCAATTACGGTAGGGTGCTAATACTAAACCCTTTGCAGGCGAAGCAGCATTGAAACTCTGGCGCCGCCGAGTCCCCCCGATTCGGTTGGTTATACTAAACCCTTTGCAGGCGAAGCAGCATTGAAACCTGTTCTAATACAGCTACTGTTGAATCGTTACCTTTGATACTAAACCCTTTGCAGGCGAAGCAGCATTGAAACTACTCTCCAAGGACATCCCCCCCGTCCTTAGCCGTATACTAAACCCTTTGCAGGCGAAGCAGCATTGAAACTACACGGACTCGAACCGTGGACCCACTGATTATGAATACTAAACCCTTTGCAGGCGAAGCAGCATTGAAACAAATTAAATGAAGAATTAAGAGCTAAATAATTAATACTAAACCCTTTGCAGGCGAAGCAGCATTGAAACTTCATGATGACCACCTGATTCCTAGGTATGGTGAAGATGAGAAAACGGGAAGAAAAAGATTATTAAATAACGAGATATACTAAACCCTTTGCAGGCGAAGCAGCATTGAAACTTCATGATGACCACCTGATTCCTAGGTATGGTGAATACTAAACCCTTTGCAGGCGAAGCAGCATTGAAACCCATTTGCAAAAACAGAAATCCTTACGTTGTCTAATACTAAACCCTTTGCAGGCGAAGCAGCATTGAAACTTCTTCAATATAATCACAGATGTCAACATAATTAAGTATACTAAACCCATTGCAGGCGAAGCAGCATTGAAACCTCAGATGTCATAATGAATCTGAGGGTTGTTTTATATACTAAACCCTTTGCAGGCGAAGCAGCATTGAAACGTTTTACCCCTCTCCTAATAATGAGGAGAGAGGTTATACTAAACCCTTTGCAGGCGAAGCAGCATTGAAACAATTCCTCGAAATTTTTGAATGAAATCATTTTTTATACTAAACCCTTTGCAGGCGAAGCAGCATTGAAACATCAATTCTATCGTAGTAGACACTACATTGTTCTGATACTAAACCCTTTGCAGGCGAAGCAGCATTGAAACGCTCAGAGCCTAAACGCCTGTTTATACTCGCTCTGAATACTAAACCCTTTGCAGGCGAAGCAGCATTGAAACAGTTTTTAAAGGTTCTAAAAGAAATTTTAGTTGTATACTAAACCCTTTGCAGGCGAAGCAGCATTGAAACTCTCTCCGCTGAGGCGTGGGAGTTGGCAGGGAAGCTATACTAAACCCTTTGCAGGCGAAGCAGCATTGAAACTTCGTCATCTGCTTGCTTGTACATTACATCCATTATACTAAACCCTTTGCAGGCGAAGCAGCATTGAAACATCTTTGCGGAGATTCTTCTGGAGTACGAATCAGATACTAAACCCTTTGCAGGCGAAGCAGCATTGAAACTGGAGCAGCTCCAGCCTGAAACTACCCCTTCTCCTATACTAAACCCTTTGCAGGCGAAGCAGCATTGAAACAATGGTATTGATTACATTTTAAGTGGTGAAATAGTATACTAAACCCTTTGCAGGCGAAGCAGCATTGAAACACGTATTGAGACCGATGAGTATATGTCTATAAAATACTAAACCCTTTGCAGGCGAAGCAGCATTGAAACTGAAATGATTTATATGCTAATAAAACCTCTACTATACTAAACCCTTTGCAGGCGAAGCAGCATTGAAACAATAAGTGGATTATTAAAAGAGAATGGGTTTTATATACTAAACCCTTTGCAGGCGAAGCAGCATTGAAACCTTTTCTTTTTCATCAAAAAATGACATAATAAAATATACTAAACCCTTTGCAGGCGAAGCAGCATTGAAACTTTCCCCGATAACACCACCATCAGTGGCATCACCATACTAAACCCTTTGCAGGCGAAGCAGCATTGAAACTTCCTTCAAACAGTAGTCTATTGAAGTATTCAAACAATACTAAACCCTTTGCAGGCGAAGCAGCATTGAAACTGTTATTGCTTTAGACCATGATGATAATATTGAAATATACTAAACCCTTTGCAGGCGAAGCAGCATTGAAACAACTTTGGAGGTGGATTTAACAATAGAGCTGAAGAAATACTAAACCCTTTGCAGGCGAAGCAGCATTGAAACCTCTTTAAAGAAGACGCTGAACCCCTTGATTAGGGATACTAAACCCTTTGCAGGCGAAGCAGCATTGAAACAGCTTCTAGGGGGATTCCACAAGACTCACGTATTAATACTAAACCCTTTGCAGGCGAAGCAGCATTGAAACATAAGAGATCTTATCAAAAACCTCAAAGTGGAGGATACTAAACCCTTTGCAGGCGAAGCAGCATTGAAACTTGTCCATACCTGCATAAGCAACGCACTGAGCCTATACTAAACCCTTTGCAGGCGAAGCAGCATTGAAACCTTTGAAAGCCTGCGAGGTTGCCCCCCATTTTAAAAATACTAAACCCTTTGCAGGCGAAGCAGCATTGAAACTAGCCATAATTTGGGCCATAAAACGGCCCGTTTTAGATACTAAACCCTTTGCAGGCGAAGCAGCATTGAAACAATAGAGGTTGCTTTTCCCCCCTTCTACATATCTATACTAAACCCTTTGCAGGCGAAGCAGCATTGAAACAGTGTCATTTCTGCTTTGATCTGCTTTGGTTTGATACTAAACCCTTTGCAGGCGAAGCAGCATTGAAACATCGTGTCATTATTTTTAGCTTAGGTTGGTAATTATACTAAACCCTTTGCAGGCGAAGCAGCATTGAAACTAGCAAATTCCCTCCAATAAGAGAAATACGCATCTAATACTAAACCCATTGCAGGCGAAGCAGCATTGAAACACTCCTGAACCATTTCAGGAGTGAGGCAATGGGCTTATACTAAACCCATTGCAGGCGAAGCAGCATTGAAACTACTATGCGAATGCAGTAGAAGGCTCTGGATTGATATACTAAACCCATTGCAGGCGAAGCAGCATTGAAACCTATCCAGTAAAAGGCGGAAGATTTGTGATTTTAGATACTAAACCCATTGCAGGCGAAGCAGCATTGAAACTTCTACATGTTGGCTGTATCCAATAGACGTACAACTGATACTAAACCCATTGCAGGCGAAGCAGCATTGAAACCGGCTGGAGGAGCTGCATGAATGCCTGCTCGCCATTGAATACTAAACCCATTGCAGGCGAAGCAGCATTGAAACCGGCTGGAGGAGCTGCATGAATGCCTGCTCGCCATTGAATACTAAACCCATTGCAGGCGAAGCAGCATTGAAACGACTATTTAGGGGTTACTTCAATAGACCCTCCTAAATACTAAACCCATTGCAGGCGAAGCAGCATTGAAACCTCCACGTTGAGAGAGAAGTTCGACTTCTCATCTTCATACTAAACCCATTGCAGGCGAAGCAGCATTGAAACCGTGGCATTGGATTATTTATAATCTAGCCTTAGCATAATACTAAACCCATTGCAGGCGAAGCAGCATTGAAACTGCCTTAGACAGCTTTAAGGGTTTAATATAATGCAATACTAAACCCATTGCAGGCGAAGCAGCATTGAAACACAGTTCCACACTCCAACTGCAGGGATCTTATCCCATACTAAACCCATTGCAGGCGAAGCAGCATTGAAACTTTTTTAGCCTCTATTTCGGTATTGGCCCAATGGCTAATACTAAACCCATTGCAGGCGAAGCAGCATTGAAACTGTTTTATATCGCCCATAGTGAGCGATTTTTTGAAATACTAAACCCATTGCAGGCGAAGCAGCATTGAAACTCTACCATCCATTTAGGAGCAACCCATTCTCCTTATACTAAACCCATTGCAGGCGAAGCAGCATTGAAACGTCACAATCCACGCTGGTACGCACATCATTCGGGACATACTAAACCCATTGCAGGCGAAGCAGCATTGAAACCTCCCCCCCCTCCCTCAATTAAATATTTAAAAATATACTAAACCCATTGCAGGCGAAGCAGCATTGAAACTTTTTGCGTCTAACTTAGGCAAAACGCCACTTGAAATACTAAACCCATTGCAGGCGAAGCAGCATTGAAACCTCGACCGCTTAGGTCGTCCTCGTTCCATCTCGTATACTAAACCCATTGCAGGCGAAGCAGCATTGAAACGACATCCGTTATTGCTTTTGATTTGCTGGATTATAAATACTAAACCCATTGCAGGCGAAGCAGCAGCCAATAATCGCCTAGGGACAAGCCCCTAGGCTAACCCAATGGAGTCAGCCCTAAAGGGCCTCAAATTGTGATGTAGGGTTTTGCTCTGTTGTTATTGCAGAGAAGGACCATATCCAAAGGCCCTCTTTAGAGGGCTGTCTGAAAAAAGCTAGCCTAGGGATAAGCCCCTAGGCAGCAGAGTTGGTAGTATTGAGATAGCTTTATTAGTCCCTCAACTTTTTCTTGGGAGTTTTGAAAGGAGGGGGAGAGAGCGAATAGAGAAGAAGCCTTTTTTGGAACTAGCGGGTTTGGACTCATGGCTAAAGCCCTTGTTCGCTATAAAAATGGAAAAGGTTCGCTCCAAGAAAAAAACAACAGTCCAACCACAACGGCAAAGAAAAATCCCCTCGAAGGAGGGGATGGCGATTTTTTCGATAGCCTAGGGCCTTGGCCCTAGGGTTCCTATGAAATTTATGGGGGAGAAAAAAAGAAAATCAAACTACCGAAGAAAAATAACTCTTGTTCAAAGCGGTAGAGGATTTTAATCCTCTCCGCACTATAGATGTAGAATGGGGTTGTTGTATGGCTGTAGGTTTTAAGCTGCCGCCACAGCTAGCAGGCGGCGAAGCCGCCGCAAAGGAGCGAAGCGACTTGGCCTAGGGGCCTGAAAGGGGGCCGCGCAGCGGCAGACCCAGCCGCTGAAAGCGGCGCAGGGCCGAGCAGACCTGCGAGCCCTGCAAGGGCCCGGCCGCCGTAGGCGGCAGGCCCCAAAAAAAGAATATAGTCCTAACTGATTGGTAATCAGTTGTAAGTGAGGATTTTGATAGCTTGTTTTTCAAATCAAATCCAACTAATTTTAGAGCTAAATAGCTATTTAGTTTATGGCAAAAATGCAGTTCGCCTAAAATTTTTTAAAAAAACTTAAAAATAAAGTTCACAAAATGGACTTAGGTGACATTAAAGCATAAGTCAATGTTTTAGTAGATGACCGACTTTAATAAAATGTTTTAACAGCTATGCCAAGAGTGGAGGCGCAAGTTGAAAATGGTTTTAATTGGAGGGCGTAGTTTTCCCAAAAGATTTTTTCCCAAACTCATGCTTTAGCATGGGGCAAAGAGACAGCATGAAAAAAAATGAGACCTTATTAACCGAGCTATTTGAGCTAGATGAGCTGACGGCTTGTCAGGAATTAGCCGAAAAATTAATGGCTGCAGGAGCAAAAAGCTCGGCGCCATATTATTACTGGGTGAAGGTGGAACTCGAAAAAGAATCACCTAACTACTTGAATGCCAAGCGTTGTTTGCAGTTGGGCCAAAAGCGTTCTGCTGAAAAAGGGCGGCTGTATTTTTTATTTGGCCAATTGATGGAAGAAGAGGGGCGCTATGATTTGGCGCTTCATTATTATGAGCAGGGGCAGGGCGATGAACAGGCCGATTTGGCCCAAGCCAAGTTACTTTTTTTGTTGGAAGAAGATCTGCCCAAGGCCAAAATTTTACTCGAGAATTTGGCGATCCCCACCGCAGAAAGCTGCTATTTTTTGGCGGCCATTGCCTTGGAAGAAGGCGAATATCTGCAGGGAATTTCCCTCTTATCGCCAATTTGTAACACCGAATTTGAGGAGGACTGTTTTGAGCTGCTTTGCCGCTTGTATATTGCTTTTGGAGAGGGCGAAAAAGCACTTCCCTATTTAAAAACCTTGACCGAAAAGGCGGCAGATCCGATCGGCTATATGTCGGAATATGCGCAGCTTTTGCAGGACCTAAAACAAGATTTGGCGGCGGCCCAGGCTTGGTGCAGCTATCACAACAGTTTGCAGTTGCCCCAGATGAGCCAGGACCGCATTTTTCTGGAGAAGGCCCAAGATTTTTATGCTTTGGGTTTGCATGAGGGCGCGCTCTTTTTTTGCGAGCAAGCCAATCGCCATCAGTTGAGCGTTGAAGGCCTGCGGATGCAGACAAAATTGTATAAAGTGACTGGCGCCTTGGACAAGGTGGAGGATTGCCTGCAGGAGATGGCGCAATTTTATCCGGGGATGGATATCGCGGCCTTTAGCAGCAGTATGGAAAAAAATAATCCAGAGGATGAGTAGCCTAAATAACTAGACATAAAGCTAACCAAACTAAACAACCTAATTTTTTAACAAAAACACAATTTCTATGAAAAATTACACTGAAGATCCTGATCCAGATCAGGACACCCCACCCAATCCCCCTGCGCAATAAGCGGGCGAAAGAGGAGAAGAAGCTTGGCTTTTTCTCCTTTTTTTTGGGGCCTCCGCCTCGCTGCGCTCGTCGGCGCTACGTTCGGCAGCTCGCTGCTCGCTCGGCCCTGCGCAAAAAACAAGTTTTTGCTGGGTCTGCGGCTTTGCCGCACTGCCTACCATCGCTAGGCCGTTTGGCCTTCGGCCATGGCGGCTTTGCCGCCTGCCATTCATCGCCTAGGGACAAGCCCCTAGGCTAACCTAATGGAGTCAGCCCTAAAGGGCCTCAAATTATGATTTACGGCTTTGCTCTGTTGTGATTGCAGAGAAGGGCCATATCCAAAGGCCCTCGCAGAGGGCTGTCTGAAAAAGCTAGCCTAGGGGCTTGTCCCTAGGCAGCAGAGCAGGCAGATAGCTTTATTAGTCCCTCAACTTTTTCTTGTAAGATTGAAAGGGAGGGGAGAGAGAATAGAGAATAAGCCTTTTAAGAACTAGTTGGTTTTGGGTCCATGGGCTGAAGCCCATGCTTGTGGGGCTATGCAAACTGGCGGGCTAAAGCCCTTGTTTGCTATAAAAATGGAAAAGGTTCGCTCCTCAAAAACAACAACCGTCCAACCACAACCGCAAAGAAAAATCCCCTCGAATGAGGGGATGACAATTTTTTCAATAGCCTAGGGCCTTGGCCCTAGCGTTTCCATGAAATTTATGGGGGAGAAAAAAAGAAAATCAAACTACCGAAGAAAAACAACCCTTGTTCAAAGCGGTAGAGGATTTTAATCCTCTTCGCACTATAGATATAGAATAGGGTTGTTGTATGGCTGCTGGTTTCAACCTGCAGCCACAGCTAGCAGGCGGCGAAGCCGCCGCAAAGGAGCGAAGCGACTTGGCCTAGGGGCCTGAAAGGGGGCCGCGCAGCGGCAGACCCAGCCAGCTTGCTGGCGCAGGGCCGAGCAGACTTGCGAGCCCTGCAAGGGCCCGGCCGCCGCAGGCGGCAGGCCCCAAAAAAATATGGATAGCATGCCCACCAAAACCCTTAAAAGCAACATCTGAATAGATATAAATTTAAGGTCGAGATTGACTGCTGTTCCGATAAAACAAGCAATTAAATGAAATATCTGTGCATCAGTATAGCTTTGATTAGCTGCTGTCTGTTGGCAACTTCTTGTGCGTATCAAAAACTTGTACCGGGACGTTATAGTAGCAATGCACTACCATATGTTCTTTTAGAAGTAAAAGAAAATGATAGCTTTTCTTGCCGTTTTGATCTTATGGACCCTTGCTTAATAGAAGGAACGATAAGAGTAGATAAGAAGCGAGCTAGCTTTAACCATGAGAAGAATAGAGCTTTTGTATTAACAACTCAAAGCGCTAAGCATTCAGATAGTATTCGTCTGTCTTTTGTGTTTGAAGAGCTGGGTATTCCTCTTTATGAAGTAGTAGATAGTCTGTCTTTAGAGCAATTGACATCAAGAGTAACTAAATGCAAGATAAGTACCCGTCTGATTACTGATAGTTCTGAAGTGGGAAGAAATAATACAGTTTCCTTTCTTAGAAAGGAGGCTCCAAAAAAACTCATTATAAGTTCGACTTCTTCTATAGAAGAGCTAGCTTTTACTATTGATTTAAGGGCCTATCCTCAGGAGGATTTAACCATAACAATGTACAATTGGGACTACTGTTTTCTTACAAATATAGAGCTCCTAAAGGTAAATAACAGGAAAGGAAAAATTGTGATCAGAAGAACTGGCCTGAACTACTCTAAAAAAATAGTTTTATACAAACTAAAGGATTAGGTTGTTGAAGGCTTTGCCATAGGTTTTCAGCTGCAGCAGAAGGCCGAGCAGCGGAAGGATTCAAAAAAATAGTAGACTTAATGGAGTGCTATAGGCTTCGTAACTTTTTAGTCCAGAAGCATTAAGCATAAAAGGTATAGACTGAAATATTTAGATCAAAAGTAACTTAATGATGAAATTTGTTTTCTGTTTATTCTTGCCATTGATTCTCCTCTTGGCTTGCGTGGCTGAAGTTTCTGAAAAGTCGGAGGAGAAGCCAGGGCAGGAAGATTCCGTTAGGCAGTTGGAGCAGCTCAATAAGCTAGAGGGCTATTATCGGATGAGTTGTAAGATGCTGCTGCATTTGGGCCTGCAAGGAGTAGACTGTGATACATTTAGTAACCTAAATGAACAAAATTATTGGGTGCTAAATGTCCTCAATAGCGAATATAGTCCTCATCACTCTTATAAACTGTTGGCCCAATTTAGAAAGGACACGTTTTTTTATACGAAAATAGAGTATGATCTTTACAGAGCCTGCTTTAGTGGACTTCAATTAGCGGGTAAGGATTATGATAGTCTCTATTCTTGGGCCTCTGATGAGTATGAGGGCGCTAAAGATTACCTTATCGTTTATAGTGTAAAAGATAGTTTTTTTATTCCCCCCGATCATTTTAAACGCTTTATGAATGCTCAGTTTTGGGAGTTAGCATCCGTTCAAGAGGAACCTCTAAGGCGGCCATTTTGGGAAATTATTGGTATCGATAAAAACAATAAAAAGCATCTTCATACTATCTATGCTGGAGCTGAATTAGCTAGTTGTGTTGAAATCATCATCAAGGAATCTAGCCTTCCCTTTGATTAGCAAAATGGACATACCTTTGGGGCAAAAAATGCGGAGCGGCTATCTATTATGTCTATCTTTAGTGCCCACTTTTAATCTTTAAATAAAAAACAAAATGACCTTACATCAACTTCTTTCGTACATCGAACAACGACCTTGGATGTATTTTTATCCAGTTTCTCTAGACTCTTTAGGTAATTATATAGCAGGTTTTTTAACAGGACGAGGTTCTGTGGCTAAAGTATGCGAAGAGAATATTTCTACTTCTGATTTATTTTTTGACTTATTTCATGAATGGGTTAGCGTGAAATTAGGGCCTGGAATAAACTCAGCTTATGGCTGGAGAACGATCTTAAAACAAAAGTTTGAGGATGAAGAACAGCAGTTGAAGGCCTTTTTTGATTTATACAAATCCTTCTCAAAAATAAAAGGAGTACGTTATTCTTTAGGCATAGTTGGCAATCATGGAGAGTTCAAAGTTATTGATTATCAAGAACACAATATTGGCTTAATCCTTCTGTATGATGGAAGAACTCGTCGCTGTGATAGTTGGGAGGTTGTTCAAAATATTATAAAATACAACTTTGACTCTAATTTTGAGCTCGATATTCAAAAACTACTGCAGAGCTAAGCTGCAAAGGTCCAAATAGATCGCCCTAACCTTTAGGTTAGATGAAAAAGTTATAAAAGTAGGCAGCAAAATTGACATTTAACTATGAAGGTAGAACCTAAGCTGATAATATGGGCAATATTTTTTTGCTTTCAAATTGCTATTTGTCAGGGGCAAAACTGGGAGCCTCCTAAGGGCAATAAGTTTTTTTCTAAAGTAGAAAACATAAAAACTGGGGCCCTTCTTACAGGTTTGAGAAATGATACACTTTTTGTGTTGTTTTATGATAGACTGCTAAAGGTGGAGTTCTATTCGGCTATTGCAGATTTAAGCTGCGATAGTTGTACCTTTTTTGAGGAAACGTATAATTTTAGATTGAATTCTGGAAATCTTGATTCAAAACTACAGTCTACACTTGAAAATAATGGAGATACGCTATTTGTTATAGAGCAAAAAACACATCATAGACATCAAGCCCTATCTGAGGATCGCCGCTACGAAGATTTGTGTGTGTTGAAGCGGTATGTTTTTTACTCCAAGAAAAAAGGGATTTACAGAATAGATTATGCCGCTAAAAAGAATCCTTCTGATTGCGCCAAGCTGGGCTGGCAGTATATTGAAGGTGATTTTATCTATACATTTGGTCTCAAGTAGGTTGAAATTTTGGGGGCCTCCCGCCTTTGGCGGGCGCTACGTTCGGCAGCTCGCTGTTACTTGCTTCGCTGCGTCGGCTCCCGTTGGTCGGGTCGCTCGGCCCTGCGCAAAAAACAAGTTTTTGCTTGGTCTGCGGCTTTGCCGCACTGCCTACCATCGGTTACTCCCGTTGGTCGTCGAACTGCGCCCTAAAGGGCTTGTTGTGGCCGCTCAGCTGTCTTTTTTCTTTGGGCGGTTTTCTTCGGCGGCTGGGCAGTTTTGGGCCCTTAGAAGCAATGAAAGCGAACAAGGACTTTAGTCCGCTAGTTCGCTAAAGTCAGCAACCCTGGGCTTCAGCCCAGGGCGGTAAGGATAGCCGCCTGTTAGTCCCTCAACTTTTTCTTGTAAGATTGAAAGGGAGGGGAGAGAGAATAGAGAATAAGCCTTTTAAGAACTAGTTGGTTTTGGTTCCATGGGCTGAAGCCCATGGTTGTGGGGCTATGCAAACTGTCGGGCTAAAGCCCTTGTTTGCTGATGGAGCCTAGTGGAACAGAAAAATCCCCTCGAATGAGGGGATGACGATTTTTTCAATAGCCTAGGGCCTTGGCCCTAGCGTTTCCATGAAATTTATGGGGGAGAAAAAAAGAAAATCAAACTACCGAAGAAAAACAACCCTTGTTCAAAGCGGTAGAGGATTTTAATCCTCTTCGCACTATAGATATAGAATAGGGTTGTTGTATGGCTGCTGGTTTCAACCTGCAGCCACAGCTAGCAGGCGGCGAAGCCGCCGCAAAGGAGCGAAGCGACTTGGCCTAGGGGCCTGAAAGGGGGCCGCGCAGCGGCAGACCCAGCCAGCTTGCTGGCGCAGGGCCGAGCAGACCTGCGAGCCCTGTAAGGGCCCGGCCGCCAAAGGCGGCAGGCCCCAAAAAACTATTTCCGCAATTCGAGAAGTTCCCGAAAAGAAAGTTGGCCAATCAAAAAGGCGCTTAAAAGAGAGGCTGCGCCCGCCAATAAAATCTTGAACCAAAAAATAAGGGGCAAAAATTGACTGCCGTAAAAAATGCCGAAACTCAATGCACTGCCCAAAATGAAGCGGAAAAATAAGGCCAAAGAGAAGTAGGAACGCAAGGCCGGGAAATAGCGAAAACTCAATAACATCTCCGTAATGGCAATGAAAAATTGCGTGATTAGGGTGGCTACAGCCGCTCCCAAAGCCCCATAAGTTGGAATCCAGAGCAGATTGAGGCCAAAATTGAGCACTACCCCAAAGGCAAAAAAGATATTCATCCCCTTGAGACGAGCCGCCGCCGTGAGAAAAGGACCAAAAATATAGATGAGTCCAGCAGCATTGGCGGAAAACAATAAAATTTGGAGCAATAGCGGGGTCTGGCTATGGCTACTTTCATAAAGGGCGGGGGCGAGCTCCTCGGCATAAAAGAAGAGGGCAATGCTGAGCGAGACAGATAAAAAACTCATCCAGCGGAAAGCCGTGGCCATCAATTGGCCCAAATCTTTGAGCTGCAAAGGCCGCAGCAAACGAGAAAACATAGGCAACAATAAACCCGCAAATAAATAAGCAATCATGTTAAAGGCATCGAGCAACCGATAGGCAAAAGCATATTGGTCCGCCTCCAGTTTTCCCTCCTCCGCAGGCAGCAAACGCTCAATCATCACGGCATCCATACGGCTGTATAAGGTCATCAGCAAAATGACAAAGGCATAGGGCAAGGCCTGTTTGAGCAAAATGTACATCCGTCTAGGCGAAATGCGCCAAGCCAACGGCCCCTCTACTTTTTGGGCCAAAAAAACTGCGCAAATCAAAAAAGTGAGGGCATAACCGACAGATTGCGCCTGCACAAACTGCAAAATATTGAAGGGGCCAAAAGGTTCAAGGGACAGTAAACTGTATAGTAAAATGATGAGCAATAATTTATCCAAGGCCGAAAGCAAACTGTCGAGCCGATAAAAGGCCATGGCCGATAAATTGGAGCGCAAAAATAAAATGCCACTCAATAAAAACTGATTGAGCAAAATATAGGGCAATATCTGCCAAGCCGCCTCTCCATAACCCATCAGAAAAGCAGCCCCAAAGGCCAAGGCAAAATAACCCAAGCCCAAAACCGCCTTGAGACTGAGCAGCATCGGCAAATAGGCAGAGCGCAAATTTTCTTGCTGCGAAATAAATCGACTATTAAATTGTAGCAAACCCAAATCGGCTAGGAGCTGAAAAATAAAGGCAAAATTGAACAAACTAAAGTACAAGCCATACTCCCCATCATCCAAACGGTTTTGGACCTGTAGGTCGATCCCAAAAATATAAAATGGCTTTATCAGCAGGTTGATGCCCACCAATAAAGCCAAATTTAATAGAAATGTTTTCTTCATTAGGTCGAACTTAGAAGCCAAACATTCCACCCAAATCACCCATGCCCGGAGGCAAGATGTCTTTGAGCATGTTCTGCGTCTCGGCCGCTTCTTTTTCTGCTGCTGCCGCCAAAACTCGGTTCATGGCCGTAAGCAACAAATCCTCTAGCTCTTCATGATCGTCCAAAGAAAGCTCTGGGTCAATTTTGATGTCCAAAATCTGACGAGCGGCATTGGCCCGGATCTGAATGGCCCCGCCGCCAGCCTGAGCACTCACCTCAATTTGCGTGAGGCGCTGACGCATTTTCTCTTGTTGTTCCTGAATATTTCCAAACATAGTAGTCGCTATTTTTTTGCGAAGATAAGGATTCAAGCTTATTTTTCTACATCATCTTCCAAAATGTAATCGCCCAACCATGCTTTACGAATCTTAAGCTGCTCGGCGCTTACTTCTTCAAGCAAATTGAGGGCATGCTCCTGTGGCACTTTTACCTTTTTCAGTTTTCCCTTCAAAAGGACTTCCTCAATGGCTAAAGGATCTACCTTTTTGCCCTTTTTGATTCTGCGGTTGCGCTTGCGCATTTTGCGTTTGCTTAATGTTTCTTCTCGCAAAACAAGGACCTCCAATTCATAGCCTTCTTTGGCTTTGCTGGCATAGCTGGTCAATACCTGCTGCGCATTCAAGGGCGTCAATTCTTCGCCATCCCATTTTTTGAGCATATCGCCTTCTTTCAAACCGAGCTCTTTGCCAAAGTCATCAATGAATTTTTCATTGGCCACCATCAAAAGCCCTTGCTCCGGATTGAAGCCAATGCCTCCGTTGGGATTGAAACCCAAAAGCGAAAGCTCGGTCCGAAATCCCTGATCGCTGTACTCAATCCCCGCCTCTTTCATTAGCTCTACATAGGGCAATGGCTCGGTGCCAGCCACATGCTTGAGCATAAATTCTTTGATTTCTGGATAACCTGTAACAGCCACCATCTCATCAAATAGTTCGGCATCCTTAAAGGGTTTTTGAATGCCGTATTTTTTGGCCAAATCTTGCATCATTTCCTGAATGCCATAAGCGCCCTTAGACAAAATACGGAGCTTCAAATCAATGCACATCCCAATCAATGCGCCCTGCATATAGACGTTGGGGTATTGGTCTTTGTTTTCATCCAAACAAGTTTTTGACATCTCCGTAAAAGGCAAATCCTTTTTGAAGTAGTCCGCCGTAGCCATTTTGGTCGACATCTCGTTCAAGAAGTGCTCGGCAGAAACTAAACGCTGCTTAACTTGTACATGCTGGGCCGAATATTCGGTTACGCCCTCATATAACCAAAGGTGCTCCGACATTTCGGGCTCAATGTAGTTGAAGTAGTGAATTTCTTCCGAATGAATCGATAAAGGCGTTACAATATGAAAGAATTCATGGGCCGCTACATCTCGTACCGTTTGGGCAATATCGCCAGATTCGCCCTCAAATAAACAGTAAAAAGAAGAGTAAGAGTGCTCTAGCGCTCCAGCAGAACCCGACAAAAAGCTTTCACCACCTTCATTCAAGAAAATCAAAAATGCGTAGTGGTCCACAGGCAGTTTGCCGCCCAAATAGGCCCGCTGAGATTCCAAAATAGGCTGGATTTCCTGCACCAAATCCTTAGATTTTACCATGCCCGTAGGCGAGTAGGTCTGAATCAAAACATCGGCATCGCCTACTTTAATAATGGCCGTATCAGCCTCGGCATACATAATGGGCGCATCCACCAATTTATGATAATCGGCTACCCGAAAAATATCGCTGTCCTCATCGCCAGCCACTCTTTCCATAGAGGTGCCGCCAAATAAGTTTTTCGGACGGTCAATCTCAATGGTAAAGGGACGACGCTCTTGGTCGTCAAAAAAGCCAAAAATACCGTGGTTGTTGAAAACGAAAACTTCATTTTCTGCATCAATATTGGTCCCCGCAGGCTCAAAAACAACATTTTCCTGCTCCGTATCCCAACTGTCTTCCACCTGGTACTCAATTCGAGCCAGTTTTGCGCCCTCAGCAATGACCCAACTGTTGTCGTCAGGATGCTGCACCGCCAACTCTTTTCCATTGGCATCCAAGGCCTTAAAGTTAGACACAAAACGGCCAAAATCATAAATGCTATAGGTGCCGGGCACCATTTTGGGCAAATAAAAACGCAGTTCTCCCTGGGCATTAAAATCCTTGGGCTCCAAACTCACGGTCAATTTATCGTCCTTGACCGCATTCAAATCTACCTTATAATGGTAGCTTAAAGAAGGCGCTTGGGCCTGGGCTTGCCAGGCAAGGCCACAAAAACCAAGGGCTAAAAGTAATTTTTTCATAGTATAAAGGGTTTAATGATTTTTATATTTTGGGGCCTCCTGCCTGCGGCAGGCGCTACGCTTTGGGGCTCGCAGGTCTGCTCGGCCCTTCGCCAGCTTCGCTGGCTCGGTCTGGCCTAACGGCCACCCCGCCGCATCGCTAGGCCAAAGACCAGCCCGCTAGCCCAAGCAGCTTTTCTAACTCATAATACTTCAAAAGAAAAAGCTAGACGCCTTTTTTCGATTAAGTAAATTATTTTCTAGATAGAGTAGGGCCCCCGCTTTTCGTCGAAAAAATGGCCCAGCCTACTTTTTTTGGATAAACTGCCCGCAATAACTGAATTTTTTTTCAGAGTCTTCTATTTTTGGATGAACTCAATCGGGAGCTCTTTCCCCATTCTTATCATATAATTATATAGTATGCGCTTATTACCCTTTTTAATGGCTGCTTTTATGACGCTCCCGCTTTGGGGGCAGCAGCTGCAACAAAACATTTACTTTGTTCAGTTGGCCACCTATGCCAATCCCGACTACAAAGATTTTTCTAAGGTGCACAGCCAAGGCTACCTCTTTGCCGAAATGCAACCCACGGGCCTTTATCAGGTGCTTATGGGAACCTATAGCAATTATAATGCAGCCAAAAAGAAGCTGGATGCCGTAAAAGCTAGAGGCTATAAAGATGCTTTCATCCAAAGGAGAGCCATCTTGGAGCAAGATGCCGTTTTTATTGTGCAAATGGCCACCTTGGACCAAAACGAAGATGTCTATTGGCCCGATTGGGAACGCCTAACGCCCCAACTCAGCCTGCAGCTTTCGGCCAAAAAATTACGGATTGCCGCTGGCCCTTACTACAGCCAAGCCGAAGCCGATGCGGCCCTGAAAACCATTCAGGCCAAAGGCGGCCGCCAAGATATGATTGTGCGCAGAGTAAGCGAAAAAGCTTTGCACCCGCTCAGCAATTTTGAGCGCCAAAAGTCAAAGAGTTATGGTAAAAAAACAGCGGTTCGCCCTACGGTAAAAAGCTTGCAGTTGGCCCTTAACCAAACTGGCGATTATCAGGAAAAAATTGATGGACAATGGGGCCCCAATACCGAAAAATCGCTTTTGGCTTTTATGCAAAAAGATAGAACGGTCCAAAAATACCAACTCCTCAGCCAAGATAATTTCTTTAAGGAAGAGGTAGAAAAGTATAGCCTGCAATATTACCTCAACCTAATTGACCAAGATCCCGTACAAGCCGAAGCGGGCCTCAAGCAGTTTAAGCACCCCTTGGCCAAGGTGTACCGAGCCTATATGTACCGCAATGGCGATCTAGTGATTAAAAATGCCGATGCAACCATCAACCAACTGATGCAGGCCGCTATTGGGCAGGTCTTTGTCAATTATCGTCAGAAAACCCGCTACGATTTTAGCCAGCAATATGCTTATAACGATATTCGCCAGCTGATTCAGCATTTGCGGGCCATTCATGAGGCCGTAAAAGACGAGCCTGATGTACCCTGCTGGTTTTTCCGCCGCCACCCCCAACTAGCTGCCGAGGCTTTTGCCCCTTACTGGAACAATGAGCGAGATGATTACCAAATTTCTAGCGATTGCGGCAGCTTTTTGAGCCTGCCGGCTATGCAACTGCTTTTGGCCATGACCGAGGATTTGTCGGGCGGTAAAAAAAGCCAAGATTTGGCCCAACTCAATTTGCTTTATGCTTTTCCCAGAGGATTAGAATATGAGCAAATGAAATCCCTAGAGGCTTGGAACAATGGCGTTTGGCAGCAACTAAATAGCTGGAAACAAGGCGCTCCGCTACAGGCCAATAACTACAAAAGCCTAAAAGTAGCTTATTATAATAGCCTCAGAGAGCTAGAAGATTACTTCATCCAAAAAGGATTTAGCAATCGGGATGCTAGAGGTTTGGGTTTGCAGACTTTGCAATTTGCCATTGGCTGCCAACTAGATGCCGCCTGCAAGGGCTAAGCTTTTGGTCCTAGAGGGCCGAAGGCCCGACGGCTGAGGGATGGAAAGTGGTGCGGCGCAGCCGCAGACCTAGCAAAATGAGCGTAGCGAAATTTTGCGCAGGGCCGAGCAGACCTGCGAGCCACGACACAGCCCGACCCGAGCCGATAGGCGAGGGGCAGCCCCAAAAAATAAATATTATCTTAAAAGTCGGCAGCAAAAACTGTCGGCTTTTTTTGGGCATAAAATTGGCCCTAATGAACTGCTTAAACAGCTAAATTATGCGTAAACTACTATATATCTTGCCCTTTTTGGGCCTTAGTTTAGGGGCTCAGGGACAGCAAGATAGCCTGATTCGAGAAGGGGAATATTTTGGAACCACTACCTTTAATGGCGAAATTATTCCCATTCTGATTATTGATGGAGACACCCTGCCCACCATTAGCGGCATTGATGTGCAAGTGAGCCGAAAACGAAATTTTGAAAACCGAGAAGAGCGTCGACGCTATCATCAGTGGCGGCATTATGCGGCAAAAGTTTTTCCGCTGGCCCTAGAAGCCGTTCGTTTGCATCGGCAAATGGAAGAGGAGACCAGAGGGATGAGCCGCCGAAAAAAGAAGAAATATATTAAGCAATACCAAAAAGAACTGACTCCAGAATATGAGGCACAGCTAAAAAAACTGACCAAATCGCAGGGCTATATCTTGATTAAGATGGTCGAAAGAGAGCTGGAACAGCCTTTTTATCAGGTTATTCGGAATTTTAGAGGCCGTTGGACCGCCGTCAAATGGCAAAGCATGGCCTCTTGGTATGGCTATAATCTGAAAACGGGCTATGATCCTAAAGATGACGAACTTCTGGAGATGATTTTGAGCGATTTGGACCTCTCTTATGAGTATGATATGTACAATACCGATTGGGAAAAAGATAAATAAATGAGTTCTGGGGGCCAATGCCTGCCTATAGCCCTTAGGCAGGCGGCCCAAAAAGGAATTTATCCTTGCCGAAGTTCAAAATTTATCAAAATAAAAGAACTTGTTTAAAAAAACAATAGAAAACTGCTTTATCCTAAAAAAGAGGGGCTTAGCTTGTCTTGGCTTTTTACTTTCTGTATTTTTTTGTCCCCAATATTATTTGCCAAAATACAATCCTCTTATGAATCAAGTTGAAAAGCTACAAGCAGTACTAAAAGATTATGAAAGCAAGCTTAGCAGTTTGCAAAAGTTGTTTATGAGCGATGGAAAAATTGACGCTCAGGAGCAAGAAGTGATTTCGGAAATTGAGGCCTTAATGGGCCGAATTAACCAGCGTTTGGATAAAGCTTTGGCGGCTTCTTCGGCAGCCACAAGCAGCACAGAAGAAACTAAAGAAGAACTGGGCCGAGAACCACAATTTGAGGTAGATCCGAACAAGCGTTGGAGTTTTGATGACTTTATGAAGGAGCGCTCGCAGGTGGTGGTCGACAAAGGCAGCTTGACCGCGGCCGAAAAAGATTATTTTGCAGATTATGCGGCCTTGGCGCAAAAGTATATTGACGAAAAAATGGCCAAATATGGCAAGGGCCAAAAAAGCCCAATTACTGGCCAAGCCCTAGCCGATGCCGCCCTCAAAACTTACCTAAAATATGGCGACATCAAAAAAGTGGTACCCGTAGAAATGATGTTGTCGCAATTGCAATTTGAAACCTTTTTTGGTAGCCGTGGCAATCGAGAAGGTAGCGAAAAATCGCCTTTCAATGTGGGCGTCTACGATTCTGGAGATGCCAACTTTTTGGACCAATTGCCCGATATGAATGCTGGTATCGAAATGTACTTTGATTTGATGGCCGAAGATTATCTCTCGACCAAAGATGCCGACGAATTAGAGAAAAACTTTACCAATGAGAAGGATCAGCGCTATGCCTCGGATAAAGAATATGAGGATAAGGTCCAACGCCAATCTGATCATATTGAAAGCTTTGCCAAAAAACAAGGCCTCGATATGCCCGATGAAGAAGGCCTAGAGGAAGATGATCAGCCTTCTGGCAAAGAGGAAAATGAAGAAACCCCCACGGCCAATAGCAGCATTTCGGCCTCGGTCGGTAAAGGCGGAGAAAACAAAAAAGCCGATGCGGTTTTGGTCCAAAAAACACTAAATGCCAAAAATAATGCAGGCCTAGCCGTAGATGGCGATGTTGGTCCCCTCACGATTAAGGCGATCAGAAACTACCAGCAAAAAACCTTTGGTTGGCAAGATGGCTTGATTGAAGTGGGCGGAAAAACCGCGGGCTCCCTTTTTGGCCATACAAGTGCTAGCGAAAATAATGATACGCCCTCTGCCGAAAATGATTCTACGGTCACCGAAGATCAGCCAAGTGATGATGGCAAAACCTCTGAAAAAGAAGGAAACTATCAAAAGCCTGCCTGGATCAGCAAAGCAGAAGGCTATAAAGGCAAAGCCGAAACGGCAAAAATGGTAAAAGATGACCCCTTTGTCAAAATGCTCTTCCAAGAATTGGGCACTTATGACGAATGGGCGCACAAACAAACCGTAAAAACAGCCAACTGGTGCGCGGCTTTTGTTTCGCATTGTCTTAAAAAATCGGGACAGCCCGCACTCAGTTATTATGATGGCGGTCGAGCAAAAAAATACCTGGATTATGGGCGAAAAATTGACAAGCCCGCCTATGGGGCCATCGTCGTTTTTAGTCGCTCTGGCGGCGGACATGTCGGTTTTGTGGCCGGCCAAACCGACAGCCATATTCTTACCCTTGGCGGAAACCAGGGCAATAAGGTGTGCATAAAAGCCTATCCCAAAAGTAAGGTGCAGGGTTATGTGGTGCCTTCTAGCTGGACCGTTCCCGAGGAAAATTATTTAGATTAGGCCTTCTTTTTAGCATGGGCGGAAAAATCGATCTGGTTTTTCCGCCTTTTTTTGTTTTTCTATCCTAGGCCTGCAGCTCTTTTTTTATCTGCGGGGGCATTTTCTGTTTAAAAATAGCCTTGAGCAACTCCAACTCTTTCTCTTTTCGGCTATGTTTATCTCGAATAAAATAGAGTGGGTTAACGGAAGGTGTTTTTCCGCTCCAAATAAGCTGCAGCTCCTTATTTTCTAGCTCTTTTTGGATCAAAATATCTGGAATAATAGCTAGCCCTTCTTGTGTTTTTAGGCACTGAATAATCGTAGCTAGGCTGGGCAGCATGAAATTGGGTTGAAAAGGCAGCGATTCCTCAAAATTATCGGACCAAAATCGGCGGCTATGTTCCATTTCATTAATCACTGCATACCATGGAAATTCTCTTAGCTGCTGCGTTAATCGCTTATAATCCTGGGCCTTAATCGCCTGTTGAAAAGGAGAAAGGTCTAAATTTTTAGAGCCAACAAGGTAAAGTTGTTCTTGAGAAAAATGCGCTGCTTCGAAGCGTTTTTTTAGACTATGATCTAGGGGCTGAGCTGTAATTAAGAGATCTAACAGGCCTTGTTCCAATTCTTTAAAAAGAGTAGAATTGTCGGCAAAGCGGGCATGTACATCAAAAGAAAGTGTTGATAATTGGGGCGCCAAAACCAATGAAAAAATTTCGGAGCAAAGGCCAATACGAATTCGCTCTCGTTTTTGTAAAGCACTTTGTTGAAAAAGTTCTTCGACCTGCTCTAGACGTTCTAGTGCGGGCAGAACATAGGCATGTAGCTGCTTAGCTTCTTCTGTGGGCTTCATTTGTCGGCCTGCTCGAATAAACAGTTTATAGCCTAGATGCTGCTCTAAAGCCCTTAATTGCATGCTAAGACCAGGTTGAGAGCTATACAATTTTGGAGCAGCTCGGCTAATATTCCCTTCTTCATAAATTGCTTTAAAGCTACGGAGCCATTCTAAATTGAGCATAATTTGATTGCTTAAGCCTGCTACTATAAAAATACTAATAGCTAATTTAAAAATTATTGATTGTTGCTAGCAAAGATAACGCTTAATTTTGTGTTGCAATAAGGAGGGACGGTCCTCCCTTTACTTTCCAAATACATCATTAGCATGAAAAAGCAACATATTTTTGTCATAAACGCCGGATTTCCATTTGGTCATTCTCCCGGTCGATTTAACCAAAGTCTATTAGACATTGATCTTGATTTTTTTGCTCCCAAAGAGAGCTATGAACTACAGTACACTAAACTAAGTGAAGAATATGATGTAGAGACAGAAGTACAGAAATTTCTTTGGGCCGACACGATCATTTATCATATGCCAATTTGGTGGTTTCATATGCCTTTTCGTTTTAAGGAATATATTGATCGGGTTTTCACAAAGGGGCATGGACGGATTTATACCAGCGATGGCCGATCTTCTAAAAATCCCAAAGTCAATTACGGAACTGGAGGCTTAATGCATGGCCGCAACTACTTGATAACCACTAGCTGGAATGCTCCCAAGGAAGCTTTTGAATGGGAAGGCGAGTTTTTTCAACAAAAATCTGTTGATGAAGGTGCCCTCTTTCCTTTTCATAGAATGAATGCTTTTGTAGGGCTTGAGTTTAAAGGAAGCTTGCATTTTCACGATATAGAAAAAAACGCCAGAGCCGAAGAAGAATTTGCGAACTATAAAGCGTTTTTGAAGCAACACTTTGCCTAAAAAGGCAGTTGAGCTGTATCCAAATAAAACCCCTAATCCAGTCTAATTATTTAGATGAAGCCTTCTTTTTAGCATGGGCGGAAAAATCGATCTGGTTTTTCCGCATTTTTTTGTTTTTCTATTTTTTGGGGCCTCCGCTGCGGCTTCGCCTTGCGGCGCTACGCTTTGGGGCTCGCTGTTCGCTCGGCCCTGCGTTTTTTTCGCTGCGCTCAAAAAACTGGGTCTGGCCTGCGGCCACCCCGCCGCATCGCTAGGCCGCACAACTTTAGTTTTTCTCAGCGCTTTTTTCTTCGGCCCTTAATTCCCCCTTTCAATTAGTGGCTTTCAATTAGCAATGGCATAAAAAACAGAAAAGATTTTAGTTCATCTTTTATGAGCCGATGGTTTCAACTGTCGGCTCATTTTTTTTTGGATCTAAAACCAGCAAGAAAAAACAACTTTTTAAGATGCTTATGAAATTTATGCAGCTTATAAACTCCCCCTTTCAATTAGCGGCTTTCAATTAGCAGGCCACCCAAAAACAAGGACCAAAATTCCGCTGCCTTTTCCTTAAAGCAGAACAAAATCACTACTTTTGTAGCCTTAAAATAAAATTGCATGGAAAAGCAACTGCCTTGGGGGAAAATGTACCTGCAAAATGGGGTATTTATTTGTGATATTGCCAAAGGTGCACATATTGATGTTGCCGAAATGGATATTTGGGCCGATACCGCCGCAGAATTTTCTGCTGGCCAACCTTTTACTTTTGTGGTCAATCTCTCTGATATGAAATCGGTGTCTAAAGAAGCCCGCCGATTAAAAGTTTATGATGACGAACGTTTGCATATCATTGCTGGCGCTATCCAAATAAAATCGGTCTTGTCTAAAATGTTGGCCAACTTCTTCCTGCAAATGAATAAAATCCCCAGCCCAATCAAAATCTTTAATGAGCGAGAAAAAGCGCTAGCTTGGTTGGCCAACTTAGAAAAGGACTATAAAAACTAAATTGAACAACTGTTTAGGTAAAATACGCATAGAGAAAGTACTGACTAAAGGGGAATAACTACCTAAATTTCAGCTCTGCGATTAAAACCGCTAAAAATCAGTGACTTGAGGCCTAACTTTGTGTCATTAGAATAAGATAGCTTATTCCAAAACAAGCAAAGCTCCTCCTTATGAATTTCCCCAGAATTATTTTTTTTGCTCTACTGCTCTTGGCGCCAACTTTTATCTTCGCTCAACAGGATATGGACCAAGATGGTATCGCCGATGAACTTGACTTTGATGCCGATAATGATGGCATCCCCAATTATATAGAACAAGCTTACCCCTTAGCCGACCAAGATGGCGATGGATTAGCAAATTATCTGGACCTAGATAGCGATAATGATGGCATCTCCGATCTAGTAGAAGCAGGTATGCTCGATCAAAATGGCAATGGCCAAGTTGATGATTTTATTGATGAAGATCTAGACGGCTGGCATGATTATGCCCAATTAGATCTTGCCCAACTGGATGTGGACCAAGATGGATTGCCCGCTTTTTTGGACCTAGACTTTAACGGCGATGGCCAAGCAGACCTTTGGCTTTGGAATGATATGGAATTGGACCGAGACGAAAATGGCCAAGTCGATAATTTTAGAGATTTGGACCAAGATGGCTTCGATGATCGCTTCGATGGCGATTTATTCAATATCCAAATGCCTGGAGAATCAAGAAATACACCCCAAAAATATATTTCTCTACAAAACAGACTTTTACAGCAAGCAACTACTAGCATGAATAGCTGCAAAAAGGCTGATGAATATGGACTTTGCTATGATAATCAACTGTAAATAACCAACCACCAACTATAAGTATTCCTAAATTGCCCCCTTTTTGGGGGCTTTTTCATGTCCATACTCCCGATAATAAGCCGCCAAACGCTCCTCCAACACTTTCTGCCGATCTTTTTGCTCAAAATTCATCCGCTCTTCAAATGAAAATGGAGAAAAAAGTGCCTCTTGCTGAGCCGATAACTGCCATATATCCTGATGATGCTGTATGCTTAAGGATAAAAAGGCTTTTTTCCAATTCGCTAGGGCTTCCCCCCCTGTATTCTTTTGGGCTTTTTTATACAGTAGCTTTTCTACCTTTTGTAATTCCTTTCTCCAGCTTTTATATTTTAGGGCCGTAACTGCCCTCGCTTCTTGTCGAAAAAATTCCTCATCGGCCTCTGCTAGTTGGGCCTTTTTCTTTTCATACTTTTTTTGCCATTGTTTGCGCTCTTTGGCCAAGTCCTTTTTGGCCCGATCAATATTTAGGCGATCTTGCTGAGACAAAAAGGCTTTTTGCTCTGCCATAACTTCCTGCCACCAATCATAGAGCTCCTTCATTAAGTTGGGTTTTTGCTCTACCCAAGCGGCCAAAGAACGTTTTTCTCCTCCCACAAACTCAAGCTCTGCCGAAATTGGATCTACTTGGACCAAAGACAACATACTGTCAATACCCATATAAATGAGTAAAGTTTGATTGAAGGCGGGAGAAATACTAGGCAGCCTTTTTCTATAGTTCCGATCAAAATCTGCCAAGCGATTTAATCTTTGCTTTCCTTCTAGCTCTTCTTGTTGCCAACTGCTGTCTAAAGAACGCTGCTGACTTTCCCAAAGGGCCATATTTTCTTGGTAGTTTTTCTCTAAAATGGCCAATCTAGCGTCTTTTTTATCTGTAGAAAAAGAAGTTTGTTCTATTTTTTCCAATTCTTCAGCCTCTAATGCTGCCAAATGTTGCTTAGCTGCGGCTATACTTTTTTGCCCCTTCAAGGGATAAGGCGATTGCTCCCAGAGCTGATTTAAAAAAGCATCCTTCTTTTTCCAGATATGATGGGGGGAGGGCAGCCTTTTTTGCCGATGCAATGCCTTTAGGGCTTTTTCCTCCTCTTCAGGATCAATTTGTTTTTCTGCCGCGGCTAAGATTTTGCGCTCTTTTTCTAGCTGCCTCAAAGCTTGCTGATACTCCTTAATTAAGTCTTTTTTCTTTTCTTCCAAATTCCAATAAGCCAATTCTTTTTTTGCCAAAGGAGGCTGTGCACTTTCTTCATTCCAAGCCTTTATTTCGGCCCAAATGGCGCCAATCGCTACTCTTTTTTGTTCTTGCAACAAAAGCTTTTTTCGCTTAAAATAGCCTAGAAGAGCCAAAACAATTGAAATAGGGAAGAGCAAAAAACTTTTCTGAAATCCATAGGCCCATTTTAAATTTAGGGCCAAAAAAGCTGCGACTACAACAAGGATAGGCAAGGCCCACAAAATTTCTTTCCGCAAATGGGTTGGAATAATCACCGATGAGGGCAGTTCCTGAGGCAGTTCTAGGGCTTGCTGCTCCCAATGGGCCAAAATTGGCGCTTCTAGGGCCGCTATGCTTTTTTCTTCTTCTTCAAAGTTAGTCGCTAATTCTTCTACCGTTAATAGTTCTCCGTTTTTTCGCCAAACAATAGGGTAGAAGTCTAAAAAACGCCCCAATAAATTAGGATCTCCTAATTCGGTCCACAAAATAGAACACCAAGCTCTGGCCGAAGGCCGATCTTTCGGCGAAGAATGCCCAAGGATAAAGGCCTGTTTAAATGCTTCTTGCAGAGCTGCAGATTCTTCTTTAAACAGCTGATGCGGAGGCGGAATAACTGAAAAAGGAATTTCTGATTGATGCGGAAAGAGCCCTGCCTCAATTTTTTGATGCAAACTTGTCAATTCGGCATATTTCCCCCCTGCGGCAGCCGCAAAGGGATGAATCCCAAACAATAATTTGTAAATAATCACGGCCAAGGCAAAATTGTCCCAACTGCTATCAAAAACAGCGGGTCGGCCATCCCAATAATATTCTGGGGCGCTATACTCTGGCGTAGTTACGGTGGCCTTTTCTAGCCCTTGAGGATGCTCCAATTGCATGGCATCCAAATCGACAAAAGCCAGTTGATTATCTGCCGTCAGTAAGATGTTTTCTGGCTTTAAATCCACTAGAACGTAGCGGCCCTCGGCCTGCAAACGAGCCAATCCCAAGCTCAATTCAAAGGCGAGGCGAAGCCGCAAAACTCGGCCATTTTCTGCGGATAGATTATATTTTTGAAAATAACTCCCTAAACGACTGGGCAGTTTGGGCAAACAAAAAAGCTCCAATTTATGTCCCTGCACAAAAGGCATCATAAAGCCCTGCAGTTGTTTGTGTTGGTCCACGACTATTTCTTCGGGCCAAACAAAAATAGGCGATTGTTCTTCGCCTAGGCCTTGGGGCGGGTAGTTGGCGAGGGCCCGCAATTTGCTTCTTTTTTCGGCCTGCAATTTATGCGGATAATATAATTTAACTACTCGATCTTGCAACCTTCGGGGACTCCGTACTTTATACAAGGCCCCTTCTCCACCTCTGGCAAAAGGTTTATGGGCCAAGATGATTCGCTTTTTTGTTTTTTCTAAGTAGTAGCTTGCTCTAGACATGGGAATAAAATCAAGGGAAAGGGAAGGCTATTATTTTTTATGTTTTGGGCCTGCGGCTTAGCTGGCCGCGGGCCCAAAATGTTTTAATCTTGCACACAGCGACAAGGCAAAAGCAAGTCGTCAAAGGGCTTTTGGGTAATGGTTACTCTTTGTTCCTCAAAATTGAATAGAACAAATTTATGGTATTTTCTCATAGTGGGATGGCCTGTATCGCTCCAAAAAGCGGTTTTTTTCCCTTGGTCCATAAATAAGCCGCCATTTTTTGGGCTGCCCCAGCCAATAGGCAAAACGGGAAAGCCAAAACCATCTCCTTCATTGATTTTTAAAAAGACCGAAGAGGGGGAGTCCTTTCTTTCGGGCTTTCGACCATTGACTACCTCATGATAATAGCCGCCCGCTTTTTTGAGCAAAAACTTCCATTCTGCTACAGAAGGTAAATGCCAGCCTTCTGGACAAGCATTGCGGGCGCCAGCCAAGCTGTACAGCAAACCGTCAGATTTTTTACTTTCGTCTTTTCCATAAGGCTGCGCTTCTGCATGTTCAAAGCGGAGGTTTTCTGCCATCCAAACATTGCCGCTTAGGTTTACTGTTTTATAGCTTTGGCCATCTCTTGGATCGGTAAAACTGCCGCTGTTGTTGGCCGTTCTGCAAGAAGAGAGGAGGCCTAGGGCCAAAAAGCAAAATAAAAGCTGCTTTCTCATAATTTATTGTTTTTTGTTGCGCTTCAAAGCGCTATGATGAAATGCGTTTTGTCTATTTGGGTCCTACAGGCGGCAAAGCCGCCGCAGGCTGAGGGATAGTAGGGGGTGGCCGCAGGCCAGACCGAGCTTTTTGAGCAAAGCGAAAAAAGCGATGGGCCGAGCGAGTAGCGAGCCCCCGCATAGCCCGACCCGCTCGCAGGGCGGGGCAGCCCCAAAATAAAAAAGAGGGAGTCGTCAAAATAAAAAAAATGTCCCTTTGCAAAAACAAAGAGACATATTAAAACTTCTTTAGTTAAGTGTCTTTCCGACTAAAAGTCTTCAGACTTGTACTTATCAGGAAGGTTACCTTTTTTGTCTACCCAAGCAGGAAGAGCATAGTTGTATCCTTTTCCTTGTCCTTCACGAAGAGGGAATTTAGAGATTTTCTTCTCTTGGTTGCTCAGGCGGTGTAGGGCTCTAGAGATCAAGCGACGTACTTCACCAGCATCGGGGAAGCCCATCTCATCTTCTACATTGGCCTTGATGCCTAGCTCATAAATTTCGCGGCTGCTCAATGTTTTTTGTCCCTCTTCCAACTTGTCTAGAATGAATTTGGGCCAAGGGCTATTGCGAGTATATGGGCGTTTGCGGGGTTGCTCAGCAGCAGCTTGAGTAATTACACGCTCGCCATTATACATATAACCTACAGGAATAAAAGCGCTGTTTACGGGCTGTACCTGAGGTGTGGCATTTACTTCTGAAGAGCTGTCGCCATTCAAAACTGCATGTAATTTACCAATAGCGGTTTGTACCTGCTGTAGTTGGAAAAAAAGTTGACGTTGTTGCGCATCGTACTGCATGAGCAGTTGTTTGGCATCTTCTTCTTTCAAATTAGAGAAATCCATAAAATTTAATTTTAAAGTTAAGTTAGTTCGATTTTTGTTCCAGCTAAATTTACCGACAAAATAGAAGGGAGTTGTGACAGTTGATTAGCCTGCTAGCACGAATATATAACTTATTTCTTTTTTAGAAAAGGAATAACATAAACTTATTAAAATAAATCTTCCATTCTCTTAAGTTTTTCTAAACTTTGCCGCATTTATTTTGCATAAAAAGCTATCTCCTAGAAGTAGTTTAAGCGTAACAGTCTATTATTACAAGATGGTTCTTTAGGCCTAATCTAGACGTTATTCATAGCGCAAAGATTCTATGGGGTCTAGGCTAGCAGCTTTCATGGCGGGGTAAATTCCCGATATCAGGCCCACTAAAAAACAGAGCGCAAAGGCTAGGGCCATCCAGGCCCAGGGGATCAGAAACTGCCCGCCCATAGCTAAAGTGACGACATTGCCCATCATGATGCCCAGAAAAATGCCTAAAATGCCGCCGATTTGACAAATGACGAGGGCTTCTATGAGAAACTGTTGTAGAATGCTGCTTTTGGTGGCCCCCAAAGATTTGGCAATGCCAATTTCCCTTGTTCGTTCGGTAACCGAGACCAACATAATGTTCATCAGGCCAATGGCGGCGCCCAATAGGGTGACCAAACCGATAAAAATGGCGGCAATTTGAATGCTAGCCGTATTTTCATCCAAAACATCTAGCAGGCCATCGCTTTTTTCTAGCTCAAAGTTATTGGGTTGATCTAAGGGGATCTGTCGAACGGCCCGCATGATTCCTTCGGCCTCGCCCATGGCGAGTTCCATTTGTTGGGCCTCTTGTACGGCCACCGATAAATTGTAGGAGTTGGTCTGCGAGCCCAAATATTTGCGCAAACTCATTAAGGGCATCAAGACAATGCGGTCTCCCGAAAAACTCATACTCGAGCCTTTTTCTTGCAAAATTCCCACTACGGTATAACTAATATTACGCAGGCTAATCTGCTGGCCCAAAATTCGCTCTTGGCTTTGTTTGGGAAAAAGCTGTTCGGCAATGCCCTTGCCTAAAATGACCAAATTTCGGCCAAATTCTACCTCGGTTTTCGTAAAGTTTCGCCCTCTAGCTACCTCATAGCCTGCCACCGATAAATAATTTTCATCAATGCCATAAACGGTGGTATTGGGGTTGGTTTCTTCTGGCCCTCGTTTGATTAGGCCCAGGGTGGTGCCCAAAGCAGAAACCGAAACCTTGGCGGGAAAATTATATTGTTGCTTAAAGGAAATCGCCTGCTGATAGCTAATTGACTCGCCTCTTTTTTGGCGGCGGCCACGCCGCCCACCCTGAATCCCCGTTCCCGAAGGAATAATATTAAAGGTGTTGGCGCCCATATTGGCAAAATTGTCGGCCATAGAGGCCTTAATGCTGTCTATAGACGTCAAAATGCCCACCAATGCCATGATTCCAATGGCAATGATGAGCAAAGTGAGAAATGTTCTTATAAAATTGGACTGTATAGCCGAGAAGGCCATACTGATCGATTCTTGAATGCGCATAAGCGGGGATGTTTTTCCCAAATTAAGCGCTTTCAAAAGCTTTTCCAAGCTGTTTCGACAAAAAGGCTATTCCTGCAGATTTTTGGCCCATTGAATTCGCCAAGCTCCCCGAAAATCACCCAGTTTATAGTTTTGGGCCTTATCTTCTGGATAAAGTTCGGCTAGTTTTTGTACATCTGCATCGGCAATGTCTTGGCCCGGCTTCCCATGGCATTTCAAACAAGCTGCATTGGGAATGCTGATGGGCTGATAGTAAATATAGTGGGTCTCGCTTTCAAAAATTTGGCTATTGAGGTCTTTGCCCTCTTTTTGGGCCTGTTCATAAGCGGCCAAAAGCTGCTCCTCAAATTCATTCTCTGGGGCATCTTTAGGGTTGCGGTAACGAGCCGATCGCCTAGCGATTTCTACGCCCATTTCTTCGCCCAATTTGGCTTTTAGGCCCAAGGCTTCCAAATTACAATAGCTCAAGGCCCCGGCTACACCCTTTTCGGCCATAGCGCCTTTTACGGTTTTGAGCAACCTTTGCTGCGCCTTGAGGGCTGCCTCGCTGCCTTTGTTTTTTAGGGTTTGGGCCTGTTCTCCCGAATAAACTTTTGGTTCGCTGCCGCTTGGTGTAGAACAATAGGCAAAAAGTAATGAGCCGCTCAAAAGCAAGCTCGCAATTTTTAGTGTTTTCATCTGTTTTTGCCCAAAGATAAACGGAAGAACCGCCCCCCTAAGTGATTTTTCTTACAATTATGCTTTTAGTTCCAAGATAAAACGGACCTCTGGGTCAAAAGCATAAAAGGTTTCTTTAATATCAATTTGGAGCAATACTTCAAATTTTAAATTCGCTTTCAAGGCCTCTTCTACACTGTTAATGTTCCATTTTTTGAGCGCCTCGGCCAAGTCAAATTCAAAGTTAAGGGGATAGTGCAATTGCTCCCCTTTTTCTACGGACAAAGGAAAATGCAAGTTCTCAGGAGCCGTTTTGCTGGCCATTTTATCCGCCAAAACCAGCTCTTCTACGCATTCATCAAAACCAGAACGCTGAACCCGCAAGGTCTGTCGAATATCGGTAATGTCCAAATTATGCCCTACTTGCAAAACATAAGGGAAATCAAATTGAGTGCTGTTGTATGGCAGCTCCAAATTGGGCCGCTCATGCTCTACTTTTAGTCCAGTAAAACCTACAAAGTCCTTAATTTTAGATAGAAAGCTCATCGTTTTTTTAGATTTATTGGGTTAGCTATAAGCAGATTTTTCTGCCAGTTGTTTCCATTTCAAAGTTAAGCTTTCTCTATCCTATTTCTAGGTGATTCTACTTACAGAGACATTTTTTTATTCTTAATTTTTTGGGGCTGCCCACTCGCCTTCGGCTCGGGTCGGGCTGTGTCGGGGCTCGCAGGTCTGCTCGGCCCTGCGCGGGCTTTGCCCGCTGGGTCTGCGGCTTCGCCGCCCCCCTTTCCATCCCTCATCCGCTCATCTTTGGGGCTTTGGGCTTGGCCTTCTTCTCCGGCCCGCTACTCGCTTCTGATCAAGAGTTGGGGCCGGGCTTTCTGCAATTGGTCCAAACATTCAGTGCTAATGGGGTTGCCATCCAAATACAAGCGCCTAAGTTTGGGGTATTGGGCCAAGTCGGCTACCGAAAAACTATCCATTTGGTTATTGGATAAGTCGAGGAGTAGGAGCTCGGGCCCAGGCTGGGCCCGCCACTGCTCAATCTGGTTGTGGCCCAGGCGCAAGACTTCTAGCTCTTGGCCCAACACTAAACCTGCTGACAAAGCCAGTTTATTATTTTGCAAATCTAAAACCTTGAGTTTTTTGGGCCAATTTTGCGCCCCCAAGGCTGAATCGGTCAATAAGTTTTGGGCCAAATAGAGCTCTTCCAAAATGGGCATATTCCAATGCCTAGGCAGTTGGTCCAAATGGTTGTGTTCCAAATGCAGCTCCTTTAATTGGGGCTGTAGGGCCAGACTATCGGCTATGGCTTGTAAAGAACAAGCCGACAGGTCCAATTCTTCTAAATTTGGGGCCAAGGGCTGAGGATATATATAAAGAGCATTGCCCATTAGATGGAGCTGCCGCAAACTACTGGGCCAAGAAGGACTCAATTCGCCAAATTCATTTTGGGCCAAATTTAGGCGCTGCAATTGGGGCAGTTGCATGAGCTGCTGCGGAAAAATAGGCAGCTGGTTGCGAGATAAATCCACCTCCTGCAAATTTTGGCAGAGCAATAAACTATCGGGCAGGGCCTTGAGCCGATTGTTCCGCAAGAATAACTGCTGCAATTGGGCCAACTGGGCCATGCTTTGCGGCAACTGCCGCAAAGCATTGTGGTTGAGGTTGAGATAACGCAACTGGGCCAATTGGCCCAATTCTTCTCCTAGGTTTTCTATTTGGTTGCCACAGGCCTCTTTGCGAATTTCATAGGGCCGCCCTTCTAGGTCCAAATGGACCAAATCCCGAAAGTCATATATATACTGCGGTAAATTTGTCAGGCAATTGCCCGCCAAATAGAGCTCTCGCAACTGCTGCTGCTGGGCCAAAGAAGAGGGCAGGGCCGTCAGGGCCCGCTGCTCCAAACTCAGCCGATAAATTTTTTGCTCCTTACCCAAAGCAGCCGATAAGCCCTCATGCAGTTTGTCTTTTTGGCCCTGCCGAAATTTTAATAACTGCCAAGCCACAATAAAGGCAAGCAACAAAAGGCCAAGGGTAGGGAGGTAGGCGGTCCATTTTTTCATCATCTGGGGAATTCGTATCAAAATCAATGAGGATACCTAAGATATTATTTATCATGCGCTTTTGCTCCTTTTTGGCCCCTAGCTTTTTGTTAAACTTTTGCATTCCTACAGGCCCGAAGGGCCTCGGCTGAGGGATGGGCAGCAGTGGCCGCAGGCCAGACCGAGACAGCGAAGCTGGCGAAGGGCCGAGCGAATAGCGAGCTGCGAGACAGCCCGACCCGCCCGCAGGGCGGGGCAGCCCCAAAAAATAATCCTCCTATTTCGTTCGTTTTTCAAAATAAAAAGTGACCAACTAAAAAAATATAGTCCCTATTATGAATCGCAGATAGCGATATTTTTACACAGCCTTTATTATATAACCCCTTATGTCTATTGTCCATATCACTCCTGAGCGTTATCGAAGTATTTTTTTATTACAAGAAGAAGATCTTCTTCTTGTGCGTTCGGCCATGAAAGAAATTAAGCAATATAAAGCGCCTATTTTTGAGGACTTTCATCATTGGATGGCCACTCAGCCCGAATACAGCAGTGCTTATACAGAAGAAGTTGTCTCTGTTTTTGATCGTCAATCGGATCGTTTTTGGGAACATGTTACTAGCGTAGAAATTTGTGCTTCTTCTATTGAGTATAGCTCAAAACTAGTCTTGTTCTTTTTGCAAATGGGCCTTCCTTTTGAGGCTTACCTATCTGCCGTTTTTGCCTTTAATGAAATTATAGAGAAAGCCTTTGTATACTATAAAATAGCGAGCTTTGAGTTGATGCAAGCCTTTAAGCGAACAAGCAGTGTTGGGGTTTTTGTGGCTATTGATACATTTAATAATGAGATGAATAAACAGCTGCAAGAGCAGAACGATATGCTCAGTCAGTTGTCTACTCCGGTGACTCCAATTTGGGAAGGAATATTACTGCTGCCTGTTGTTGGCATTGTAGATTCATTAAGGGCTCAAAATATTATGTCTACGGTACTTAATGAAGTAGCCCAACGACAAACCAAAGTTTTCATTTTAGATATTAGTGGGGTGGCGATTATGGATACGGCGGTGGCCAATTACTTTTTAAAGGTGAGTAAAGCTGCTGCGCTAATGGGCTGTCGAACAATTTTGTCGGGAATTTCTCCAGCCATTGCCCAAACCCTTGTAGAACTAGGAGTCGATACAGGAAAAATAAGTACTCGAAGCCATATGCAAGATGCCTTAGAACAAGCTTTTAAGTGGACGCAACTCAAAGTTGTTCCTGCCTAAGAGCTGCCTAGCTAGTGGCAGATAAAAAAACTGACAGGACTGTCAGGGAAAACTGACAAAAAGAACGGCTTTCTGTCAAAAATGCAGCCTTTTTTTTCTTTTTGGCAACTGGCACAAGAGCTGTTAATAGAGGGCTGTCTGACTTTAATTAGGGCCCAAAAGGGCCAAAAGAAGACAGACATTTTATTGAAAAAAGAATTCATCTATAACTAAAAAACAGTTTAGCTATGAGACCCATCAACGATCGCGTTGTTGTGCAACCTGCCGCCGCTGAAGAAAAATCTAAAGGTGGTATTATCTTGCCCGAACAGGCAAAAGAAAAGCCTCAGAGAGGTGTAGTAGTGGCCGTTGGTCCTGGTAAAGACGGAAATGCCCTTACTGTAAAAGTGGATGATGTTGTGCTTTATGGCAAATATGCTGGCCAAGAGATCAGCCATCAGGGAAAAGATTACCTCATTATGCGTGAGGATGACATTCTTGTTATTCTTGACTAAGTTTTCATCTTTTTTCTCAAATTTTAAAACACTAGCAATATATCATGGCTAAAAAAATTAGCTTCAATACAGATGCACGCACTCAATTGCGTGAAGGAATTAACGCTTTGGCAGATGCTGTTAAAGTAACTTTGGGCCCTAAAGGTCGCAATGTAATTATTCAGAAAGCTTTTGGCGCTCCTCATATCACTAAGGATGGAGTAAGTGTAGCCAAAGAAGTAGAACTAGAGGATCCCATCCAAAATATGGGGGCTCAAATGGCTAAAGAGGTGGCCTCTCGCACGGCAGATGTAGCCGGTGATGGTACCACTACAGCTACTGTTTTGGCCCAAGCTATGGTCAATGCAGGAATGAAATTGGTAGCCGCTGGCGCCAATCCTATGGACCTCAAAAGAGGTATCGATAAGGCCGTAGCCAAAGTAGTTGCTGCCCTCAAAGAAAGTTCTGAAATTGTTGGCGACAACTTCAATAAAATTGAACAAGTAGCCACTATTTCAGCCAATAACGATCCCGAAATCGGAAAACTCATTGCCGAAGCAATGAAAGAAGTAAGCACCAATGGGGTAATTACTGTAGAAGAAGCCAAAGGTCGCGAAACTTATGTGACTAAAGTGGTGGGTATGCAGTTTGACCGTGGTTACCTTTCTCCTTACTTTGTAACTGATACCGAAACGATGGAATGTGAGTATGAGTCTCCCCTCATCCTCATTCACGATAAGAAAATCAGCAATGTACAACAGCTGGTTCCCGTACTAGAAAAAGCCCATGGCGCTAGCCGTCCCTTGGTCATCATTGCCGAAGATGTAGATTCTCAGGCCTTGAGCACTTTGGTGGTCAACCGCATCCGTTTGGGCCTTAAGGTGGTTGCCGTAAAAGCGCCTGGTTTTGGCGATCGCCGCAAAGCTATGCTCGAAGATATCGCAATCCTCACTGGAGGTACTGTAATCTCTGAAGAGACTGGCTATAGCCTCGAAAACGTAGAATTGCACCATCTTGGTAGCTCTGAGCGCGTCACTGTAGACAAGGACAACACGACTATCGTGAATGGCGAAGGCAAGCAAGAGCAGGTAGATGCTCGGGTGGCCCAAATCAAGGTCCAAATGGAAAACAGTAGCTCGGAGTACGACAAAGAAAAACTACAAGAGCGTTTGGCCAAATTGGCTGGCGGTGTAGCTGTTCTTTATGTAGGTGCCCCTACTGAAGTAGAAATGAAAGAGAAAAAAGACCGTGTAGATGACGCACTTCACGCTACCCGCGCTGCCGTAGAAGAAGGTATCGTTCCCGGTGGTGGAGTTGCCCTTCTCCGCTCGGTAACTGCCCTAGATGGCGCAGAAGGCGAAAATGATGATGAAACCGCTGGTATCAACATCGTTCGCAGCGCTCTAGAATCTCCCCTACGCACGATCGCAAGCAATGCTGGCGTAGAAGGTTCTGTAGTGATCATGAAGGTATTGGAAGGCGAAGGCGCATTTGGCTACAACGCCCGCACCGAAACTTACCAAGACCTCAAAGAAGCTGGTGTAATCGACCCCACTAAAGTAAGCCGCGTAGCCCTAGAAAACGCAGGTTCTATTGCTGGTATGGTCTTGACTACCGAATGCGTAATCAACGATATTCCCGAGGAGAATGGCGCTGCTAGCATGCCTGGCGGTGGAATGCCTCCCGGTATGGGCGGTATGATGTAAATCATCTCCCCTGACTATTTTACAAACCAGAAAGTCTTTCGAGGCTTTCTGGTTTTTTATTTTTTGGGGCGTTACTCCTTTCAGTCGTCGAACTGCGCCCTAAAGGGCTTGTTGTCGCTGCGGCCTGCAGCCTTGCGGCGGTTACTCCCTTCGGTCGTCGAACTGCGGCCTGAAGGCCTTGTTGTCGCTTTGGGGCTCCCTGTTGTTTTTGGGGCCTCCGCCTCCCTTCGGTCGTCGGCGCTACGTTTCGCAGCTCGCTCTTCGCTCGGCCCTGCGGCGCAAAGCGCCTTGGTCTGGCCTTCGGCCACTGCTGCACATCGCTAGGCCGAGCAGCTCCTAGCCCCATACATAAGCCCCAAAGGATTTTAGAAAAGGGCAAAAAAATGCTAATTTGCTCCCTCAAAACAATGACTACATTCATGAAAAAACTATGTTTGGGACTATTGCTGCTTGGCTTGCTTTGGTCTTGTAAGGGCGAGGAAAAAGGCTGTACCTTTACCGAATTTCCCGCTGTTTTTCCCCAAGAGCTTTCGCTTATCAAAAACTATCAATATGAAAGTTTTGAGGGTGGTTCTAGCGAAAACTTTGAGCTCGATGGCATTTTGCGCTATCCGATTAAGGTCCGTTTTTTACAAAAGGGCTGCAAGGATTTGGTCCAAGAACTGCATTTTGAGATAGACGATAGCCAGGACCCCATTCCAGCCGATTTGCCGCCTAGCGATTGCGCTAGACTTTTGGCGGGCATTTTCTTGCAATTGGGCCAATCGCATCCGCAGCTTAGTATGCTAGGTAATTATGCTGAGCTATTTGGGCGTAGAGCCCCCAATTTTGAGTACAATCAACCGCTTTTGCTGCAAGATGGCTTCACGGCCCAAATTGACAAATTGACGAGTAAAAGTTATACGGTAATTAGTCTGACCTTAAGACAAACGAATGAAGAAGAATAACCGCTCTTATCAAGAGGCCCTAGATTTTTTATATGCTCAGCTCCCTATGTTTCAGCGGCAGGGGAGTACGGCCTTTAAAAAGACCTTAGACAACAGTTGGCGCTTGTCGGAACGCTTGGGAGCGCCCGAAAAAAAGTTTCGCTCGGTCCATATTGCGGGCACCAATGGCAAGGGGTCAAGCACTCATGTTTTGGCGGGCTTGCTACAAGCGCAGGGCTATAAAGTCGGCATCTATAGTTCGCCTCATTATAAAGACTTTAGAGAGCGAATAAAAATTAACGGGCAGTACATCTCGGAGGAAGAGGTGGTTAACTTTGTGGGGGAGCAAGAGGAGTTTATTTTGGACCAACAGCTCTCTTTTTTTGAGTTGACTGTAGGCATGGCTTTTCATTATTTTGCCCAGCAAAAAGTAGATTGGGCCATTATTGAAACGGGCTTGGGGGGACGTTTAGACTCTACTAATATTATTTCGCCCGAGCTCAGCCTCATTACGAATATTGGTTGGGACCATAGTGATATTTTGGGCGAAAGTTTAGGGCTAATTGCAGGCGAAAAGGCGGGCATTATTAAGGCCCAAACCCCAGTCATTATTGGCGAGCGGCAGAGCGAAGAAATTGCCCAAGCTTTTGCGCAAAAAGCCAAAGTTGAGCAGGCCCCGCTTTATTATGCCGAGGAATTGGTCCAACTCGAAAAAGGCGAAGAAAACTTATTGGGTGGCCACTATAATTACCAATATAGACATTTAGCTGCTGCGGATATTTTTCTGGACCTAGCAGGAGATTTTCAGTTTTTCAATCTGCGTTTGGCCTTGGCGGCCTTGCACCTAATGCAGGAAAAACAGCTGATTGAGCTCTCGGAAAAGAAAATAAAATTTGCCCTAGCGAATATTAGGTCCTTAACGGGATTTATGGGCCGTTGGCAGCTCTTGGAAGAGGGGCCGCCCATGCTACTTTGCGATTCGGCCCATAATGTAGATGGTTTGCGTTATTTGGGGCAGATGCTGGCCAAAATGGAATATGCGCAACTGCATTTTGTCTTTGGGATGGTTCGGGATAAATCGGCTGATAAAATTTTGGCGGCCCTGCCCAAGGCGGCCAACTATTACTTTGCTGCAGCGCAAATTCCCAGAGCCAAGCCTGCGGAGCAACTGGCCCAAGAAGCCGCTAATTTTGGCCTAAAGGGAAGCGCCCATGAAAGCGTAGCCGCAGCTTTGGCCGCAGCTAAAGCAATGGCCAAAAAAGAGGATATTATATTTGTGGGGGGCAGTATTTTTGTAGTAGCTGAAATTTTATAAACGAACTGCCATGCCTAAAATCCTAGTCTTTCTCCTTAGTTTTTTTTATGCTCTAGTTCTTTTGGGCCAAGAAGAGGCCGCCCTTGGCGGCCGCATTTACGACGAGCTTTCTTCAGATCCTTTAGTGGACATGCAATTGAGTTTATTGACCTTGGATGGGGCTATACAGCTTAGTGCTTCGACAGATAGCAAGGGGCATTTCTCTATTTATAATATTCCGCCGGGGCAATATATTTTGCAGGGACAAAAAGCGGGCTATGCCTTACTTTGGGTAACAGAGATAAAATTGGCCCCCTTGGACCTTTTGACGCTAGAGATTGGGATGGAAGGGCAAAGCTTTTTGATGAACGACAGTTTGAAACTGAATATAGCAGAAGTTTTGGCAGATTATCGGCCAAAGAAAAAGCCCAAAAAGCGAAAAAGGAAAAGAAAATTCTGGCGATTTTGGTCCAGAAAAAAATAGCTCATTTTGGGGGCGGTAGTGCGACAGCACTACCGCTTTTTTGTTTAGGGCAAAGGCGAGCACCCAAGCTACTACAAAAGGCCCAAAGCAGAGCAGGCCGCCCTGGCTGAGGGGCTGTAGCAGGGCCGCCGCAGGCGGCAGACCAAAGCGCTGAAAGCGCTGCAGGGCCGAGCAGACTTGCGAGCTGCGCAATGGCCCGACCCGACCAAAGGGAGGGGCAGCCCCAAAAAAAGAAAAAATAATGTACTATAAAATTAAAAAGGTGAAAGTTAGTGAGTCATAAATACTTTACAATTTGCTAACAAAAGCTTATATTAGAGCCGTTTTGGGCATAGAAGCCTATATCGACAAGCAAACCTAACCACTCTATTTCGTAGAGGCGTATAGGTTTTTTTGTGTCCCAAAAAATATTTTCTAACTATTTTATAACAACATTTTATTTATGCGAAAACTACAATTGAGTTGGCTGCTCTTTTTGGGTCTTTGCTTTTCTAGCGGCATTTTGTCTGCGCAGTTGAGTGAAGATTTTGAAGGCAGTGTACCTCCTGCGGGTTGGGCCATTTTTGACAACGGTATTGGTACCACCTATTCTTGGGCGGTTGATACTGCTGCAAATAGTGGAGCTCAGGCTGCAAAGGTACGTTATGAGAATGTAACCGGCGGTAATGCGGTAGACTGGATGGTGACTCCAGCGGTGGCTATTACGGCGGGGAACAGTGACTTGACTTTTTATCAAAAGCAATCATTTACCCCAGATTGGGAAACGGTTTATACTATTCGGGTATCTACTAGCTCTCAGACAGACACTAGCACATTTACCATTGTAGACACCCAAGTAGAGACAGATTTTACGACAACTTATAGCGTGAAAACAGTTGACTTGAGTGCTTATGTGGGACAGTCTATCTATGTTGCTTTTGTCATGGAGCAAGATAACGGAGACAGTTGGTTTATTGATGATGTAACCATTGGTGCGCTTCCTTGTTTGGATCCTACAGCCTTGACGGTGAGCAATGTAACGGCTAGCTCTGCGGAGGTAGCTTGGACGACAGGTGGTGCTGCTCAGGCAGAGATTGCTATTGTTCCTGCTGGCGGCACGCCTAGTTCTGGTACTGTTACTGCGGCCAATCCTTATACGGCTACAGGCTTGACAGCTGCTACAGCTTATGAGGCCTATGTACGTGACTACTGTGGTGCGGGCACAGGAACTAGCGCCAACATGGCTATTGCTGGTGTAATGGACGGTCCTTTGACTGGCGGTACGCCTAAATTTGTAGAGGTAGTGGTCATCAATGATGTTGCAGACCTCTCTATTTATGGCTTGAGTTCTGCCAACAATGGTAGCGGAACTACGGCTGGTGCAGAGGTGAACTTTCCTTCTGGTCCTGCAGTAGCGGGTACTCGTATTTATGTAGCGAGTGACTCTGCTGGCTTCCGTGATTATATGGGCTTTGATGCGGATATTATCGATGGTACAGTAAACGTAAATGGTGATGACGCCATTGAGTTGTATGAGAACACTACAGTAATTGATGTATTTGGTGATGTGAACACGGACGGTACAGGCGAAGCTTGGGAATACCTAGATGGCTGGGCTTATCGTATGGGTACTGCTACCCCTTCTGCTACTTTTAATGTAGCGGATTGGACGCTATCTGGCCCCAATGCCAATGATAACTGTAGCACGAATGGTACTTGCGCCTCTGTATATCCTGCTGGCAGCTACACGCCTGCTAGCAATAATGCGAGCACTTCTAACTGGGTTGGCCCTGTTGCTTTTGCGACTAGCTGTACTTCTGTACCTGCTGGGGATTCTACCCACTTAGCAATTCCGATCAATAGTGCTACATTTAGCATGACGGGTAATACTAGCGTTTGTTATACCAACACAGCTCGTAGATCTTCTCCTGATGTTTGGTTTAGTTATGTAATTCCGGCTTGTACAGACTCTTTGTACATTGGTCTAGATAGCTCTGACTTTGATACTTATCTCTCTGTACTTGCTGCAGATGGCAGTACCGTTTTAGACTATAATGATGATGTTGTATCTGGTACTTCTACGTCTCGCTTGGAGCTAGTGCTAAGTGGAAACACAGACTACAACGAGGGCGATACCATTTATATCTTGGTTGAGGGCTATGGTACAACAGACGTAGGTAATTATGCTTTAGACTTTACAGCTACCTTTGGCAGCCCTGCTGTAGGAGACTCAATGAGTGCTCCCTTTGTTATTGGTGGTCTTCCTTACAATAATACAGGTAATACAGCTTGTTATAACAACACGATGGGCAATGCCTCTAATGATGTTTGGTTCCAATATATTATTGAACCTTGTACAGATTCTGTATTTATCGGATTAGATAGCTCTAACTTTGATACTTACCTAAGTATTTATGCCGCTGATAGCAGCTTGCTAGATAGCGATGATAATAGTGGAGCTAATAATACCTCTAGCTTCACCTTTAGCGTTCTAAATAATGCTAATTATAATGAAGGAGATACCCTCTACATCTTAGTAGAAGGGGCTGCTAGCAACAATGGTAATTACGTACTCGATATTAGCAGTAGAGCAATTACCTACCCCAATGACTCTGCATCTGGAGCTACTGTTGTAGGTGCAGCACCCAGCTCTTTTACCGGAAATACAGATTGCTTTAGCAATACAATTGGATATACAGCCGGAGACGCTTGGTTTATGTATGTCATTGAACCTTGTACAGATTCTCTTTATATTGATTTGAGTAACTCTTCTTTTGATACTTACCTTCGCATTTATGCTGCTGATGCTAGCACATTGCTTGACACTGACGATGATGGTGGAACAACCTATCGCACTTCTATGCTAGGCCTCGATATTACCAATGATACTACTTATAACGAGGGAGATACCATTTTTATCCTTGTTGAAGGCTATTTAAGCAATACAGGTGCTTTCCAGCTAGATGTTAGCCGGACGAACTGTGTTTCTATTGCTGATGCTTCTGTCGCACTCACTGGCCTTATGCCTACTTACTGTGCTGGCGAAGATGTTACCGCCCAATTGGTTATCTATAACCTAGGTACAGATACCCTTGCCGCTGCTAACTATACAGTTACCTCTGCTGGTGTTTCTGTCGCTACTGGCACAGAAAATAATATCCCCGCTGGCGATTCTGCTATCGTAGCTGTTGGTCCTTTCCCCGCTCCTTCAGGAAGTACCGCTGTCACTGCAGTCGTTAGTCTTACTGGGGATGTAAATGCAAATAACGACACGGCAAGCGTTGGTATTACAGCTTCAGATGTTACCGCTAGCGCTCTTGCTACAACTGATGTCGATTGTAACGGAAATGCTACTGCTGAAGCAACTGCTACGGCTACAGTAGGCATTGCCCCCTATACTTACGCTTGGGATGCTACCGCAGCTAACCAAACTACAGCTGTGGCCAGCAACCTTGCCGCAGGAAGCTATTCTGTAACGGTTACAGATAGCCTAGGCTGTTCTGATGTTGCTACGGTAACTATTTCTGAACCCACCGCCCTAGTAACGACTACTACAGATAATGGCGACGGAACCGCTACTGCTAACGTAACTGGTGGTACTACACCCTATAGCTATAGCTGGACCAATGGTTCTACTAGCGATACAGTCGTAGCCACTGGCCTACAAACTGTTACTGTAACTGACGCCAACGGTTGCCAAGATAGCGCTTCTGTAACTATTGTTGTAGCCGTAACTAATGTGGCTGGCCTAGAGCAAATTCAGCTCTTCCCCAACCCCGCCAACCAACAAGTAACGCTTAGCTTCGAACTAGCCGAAAGCCGTAACCTAGAGCTACAAGTTGTGGCCCTAAACGGTCAGGTGGTTTACAGCCAAACGATTACTCAAGTTGGCCAACAAAGCTACACCATCCCCACTGCAGAGCTAGCTCCTGCTATGTATATGGTCCGTATCATCGATACAGAGGCCCGTACACAGGCTACTCAGCCTTTGGTGATTAAGCGATAGTCTTTATGACTTTAGCTTTTGCTAAATAAACTGACCCTCTACAAGTTATCTTGTAGGGGGTCTTTTTTTGGGGCCTCCTGCCTGCGGCAGGCGCTACGTTCCGCAGCTCGCAGGTCTGCTCGGCCCTGCAGCCCTGCGGGCTTTGGTCTGCCGCTGCGCGGCCCTGCTGCACATCGCTAGGCCGAGCGGGCCCTTTGGGGCCCGGGGCTGTTGAAAAAGACATTAGCTAATTACTTTTACCGAAAAACTATATAGGTATATAGTTGTATAAGTTGTCTATTTTTTGTAAATTTAAGGATGAAAAGAAAAGCTGTATTTCGCAATAGCCAACAAAATCAGATGAGCATGTTTCCTGAAGATTTAGGAGCATGGATTCCAGCAGATCACCCTGTTCGAGTTGTCAATCAAGTGATTGAACAAGTCAACTTGAAACGCCTATATGATAGTTATAAAGGTGGAGGAAGCTCATCTTACGACCCGAAAATGATGATTAAAGTGTTGATTTATGCCTATTTAGACAACACTTATTCTTCTCGAAAAATAGAAAAAGCCTTAAAAGAGAGTATTCCTTTTATTTGGTTGAGTGGTCGTTCTACTCCAGATCATTCTACGATTAGTATATTTCGCTCAAAGCGCCTACAAGGCTTTGAGGGAGAGATGTTTAAAGATATATTTACAGATATCGTTTTGCTACTTGCAGAAGCAGGTCTAGTTGATTTGCAAGATGTTTATACAGATGGGACAAAATTAGAGGCTAATGCAAATCGCTATACTTATGTTTGGGCCAATCGTTTATCTAGTAGTAAAGAAAAAATCAGAGAGCGCCTGGAAGGTTTCTGGGCTTATTTAGAAGGCCTGTATAAGTCTGAGGAACAAGAGATTGAGCCCTTAAATTTAGGAAAAAAGGCTAGCTCAGAAAAGATACAAGAGACTGTTGATAGAATCAATCAGTTAGTGTCAGATAAGGAAATAAAAGCAAAGATCGCCAAGGAAGAAAAAAAAAACTTAAGGGCGATAAATAAATTTGCAGATCGCTATAAACGTTATGAAGATCAGGAAGCTATTATAGATGGCCGTGGAAGTTATAGTAAAACGGATCATGATGCCACCTTTATGCGAACTAAGGATGATCATTTAAAAAATGGCCAGCTTAAAGCAAATTACAATATTCAATTTTCGACATCCAATAGAGTAATTACTCATTATTCAGTAGAGCGAACATCTTCTGATATGGCCACCTATATCCGTCATTTAGAGGGATTTAAAGAGCGTTATAATTTTTATCCCAAGCAAGTTACCGCAGATGCTGGCTATGGAAGCGAAGAAAATTATCTTTTTTTAGAAGAAAAAGGAATAGAGGGTTTTGTAAAGTATGGTTCTTTTTACAGAGAGCATCGAAGAAATTTTAAAACAAAAGAGTTTGCGAATGCTAGAAACCTTGACTATGATGAAAAAGGTGACTTTTATATTTGTCCTGTTGGGAAAAAAATAAACCGAATAGGAGAGACTAAAAAGACACTTCGGTCAGGCTACATTAAAGAAACAAATATATATGAAGCAGCAGACTGTAAGGGCTGTGCGCTGATGGAGCCCTGCTTAAAACAGAACTCAAATAAAAAAACCTCTACAAATCGAAGAATCCATAGAACGCCTAATCTAGAGCGATTAAGAGCCAAAGCAAGAAAATTACTTTTAAGTGAAGAGGGGATTAGAAAACGAAAACAAAGATCAGTAGATGTTGAAGGCTGTTTTGGAGAGCTAAAACAAAACAAAGGCTTTCGGCGACTGATGCTTCGAGGATTAAAGAAGGTGAATATAGAGGTCGGCTTGCTTGCTATGAGTATGAATATTGCCAAACTAGCAAAGCATAAAGCTCGAACTATGGACGAAGTCTGTCCAAAAACATCAAAAACGACTCTTTTTAACAGAAATAACAAAAGTATTGCCGCAAAAAGAGGGTAATTAAGGGGCAAGTATTGCCTTTTTGTAAAAAAATGGACACTTATTAACATTTTTTATTTTTTTAGTCCTAAAAATGACTTTTGACTTCCTCAACAGCCCCAAACTGCTGCTATTGGTCCAATAAATAGGCCTCGGCCTGGGCTAGGCGAGCAGGCGTCCCAATATCAAACCAATCCTCTTGCTGATGCAAATAGGCCAATAAACGCTCTGTTTTGGCCCAATTTAAAAAGAAATCAATAATAGAAAACTTGGCCTTGGGCCCAGCCAATAAAGAAAAAGCCGCAGGCCCCAACAAACTAATGCCCGAAAAAGCATAGGCCGAAACCGCCAAAGGATCTGCCGCTCTGGCCCAACGATATTCCCCCGTTTTTTTATTCTGCCAGCCCACTAGCTCTTCTTCCAAAAATAAGAGTTGGCGACTAGAAGGCCGCTGACGCATAGCCAAGACCCCCAAAGGCTGTCCCTTTTGGGCCCAAAAATCAAGGGCGGCCCCAAAGTCAAAATTGCAGTAAATATCTGCATTGAGCAAAAATAAGGGCTGATTGGGCAATAAAAGAGGGGCGGCCTGCCGCAAGCCACCTCCAGTCTCCAATAATTGGCTCCGCTCATCAGAAATGAGAAGCGGAAAGGGGAGCTCTAAGCGCTGCAAATAATCTATCAGCTGCTGGGCATGGCTATGCACATTCACAATCAGTTGCTGGCATTGCGCCTGCCGCAAACGGTCTATCCAATACTGAATAATGGGCTGTTTTCCTAAGGGAACCAAGGCTTTAGGGATATGATCGGTGAGTGGAGCCAAACGGCTGCCTAGGCCCGCCGCAAAAATCATCGCTTGCATAAGTTGGTCTTTTTCTTCAGAAATGAGCGAAAAAATACTAAATTCGGCCGTCTTCAGATCAAAAGATTCTAGTTTATCTAAAAACAGCTATCATGAAAGAAGTATATATTGTGGCTATGGGCCGCACAGCGATTGGAAACCTTAGCGGTAGTTTGGCTGCCGTTTCTGCTATTGAACTAGGTAAAACCGCCATTAAAGGCGCTTTGGAGCGTGGAAATATTGCGCCCGAACTGGTTCAGGAAGTATATATGGGCAATGTCTTGCAAGCCAATGTAGGACAGGCTCCTGCCAAGCAGGCCGCCCTAGCTGCAGGTATCCCGAATACGGTACCTTGCACCACGGTCAATAAAGTGTGCTCTTCTGGAATGAAGGCCGTGATGTTGGCTGCTCAGTCTATTATGTTGGGCGATAATGATATTGTTGTAGCTGGTGGGATGGAGAGCATGAGCAATGCACCTCACTACTTACCTTCTGGTCGTACGGGCATTCGCTACGGCAATGGCCAAATTGTAGATGCCATTGTTCGCGATGGTCTACAAGATCCTTATAATGGCGATATGATGGGTGTTTGTGGCGAGGTTTGCGCCGAGGGCAAAAACATTGATCGTTTGGCCCAAGACCAATATGCCCTGGCTTCTTATGAGCGGGCCCGTGCTGCTCAAGAAAAAAATCTATTTGCCAATGAGATTGTCCCTGTAGAAATTAAGGGACGTAAAGGTAAGGTCACTGTAGTGGATACAGACGAAGAAGTAGGCAATAGCCGAGTCACTGATTTGGCCTCTGTACAAAAGGTCCGTTCTGTATTTAAGAAAGAAGGAACTGTAACTGCTGTAAATGCCTCAAAAATCAATGATGGTGCTGCGGCTATGGTATTGATGAGCAAAGAAAAATGCGAAGAGCTTGGTCTTAAGCCTTTGGCCAAAATTTGCAGCTTTGCCGATGCGGCCCAAGAGCCTGTTTGGTTTACTACCACTCCTGCACTAGCTATGCCCAAAGCTCTAGATAAAGCGGGCGTAGCCCTAGAAGAAGTAGATGTTTTCGAAATTAACGAAGCATTTTCTGTAGTGGCTTTGGCCAATATGCAGGCCCTCAATATTCCTCATGAGAAGGTCAATGTACTTGGTGGTGCCGTTTCTATGGGCCACCCCATTGGAATGTCGGGTTGTCGTATTGTTATGGCTATGATTACTGCCCTTACTGAGCGCAATGGCCGCTATGGTTTGGCGGGTATTTGTAATGGTGGCGGTGGAGCCTCTGCTATGCTTATTGAGCGTCTCTAGTTCTTCGGTCCAAACTAAAAGCGTCCCTCTTTGCTGGTCAAAGAGGGCCGTTTTTTTTTAGCGGCAAGCAGGCGGCGCAGCCGCCGCAAAGGCGCGCAGCGCCTCGGCTGAGGGATGGATAGCAGTGGCCGTCAGGCCAGACCCAGGCGGCGCAGCCGCCGCAGGGCCGAGCAGACCTGCGAGCTGCGACACAGCCCGACCCGCCCGCAGGGCGGGGCAGCCCCAAAAAAATAAAAATGCCTTTCCCCAGCTTAATTTGACAAAACATTAGCTTCCTTTTAGGCAATGGGCAAATTTTGCCCCCAAGACGGTTTTTAAGCTTAACTTAGGGGTAGAACCCAAGAAATCCATCTAAGAGAAGTAGACGTATTATGTGACAACGAACAGATTTAGCCTATGAATAAGAAATATTTGAAATGGGAGTTTTGGCCTTTTTGGTTTTTTTATATCCCGGTCTATGTGGTCTACCTTTGGTACAGCCTTAAGGCTCGTTCTATGACCTTTTTTAGTGCCACTAATCCGGCGATGTATATGGGTGGTTTTGTGGACTACTCGAAGTATGATATTTTGGAGCGTTTGCCAGAGGATGTGGTGCCCAAAACCTTGCTTTTGCCTAATGAAGATCCGCTTTCGGTGGCTTTGGCGGCTGTAGCAGAGGGGCAGTTTAGTTATCCGCTCATTTTGAAGCCCGACAAGGGGGAGCGTGGTTTTGCGGTGGCCAAAATTGACAATGAAAAAGAGTTGCGGGAGTATTTGGCCGAGCACAATCAGTTCATTTTGATGCAGCGTTATGTGGATATGCCTTTGGAGTTTGGGGTCTTGTATTATCGCTTGCCCAATGAAGAAAAGGGGCAGGTCAATTCTTTGGTAGAAAAGAGTTTTTTGACCGTAGTTGGGGATGGTGTTTCTGACCTAAAAACCTTATTTGAGACTTCTGAGCGGGGGCAATATTATTTAGATGTGTTGCTCAAGGAATATGCCGACCGACTTGATGAGGTTTTGCCCAAAGATGAGGCTTTGCGTTTGGTAGAAATTGGAAATCACTGTCGTGGCACGGCTTTTTTGAATAGGAACAACTTGATTACGGCAGAATTAGTGGCTTCATTTGACCGAATTTCTAAGCAGATTGATGGCTTTTATTTTGGTCGTTATGATTGTCGAGCGGCTTCTTTAGAGGACCTTTATGCGGGGAAAATTCAGGTGATGGAGCTCAATGGGACGAACTCGGAGCCTGCGCATATTTATGACCCAGAAATGCCAATAGGAGAGGCCTATAAGTTCCTCTTTAATCATTGGAAAATCATTTATACGATTGCCAAGCAAAACCATGAAAAAGGCATTCCTTATATGTCTTCTATGGAGGGCATTAAGGTGACTCGAGAGTACTTTAAAAAGCGAAAAGAAGGGGCAGAAAATGCCCAAGAGGCGGTGATTGACTTTTAAGCAAAAAGGGCGCAGGGAAATTTCCCCGCGCCCTTTTTTTTGGTCCTTTGTCTTGTCCTGATATACTGATACAACAAAAACAGAAGATAGATGGAAAATAAAGAAGGTCAGTATGTTAAGCGGACGCAAAAAGATTATACCTTAGCTTTTAAGCTCCAAGTTGTGTCGGAAGTAGAAAATGGCGAGATTGGATTAAGGGCGGCTCAACGGAAGTATGGGATACAAGGAGACAGTACAATTCGGACATGGATCGAGAAACATGGCCAATACGATAAAAGCTATAAATTAAGAAGTATGAAGAAGAGTCCAGAACAAGAATTGATGGAGTTGCGTCAGCAATTGAAGCTTTTAGAGAAAAAAAATCGTCGCTTGGAAAAGGAGCTAAATCAGGCAGATAAGAAGGCTTTGTTTTTTGATATGATGATAGATATAGCGGAAGAAGAGTTTGAAATTCCAATCAGAAAAAAGTCTTTACCCGAACAGTTGAAAAATTCCAAAAAGAAGAAAAAATAAGCTTAAGTGGCTTATGTCGATTGGTCGGGATAAATCGTCAAAAGTATTATAGATCGAAGGCGAAACATAGATCTAATCAGTGTTTGGCAGAAAAAGTAGTTGCCTTAGTTCAAGAAATACGGAACAAAATGCCTCGCTTAGGAGGCCGCAAAATGTACCATTTACTTCAATCTGAGTTGAAGGCTCTACGAGTAGGCCGAGATAAGTTTTTTACTATTTTGCGGGCCAACAATCTGCTGGTTCGAGCTCGAAAGAACTATCATACAACGACAAATTCCTTCCACCACTACAGAAAGCATAAGAACAAGATAGCTGATTTGAAAATTTATCGGCCAGAGCAAGTCTGGGTTTCAGATATTACTTACATTGGAACGAGAGAAAATCCAATGTATTTAGCCTTGGTCACAGACGCTTATTCTAAGCAAATAATGGGATATGATGTCTCTGACAGCTTGAGCAGTATTGGCTCTATTCGAGCCTTAAAACAGGCTGCAAAGCGTCGTCTATATCCTAACGAAGAGCTAATTCATCATTCTGATCGGGGCATTCAGTACTGCTCAAATGATTATCAGCAAGTACTCAAAGAGCTAGGCATAAGTTGCTCTATGACTGAGTCTTACGATCCTTATGCAAATGCCGTAGCAGAGCGAATAAATGGAATATTAAAGCAAGAGTTTATTGCAGATTTTTTCCATTTAGGGCTAGATGCGATGAAGAAAATAGTGGCTCAAAGTATTGATATTTACAACCAAGCTCGGCCACATTGGTCTTGTCAATTTATGCCGCCTGCTGAAATGCACCAACAACAAGAGCTCGAATATAAGAGCTATAAAAAGAAAACAACTCTAGCCCAAGATCATCTTAAGCCAGAGTTGTTAAATTGACAACAAGTTATTTCCGTAAGATTTTTTGACCTTTTTGAAGGAGGTCAAAATCTTCCAGAATAACTTTTCACCCGTATTTAATCAGAATTTTATTGCTTTAAATTCTGTATCAGTTTTTCAGGACGGGACACTTTTGATTTAGAATTGATCACTTTTGGCAGAAGCCCCCAGTTCCGTTAAGATATCGGGATGAGGAATCTTTATATCCACGATCAGGCCGCCTTTGGGCGCTTCAGAAAGCTGGATGCTCCCCCCTTCTTTCTGCAAGACCTTTTCGATCAGGGCCAAGCCAATACCATGGCAGGGCTGGCCATTTTTATCCTTATCTTTTTCTGAGAAAAAGAGTTCTTTGGCTTGTGGCAGGGCCTGAGCGGCTATGCCTGCGCCATTATCTGTAATTGTTAGATGGTAGCCTCGGCTAGTTTCTGATAAATTGATATTGATCCAGACCATATCTTGTTGCGCAAAGCGGCAACTATTATCAATCACTTCATCGACTAAAAGCTTGAACAACTTTGGCCGATAATAAAGCGAGGGCGGCATATTCCACTCCAAATGCGCTTTTTGGCCATAAGCCAATTGAAAATGCTGCTGCATAGGCAGAAGTGGAATATCTTTGAGATCTTCCTCTAGGTATTTATCGGCATGATTATAATTCCAGAGCCCTTCTAGCATTGATTTTAGGCGGTCTGCGGATTGCAAGACCTTTTCCATCATTTGTCGTTTTGTATCGGGCAGGGCCAATTTGCCATCAGCGAGGAGTAGGCGGGTAACGCTAGCAATATTGCGCATAGGCGTTCGGAGGTCCTTGAGGGCCACTCTTGCAAATCGCTCTAATTCGGCATGTCGTTTTTGTTCTTTGGCCAGGGCTTCTTCTACTTCTCTTTGTTTTTTGCGCAATTCAAATAGGCGAATCACCTGCCGGCCCAAAATTTCTAGGGCCTGTTTTTCTTCTTCCGAAAATGTTCGGGGCTTTTCATCAAGTACACAAAGGGTACCCAAAGGCAGCCCTTCTTTGCCTAGCAGGGGCACCCCGGCATAAAAGCCTAGATTGAGCGGGCCCGTTACCAGAGGGTTATCCCAAAAGCGTTCATCCTTTTTGGCATCCTCCACCACAAAGACCTCATCTTGCAAAATAGCATGCGCACAAAAGGCCAAATCTCGATGCGTTTCTTCAGCTTCTAGGCCCTTTTTGGCCTTAAACCATTGTCGGTCTGTATCAACCAAGCTGATAATCGACATAGGCGTGCCACAAATTTTAGAAGCCAAATTGACCAAGTCCTCATAGTCTTGTTCTGGTAAGCTATCCAAGATATTATAGCTGTCAAGAGCAGCCAAACGGGCGGCTTCTTGTTCATGTTTTTTAGCAGGAATCATTCTTGTTCTAGTTAGTCTAGCTTTGGGGAGAGCTAGCGGGTCGGTTAATTAAGGCAGGGCTGCTGTATATACAATTATTTGAGCAATTAGTTGCTTTACTTTTTTCTTTTTAACTTACTTTAAGTTTTTCTTCTCTGTAGATGCCAAAGCTATAGAGGGGTCACCAAAAAGAGGAGAGAATATTCTGCTTGTTGGTTTTTAGTGTTGGTTTGGGGGGAGGAATAAGGCTGTTATGAGGCATGTATCGAAAACTCAAATATGTAAAAAGTTGTTAAATATGGAAGTAGGGAGAAGGTCGAAAGGCAGCTTGTCTACTATATACGTAGTCTTGCCATTGTTTTTATTCCTACTTTTATTTGGGGGAAGGGACGAACCAAAAGAGGTGACCGTATTTTTCGGCCCCGCCTTTGAAAAGACTAAATGTAGCATTAGTTTAAAAGCGAATGATTCTAATATTAAAACGGAGATAGTTTTATATAATTCAAAAAGTGTATTTCCTGGTAAAGATGCAGTAATTGAAGCTCAAGACTCAATTTCATCAAAATCTCGAGAAGTTTTTGCACTTTTAAGTAATATGGTAAAAGTGTCAGATTGTGGGAGTGAAAACATCTTAGATGGAACTGATGTAATTATCAAAATAGGGGATGGCGATTTTATTAGTTGTAATTCTGGAAATATAGAGTCTAATGTGATGCTTGTCGAACTGTTAAATGATTTATTTAAGTTTTCTATAGAGAATTCAAATAATAAAATAATCGTAAATTACCTAAAAAGGAGAAAGGGGGAGTTCTGATTTGAGGGGACTGGCTGTTCATCTGCACTAGTTCAGGTCTACAGCTAGCCAGTTTTGCGATAGAAGGCTGCTTGTTATTTTGGGAAAGGATCACATCCTTAAAAGAAGCCTATCTATTCATCTAATTAACAATGGCTATAGAAAAATGATAAATTACTTTTGCTTAATAAGCTGCTTGCTTTTGTGCTCTGCAAGCTGTGGAGCTTTGGAAACAACAGACCATTCTTTGGGGCGGATAGATTCAATACAGCAGCCTATAAAAGTTAAAAAACTAAACCCTTTTATCAAAGACTTTAGGTGGAACCCCAAGGGGAGTAAAGGAGTTCAAATCTGGTTTGGAGCGGATAAGCTATATTATTTACATTCTGTTCACTGTCTGTATATGTTTCCAGTAATTTATACTGATAATGAAGCAATTATGTATTGGGATGCCAAAATGGATTGTCGATACGACGCAAAGTTTCAAGATAGTTTTGAGGGCCTAACTGCCCCTAAAGTTGGAGATGCTTTCGCAAAATATACCCTAATTGAAACTAATGTCATTAGTGTTGAATATTATTTTCCAAAATGGGTAAGCGCTTATATTGAGTCTGAAAGTACTGAGGACTATACCTATTTTCCAGATACTTTTTATTATCAAATGGATTAAAGGAAACTGCTGTTGCCCAAACTAATAAGAGGAAATAGAGATGATGAAATTTTGTATAGGACTGCCCCTGCTCATGTTAATTTTTGCTTGTTCTTCCACAAAAGAACTTACTGTAGTTAATCAGGATAAATTAAGCAAAAACCTAGCTGATAGCTGTATCTTTAAAGTTGATTTTCAGACCGGATTTCTTAATGAAACAGTTGCGTTGAGCTTTTTGGATACCCTAGGCGAAGAAGTAAAAATCTTTGATCTAGATAGTGTCAAAACATGGAACAGTGAGCTTACTTCTCTTCAGCTAAGTTGCTTTTGCAGGGATGGAGAAAAATACTTTTATATTACAGGCAAGGAGTCGCCTACCATCATTTCTGCAGAAAAATTTAAGTGGAGCCAATTTTTTTTTCACATAAATGATAAGCCTTTCCGACTTTCGATCGAAGGAGAGAATAAATACTATGGCATAAATTACTACAAGGATAAGGAGTCTGTTTATGTGATATCTCATGATTCTCCATTTACCTATTGGTAGAGGTTGCGACTTTAGTCCCTATTGCTTTTGGTCGATTTTATTTCTCAAAATTTTATTAACACTTAGTGTTTTTTGAAACATATTTTGACGAAAAATTAGAGCAAGAGTGCTAGGAGTCCAGAATCTAAGGGTGTCCTGCAAATTGCTCAATCCGGAAAAGACCCTTCTAGAGCAAAAAATCGAACAATAATTAGAATGTAGGGGGAGGATTTCATAGGCCTCCCGCCTTCGGCGGGCGCTACGTTTCGGGGCTCGCTGCTCGCTCGGCCCTGCGCGGGCTGCGCCCGCTTGGTCTGGCCTTCGGCCACCCCTGCACATCGCTAGGCTGCTCAACTGTCTTTTTTCCTTGTGCGTTCTTCTTCGGCGGTCGGGCAGTTTTGGGCCCATGGGCTGAAGTCCATGCTTGCAGGTCTATGCAAACTGGCGGGCTAAAGCCCTTCTTTGCTATAAATGATATGGGCCGATGGTTTCAACCATCGGCTCATTTTTTTGGATGTAGAATGGCCATCTTTTTTGCAGTGGGTTTTAACCCACTGGTTTTCATATTATATAGTGGCCTAGGGGCTTTTCCCTAGGCTACAAAAAGGGAGAACACAAAATTTTAGGCAGCCCCAAAAAAAAAGGCAGAAAACCAATTGGTTTTCTGCCTTTTCAATACTCCTAAGCGCTAGTTAGAGGCTAGCCAAAATGGCATCTAGGTCCAACTCTTTTTTCAGTTGATCTACGGCCTTTTTAGCGGCTTGCATGCCTGCTTTTAGTTCTTCTAGACTGAGGTTAGCGGTAGCATCTGCCGCATTGGCGCCAGAAGATTGGCTGCCTAGGCGCTCGGCCAATTTTTCTAGCTTGGGCAATTGGGCCGCAATCATATCTTTATGGCCCTGCAAGCGCTCCTGAATCGGTTTTTTGCTATTATGAAAGGCATTGATAAATTGCTCTACCTTTTCAACGACATCTTGCGTAAAACTCAAATCAGTTTGCTGGCTTTCGCCCTTCTTGAGGCGAGCCGCCAATTCCTTGACCTTGTCAAAGTCTGATTTAATTTCTTTAGAGCTATCTACCAAAGCCTTGAGCTCTTCTTTGAGCGCCTCTTTTTTGGCCGCTTTGGCGCTGTCTTCTGTTTGGGCCTTGGCCTCTTGCTGCTCCTCTAGTGCAGATTGGTCCATAGAGGCAGAGGCCGCATTAGAAGCTTCTGCCGCACCAGCAGCTAGCTTAAAGCCCAGTTTGGCCATATTGAACATCTGCTTGCCCATTTTTTGGATCTGTGCCACCTTGGCCATTCCCTGCTTGGGCATCACATTGATCTCTTCCTGGCCATCAGTTTCACTCACAAAACAATGCCCCACCAAAACATTTTTCTTGTTGTCTTTAAGGCGCTGTTTAATTTCTTTTTTCCACTCAGGCGTTTGCTTGCCCGGCAAAATAATCATGGTCTTTTTCCCTTTCTTATCGGCAAACTCAAAGTTGGTCAATACCACAAATTCTACAGGCTGCTCTGGCCCTTTGTGTAACTTCTTTAAGCCGTTAAAAAGAAGACGTACCACCTTCTTATAATCATTAAAGGTGAGGGTCTTTAAGTCCTCTGGCTTGATTTTACTAATTTTCAACATAGGTTCTTAACTATTAGGTATTTTGGCTTAGGATTTCATTCTAAAATCCTTTGCCCTAAATATACAGAAAAGGGACTAAAATCAAACGTTTTTATAGGTACAAAAAAAAGAGGCTGCTCCTATTCGGAACAGCCTCCCCTAAAAACCCAAACAAATAAACACAAAGACAATACAAATGTACGGATCAGATTTTAATATGCAAACTATGGGCAGTTTTTCTTCAGACTTTAACACTTTTAGGGCGGTTTTTATTACTAAAAGGACCAAATGTTCCATTTTGGGCCAAAAAAAGGAGCAGATGTTTTCATCTGCTCCTTTTTAAATTTTCGCTTAGCGATAAATTTTTTGTTGATTGAGCCAACGCTGGTAGGTTCTGGCATTTCGGCCATGCTCTGCCGAGTTTCGGGCAAAGGCATGTTGGGCGGGCTGCCCTTCTTCTGGTGGCTTGGCACAGAAAAACCAGTAGTTGTGCTTTTCGGCCTTCAAAACGGCATCTATGGCTTGGCGAGAGGCCATGCGAATAGGGCCGGGAGGCAAACCTGCATACTTATAGGTATTGTAAGGCGAATCAATTTCGAGCATCTCTCTAGTGACTCTTCGGATAGAAAAATCGCCCTGGGCAAAGACCACCGTGGGATCGGCTTCTAGTTTCCAGCTTTTGCTTTTGAGCCGATTGAGGTAAACGCCAGCAATGCGGGCCTTTTCTGGTCCATAATTACTTTCTGCATCTACAATAGAGGCCAAGGTATAAACCTCTGCAGGGCTCAGGCCAAGGCTGTCGGCTAGGGCCAGGCGGTTGTTGCTTTTCCAAAACTTATTGTGCTCTTTTTTCATTCGGTCCACAAATTCTTCTGGCGAAATATTCCAGTAGAGCTCATAGGTATTGGGAATAAAAAGCGTCATTAGCGTTTGCGGATTAAGCTGATTCTGGGCCATAAAGTCGGCCTTTTGCATGGCTTCCCAATAGGCCAAAGAATCATAGGCTAGTTCTTGGCCCAAAAGACCCGCTAGCTGTTGGGGCAAACGCAAATTATTAAAGGTAAAGCGAACAGGCGACTGCCCTTTTCTTAGTTGAGCAAAGAGCTGGTAGTAGCTGCTTAGCGTATCTTCTAAAATATAGCGGCCCGCCCGCCCCTTAAACTTCATTTTTTGGCCCACCCAGACAAAATTGGCCTTGTCCTTAAGCCAAGCTTTTTCGCTCAAACTGTCGGCCAGCTGCTCTAGACTAGGGGCCTCTTTTAGGTAAAGCGTAATTTGCTCTTTCTCTTTGGGCAAAGAGGGACCAAAAATGATTTGGTAGTAATAATAGGCAGCGCCAAGAGCCGCAATGGCTCCCAGAAAAACAATAAGCAAACTAATGCGGATAATCCGAGCAAGAGATTTTTTTTCCATGATAACTTGAGATGAAAAAATGCAATTTTGGCGTTTTGCAGGGCCGAAGGCCCGCAGGCTGAGGGATAGAAAGTGGTGCGGCCTAGCCGCAGACCTAGCAAAATGAGCCTAGCGAAATTTTGCGCAGGGCCGAGCAGACCTGCGAGCCACGACATAGCCCGACCCGATTATTCATGAGGGTTTCCACCCTCATTTTGTGTAAGTTCGCAAAGCGATACCGCTTTGCGCTGGGTTTCAACCCGGCGGAAGGGGCAGCCCCAAAAAATAAAAACCTTAGTACTGTTCTTTTTCGTTGGGAAAATCTTGGGTTTTGACATCCTTGATATAGCGCTGGGTGGCTTCCTTCATCATTTCATACATATTGAGGTAGCGGCGCAAAAAGCGAGGGTGAAAATCTTTGGTCATGCCCAGCATATCGTGCACCACCAGCACCTGCCCGTCTACATCGGGGCCGGCGCCAATGCCAATAATGGGAATGCTGACCGCCTGGGCGACTTCTTTGGCCAATTGAGCGGGGATTTTTTCGAGAACAATGGCAAAACAACCCAGTTTTTCGAGCAATTTGGCATCTTCTAGCAGTTTTTTGGCCTCGGCTTCCTTTTTGGCGCGCACACTATAGGTGCCAAACTTATAGATCGATTGAGGGGTGAGGCCAAGGTGGCCCATAACAGGAACGCCAGCCGACAAAATGCGGCTAATCGACTCCGAAATTTCGCTACCGCCCTCTAACTTCACGGCATGTCCGCCCGTTTCCTTCATGATGCGGATGGTAGAATTTAAGGCCGCTTTAGAGTCGCCCTGATAGCAACCAAAAGGCAAATCGACGACCACAAAGGAGCGGTCTACGCCACGTACAACAGATTGTGCATGATAGATAATTTGGTCCAAGGTGATGGGGAGGGTGGTTTCATGGCCCGCCATAACATTAGAGGCGCTATCTCCGACCAATAAAACATCAATTCCGGCTTCATCGAGGATGCGGGCCATAGAAAAGTCGTAGGCGGTGAGCATAGAAATCTTTTCGCCTCTTTGCTTCATGGCGTGCAAAACATGGGTGGTTACTTTCTTGACAGGCTGATGTACAGACATAATTTGTATTCCTAGTTGGTGAATCCCAAAAATGAGATTTTTTAAAAGGATTACAAAGAAGTTAGGCCTTTGATTTATATATGAAGTTCTATATAGCCAGAAAAAAAGGAGGAAAGCCTTGGCTTTCCTCCTTTGGGGCCCTTCCGTTAAGGACCTTAGGCGTTTTGGTAAACAGCGGCATAGCGGGCCACGTATTTGCCCAAAATATCAAATTCTAGATTGACGGTATCGCCTACTTTTAGCTGCTTAAAGCTGGTGTGCTCGTAGGTGTAGGGGATAATCGCCACCGAAAATTCATTTTGGCTAGGATTGACCACGGTCAAGCTAACGCCATTGATGCAAATAGAGCCTTTATCGACCAAAAGATGCTCGGGGGCAATTTCGTAGCTAAAGCGAAAATACCAACTGCCATCTACTTCTTCTACCGCAAGGCATTGGCCCGTTTTATCGACATGGCCCTGCACGATATGGCCATCTAGGCGGCCATTATAAGGCATGGCGCGCTCCAAATTAACGCTGTCGCCAAGCTGAAGCTGGCCCAAGTTGGTCCGAATTAAGGTCTCTTCAATGGCCGTGACTGTGTAGTTCTCCTGATTGCAAGCCACTACGGTCAAACAAACGCCATTATGAGCCAGACTTTGGTCAATTTTTAGCTCAGGCGCTAGGCGAGAGGCTACCTTAATATGCAAATTGCTGCCTTCTTTTTCTAGACCAATAATTTGGCCCGCATCTTCTATGATTCCAGTAAACATAATTGTTGTTTTTGTCTCTAACAGAGCAAAAGGAATAGAGTTTAGTCTTCTTTTTGCTGCGCTTCAATTTCTTCCTGCAATTTAGAAATAAAGATAGATAGGGGCCGAAGTTGGTAGTCCTTAAATTGCAAAAAGTGCACAAATTGGTTTTCAAAACGATTGATTAGGGGCTTTTCAATGATCTCTTCATTTTCTAGCAAAGGCCGCTCTTCAATGACTTCCTCAATGTAGAAACGAGTCTGCAAACCCAAATAGGGCGCTTCATGAAAATGCTCCGGAAAGCCCGTGCCGTATTTTTCTAGCATTTTGCCCAAGTAAAGGGTGGCATCATAACCCATATAGGCAAATTCTCTGGGCGCAATGCCATAGCGCTGCTTATATTTTTTGATAAAGGCCTTGGCCTCCCGACTATCTTCTTGCACAAAAAGGGCATCGCTAAAATGAAGGCGGAGGTTTTCGTAATAGTCGTAGTTGATCCGCTCGTAGTATTTCCATTGCGGCATCCCAATGACTAAAAATTCATAGCCTTTGCCTTTTTCTACTCGGTCTACCAAACTATGCAGCTCTCTAAGGGCCGCAAAGACAAAACTTTCAGAGCGATGAGAGGGAATGATGATGATGTTTAGGGCATCTTTGCTCAACTTTTTTTGAATGTTGGCAATGCTCAAACCATTGTTGGGCGAGAGGTAGCTCGGAATCTGAGCATCCAAATCATTTTTCCCCTTTTGGTAGGCCGCAAGCAATTCGCGAACAGCATTGCTGTCTCTTTCTTGGCCTACAATCAGCAGGTTTTGCTTCTTAATGCGGTATTTTAGCTCGGCAGGGGTCTCAATGCCCTGGGCCAAAAAAGCCCCCATATGTTGGTAGTGCACCGGATAACCCGGATTGAGCTGTAGGTAGAAAATGTTGTTTTCTGTTACTCTGGGGTTGTTGTTAAATGGCGAAACCACCATAATGCCGCTGTCTCGACCAAAATTGGCCGTTTTTTGTAGTAGTTTAGAACTCACCGGACCCAAAATGACATCCGATTCCGCCAAAGATTTACTTTTGAGTAGGCTGTCTATTTTGCTTTCACTAGCTTCTGTATCAAATACTTGTACCTTTAGGGCTAGCTTGGTTTTTTGCAAACTATCCAAAGCCAATTCTACGCCCTCATAGTATTCTACAGCCCGCAAAGAACGAAGCGGAATCTCGTTTTTATAGTATTTATTGGCCAAAAAAGGCAACATGATCGTCAAGGTATATTGCTCTTTCATCTCGGCCTGACGCATCTGATTGGGGTTGCCCTCATAGATTGTTCCCGCATAATCAATCCAACCCAAGGTGTCTTTGATAATCGGCTGCTGCCCAATTTTTCTATACTCTACAATGATTTGCTTAAACTGCGATTCTTGCAAAGTATCCTGCCAAACAATGGTGTCGGGCTTGATGTTGCGCAGACTATCTCGATTCGTGATTTCTGGCTTGTAGCCATTATCTACAATGGTTTTAACGGTATCCTTATTGGTCCGAACGGGGTCTAATTCATCGCTTCCGCCCCCTCCTTTCAATAAATGACAACTATCCAAACCCAATAATAGGCCCAGGGAAGCGAGCAGTAATGTTATTTGCTTCAAGTTCATAAACATGGTTATATATAATCAATAGTTTGATGGGCCAAAGGTACAATTTTTTACTGTTTTTTTGGGGCCTCCGCTGCGGCTTCGCCTTGCGGCGCTACGCTTTGGGGCTCGCAGGTCTGCTCGGCCCTGCGTCGCCTTCGGCTCCTTGGTCTGGCCTTCGGCCACCCCGCCGCATCGCTAGGCCTGCGGCCCTTCGGGCCTGCTATAGCTTTAATCCATTTTGTAGGGCCAATAGCAGCAAACTCTGCCCCAGTTGTTTATTGAGCTGCCCATTTTGGACCAAAGGGACCTCTAGCAGCCGAGCGCGTCCTTTGCCGCTGGCAAAGGGCGCAGCGCTCATTTTTGCTCGGCCCAAAGCGGCCGGATAAATGAGCCAGCCTTCTTCGGCCTCCCACTCTTGCTGATAGCTGTAAATTTGTCGCAAGTCTTGCTCGCTAGGTAGTCCTTGCTCTAGTAGTTTCCACTTAAATTCTATCAAAATTCGCCGACCATGCGCATCTTCCCAGCAGCAGTCGGCCCGCAGTTTTCGGCTTTTCCAAAAGGGCTTTTCTGCCTGAAAGGAGAGTTGCCAGTTTTTGGGACAAATGGCGCTCAAACTAGCAGCCAAATATTGCTCAAAGAGTTGGGGCATGGGCAATAGAAAGCTCCAAAGCCAATTTGGTCCTTTTTGGGCCGATGGCCGCAGACCACTAAGGAGCAGACGGGCCAACTCAAAAAGAAGCTGGGCCTTGGGGTTTGTAGGGGCATAGGCTGCCCAAAGGATGCGCCTAGGGCGAGCCGGGGCCGCTGGCAATTGCGCTAAAATATTTTCTAGCTGCCATTTTTCTTTGGGGGACAAGCCTTGGGCAGCCAGCTCCTTGAGGGTCCAGACCAATAGCTGCAAAAAGGGGCTGGGCCTTTTGCTAGCCTGCCGCATATAGGGCCAAAGTTTGGCCGGTGGCTGCAATTTAGAAAAGTGAATTTGGCCCTTCCAGTTTTTACTGCGGCGGCCCTGCCGCCCTCCCTGATACTCTTGGGGCCCCTGCCAAAATTTTTCTAGCTCAGCCAAAAAATTCTGCCGATAATGACTGAGCCAAGGCCCCTTTTCGCTAGCTTGTTTGGCCCAGTTTTGCCAATGCGCCAGTTCTTCAGCCTGGCTATAGGCCAGCAGGTCTTGCAATATCTGCCGATGCTCTTTTGGGTTTTTGGCTTGGGCTTTTTCTAGCTTGGGCAAAATCTCTAGGCAAAGCTGCTCCGTTTCGACTAGGCCCACAAAGTTGCCCCAACGCAATCCCTGATGAAGGGGAAATACATAGGGCGGCCCTAGCTGCAAAAGGCTTTGCAGTTCATCGGCGCTGAGGTCTGTCCCCAAATAGAGGCGATCCTGCTCAAAAATTTGAATTTGTTTTTTGCTAGACACTACTTCAATAAGGTCTGGGCCTCTTCTGCAGTGAGGTGAATGCAGTCGCCAGCCTGCATGTATTCTGGCATTTTCCATTGGCCAATCTGATGGCGGAGCAAACGCAGGGTGGGAAAGCCTATGGCAGCTGTCATTTTACGGATTTGGCGATTTTTGCCCTCTCGTAAGCCTATGCGCAGCCAAGTGGTGGGAATATTGGCCCGAAAACGCACAGGCGGATCCCGCTCGGGTAGGGCGGGCGGCTGCTCCAAACGCTCTGCTTTGGCCGGCAAGCAGGCATAGCGCTTCTTAGAGGGCAGCTTGATGGATAAACCGCCCGCCCGCAACTTTTCTAGATCTTCCTCCTGAGGCTCGCCCTCTACTTGGACCAAATAGTAGCGCCAATGGGCATTTTTTGGGGCCAATAAACGAGTTTTGAGCAGATTGTCATTGCTAAGTAGCAAAAGGCCTTCGCTATCGGCATCTAAGCGGCCAACTGGATAGACATCCTTGGGAAAGCCTAGCTCGAGATGGGCCAAAGTGATATGATCGGGATGCTCTTGCGTAAATTGCGAGAGCATGCGGTAAGGCTTGTATATAATGTAGTAGGACTTGGCCATAAGATGAATATTTTGCAGTGTACAGGCCCGAAGGGCCGCAGGCTGAGGGATGGAAAAGGGGGGCCGAAGGCCAGACCGAGCTTTTGAGCGTAGCGAAAAAGCGATGGGCCGAGCAGACCTGCGAGCCCTGACACAGCCCGACCCGCCCGCAGGGCGGGGCAGCCCCAAAAAAAATTAAATAGAGACCTTGGCCTTAATATGCGGATGAGGATCGTAATTTTCTAGTTGGAAATCTTCATAGACAAAGCTAAAGAGATCCGTTTTTTTAGGGTTGATCTTCATCTTGGGCAAGGGACGAGGGGCTCTTGCTAGTTGTGTTTGGGCCTGCTCCAAATGGTTTTGGTAGAGGTGCAAATCGCCAAAAGTATGCACAAAATCGCCAGCTTCTAGGCCCGTTACCTGCGCCATCATGAGGGTCAGTAGGGCATAGGAGGCAATATTGAAGGGAACGCCCAAAAAGGCGTCGGCGCTGCGCTGATAGAGCTGGCAAGAGAGTTTTCCATGGGCCACATAAAACTGAAAAAGGCAGTGGCAGGGCGAGAGGGCCATATCTGGCAAATCGGCTACATTCCAGGCCGAAACAATAATGCGTCGGGAGTTGGGATTGTTTTTAATCAGCTCAATAGCCTGCTGGATTTGGTCGATGCTCTCGCCCTTATGGTTGCTCCAGCTTCGCCATTGTTTGCCATAAACAGGGCCCAATTCTCCATGTTCATCGGCCCATTCGTTCCAGATGCGCACCCCATGTTCCTGCAAATAAGCGACATTGGTATCGCCTTTAAGGAACCAGAGCAGCTCGTGAATAATGGACTTGAGATGGAGCTTTTTGGTGGTTAGTAGGGGAAAGCCTTCTTGCAGATTAAAGCGCATTTGGTAGCCAAAAACAGAGCGGGTACCAGTGCCTGTTCTATCGCCTTTGTCTACGCCCTCCTTTAAAATATGATCGAGTAAATCGAGATAAGCTTGCATTAAGCGAGTTTTTCTTTTAGTTCATCAAAAGAGAGGAGGCCCAACTGTTCTTTTCTGTTAGCTTCCATCACTTTATATTCAAAAAATGGATTTTGAGGGGGGCAGGCGGGCCCTAGCGGCTGCGTTTTTGATAAAATGCCCACGCCCCAATCGCTATCGATGCAGCAAGACTGAATGCTCTGCTCTTGTCTCCACTTAAAAAAGGCCTTCCAAGTGGTGCCATTCCAGTAGCCTCTAGCGGGCGAATGATGGTAGGCATAATCCTCTCGGGCATGGTATTCTGTGGGTGGATTACAATCGTGTAGAACAACAAAGCCATGCGGTTGAATAAACTGTAGGGCATGCTCAATATCGCGGTCCACCTGTTCGGCTAGGTGCAGGCCATCAATAAAAATGACATCAAAGCGATGATTAGGAGAAAGGACTTTTCCTTGGGCCAACTGCTCAAAAAACTGGTCGCTAGTGAGCTTAAAATCTACGGGGTTTTCTTCAAACTCGACACCGGGGTCTACACTATACTTATTTTTCGCCTGAATGAGGTTAAAGTTATGATCGGGATTGCGCACCCCAATTTCTAGATATTCGCTAGCTGCATTATGCTTGGCCGTTTGGGCCAATAGATAGTTAATAATATCTGTTCGGCTAGGCGTTTTGGCCTTTTCTCGGTCGCTTGCTCTTTGTCCCTCTGCCTGATAAGGGTTATCGATCAGTTGTTGCTTAATGCTTTTCAGGTATTTTTTCATAGGAAGAACATTTAGTAGAGTTCATTAAAAAAGGCAGGACCGATGTAGATCCTGCCTTTAGAAGGAGAGAGATGCAAATTAGAGAATCAACATAGCGTCTCCATAGCTATAGAAGCGATATTTTTGTTCTACAGCCTGACGGTAAGCTTCCATCATCAGGTCGTAGCCACCAAAGGCACAAATCATAATCACTAGGCTAGATTTGGGCAGGTGGAAATTGGTAATCATACAATCGGCAATACTAAAGTCGTAAGGCGGATAGATAAAGCGGTTGGTCCAACCCTCTGCAGGCTTAAGCAAGCTATGAGCAGAAACGGAAGACTCAATAGAACGCATAGAGGTGGTTCCTAGGGCGCAACGGCGTTTGCCTTGCTTGATAGCCTCATTCACGGTATCACAAACGGGCTGGCTAATCTTGAAGTACTCGGCGTCCATTTTGTGCTTAGACAAATCTTCTACCTCAATATTGCGGAAAGTACCCAGGCCAACATGCAAGGTCAATTCAGCAAATTCTACTCCTTTCAATTCCAAACGCTTCATGACCTCATGGCTCATGTGCAAACCAGCAGTTGGTGCGGCTACGGCCCCCACTTCCTTAGCATAAATAGTTTGGTAACGCTCTGTGTCTAGCTCCTCTAGATCGCGCTTGATATACTTGGGCAAAGGCGTTTGGCCCAATTTGTAAAGCTGTGCGCGAAACTCTTCATTGGGGCCATCATACAAAAAGCGAATGGTCCGCCCTCTAGATGTTGTGTTGTCTACTACCTCAGCAACTAACAATTCTACGCCATCTTCATCATTGAAATACAGCTTGTTGCCTACCCGAATTTTACGTGCAGGATCTACTAGTACATCCCAAAGTTTTTGCTCTTCATTGAGCTCTCTCAACAAGAATACCTCAATTTTGGCCCCTGTTTTCTCCTTTTGTCCATACAAACGAGCAGGAAAAACCTTGGTGTTGTTCATGATAAATACGTCTCCATCATCAAAATACTCAATGATGTCTCTAAACTGACGGTGTTCAATTTTTCCGCTATCGCGGTGCACTACCATTAGGCGCGATTCATCGCGGTTCTCTACGGGATATTGTGCAATTAGCTCCTGTGGGAGGTCAAAGTTAAACTGAGATAGTTTCATAGTCGTTACGGCTCCTATAAAATGATAAAATAAATGGGTGCTAGACCCAAAGCGCAAAGATAAAAATCTATCTCGCTTTATTGCCGCCTTCCAATAGTATTTTTTTTGATGTGGGGGATTTGGGGCCCGCGGCCAGCAAAGCTGGCCGCCGCTATGCTGCGGGGCTCACAGGTCTGTTCGGCCCTGCAGCCGCCTGCGGCGGCTTTGGTCTGGCCTTCGGCCACCCCTCCGCAGCGCTGGGCCGTTTGGCCTTCGGCCATGGCGGCTTCGCCGCTATCTGCAGCCAGTCTTGCTGGGCTTTGATTCTTCTCGCCAAGCCCCTGCTTTGTTTGTAGAAGATCTTAGCGGCTCGCATTGCTCTATTATTTTTCCAGCCAATGCTTAGATAGGATCCCTCAGCCTATTGGCTAGAAAAAAAATGGTCCAAAAGAGTTGCATTGCTCTATTATTTTTCCAAGAAATGCTTAGATAGGATCCCTCAGCCCATTGGCTAGAAAAAAAATGGTCCAAAAGAGTTGCATTGGCCTATTATTTTTCCAGCCAATGCTTAGATAGAATCCCTCAGCCTATTGGCTAGAAAAAAAATGGTCCAAAAGAGTTGCATTGCTCTATTATTTTTCCAAGAAATGCTTAGATAGGATCCCTCAGCCTATTGGCTAGAAAAAAAATGGTCCAAAAGAGTTGCATTGGCCTATTATTTTTCCAAGAAATGCTTGCCAACAGTTGTCAAGGACCTATTGTTGGAAAAAAACTGCTTCTTGACAATTATTTGCTTATTCTTTTTGTGTAGGGAAGAGGGCAGGGGCTTGAACAAAAAACAGCCTCCTTGAAAAAGGAGGCTGTTTAGAAGACCTATCTCTAGGGCCTAGATATAACCGAAGCGCTTGGCACGATCGGGATATTTAGCAATACAGAGTTGTCTTATAGACTTGCCAAAAGGCATTTGGAAGTGCGGCTTATCGACAAAGCCTTTCCAGTCGCCTCCCCACTCAAAGCCAAAACGCTTTCCTACGGCAGCAATTTTGGGCCAGTCGCAGTTCCAAATGACTTGGCCATTTTTAATTTCTACCACATCAATGGCTAGACCGTAGTTATGGTAACTTTGCCCCCCTTGGGCCTTAGTTACATTGTCTTTTTTATAAAGGGCATCTTGTTCGGCCACAGTGCGTAGGGCAGAGGTAACACGCAGCTTAATGCCTAGCTCTTGTTCTACCGTATTGATAAAGCCATAGGCAGCTTTTTGTACACGGGCATCAAGGGTTGGGATTCTGTTGTTGGTATGCTTGTCCCAAGTTTTATTGGCACCTCGGTATTCCTCGGCTACAGTAGTGTTTTCTGTTGTTTCTTTGGTGCCTGCATCTGCTGCGGTGCCTGCTCCAGCAGGCGTATTGAGTTTTTGGTCCACTTGCAGTTTGGACCATTTTACGCCAGCATTGACCTCAGAGAGGGCATCGAAGCTAATGCCGAGTTTTCCAGCAATTTTATAGCCCGTATCGCCACTGACTACCGTATAGCTCCCCATCTGAGGGGTTTCCTCTTTGGGGGCTGCGGTTTCGGCGGCTTGGCTGCCCGGAACTTGTAGTTTTTGACCCACTTGCAATTTGGTCCAAACTACAGCAGCATTTGCAGCAGAAAGCTCATCGAAGCTAATGCCTAGCTTTCCAGCGATTTTATAACCTGTATCGCCAGCTACTACGGTGTAGTCGCCGCTAGTTGTAGGCGTTTCTTTGGCAGGGTTATTATTTTCTGTATTGGTATTTTCTGTAGTATTACTATCTGTTTCTCCTTGAGGGGGAGTTTCTTCTTTTGGGCTTGTTGTGTCTCCTTGGATTGTGGCAATATCGTCAATTGTTTCGGAGAGGGTGTCCTGTTTTTCAAGGAAGGTATCTACCTTGGGGCCATAAGCAGAAACCTCCTTATATTTAAGGTCAATAGCTTCTGATTTGGAGCCAGAAGCATTTTTACTTTTTCCATTTCCAGTCAAATAGTACTTATAGATTCCGCCTCTTTCAATAGCAGGTTTTAGATATTCTGGTTTGATAAAATCTACGGTAGGCTTGGCACTACCGCCTTTTTCGGCATTTTCTATGGCCCATTTTACGGTACCTTCTCCTGCGTTGTAGGCGGTAACGGCAATAGTTGTAAAGTTGGGGTCATCGGTACTCACGCCCATAGATTTGGCTTTTGATTTGAGTACGGCTGCGCCAAAAAGAGTATTGATTTCGGGGTCTTTCCAGTAGGTATCAAAATCGTATTTACTGAGTTCAGAATTTTTCTCTTGGATTCCCTTCCAGGTACTTTTCGTAATTTGCATCAGGCCAAAAGCGGCTCCGCTAGAAGCGTCGGGTACCCCTCCTGATTCTACGGCCATAATAGCCTTTAGGTGGTCGACCTTCATGCCGTATTTTTCGGCGGCTTTTTCAATATGGGGGCTATATTCTTCTACTTTGAGGACTTTTTTCTCGTAGCCATCTAGTGTTTTGCCAGTGAGCAGATGAAACCAGCTACTTCCGCCTACATCTACACGGCCATCAGGGTTACTGACCCCCATTTTTGATTTTTGGTAATTATAGATAGCAGATTTACAATTGCTGTCGCATTCACCATTGAGGGGCAAATTAGCTCCTCGTTTATTGAGTAACTGTTGGATGGTAACAACATCGGCAGGGTCATTTTTTCCGCCACTATCGCCAACAGATCCTTTAATGGGATAATTGCCTTGAATGCTGGGCGCTTCATTTGTAGAGCTGGCTGTTTCTCCCTCGCTGCTTTCTTCGCTACTGCTACTGCTTTCGCTACTACTAGCGCCGCTGAGCTGTCCCTGAATTTTGTTAATGAGTTGGCCAATTTTATCGAGAACGGATTGTTCTTCTTGGTCAATTTTGCCATCATCGCTTTTAAAAAGCGTCTTGAGGCTATCTAGATTCTTGTTGTACTTGTCTAAAAGTGCTTGTAACTCTACTTTCGTCATAATGCTATGTTTTTAATATTTTGGCGATGCTAATATATTAAAAAAGCTCAAAAGAAAGCGCTAGAGAGTTAACTTATTCTAATAGAAATCGGCCCCCTTAACAACTTAAGGGGGCCGAAGAAGGCCGCTTGGCTGAAAGAAGACCGTTGAGCGGATGAGCGATGCGCAGCAGTGGCCGCAGGCCAGACCAAAGCGGCGAAGCCGCTGCAGGGCCGAGCGAAGAGCGAGCTGCGGAGCGTAGCGACCCGAGCCGAAGGCGAGGGGCAGCCCCTAAAAAAAACTAAATAGCCACTAACTTCCCGGCTTGCAATTGATAGTTTTCGCCAGTTTCGGGACAGCTAGCCTGCCCATGTTCATTGAGTTCTAGGCGGTGGCCAGCTCTAGACATCCAGCCGACTTGTTTGGCGGGATTGCCCAGCCAGAGAGAGTAGGCGGGGGCGTTTTTAGTGAGAACAGCCCCAGCGCCCACAAAGGCATATTGGCCCAAACGGAGGCCGCAAACGATGGTGGCATTGGCACCAATACTCACGCCTTTTTCTAGATAAGTGGTTTTGTATTCTGCTTTTCGGACGATGCCCGCCCTAGGGTTGAGTACATTGGTAAAGACCATAGAAGGGCCCAGAAAAACCTCCTCTTCACAGATCACGCCCGTATAAATAGAGACATTATTTTGGACCTTACAGCCTTGACCAAGTTGGACCTCATTGGCCACAAAAACATTTTGGCCTAGGCTGCAATTTTTGCCGATAATAGCGCCGGGCATCAGGTGGCAAAAATGCCAAATCTTGCTGCCTTCGCCAATTTGAGCGCCGGGATCTACGATGGCGCTAGGGTGGATAAAAGTAGACATTACCATCTGCGTTTTTCGACGGAAAGCTGGCTAGCCAGCAAAAAGATACCAATAATACTAAGGAAATAAAGGAGGTCGCGGCTATCGACTAGGCCCCGACTAATAGAGGCATAATGAAAGCTAATGCCGAGAGATTCTACGATAGCATCGGTTTGTCCGAAGAAAATGGGCAACTTGCTAATGCTGCCAAAGGCATCGTAGAAAAAGGCCGAGAGAAAAAGGCCCAAAATAAAGGCGACAATTTGGTTTTTGCTCAGGGTAGAGGCAAAAAGGCCAATAGCGGCAAAGCAGGCGCCGAGGAAAAAGAGGCCCAAATAAGAGCCCATACTTGCGCCAATGTCTAAATTTCCTTTGGGGTCGCCCAGCTCATAAATCGAAAAGAAATAAATGAGGGTAGGCAAAATGGAGAAAAAGACCAGAAAGAGGGCCGCAAAATATTTGCCCAGCAAAATCTCCCAATCTTTAAGCGGCCGAGTGACCAACAGCTCAATGGTTCCCGTTTGGATTTCCTCCGAAAAAGAGCGCATCGTAATGGCGGGAATCAGGAAAAGGAAAATATAGGGCGCCATACTAAAAAAGCTATCGAGGCTAGCATAGCCGTAGCTAATCACGCTATAATCTGGAAACACCCAGACAAAAAGGCCGGTGCCCAGCAAAAAAACGGCAATGGCAATATAGGCAATCAGCGAGCTGAGAAAAAGGTTAACTTCCTTCTTGAAAATGGTCCACATAAATTAATCTTGTTGGATATAAACAGCTTTTCGGTCGTTATAAATGAGTAAAATTTTAAACAATTTGTCTTCGTATTCTTCTGCTTTAAGGGCCTCTAAAGACTGCAAAAGTCCGGGGTCGTCCTTAATCCAAGCGCGCAAATTTTCATAATTAAAATCCGTCTGCTCGCCCGTTTCAAATTGCAAGATACGTTCTTTAGAGCTAGGTTCTTTATTGATGATCGTTTTTTGCCCAACGGCTTGGCCCGAAAAAGGGTCGTAGATCGTCATGGGCAACTCATGCTCCTTAAAATAGCGGTAATAATAGTAAGAAATTTTACCAACTACATGCAAATGGACCAAATAAGGCGGGCCCTTGGGCTGCTCTACTCGAATATAAGGCTGATTCCGATAGGCAATCCCCCAAATTTCTCCCTGAGCATCAAGCAGTTCCCAGCTGGCCTCCGATAACAACAATAAATTGCCATCTGGAGAAAGAGATTTGGCCCAGCTGCTGGTATCGGGCAAGGGAAAAGCGGGCTGATTGGCCTTAAAATCTTCCCATTGGCGATATACACCCGCCTCAAAAACTGTATTCTGGCTCAATCGCTGAGCGGCCAACTGCTGGCCCAAAAAAAGTAAAAAGAACAAGAAATATTTATACATACTATAGACGTGTTTTTTTTGTTTTGAAAATTTGGGGCTGCCCCTCATTGCATTCGGGTCGGGCCATTGCGCAGCTCGCAGCTCTGCTCGGCCCTGCAGCCCTTCGGGCTTTGGTCTGCCGCCTGCGGCGGCCCTGCTACAGCCCCTCAGCCGCTTCGCTTCGCTCGCCTGCGGCGGCTTCGCCGCCTGCTAGACGCAAGAAAAATCCTTGCCTATTTCAAAACGGCAGCAAATTACAAAAAGAAGAGAAAAGGACCAATTTTGCCATGATTTGCCCGTTTACTAAAGTATATCTTTTGCATATACTTTGAATTTAACTTATTTTGACTACCTTTGTTGAGTACGAAAAAATAAGGCTTGTTAATTAACAATAAGCTAATAATACAAAAGGGGAATAGATAGGCGCAAAACGTATTTTCGCAGTCTATAATATATACCTGATCTAACTACCTTTTCGCAAATCATATAACTTACTTATGCGACATCTCTACTTGGCACTTTTATGCTTACTTGGCTGGCAGTTATCGGCCCAGACAACAATTGCAACTTATGATTTTGAGGCTAGTCCAGCCGCACCAGCTATGATATTTACCCCTACTGGAGGTGGCGTAGCTACGGCTACAGGACCTTTCCCTGCTGGAGAGCCCAGATATGTAAGTGGCACACAAGGCTATGAGTATAATGATGAATCTGGAACGGCCTTATTTACAGGCATGAATACCACGGGCTATACCAATATTGACTTTAGCATTCGTTTGGCTTCTTTTGCTGGAACTAGTGGAAATGGTGCAGATGGTGCAGATGATGTAGTCGTTTCTGTTAGTACTGATGGCGGAGCAACATGGAGTGATGAGTTAGAAATTTCTGGATTTAGTAACTCTCAGTGGTCGTTTTCTGGTGTAGATCAGGCTACAGTTGCCTATGATGGGGACAATTCTGCTGCAAGCTTTTCCTCTTCAGGAGGTTTAGATTATTCTACTTTACAAATTACAGGACTGCCTTCTGTCAGTGATTTGCAAATTCGTTTAGAGCTTGTAAACAATAGTAATAATGAAATCTGGGTGATTGAAGATGCCTTACTGGAAGGAGATCTTGCGGTGGTTTGTCCGCATACGGTAAGTGCTTTTGCCCCAACTTCGGGTCCTGCCGGCACAGAGGTAACCATTACAGGAACTGGCTTTACTGCTGCTACCACAGTCAGTTTTGCTGGCGTTGCTGCTGCTAATATAACTTTTGTTGATGCCACCACACTTATTGCTACTGTACCCACGGCAGCAAATGATGGTCAACTGACGCTTAGCGAATCGGCTTGTGATATTACTACCCCTTATAGCTTTACATACTTAGAAGAAGTGGGAAGCTGTGCAGGTACACCTATTTTTACAGACCTTATTATGTCTGAGGTTTACGATAATAATGGCGGCTCTTTGGGCTATATTGAGGTTTACAATGGTACCGCTAGCCCTATTGATCTTTCAGACTATGAGATTCGCCGTTATGGTACCCTCACAGCAACAAATGTTTCTTTTACTTTTGACTTTCCTGCAATCACTATCAACCCAGGTGAAGTATTGGTTGGTCGCGCAAGTAGTGCTACAGGAGGAGTGGAAGATTTTATTTTTGCAGGTACAACAAGTGGATATAATGAAGATGATCGCTTAGAACTTGTTCATGTTCCCTCTGGAACTGTGGTAGACGATTTTGAAGATCAAGTTGTAGGTGCAGTTGGCTACCTATATCGTAGAAATACTACAGTAACAGGCCCCAACCCCAATTTTGATGCTTCAGAATGGACCACAGGAACCTCTGGAGATGTTTCTAACTTGGGAACTTTTGCTGCGCCCGCTGGCCCGCCCCTCACGCCTCCCACTTTTAGCGCCCAACCTATGGATGTCAATAGCTGCGAGCTACTCATGGGCGTAACCGCCACTGCAAATAATGGCGGTACCCTAACTTACCAATGGTACTTTAACGAAAATGATGGGGCGGCTACAGCTTGGACGGCCGTAAGCGCAGCCGCTTTCCCCAATGCCACTACGGTCAGCGGAGAAACCTCTGATGTTTTATTGATCCAAGGCAATTTGATCGATTATGATGGCTATCAGTTCTACTGCGAAGTCATTGAAGACGGTAACTGCGGAAGCCTAACCGAAGCCGCTCAGTTTAATATCGGTAGCGAACGCTTTTTCCGCTCTGCCACTATTGGTTATTGGACCGATGTAACGAGCTGGGAAATGGCTCCCTCTGCCGCTGGTCCTTGGGTAGCCGCCTGCGATTACCCCCGCTTCGATAATAGCGATTATGTACATATCCTTAATGGTCACCTCATCGAGCTCGACCAAGATATCGAGATTGACCAATTGGTAGTAGAAGCTGGTGGAGAATTAGTGATTCCCGCAAGCCTTCAACTCCGTATCCAAGAAGATACTGGCTCGACTTCCTGCTAGAAGGTACCCTAGAGGACCATGGTGCAGGCGGAGGAAATGGCATTAACTTCCAAACTGGCGCAAGCTGGGAAATGGGCGCTAATGCAAGAATTATCAAAACGGGAAGCAGTACTGTTGCCGCCTACCGAGATAATTATGAAAATGGCATTTCTACTATTCCCGCTACGGCCCACTGGCATTTCCGCTACGCCAATAATGGTACTGTAAGTGTAGTCACGAACAATATGTTCTATCCTAACCTCTATATGGAGTCTGTTAGCGGCGATTATAGCTTTGCTGGCCTCTCGGAGAAATTTAGCGGTAGTGGTGGATTCATGACCGTTAAAGGCGATATGCTGGTCGGAAATACAGGAACTGGGGCCGTAGAGGTGTTCAATAGCAATACGAATGCTAGCCCCATGCAAATTTTGGGAGATCTTATCATCGGTGGAAACCCCAGCGCTTCGATCTCTAAACTAGAAAACAACGACGGCACTACTGCCGGTACAGGTATGGAGGTTTTTGGTAGCCTCTTGATTAACAGCAATGGCCTTCTCGATTATGACGATCCCAATGCTAGCGCTATTGGCCTTTTCCGCTTGCATGGCGATTGGTTAGATGATGCTGCCAATAACGGTTTTGATGAAACTCATGCGGTGGTCGAGTTTGTCGGAAGTACAGACCAAACCATCATCAAAACAAATGCTGGGGCCACCGAAAGCTTCCGCTTTGTTCGCCTGATCAAACCCGCAGGTTTTCTGATCAACAACTGTAGCGATATTTATATTGATGAAGAAATGGATTTTCAACAAGGTATCGTTTTGGGCTCTGCCTCAGAAAGAGTTTACTTTGATGTAGATGCGGCAGCTATCAACGCTTCAGATATTAGCCATGTTGATGGCCCTGTACTTAAAGAAACTTCAGGAACTGGAATCGATGCCTTTACTTATCCCACCGGCGATAATGGCATTTATGGCGCAATCGGTATCGAAACCGCTGTCAATACAGGGGAGTTTTTTGTGGCCCAATACTTTAATCAAGGCTACGGAACTTACAACCTCAATGCTGCCGAACTAGACCATGTTTCTGTACTAGAATACTGGACCCTAGATGAGGTATTTACTGGAACTGGAGCCTCTCTATTTGTTACCCTACACTGGGGCCCTCATAGCCAAGTACTCGACCCCAACGATTTGTTGGTGGGGCATTACTTCACCCAAGCGCCTAGCACAAGCAACCAATGGGAGTCAGAAGGCAATACTTTCCTAACGGGAACGGCAACTTCAGGTAGCATTACTTCTAATGTAGTAACTAGCTTTAGCCCCTTCACTTTGGCCGATGTAGTGGCCCAATTGTCTCTTCCTCTAGAGTTGTTGGATTTTACGGCCCAAAAAGTAGAAGGACAAGCTTTGCTTTCTGCCACTGTAGCCAACGAACATGCTGGCGATGAGTATTGCTTCGAACGCAGCCTAGATGGCGTCAATTTTGAAACTATCGCCTGCTTTACGGCCCAAGAAGATTTGGCCCAAAATACTTACAATACCCTAGACGAGCAGCCCGCTGCTGGCTATAATTACTACCACCTCCGCCAAAATGATGTAGACGGTAGCCAAAGCTATAGCGATGTCAAAGTGCTTTATTTTGGAGAAGCTAGCGGAGAAACTAAACTCTTTCCCATTCCCGCCAATAACCAAATTCAACTAGAGTTGCCAAGCAATCTTGCCGGCTACCAAGCCGAAATTATCGACGCTTTGGGCCGCGTTTTGCAAAGCCAAACAATAGCCCCGCTTCGCCTACAATATAGCTTTGACCTTAGCAATTTGGCCGCCGGTCAATATATCCTACGCCTACAAGCCCCCAACGGCTTGGGCCAAAGCCATAAGTTTACCGTAGAAAAATAACGGTAGCTTTAGCTAAAATGAAAGGGAGTTAGTATCGTGCTAACTCCTTTTTTCTTTTGGGGCTGCCCCTCGCTTCGCTCGGGTCGGGCTGTGTCAGGGCTCGCAGGTCTGCTCGGCCCTTCGTCGCTTCGCTCCTCGGTCTGGCCTTCGGCCCCCCTTATCCATCCCTCAGCCGCGGCGCTGCGCGCCTTTGCAGGTGGCTTCGCCACCTGTAGACCGCAAAAAATAGCCGCTGCATCCGCAGCGGCTATTTTTATAAGGACCAATTTATTCTTGTTTTCTCTTTTGCTCCAACAACCACTCAATAGCTTTATCTCTTTTATTAAATAAACGTATAGGAATATTCCCCTGATTTAAACGAGCAAGGAAATTCCCTAATAATTTAGAAGTTAACCCTTCTACAATAATTGCAGTAGCTTTTATTGATGGTGGTGGACCCAGATTAAATTTTTTACGTGCTTCTATGCTTCCTCCCTTAATATTCCTAATATCAACTAAATGGTAACAGCTTTCTTGCCTTGCTTCAACCATCTCTAAAATACAAGCTTCAATTTCATGGGCATCCTTTATTTCAACCTGATAATTGGGACGAATGATTTGTTCAAGTATAGGATGTTCATTTAACCAAGCTAGAGAACTAGAAGCAAGCTCTACTTTATTTTGGCTATTATCGAGTTTATACACTAAGTTAAGTTTTTATTTATTGCTGTATTCAAGTTAGAGCTTTCTCTTTTTGCTTAAATACAGCCGCAGGAAATACAGGCTTGTTGATGCCCAATAAAAAGTTGCCCAAAAGCTTGGAGAGCGGACTCTTGACCCAAAGGGCGCAAACCACTGCTAATGGCTCTTCCTTAGCTGCAAAGTCTTTGCGGCCTTCTTTCTGCACTGCCCCTCTTAATCTTAGGCATTTCTACTAAAAGGTATACAGGCTTGCCAAAATACAAAGATTTTTCCTGACCGACAAGGAGTCGGCTTGCTGCATATAATAATTATCTTGAATATGGAATAGGATAATATTGCTGTCCGCCATAAATGACCACAATCCATCTGAATGTGGTTGATTTTCGGGATGATACGACATTTTGCTGTTGTGGGTAGAATGCAGTTTTAGGAACGCCCAAAGTTAAGCCCTTGCTTAGGCTTCTTTTGTGCGAAATACCACAGAAGCTTAAACAATCATTCCATCTATTAAAGGGCCATCCAATAATCAGCGAAAAGTCTCGAAAATATTCTGATATAAATTGGGATTCTAGCTAGAATAGTAGATATTTGCGAAGCATTTTCTAGATGCACTTTTATTTTTTTATTTTCAACCTAAACCAAGGGGGTTTTTATGCTAATTATCAATGTAAAAGATAGCGAGACTATCGACCGCGCCCTACGCCGTTACAAGCGTAAAGTAAGAGACACCAAATTGATGCGTGAAGTTCGTACACGCAAACACTTTGAAAAGCCATCTGTGGTGCGTCGTACAGAGAAGCTCAAAGCGGTTTACCGCGATGTTCGTGAGCGCAAGCTCGATCTCTAGCTCGCTACTTTTTTGACATTAGCTAAGGCTCTACCCCCAAAAGGTAGGGTCTTTTTTTATGCCCATTGGTCCAAATGGCCCAGCGCTGCGCAGCCGTGGCCCGAAGGGCCAGACCCAAGCCGCCAAAGGCGGCTGCAGGGCCGAGCAGACCTGCGAGCGGCGCAGCATAGCGGCGGCCGACCTAGCCGAAGGCTAGCCGGCCGCGGGCCCCAAAAAAAACCACCCCAAAAAGGAGTGGTTCAAATCTTAAGCTAACTTCATTTCCGGACAATCATCGGAGGCCACTAAAGCCCCAGCTGTTTTTTCCCGAATCTCTTGGACCGAAACGCCAGGCGCCCGCTCCAACAAATGAAAGGCATTCTCCTTGATCTCGAAGACGCCCAAATCAGTGACTACCTTTTTGATGCAGCCCACGCCCGTAAGCGGTAGGCTACAGCTAGGCAACAACTTAGACTCGCCCTTGCGGTTGGTATGTCGCATGGCCACAATAATGTTTTTGGCCGAAGCCACTAGGTCCATGGCGCCACCCATACCCTTTACCATTTTGCCAGGAATCTTCCAGTTGGCAATATCGCCATTTTGAGCCACTTCCATAGCGCCCAAAACGGTCAAATCAATATGCCCACCCCGGATCATCTCAAAGCTTTCGGCCGAGCTGAACAAAGAAGCGCCAGGCAAAGCCGTAACCGTTTGCTTGCCTGCATTGATGAGGTCGGCATCTACATGTTCTTCGGTAGGGAAGGGGCCCATACCAAGCAAGCCGTTTTCAGATTGCAGAAAAACCTGCATATTTTCGGGAATATAATTGGCGACCAAAGTGGGAATCCCGATGCCCAAATTAACATAATAGCCGTCTTGTAGTTCTTGGGCAATGCGCTGGGCAATGCCGTATTTATCGAGTGCCATAAGATTAAATTTTAAGGGTTAGGCTTGACGAACAGTGCGCTGCTCAATACGTTTTTCATAATCTACACCTTGGAAGATGCGCTGCACATAAACGCCAGGAATATGAATTTCATTGGGATGAAGTTCGCCGGGCTCAAGCAGTTCTTCCACCTCGACCACCGTGATTTTACCCGCTTTGGCCATCATGGGGTTAAAGTTTCGAGCGGTTCCCTTAAAGACCAAATTACCGTGTTTGTCGCCTTTCCAAGCTTTTACCAGAGCAAAATCAGCAGTAAGCGCCGTTTCCATAATATACATACGGCCGTCAAATTCTCGGCATTCTTTGCCCTCGGCCACCTCGGTGCCATAGCCCGTAGGCGTATAAAAGGCGGGAATTCCCGCTCCGCCAGCACGGATGCGCTCGGCCAAGGTGCCCTGAGGAACCAAATCGACCTCTAGCTCGCCAGACAGGAGCTGCCGCTCAAATTCAGCATTTTCGCCAACATAAGACGAAATCATCTTCTTGACCTGTCGCTGCTGAAGCATCAGGCCGATGCCAAAATCATCTACACCAGCATTATTAGAAATGCAGGTAAGGTTTTTAATGCCAGCTTGGACCAAGGCCGAAATAGCATTTTCTGGAATGCCACAAAGGCCAAAACCACCAAGCATCAGCGTCATATTATCTTCTATGCCCTGAATGGCTTCCTGGGCATTTGCCACAACTTTGTTCATAATGGGTTATGCGATTGTTTGTTAGTAAATTACTTGAGCTTGCCCCCTAAAATGGCGCGGGCAATATTTTTTACTTGCACCGGAAATTCCTTGTCGATAATCCAGCGCAAAGTGTTGGGGTGTTTATAGGCGGGCTGCCCTTTCTGGTTGCCAAAATTAAAGAGGATAATGCCCTCCGCATTTCGGACAAAACGGCCGCCTAAATCTACTTTTCGGTTGGCTTGCTGAATAAAATCATGTAGGGCCTGCATATCATTTTTTACGGGCCGTTCATAAACTTTTTCGGTTTTGGGATCCTGCCAATTGCTCTCCGCATAGCGCTCAATTTGCCCCTTGAGGACCTCCGCCGTAGCTCGAGTATCCGCCAGCGCATCATGGGCATTTTCCAAATTTTGCCCACAATAAAAACGCAAAGCTGCCTTAAGCGTTCGAGGCTCCATTTTATAAAAAATTTGCATGGCATCAATCAAGCGGCGGCCCTCAATCGAAAACTCAAAGCCCGCTCTCGAAAATTCTTCCATCAAAACGGGAATATCAAAGCGGTTAGAATTATAACCCGCCAAATCGGAATCGCCAATAAAATCAAGTAGCTCAATGGCCAATAACTTAAAGGGAGGCGCATCTTTGAGCTCCTGCTCACCAAGGCCATGAATGGCCAAGGCCTCTGCCGAACTCGGCTGCCCCGGATTCACCAAATAAGAGCGCTCAATAGCCGCTCCGCCATCTTTGGGGTACTTAATTAGTGCAATCTGCACAATGCGGTCCTTCATAATATCCCCGCCTGTAGTCTCTAAATCTAAAAAGCAGAGATCTTTATCCAATTGAAATTGCATTCGCCCTTTTTCTAATAAGGTAATGAAAATAAATGGCCGCTATTGGGCCAGACTCAAGATAATCAAATCTTAGAATAACTAAAGGATTTAGGCGTTTTTTGGGGCCTCCGCTGCGGCTTCGCCTTGCGGCGCTACGCTTTGGGGCTCGCAGGTCTGCTCGGCCCTTCGTCGCTTCGCTCCTCGGTCTGGCCTTCGGCCACCCCGCCGCATCGCTAGGCCAGCCAGCGCTAAGCCTATTCCTTATCCTTAAAGCCGTTTTTCCAGCGCCAACGGCCATAAGCCACTAGGGCCAGCCAACCAAAAAAGGGAATAAAATAAAGGAAGCAAATCGGGTTGCGGAAGAGCAAGTAAATAGAGGCGCCAAAGCCTTTGTATACCTTTACCTCTTCTCCTTTTTTGCCCTTCTGATGCCATTGTTTCTCAAATTCATGAAATAGCATGGGCCAACCCAAAGGCGTATTTAAGGGAAAGCCTTTAAAGATGACTCGGAGCAGCTCGCCCAAGCGGTAGGGCTTCCGACCATATTGGGCTAGGGCCAAATTAAGCTCCTCCTGGCATTTGTCTTGTACCCTTTGGCGGATGTCCTCAATTTCGGCCTCTGTCAATTCCTCAAAGGCCTTGTCGGTCCATTCATAGGGCCGAATCCGAGAGCCCCGAACAAAGGTCATTTTGCTGGGAAAAGAGAGAAAGAAAGCCGCAGGAAAGAGTAAGAGCGGAGTCAAAGGACCCAAGGGTAGAAAAGGAACCCCAATTTTATTGATGGCCTTATTCACGCCTTTGTGGCTGTACATCAAAGGGGCCACATACTCGGCATTGATGGTGGAGTACCAAACAATATCCGATTTATATTTTAAGCTCATCCGAATGAAGGAGCTAGAAAAACGCTGCAATTTATACCGACGATTAAAGCCTTTGCCAATACCAGGAACCCCCTCAGGATAAATCAATAGTTGGCCATCGGGATAATGCATCATGGTCTCAAAGTTGAGAAAGCTGGCATCTATGCCCCCAGCCATTTTCCAAGCATGCAACATAAAATAAGGGTGCATGGCCGGCGTCTGAGAAAGCATAGGGGCCGTAAGTACCCTGAGCTGCTTTTTAGGATCAAATTCATGCATTTTAGAAAGACCAGAGCCAAAAATCATCCCATCCCAAGGAAAAGCCATACCCGAGTGGTTGCTGGCAAAAATAACAGGATGTTCAGGACGGTTCCGCTCTGGAAGCTCCTCAAAGCCAATGAATTCGGGCCGAAAATAGTTTTGGTCCATCAAGCTATAAATCTCTCGATTGAACTGACGCACAAAGCCCATGCGAAAATGATCATCATAGATATGCCTATTGGCTGCAATTTGCTCTGGCGTGCAAGCTTTTCGCTTTTTGAGTTTGGGGAGGGCCTTTTCTTTGATTTTTTTATCGCTCATGGAGTTGGTTCATTTATCACCAAATTTATAAAAAATTGAGGAGTTCTTCGATTCTCTGGCTTTTTGGTCCAAAAAAGCGATAGATTCAAAGGCTTTTACCTTTGTTCGTCGTATTTTTGCGCAAAACAGAACATAAAACTACTATGGTTAAAATTGGAGATCTTTCTTTGGGAGAATTCCCCTTTTTGCTAGCCCCGATGGAGGATGTTAGCGATCCCCCTTTTCGTGCACTCTGTAAAGAACAGGGCTGCGATATGATGTATACTGAGTTTATTTCAGTAGAAGGCCTGATCCGAGACGCAAAGAAAAGTGTAGTCAAATTAGATATTTACCCTGAAGAGCGCCCTATTGGCGTGCAAATTTTTGGAGCCGAGCTAGATTCTATGATGCGGGCCGCCGAAATTGTAGAAGAAGCCCAACCCGAAGTTTTAGATATTAACTTTGGTTGCCCTGTGAAAAAAGTGGTCTGCAAAATGGCTGGTGCAGGCATTTTGAGAGATATTGACCGCATGGTGGAATTGACCGAAGCGGTGGTGAAGTCAACCAAACTGCCCGTGACGGTAAAAACCCGCTTGGGCTGGGACCAGAACAGCATCAAAATTGAAGAAGTGGCCGAACGCCTACAAGATGTAGGCATCAAGGCCCTGAGTATTCATGGCCGCACTCGGGCCCAGATGTATAAAGGCGAGGCCGATTGGTCGCATATTGCCAAAGTGAAAGAAAATCCCCGCATTCATATTCCCATTTTTGGTAATGGTGATATTGATAGCCCCGAAAAAGCGAAATTGTATAAAGAACGCTATGGGGTGGATGGTATCATGATCGGCCGAGCGGCTATTGGCTACCCCTGGATTTTTAGAGAAATTAAGCACTACTTTGAAACAGGAGAAAAAATGGCTCCGCCCAATATTCATGAACGAGTAGATGCTGCTCGCCGTCATCTTATTCGGGCCGTAGAATGGAAAGGACCTGTTTTGGGCGTTTTGGAAACCCGCCGCCATTATACCAACTATTTCCGGGGGATGCCAGGCGTGAAAGAATACCGCAAAAAACTGGTTACGCTGATGGAGCTGCCCGATCTGCTTGCCGTTTTGGAAGAAATTGAGGCCCGCTACGCCGATTATGTCTTTAGCTAAAGGCCCTTTTTGCGGTGGACAGGCGGCGAAGCCGCCGCAGGCTTAGGGACATGAAGTGGTGCGGCGCAGCCGCAGACCCAGGGGCTGAAGCGAAGCGAAAGCCCCGCAGGGCCGAGCAGACCTGCGAGCCACGGAATGGCCCGGCCGCCAAAGGCGGCAAGCCCCAAAAAAACAGACAGAATAGCCCCTTAGAGATTCAAGTCCTGCTGGGATCATAAGTATGGCAAGCCCCCAAAAAACATAGAAGAACAAGCCTAATCATAGCTCTTTGGAGCAATAACACACACTATATGAAAGTATTTTTTACTCTCTTTTTTGTTGTCTCGAGCTGCTTTTACGGCAGCTTATGGGCGCAAGAAAAAATGGATCTGCTAGACCAAAAACTAGAGGTACGCAACTTTAAATTTGAGCAAAATATCGAGATGTCCGACAAGGGGACCAAGGGAATTATGTTCAGTTTTGAGTGCAAATATCCTAGTAATAGCCGTTATTTGCTCACCTATAAGCAGCAACTTAGCGCCCGAAAATATGGGCAAGAGGTGTTTAGCGATAGCAGCAGCTATTTGGTCCTAAAACCCAATGAATGGCAGAAACGCCGCCGTTTTGTGGCCTACAGAGACTTGGCCGTAGCGGCAGGTCCACAGGAGGAAATTGAGTTTATTTATGAGGTGCCGGGCCTTCTAAAGTACCGTAATACTATTTCATATACGCAGCCGCAAACCTATAGCATTTTGTTTCAGATGGAGCAGGCGGAAGTAAAGAGAACGGCTCGTTTGCTCGATCCGGGCTCGCCCAAAGAAGGGGCGCCCGATGTATATTGGACCATTAGCACTAATGGGAGTGATTACCCGGTCTATAGCTCGAAGTTGCAGCCCAATAGCTATGAGGCCCCCGCCGAAGAAGCCCAATTTTTTGCCCTAGAAGGAGAGGAGCTCTACATCAATTTTTATGATGAAGATGGTCTAGAAGATGATTTTTTGGGCCGCCTGCCACTAGCTGCAGCCAGCAAAGACTTGCGCAAATCGCAAAAAGGGGAGATGTTTGGCCAAATCAAACGGCTAAATTATACGATAGGCCTGAGCAAAAGAAGCCGACAACCTATTAGTACATATATACAGGATGACTTTATTTATGAAGGCCGCCGAGGTGTGAAGTTGGTCCTTGAGTACTTTTTGCCCAAAAGCCTAAGGGGCCAAAAAATGCGTCCCGATTTTGTTTTCTCGGATGTAGAAGGCAAAAAAGTGAAAATTCCACTTTTTTATTCTTTGGTAGAAGGCCAAGCGCAGCCCGGCGAATTGATGGAGCTGCCCGAAAATGGCCGATTGAGCTATTTTATTCCGCATTATGCCTGGAACTCTTCCATTAAAAAGATTGAGTTTTATTTTGATGGAGGTGGACAAAATATTGTGGAAGCAGCACCCTATATTTTCCTCCAACCCCTAGAGTTTCCGCCCTATATGTATTATTCGGGCACCTTTGTAGAAGAAGATGTAGACTATGAAGGGGCAAAAGGAATAAAGATTAGCTTTTCTTATGCAGTAAAAGATGTGCATCAATACTCTAAATTGCGCATTAACTTTGAGAATTTGAAAGGCCAACCTCTGGTCCAAACCGTTTACCCTATGCAGGAACTGCCCAAAGATAGCCTGCCTACATCTCTTTTGCATGGGGTCTATGAGCAGCCCAACATGAAGGCAAAAGATAGCTTGGCCTTTTTTATTCCTTATCTGGACCTAGATGATCCGCAAGTTCGCCTGAAGATGAGCTTGATCCCCGATTTAGAAATTCCCATTATTAACGAACGCAGCCCGCTGATTGAGCGCCCCGATACGCTAACTGATTTACTCTTAGAAGAGGAGTTGGCTATGGACCGGGTTCAAAATAATGACTTTGGCTATGTGGTGACCCTAAAAGCTAAGTTGCCCCGCCTCTATCGGGGCCGTGCTATGCTGCTGCTTGATGGACTGCGAAATGGCGTTGATTTTATTGGCTATAATACGGTAGGAGAAGGCCTAGTAGAAATAGGACAAGATAGTTTTGCGCTAGCGCTAGACTCTAGCCAAATTCATGTGCTTTTTCCGCATCGTCGCCTTTTGGCCAATGAAAAAGTAGCCCTTAGCTATCAGTTTGTCGATCGCAAAACGGGAGAGGTCTTATTGGCCGAACAAAAAAGCGAAAGTAAATTGCCCAAAACCCTACATAATGTAAGCTTCCAAATTGATCTGCAGTCGCTTAAGTGGATGACGGATAGCCTGCAGCTAGATTCTGCCCAAACAAAAACCAATTGGAAGTATGAAATTATGGTGGGCAATGAGGTCCAAATGAGCAAAACCTTACCCGCTCTCTTTAAAGGGAAAACCGTAAAAGAACAGTTTAAACGCTCTTTGCGGGCCCATAGAGAGGACCGAATTCAAATTTATCTGGAAGAAAAAACAGGCGAAAATCCTCTTCGCATTCCCATCTGGAGCGGAGATTTGGGCCAGCTGCTACAAGCCAAAGGCAGTAGCAAGGCCGTTGATCAAAGCCCAGTGAAAAAAGCAAAAATTAAGCTCCGCCTCAAGCGATCAGAGCGAAAAATAGTGAAGATAAAAGGCTAATAAGCACAAAAAAAGCAGCTCCTAAGAGCTGCTTTTTTTGTGTATAGCGCTGCGCGAAAATTAACGCAAGGCAATTTTGAGTACATCTTCCATGCGCTTGACATAATGAAACTCTAGGCCTTTGATATATTCGGCTTTTACTTCCATAACATGCGGACGGTTGTCCTCGCAAAGAATCAATTCTTTGACTCCAGCCCGTTTGGCCGCCAAGATTTTTTCCTTAATGCCGCCTACTCGAAGCACGCGACCTCTCAAAGAAATTTCTCCGGTCATGGCCAAATGAGAGCGCAAGGCTTTACCCTTAAAGGCAGAGGCTAGGGCCGAAAGCATAGTAATTCCCGCAGAAGGTCCATCCTTGGGCACAGCCCCGGCAGGAACGTGCAAATGCACATCTCTTTGCTCAAAAAGGCTGGCCTCAATGCCAAACTCTTCTGCATGGCTCTTGAGGTAAGAAAGGGCCAAGGCCGCAGATTCTTTCATCACATCGCCCAAGTTCCCCGTCAATTGAAGCTTGCCCTTGCCCGGACTTAAACTGGCCTCAATAAAGAGAATTTCGCCCCCCACTTGGGTCCAAGCCAAACCAACGGCTACACCAGCAGGCAACTTTTCTTCATAAATATCCTTAACGGTGGTTTTAATGCCCAAGGCATCTTCCACATCCTGAGCCGTACTAAAGCGAACCTGCTTTTTATCGCCCTGAGCAATTTGCTTGGCCGCAATCCGCATCAAACGAGCAATTTGGCGCTCTAGTTTACGCACGCCCGACTCCTGGGTATAATCTGAGACCAAGGTTTGTAGGGCTTTGGCCCCAATTCTAAACTGATTGCCCGAAAGCCCATGCTCTTTGCGCTGCTTGGGAATCAAGTGGCGCTTGGCAATTTCTAGCTTTTCTTCTACCGAATAACCCGATAGCTCAATGATTTCCATACGGTCCAAAAGGGCCGGCTGAATAGAACTCAAGGAGTTGGAGGTAGCAATAAAGAGCACCTTAGAAAGGTCATAATCTAACTCCAAATAGTTGTCGTAAAAGCTGCTATTTTGCTCGGGATCAAGGATTTCTAGTAGGGCAGAAGAGGGGTCGCCTCTTTGTCCACGGCCCATTTTATCGATCTCATCCAAAATGAAAACGGGATTAGAGCTCCCCGCTTTTTTCAAAGATTGAATGATGCGACCCGGCATGGCCCCAATATAGGTTTTACGGTGCCCCCGCAATTCGGACTCATCATGTAGGCCACCTAGCGACATCCGAATGTATTCTCGATTGAGAGCCGAAGCCACCGAACGCCCCAAAGAGGTTTTTCCCACACCGGGAGGGCCCAAGAGGCAAATAATTGGCGCTTTCATGTCTTGGCGCAATTCCAAAACTGCCAAATATTCCAAAATCCGATCCTTGACCTTGTCCAAACCATAATGGTCCTGGTCCAAAATCTTTTCGGCCTTGTTCAAATCAAAATTATCTTGGCTAAACTCATTCCAAGGTAAATCGACCAAGGTTTCTAAGTAGTTGAGCGTCAAAGAGTAGTCTGGCGCCATGGGGTTGGTGCGCTCCAATCGACGAAGTTCCCGATCAAATTTTTCTTGCACCGCTTCCGACCAGTCTTTATCCGCTGCCTTGGCCCGCAAACGGTCCACTTCTTGGCTCTGCGGATTTTCGCCCAGCTCATCCTGAATCAACTTCATCTGCTGGTTGAGGATGTAATCCCGCTGCTGCTTCTCCATCTCTTCCCGCACTTTTTCCTCCAATTCGGCCCGAATCTCGGTAATGTGCAACTGAATACTCAATTGATCCAACAAGATTTTGGCCCGCTTGAGCAGCTTACTCTCATTGAGTAGCTCTTGTTTGGCACTCACGCTCACCTGCATATTGGTGGCCACAAAATTGACCAAAAAACCAGAATTCTGGATTTTATGCAGCAGCTGTACCGCATCTGAAGGAATTTGCGGACTAATATCTATTAGGGCCTCACTTTTCTCTCGTATAGATTGTAAGGTCGCCTCAAACTCAATTTGCTCTTTCTTCTTAGGCCACTCATCAACCAACAAAATAGGCTCGGCCCGCAAAAACGGAAGGGTCTGCAGCGCTTTGCGCTCTCTGCCCGTCCGTCGACGACCCTGCAAAATAGCCGTATAACTATCATCGGGCATTTTGATGAGACGAAGAATTTTAGCCACCACGCCCAAGGTATGCAAATCTTTCAATTTTGGCTCATCGACCTCCATATCTTTCTGGGCAAAAACCAAAATATGCTTACCATCTGCATAGGCATCTTGTACCGCCGCTATAGACCGCTCGCGGCCCACCGTCACAGGAATGACTACTCCCGGAAACAAAACGGTGTTCTTCAATGCCAAAACAGGAAGGTCATAACTATATTCCTCTTCTTGCATCAAACGCTCCTCTTGCTCGTCTACACTAAAAAAGGGCAAAATTTCCATTTCTTCCTCTGGACTCAAATCGTTTTCTTTTTTTGACATGCTGATTATTTGTAATGAATGCAAGCCTCTCGGCTTCTGCTGCCAGTTGCTGACAGCTTGTCAGTCGGTTTGGGCCTAAACTAAGTAGTTTTGACCGCTTAATCCTTTTATAAGGAAAAAAATTAAGCAAATAGGCCCGTTTTTTAAACCGCCTAGCTATAAGCCAAAAGCTATTCCCTTCTATATATTCTGCCGTTTTGACTTGTTTTTTTCTGGGGCTGCCCCAGCCTACGGCTGGGTCGGGCTGTTTCGCAGCTCGCTATTCGCTCGGCCCTGCGGCGCTTTCAGCGCCTTGGTCTGGCCTTCGGCCACTGCTGTCCATCCCTCAGCCGCGGCGCTGCGCGCCTTTGCGGCGGCTTCGCCGCCTGTAGGACGCCCAATTGGACCAAATTTAAGGGCTGGCCTTAGCGCTTTTAGTTTGTATTTATTCAAAAGTAGTAACTTTAGTTTATAAACGCAAATTTAGTTTTCTTTTTAGTTGTTAAAGGATGCTCTGGCCCTGTAGCTTTTTCAGACAGCTCTCTAAAGAGGGCCTTTGGGCATGGTCAATGATGTCTGGAGCATGGTCAATGATGTCTGAGGCATGGTCAATGATGTCTGAGGTATGGTCAATGATGTCTGAGGTATGGTCAATGATGTCTGAGGTATGGTCAATGATGTCTGAGGTATGGTCAATGATGTCTGAGGTATGGTCAATGATGTCTGAGGTATGGTCAATGATGTCTGAGGTATGGTCAATGATGTCTGAGGTATGGTCAATGATGTCTGAGGTATGGTCAATGATGTCTGAGGTATGGTCAATGATGTCTGAGGTATGGTCAATGATGTCTGAGGTATGGTCAATGATGTCTGAGGTATGGTCAATGATGTCTGGGGTATGGTCAATGATGTCTGGGGTATGGTCAATGATGTCTGGAGCATGGTCAATGATGTCTGGGGCATGGTCAATGATGTCTGGGGTATGGTCAATGATGTCTGGGGTATGGTCAATGATGTCTGGGGCATGGTCAATGATATCTGGAGCATGGTCAATGATGCTAAAAAGGTCATTATCCAGCTTTTTGTATAAGTTCATTTATAAATGAATTTAACAAAATATTCAGAAAAGCAAGCTTTGCCGTTTGCATAGCTCCTTCTTTGGCCCAGGGCAAAAACTAGCTAGATCTAGCAGGCGGCGAAGCCGCCGCAGGCCCAGCGCTGCGGAGGGGGGGCCGCAGGCCAGACCCAAGCCGCCAAAGGCGGCTGCAGGGCCGAGCAGACCTGCGAGCCCCGCAGCATAGCGGCGGCCAGCTCGGCAAAGCCGAGCTGGCCGCGGGCCCCAAAACATAAGAAATATAAAGGAAGTTAGAGGGAGAAATTAAAGCTAATGACTCCGCCCCAATCTGGGGTTTTATTTTCACGGATGGCCATCACGGCATCTATGCGGATAATGCGGAAGAGCTTCCAGCCGATGCGGTCGATACCAAAATTGAACTCCAGATGGTTGCCTTTTTCGGGCGTATAGAGGTGGTGGACCCCCAGAATAGTTTCGAAGCCCAACTTTTTGAGGCCCGGCAATTTATTCCAGAGAAAGCCATTAAAATGGTGCTCAAAATGGGTTTGTACAAAATAATCCATCGTGCTGTGCTCATAATAAGGCAAGAGCTGAAAGCTGCGCCATTGCTTGCCATTTTGGGCAAAAAAAGTTTGGTTGCCACGAAAGTGTTGATAATCGACAAAGCGCATATTTTTGTGATTGAGAAAGTGGCCGGCCTCTGTGCGCCAACTAAACTTTCCGATACCGGCCACCGGCAAATCGAACTTTTGGATATAGGCGCCTAGATAATCAAAGGCCGTCATTTGGTCGTTGAGGGCCAGGGCTTTTTTATAAATCAGCCAAATTTCGGGAATATTACTGGGGCGATAGATGCGTTCTTTGGGGTAAGAGAGGTACTTCTGGCCAAAACGCAGGCGAAAGCGCAGATCGAGCAGCAGGCGATCATTGGCTTGGAAGGCCAGGGTATCTTCTGCTGGCGGCTGATTAAAATCGAGGGGCTGGTTAGAGTAAAACTCCCTTTTATCCCTAAACAATAGGCTATAATCGGCCTGATTTCTTAGGGCTTTGCGCTGGGCATATTCGGCCTGAAAGAGCAGGCGCAGCCCATTAAATAGCCGTTGAGAATAGCGCAGATGGGCAAAGGTTTTATCGTAGGCCTTAATATAGTTTTGCCGATAGACCAAAGAAGTATAGCTATTGATGAGCGGGCTCATGGGCGGGTCTTCGACAAACTGCTGGACCAAATTTCCGCCGCTGAGCGTTAGATTGGCATCATTGATTTTATTGAAGCGGAAAAAGAGGCTGCCCGAGGGGCGCAGGCGCTTATCGGCAAGGCCATATTGCAGCTTCATCTTGGCATTGAGGTAGCGAGTATTTTCCTTATTGAAGTGTTTGTTATAGCCCAGATTAACATCTCCATAAAAGCCCTGCAACGTATTATACATGATACTATACAGGGGAGAAGAAATTGACCAACTATAGCCCTTGTTGCGTTTGCGGTAGCTATAGCCCGATAGCAGCAGGCTCCAGCTTGGGCGGTTGGCGACTCGGTCCATAGAATCAATATAGGCGGGGTCGTTGAGGACCTCCTGCAGGCTATCTTTAATATGGTACTCGACGACCTCTTTTTCGGAAAGCGGAAGGGGGCGAATGCTATCCCAGTAGACCTCCGTTTTTTTGTTGGCCTCGGCCTCTACCGAAAAGATTTCGTTATTGAAGAGTTTTTTGGGAAATTCGGGGGCCAAATCATACTGCTGAAAAACGCCAATAATTCCGCCTGAAATCTCGATGCCAAAGACATTGATGCTCAGTTCAATTTCCTGAGAAAAAAGTCGCCAAACGCTATCTTGCACCTCTACATGCAGCTGCTTAAACGCCACGGTATCGAGGATAGAAATATTGGCGGCCTTGCCCGTTGTTTTGAGGTCGGTACTATGGATGCACCATTCGCCATCTACAATATAAATGTCGCCAAAGAAGAGTTGGCCCAAGGGGTTTTTGGGAATAACTTGGACCTGATAGATCATTTTGCCCTCATCAAAAAAGGTATTGAGCAATTTGTATTTATAGGCATTAAGGGCGCCTTGGCCAATAGGCGAGAGCAGGCGGGCATCAATCAGCTCTGTATAATTCTGGTAGAAATTCATATCCATCATGGCGGCCCCAGAATTAAAGCTAAAGCCATTATCATCGCCACTGACCTTAGATGAAATCATTTCTTCTTTCACTTTATTACCTTGGACATAAATTTTGGATACCGATTCGGAAAGATAAACCATGCCACTGCCCGAGGAGTCCAATTGCTTTCTAAACTCTGCTGTAGATTGGCCCATAATGCTTTCGGGCAATTCACTAATTTCTTGGGCGCCTTTAACATAGGCCTCGCAGCTAAATTTTTGGACCTGATTGAGGTAAAACTTTCGCTTTTTCATGGCCTGCCGAATAATGCCATAGGCTGGATCTTCCGAGCCATCGACCACCACCTCTGGGGCCTGAAGATCTAGTGGGGCGAGCTCTACATTGAGCTCTAGTTGCTCGTTTTCGCTCCAGTTTAAGTTGATGACTTTCTTTTTGTAGCCCACATACTGAAAGACCAATTGGTATTCTCCAGGCGCTAGCCGAAGTAAATATCGGCCCTCTATATTGGAGGTAGTCCCCACCGATTCTTTTTGGAGATAAACCGAGACAAAGGGGAGGGGGGCTCCTTTTTCGTCGGTCACTAAGCCAGAAAGTTGAGCCAAAAGCTGGCTAGAGCTGAAGCCCAAAAAGAGAAGCAAAAATAAAATCTTATTCATAATCTTGATTTAGGGAGTTGGAGCAATCTATAGCCCTCAAAATATAAAGCTTTTCCAACTTATGCCCCCCTGTAGCGTCTAAAAAGCAGCGACAGAAATTATTTTTGATAGCAGTTCTATCCAAAATATTTGTAATTTTGGCGCACACAACATATTTAATCACCTTAACACCAAGAAAAACAATGCGTAACCTAAGTTTACTAGCTCTTTTTCTAATGGCTGCACAGTTTGGTTTTGCCCAAAAAGGCCTAGAATTTGGCGTCACTTTCACGCCTGCCACTAGCTGGATCATTAACGATGAAGATTTTGCTCAGGGCGATGAAATGGATCTACAAGCCACTTTTGGCTACAATGCTGGAGCTCATCTAGGCATCAATTTCACAGAAGGTATGGGCCTTCAAGTTGGGCTAAACCTTTCTCAACAAGGCCAAAATTACATCAATAAAGCCTCTTCAAGCAACAAGGACGAGATGGATGTATACTCTCGTAAATTGACTTATGTCCGTGTTCCCGTTTTGCTAAAATTTAATGGAAGCACAGAAGGCTCTTTCACTTCTTATTTCCGTTTTGGCCCTCACCTAGATTTTCTGAGCAAGGCCGTTTATAACTATGAAGAAAATAGTGGCTCTATTTTCCGTGTAGACCGTGAAGATATTGATTTGACTCAGGTAGAAAACCCTACTGGTGGAAACTACAAAATCTATAATGATGTTGTTTTTGGCGCCACGCTAGAAATGGGTGGAGCCATCAATGTTGATGAAAACATGAAAATTTTGGTACTTTTCCACCTTTCTGGTTCATTGAGCAACCCCGAAGGCGAAGACTCTTATAATGCTAGTCCATTGGTTTCATTGACCAACCCTTCTGCCTTCCCCGATGATGCAGGTTCTGCTTCTCGCGGCACGGCTTACAACGTAATGGGTGGACTTACTGTTGGTCTGACCTATACTATTGGCGGCGGAGAATAAACTGCTGTCACAATAAATAAAGAGTTTATCTTTTAGGACCAAGCACTTTTGTGTTTTGGTCCTTTTTTTTGGGGCCCGCGGCCAGCTCGGCTTTGCCGAGCTGGCCGCGGGCCCCAAAACATAAGAAATATAAAGGAAGTTAGAGGGAGAAATTAAAGCTTTTCCAACTTATGCCCCTCTGCAGCGTCTAAAAAGCAGCGACAGAAAATATTTTTGATAGCAGTTCTATCCAAAATACTTGTAATTTTGCCGCACACAACATATTTAATCACCTTAAAACCAAGAAAAACAATGCGTAACCTAAGTTTACTAGCTCTTTTTCTAATGGCTGCACAGTTTGGTTTTGCCCAAAAAGACCTAGAATTTGGCGTCACTTTCACGCCTGCCACTAGCTGGATCATCAATGATGAAGATTTTGCCCAAGGCGATGAAATGGACCTACAAGCCACTTTTGGCTACAATGCTGGAGCTCATCTAGGCATCAACTTCACAGAAGGTATGGGTCTACAATTGGGCCTTAACCTGTCTCAACAGGGCCAAAATTACATCAATAAAGCCTCTTCAAGCAACAAGGACGAGATGGATGTATACTCTCGTAAATTGACTTATGTCCGTGTTCCCGTTTTGCTAAAATTTAATGGAAGCACTGAAGGCTCTTTCACTTCTTATTTCCGTTTTGGCCCTCACCTAGATTTTTTGAGCAAGGCCGTTTATAACTATGAAGAAAATAGTGGTGCAGTTTTTCATATAGATCGTGAAGATATTGACATGACTCGGATAGAAAAAAGATCTTGCGGAAACTATAAAATCTACAATGATGTTGTTTTTGGCGCCACGCTAGAAATGGGTGGAGCTATCAACGTAGATGAAAATATGAAAATTTTGGTGCTTTTCCACCTTTCTAGCTCATTGACCAACCCCGAAGGGCAAGACTCTTATGCTGCTGGAAAAGATGTTTCTGGCCCTTTCAGTGCCAACCCTTCTGCTTTTCCCGACTATGATTACTCAAGAACTCGCGGCACGGCTTATAACGTAATGGGTGGACTTACTGTTGGTTTGACCTATACTATTGGTGGCGGAGAATAAACTGCTGTCACAATAAATAAAGAGTTTATCTTTTAGGACCAAGCACTTTTGTGTTTTGGTCCTTTTTTTTGGGGCCCGCGGCCAGCAAGCTGGCCGCGGGCCCCAAAACATAAGAAATATAAAGGAAGTTAGAGGGAGAAATTAAAGCTTTTCCAACTTATGCCCCTCTGCAGCGTCTAAAAAGCAGCGACAGAAAATATTTTTGATAGCAGTTCTATCCAAAATACTTGTAATTTTATCGCACACAACATATTTAATCACCTTAAAACCAAGAAAAACAATGCGTAACCTAAGTTTACTAGCTCTTTTTCTAATGGCTGCACAGTTTGGTTTTGCCCAAAAAGACCTAGAATTTGGCGTCACTTTCACGCCTGCCACTAGCTGGATCATCAATGATGAAGATTTTGCCCAAGGCGATGAAATGGACCTACAAGCCACTTTTGGCTACAATGCTGGAGCTCATCTAGGCATCAACTTCACAGAAGGTATGGGTCTACAATTGGGCCTTAACCTGTCTCAACAGGGCCAAAATTATATCAATAAAGCCTCTTCAAGCAACAAGGACGAGATGGATGTATACTCTCGTAAATTGACTTATGTCCGTGTCCCCGTTTTGCTGAAATTTAACGGAAGCACAGAAGGCTCTTTCACTTCTTATTTCCGTTTTGGCCCTCACCTAGATTTTCTGAGCAAGGCCGTTTATAACTATGAAGAAAATAGTGGTGCAGTTTTTCATATAGATCGTGAAGATATTGACATGACTCGGATAGAAAAAAGATTTTGCGAAAACTATAAAATCTACAATGATGTTGTTTTTGGCGCCACGCTAGAAATGGGTGGAGCTATCAACGTAGATGAAAATATGAAAATTTTGGTGCTTTTCCACCTTTCTAGCTCATTGACCAACCCCGAAGGGCAAGACTCTTATGCTGCTGGAAAAGATGTTTCTGGCCCTTTCAGTGCCAACCCTTCTGCTTTTCCCGACTATGATTACTCAAGAACTCGCGGCACGGCTTACAACGTAATGGGTGGACTTACTGTTGGTTTGACCTATACTATTGGTGGCGGAGAATAAACTGCTGTCACAATAAATAAAGAGTTTATCTTTTAGGACCAAGCACTTTTGTGTTTTGGTCCTTTTTTTTGGGGCCCGCGGCCAGCAAGCTGGCCGCCGCTATGCTGCGCGGCTCGCTATTCGCTCGGCCCTTCAGCCGCCAAAGGCGGCTTTGGTCTGGCCTGCGGCCACCGCTGCGCAGCGCTGGGCCTGCGGCGGCTTCGCCGCCTGTAGAAACGCAAAATGCAAAAATCTTGGCAAGAGACTACTAACTTTTTGGCATCATTATGTATTCTTAGAGCGAAAAGGACTTTATGGACCTAGAGGCGGCGCAGCCGCCGGCTTAGGGATGGAAAGGGGGGCGGCGCAGCCGCAGACCCAAGTTTTTTGAAGCGAAGCGAAAAAAACTGCAGGGCCGAGCAGGCTTGCGAGCCCCTGAACAGCCCGGCCCGCCCGCAGGGCGGGCAAGCCCCAAAAACAAAAAATAAAACTTATGCGTCAATTTCTTTTTTCTGCTTTTCTATTGGCCTTGGGCCAGGGACTTTTTGCCCAAGAAAACCTACTTAAAAACCCTTCTTTTGAAGAGGGTTGCCATTGTGATGACAGCACCGAATTGCTGTCGATGCCCTCGGCTTGGCAAGTTACGGCTGGGCAGGTCAATTTTTTTAATCCAGGCTGTCCCTTATTGCCCGAACGAAAAACCTATTTGCAGGCCCTAAAAATGCCTAGCCCCGCCGAGGGCAAGGTCTATGCGGGCTTGGGCTTGGCCAAAGAAGGCGAATATCTGACCGGAGAATTGGAAACTCCTCTACTGGCCAATACAGACTATTTGGTTAAAATGAGAGTTCGGCGGCCCATCCGTTTTTGTTTTGCGCCCATTGATGAACTGGGCTTGCGTTTTGATAGCCTAGCGCCCAAAAAACAAGAAGGATATGCGAGTTTGCCGGGGCCATCTTTAAAACTGCGAGCCGATAATGGGCTCATTCAGGAGCAGTATCAATGGCAGGAAATTTCGGCAATTTATAAGGCAGAAGGGGGCGAGCGCTACCTCACTTTAGGAAATTTTATGGACAATAATGAGCTCAGTATGCGAAATTGGGCCAAGGGAGATTGTGCCTATATTTATATAGATTGGGCTTCGGTGACCCTCTTTAAGGGGCAGGTAGATTTGGCCAGCTACCAAAAGGGCCAAGAATTTAAGGCCGAAGAACGACTTTGGCTCAAAAATATCGTTTTTGAAAAGGCCACAGAGCGCCTCAAAGCGGAAAGCTTGCCCATTTTGGATGAGTTGGCCGAAAACTTAGGGCGTTTTCCAGAGCAAAAATTTGAAATCTCTGGACATACCGACAACAGCGGAGATGAGGGCAGCAATCGCCTTTTTTCGGAGGCTAGAGCCAAAAGCGTAGTAGATTATTTGGTGGCCAAGGGCGTATCGGCCAAGCAGCTGCAACTAAAAGGCCGAGGCAGCAGCCAAAATATCAATGCCAATGATAGCGATAAAAAAAGGGCCAAAAACTGGAGAATTGAGATCAAGGCCTTGGCCCAATAAAAAAAAGGGGCTGTCTTTGCAGACAACCCCTCAAACACTTGTTGATTCACCAACCTATAAGTAGGTGGACAAAACAAAAATAGAATTTTATTCAAATAAAGAGGAGTTTTACTAAACATTTTTTGGTCCAACTGCTTATTTGGCCCAAATGGAGCTGAGGGCTGGCTGTTGCCAGCCTTTTCCATTGGCAAAAAGGGTGTAGGCCAAGAGCAGCTCATGATTACTGCCCAGTTGTGGTCCCAAATTGCTGGCGGTTTGGCTAAAAATATAGCTAATCCGATAGCGTTGTTTAACCGTTGTGCCCAGGGAAACCATCAGGCTGCCCTCGCTGCCATAGCCTAGGCCCAGCAAAAAGCGTTGGTCATAGATGTATTGGGCATTTAGCATGACCCCAAAGGGAGAGTTGAGGGCATATCTAAACCAAATTTGGGGAATAATTCGGTGTTTGGGGGCATCTCCAGCCTTTCTAAAACTGCCCGAATAAAAATCAATTTTAGTAGCCGCATGCAAATAAATATGGGCCACCCTTCTGAGGTCAGATAGCGACTGCCCATCAGAAAAGCGCAGCTTTAGGCCCAAAATCTGAGGGACCGAAAAACCCAGTTGAAATTGCTCTGTTTGGTAAAGCGCCCCCAAGGCGGCTTCGGGCAATAATTGGCTTTCATTGTTCTGAATAATCAGCGGATCATTGGGGTCTAGGGCCGATAAATCTTGCCCCCTAAGCTGATAGTGCAAAGCCGATAAGCTAAGGCCCAAATTTAAGCGATGCCCAAACTCGCCTTTTTGGACCTTGCCGAGCTGCAATTGGTAGGCATAAGAAAATTGTAGGGCCGTATAGGAACTAGGGCCCGTTCTGTCTTGTTGCAAGGCCAATCCCCAAGCCATATTTTTATCTTCCGCCCAATGTTGATAGGCCAAACTGGCCGTTCTGGGCGATTCGGGCATATTTAACCATTGTTGTTTGTAGCCCAACTGTATTTGCTGAACGCCTTCTTGGCCCAGACTGGCAGGATTGAGAAAAAAGGCCTGTTGCTGATACTCCTGGCTAAGCGGAAGTTGCTGCCCAAATAAAGGCGAAGCAAAGAGCAACAGAAAAAATAGATAAGGGGAGATTTGCAGCATAAAATTTAAAGCTTTAGTTTAGACTCATCAAAATAACTAATTATGAGCAAGAATAAAAAAGGGAAAACCCCCAAGATGCATAAAGATCTTGAGGGCTTCGAAATCCACATCAATGAGTTTGGCGAAATTAAGAGCTCTTTTTCTATTGATCGCCTGAATGACTTTCTCAACGAAAATGTTGATGACAAGAAACTCAGAGAAAGAGAGGGAGAGGAAGAAGACGAACAGTCAGAAGATTAAATACGTAGACGAGCTATGGCCGCTTCTACGGTGCTAGGCTCTATGATTCTCAAAAAGACTTCCATTCTTAGGGCATTTTCATACTCTTGGAGGGCCATTTCTTTTTTGCCCAAACGTTCTGCCGCAAGGCCTTTATAATAGTAGGCATTTGCAAATTGAGGGTCAAACTTTGTGGCATTGTCAAAATGGCGCAGGGCTTTATTAAAAAAGTCTTGCGCTTTTTCTGTTTGTTTGGCCGCCTGATCTCCTTGCTCCAAATACATTAGGGCCAAGTTATAGTTGAGGTTGGGGCTCATGGGCTGCCGCAAAATTCCTTGCTCATAAGCCGCCTCTGCCTCCTCATACTTAGAGCGGAAATGATAATATTGAGCCTTGAGCAAAAGCGCATCCTCATAGGTAGAATCAATCCGCAACACATTATCAATATAGCTGACCGTATAAGGCGCATCTATTTTATCGCCCAAAATGGCCAACTGCATATAGGCATCCAAATAATCGGCATCCTGTTCTACCGTAGCCTGAAAACTTTCTAGGGCCTTGAGCGTATCGCCCATATCTCTAAGCATGCTGCCTCTCAAATAAAGGGCATCGGGCTGGCTGGGCTGTATTTTTTCTAGCTTATCTAAAACAAGCATTCCCTCCTGATACTGCTTGACAATATTCTGCATTTCGGCCAATTTTAGATAAAGGGGAACCGCCTGCGGAAAGCGATCTATGGCTTTTTCTAAAACCTTAATCGCCGAGAGCGAATGCTGATTATCAAAATAGGCATCGGCTAAAACGGCATAATATTCTATCTTAGAAGAGTCTAGAGCCAAGGCTTTTTCAGCATCCAATTCGGCTTCTTTATACAATTCGGCCTCCCAAAATGCACGAGAACGATCGGCATACAGACTAGCATCTTTTGGGCTTTTGGCAATCATCTGGCTCAGTTGGTCAATAGCCGGAATATCGTAGCTTTGCTGTGGCGATTCGTTTACATTTTCAGAACTACAGGCGCCAAATAGCCAGCTAAGTCCAAAGAATAGAAGAAAGGAATAGATGCGCATAATATCTTTTTTTAGATTTTTTTTGTTCTTTTTTGGGGCCTCCCGCCTTCGGCGGGCGCTACGTTTCGCAGCTCGCTGTTCGCTCGGCCCTGCGGCGGCTTTGCCGCCTGGGTCTGGCCTTCGGCCACTGCTGCACATCGCTAGGCCTATTGCGCTAGCGCCCAAGTTTAATAATTTGGGCCAAAATTAGCACTTTTAAATTGTACGGACAATGAACTTCCTTAAAAACTCCTTTTATGAAGCTTATCCCTTTTATTTTCAGTTTTCTTATGAGCTGCTCTGCTCTTTGGGCACAACAGCTAGCTAGCTCGCCCGCTTATAGTATGGGCCGAGACAAAGATTGCTTTGTTTTGGGCCAAATTGATAGCCTTTATTATGTATATCGAGAAGGGCCAGGCAAGGAGCATGGTATTCATAGCTTTCGGATGAACCTAGAAGAGGAATGGGAGACCACAATTAGCTACCCACGTGCAGATTTGCTCTTTATGGAGAGCTTGCAGCAAAAGGACCGCTTTCAGCTCATCTATGCTATGCACTTTGATGGCAATACGGAAATCCGAATGAAGGAGATAGGAGCAGAGGGCCAAGAATTAGCTGATGAGGCCCTTTTGCTCTTTAAGTATTTTGTGCCTTATCGGGATTTGCGTTGGGAGCTCTCTCAAGATAAGTCCGAATTATTGGTCTTTCATAAGGTCAATAACCGAGAAATAGAATGGGGCTGCTATAATTTGGCCGATCGGCAGCTGCGTTGGGAGTATAGCCTTAAAGATTTTGAGATAAAGAACTTTAAGCGTTTGGAGCATATTGTCATTTGTAATTCGGGACAGGCCCTCTTATTATTCGAGTTTCATAATCGCCTGCGGCGAGAGGACCACCATTTTTTGCTCTTCAGTATTTCTGCTCAGGGCGAGCGCAAAAAACATAAAATTGATTTTGCCCAAGCCAAAACAGATGAATACCTAGTAGATTATGATGAGCTCAACCAACAGTTATTGATTGGGGGACTTTATTATCAATCGGGCAATGAGGTAGAAGGCTTATTTTACCTGCGTTATGATATGCAAGAAGAGGCTTTGCTAAAATTTCATCCTTTTCCCGATACCTTAATCCGTAGCCTAACGGGCCAAAAGCGAAAAAACCTGCGGCGAGTAGAATACCTTCGTTTGCAAGAGCTTATTCCCCGCCGAGATGGCGGCATTTTATTGGTGGCCGAGCGCTACCGAAAGTATAATTATAATAATCATAGAACTTCTTATCAGGACCATCTTCCGGCCCAGCAAACCGATTACCTCTATGAGAATATTTTGCTAACTTCTGTGCATCCCTCTGGTAAATTACATTGGCAGGAGGTTTTGTTTAAGCAGCAAAAATCAGAAAATGATGAGGGCCGCTATTCTTCTTTTTTCCTCATGAAAACAGCTCGTCATCTGAGGTTTATTTATAATGATGAAATTCGCTATTTGGGCCGAGTATATGAATATACGGTAGATGCAAGCGGGCAGGCCGAGCGGCAGCGGCTATTTGGAGAAAAGCGTTCGGGGATTTTGCCTGATTTTCAGCGGGCGAAACAGGTTTCGGCAAAAACGACCTTGGCCATCAGTGAGCGAAACAATAAGTTTCGTTTGGTCCGCCTGAGCTACGATTAGGTCCAACTGCGTTTTGCAGGCGGCGAAGCCGCCGCAGGCTTAGCTGCCCGGCGCAGTGCCGCCCTTCGGGCGGCAGACCAAGGCGCTGAAAGCGCCGCAGGGCCGAGCAGACCTGCGAGCTGCAAGGGGAGCGGCCGCCAAAGGCGGCAAGCCCCAAAAAATAAATAAAACACTATTCCTCTGCCCAATTTCGAGTTCTAGAGACGGCTTTTAGCCAGCGGGCATAGCGTTTTTCTCGATCGGTAGCGGGCATATTGGGCTGAAAAGACTGGGCTTGTTTGGCCAAAAAGCCCTGAATATCGCTTTTGGTCCAGACCTTAGCGCCCAAACCGGCCAAATAGGCGGCGCCTGCGGCGGTAGTTTCTTGCAGGCTGGGGCGCAGCAGTTCGGCATTTAGAATATCGGACTGAAACTGCATGAGAAAATCATTGGCCGAGGCGCCGCCATCTACTTTGAGTTGGACCAAAGGCAGCTGGGCATCTTGTTGCATGGCCAAAAGCAGGTCTTTGCTCTGATAGGCCAGGGATTCTAGGGCCGCCCGAACGATATGGGCCTTTGTGCTGCTTCGGCTGAGGCCCAAAATGGCGCCCCGAGCGTACATATCCCAATAAGGAGCGCCCAAACCCGCAAAAGCGGGGACAAAATAAACGCCATTCGTATCCTCTACCTGCTGGGCAAAATAGCTAGAATCCTTGGCAGAATCGAGGATGCGCAGGCTATCTCGCAGCCATTGGATGGCGGCACCGGCCACAAAAACGGCTCCTTCTAGGGCATAAGTTCGCTGGCCGTCAATTTCCCAAGCTACCGTAGTGAGCAAGCCAGAATTTGAGTTTTGGGGTTGATTTCCTGTATTCATCAGCATAAAACAGCCCGTACCATAGGTGTTTTTTACGCTACCCGCCTGCCAGCAGCCTTGACCAAAGAGGGCCGCTTGTTGGTCGCCAGCTATACCCGTAATGGGAATTTCTGCCCCAAAAAGAGCGGGATCTGTATGGCCAAAAAGGCCAGAAGAGGCTGAAATTTTGGGTAAAATATGAGCGGGAATGCCAAAAATATCCAACAATTTGGGGTCCCATTCTCCAGTATGCAAATTATAGAGTAGGGTTCGGCTAGCGTTGCTGGGGTCGGTTTTATGGACCTTTCCGTTGGTTAGTTTCCAGAGCAGCCAGCTATCCACGGTGCCAAAACAGAGCTGTTCTTTTTCGGCTAGGGCTTTGGCTTGGGGAATATGTTCTAGGATCCAGCGTATTTTGGTGGCCGAAAAATAGGCATCGGCTAGCAGGCCTGTGTGTTGGCGCAGATAATCGGCATGGCCAGCTTGTTTGAGTTCTTCGCAATAGCTGGCGGTTCGGCGGTCTTGCCAAACGATGGCTCTATGAACGGGCCGGCCTGTTTTTTTATCCCATAAAATGGTAGTTTCTCTTTGGTTGGTAATGCCAATTGCCTGGATGGCTTGAGGAGAAATTTGCATTTTTTCGATCAGGCGCTGGGCCACTTGCAATTGCGAGCGCCAAATTTCCTCGGCATCATGTTCTACCCAAGCTTCTTGGGGATAATATTGTTGAAATTCTTGTTGTTCGAGGCCGAGCAATTGGCCATTTTTATCAAAAAGCAGGGCTCTAGAGCTGCTCGTTCCTTGGTCTAAGGCGAGAATCATGATGGTGGCGTATTTTGGTCCAAAAAAAGGCCTAAAATATACGCAAAAAAGCCCCTTGAGCGAGCTCGAGGGGCTTTTTTTTAAAATTCTGCCATCAGGGCTTTTCGGCCTTTAAGGGATATACTTGATTTTTTTTGGTAGTACTTGAGGTCCACCTGATCTTGATTGTCTAGGTGAAAGCCTTGGATGTTGTTGCCTAGCTTGTTGAAAATCAGGCGTTTTTTGGTTTTTAAACTTCTTTTGCCAATACAAAGGCCATCAAATTGTTTGAGCTTTTGTTTTTTCTCTTTGGGCCCCTTCCAGATCCAAAAACTGTTTCCTTTTTTATCTTTTTGTTCAATCAGTTGAATTTCCTCTCCATCTTCGGCGGCATAAATGCCTTCAAATTGGGCCGAAAAATTCTGGCAATGGTCGTTCAGGTCGGTACTTTCGCCATCTAGGCTTCTGGCTAGGCGGTTAAAGACATATCGCCAGAGGAAATTTTCTTTTTTTCCTTGTCGGATGACGACTAAATTTCTGTCGGGATTGACATAAATAAATTGGCCCAAATAGCCAGAGGCAAAAAAGTCGCGATCCTGAAAAATGCCCTTTTCTAGGTCTCCATTTCGCCAAAAGCAGTTGCGGTAGCCCCAGTAGGCGCGGCCATCTTCTTGGCGGTTAATAATTTGTTCAATAAAATCTTTGGGGACCAATTGTTGGCCCTGCCAATTGCCTTTGTGCAGCAGTAGCTGGCCAAGGCGGAGCAAATCTCTAGAGCAAAGCGCAAAGCCGCCAAAAGCCCTTTGGTTACCGGCTTCTCGGCTATCTACGGTAAGTAGGGCGGGGCATTCCATGCCCATCGGCTGCCAAAGTTTGTCCGATAGATAATCGCCCACGCTTTGGCCGGTGGCGGTCTCTAAACAGCTCGATAAAATTTGGGTGGCTAGCGATTTATAGGCAAAATGGGTCCCTGGCCGATGCTCTACGGCATCAAAATTCCGAATATATTTATCTTGGTCATTATTATAATAGAGGACCGACAGTTTGCCAAAATCTCGTTCATCCTTAAAATCAATACCCGAAACCATATTGAGCAAATGAAAAATCTTAATGCCTCGGCGTTCGGGATCCGAAAATTCGGGAATAAAGTCAGAAACGGGCTGTTCGGCTGAGATTTTTCCCTCGCCTATGGCAATGCCAACTAATAGGGCCGTAATCGCTTTAGAGATAGAAAAAACGACCTGCGGCTCATATTTTTCATGTCCATTGGCATAATCCTCAAAGAGCAAACTATCATTGCGAAGGACCAAAAAGGCCGTACTATGGCTTTTTTTCATAAACTGCGCCCAATTTTCCTCCCCTTTGCGGTAATCCTTGGGCAGCCAATGGGCCAAAGGGGGCAAAATATTGGGGTTTTGCGCCTCTACAAAGGAGGCAGAAGGAGAAGCCGCCGCAAAAATAGTATCTTTGGGAAACAGCTTGTAGTCGGAAACGGCGGGCATCATGTGCAGCCCAATTCGGCTAAAGGTACAGGCCGATAGGAGGATAAAAATAAAGCTAAAACTGAAGAAAAGGGTAGTGGTTTTTTGCATAAATAGGGGCCTTTTGGCCATGTTTTTTTTGATGAAGAATAAAGTAATTTGGGGCTGCCCCTCGCCTTTGGCTCGGGTCGGGCTGTGTCGCAGCTCGCAGGTCTGCTCGGCCCATCGCTTTTTCGCTTTGCTCAAAAGCTCGGTCTGGCCTTCGGCCACTGCTATCCATCCCTCAGCCAGTCGCTTCGCTCCTCTGGACCACAAAAACCAAGCTTGAACGTTCAGTTAATAAAAACTTTTTACTAAAAAATTGTTTAGTCTATTTTATGCTTTCAATACTGATCCCCAATTACAATTATGAGGTAGGTCCATTATTGCAGGAGCTTTTGCGGCAGATGCAGGCCGAGAATATGGCCTTAGAGTTAATTTGTATGGATGATGGCTCTGCGGAGCCTTATCGGCAGCAGTTGAGGGAGTTGCCGGAGCATCCTTTTTTGCAGAAGGTTTTCCTAGAAAAAAATATTGGGCGGGCGGCCATTCGCAATCGTTTGGCCCAACTGGCTAGCCAGCCTTATTTATTGTATTTGGATGCCGACAGTTGGCCGAGTTCGCCTAGGTTTTTGGCCCAATACCTCGATCATTTGGGGCCTTGGGTGCTGGTTGGGGGGAGAGAATACGCCCCAGTTTGTCCCTCCGCCAAATTTAGTTTGCATTGGAGCTATGGCCGAAGCCGAGAAGTACGGTCTTTGGCAGCGCGTCAAGCGCAGCCTTATGCCTCTTTTATGAGCAATAATTTTGCTTTGCCTCGGGCTTGGGCTTTGGCCCAACCTTTTGAGGAGCAGCTCAAGCAGTATGGGCATGAAGACAGCCTTTGGGGCTGGCAATTGGCCCAAGAAAAAAAAGAGATTCGACAAATAGATAATGCCGTTATTCATTTGGGCCTAGATGAAAATGCGGCCTTTTTGGCCAAATCTAAGCAAGCCGTCGAAAACCTACATTTTTTGTCTACTACAGCTGCTTTTCCTATGTTAGACGATATAAAGCTTTGGCGGGTTTGGAAGAAGGTCCAGTTTTTTGCCCCTTTATTGGCTCATCTACACCGAATTATGCACAAAAGTTGGGAAAAGCAGTTGTTTGCGCCTCAGCCTTCATTAAAACTATTTGATTTTTATCGGCTCTCTTATTTGGCTTTGTATAGACAAACAGCCAAAAATAAAAGGACTTGATTGCTTTTTGGGAGTTTTATCTCAGCCGGTAGCTAGTCCCACAACTTTTTCTTGGAAGCGGATGAAATGTTAAAAGTACTCAATGAGAAAATTATTAAAAATTAGCTTGATCTTGCTCTTACTGAGCTGTTCGAATACTAAGGATAGATACAAGGGGACTGTGGATCGTATTCATATTGTTTGCCATGGACCTATTAAAAGGGACTTTGAAAGTTATAAACAAGAGGATTTTTACATTGACTATTATCTACCAATACCGAAGACTCAAAATGGGGATCTAGAGAACGCTAATGTTATCCTACTGGGAGCAGCTAGGTTGTGTGATACGGATAGGATGCAAATGTATAATCCTACGAATTTAAAAAACGCTATAATAGAAGAGGCTCAATTGTATAGAGTTCGGGGAATTGCTTTATACCTATTTCGTGATGAGCCTGAAGAATATTTTAAGGACAACCTAGCCTTTGCAAAAAGGGGACAAATCATCATTGAAAATGAGCATATTTCTTATGCCTATTCTATTGATTCAAGCACAAGGTTCGTCTTTGTTGAAGAGGGGAAGTGATTTTGCGGAAAGCAACTAGGGACTTTCGCCTCTTTTTTGTGATACAGAATGGAATAAAAGCTAAAATAATAAATCCATAAAACCTAATACATGATTCCTTTAGAATATTTAGAGATAAAAGAAGTTGATAATCAGGAGCTTTTTATTATAAAAAAAACTTTTTTAGCACAAGTGGTAGAGAACGCAGAATTTTATTTAGACGAGTTTAGTCCTCTATTGCGGCGAATTTTTGTGTTTGATTTAACAGAATACGGCAGCATTCTAAACTTAGATTTTGCGTTTGCTAAATTGGGAAATATATGGATGCCATATAATCTAGTTGAGGTCAATGGAAAACTTCAGCGAATTTATCTTGAAAATATCTCATGCTCTCATTGCGGTTGGGAGGGTTTGATAGGAAATCCTTCTGTCCTGGATGCTTATATAGGAGCAAAGAATTATGAAATTCCAAAAAGTGAAAAACCTTGTCCAAGTTGCAAGACAAAATTATCGCGTCATGCTTTTTATATATTTAGGTAAATAGACGTTGATCCGTACTAGTTGCCCCATCTATATTGATTTACATTTGGGGCCTCCCGCCTTCGGCGGGCGCTACGGTTACTTCCTTCGGTCGTTGAAGATGCTCTAAAGGGCTTGTCCTTTTTTAGGCCTAATTCCTAGGTTTTTTTGTAATTGATTGTTTTTAAGTGGGGTATGCGGTGAGTCTAGAGGACAGAGGAATTATATAACTAATAATTTTTTAAAAACTATGGTAAATATTACTGTTGAAGACTTACGAGATGTAGAATTTCACGATGCTGTTTTTTCAAATTTTACGATTGATTTTAGGAATAAATGGATCGAAGTTGGAGTAGAGTCTTGCTGTGATAGACCAAAATTAATCATTCAGTTTTCTAAAGTTAAAAATATTAGTGTAGATGAAATTGAGGAATGGGATGACTGTGAGATTAGTGATGTTGATTTCAAACCTATTCCTTCGACTGAAAGGATAGAAGTGACCATTACTCTTATTATGGTGCCTCGTTGTGCCTGTCCTGAATTAAAATTTTCATTTTCAGACTTAAAAGTTCGGTTTACTCATGGAGTAAAGACATTAGATGAGCTAAATCAAATTTGGAGTGAAGATTAGTCGTTTTTCGCTATAGTTTTTTGTAGCAAGCACTAACTAGTAGAAAAATAGCTTATTGGGATAACTTTTTGGGGCCTCCGCTGCGGCTTCGCCTTGCGGCGCTACGTTTCGGGGCTCGCTGTTCGCTCGGCCCTGCGCGGGCTGCGCCCGCTTGGTCTGGCCTTTGGCCACCCCTGCACATCGCTAGGCCTGTGGCCCTAGGGGCCTGCTATATGGGCCTGTAGGTTGAAACCTACAGCCAATTAACGAATGCATTTTTGTGTTCAATGGAGGGTTAAAACCCTCCATAAATAAACATTTTAGCCCTTCTTTGCTGATGGAGCCTAGTGGAACAGCAAATCCCCTCGAATGAGGGGATGACAATTTTTTCAATAGCCTAGGGCCTTGGCCCTAGGGGTGGCCGAAGGCCAAACGGCCTAGGGATGGATAAGGGGGCGGCGCAGCCGCAGACCAAGCAAAATGAGCGTAGCGAATTTTGCGCAGGGCCGAGCAGACCTGCGAGCCCTGACACAGCCCGGCCGCCGCAGGCGGCAGGCCCCAAAAAAGCAGTTGTTTGGACCTTTGTCTTTATTAAAATTAGTTGATAATGTACGCACCTAAGAAAACTTGTTTTCTGCTTCTTGTTTCGGGGCTCTTTTTTTCTTGTCAGCTTAGAGAGCCCTCAGTTGATGGGGCAAAGGAAAAGTTAATTTTTCTACCTTATAACCTTTTGATGACTGCAGTAGAGGCCGAAAATCATTATGTCTTGAGTACTGCTTTGGAAACCAATGATAGTACTTCTTTGAAGGCCATACTTCAATTAAATGAAGCGGGCGATTTTCAGGAACAAGCACAACTAGAAGTAAAGGGATCTGTGAATGCCTTTGAAGTCATTCAAGGAGAATTCTACTTATTGACAGAAGAGTTGAATGAGGAAGAATCTGGAAAACCTAAGTTTTTAGGGAAACCTGAGTTTTTAGTTAAATATGGAGCTAAGGGGCAACTTCTGTGGCGTAAAACTTTGGGACGGCAATGTCAGGAACGGCCATCTTTTATAAAGAGGTATCAAGATAGTCTTTGTTTTCTGGCGAGTAGTTCGACTAATAGTTATGAAATTCAGTTAGTTAATGCAAAGGGAGAACTACTAAGAACATTTAATATCCCGAAAGAATTGGAAGCTGGCCTTGATTTAGAATCTCGAATAACTGATTTAGCTATAGGGGAGGAGAATAACATTTATTTGGCTGTTAGTGAGCATTATCAAGATAGGACGCTGACTAATAAGTTTAGCCTCTTAAAACTAAACCAAGAGGGGCGCTTGGAATGGAAAAAAGATTACCCTGAGTTAAAATCAAAAGGTTGTATTTATGAGCATTACCTTCATAGAATTAGTTATGCTAATGGTCAAATTGTATCCTATAATCAAAATTTAGGAATCATTACTATTAACCAAAAGGGGCAAATTAAAGAAAATCGATTATTGCAAAAATCGCAGTTGGGATGTTTCCCGCTTGCTCTTAGCGTGCTGAGCGATACCACTTACATTCTAGCTTATCAAAAGGCAGGTGATTTTTACTATAATAGCTTTGGGCCTGATGAAATATCCTTACCGCCTTCAAAGAAAATATCTGGAGAAACTAGAGATGCAAGGGGGAGGCCATTTATATTTCATTTTCCAACTGAAAATAAGTTACTGATCATCTGCCCGTTTAATGCTCATGTACAGGAAGAACCTGCCTATATTATTCGTGAAATAGAGAACTATTAAGAGATGAATCGAGCAAGAGCTATTAGCCTAATGATGTTTTTCTGTATGGTTTCATGTATGTCTCTTCGAGGACCTATAGTTCGAAAAGACTACAAGGTCGTATTTAACCATTCCGAGTATGTTGTGATTGAAATGTTGGATATAGAAGAGGTTTTAGAGAAAAAACTATCTTTGAATTTGAGAGAACTTTATAGAGCAGGGATGTATATATCAATAGCTTATGAAGGAATAAATATAGACTCCTTGACAATAAAAAAACAGGATGGAACATTGATCTCATTTTATAATGAGGTTCACGAGCTAAATAAAAAGTTTAAACCTAATGTTAAGCCTAGTCAGAAAATTAAATTGTTAGACAAAACAATTCATGCACATAAGCTAATGGTTTGGACTGATGGTAAATAGCTTGTTATGGCTGCTCAGCTGTCTTTTTTCTTCGGCGGCTGGGCAGTTTTGGGCCCATGGGCTGAAGCCCATGGTTGTGGGGCTATGCAAAGAGCGGGCTAAAGCCCTTCTTTGCTGGAAAATGGAAAAGGTTCGCTCCAAGAAAAACAACAACCGCCCAACCGCAAAGAAAAATCCCCTCGAATGAGGGGATGACAATTTTTTCAATAGCCTAGGGCCTTGGCCCTAGGGGTGGCCGAAGGCCAAACGGCCTAGGGATGGATAAGGGGGCGGCGAAGCCGCAGACCAAGCAAAATGAGCGTAGCGAATTTTGCGCAGGGCCGAGCAGACCTGCGAGCCCTGACACAGCCCGGCCGCCGCAGGCGGCAGGCCCCCAAAAAAAACCTCCGAAGAGGGTGTATTCAAATGCAAAAGGCCAACTTAGTAGCTATATTCTACCTCTAGTTGGAAGCGGCTGCCATCTGTGCCTTCTATGTTGATAGTGCTTGGTGGATTGGCGACCTTGTAACTAGAAATATCGATAAGGTCAGAGAAGTCCATCCATTCGTCTTCGCCAAAATCATCATAATCAAAGAGGGCAACACTAAAATCTAGGGAGCCATTGAGGTCTATCCGAAGTGGATTGTTGAGGGTGAGCACAATTCCACCGCCAGGAGCAACATCTTCCACATAATTGTTAGCGCCATTATAAATGACATCGCCAATGTAGCCATTGCCATCCGTATAAGCGATATAAAAATACATATCGGCATCGCTAAAGGTGTCCCAATCGCGGTTTTCATTGTAGTTGTAGCTTGGCGTATTGCTAACCGATACTTTGTTGATGAGCATAGCCGTGGGGATGGGCTCTTCTACCTCTTCATTTTCTTTGCTACAAGATTGTAGACCGATAGCAGCAAATAGAAGTCCGAGGAACAAAAAAGTCTGTATTTTTTTCATGATAAAAAGCTTGTGCGCCTAAACGCGGGTTAAATAATTGGACCCAAATAAAGGCAGAAGCGAAGGTTTGTTGGGCAAAGAAAGAGGGGGAAAGGGCAGAACTGTTAAATTTTTCTAAGGCGGTAATTTTTTACCTCAAAGGGAGCCCGCTCGATCTGCTTGGCAGAATTGCAGAAAAACCTTAACTTTGTGTTACCTAAATACGACCATCATGCACAAGAAAAAAGTCCTTTACCTGGCCTTGTCTAATCGGCAAGCCCTAGCCGATTTATTTCCCATTTTGCAAGCTTTGGCCCAAAAAGGAGTGGGCAGTTTGGCGCGGCCAAGAGGGCGGCTGCTGTTTCAGTTGGAGCAATGGAAGAAGCGTTCTACCTTCGTTTTTGACCAACTACATATTTTTTATTCGGCCTTGCCCAGCAGCCAAGAAGAAAGCAGCCAAAAGGCCCTAAGCCGCTTGTTGGGCCTAAAACCAAAAGCAGATATAGCGGAAATTATTAGCCATTACGACGGCCTAAATGAACTGAAAAAAGCCAGCCTAGCCGAGGATTTTATGGCCATTTTAGCGCAGTTGTCTGTAGAAAAACAATGGTTGTTTTGGGCTGGAAAAGAGGCCTGTCTAGGGCCTTACCATAAGGGCCGCTTGTTTTTTCATCCCCTAAATGGCGAGCTTTCTTCTGCCTGTTTGTTGGGCCTAGAAAAACAAATTGAAGCAAATCAATCGGCCGATATTTTCTGTTGGGATAATCCCGCTTTTGGTCCCTGGTACCTCTGCTGCCAATTACTGATCGAACAAGAGCTATTGTCGAGCGCCAACTATTTGTTTCAAGCCCTAGAAGACGAAAAAGGACAGCTGATTTTGGGGCGGGTGCAAGATAAATTACTGCCCAAACTCAGAGAGCAGTTATTGCCTAAATTGCCTAGGGCTGCAGAGATAGACCTTGTTCAGTCCGAATTACAAACCTATCTCAAGCAGGGCTTTTCTATTCTGCTTTTAGGCGAAAGAGGAAGTGGCAAAAATTACCATTTAGAGCAATTGAAAACAATTTTAGGCGATATTCCCCGCCTGCATGCTCTAGAAATAGCCGAAGAGGAGGACCTCTTATCGGCCCAACTCTTTGATGAACAAACTGGCTTTTTTGAAGAGGCCAATGGGGGCGCCCTGATTATTGAGGAGGTGCAAGAGCTCAACACAAAGGCCCAAATTCGCCTCATGCAGGCCATTTCTACCGATCGAAATAATTATTTTCGGGGAGATGGAGAGGGCCGACGCTATCAGTTTCGCCTCATTTTTACCAGCAGCCTGCCCTTAGAGGAGCTGAAAAAGGCCCTTTTGCCCCGCTTTTTTGACCGAATTGCGCAGCTTCGGCTTAACTTAACCGCCTTGAGAAATCAACCGCACAAAATTATTAGCGCCTGGCAATCGGTCTGGAAAAAAATGCGCTTTGCAATGCCTTGCCCCGATGCAGCAGAATTTCTCCTTTGGCTGCAACAACAAGAGCTAAAGGGAAATTACCGAGATCTAGAACAGATCGCCATCGCTTATAAGGCCTTTTTTGATTTTCCCGAAGAGCTGCAAAAACGAAAAGGTCCAGAGGTCCTCGATTGGCTCAAAAAAGAGTTTGACCAGCCGCTATCGGGAACGGCTGATCTGCCACAGCAGGCTATTCTAAATTATTTGCTTCCGCCAGAGGCCTTTTTGAAAACAGAACCTAATTTAGGCACTAAGCTGCTCAACCGCTTTCGCCTACTTTTACTAGAGTGGACCAAAGAGGTAGAATCTCCCCATGATTTTCTGGGAATCAGCCCAAAAACAGCCTATAACTGGAAAAATGCAGCCGATCAAGAGCCGCCTAGTTTTTAAGAAAAGCCTCCCAATAGTCGGTCAAGGGCAAGAGTTGGTTCCACTCTTGCCAAATGGCATCTTTGGGCAAGGCCTGCAGTTGCTGCGCATAAAGCGCTAAAAGGTCCAATTGCCCTTCCTCACTCAAATCGCCCAACTGAAGCAGTAGCTTGAGGTTCTTTTCATAGAAAGGGTAACGGTTGGCCTGCCGACCCAAACCCTTGAGGTCTTGCTCGACTTCTGCCAGTTGCCCTTTGAGCTTGCCCGCCCGAAAACTTTCCCAATAGACAATTAAGTCAATGGTTTTGGCCCGCAAATTAGGGAGTTCTAGCCCCTGGAGTAGCTGCATGCAATGTTGCAATTCTCCAAAATGCCTCCCTTTGTACAAAGGCGATAGGGCCAGGGATAATAGTTGCCCCAAAATGGCCTGCTGCTCCAAACCATAGCGCTTAATTAAGGGCAAACTCCTTTCCTTTAAGAATTGGGCCATCTGCACATCTTCTAGCCGCTCTTGCCAATAAAAAAGAAATAATAAGTGTAGATGCAATAGCCTGGGATACAAGAATTTATGTTTTTTGCAATGGGCCTCGGCTTTCTCAAACTCAAGCCAAAGCGCCTCTTCTCCCTTCAACCCCAAAGAAAAACTAAAGTGATTCATCAACAGTTTTAGGTAGGCCGCCGCCTGCGCCTGTATGAGCTTGGGCCGCTCTTCCATACTGTCCAAAGCAGCCTGACTATGCGCCAAGGCTTCCTCATCTCGCCCCTTGGCCTTGGCCAAAAGCGCCTGAGATTGCCACCAACTTCGCATGGCTTTGCTGCTCGCTGGCTGATAGTCTTTATCCAAAATTTGCTCTTCTACTAAGCGCTGCATTTTTCTGGCCCGACTCTTCGCCTCCAAGGGACTAGATGGCGCATTCATCATCCGACTCAATTCTTCATTGACTAAAGCATACTGACTATAATTGTGCAAAAGAGCAGCCGTTTCCTGTAAGGCCAAAAAAGGCGGCTTCACTTTTCTATAAGCCTGCCCCAAACGCGCTTGTAAGGACCGACACTCTAGCAAAAGCTCATATTCCTCAAATTCTTCTGCCAAATTACTGGCTTTGTCCAACTGACTAATCGCCAAATCATATAGCTGCTTCTGAATCAAAATTTCAGAATTGTCTAATAACACCCGAACCTTAGAACGACCCGTTTTTTCTTCATGATAGGCCCGCAAACTCTTGAGCAACAACTGCTGCAATCGGTTTTTATGCACCTTCAGGTTTTTGGCAAAAGAAGCATCCCGCAAACGCCGCTTGATTTGCTCCTCATCATATTCTTCCTGCTCGTTAATGAGATCAAAAAGATGAGAGGTATGGCTATCTCGGCTGTCTTTCTTAAAATATCGCTTTTCTGCCGAGCTCATCGCCTGAATCATTCGGAATAAATCGCTACTGGGTGTTTTCATATTCGTGGTATCTGCTAAATGTTGTTGTTTTGGGGCTGCCCCGCCCGCTGGGCGGGTCGGGCTGTGTCGGGGCTCGCAGGTCTGCTCGGCCCTGCGCTTTTTCGCTGCGCTCAAAAGCTGGGTCTGCGGCTGCGCCGCCCCCCTTTCCATCCCTCAGCCTGCGGCCCTTCGGGCCTGTAGACCGCAAAAATGGCCGCCAAAGGGCCCAAAATTACAAAAAATTAAAAAAGACTTGAATTTGGGCCCCGCTTTTCCCTTTGAATTTGCAACTTTGGGCCAAAATAAATCGCCAAGCATGACAGATCTATACCCTTTTTTGGGCCAAAGCCCTAACCGCCCCTTCTTTGAGTTATTACTCAAGTACCAAAATCCCCAAGCCGCCGAATGGGCCTGGACCCAAATTAGCCAAAATGATAACTGGCCCGGCGGCTGGATGTTGCGCCTCTGGCTTTGGCAAGGGGGATATAAAACAGAGGAGGAAGTCGGTAGTTTAGACCTAAATAGCCAAACTAATTTTTGGATGGATTTAGTTGAGGCTTGCCGCCTCCTAGACCTTTGGCAATCAGAACTCAAACAAACTAAAGCCGCCCAAGATTTAGCCTACCGCATTTTGCCCCTGCTCAATTTCGCCGCCAATTTTTTGGTCCAAAATAAGGAAAACAAAAAATTAGAGGAAGTAGCAGAACTCAGAGATTGGCTGCTCTATATGGCCTGCTATTTTGAGGACCGCAAAGATAAGGAAGGGGAGCTGAGCATGCGCTATGCCCGCCTTTTGCTCAGTCAGCATTTCTTTAGCCATGCCCCCCAACTTATTGGACCAGATATGATTGGCGTAGCCAAAAACCTGGAAGAATTTGGCCTAAATGATAAAGCCCTGGCTTTTTTTCAGGCCGTAATTAGCGACTTTGAGCCCTTATATGCCGTTTTGGCAAAGCTGCCGAAACGCAGCCTAGAAGAAAAACTACAACTTTGGGCGCTTAAGGAGGCCTTTTTGGGCCAAAACCGCCTAGCGCAAACCGATTTGCCCGCCTATTTTGAGCAGTTTGAAGCCTTGCTCCGAGATTAACAACAAAAAGGGCTGCTTCCTAAAGGAGCAGCCCTTTTTGTTGCGGCCTCGACTTATCGAGCGCTGCCATACATTTTTTCATAGCGCTCTCGGCTATAACCTTTTTCTATGCGAGTTTTGGGGCTAAGAAAACGGAGGTAAAAACGCTTGGCCAAACTGGCAAACTCTAGGGCCTCCTTTTTGCCATCATTGGTGAAGCCACGTTCTGCTTTATTCATCGCAAGCCACATCTCTAGCATCATAAAGGCCTTAGACTCTTCTTTTACATATTTGTTGTTCTTGAGCCCATTGCGCCAAGTTCCATGGCGGTTGGCTAAATAGCTTCTCATCCCTTTAGGAGAATGGTCCGTTGGTTTGGGCGTAAAGGCAAAACTACATTTAGCCTCAAAAAGAGCAAAGGCTTTTTCACAGGCGGCTCTAGCCTGCAAACTGATTTTACTGGCCTCTTTGTCCAAATCATAAATGTTTTCTCCCGCCTTAATGCGAGCTCGCAAGCCAAAGGCAAGCTCTTTATAGGCGGCTGCTTCTGCTTCTGTCATTACATATTCATCATCTGTCATGGGGTTTTCCTCCATCATGTTCATTGTTGTTTCAGTAGATAAATGATTTTCTGCTGCTTGAGGCATACTGCTAAAAGCAAGCAAGGGGAAACTACAAAAAACGATTAGCTTTTTCATATCTATAGTTTATCTTGTGAGAAATTTTAAATCGAGCACATCAATATTTAGACCATAAGTAATATATAAGGATATGCAATATTTTTACCTTTTAGTTTTATTATTTTGCCTTGGCGCTTGCCAGCTAGAGTTGCAAGAAGGCGCTGGCCAAGACTTAGAGCCGCAGGAGCAGACTGCTCAGCCAGATGAGCCCGCCAAAAGAAGTGTACTAAAAAAGGACTTTGATTATGAGGACCTAGAATACAAAGGCCAAGCTTTGCGCATGACCAAACATGGCCGCTGCCGCTCTGCTTGTCGACATATTGATGCCTATGAAATTCAGGAAATTTTGGAAAAGGGCAAAATCAATTATAAAAAAACAAGACCCAATGACCAACCTTGTCCCTCTTTTGCCTATGAAGGCATTAGCCGAGATGGCCAAAAGCTGCGGGTGGTAATTGGCGCTTGTGAGACCGACCCTAGAGTAATTACGGTAATTGATTTGGGCAAAAAATGGTCTTGTAGCTGTAAGTAGGTTCTAAAAGAGGAGCGAAGCGACGACCGGCTGAGGGATGGATAGCAGTGGCCCGCAGGGCCAGACCGAGCTTTTGAGCAAAGCGAAAAAGCGATGGGCCGAGCAGGCCTGCGAGCTGCGACACAGCCCGACCCGACCGAAGGGAGGGGCAGCCCCAAAAGGGGAGCAGTTCGACGACCAACGGGAGTACCCAGCCCGACCCGACCACAATTTTATGAGGGTTTTAACCCTCATTTCTATATTATCGCAAAGCGATACTACCCTTGCGGTGGGTTTTAACCCGCCGAAAAGGCAGCCCCAAAAAAGAAAAAAAACAGAAGATTGGATAGTAGTTTATTAAAATTGGAAGGCGTTTATAAGCAATATGCCGGGCATACGGCCGTAAATGACCTAAGCTTTGAGCTAAGTAGGGGCCAGATTTTTGGCCTTTTAGGGCCGAATGGAGCGGGAAAAAGCTCTTTAATTCGGATGATTTGTGCCATTACTAAGGCCGATAAAGGCCAAATTTTCTTTGATGGCGAGCTAGTTGGACCAAAAACGCAGCGCAAAATTGGCTATATGCCCGAAGAGCGCGGCCTGTATAAAAAAATGCGGGTGAGCGAGCAAATTATGTATTTGGCCCGCCTCAAAGGGCTTTCGAAAAAAGAGGCCAAAAAACGAATGACCGCCTGGCTGCAACGCTTTGATATTGAAGATTGGAAAAAGAAACGGATTGAGGAATTGTCTAAGGGCATGCAGCAAAAAATCCAGTTTATTGTGACCGTGATCCACGAGCCCGAACTCTTGATTTTGGACGAACCCTTTTCGGGCCTCGACCCCCTCAATAGCCAAATTATTCGAGAAGAAATTTACCGCCTTAAAGAGGAGGGCAGCACCATTTTGTTTTCTACCCACCGTATGGAGCAAGTGGAGCAAATCTGCGAACAAATTTTGCTGATCAACAAGGGCGAAAAATTATTTTTGGGCAAGGTAGCCGAGGTGAAAGAGCGCTTTAAGAAAAACGAATTTTTGATCCAAACTCAAGGTCCAGCCGCTAATGATTTTGCGCATGCTTTTGAGCTCTTGGACCAAGGCGAAGACTGGCTGAAAATCCGTTTGCAAGAAGCGCAAACAAGCGCAGAACTTTTTGCGGCTGTAGTGGATGCAGGCCTGCCAATACGGCGTTTTGAAGAGATTTTGCCTAGCTTGCAAGAGATATTTATCGAAATGGTACAGGAATAAAATTATGCGAAAACTTTGGTTAATTATTAGTCGAGAGTATGGCTCTAGAGTACGAAAAAGGAGCTTTATTCTGACCACAATTCTCACGCCCTTAGGCTTTTTATTGCTCTTTAGTATTAGCATTTTTGCTAGTATGTCGGCCGTGAGTAAAGAAAAAACAATTTGGGTATTAGATGAGGCCAATCTGCTCAATCAGGCCGATGGGGCGCTCTCTTCTTCGGGTAGTTTGAACCTGATTTCGGCCCCCAAAACGAGCCTAGATAGCTTGCGTAATTTATTGCTGCAAACAGAAAATGATCCGGTAGATGCCCTTTTGTATATTCCCAAAACGGCGGTCCAAAACCGAGAAAATCTGAGCAATTTATTGAGCATTCAGCTAGAGCTTTATGGCCGAGAGCCGCTCAGCGGTAGCGCCCAATCTATTCTTCGTCAGCGTCTGAGCCGCCGACTCATTAAGGAGCGCAGAAAGCTCTTGGGCATCAATTTGAAGGACCTAGAACGGGCCGAATTGAAGGGCAGCGATCTGCATTTTAATCAGCTCAATATGGCTGGCGAAGAAGAAACCGCAGCCTCGGCTCAGGTCTATTTGGCCAGCTTTTTAGGGGGCGGCATGATGATGCTGATCTATATGGTCATCCTGATTTATGGCAATATGGTCATGCGCTCGGTCATGGAAGAAAAAACCAGCCGAATCGTCGAAATTGTCATCTCTTCGGTTAAGCCTTTTCAATTGATGCTGGGCAAAATTATTGGCGTGGGGGCCGTGGGCCTCACCCAGTTTATCATCTGGGGCCTAAGTATCCCTACGCTGCAGCTCATCCTCAGCTTATTTGTGGCCCTACCTGCGGCCAGTAGCTCGCCTTTGCCCAGCGGCAGCGGCCTAGAAGAAGACCAAATGCTGATGATTATGGACAATCTAGAGGGCTTCAGCCAATTTAATTACAGCTATTTAATGAGCTGCTTTTTGGCCTTTTTCTTACTCGGCTACACCCTTTACGCCTCTATTTTTGCCGCCATTGGTGCCGCTATGGGCGACGATTGGGGAGAGGGGCAATCACTCACCATTATCGTGACTATCCCCGTGGTGGCCGCTATGCTCATTGGCCTACAAGCCATCGAAAACCCCCATGGCAGCTTGGTCGAATATGCCTCTTATGTGCCCTTCTTTGCCCCCGTCATCATGCCCGCCCGCCTCGCTTTTGACCCACCCCTCTGGCAACTGGGCCTCTCCCTCGGCATCCTTTTCCTTTCGGCCATCGCCATGGTCTGGCTATCGGGCCGCATTTACCGCATCGGCATCCTATTATATGGCAAACAACCCTCCGTCAAACAGTTTTTTTACTGGATGTTCAAGTTCTAATGGTTTTGGGGCTGCCCCGCCCTGCGGGCGGGTCGGGCTGTGTCGCAGCTCGCAGGTCTGCTCGGCCCTGCGCCGCCTTTGGCGGCTGGGTCTGGCGCTTCGCGCCACTGCTATCCATCCCTCAGCCTGCGGCCCTTCGGGCCTGTAGGACGCCATAAAAATAAAATAAGGTCCCTTAACCGTTACTTTAGGCAACATTTTTGCTAAGCACTGGCTAATTCATCGGGAGATAGGAAGGCCTATTTACCCAAATTTTTTAAATAAAAAATCAAATTCTCATGAAGCATTGGATTTATCTTTCCGTATTCGCCCTATTTTTGGGCCTCATGCCCCAAGAAGCACAAGCTCAGGGCTTTTTGAAGCGCGCTCGTGAGCGTGCAGAGAAAAAACTTAAGCAGCGTGCAGACAAAGCCGTGGATGAAACAGTAGACAAAAGCTTGGATAATGCCGAAGATGCCGTTACAGGCAAAAAGAAAACAACAAGTAAGTCAGCAACTACTGATAAGACCAAGACCACTCAAAGTAATGACAAAACAGCTAAGACCAGCCGTGCAGCAGCTTCCTCCAAAAGCAAGGCCGCAGCAGATAGCCGCCTTAATGATGCAGATGCTGTTCTTGATGCCTATTTTACTGCTTTAGGCGGAAAGGACAAACTAGAGAAAATCAACAATATGTATATCTCTAGAAGCTCTAGCCTCAAAGCAAATTCAACCTCTAAGAAATTTGTCATTGATGAGGAGCATATCATTTTGCAGGGCCAAAAATACCGCACGCTAACCAGCATGAACGGAAGTGAAATTCCCACTACCTTTGATGGGAAACAATACTTTAGTGATGGAAAAGTCAGTGAATTGACCGCAGCAGAAATCAAAGAAAAGCAGGCTGTAGCTACTTATCCTACAGAATTGGGCCTTATGAATCATGGCTACAAGTTTGTCTTTTCTGGAGCGGCAAGTTTGCGCCAAGGAAAAGCCTATAAGGTCGTAGCCGAAAACAGTGATCAAACAGAGCGCTATGAGTTTTTCTACGATATGGAAACGGGGCTAAAAGTACAGGAAATCCATAATTCTAAATCAACAGTAGAAGAGGGCGTTTCTGGAATTAGCAGCCAGTCACGTACCGTGAGCCGCCAAGAAACAACAGTTTATAGCGACTATAAAGAAGTGAATGGTATTCAAGTTTCTTACAAGCAAGAAAAAGAGCTCAAAGGTTACCCTATTGAGTGTACCGTAAAAGACGTGAAATTTGATATTGATCTTCCTGCCGAAACTTTCGAGATTGAGAAGTAATATTTGGGAATAGAAAGGATTTTAACTGCAGCATAGGCTTTAGCTTATACTGCGGTTTTTTTGTACTAATTGGTTAAGCTTTTTGGAGCTGGGCCGCTTTTACCATTACTGGGCGAAGCCCTGGCCCGAAGGGCCAATGGCCCAGCGCTGCGCAGCCGTGGCCGTAGGCCAGACCCAGCGGGCGAAGCCCGCGCAGGGCCGAGCAGACCTGCGAGCTGCGAAGCCTAGCGGCGGCCGCCCAAAAAATAAGGGCGGCCGCGGGCCCCAAAAAAATAGTCAATAAAGCGAATTCAGAAACTTTGGAAATCAGAACAAGCTGCTTATATTAGGCGCCTAAAATTAAATCTCATCAACATTATGTGGTTAGACATTGTCCAAATTACTTTGCCAGCACTACTGCTATTTTTGAGCACCTTAGTGCTTGTCAATAAGTTTTTGAAAAACCAGAGAGAGGCTATGCAGAGCTTTTTGCTCAAAGAGGCAGAGTTTAGAAAAATGGAGGGCGAGCGCCGCAAAATCGAGCTACAAAAAGCCAATAAAGAAACAACTTTGCCCCTGCGTTTGCATGCCTATGAGCGTTTGTCGCTCTATTGTAACCGTTTGGATATTGTTGACCTTTTGCAGCGTTTTGACCCCGATGAATTATCGGCTAAAAGTTATAGTGCACAACTACAAATTGCTCTAGAAGAGGAGTTTTCGCATAATGTGACTCAGCAAATGTATATGTCTGAGGAGCTTTGGCAGATCATTTTATTGGCCAAAAAAGAAGCAAAAGTGATTTTGCAAAGGGTCCAACAGCAACTAGATGCGGTAGCAGAAGGGAAGCAATTGCCTGCGCAAAAGTATGTAGAAGTTTTGTTGGTCTACCTAGAAGAAAGTCCGCAAGAAGGGCATACTCAGGCGCTTGCCGCCATCAAAAAAGAGGTCGCACTTTTGTTCTAAGCGCCTCTTTATTCGGTCTTTTTTGGGCCAAAAACAACAGCTAATCAACAACCTATGTCTAAGCGTCTTATTGAGTGCGTGCCCAATTTTAGTGAGGGCCGCCGACCAGAAGTTATTGCCGAAATTACAGCCGCTATTGCTGCTGTAGAAGGGGTGAAATTGCTTAATGTAGACCCAGGAAAGGCCACCAACCGCACGGTGGTTACTTTTGTGGGAGAGCCAGAAGCCGTGATTGAAGGGGCTTTTCAGGGCATTAAGAAAGCCAGTGAACTCATTGATATGAGCAAACATAAGGGCGAGCATCCTCGTATGGGCGCCACCGATGTTTGTCCTCTCATTCCCATTTCGGGCGTTTCTGTAGAGGAAGCGGTGGCTTATAGCCAAAAATTGGGAGAAAGAGTGGGGCAGGAGCTAAATATTCCTGTCTTTTTGTATGAGCATTCAGCGACTCAGGCTAAATGGAAGAATTTGGCCAATATTCGCTCTGGAGAATATGAAGCCATGGCCGATAAATTGGCTACGCCAGAGTTTACTCCTGATTATGGCCCCAAAGCTTTGCATAAAGAAGCGGGGGTGATGGCTATTGGTGCTCGTGATTTCTTGATTGCCTATAATATTAACCTTAATACGACCTCTGTCCGTCGGGCCAATTCTGTAGCCTTTGATATTCGAGAAGCTGGCCGCGTTAAGCGAGAGGGGAACCCCATTACGGGCAAAAAAGTATTGGATGAAAATGGGCAGCCGGTCCGCATTGCAGGCGCTTGTAAGGGCGTAAAGGGAATCGGTTGGTTTATTGAAGAATATGGGGTGGCTCAGGTGTCGATGAACATCACGAACATTGAGCAAAGTCCTTTGCATATTGTTTTTGAGGAAAGCTGTAAGTCGGCAACTAAAAGAGGTATGCGGGTAACGGGCTCAGAGCTAGTGGGCTTGGTGCCGCTTAAGGTGATGCTAGATGCTGGCCGCTATTTTCTGCGCCAACAGCAACGTTCTGTCGGAATTTCAGAACAAGAATTGATCAAGATTGCGGTCAAAACCATGGGCCTAGACGAGCTTTCTCCCTTTGATCCCAATGAGCGCATTATCGAATATCAGCTCAAGGATGCCAGTCAGCAGCCTTTGATTCAGATGAGCTTATCTGATTTTGCCGCAGAAACCTCTTCAGAGAGTCCAGCCCCAGGTGGTGGCTCTATTTCGGCCTATGTAGGGGCTTTGGGCGCTGCTTTAGGCGGTATGGTAGCCAATTTGTCGAGCCACAAAAGAGGTTGGGACGACCGCTGGGAGTACTTTAGCGATTGGGCCGAAAGAGCGCAGATTCTAGAGCGAGAATTGGTTGATTTGGTGGATAAAGATACCGATGCCTTTAATGGAATTATGGCGGCTTTCCGTTTGCCCAAAGGCAGCGAGGCCGAAAAAGCAGCTCGCAAAGAGGCCATTGCCGAAGCTACTCGCCAAGCGATTTTAGTGCCTTTCCAGGTCATGAAAGCTTGTATGGCTAGTTTGCCGCTTTTGGAGGAAATGGCCAAGGAGGGTAACCCCAATTCTATTAGTGATGTTGGCGTGGGTATGCTTTGCGCTAGAGCTGCGCTTCGTGGCGCTTACCTCAATGTGAAGATTAACAGCAAAGGGATGGAAAACGATAGCATTGTTAGCGATTGCTTACAAGAAGGAGCTGCTATGCTCGATAAAATGCAAGCTGCCGAAACAGCAGTTTTGGCTATTGTAGAAACTAAACTTTAGTTCGCTCCTGACTAAAAGAAGAAAAGCCTGTAGCATTTTGCTACAGGCTTTTTTTGTCCCTCTAACTTAGGTTTAAAGCTCTTCCAAAATGAATTTAGTCATTTTGTTATAGAGGTGTAGGCGGGTATAGCCGCCATAAATTCCATGGTTTTTATTGGGGTAAAACTGCTGATCAAAGGGAATATTATTATTGATGAGCTCCGAAGACATTTCGGCAGCATGTTGAAAATGCACATTATCATCGGCAAAGCCGTGCACCAATAAATAGGCTCCTTCTATGCGCTCCACAAAGTTGATGGGAGAGTTTTGCTCATAGCCCTCATTGTTTTCTTTAGGGGTGCGCATATAGCGCTCTGTATAAATGCTATCGTACCATTTCCAGTTGGTCACGGGGGCCACAGCAATGGCCATTTTAAAGACCTTATTACCCTTGGCCAAGCATAAAGAAGAGAGATAACCGCCAAAGCTCCAACCAAAGATGCCAATGCGGCTGCCATCTACATAATCTAAACCGGCCAAATAGTTGGCGGCGGCAATTTGGTCCATGGCCTCGTATTTACCCAATTGCATATAGGTCGCTTTTCTAAAGGCTTCTCCTCTGGGCTCGGTGCCTCGGCCATCTACAGAAACTACAATATAGCCTTTCTGGGCTAGTAGCTGAAACCACATATTGTTGCCATCTTTCCAAGCATTACCCGCTGTGGGGGCCGAGGGGCCGCCATAGACATACATAAAGACGGGATATTTCTTTTTAGGATCAAAGTTGGGAGGCAAAATGCGCCAGCCATTCAATTTAGTCCCTTCGGGATTCTTAAAAGAGAAATACTCAATTTTGCCCAAATTGTAGTTTTTCAAACGCTGCTTCAAAGGGGCATTATCCTCAATCACACGCAATTTTTTATTGCCTTTGGTCTGATAAACCGTAAAGCTAGGCGGCGTATTGATGTCCGAATGCTTATTGATGTAAAAAGCAAAGGTGGGGCTAAATTCTGCACTATTTGTCCCTGCGGCCTTGCTGAGCTTTTTCATCTTTTTGCCCTTCAAGCTAACCCAATAAACCTCTCTTTCGGTCGATTTTTGGGCCGCAGCCTGAAAATAAAGGCGCTCATTTTTCTCATCTACCCCATAAAAGTCGGTAACATCCCATTCGCCTTTGGTCAGTTGGCGAATCAGCTTGCCCGCCTTATCATAAAGGTAAAAATGGCGGTAGCCATCGGTTTCATCCGACCAAACAAAGCGGCCATCTTTCAAAAAGACCAAATGGTCCTCAATATCAATAAAATATTTATTCTCTTTGCTCATCAACAACTTGGGGGCGCTGGCATCATCGGCCAATAAAAATAGGTCCAATTGGTTCTGATGACGGTTCATCCGATAGATGCAAAGCTCGTTGTTGGGGGTCCAAAGCAAACGCGGAATATACTGATCCGTCTCAGTCCCTACTTCCAATTGACGCAGCTTTTTGCTCTCCAAATCATAGAGATGTACCGTGACAATCGCATTTTTCTCTCCCGCTTTAGGGTACTTAAAGCTAACGGGATTAGGGTAGAGGTTCCCCAAATAATAGGTCATCCCAAATTCCTTTACCGCCGATTCATCAAAGCGCAAAAAGGCAATTTTACGACCATCAGGCGACCAAAAAAAGGCCTTGTCAATGGCAAATTCTTCTTCATATACCCAATCTGTGGCCCCATTGATGATTTTATTTTGTTCACCGTCTTCCGTAATTTGTAGCTCTTTTCCCGTCTTCAAGTCCTTGTAAAAGAGGTTGTTGTCCCGAACAAAAGCCACTTTGTCTGCCTGCGGATTAAAGCTAGCATAACGCTGCTTGCCTGCCTCCGAAACTGCCTCCAATTTCTGGCTCTTGCGGTCATAAACAAAGTAGTTGGCCTTATAAGAGTAGCGATAAATTTTTGCGGGCTCCGTCTCCAACAAGATTTTTTCTTCTTTGGGCCCAAAACTATAGCCCGAAATGTCAAAGCCGTTTTCTGCCGTAAAAAGGACCTGGCTTTCTTGGCCCGTTTTCAAATCAAACTCCCGAATCTTTTTGTCGTCTAACTGGCTGTAATGCTGCCCGTCTTGCATAAAGTTAAAGCCCTGAGCCGATTGCGAAAAGAACTGGTAATTTCGCCAAATCTCCTCTAGCTGAATCTCCTTTTCTTGGGCCCAAACCAAATTGGGCGCCGCCACTAGCAATAAGAATGCTAGCCCAACATAATGTTTTATCATTTTTTCTAAATTGATGAATGAAAATACAGTTTGATAATCAGTTCTTTAGGCCTGATAAGCTGCTGTATTCAAATAAATATATATGAAAATAGAATCTTTTTGCCGAATTTTGGGTTATTCCTAAGTAGCGCCCAAAGCCCTTTATCTAAAAAAAGAAGTTCTTCGCAAAAGGACTATTCTTTTCTACAAAAAAGAAAAAAAGTTCGACTATATCGAGCGCTAAGCAGCTTCTTTTGGGGCTGCCCCGGCCGTTGGCCGGGTCGGGCTGTGCCGCAGCTCGCAGGTCTGCTCGGCCCTGCAGCCGCCTGCGGCGGCTTGGGTCTGGCCCTAAGGGCCACTGCTATCCATCCCTCAGCCGGCGGCTTCGCCGCCTCTAGACGCAAAAAATAAAAACAACTTTCTCAATAAAAAAAAACAATATTATGGCAGAACTCAGATCTACCCACCTGCACCAAAATGGCAAAAAAGTATGGCGATTGCAGGCCCTAAGCACCGAAGTTTATGATGTGGACAAGGGCGGAATGGTCACTACAGACCTCGTTGATTTTAATGACAGCAACTTTACTAGCCGATTTGGTGGCTATGTCCCCGTACAAATTACTTTCTACGATAACCGCAACTTTGAGGTCCTCTACCATACTGCCGATGGCCCAATTGAAGGCAATGGCCGCTGGACCAAAAATGCCGACCATATCGTTTTGCAACAAAATACTGGCGATGAAATCGAATTGCCCAAAGCCGTTTTAGCTGCCGAAGACCAGTTCCATAGCCAATATGCTTATCTAGGCGGCAATATGGATATTCAACAGCTAAAGTATAGAGCTATTTAATACTCCTCCTTTTAAAGAAGAGATAAAAAGGCCCAAGCGCAGCTGCGCTTGGGCCTTCGCTTTTCCCTTTCAGCATGTTGATGGCCGAAGGCCAAATGGCCACAACAAGGCCTTTAGGCCGCAGTTCGACGACCAAAGGGAGTAAACGTAGCGCCGCAAGGCGAAGCCGCAGCGGAGGCCCCAAAATAATCCTAAACTCTTGGGGAAGGGACAAAAAAAAGAGCAGCCCTAAAGCTGCTCCCTGAAATTGTGATCAAGAGAAGTATTGATCTAGTATTTTTTCCAGAAGAAAGGCGTAAGCACAATCAGAACCGTAAAGAGTTCTAGGCGGCCAAGTAGCATCAAGAAAGAGAGGAAAAACTTTTGTCCCTGATTAAAAAAGGCAAAATTGGAGACGGGATTGACTTGCCCCAAACCAGGGCCCACATTACCCAAAGAGGTAGCCACCGAGCCCAAAACGGTTTCAAAATCAAAGCCCCAGGCCGCCATAATTAGGCAGCCAAAACAATAGAGGGCCATATAGACCAAGAAAAAGGCCAAGACATTATAGGCAATTTTGCCCTCTACGGCCTTTTTGTTGTAGCGAAGAGGTAAGATAGCATGAGGGTGCAATTGTCGCTTGAACTCCAAAATCCCGTTTTTCAGAATTAGGATGTGCCGAACAATTTTTACGCCCCCAGAAGTAGAACCCGCCGAGGCCCCCATGAACATCATGAGGAAAAATACCACCTTGAGAAAAGGACCCCAGGCCGTAAAATCCTCGGTCACAAAACCCGTAGTGGTAATCACGGCAATCACCTGAAATAGTGCATCTCTAAAGGCCTCTTCTAAAGAAACATTTAGCTTTTGGGGGTCATAACTAAAGACCAAGGCCGTGGCTATAGCTGTAATAATAAGGACCGAAAAGAGGTAGGCTCTAAACTCTTCATTGCGCCAAATGCGGTGCAACTGCCCCTTGAGTCCCCAATAGGTAAGCGAAAAGTTCATACCCGACAAAAACATAAAGACAATCACTACATAATGCACGGCGGGACCATAGGCCGCCAAACTCGCATTTTGTGTAGAAAATCCGCCAGTAGAGACCGTGGCAAAGGCATGATTGACCGCATGATAGAGGTCTAGACCACAGAAAAGCAACAAAATGGTTTCTACTACGGTCAGCATCACATAAATCACCCAAAGCCGCTTAGCAGTTTCGGTAATTCTGGGGTGCAACTTATCGGCAGTGGGACCAGGAGCCTCGGCCACAAAAAGCTGCATACCACCAATGCCCAAAAGTGGCAAAATGGCAATAGTGAGCACAATAATCCCCATTCCCCCAATCCAGTGCGTGAGCGAACGCCAAAACAGAATGGAGCGAGGCATGGCCTCAATATCATTGATGACCGAAGCTCCCGTAGTGGTAAATCCAGAAACCGACTCAAAGAGGGCGCAGGCAAAATCTGGAAATTCCACTCCGCCAAAAAGGTAGTAGGGAAGGGCCCCCACTACAGACATCAGCAGCCAGCCCAAACTAACAATGAGGTAGCCGTCTCTTTTACTCAAATTGCCAGAATGCTTGCGAGTAGCGAACCAACTGCCCAGACCAAAGAGAATAGAGCCTAGACCAGGAATCAAAAACTCCCAAAAACCAGCCATTTCCATCATACCGCCTCCCTCTGCTTGGTAGATTAGGGCAATGGGCAGACAGGCTAACATAAAAAGGCCATTAAAAAAGAGCATACTGCCCAATACATTTAATATGACCTTGAGGTGAAATCTATTTTTAGGCATTTTAGGGCTATTTAAAGAAACGTTCTACTTTACGAATGGCATCGGGCAAGGTGAAAACAACCACTCGGTCGCCTTCCTCGATTTTAAAATCTCCAAGTGGGGTATAGCTTTGGCTACCCCGAAGTACCCCCCCAATAATGGCCCCTTCCGGAAAACCCAATTTGCGAATGGGAGAACGGGTGATCTTTGATTTTCGCTTGACCTCAAACTCCAAAATTTCGGCCTGTACGCCATGTAAGTTCCCAATGGTCAAGACTTCGCCCTTGCGGACAAACTTAAAGATATTAGAAGCCGCCAACAGCTTTTTATTGATGAGCGTATCAATACCAATATTCTGAGAAAGATGGATGTAGTCCATGTTTTCGACTAGTGCAATGGTCTGACGAACCCCCAAGGACTTGGCCACCAAGCAAGACATAATATTCGTTTCCGAATTGCCCGTTACGGCAATAAAAGCATCCATCTCGTCAATGTTTTCCTCCTTGAGTAGGTCCACCTGACGAGCATCTCCATGAATAACCAAGGTTTCGGGTAGGCGCTCGGCAAAGTTGTAGCACTTCTCCCTATTGACCTCAACCAATTTGACATTGTACTTATCACTGAGCAATTTAGCCGATTGCTGCCCAATCAAACTTCCGCCAACAATCATGATATTGCGGATATTAACCTCGGGTTTTCCCGTGAATTTCATCAAATCGGGCAGGTCCTGAGGAGAAGAAACAAAGTAGGCAAAGTCATTTAGCTTGAACATGGAGTTACCTCTGGGAATCAATGTTTTATATCCTCTTCGGATGGCTACGGGCATCAGCTTGCGGCCATGGGCGGCAGCGGCCTCAATGACCGTTTTGTTCAAAATTGGGGCATCTTCTTCTACCAAATGCACCCCAACAACCTTCAGCTGTCCATCGCCAAAATCAATAGAGTCTGTCACGCCAGATTGCTCCAATAAGCGCTCAATTTCATGAGTCACTAGGGCCGCAGGCGAAATCAATTCATCAATTCCGAGCTCCAATAAAGAAAAATCGCCTTCTCCACAAGAAAGGTATTCAGCGTTAGATACCCGCACAATGCTATGCCGAGCCCCCAACTTTTTCCCAATCAAACCAATAGTAATATTGGTGGTTTCAGAGGCCGTAGCAGCAATGAGCATATCGGTGCGCTCAATTTTTGCCTGCCGCAAGGCTTTGGGCGAGGCCGCATTGGCATTGAGGGTAAGGACATCCAAACGATTTTCAATATAGGCCAATCGGTCTTTGTTGGTGTCTATCAGGGTAATATCTTGCTGCTCATCGGCAAGCAGACGAGCCAAGTGGAAACCCACTTCTCCAGCTCCAGCAATAATGATTTTCATTTGTAGATAACTTTTATTCTACCACAAAAGTACAAGGAAGTTTTATAAAATGTTAGGCTTATTATAACTATTTAAAGTTGGGGACCGTTTTGGGGCCTCAGCTGCGGCTACGCCTTGCTGCGGTTACTCCCTTTGGTCGTCGAAGACGCCCTAAAGGGCTTGTTGTCGTTCCAGGGCTCGCAGTTCTGCTCGGCCGTTATTCCCTTCGGTCATCGAACTGCGGCTTTCAGCCTTGTTGTCGCTTTTTCGCTTTGCTCAAAAGCTCGGTCTGGCCTTCGGCCACCCTTTCACATCGGTTACTCCCGTTGGTCGTCGAACTGCGCCCTAAAGGGCTTGTTGTGGCCAGTCGCTGCGCTCCTTTGCGGCGGCTTTGCCGCCTGCAAGACGCCATTGGACCAAAAAGGCCTGTTCTCTAAACAGAAAAGAGCCAGCCCTTTTGGGGCTGGCTCTTTATAGCGACCCTAAGCCTTAGGCTAGATCGATATCTTGACAAGCATATACGTCTTGAACGGCAGAGATGATATCTACTCCTTCGTTCATGGGTTTTTGGAAGGCTTTGCGGCCCAAAATAAGGCCCAAACCACCTGCACGTTTGTTAATGACAGCCGTTTCTACCGCATCTTGCAGGTCATTTCCACCAGAAGCTCCTCCAGAGTTGAGCAAGCCCACACGGCCCATATAGCAGTTGGCTACTTGGTAGCGGCAAAGGTCAATGGGGTGCTCAGTAGCTAAATCGCTGTACATCTTAGGATGCGTTTTACCAAAGCCTACTGCCGTAAAGCCGCCATTGTTTTCAGGCAACTTCTGCTTAATAATATCCGCCTGAATGGTGACGCCCAAATGGTTGGCTTGGCCGGTGAGGTCGGCTGCTAGATGATAATCCTTATCCTTTTTGAAGGCCGAGTTGCGAGTGTAGCACCAAAGAATGGTGGCCATACCTAGCTCATGAGCATATTCAAAAGCCTCGGCAATCTCAATGAGTTGGCGATTAGAATTTTCTGAGCCGAAGTAGATGGTGGCCCCTACGGCTACGGCACCCATATCCCAAGCATTTTTGATAGAGCCAAACTGGATTTGGTCATATTTGTTGGGGTAAGTCATCAATTCATTGTGGTTAATTTTAACCACCAAAGGAATTTTGTGTGCATACTTTCTAGCCACAGCACCCAAGACACCATAAGTAGTGGCCACGGCACTACACTGCGCCTCTAGGGCCAACTTAATGATATTTTCAGGATCAAAATAGATAGGATTGGGGGCAAAAGAGGCCCCAGCGGTATGCTCAATGCCCTGATCTACAGGCAAAATAGAGAGGTAGCCCGTTCCACCCAAGCGGCCATGATTGTGCAAGGCGCCCAAGCTGCGGAGCGTTTGTATATTTCTGTTGCTCTGGCTCCAAACTTCATCAATAAAGTTGGGGCGAGGAGCGTGAATTGCAGATTTAGGAAAAGTCGATGATTGGTGTTCGAGCAGATAGGCTGCTTTTTCGGCGCCTAGGCGCGCTACAATTTGGTCCAACAAAGCCATGTCGTTTCAATTTTTTGGCGGATAAAAAGCGTTTGCGCCCCAAAATACAAAGTTCAGTTAAATTTTGATGCCGCAGCCTATTTTATTTATCTGTAGGCATAGAATCGGGGTGCACCAACAAAACCCGATTGCTATCTAGTTTGCTAGAGTCTACGGTGGCTCGCATATTATCGCCAGTGATGCCAGAGTAATAGGTGAGGTACCATTTATTTTGCACCTCATTGTGCTGGTAGCGCAGTTTAATCACAAAGGCCTTTTGGGCAATAATATACTCCTCCATGAGGTCATCGGCTCTGGGGGCAAATTGGCGTTCTACGCCTTCTTGGCCCTCAATGGGGCGCAATAAGGTCCAGTCTTTTTCTTCTATGATTTTGGGCAGGCCATTGGCCATTTTTGGGCCAGTAATGGGAAAGTCAATTCGGGCCAACTGAAAATCAATTTCATGGAAAAACTTATGATGAAAACTCAAGAAATCTTCTCGACCATATTCATCTAAGGGGAGCCCCTCTTCGGTTTGTTTGGGTCCACAAGAAAAGAGAAATAGGCTGGCAAATACTAAAAGCAGTAAGTTTGGTCTGTTCATGTTTTATCTTATGAGGTCTGTAAATTTTTTTCCTTCAAAATCTTGAGCAATTATAATTTTGATATTTGAAATTTTTGAGAATTTGTCAAGGCTTTTTTGTTGATCTTTATTCGGTTTAAAAGGGCATAGAATTACAATGAAACTTTTAGCATATAATCCTAGATTTTGGTTGATAGAGTTACTTTTATATATGTAGTCCCTTACTTTTTTACTTGGAAATTTAGAGGCATTCTGTTCCTGGTGAGACAAGTCTTTACATTCTATTATATAAAGACGGTCATTTTTTATAAAGATGATATCAAGCTCATGTTTATCTTCCGTTCCCTTGATCCTGCTGTGTATAGGTTTTATATCTATATTCAAGGCAATCGCACTTTCTGAGAGATTTAAGTTACTAGCTATTTTATGAAAAACAATATGCTCCCAAAGATCACCTGCCTTAGGAAAAGGGGACGCGATATTAGATGAGCTATAGTTATTATCTTTAATTAACTTCCAGTATTCATTAGCCTCAGCAAGGCTTAGATGCCTGGGTGACCTATTCTCATTGATTTTAAATCCATAAGATGTTGTATATTCTTTTAAGGACAAGGAAGCTTTGAACTCCTGCTCAATAAGCGATGGATATATTTGATGAATATTCTCACTATTTATTGGAATATAATAGGTCTCAAGACTATGGCTGGGTGTATTAACAACATATTTTTCAAAAGTATCCTTAGCCGCTAGGGCCATCATTTTTGTACCAGTCGTGATATTTAAAAAGAAGTTAGTTGATCTTTTTATTTGACTTAAATATCCTTTTAGAGATAAAGAGGTTTTTTCATATGATTCTGGTGATACGAGCCAATGTACATATTTGTCTTCTGTTATTTTCAATGCCATTGCTACATGTTCATGATATTTTAGCTTATAAGTCTTATCTGTGCCAATGAGAATGTAGTTAGTGTTAGAATCGGGATTTATTTTTTTTGTGTTAGTTAAAAACTGAAAAAATTTTAAGTTAGGCAGTCTATGGTCTGAGAGTAGTAGTACAATTGTATTTGACATAGTAGTTCTTTTTTTCGAAACGCAAATCTAGGAAATAGATACAATTTTTTCCCCAATAGCTTTCTTTTTTGCTAGGGGCTGGCCCTCGGCCTAGCGATGTGCAGCAGTGGCCCGTAGGGCCAGACCGAGGCGCTGCAAGCGCCGAAGGGCCGAGCGAATAGCGAGCTGCGGAACGTAGCGCCGCAAGGCGTAGCCGCAGCGGAGGCCCCAAAAAAACATCGAGCTGCGACAACAAGAACTTTAGTTCGCCGTTCGACGACCAAAGGGAGTAAACGTAGCGCCGCAAGGCGTAGCCGCAGTGACAACAAGCCCTTTAGGGCGCAGTTCGACGACTGAAAGGAGTAACGCCCCAAAAAAAACGCCTACTCCTTATAGAAGGAATAGGCATTTTTATAGTAAGCTGAGGCTAGCGCTTAGTGTCCTCCGCCTGTGGGAGCGGCATGGCTAGCGGCATCAATAAGGTAAGGCTCTACGAAGGGGTGCATGAGCAAGAAAACGATAGCTCCGGCAAAGAAACCCAAAAGGGCCAACCAGGCCATCTTCTTCATATACCACATAAAGTCGATTTTTTCCATACCCATAGCGGCCACACCAGCGGCAGAACCAATGATGAGCATAGACCCCCCAGTACCCGCAGAATAGGCCAAGAAGTGCCAGAGTTTGTGGTCCATCACATACTCTTCGGTAGAGTACATCCCCATAGCGGCGGCCACCAAAGGCACATTATCAATTAGGGCAGAACCGAGGCCCAAAATGGCCACCACAAGGTCCAAACCAACTACACCAGGTAGATATTGTTTGTCAGAAGGGAAGACGCCGTTCATGGCTTCGGCCAAATCCTTAAGTACATTTAGTGATTCTAGAGAGGCTACGGCCATCAAGATACCGAGGAAGAAAAGGATACTAGACATCTCGATACGAGATAGGGCGTGGTGAGCCGAGTATTTATGCTTATCTTCAAATTCTTCATCGGGGTGAAGGTACTCTGAAATTAACCAAACAACACCCAAAGAAAGCATCATGCCGACATAGGGCGGAAGATGCGTTACCGTTTTGAAAATAGGAACGAAAACCAGACCGGCCAAACCAGCAATAAGCATAGTGTCGGCCCCTTTGATTTTGGGGTTTTTCTCTCCTGCATGAATATCAGAAGTGTCGGCAGGAGTGATGTTTCCTTTCATATAAGGCATAGCGGCCATCACGGCTGTGGGAATAATTGCACAGGCAATAGAAGGAAGCAAAAGCGCCAAGACCAAGCCAGAAACCGAAATACGGTTACCAATCCAGAGCATAGTGGTGGTTACATCTCCAATTGGCGACCAAGCACCGCCCGCATTGGCGGCAATAACGCCCAAACTGATGAAATAAATACGCTCTTCTTTGACGGGCACCAATTTGCGAAGCAAAGACACCACCACAATCGTACAGGCCAGGTTGTCTAGGGTCGCAGAAAGGAAAAAGGCCAAAGGCATCACCATCCAGAGCATGGTCGATTTTTTGGTCGTCTTGATGCGATCGGTAATCGCTCCAAAACCACCATGCAAGTCAATTAGCTCTACAATTGTCATGGCGCCGATCAGGAAGATGAGAATTTCGGCAGTTTTACCAATATGGTGAAGCAGAATATTATCGAGGGCCGCTTCATGTCCATGATGATCAAAAACCTCGAGATGGCCCAAAGAAACGAAAGCCCAACAAAGGGCCGCCATAATGAGGGCAGGTACCGTTTTATCTAGCTTGAGCGGATGCTCAAACACAATGGCTACATAACCAATGATAAAACTCAAGATAACGGAAAAGAGCATAATTTAATTTATTAGGAATAGTAAGTGAAAATGCATTCGTACCCGCTAAAAATAGTGATTTTGATTTGATTGGGGCATTGGGGGCCAAGTTTTTTTTGGCAATATAATTTACATCCCATGCAAAAGTTTGTTTGTCAGTTATTTAGAGTAGGTCTAAAAACTAAAACCCTCTTAAGAAAACCTTAAGAGGGCAGATTGTGACAGCTTATTCTGCCGTTATTTACTTCTTTTCTATGGCCTCAAAGGAAGCCAAAATCCCTTTGATCAGGGCCGAGCTAAAGCCCGAATGCTCCATTTCATTGAGGCCCACAATGGTGCAGCCTCTGGGCGTCGTGACCTTATCAATTTCTTCTTCGGGGTGTTTGCCGCCTTGCAAAAGGAGCTCGGCAGCCCCCTTGGTGGTTTGAGTAACAATCTTTTTGGCCGTTTGGGCATCAAAGCCCAGCTGAATTCCGCCCTGCACCATAGCGCGGATAAAGCGGAGCACATAAGCAACGCCACAGGCGCCCAAAATGGTGGCGGCTTCCATCAGTTCTTCTTCTATCCAAATGGCTTCGCCAACGGCTTCAAAAATGCGGCCCACTGCTTTTTGCTGCTGCAAACTACAGTTTTTTTGCGCCAAACAACTAAGCGATTCGCTCACATCGGCTGCCGTATTGGGCATGGCCCGCACCAGCGGCTGTTCTTCGGGCAGTTCTTGGCCCAAACTCTCCAAACTTAGTCCGCTGGCCAAAGAGACCAGAATTTGCTGCGGCCCTAATTTTGGGGCAATTTCGGCCAATACCTTGGGCATAACATAGGGCTTGAGGCCCAAAATAATAATATCGGCCCCCTGAATGGCCTCCAAGTTATCCGAAAAGGTTTGTACGCCTAACTCAGACAAGGGCTGCAGGGCCCAAAGCGAACGCCGACTGGCCCGAATGTGCTGGGGCGCTTGCCCACTAGCCAATAATCCCTTAATAATGGCGCTGCCCAAGTTTCCACAACCCACTAAAGCAATTGTTTGCATAATGAAAATTTAAATGTATGCTGATCCAGCAAAAGAAAGTAGTTTACCTTATATATGATGTTTTTTGGGGCTTGCCCGCCCTGCGGGCGGGCCGGGCTGTGTCGCAGCTCGCAGGTCTGCTCGGCCCTTCGGCGGCTTTGCCGCCTCGGTCTGGCCTTCGGCCACTGCTATCCATCCCTAAGCCTGCGGCCCTTCGGGCCTGCAAGACGCAGCTGGCTAGCTTTTGGCCCAATATCCGAAGCTAGTTAAATTATGTTAAGGCTTGGCATAAAAAGCAGAAAAACCGAAAATCAATTTTTTTGTTGTAAATTGGCGAAACAGACATTTCTCCGAGAGCCTTGCTCTCTTCAAACTATTGGACCAAAAGGAAAGCCCCAAATTGGTCCCCAAAAATCTCTTTATTTAATTTATGGATTACATGAACAGCTCAGCCAATGAGGCCTTGGCTCTTATTCAGGAGTCTGCCCGCAACTTTGCCGAAAAACATATTCGCCCCGAGATGATGGATTGGGATGAACGCCAGTATTTTCCCAAAGACCTTTTCCAGAAAATGGGAGAACAAGGTTTTATGGGCGTTTTGGTCCCTGAAGAATATGGCGGAACAGGCCTAGGCTACCAAGAGTATATTACCGTGATCGAGGAGGTCGCTCAGGTGTGTAGCTCTATCGGCTTGTCTTTGGCGGCCCACAACTCTTTAGGAACCAACCATATTTTGATGTTTGGCAATGAGGAGCAAAAGAAAAAGTATTTACCCAAGTTGGCCAGTGGCGAACATGTTGCTTTTTGGGGACTTACCGAGGCCAATACGGGTTCTGATGCTATGCGTATGCAATGTACTGCAGAAAAAGATGGCGATTATTATGTAATTAACGGGACCAAAAACTGGATTACCCACGGCATCAGTGGCGATGTTGGGGTGGTGCTTGTCCGTACAGGCGACCTACTCGACAGCCGCGGCATTAGTGCCTTTGTTATTGAGCGGAATATGGAGGGCTTTTCTGCTGGTAAGAAGGAAAATAAGCTCGGTATGCGCGCCTCTGAAACTGCCGAATTGGTTTTTGAAAATTGCCGAGTACACAAGAGTCAGTTGCTAGGCAATGAGGGCGAAGGCTTTATCCAAGCCATGAAAATTCTAGATGGTGGCCGCATTTCTATTGCTGCCCTTTCTTTGGGTATTGCTAAAGGCGCTTATAAGGCGGCCCTAAAGTACTCTAAAGAAAGAGAGCAGTTTGGCAAAGCTATTTCTAAGTTCCAAGCTATTGCCTTCAAACTTGCCGATATGGCCACAGAAATTGAAGCGGCCGAATTGCTTACTCGCAAGGCGGGTTATCTTAAAGATAATCATTTGCCCGTGACCAAAATCTCGGCTATGGCTAAATATATGGCCTCTGAGGTTTGTGTAAAAGTAGCTACCGATAGTATTCAGGTACATGGTGGTTATGGTTATACCAAGGACTTCCCCGTAGAGAAGTTTTTCCGCGATTCTAAACTCTGTACTATTGGAGAGGGTACCTCTGAAATTCAGAAGCTAGTGATTTCTCGCTCTTTGCTAAAAGACTAGTCTACTCTATAAGTTGCTCTTTTATGGGCCAAGAAAGGAGACCGATAAATCGGTCTCCTTTTTTTTGCTTGCCGAAGCCGAATGCCCAGCTTTAGCTCTTTGGTGGAGCTGGCTGAGGGATAGAAAGCAGTGGCCCGAAGGGCCAGACCCAGCTTTTTGAGCAAAGCGAAAAAAGCGCAGGGCCGAGCAGGCTTGCGAGCTGCGATATAGCCCGACCCGCCCGCAGGGCGGGGCAGCCCCAAAAAATAAAAATAATAAGCGACCTTAAACCCTTTTGTGGAAGTAGCGTCTGAGGTACAAATCTTATCCTCAAAAAATGAATTTTATGAAAAACCTACTGATGTTAATTGGCTTTGGATTGATTGCTTTGAATGCTCAGGCACAAGACCAAAAAGAAAAAAAAGAGCGTTTGTCTCCAGAAGAGCGCTTTGAAAAAGTAGATGCCAACCAAGACGGGCAGATTTCTCAGGCAGAGGCCAAAGGTCGCCTCAAAAAGAATTTTGCAACAATTGATGCCGACCAAAATGGTTTTATTAGTCTAGAAGAACTAAAAAATAAACCTAAGGGGCAAGGCAAAAAAGGCAAGCGCAAAGGAAAAGGCAAGCGTTTTGAGAAGCTAGACGCCGACCAAGACGGGCAGATTTCTGAGGCGGAAGCCAAAGGTCCCATCAAAGAAAATTTTGCAACAATTGACAGCAACCAAGACGGCTTTATTAGCCAAGAGGAGCTGAAAGCGGCCCCAAAACCGGCCAAAAGAAGAGAACGGAAAACAAATTAGAATAGGGTAAAAGGGATTTTTGTTTTCTATTTAGAGGAGGAGCTTCGGCTCCTCTTTTTTTATGTTTGTGCGACTCTGCTTTAGACCTACTGAATACAGTCAGAGAGGGCTATTCTTGGGCCAACAAACTTTGCCAGTAAGTCTAAATAGCAGTGCTTATAGTTGAAAGCAAAGCTTAGAAAGTCTGAGGGCAGGCCTCAAAAAATATGCAGCATTAAGGAATTTAAATTTAGAGAAAAGGTTTAGAAAGCCGATTAGGAAACCTTTGCTCAAAAAATAGAAAATTTAAGATGGATGTTATAGCAATAGGCACAAATCAGCCAGCTTATGTTGAGGGAATTCTACCCTCGGATTATGAGATTTGCTGGGATTACAAGTCGCTGAACACAAATTCTGAATATGGTTTAGCGCTCTTGCAAAAGCATTATGGCTATCAGGCTTTGGGAGTGCTTATGAAGCCTAGTTCTGCTGCTGGTATTTCTCAGGGAATTGTACAAGAGCTTTTAGGATTCTATTTGGGAAAAACAGAAAGCTGTCCATTTTTTGATTTTTTAGAGGCCTTAGCGCCTATTTTGACGGAAGAAAAGGCTTGTTGTCTTTCTTTTTCCGCTTCTTGGCAAAAGGCCATTCCGGTTCGTCTCAAAGCCTATACTATTGCAGAGACCAAAGCGGCATTAAATAATTTTAGTAGCTGGAGGGAAGTTTTTTATCTGCTCAAAGAAGAGCTGACGATTCCCTACAATAATATTCCTCTCTTGATTGAATTAAAGGCTTGACTTATGCTTCAACTGAACAAAAAAGAACTGCTTCAACTAGATCGGCTGCTCTATCTAATTGCGTCTACAACAGCTTGGGGACTAACTATTCAAGAGATTGCTAAATTGGTTAACTTAGCACCTCACCAAGCTTGGCAGGAAACAAAAGAAGCTAGTCCTCAGAAACTTATGAAAATAGAACAACAGCTCAATTATTTGATTAGACAGGGATTAGTAGCAAAAGTGCTGCGCTTGTGCATCAACAAGCTGGTTTTGAAAAATGGTATCTAAATAAGTTGGCAGAAGAAGAGCAGCAAGCTAAACAGCTCGTTTATTGGAGGCAAAAAGTCAAAAGAATAGAAATATTGAGTATTTGTTGCTTTTTGCTTCTTTTGCTGATTTTGGGCATTCAAATTTATATGCAGCTTGGCCTTTCATCAATCTAATCTTAAAAATTGGGGAACAGCTAGCGCCTATTTTTAGTTAGGGGCTAGATATATTTAACAGTACAATTTTGGCTATGATAAAACTAAATTTTAAACCTATTGATAAGCCCTTGGAATATATAGTAGATTACTACGATTATTATCGTCCTTTTATTATTCGTCTAAAAAACCGCCGCATAGGAGATTCGATATTTATTGGTAATTATAATGAAAGCAGTGGTCCAAGGTTCATTCAATCCGCTTTTGACTCTTGCAGTGAAATTCTGTCTGAAATTGAACTTATCTCATTAAATAATGAAAAAATAAAAAAACTAGAGGATGATGAATTTAATCGTTTAGAGTTGAGTGATGAGTTTTATAGCTGTTCTCTAGGGATAGACACAGGCGACGACCTGCATCTGCGGAGGCATTGGATGACGACTGCTTTTATGAACGAAACGGCTATGCTTATAACGATTGGAGAAAGTAGGGGGCCAATTAAGTATTACCGAATAAGTGAAAGTATTTATCTTGGAACAGACCCTGATTCATCTTGGTGCGCCATCTTGCTTTTAGATTTAAGCGAAGCGGATATTAGAGAGATTAAGTTGCTGTAGAAAGCCTTATTTTTTGGTTATTGGTTTAGCCTAAAAGTATTTTTTTGGGGCCTCCCGCCTTCGGCGGGCGCTACGTTCGGCAGCTCGCTGCTCGCTCGGCCCTGCGCAAAAAACAAGTTTTTGCTTGGTCTGCGGCTTTGCCGCACTGCCTACCATCGCTAGGCCGTTTGGCCTTTGGCCATGGCGGCTTTGCCGCTATCTGCAGCCTAAAGGCCGCAGCCATTCTTGTTGGGCCTTGGTCTTTCTTGCCGCAGCGGCTTAAAAGCCCCTGCTTTGTTTATGGAAAGGAGGTATTATGTTTTCAGGTCCTGCGGCTTTCAAGCTGCAGGCCAATTGTTGCTGAGGAGCTAGCTGTGCTGTTCCTAAATTGGCTGCTGGTTTTAACCTGCAGCCACAGCTAGCAGGCGGCAAAGCCGCCGCAAAGGAGCGAAGCGACTTGGCCTAGGGGCCTGCAAGGGGGCCGCGCAGCGGCAGACCTAGCCAGCTTGCTGGCGCAGGGCCGAGCAGACCTGCGAGCCCTGCAAGGGCCCGGCCGCCAAAGGCGGCAGGCCCCAAAAAAAATTAAACCTCCTTAGGATCTAGCGTTTTGTTAATACCCTCTCCTAATAAATTGAAAATACTGAGCGTGAAAAAGATCGCAAGACCCGGAAAAAGCGCCAGCCACCAAGCCGAAATCCCCGCATCTCTGGCGCTGCGCAATAAAGAGCCCCAACTTACCTGCTCGGGAGGTAGGCCCACATTGATGAAAGAAAGAAAAGACTCGGTGAGTACCGCCGCAGCCATCCCAAAAGCCAAGGCAATGAGGACCGGAGGTAGGGCATTGGGCAAGGCCTGCCGCCAGATGATGCTCAACTCTCGATAGCCCAAAGCCCGAGCCGCCTCTATATAGGGAAGCGCTCTTATGCGCAGCATTTCGGCTCGAATAAACTTGGCAATACCGGTCCAAGATAATAACCCAATAAGGACCATGACGGTATAAATAGAGCTATCCTTAATGAGGGGCAAAATGGCCAAAATGAGCAAGAGAACTGGAATAGAGTTAATCAATTCGATAAAGCGCATGACGGCCAAATCTAAGGGGAGCCGCTTCTTGACCGAAAGAAAAGGGAGCTGCCCCAAGCCCCAGCCCAAAAGTGTAGAAATAGCCGCTAGAAGGATTCCCAAAAGCGTAAGATAAAAGCCTGCTTTTAAGAAATTACCCGACCTCAAGAGCTCGCCCAAGGGATAGGCGCCCCAAACAAAGGCCAAAAAACAAAAGGCAAAAAGACCAAAGAAAAAAGCAAGAAAATAAGCGCGTTTCCAGTAGAGCCGATCATCGCCATAATAGCCCGCCAAAGCCCCCAGCAAAATGCCAATTAGAGCCGCTATCGACATAGCTACCAAGCCCACCAATAGGGCCGTTCGGCAGCCATGTAGCAGACCCGCAGCTAAATCTCGGCCCAAAGGGTCGGTGCCTAAATAATGCGGTTGCATATAGCCAATTAGGGCCTGTTCATCTCGAGGACCCACTAAGGGATTGCGCAAATCAACCTGCTCGGCAGAATAGCTAATGGGCGGAAAAATAACCCCATGATATTGCCACTGCTTTTCATCTGGAGCATACCAGTTGAGCCGTTTCCACTTAATCTCCCAATTGCTAAAGCCCAAACCAACGGCATAATCGTATAGAATGGGCGAAAACTGATGGCGTTCGCCCGTTTCTAGCTCCTCCAACTCACAATAAATTGGTTTTTGATTGGCTAGAAAGTCAGAAAAAAGGGCCAAAAAACAAAAGAGCAGAAAAAAACGGAGGGTCCAGCGACGACCCGCCTGCCCATAAAACTTTCGCCAATAGGTTCGCTCTACCGCCTGAGGCGATGGCAGCTTTTGGGCAAAAGGGTTTCTTTTTCGAATAATATTTAACATGAGGTATTTTGGCTTAGTGGTCTTGGCGGCAATTTAGTTTTTTTAAATGAGTTCTAGCGGAAAAAGGTGGATATTTGCGCAGCTAGACTAACTTTTAAATGCGAACTTAAGCCCATCTTCTCCAATAAAACTTCCCTATATTTGCCCGGATATATAAAGCAAAATTATGAATATCACTAGACTATTTTTATTAACGCTTTCTGTTCTTTTTGCGAGCCTTAGTTTGAGGGGGCAAAAAAAACAATGGCAAGCTAGCGAGTTGGCCTTAAGCCAAGGAGACTATCAGTTGGCAAAAACTAAGGCGCAGGAGCTATTACAATCGGCAAAAAAGCCAAAATCTAACTACTATTATACCTTAGCTCAGGCTCATTTTGGCCTCAATGAGTTTGATAGCTGTTTGCAAAGCCTACAAATTTATTTGCAGGATAAAAATCATGCTGACCAAGCGCTTTTTTTGGCAGCCAGAGCCTTTCATTATGAAAGCAATTATCAGCAGGCGATGCATTATTATAAGCTCTTTTTAAAAACAAAGGGCAGCCGAAAATTTAATAGAAAAAAGGTCAAGCGCTTGCTGCTACAAGCTGTTTTTGCCGAAAGAAATGCGGCGGTTTCTTCTCCCGCTATTGCCTCCCCCTATCAGTCGCCCATCAATACGGCCTATGATGAAGGTCCCCTTTTTAAGGGGAATAAGGCCTATTATTATTTTTCTTCTGACCGCCCAGATAGTAGTGGCCAAAAAAATGGACAAATCTATCAAATTGAGCGAAAGGAGCGAAGCTGGGGAGCGCCACAGCCTCTCAGCGAACGCTACAACAGCCCTGAAGAAGAATGTTTATTGGGGTTTAGCAGCGATTATGGACAGTTGTTTTTTCAGCGAGATAGTCAGGGCTTAGTCGATAATTTTGGCGATGGATATGGCCAGTCTCTAGCGGCTCCCATTGCCCTAGATAGTCAGTATCATAGTTGGACCGGCGACCATTATTTTTTTAGTGATAGTTTGTTTTTCTTTGTGGCTGGTCCTCATGCTCAGGATCTAGACATTTATTATCGGAAGCGAAATGCAGACCGTAGCTGGTCGGCGCCTATTGCTTTGGCAGGGCCTATAAATACGGCAGCAGCAGAACGTACGCCTTTTTTGGCTGCCGATGGAAAGACGCTTTTTTTCTCTCGTTTATCCGCCCAGGGAGTAGGCGGCTACGATGTCTACGAATCAGTTTATGAGGCCGAAAAGGGCCAATGGACTTCGCCCCGTTTGTTGCCGGCTCCCATTAGCAGCCCTGGAGATGATTTGTTTTTTCGCCTGTCGGCCAATGGCTTAGGGGGGCAGCTGCTCAGCCGTAGAGCTGGCGGAGAAGGGGGGCTGGACCTTTATCAGTTATATTTTAGGCAAGAAAGAAAGGCGCAGTTGGCGGTTTCGGCTAGTCTAGATTTTCTGCAAGGAGCGGCTCAAGAACTGGCCCCTCCGCCGCCTAGCAATTTGGCTGTTTTATCGGCCCTAGATAGTAGCTCTACCGAGGCCAATATTCAGCTTCGGCCATTTTATTATACTGCAGCAACTGGAGCATGGCAAGATCAGCGGCAGATAGACCGTTTGCTTCGTTTGCTTCAGGATTACCCTAGCCTAAAGGTATTGATTGAGGCCCATGCCGATGCCCAATATGAGGCCAGCCGAGGCCTGTTTTTGTCCTTGCAGCAGGGGCAGCAACTGGCCCAAAACCTAATGGCCAAAGGGATTTCCTCGCAGCGCATTTATCTAAGAGGTTGCGGCATGTCTTACCCTCAGGCCCAAAATTTTTCTTTTGATGGTTCACCAAATGAGGCGGGGCAGCAATTTAACCGACGGGTAGAGCTGCGCTTATTAGAGGCCCAACCAACAACCCTGAAGGTAGATTATAGTTGGCCCAAATTGAGCCCGATTTTACTAGCTACTGAGGCCCCGAATTTTAGAAGCAAAAGCCAAGGCCTGCGCTATCGCATTGCTATTCAAACGACTAGCCAGCTTTTTGATGACCCCATTTTGAGCCAACTAGCCAATGTCGCCGCCGAAAAACAGGCCAACGCCCCCGAAATTACCTATTATTTGGGCTTGGAGCGCAACTTTAAAGCTGCCAATGCCCTAAAAGAAACTTTGGAAGAAAGCGGCTTCGAGAATTTATATATACAAGCCTATATAGATGGTTGGCCCATAGAAAAAGAACAACTGCCGGCTTTGCTGCAGCGCTATCCAGGTCTTAAGGATTATGATGGGCAGTAGGCAAAAAGAAATGGAACTGTTTAGGATTTTCTGTGTCAGAATAAAATTTGGGCCATTAGTTTGCCCGGATTCAGTCAATCATCGCCTAGGGACAAGCCCCTAGGCTAATCTAATGGGCTCAACCCTCTGCGAGGGCCTCAGTTGCTGATATACAGGGTCTTGCTCAGTCGTTATAGCAGAGAAGAATTTTATCCAAAGGCCCTCTTTAGAGGGCTGTCTAAAAAAGCTAGCCTAGGGGCTTGTCCCTAGGCAGCAAAAAGGGGAAACACAAGATGTTAAACAGCCCTCAAAAAAATGCAGCTTTTTATATGAATAGGATGGCTTTGGGGCCTCCGCAGCAAAGCTGCGGCGGTTACTCCCTATGGTCGTCGAACTGGCGCCCCTATAGGGGCTGGTTGTCGGGGCTCGCAGGTCTGCTCGGCCCTTCTCTTTTTCGCTTTGCTCAAAAGCTTGGTCTGGCCTGCGGCCACCCCTTCACATCGGTTACTCCCTTTGGTCGTCGAACTGCGCCCTAAAGGGCTTGTTGTGGCCAAATGAAAGCCTTTCGGCCAGCTGTTTTTCTGCCTTCAAAAGGCAGAAAAACAAAAAGCCCCTCCAAGGAGGGGCCGCTATTCGATATTTCTAGGTGCTGGGCCTAAAGCATTAACTTTCTAGCAAAAAGAGGCGCATCAAGTTGAGGGCAATACTGCTACTCATTTCAATATTTCTTGCTCTATTATTGCCCAGTTCTAGTTTTTGGACCCACTGTTTTTCTGCAGAGCCTATGGCCAGCCAGATGGTACCTACGGGCTTATCGGGCCGGCCGCCGCCGGGGCCAGCAATGCCAGAACTGACTATGCCATAATCTACTTTTAGGTTTTTGATGAGGCCGCTGAGCATTTGGCGGACGGTAGCCTCAGAGACGGCTCCTTCCGTATCTAGAGTTTCTGCAGCAACGCCTAATTGCTGCATTTTCACCTTATTGCTATAGGCGACTACCGAGCCCATAAAATAATCGCTACAGCCAGGAATAGCCGTAATTTTATGGGCAATATTTCCGCCCGTGCAGCTTTCGGCAGTGCCAATAGTTTTTCCCTTTTTGCGAAGTAGTTCGCCTAGTTTAGCCTCTAAAAAATCGCCTTCTTGGCCAATAATGAGTTTGGGTCCCAGAATTTGGCAAAGTTTGGCCCCCTCTTCTTGTACGGCTTGGACCAAAGCGGCCTCTTCTTGCCCTTTGGCGGTAAGGCGCAAGCGCAAATAGCCCGTTTTGGTATTGGGCAAATAGGCCAATTTGATGGCGGTGGGTAATTGGGCCTCAAAATCCTCTAGTGCGCTAGAGACATCGGTTTCGCCTTTGCCAAAGCAAAGCCAAGTTTGCTGTACAATATTAGAGCGGCCAGGCAATTGGGCCAAACGGGGAAAGACCTCTTCTTGCAAGAGGTATTTCATTTCTTTAGGCACGCCAGGCATAGAAACGACAATGGGGGAGCCTTCTTCTTGGAACCACATACCAGAGGCCGTTCCCATCTTGTTAATTAGAATCTGGGCCCCTTCGGGCATTTCGGCCTGTACTTTATAGCGCTCGTCTGGGCGGCGGTTTCGGCCAAACTGCTCAAATAATCGCTCGATATTTTGGAAGCTGGGGGCATGAAAAGCCAGCGACATTCCAAAATAATCGGCTAGGGTGAATTTAGTAATATCGTCTTTGGTGGGCCCTAAGCCTCCCGTAATTAGGACCAAATCGGCTTGGCCCTTGGCTTGCTCCAAGCTATCAATAATGGCTTGGCGCTCATCGGAGATGGTCAGGATTTTTTGTAAATCTACGCCCTGAGCTTGTAGCTCTTGGGCCATCCAATGGGCGTTGGTATTGAGAATCTGGCCCAATAAAATTTCATCTCCAATGTTGATGATGTATGCTTTCATGATGATTGTTTTTGGCTAAACAAGTTTTTGATGAAGAGGTTTTGGGGCTAGGCGGGCCGAAGCCGAAAACTAAAGCCAAAACCTTAGCGACGAGCGGCTGAGGGATGGGCAGCAGTGGCCGCAGGCCAGACCAAAGCGCGAAGCGCTGCAGGGCCGAGCAGACCTGCGAGCTGCGAGACAGCCCGACCCGCCCGCAGGGCGGGGCAGCCCCAAAAAAACAGCCCTAAAAGTAAAAACTTCTAGAGCTGCAGGCAATTATTCTGTTAGGCATTCTTCTCTTTCTTCAAAGACCACCCCATAGTTTTCCAATTCTTGGAGAATGGGGGTGTAAATTTCTTCATGAATAGGGATAAGCACCCCTCTTCTTTCGATTTGGCCCAGCATAATCTGCTTGACGCCCATGGCTAAGGGCAGGCCGACAAGCCTCGCCATAGCGGTATCCTCGGCATTATCGCCCGTTTGGACCATGGTCGAGAGGCGGCGATGTTCTTGGCCTTGGGCATCTTGGTAAATAAATTCGTGTTGCATGATAATCATATCCTTTTCTTCGGGCTGCAACTTCCATTTTTTCTCCAGAATATCTTGCAAAATAACGGCTGGAGAAGCCTTGTCGAAAGGAATGGGTGTTTCTTCAAAAAGGCCTAGCCATTCGAGCTTATCGAGGGCTTCATCTGCCTCTTCTAGCTGGAAGAAATGGGCCAGGCGGGCCCTTAGGCTATCAAATTGTTGCTCATCATTGGCGGCAGGCAAAAAGCTGCGGATAAGGCTAGCGTAGGTGAGATTTTCGGAGTACTCTAGTTCATGAGAATCATCGGTAAGGCCCAGTTGGAGCAGTAGGTTCCAAGCCTTGCAATAGCCGGGATGGCGGAGGGTTTGTCGCAAAATTGTGGGCGTGCCCTCCAAGCCATAGGCCGATTCATATTTTAGTGAAATGCGGTTGGGATAGGCCTCATATTGGCCCATGCCGGGCACCTCCACTAGCTCGATATCTTCAAACAGGCGCTGATAGGGAACGTGTTTATACCGCCCATTATACATATACTTAGCAATACCTTGGCCAGCAAGGACCACATTTCGGGGGCTCCAAGAGAATTTATAATGCCAGGGATTATCGTCGCTTTCGGGGGCTACCAAACCGCCGGCGGCCGATTTGAAAGAAAGCATTTTGTGTCCCGCTTCCTGAATTTGGTGAATGCCTTGCATAGCCGACATATGGTCGATACCGGGATCGAGGCCCAGCTCACAAAGGAAGATCAGGCCTTTTTCTTTGGCTGATTCGGCCATTTCTTTCAGCTCGGCAGCCACATAAGAGGCATTGGCCAGATGCTTTCCATATTTCAGGCAATCACCGGCCAAATGATGGTGCATAAAAGGAGGCAACATAGAGACGACTACATCCACCTCTTGGACCAATTCGCCACGACTTTCTATATCTAGTACGTCAAGCGCAACCGCTCGGCCATGCGCTCTGCCCTCCAATTTTTTTTCGGCTAGGGCCAAGTTGGCATCGGCAATAATGACTTCCCATTGGTATTTAGGCGCTTGTTCTAGCAAATAATCTATTAGAGAAGTGGCCGAACGCCCTGCGCCCACCACAAGAATTTTATTCAACATAATAATAATTGTTTAGCTGTTTGTTAACTGTAAATTAGCAGACAAGATAAAACTTTCTCTTAGAACTCATTTATAGCCTAGCTAATTTTGAATGATTTTAAGGACTTTGGCCAAAGCAAACAATATTTCTCTGAAGTAGCTGCAGGGGGCAGGGATCAAAAAAAAAGTCTTTTCCTTGGCGAGTTTGCCCAAGAAAATTATCTTTAAGCGACTCAATTACTGAGAAGAGAGTCACAGCAAACAAACCGCATTTTATTTTTTTAAATCGAGAACAGCTATGTTGAAAGATCTTCAAGTGGCCGCATTGATCCGGGAGGAGCACGAACGCCAGCAGAACGGTATCGAACTGATTGCCTCTGAGAACATTGTTAGTCAGCAGCTCATGCAGGCCATGGGGTCTTGCCTCACTAATAAGTACGCTGAGGGATATCCCAAAAAGCGCTATTATGGCGGCTGCGAGGTCGTAGATAAAATTGAACAATTGGCTATTGATCGCGCCAAAGCGCTTTTCAATGCGGAATATGTCAATGTGCAGCCACATTCTGGCGCCCAGGCCAATGCGGCCGTATATTTGGCTTGTGTAAAACCTGGCGATACGATCCTCGGTTTTGATTTGGCCCATGGCGGTCATCTTACGCATGGTTCTAAGGCCAATTTTTCGGGCCAGCTCTATAACCCCGTTTTTTATGGGGTAGAAGAAGCCACGGGCCGTATCGATATGGACAAGGTGGCGGCTAAGGCCAAAGAGCACCAGCCTAAAATTATCCTTTGTGGGGCCTCGGCCTATTCTAGAGAATGGGAGTATGAGCGCTTTAGAGAGATTGCCGATGAGGTAGGGGCTATCCTTTGGTGCGATATGGCGCATCCTGCGGGCGTTATTGCCGCTGGCCTGCTCAAAAATCCTTTGGATTATTGTCATATTGTGACCACCACGACGCATAAAACTTTGCGTGGCCCCAGAGGGGGAATGATTTTGATGGGCAAAGATTTTCCCAACCCCTTTGGTAAGGTTTGGAAGAAGTCGGGCAATCCCAAAAAGATGTCGGTGCTTCTCAACTCTGCCGTTTTTCCCGGCACCCAAGGTGGCCCTCTAGAACATGTGATTGCCGCTAAGGCGGTTGCTTTTCACGAGGCCTTGCAACCTAGCTTTAAGACCTACCAAAAACAGGTGGTGGCCAATGCCAAAGCGATGGCGCAGGCTTTTGTCGATAAAGGCTATAAGGTCATTTCTGGCGGAACCGATAACCACCTTATGCTGATTGACCTTCGCCCCAAAGGCGTAACGGGCAAGCAGGCGGAAGAAACCCTCATCTTGGCCGATATTACGGTCAATAAAAATATGGTGCCCTTTGATACAGAATCGCCTATGGTGACTTCGGGCATGCGTATAGGTACCCCCGCCGTCACGACTCGAGGCTTCAAGGAGGCCGATTGTGTGAAAACTGTAGAATGGATGGACCGCATTTTGAGCAATATTGATGATGCTCAAGAAATTGCTGCCGTCAAAGCCGAAATCAATGCCTATATGGCCAATTATCCGCTCTTTGCCTCGGATGAGGAAGGGGTAGAAGTGGCCCCACTATAAGCAATAAATAGCTTAATTTTATATCGCCCTAGAAGCTTTGACTTTTAGGGCGTTTTTTTTGGGGCTGCCCCTACCTGCGGTCGGGTCGCTCCAGTCCGCAGCTCGCAGGTCTGCTCGGCCCTGCAGCGGCAAAGCCGCTTTGGTCTGCCGCCTTTGGCGGCCCTGCTCCTGCAGCTCAGCCTGCGGCCCCTTCGGGGCCTGTAGGACCTAAAAAAGGCGGCTAGAGGATTTCCTCTAGCCGCCTTTTTATGATCTTGTTCCCGCTTTTAGGGCTGGGTATTTTGTTTAATCTTCTGCTTGAGATCGGCCACAATTGACTTAAAGCTTTGGTCATTTTGCAACATGGCCTCTACGGATTTACAGGCGTGAATAACTGTGCTATGGTCTCGGCCACCAAAGGCGGCCCCAATAAAGGTCAGCGACTTATTACTTAGCTGTTTGGCCAAATACATAGAGAGTTTTCGGGCCGTAACGATAAGCTTTTTGCGGGTCTTTTCACGCAGCTTTTCTACTGGAATATCATAGTAGTCGGCCACAATTTTCTGAATAAACTCAATAGAAATCTCTTGGCTCACATCATCTACAAACTTAGAGATGACCTCGCGGGCAAGCGACATATCAATATCTCTTTGGTTGAGGGCCGATTGAGCAATTAGAGAAATGAGAATCCCTTCTAGCTCACGGACATTAGAGCGAACGGTATAAGAAATATACTCCATCACATTATGAGGCAGTTCAATGCCATCATTATGCATCTTTTGTTGGATAATGGCCATTCTCGTTTCTAGAGAAGGGACCTGCAAATCGGCAGAGAGCCCCCATTTGAATCTAGAAATTAAACGCTCTTCAATATCGGCCATTTCTTTGGGTGGACGATCGGAGGTGAGGATGAGCTGTTTACCTCTTTGGTGCAGATGATTAAAGATATGAAAGAAAATATCTTGGGTTTTCTGCTTCTTGGCCAAAAACTGAATATCATCTACAATCAGTAAATCTACGAGTTGATAGTAGTTGACAAAATCCGAGATGGCGTTTTTGGTCAGTGACTCGATAAATTGGTTAGTAAAATGCTCTGAAGAGACATAAAGGACCACCTTGTCTTTCATGTTCTTTTTCACTTCATTGCCAATGGCATGGGCCAAATGCGTTTTGCCTAATCCCACATTACCAAAAATCATCAGGGGATTAAAGGCGGTTTGTCCGGGCTTTTTGGCCACGGCCATGCCAGCAGAACGGGCCAAGCGGTTACAATCTCCCTCAATAAAGCGGTCAAAGGTATAGCTAGGGTTGAGCTGCGACTCAATTTCTTTTTTCTTTATGCCTGGAATAACAAAAGGGTTATGAATCTTTTCGTTCTTATCTCGGATAGGCGCTTGCCCATAATGCCGATTGATTCTTCTTTCCTTTTGTTGTAGGGGATTGCGCAAAGGTTTTTCTCTTTGCACGGCCACCTGTGGCTTTTGGGGCGCTTTTTTCTGTTGTAAAACGTACTGTAGCTGTCCTTCTTCGCCTAGTTGGCTGCGGATAGCCGCCTTGAGTTGGTCAATATAATGTGACTCTAGCCATTCATAGAAAAAGAAGTTAGGAACTTGCAAGGTAAGGGTGTTCCCTTCCAGCTTTTTGGGCTGAATGGGTAGAAACCAAGTCTTAAAGGCCTGGTCTTTAACCTCCTGTTTAATTTTATTTAAGCACTGTTGCCAAACTTCTATATGTGAATTTTCCATGCGGCTATACTCTACTATATTGGGTGTTGTGGCGGGCCAAAGGGCCAAAAAATGAAATTGGGGAGCGAAAAGGCTTTAGGCCTTGAGCCGGGAAGGGCTAAGGTCGAGAAAAAAAGACAAAGAAAAAAATTGATTTTTTGCTAAAAATGCCTTAGCAAGGACAGGCAATTGATTTAGAACCTAT